>CAXXPK010000003.1:680000-1131889 GCA_963678075.2 Rhodospirillaceae bacterium | reverse complement strand
AGCGCAGCAGGCGCGTCCTGTCCTCGCCGTGGAATTGCGCGTGAGCGCGATAAGCGCGCCATCCCAGGTCGGTGAGCGTCAGGTGAATCTCCCGGTTGCTGTGCGGGGCCGGGGCCTTTTCCAGGAAGCCTTTTTCCTTCAAGCGATCAACGGTCTGCGATGCAGCGCTTTTGGTGAATCCGAAGTGCGCGGCAAGTTTGCTGACGCTGATCGGCGCGCGGTCGCCGATGGCTTGAATCGCGTGGGCTTCGCGTGTCGTCACGGCGATTCCGTCTTCGACGCGGATTGGCATGGCCTCGGATCGCGCATACAGATTGACAAACCGGATCAGGTGCCGGATGGTCGATAGGGTGAACGTTTCACGGTCGTCCATGGGGTCCCCTTGATTTGATCCGCGATGAATGGTAAAGCTACTTAATCTTTAGATCAATACCAATTCGCGAGTGGTCACGGTTCAAATGCGGTCGGGTGGAAATTCTCTCATGGGGAAGGCGCGTTGCGCGCGGCGCATGGCGCCCGCGCTGGCTCCGGAGGAGGGATTCGAACCCCCGACCAGCCGGTTAACAGCCGGCTGCTCTACCGCTGAGCTACTCCGGAAAAGCGCGGTACGGGCGGGTGTTCCGCCCGCGTCCCGACGGAGGATGCCCCGACGAGGCAGCGATGTATAAGCGAAGGCTTGGCGGGGGTCAAGGTTCTTTTTTCTGGATGAGGTGGGGGCGCCGCTTTAAGGGGCGTTTCCGTTTGTCTGTCGCCAGGGGTGGCGTTATATGGGTGCGGAAGGCTGGCCAACCGGCGGTTTCCGGTTTGTGGTCCACGGGTTCAGGAAGACGAGGTCGCGAAAATGACGGGCATGGATTTTGAGCTGGCGCGCCGCAACATGGTGGACAACCAGGTTCGCACCAATCGGGTGACGGATTCTCTGGTGATTTCGGCCTTGCGGTCGGTCCCGCGCGAGGTGTTCGTGCCGTCGCCGGTCAAGGGAATCGCCTATCTCGACGATGATATCGAGGTCGCTCCCGGTCGCTTCCTGCTGGAGCCGATGGTGTTGGCGCGCATGCTGCAGTTGGCCAAGGTACAGCGCTCCGATGCGGTTCTCGACGTTGGTTGCGCCACCGGCTATTCGACGGCCGTGCTGGGGAAAATGGCCAGCAGCGTGGTGGCGCTTGAAGAAGCGCCGATCCTCGTCAACTGGGCGGCGGAAACCCTGCTTGGCCTGGGGGTCGATAACGCGGCCGTGGTAGAAGGCGAACTTGCCCAGGGGTTGCCCGACCAGGGGCCCTATGACGTGATTTTCATCAACGGCGCGGTCGAACGGGTTCCCGACGGCCTGCGCGCGCAATTGAACGAAGGCGGACGTCTGGTCGCGGTGGTGCGCGAAAAGGAGATTGGTCGCGCCACCTTGATAACGCGCTGCGGCGGGGTCTTCGGCCGCCGCATCGAGTTCGAGGCCAACGTCGCGACGTTGCCGGGATTTTCCCGTGAACCCGCCTTTGTTTTCTAGTCGCGCGAATCCGAAGCGCTGTGGCTGGACATCGGTTGTAGAGCGGCCTATCTCTCTGATGGGGAGTGGGTTTTTGGTCGGGGGGGCGAGGAATATTCGCTTCCGCCCATGGGAGGGGCGGTTCAATCGTCGAAATGGAGTATGGATGGCGATGATGAGCCATAGACTGACCGGCGGCGTGGCCTTGGTGGCCCTTTTGACGGCGTTTTCCGCCGGTGCCGCGCAAGCCGAAACCTTGGGCCAGGCCCTGGCCATGGCGTATGCCTCCAACCCTCAGCTTTTGGAACAGCGCGCCTATCTGCGCTCCATCGATCAGGGAGTGGCGCAGGTGTTGAGCGGCTGGCGTCCGACCCTGACCTTTTCCGCCGACGGCGCCTCGGTGAAGCGCGACGACTATCGGATTCGCGGCGAGCAGCAGCGTTCGGTCTGGCGCCAGGATCGCAGCGCCGGTTTCTCGTTGTCGCAGCCGATTTTCACCGGGCTTCGCACCGTCAACTCGGTCGATCAGGCCGAGCATCAGGTATTCGCCGAGCGCGAAAAATTGCATTCGGTGGAACAGACGGTGCTTCTGGGCGCGGTGACCTCCTATTTGGATGTGTGGCGCGACATGGCGGTGGTCGAGCTGACCACCAGCAATGAACAGGTCTTGCAGCGCCAGTTGGAGGCGTCGCGCGATCGCTTCGCGGTGGGCGAAATCACCCGTACCGACGTTGCCCAGTCCGAGGCGCGCCTGTCCAAGGCCCGCGCCGACCGGGTTTCGGCGGAAGGCAATCTGCAGGTGTCCCGTGCCGTCTACCAACGGGTGATTGGCAAGGCGCCGGAGTCGATCAGCCGGGTGCCGTCGGCCGATGCCCTGCCGTCGGATCTTTCGGTTCTGTTGAAGGACGCCGTGGCCGTAAACCCCGATCTTAAGGCCGCCGATTACACGGTGCAGGCCAAGAACGATGCGGTTGGCGTGGTGCGCAGCGAATTGTTGCCCGAGGTCAAGTTGGTGGCCAGCGCCACCCAGTTGAACGATCAGTCCTCTTCCGACGACGAGATGAAGGTCTATTCGGTGGGGGCGACCCTGACCGTGCCGTTGTACGAGGCGGGTGGCGTTTATGCCCGTTTGCGTGCCGCCAAGGATCAGGCGGCGCAAAGCCGCAAGGCCCTGGAGCGGGTGCAGCGCGAGGTGGTGGAAAGCGGCACCAGTTCCTGGGAGTCCTTGACCTCGGCCCGTGCCCAGATCGTCGCCTATCGCGAGGAAGTGCGGGCTTCGGGAATCGCGCTGGAAGGCGTGCGCCGCGAGGCGGAAGTCGGTTCCCGCACGGTTCTGGATGTTCTTGACGCGGAACAGGAACTGCTGGATGCCCGGGTTAATCTGGTCAAGGCGGAGCGTAACGAGTCCCTGGCCTCGTATCAGGTTCTGTCCGCGATCGGGCGTCTGACCGCCGCCGACATGGGGTTGGACGCGCCGCTTTACGATCCGAAGGTGCATTATAAGGAAGCGTCCGGGGCCTGGTTCGGGACCGGCGTGTTTTCCGATGACGGGCGGGAAGGGGTTGGAACCCGCAAATAAGCGGGTGGGTTTTTCCCGCGCGCAAAATCCGTTAAGTTTTTGGACAACCTGTGTTATGGGTGGATGTGTACAACGTGCGGGCAGGGGGGCCGCGTCGGCCTGGGGTGGGATGTGTAGAGGCTGGGACATCTATGAGCGAGGATAAGGGCCAGCAAGAACCGTCGATGGAGGACATTCTGGCCTCCATTCGCCGGATTTTGTCCGAGGATGACGGAAAGAGGGGAGGGAACATCGCCCCCGCTGCGGAGCCTGCGCCGCCCAAGGCCGCGCCGAAGCCCGCCAAGGTGCCGCCCGTAGTCGAGGAACCGCCTCCGCCGCCAAAGCCAGAGCCCGTCCCCGAGCCGGAACCCGAGCCTATCGCCCTGATGCCGGATGATGTGGTGGAGGCGGAGGATGACGTGCTCGATCTGACCGATGACATGAGCATGGAACCGCTTGTGCCGGAACCCGAGCCCGAACCGGAGCCGGATTTCGAGGAAGAGGAGAAAATTCCTCCGCCCGAGTCGGAGGCCCGCCCGATTTTCGAAATGCAGCCGGATCCCGATCCGATGAACGAAAACCCCGACGTGTTGCTGGAGCGCACCACCCAGGATGTTTCCGAGCAGGCTTTCGCCAGCTTGGCCAGTGTTCTGGCGCAGCGCAACTTGGGGACCGGTCAGTTGGGGGTGACGCTTGAGGAATTGGTGCGCGAGCTTCTTTACCCGGTTCTTAAGGCGTGGCTGGACGAGAACATGCCCCGCATCGTCGAACGCATCGTCGAAAGCGAGGTCGAACACATCGTCAACCGTATCGGTCCGATAAAATAGGTTTTCGACGGTTTTTTGAATTCCGCAGCAGCGGGCGTCTTGCGCCCGCTGTCAACTTTTTCTACACAGATGGACCGGACCCGCGCGGAGAGCCGTTTTCCGCGAGCGCGGTTCTTTGCCGTCGTCAGAATGAGGCCTTGAGATGCTGGATAAGACATACGCCCCCGCCGAGATCGAAGACCGTCTCTATCGGCAGTGGGAGGAGTCGGGCGTATTCGTCGCCGACCCGTCCAGCGACAAGCCGCCGTTCTGCATCATGATCCCGCCGCCGAACGTCACCGGCAGCCTGCACATGGGCCATGCCCTGACCTTTTCGCTGCAGGATATTCTGATCCGCTATCGCCGCATGAATGGACGAGATGCCTTGTGGCAGCCGGGAACCGACCATGCCGGCATCGCCACTCAAATGGTGGTGGAACGCCAGTTGGCGGCGCAGGCACTGACCCGTCACGATCTGGGGCGCGCCAAGTTCATCGAACGGGTTTGGCAGTGGAAGGCGGAATCCGGCGGGACCATCACCCGCCAGCTGCGTCGTCTGGGCGCATCGCTGGATTGGCCGCGCGAACGTTTCACCATGGATGAAGGTCTCGACCTCGCGGTCAGGAAGGCGTTCGTCTCTTTGTACAAGGATAGTCTGATCTATCGCGACAAGCGCCTCGTCAATTGGGACCCGAAACTGCACACCGCAATTTCCGACCTGGAAGTCGAACAGCGCGAGCTCAAGGGCAAGATGTGGTACTTCAAGTACCCGGTGAAGGACAGCGACGGCGTCTTCCTGACGGTGGCGACGACGCGCCCGGAAACCATACTGGGCGATACCGGCGTCGCCGTGAATCCGGCGGACGAACGTTACCAGCACCTGATCGGCAAGACCGTGGTGCTGCCCCTGGTCGGGCGCGAGATTCCGATCGTTGGCGACGACTATGCCGATCCGGAAAAGGGAACCGGCGCGGTCAAGATCACGCCCGCCCATGATTTCAACGACTTCGAGGTTGGCAAGCGGCACAATCTGCCGCCGATCAACGTGCTGGATCGCGACGCCAAACTGAACGAGGCTGTGCCGGAAGCCTATCGCGGTTTGGATCGTTTCGTCGCGCGCGATCGTGTAGTTGCCGATCTGGAGGCCCTTGGCCTGCTGGAGAAGATCGAGGAAAACCCGATGACGCAGCCGTTCGGCGATCGCTCCGGCGTGGTCATCGAACCCTGGCTGACCGACCAGTGGTTCGTCGATGCGACCGAGCTGGCCAAGGATGCGATCGCGGCGGTCGAGGACGGGCGGATCAAGTTCGTGCCGGAATCCTGGTCGAAGACCTATTTCGAATGGATGCGCAACATTCAGCCGTGGTGCATCTCGCGTCAGATCTGGTGGGGGCACCAGGTGCCCGCGTGGTACGGCCCGGACGGCACCTTCTTTGTCGAAATGACCGAGGACGAGGCGGTTGCCGCCGCGAAACGCCATTACGGCAAGGACGACATCGCCCTGATTCGCGACCCCGACGTTCTGGATACGTGGTTTTCCTCGGCCTTGTGGCCGTTCTTGACCCTGGGCTGGCCCAACGAAACGCCGGAACTGGCGCGCTATTACCCGACCGACGTTCTGGTCACCGGCTTCGACATCATCTTCTTCTGGGTGGCGCGAATGATGATGATGGGCCTGCGCTTCATGGGCGAGGTGCCGTTCAAGACCGTCTACATCCATGCCCTGGTCCGTGACGAAAAGGGCCAGAAGATGTCGAAGTCCAAGGGCAACGTCATCGATCCGCTGGGTTTGATCGAAACCTATGGCGCGGATGCGCTGCGCTTTACCCTGGCGGCGATGGCGGCGCAGGGTCGCGACATCAAGATGTCGGAAAATCGCGTGCAGGGGTATCGCAACTTCGCGACCAAGCTGTGGAACGCGGCGCGTTTTTGCGAAATGAACGAGTGTCGTTTGGATCCGCGCTTCCAGCCGGACGCGGCGTCGCACGCGGTCAATCGCTGGGTGGTCGGGAAGCTGGCCGCCGCCGCGTCCGAGGTTACCGTGGCGTTGGAGGACTATAAGTTCAACGAGGCGGCGGGCGCGGTCTATCAGTTCGTCTGGGGGACCTTCTGCGATTGGTATCTGGAAATCGCCAAACCGTTGCTGATGGGGGACGACGCGGCGTTGCAGGCGGAAACCCGCGCCACGGCGGCCTGGGTTCTGGACGAGACCCTGAAGCTTTTGCATCCCTTCATGCCCTATATCACCGAAGAGCTGTGGGCGAAGACCGCGATTTCGCCACGCGGTCAGTTGATCGTCGAATCCTGGCCCAGCTTCGGTGCCGCGGACACGGTGGCGACGGCGGATGTGGATTGGGTGGTGGCGCTGATCACGGCGATCCGTTCGGCCCGGTCCGAAGTCAACGTGCCTCCGGCCGCGAAGACGCGTCTGCTGGTGCAGGATGCGGACGAAGCGGCACGTCGCCGTTTGTCCACCTATGCGCCGGTGATCGAACGGCTGGCCCGGGTCGAGGCGATCGCCGACGTTCCGGCGGGCGAAACCGTGAAGGGGGCGATGCAGGTGGTTCTGGGCTCGGCGACGTTGCTGATCCCGTTGGCCGGGGTGATCGACATCGCGCAGGAAAAGGCGCGTCTGGACAAGGAACTTAAGCGACTCGACAGCGAAGTGGATCGTTTCGACAAGAAGCTTGCCAACGAGAAGTTCGTCGCCTCCGCCCCGGCCGAGATCGTCGCCGAACAGCGTGACAAGCGGGCCGAGGCGCTGCTGCAACGCGACAAGGTGCGCGAAGCCCTGCGCCGTATCGAAACCTTTTGATGCGGGGGTGGTTTTGATGTCTTCTGAATAGTCGTGGCGCACGGAGCGGGAGAAAGAAATGGCATTGATTCAGTGGTCTAGCCGTTTCGAACTGGGGGTGCCGTTTATCGATGCGGATCATAAGATTCTGGTCGATCTTTTGAACCGGATGAACGAGGCCTCGCGCTCCGATGGCAATCTTGCCGATATTGGCGGCATTCTGTCGGCGTTGGTGGATTACACGCACTACCACTTCGCGCGCGAGGAACGCGCCCAGTTCGCCGCCCATTACCCCGATATTGGCGAACACCGTGCTCGGCATGCGGTCTTGACCAAGGAAGCCAAGCGCCTGTTCGATGCGTTTCGTGCCAATCCGGGTCGGGCGGAGGTCGGTGACCTCATGGATTTCCTCAGCGACTGGCTGATGGACCACGTCCTGCTGCACGACATGGCGATCAAACCCTACCTGCCGGCCAATCTGGAGTCGGTGACGGCGGCCGAGGGTGTCGATTACGCCGGTCTGATGGTGGGCGAGGATGCCGCCGCCAAGGTTGACTGGAAAACCCTGAACATCCTGGCGGTGGAAGACAGCAAGCCCTTCGCCAACGTGCTGAGGGCGATTCTGAAGGCAATTGGCGTTGGCGCCGTCGAACTGGCGGCTTCGGTGGCCGAGGGGTTGGAAAAGGCAGAGGTCCGTCGGTTCGATCTGATCCTGGTGGATTGGCGTCTGGGAGACGGCGATGGTCTGGACTTCGTGCATCGGGCACGGGCGCGGGCGCGGGGTGTGGTCGCGCCGGTGGTGATGCTGACCGGTTATGCCGACGAAAGCCTGGAAGCGGCGCGCGAGGGGCTGGAGATTTCGGAATGGTTGCAAAAGCCGGTCACATCGACCGAGCTGATGGCCTGTATCACCCGCCAGATCGCCAGGTAACTAGCAGGGTGTTGAAAAATCGGTGGCATGGCTGGTATCGGCATAATTCAATCTCGGTAGTGGCTTGTTGCTGAGGGAATGATGCACGGAACAGACAAGCGATCTGGAGACTTGTTCTCCTGCGTTGACCTGGAGACGCGGGTGCGCATGGACCACCCGCTGCGGACGATCCGGGAGATGACCAATACGGCACTAGCGGCGTTGTCGGGCGACTTTGCAGCGCTCTACTCGGGAATGGGTCGGCCGTCGGTTCCACCGGAGAAGCTGCTGCGGGCCATGCTGTTGCAGGTGTTCTACTCGATCCGTTCGGAACGCCAATTGATGGAGCGCCTGGACTTTGATCTGCTGTTCCGTTGGTTCGTCGGTCTCGGGGTAGATGACCCGGCCTGGGACCATTCCACATTCTCCAAGAACCGCGACCGGCTGCTGGAAGGGGACATCGCCGCAAAATTCCTGGCGGCAGTGTTGGTCCAACCCCGGATCAAACGGCTACTGTCGAGCGAGCATTTCAGCGTCGACGGCACGCTGATCGAAGCGTGGGCCTCAATGAAGAGCTTCAGACCGAAGGCCGCTGAGGGCGATGGCGGTGAAGGCGGTGGTCGCAACCCCTCGGTCGATTTTCGCGGCGAGAAACGATCCAACGATACTCACAAGAGCACCACCGATCCCGATGCCATGCTCTACCGCAAGGGGGCAGGCATGGAGGCTAAGCTGTGCTTTATCGGTCATGGGCTGATGGAAAACCGTTCGGGCTTGATCGTGGACACCCGGCTAACCCGCGCATCGGGTCACGCTGAACGGTTGGCGGCACTGGACATGATCGAGCCCCTGGGCGACCGACCGCGCGCAATTACGTTGGGTGCCGACTGCGGCTACGATGCCGCCGATTTTGTCGAGGAACCACGGACGCTCAACGTGCGTCCTCACGTGGCGCAGAACACTAGCCGACGTCGCTCGGCCATAGATAAGCGCACCACCCGCCATCCCGGCCATACCGCCTCCATGCGCATCCGCAAGCGGATCGAGGAAGCCTTTGGCTGGATCAAGACAGTCGCAGGGATGCGGAAAACCAAACTGCGCGGCCTTAATAAGGTGGATTGGGCATTCGCCTTCTCGGCAGCCGCCTACAATCTGCTGCGACCACCCAAACTGCTGGCAGGGGAGATGCCCACATGAAGCGCCCGCCCGCCTTTGCCAAAGTCTTCGAAGGCCGCTGGAGCAGCGTCGAGATGGACACTTGGCCAGATGATCATCTCGACCTTCTGGAGCCCGCCCACATTACCTTTGGTGGCGCCTCTGATGGCGAACGGGTGTTCGGCGCGGTCAAGAGATGGCTCGACGTGCGTTACGGGAGCCGGGATGGTGCCGTCTGCGCCGAATTCTCGTGGGAAGGCCACAACGACGCCGATATTGCTTGCGGGAGAGGATGGGTCGCCCTCGGCACTGCTGGCCGATTGGTTGGCCACATCTACATCCATGGCAGCGATGAATCAGGCTTCGTCTGCGAGCCACTCTGACTTCTTCAACACCCTGGTGATATGGTCCGCCCACCGTGTGGTTCCGCTGGAAGCCCGCCGTTTCCTCTGCCCATCGTTTCCGATCGCCCACGGAAGTTGGAAGAGCGGAAAAGGTTGTTTTAAACCCGGCTTTTGCGACCGAGACCGATCTTCTTGGCGAATTCGGAACGCTGCGCCGCGTAGTTGGGGGCGACGATCGGATAATCGGCGGGCAATCCCCACTTGGCCTTGTATTCGTCGGGCGTCATGCCGTAGTTCGTGCGGAGGTGGCGCTTCAGCATCTTCAGCTTCTTTCCATCCTCCAGGCAGATCAGGAAGTCCGGCGTAACGGATTTCTTGACGGGGACGGCGGGCTTGGGGGCCTCTTCACGGACATCCGCGCCGACGCTGTTCAGGGAATCGAGCGTGCCGAAGACCGAGCGGATAACCTCGGTGATCTGGGCGGACGGAAGCGGGTTATTGCTGACGTAGGCCGAGACAATGTCCACCGCCATCTTCATCACGTCGTCTTTCTGCGGTTTTTCGTTGGACGTGCCGGACATGATGTTTGAACTCCACAACGTTTAAACGGGCGACGCGAAAAAATGTCATCCTTCCGAATAGGTGTCAATTGTATTTAGGGCAAATCAGAATATTCATCCAGTCTATCCAGTTTAGTATGAAAATATTACCCACTCAACAGTGGGATTCGATGGCCTCGTGAAACCCCTTGTTCAGCCAAGAAACTTAAACGGGTGGTTGAATGTGGCTTCGCCATACATCGATTGTGTATGAATACAAATTAAGCACGGGTGCGAAACTACCCTGAATTGATTCAGTCTGTCCGTATAACGTCTAGATGGTTGACGTCCCTGCGATTCGCTAGGGTCTGTGTTCAAAATATCGCTCCGAAGTGTTTTTCGCGAGTTCTCTGGCATTTGGCCACAACATATGGTATCCAAATCCGGCGAGCCGATCTTTCGTGGAGAAGAAATCGGGCGGTTTTTTGTTTCCATGGCAAAGCATCGGCGGGAGGGTAGGGTGGTGGAGCGCATTCGGGCGACCGATACTTCGGGCGTGGTGGCGCTGGCCAGCGATCATGGTGGTTTCGCCTTGAAGTCCGTGCTTAAGGACGTCTTGGTCGCCGCCGGACGCACCGTTCTGGATCTTGGCACCCATGATGACGCGTCCGTCGATTATCCGGATTTCGCGGCGCGCATGGCCGAAGCCCTGGCGAAGGACGAGGCCTCTTGCGGCATCCTGATCTGTGGCACCGGCATCGGCATCAGCATTGCCGCCAATCGTTACCCCCATGTTCGCGCCGCCTTGGTGCATGACGCCTTTGGCGCGCGGCTGAGCCGTCAGCACAACGCCGCCAATGTCCTGGTTTTCGGCGGGCGCACCATCGGCGACGAGGTTGCAAAGGATTGCTTGCGCCTGTTCCTGGAGACCCCGTTCGAAGGCGGGCGTCATCAACGGCGCGTTGACAAGCTTGGCTCCAAGGACTGAGCCGCCCGTGGGCAGGCTCGGCCGTTTGACGAAGGAAAGGTTATTCGCATGCTTCAGACTGGCGGTTTCTTCTCTACTTCCCTTGCCGCAAGCGACCCCGATCTTGCCGCCGCCCTTGAGCGCGAGCTCACCCGGCAACAGGGGCAGATCGAACTGATCGCCTCGGAAAACATCGTTTCCCGCGCGGTGTTGGAGGCGCAGGGGTCGGTGCTGACCAACAAGTATGCCGAGGGCTACGTCGCCAAACGTTATTATGGTGGTTGCGAATTCGTCGATGTCGCCGAGCAATTGGCGATGGACCGTGCCAAGGCTCTGTTTGGGGCCGATTTTGCCAACGTGCAGCCGCATTCCGGCGCGCAGGCGAACTTTGCCGTGCTTCTGGCCACCGTGAAACCCGGCGATACCATCATGGGGCTATCGCTGGATGCCGGCGGGCATTTGACCCATGGAGCGGCGCCCGCGGTTTCTGGAAAATGGTTTAACGCCGTGCAGTACGGGGTGCGGCCCGACGATCATCGTATCGACATGGATGTGGTGGCGGCGATGGCGCGCCGGCACAAGCCGAAACTGATCATCACCGGTGGTTCCGCCTATCCGCGGATGATCGACTTCGCGGCATTCCGTGCCATTGCCGACGAAGTCGGCGCGGTGTTCATGGTTGACATGGCCCACTTCGCGGGTCTGGTGGCGGCGGGGGTTCATCCCAACCCGCTTGTCCATGCCCATGTCGTCACCACCACCACCCACAAGACCCTGCGCGGTCCGCGCGGCGGCATGATTCTGACCAACGACCCCGACCTTGCCAAGAAGATCAATTCGGCGATTTTCCCGGGTTCGCAGGGTGGGCCTCTGATGCATGTGATCGCCGCCAAGGCGGTGGCCTTCGGCGAGGCGCTGTCTCCGGCCTTCAGGGCCTATGGCAAACAGGTTGTGGACAATGCCAAGACCCTGGGCGACGTGTTGAAGGCGCGGGGGTTGGATCTGGTTTCCGGCGGCACCGACACGCACCTGATGCTGGTCGATCTGCGGCCGATGAAGCTGACCGGCAACGTCGCCGAAAAGGCTTTGGAACGCGCGGCCATCACCTGCAACAAGAACGGCATTCCGTTCGATCCAGAAAAGCCGACGGTGACCTCGGGGATTCGCTTGGGGACCCCGGCCGCGACTTCGCGCGGGTTCGGTGTCGCGGAGTTCCAGAAGGTGGGGAACCTGATTTGCGACGTGTTGGAGGTTCTGCATCAGAACCCGGACGGGGATTCGATGGTCGAGGCGCGGGTACGCGCCGAGGTCGAAACCCTGTTGGCGAAATTCCCGATCTATCCCGACCTGTCCTACGTCGGCTGATCGAAGCGGAACGGCCCGAGAACCAAGGGGGAGAGAAGCATGCGTTGTCCGTTTTGCGGAAACGACGATACGCAGGTCAAGGACTCGCGTCCGACGGAGGATAACGCGGCGATTCGTCGCCGTCGCTCCTGCCCGGCTTGCGGCTCGCGCTTCACCACCTTCGAACGGGTGCAGATCCGCGAACTGATCGTGGTCAAGAAGGACGGGCGTCGCACCCCCTTCGACCGGGACAAGCTGGCGCGATCGATCCAGGTCGCGGTGCGTAAGCGCGCCGTTGACCCGGATCGGATCGAACGATTGGTGACCTCGATCCAGCGTCGTTTGGAGTCCTACGGCGAGACCGAGGTCGCTTCCGACGCGATTGGCGAAATGGTCATGGAATCTCTGTTGTCCCTTGATCCCGTGGCCTATATCCGGTTCGCTTCCGTTTACAAGAACTTCCGAGAAGTCAGTGACTTCGAAGAACTTGTTGGGAAAATCGGTGAACAAGAACACCCCTTTGGCAGCTGATCTCGACCGCCGTTTCATGCGCCACGCGCTGGCCTTGGCGCGGCGGGGGCTGGGGCGGGTGTGGCCAAATCCGGCGGTCGGTTGCGTTCTGGTTCGGAATGGCGTGGTGGTCGGGGAGGGGTGGACCCAACCCGGTGGACGTCCGCATGCCGAACGCGTCGCCCTGGATCGTGCCGGCGGCGCGGCGCGGGGCGCTACCGCCTATGTCAGCCTGGAACCGTGTAGCCATCATGGAAAGACGCCGCCCTGCGCCGATGCCTTGATCACTGCCGGAATCGCGCGTGCCGTGGTGGCCTGCGGCGATCCTGATCTGCGGGTCAACGGACGCGGCCTGAAACGTCTCCGCGACGCCGGGGTCGAGGTCGAATTTGGTCTTCTGGCGGAGGAGGCGCGGGCTCTGAACGCGGGCTTCTTCAGCCGCGTCGAGCGTGGACGGCCCCTGGTCATAATGAAGATCGCCTCGACCCTGGACGGGCGCACCGCCACCCAATCCGGCAAAAGTCGTTGGATCACTGGTGAACGGGCGCGGGCCGAGGGGCATCGTCTGCGCGCCGAGGCCGATGCGATTCTGACCGGCGCCGGAACCCTGGCCGCCGACGACCCGCTGTTGACGGTGCGCCTGCCGGGTATGGATGGTCGTCAACCGGCACGCATCGTGGTGGAGGGGCGTTCCCCGGTTCCCGAGGGTGCGCAAATTTGGGATACCTCGTCGGAGGAGGCTCCGGTGTGGCTGATTTCGGGGCGGATGGATCCGATTCAATCCGAAAGGCTGAAGACGCGGGGCGTGCGCTGTCTGGAGGTCGCGGCGGATGCCGGTGGCAGGCCGGCTATTCCGGCTTTGCTGGCGCGTCTGGGCGACGAGGGGCTGACCCGGTTGCTGGTGGAGGCCGGGTCGATCTTGAACGCCGCCTTCGTTAAGGCCGATGCGGTCGATGCGCTGGCTTGGTTCCGCGCGCCCGCGCTGATCGGCGGCGACGGTCTGGCCGGGGTGGGTGGGTTCGGTTGCGGCGAACTGGCCTGCGCACCGCGTTTTTCGCTGCAAAGCCGCATCGCGCTGGACAGCGACGTGCTTGAAGTCTACCAACGGAAGTTCTGACGGATGCGCGCCTCGGTCCCATCGGGCGCCGATGAAGCAGGGAGAAAACAGATGTTTACCGGAATTGTCACCGATGTCGGCGTGGTGCGGGGCATTGCTAAAGACGGCGATACCCGTTTCGAGATTCAGACCCGCTATGACATGGCGACGGTGGACATTGGCGCATCGATCGCCTGTTCCGGCGTTTGTCTGACGGTGATCGAAACCGGCGGCGACTGGTTCGTGGCGCAGGCCTCGGGCGAGACCTTGTCGAAGACCACCCTGGCCGGATGGACGGTTGGCGCCCGCATGAATCTGGAACGGGCCCTGAAGGTTGGCGACGAATTGGGTGGGCACATCGTTTCCGGGCATGTCGATGGCGTTGGCGAGGTGGTTTCGGTGCGTGACGAGGGCGAGTCCAAGCGCTTTGTCTTCCGGGTTCCCGCGACCTTGAAAAATTTCATGGCGCCCAAGGGGTCGGTCGCCGTCGATGGAGTTTCCCTGACCGTCAACGAAGTGGCGGGCGACACCTTTGGCGTCAATATCATTCCGCATACTCAACAGATGACGCTGTTCGGTGATTATCGACCGGGGACGAAGGTCAACCTGGAAATCGACATGCTGGCACGCTACGTCGCACGCCTGCTGGAACGGGAGTAATCGGGCATGGCAGCGGTTTCTCCCCTCGTCTCGATCGAGGAAATTATCGCCGAGGCGCGCGCCGGGCGGATGTTCATTCTGGTCGATGACGAAAATCGCGAGAACGAAGGCGACCTGATCATTCCGGCGCAAGCCTGTACGGCGCAGGCCGTGAATTTCATGGCCAAACACGGACGTGGCTTGATCTGTCTGGCGTTGGATCGGGCGCGGGTGGAGGCCTTGGGGTTGCCGCTGATGGCCGCGCGGAATCTGTCGCGCCATTCCACCGCGTTCACCGTCAGCATCGAGGCGGCGGAGGGGATTACCACGGGCATTTCCGCTGCCGATCGTGCGTTGACCATCGCCACCGCGATCGATCCCAAGTGCGTCGCCTCCGACATCGTGACGCCGGGGCATACGTTTCCGCTGATGGCGCGCGACGGCGGGGTTCTGGTGCGCACCGGGCATACCGAGGCCAGCGTCGATCTAGCGCGGCTGGCGGGAATGCAGCCTTCGGCGGTGATCTGCGAAATCATGAACGACGACGGCAGCATGGCGCGGTTGCCCGATCTGATTCCCTTCGCGAAGGAACATGGGCTGAAAATCGGCCAGATCCGCGATCTGATCGCCTATCGCCGGCGCATCGAGCGCCTGGTTTCGCTGCGTGCCGAAACCACCTTGCATTCGGAATTCGGTGGCGAGTGGAAGGTCCGGGTCTATCTCGATTCCCTGAGCGCGGGCGAACACGTCGCCCTGGTCAAGGGCGAGGTGCCGGGCACGGCGGCGCCGCTGGTGCGGATGCATGCGCTGAACGTGTTCGAGGATATTCTGGGCGATACCCTGCACGGACACCAAGGGGTGCTGGCGCGGTCGATGCGTCAGATCGCCGATTTCGGGCGTGGCGTGGTCGTTCTGATTCGCAACCCATCGCCGACTTCGTGGAGCAGCGCCGCCGTAGCCCGAGCGGGGGGTGTGGACGAGACGGAATTGCGCGATTATGGCATTGGCGCGCAAATTCTTCTGGATCTTGGCATTCACGACATGATTCTGTTGTCCAATACGCACAAGACTATTATTGGTTTGGACGGATACGATCTCCACATTGTGGATGAGTGTTGTGTGCGGGACGCACATGAAGCGTAGAGTGGGCTCACCCCCCTTCGGAGGACACGGACAATGAGTGGCGGACCGCGCCTTTTGATCGTCGAAGCCCGTTTTTACGACGCCATCACCGATGAACTGGTGCGTGGCGCGGTCGAGGCATTGACCCGTCACGGTACCGGATACAAACGCATTATCGTTCCCGGCATTCTGGAACTTCCGTCGGTAATCCGTTATGCGGTGCGTGCCATGGAATTGCGGGCAACGGATCTGCGATTTGCCGGGTATGTCGTGCTGGGCTGTGCCATCAAGGGCGAGACCGACCACTACGAACACGTTTGCACCCAGGCGATGGCGGGCGTGCAGCAGTTGACGCTGCAATATTCCCTGGCGCTCGGCAACGGCATTCTGACCTGCCCGACAGAGGCCTTAGCGATGTCGCGGGCGCGCGTCTCGGAAGGCAACCACGGTGGCCGCGCCGCCGAAGCCGCGCTCCGGATGATCGCGGTAAAGAAGGAACTCGGCCTCTGACCGGAGGCTGGTTCATCCCCGAAACCAAGGAACCACATTACTTATGACCGGCCCCAAGAAAGAGGTCTACAGCCGCCGCTCTCGGTTGAGCGCGGCGCGGTTGTGCGCGGTTCAGGCCCTATACCTGACCGAGTTCACCAACCGCCCCCTGACCGATGTGTTGTCGGACTTTCTGAGCGATCGCCTGGGCGGCAGCGCCTTGCAGGAAGACGGAGAAAAGGAAATTCTGGCGCCTTTGGTGCCGCCGGAGCCGGGGGTGTTCACGGCCCTGGTGCGCGGCACCGTCGAGTCCAAGGCAGAGATCGACCAAGTCATCAACGCGGCCCTGGATGGTGAACGCACCACCGCCCGGTTGGAGGCGATTCTGACCTCGATCCTGCGGGTCGGGGTGTTTGAAATGTCCCATTGCCTGGATGTGCCGCCGAAGGTGGTGATTTCGGAATACGTGGACATCGCCCACGCCTTTTTCGGTGGGCCGGAACCCAAATTGGTGAATGCGGTTCTGGACCGCGTGGCGAAGGGGATTCGCGACGACGAGCTCGCCGATTGTGGCGCCTGACGCCGGGAGGGTCGGGGATGCCGTGGGATGAATTCGGTTTGATTTCCAAGTTCTTTCGTCCATTGTCGCTGCCCGAGGCCGGAGCCTTCGCGCTTTCCGACGACGCGGCGGTGTTGGCCTCGTCGCCTGGATGCGATTGGGTGGTGACGGCGGACGCCCTGGTCGCCGGGGTGCATTTCCTTGCCGACGATCCGCCAGCCCTGATCGCCGCCAAGGCGCTGCGGGTCAATCTGTCCGATTTGGCGGCGATGGGGTCCAAGCCCCGCGTCGTGTTCATGACCTGTGCTCTGCCGGAGAGCCTGGACGCGGCATGGTTGGATGCCTTTGCCCAGGGGTTGGGCGAAAACCTGCGGGAATTCGGTCTGGCGCTAGCGGGTGGCGATGTGGTGGCGACGCCGGGTCCTCTGACCCTGTCGATCACCGCGATCGGTGAAGCGGTGGGGGGGCGCGTCCTGCGCCGCAATGGGGTTCGTGTTGGCGACGTGGTGGCGGTC
Organism: Rhodospirillaceae bacterium; assembly: GCA_963678075.2. Lineage (GTDB taxonomy): Bacteria > Pseudomonadota > Alphaproteobacteria > Rhodospirillales > Rhodospirillaceae > Oleispirillum. The sequence goes on along the minus strand of CAXXPK010000003.1, from coordinate 1,115,062 downwards.
ACCGGAACCATCGGTGACGCCGCGCTCGGGCTCGACATGCAACGGTCCGACGCGCCGGAGGGATTGAGCGATGCCGACCGGGCCTATCTTCTGGACCGTTATCGTCTGCCGCAGCCCAGGTTGGCGGCGGGTTTGCTGCTGAATGGAACGGCGCATGGGGCGTTGGACGTGTCCGACGGTCTGTTCGCCGATCTGCGGCATCTGGCCGAGGCCTCGGGCCTCGACATCGTCATCGACCCGCTGCGTGTTCCCGTGTCCGAACCGGTGCGGCACTGGCTGGAACTTTGCCCCGAGGCGCGGGAAAGGGTGCTGACCGGCGGCGATGATTATGAACTGGCGTTTGCCGTCGCGCCGGAGGATTTCGCCGGATTGGCGGCGCGGCTTGATGCGATCGGGGTTCAGGTGACGGTGATCGGTCGTGCCGAAGCGGGGGCGGGGGGGGTGTTTCGCATTGACGCGGGAGAGCGGCGGTCGGTTTCTGGTGCCGGCGGACACCGGCATGGCGGAGAACCTAAAAAAACATCATGAAACGAATCCTTATTGTCATCGTCGCGGCGCTTTTGCTGGCGGCAGGCATAGCTGGCGGGCTATTCGTCTTCATGCCGGGAATGCTGGGGTTGGCTGCTCCAGAGGCTCCAGAGGCTCCGGCGCCACCGCCGGAACCGGTGGCGCCGGAGCCCGTCAAGCTAACGCTGGTGCACATGACCGCTCTTGATGTTCCGGTGGTGCTTGATGGTGTCGTCAACCGACAGGTTCATTTCACCGTCACTCTGGTCGTCAAGCCGGAGTTCCTGGCCGCGGTGCAAGAAGGGCTGCCGCGCTTGCGCAACGCCTTCATTCAATTGGCCTATGCCGCGTTTCCCAAGCAATATGCGACGGGGGAGGGGATGGACCTGCCGCGCCTTAAAGCGTCCTTGATGCAAATCACCCACCACATCCTGGGAACGGATGCGGTGATCGATGTCTTGCTCCAGTCCTATATCGAAATGTAGCCGCACCCTCTGAAAACCGGGATTATTTCTTGATCCAAGCCGACGTTTCCGGTTTCGGACGACGCGTTTTTCGGGCAATATCTTGCGCGCTTTTCAAGGGTGATGACCGCGTGGGTCGTCGCCAGCTTCAGGTCCGGTGTCGGTGGGCGGGGTTCCCGGTCCATGACAGTGGCCTATTGTCCGTTTCGGGAGAACTCTTTTATGGTTGCTCTTTACATCTTTGTCATCCTTTGCGGAGTCGGGGCGCTGGCTTATGGCGCCTGGGCGATCCGCTCCATCCTCGATGCCGAGGCCGGAAACGAAAGGATGCAGGACATCGCCGCGGCGATTCAGGAAGGCGCCTCCGCCTACCTCAACCGGCAGTACACGACGATCGCGGGCGTCGGCGTCGTGGTCGGCATCCTGCTGGGGATCGTTCTGGGCTTTCACGTCGCCGTCGGCTTCTTCCTGGGCGCCGTGCTTTCCGGCGTGGCGGGCTACATCGGCATGAACGTCTCGGTTCGCGCCAACGTGCGCACCGCCGACGCGGCGCGGACCGGCGGCTTGGCTCCGGCCCTTGACATCGCCTTCAAATCCGGCGCGGTCACCGGTATGCTGGTGGTGGGCCTGGGCCTTTTGGGCGTCACCATTTATTACCTGGTTCTGCGCGGTGTCTTCGATGCCTTCTCGGCCGAGGATTTGCGTCGGATCATGGAGGCCCTGGTCGGTCTGTCCTTTGGCGCTTCGCTGATTTCCATCTTCGCGCGTCTGGGCGGCGGCATCTTCACCAAGGGCGCCGATGTTGGCGCCGATCTGGTGGGTAAGGTCGAGGCAGGCATTCCCGAGGACGATCCGCGCAACCCGGCGGTGATCGCCGACAACGTCGGCGATAATGTCGGCGACTGCGCGGGCATGGCCGCCGATCTGTTCGAAACCTATGCGGTCACCGTGGTCGCCACCATGCTGTTGGCGTCGATCTTCTTCGCCCCGGAGTTTCAGACCAAGATGATGGCTCTGCCGCTTCTGATCGGCGGCGTTTGCATCGCGGCCTCGATTGCCGGTACCTTCTTCGTCAAGCTTGGCCCCTCGAACAACATTATGAACGCCCTCTATAAGGGCTTCTTCGCTTCCGCTGGGATTTCCGGGGTGTTGGTGATCCTGTCGATCGTTGCTCTGTTCGGCGGCTTCGCCACGCAGTTGACCTTGAAGTCCGGCGACGTCGTGACCTCCGGCGCGCTGGTGCTGTGCGCGATCATCGGTTTGATTGTTACCGCCTTGATCGTTTGGATCAGCGAGTACTACACCGGCACCGGCCATCGTCCGGTGACCTCGGTTGCCAAGGCCTCCGAAACCGGCCACGGAACCAACGTCATCCAGGGGCTGGCGGTTTCCATGGAAGCACCGGCCTTGCCGGTGGTGGTGATCTGCTTCGGCATCATTTCCACCTACATGTTGGCCGGCGTCTTCGGAATCGCGGTTGCCGCCACCACGATGCTGGCGCTGACCGGTATCGTGGTTGCGCTGGATGCCTATGGCCCGGTGACCGATAACGCGGGTGGTATCGCCGAAATGGCTGGGCTGCCGGATGACGTGCGCGTCACCACCGATGCCCTGGACGCGGTTGGCAACACCACCAAGGCTGTGACCAAGGGGTACGCGATCGGTTCCGCCGGTCTGGCCGCGCTGGTTCTGTTCTCGGCCTATGTTGCTGATTTGGAATATTATTTCCCAGGCCTTAAGGTCAACTTCCAGTTGCAGGACCCCTTTGTCGTGGTTGGCCTGTTTCTGGGCGGTTTGTTGCCGTATCTGTTCGGTTCCATGGGGATGATGGCGGTTGGCCGGTCGGCTGGCGCGGTGGTCAAGGAAGTCCGTCGCCAGTTCAAGGAAATCCCCGGCATCATGGAAGGCACCGCGAAGCCGGATTACAGCCGTGCCGTGGACATGCTGACCAAGGCGGCGATCAAGGAAATGCTGATTCCGTCGATGTTGCCGGTGTTGGCCCCGGTGGCGCTGTTCTTCGTGATGTGGCCGATTGCGGGCAAGGCGGCGGCGCTGACCTCTCTGGGGGCGATGCTGCTGGGAACCATCGTGACCGGTCTGTTCGTCGCCCTGTCGATGACTTCGGGTGGTGGTGCTTGGGATAACGCCAAGAAGTACATCGAGGACGGTCACTTCGGTGGCAAGGGGTCCGACGCGCATAAGGCGGCGGTGACCGGCGATACCGTCGGCGATCCCTACAAGGATACCGCTGGCCCGGCGATCAATCCGATGATCAAGATCATCAACATCGTCGCGCTGCTGCTGTTGGCGATGGTCGCCTGATCGCGGTCGATCGCCCATGCGAAAATGCCCCCGGATTTCCGGGGGCGTTTTTTATGCGGGAAAGAGAGGCTTTTACTTTTTGTTGTCGCCGATCTTCGAGTTGAAACGACCGATATTTCCGATCATCTGTTCGACAATGGACATGTCGTGTCCCGCAGTCGGAGTCTTTTTTCCAGACAACGCCACGTCCTGGCCGTCGTCCTTGCCAAGATTGGAAATCGACTGCACGACACCCTGTTCGTCAAAGGTGATCGAAAGGACGCTGCGATCGACTTCCTCGGGTGCGAAGAAGGCTACGGCTTCCTGGGTCATGCTGATGTAGAACCAGGTTTCTTGCCCGTAGAGCGACTGACTGGACGGAGAGCCCAAAATCTCACGCACTTGGGATCGCGTCTGTTCACCGGGCTTGATCCGCGCCAGATCATCCGCCAATGGCTTGTTTCCGCTGGTGGAAAGGCGCGGTCCGCAACCGGACAGAACAACGCCGACAGCCAGAATCGTGATGGCGAAGCGCATCCGGGATTTTACAGTGTCGATGTCCATGGGTATCGTCTCCATCCCCTTCGTGACGCCACTATATAGGATTAGAGTTCGATATAAAGCAGCAAAGCCGAAGGCGAAAGGGGGGATGGGAATTGGCTTGGTTTCGCAAGCCCGTCACGGTCGGGGCAACGGCGGCGTCCGAGGCACTTTGGCAGCGGCGAGTCGGCGCGTTGTTCGACGCGATGTTTGCCGATATGGATGCGGATGGGCTGGCGGTGACGGCTCTGGCGCGCTATATGGAGGTCGCCGATGTGGCCTTGGCGACGCAAGCGGATGCCGTGTCCCTGGACGGAGGGGTGGCTTTTCCGGTGTTTCGCGGTTTTCTGTTAATGGATAAAGATCCGGTTCTAGAATCATGAATATCAATGAAGAATTCTCAAGAAAGTTCACGGTTCGGAAACTCCCCGCCGACGGATTGACGGTGAACCTGGTTGCGACGGCGGAGGAATGCGCGGCATTGGCCGTGCGCCTGGGGATTCTGTCCTGCGACGAGGTGGCGGCCGACTTGACCCTGACCGCGCACGAGGGCGGTCGGATGGTGCGGGGGGAGGGACGCTTGCGGGCCCGTGTCTCCCAGGCTTGCGTGGTTAGTCTGGAGCCCGTGGAACAGATCATCGACGAACCGGTGTCGTTACTGTTTCTCGAGAACGGGGCCAACGCGGCGGAAGAGGCGGTGATCGACCTCGACCCCGACGATGAAGAGGTCCCGGACCCCATTGTCAGGGGCGTTTCCGATGCGGGGGCTCCTATCGCGGAGATTCTGGCGTTGGCGCTGGATCCCTATCCGCGCCGTCCCAACGTGGAATTTCAAGCCCCGCCGGTTCCTATCGCCGATCGTGAACCCTCCTCGAAAACCACCAATCCCTTCGCAGTTTTGCAGGCTTTACGCGGCTCTGGGCGGGACGATGCGAATGGTAACGAAACGTGATGCGGCCCTGATGCGTATAAGGCTTGCCCTGGGGGCCGATTTCGTCTAATTAATCCGGCCTTCTATGGGACCCTTCGAGAAGGAAAAGAGAGAGAGCCATGGCAGTTCCAAAGAAAAAGACGTCCACCTCGAAGCGCAACATGCGTCGCTCGCATCATGCGCTGAAGGCCTCGTCTTACGTTGAGTGCCCGAATTGCGGGGAGCTGAAGCGTCCGCATCATGTTTGCGCCTCTTGCGGTCAGTACGACGGCCGCGAAGTGGTGAAACAGGTCGCCTAAGCGTTTTAGGCGCCAGGAAAACCAAGGGGAACGGGTCTAGTGTCGAAACCCATTACGCTGTCGCTGGATGGAATGGGTGGAGATGACGCGCCGGACATCGTCCTGGACGGAATCTCCCTGGCCCGAAAGCGTCATCCAGACGTGCGCTATTTGCTGTTCGGCGATGAAGCCGTGTTGCAGCCGCTTCTGGAGAAGCGGTACAAGGGACTTCGTGACATCGTCACCTTGTGCCATGCCCCCGATATTGTCACCAATAACGATAAGCCGTCCGTCGCGTTGCGAAATGGACGCAATTCCAGCATGGCCAAAGCAATCAAGGCCGTAAAGGACGGACAGGCCGATGGCGTGGTTTCGGCGGGCAACACCGGCGCGCTGATGGCCATGTCTAAGTTGAGCTTACGGACTTTGCCAGGGATCGACCGGCCCGCTATCGCCACGTTGATGCCGACGCAGCGAGGGGAAAGCGTGGTGTTGGACCTTGGGGCCAACACCGAATGCAATGCCAACAACCTTGTTGAATTCGCCCTCATGGGGACCTTGTTCGCGTGCAGCCTGTTGGATATGGATATGCCGACGGTTGGCCTTCTCAACATTGGGGAAGAAGAGCAGAAGGGGCGCAACGAGGTGAAGGAAGCGGCTGAGATCTTGCGAGAGAACGCGGGGCTGGTGAATTTCTCCGGATTCGTCGAAGGCGACGATATCGGTATCGGCACCGTTGACGTAGTGGTGACCGATGGCTTCACCGGCAACGTCGCGCTGAAGACCATGGAAGGAACGGCCAAGGTGATGAGCCGTTTCCTGAAGGAGGCCTTCAAAAGTTCGATTCTCGCGCAGCTTGGATATCTTTTGGCGCGGCCGGCGATGAACCGGGTTCGCCACCGTACCGACCCTCGCCGTTATAATGGTGCAATGTTCCTCGGCCTAAACGGAACTGTCGTCAAAAGTCACGGCGGTACCGATGGATTGGGTTTTGCCAACGCCATCGGTACCGCCGTTGACATGGTCAGACACGGTTTCAACGAACAGATCAACGCCGAACTCGCGAAGCTGCACTCCCAATCCGTCACGGCTGAGGTGCAAGTTATATGAGCATTATTCGATCGCGCCTTATAGGCGTGGGGGCGTATCTGCCTCAAAGGATCGTCACCAATGACGACCTTGCAAAGACCGTCGAGACTTCGGACGAGTGGATCGTCGAACGGAGCGGTATTCGGCAGCGGCATATTGCCGCCGAGGGTGAGTTGACCTCGGATCTGGCGACGGCGGCTGCGGTCAAGGCGATGGAAGATGCCGGGGTCTCCCCGGACGAGATCGACCTGATCGTGCTGGGCACCACCACGCCGGACGATACCTTTCCGGCGACTGCGGCCAAGGTGCAGGCCAACCTGGGGGTTTTGGGCGGCTTCGCCTTCGACGTTCAGGCGGTGTGTTCGGGCTTCCTGTATGCCCTGGCGACGGCCGATAAGTTCATCCGTTCCGGAGATATTAAGACCGCCCTGGTGATCGGCGCCGAGACCTTTTCCCGTATTCTCGATTGGACCGATCGCGATACCTGCGTTCTGTTCGGCGATGGTGCGGGCGCCGTGGTGCTGCGCGCCGCAGAAGGCGAGGGCAAGAATACCGATACCGGCATCCTTTCCACCCACTTGCATGCCGACGGGCGCTTCCGCGATCTTTTGTATGTGGATGGCGGGCCGTCGCGGACGAAGACGGTCGGATGCGTTCATATGGAAGGCAAGGAAGTCTTCCGGCACGCGGTGACGAAACTGGTTGCGGTGGTCGATGAGGCGCTTTCCGTCAACGGGTATTCCAGCGCCGATCTTGACTGGATGGTGCCGCATCAGGCGAATCGCCGCATCCTGGCAAGCACCGCGAAGAAGGCGGGGATCCCCGAAGACCGGATCGTGATGACCCTGGATCGTCACGCCAACACCTCCGCCGCGTCGATTCCCCTGGCCTTGAATGCAGCGGTTAAGGACGGCCGAATCAAGCCCGGCCACTTGATCCTGTTGGAGGCCATGGGTGGCGGATTCACTTGGGGTTCGGCCCTGATTCGGCTTTGATCCCCGGCGCTTATGGCGCCTTGCCGCAACCGGCGGAAGACGATAACCGGCCCGTTCAGGGTCGGTTTTTTATGTCGTCCCCTTTTGAAATCTGGGGCAGAGCCACCATTTTGATATTGCGGCATTTTTTAGCGGTTGATATGCTTTCTCCTTGGCTAAGAATGGAGGCTCGCATGAGTGAGCAAACGGTTATCCGCGCGCATCTGAGCGAAGCGGTCTACCAGGAAGTCGGGTTGTCTCGTAATGAGTCCGCCGATTTGCTGGAGATGGTGCTGGACGAGGTTTCCACTGCTCTGGCAAAGGGCGATGTGGTCAAGATTTCCTCGTTCGGTAGTTTTTCCGTCCGCAGCAAGGGGGAGCGCATCGGTCGCAATCCCAAAACCGGCGAGGAAGTCCCGATTCTGCCCCGTAAGGTGCTGGTTTTCCGGCCCTCGCAATTGCTGAAGGCGCGCATCAACGAAGGCGCGTGAGGACTCGACGTAGGAAGGCGGTGCAATGACGACGGGGCAGGCGAGCAACGGCGTGGATGCTGGCGCGCGGCGCGGACACAAGTCCGAATCGGCGTTCCGGACGATCAGCGAGGTCTCCGCCGATCTGAATGTGCCGCAGCATGTCTTGCGCTTCTGGGAAACCCGTTTCGCCGCGATCCAACCGATGAGGCGCGGCGGCGGGCGGCGCTATTACCGACCGGAGGATGTGCTGCTGTTGCGCTCCATCCGGGACCGGCTTTATGGCGACGGCTTCACCATCAAGGGCGTGCAGAAGCTGCTGGCGGAGAAGGGAGCCGACGCCTTCGTCGCCGGGAGGGAGCCCTCGCCAGGGGAGGTTTCCGTTGCCGCCAACCCGTTATCGGCGGAGGTGCGGGAACCGGGTTTGCCCCTGGATCTTCCGCAGGCTTCGATGCCGCATCGGTCAACCTTGCCAAACGGTGCCCTGTCCGTTGGACAAAAGGCCGAGGTCGAGGCCGCCGTGCGGATTCTCGAGGCACTGAAAATCACCCTGGAATGCGCCGTGACCGGCGGCGCGGAAGCCGTCTGAAAAACCATCATTTGGCGGCTTGCGCGGCGGGAGGCGGCAGTCTATAGTGCGCCTCCTTGTTCGACCCCCCTTGTTTTCCGGTGGGGCGACACCGAGTCGGAGCGTGGCGCAGTTTGGTAGCGCACCAGCATGGGGTGCTGGGGGTCGTGGGTTCGAATCCCGCCGCTCCGACCATTTTCCCCAAGTCATTTTGAGAATTCAACTCGCCCGCGCGGTTGCGCGGCGTTATTGTTACGGTTTCGTTACATTTAACCGCATTTGCAGTTAAGAGATTTTTCGGAGACGTTGGAAACCAGTGCGCGCCCCTCCTGGGTCAGGCGACAGACCTGCCAATTCGGCATCAGGGGGTTGATGAACCAGGGTTCGGCCCATCCATGATCGAGACAGGGCTGAACGGTGCGATGGCTGACGCGCCGCCCACTTTCGTCGAAAAGCGGCAATTTGCCGCCAGCCTGGGTTAGCCCGCGATGCAGCCATTTGATCTGGGTCGGGGATGCCTGCGCATCGCCTATCGATGGGGCCGACTTCTTGGTCTGACGACTTGACCGGTTCATGCGAAAACCTCGTGTCGCGCGGTTGGCGTTGGCACGCCGAGCATGGTAAACGGGGAAGAAGCCGCTTGTCCATGCGGCATCGCGTGCCGGAGGAGGGAAGCTTATGTCGTTGCCGTCCCAGGCGTTCTGTCTTGTTTATGTCACAGCAAAGGATCGTGACGAGGCGGGAATCCTGGCCGATCGCATCGTCTCCCTGTTGCTGCGTCTGGAGGAAGCAATTCGCACGATCCACAGCTATGAATGCCTGTGCATCGTGGCGTTGCCGTTGGTGGGGGGAAGCGCGCCGTTCCTGGATTGGATCGCGGCGCAAACCTTACCGCGTTAGGTCGTCGTCGCCGGACACTGGATGGTCACCACCGCCTGCGCGGCCAAGCCTTCGCGCCGTCCGATGAAACCCAGTTGCTCCGTGGTCGTCGCCTTGATCGCGACATGGCCGCTGTCGATTCCCAGCAGGGAGGCGACGCGCGTTGTCATCATCCGGCGATGCGGTCCGACACGCGGGGCTTCGCCCATGATGGTGATGTCGGCATGGACGATCCGCGCGCCGCGTGCCCGCACCAAGGCGACGGCGCGATTGACGAACAGAACCGAAGCCGCGCCGCGCCATTGTTCCTCGGACGGCGGAAAATGCCGTCCGATGTCACCCGCCGCGATGGTTCCCAGCAGGGCATCGGTGAGGGCATGCAAGGCGACGTCGGCGTCGGAGTGTCCTTCCAACCCTTGATCGTGGGGGATGACGACGCCACAGAGGGTTGCAGAGTTTCCTTCGCCAAGCTTATGAACATCGATGCCGAATCCAACGCGGCATTCCAGGGGGCCGCGAATGAGATCGCAGGCACGCTGGAGGTCTTGCGGCGTGGTGATTTTGAAGTTGCGTTCCTCTCCCTCGATCAGGGAAACGCTCAATCCCGCGCGTTCCGCGACGGCGGCGTCGTCGGTCAGGGCCAGTCCCGCTGCGTCACGATGTGCCTTAAGAATCGACTGGAAACGAAACCCCTGTGGCGTCTGGGCGCGCCATAGATTGTAGCGGTCCACGGTTTCGCAACCGTTGCCATCGGTGGAGCGCTTCAAGGTGTCGGAGAGCGGCAGGGTTGGAATGGCGGCGTCGCTGTGTTCCAGGGCGTCCAGGATACGATCGATGACGCCGGCGCCGACGAAAGGGCGCGCACCGTCGTGGATCAGGACCAGTTCCGGCGGATCGGTGGCCAGAACCTCCAGCCCCATGCGCACCGAGTCCTGGCGCTCCTGCCCGCCGAGAACCGGCGGGGCCAACCCCAGCCCCTTGGCGGCGCCTTCATAGAGCCGCAGGTCGTTGGGGTGAATGACCGCCCGCACCTCGGTGATATCGGGGTGCGCGGACAGGCGCCCCAGCGTCTGGCGCAACAATGGGGAGTCGCCCAAGGTTTTGTACTGTTTCGGAATATCCCCGCCGAACCGTTCGCTGCGGCCTGCCGCGACGACCAAAGCCACACACCGTTTCATCCAGTTCCCTCGTCCAAGGTGCCAAACGACGCCTCACGGTATCGCGGTTTCTTCGGTTCCGCCATGAATACATCCACACCGTTGCGCGGAACGGTGTGGACGGCCGTTGGTGCATGCGCGATAGGCAATTCGATCGGAGTGTTTTGATTACCGTCCAGGCATGGCTAAAAAATGGTCACTGGAACGCGGAATTTGCTTGAATATAAGGCATGGTTTGGGTGGAATACGGCAGAAATTCGGTATAGAGAGCCATGTCTTTTACCATAGGCACCATCACCTGCGCTCCGCCAGTGATGCTGGCCCCGATGTCCGGGGTTAGCGATGCGCCGTTTCGGCGTTTGGCGCGGCGCTTCGGCGCGCCGTTGCTGGCCTCGGAAATGTTCGCGAGCAGTCTGCTGCGGCATGCGGGGGGGCGCATGCGGCGGAGCTTGGACTTCGCCGGGGAATTTCCCCTGGTCGTGCAAATTGTTGGTGGCGACTCCGCGATACTGGCCGAGGCGGCGCGCATCGCCGAAGGAGCCGGCGCGGCGGCGATCGATCTCAATATGGGATGTCCGGCGAAAAAGATCGCGAAGACCGGCGGTGGCGCCGTGTTGATGCGGGACGAGGCCAAGGCCGCCCGCATCGTCGAAGCCGTAGTCCGTGCCGTGGATCTGCCGGTGACGGTGAAAATGCGGCTGGGGTGGGATGCCGCGACGATCAACGCGCCGCGTCTGGCCTCCCTGGCGGAGGCGGCGGGGGCCCGTCTGGTGACGGTGCACGGGCGGACGCGGCAACAGCTTTATGCGGGGGCCGCCGATTGGCGTGCGGTGCGCGCGGTGGTCGAGGCGGTATCGGTGCCGGTGCTCGTTAACGGCGATATCGTCGATGACATCACGGCGCGGTGCGCCCTGGCGGAATCCGGCGCAGCGGGCGTGATGGTCGGACGGGCCGCGTGTGGCCGTCCCTGGCTGGTTGGCCGGATTGCTGCGGGATTGCGGGATGGGGTTATGCCATCGCCCCCCGGACTGGTCGAACAGGAAGAAATATTGGGTGAGCATCTCGACCTGATGCTGTTGGAATATGGAACGGATGCCGGATTGAAGGCCGCCCGCAAGCACATCGCCTGGGCGATCCGCGGCCTGGATGGGGCCGGGGTCTTTCGCGGCAAGGTATTCGCGGCTGAAACCGTTGCCGAGACCAAGGCGTTGATCGCCGAACTTTTCCGGGTGAATGCCCGCGATCCAAGGAGTCTAGCCGCCTGATGTCGATGTTCGGGAAGTCCCATGTCGCGAAATCTGGAAAGCCCCGGAAGACCGACGCGCTGTCCGTGGAGGAGACGCTGAGTCTCCTTTACGCGCTGCCCGAGGCAGTGGTCGCGGTGGATAGCTACAACCGCATCGTTTACGTCAATGCCGCCGGTGAGTCGCTGTTCGAAACCGGCGGTTCGCACATGCTCGGCGAGCCGTTGGGCGATTTCGTGCCGCAGGACAGTCCAGCCTATGGCCTGATCGACCAGTGTCGCCAGGACCACTGCCGCTATTCCGAACACGGTGTCGAATTGGATACGCCGCGCACCGGCCCCCGCAACATGACGGTGCAGGTGGCGCCGGTGTTCGACGATGCGCGGTGGGTGGTGCTGTCCATGCACGAGCACTCGATCGCGAAAAAGATCGGCCAGCAATTGTCCCACCGCAACGTCGCGCGCTCGGTCACCGCGATGGCGCATCTGTTGGCGCACGAGGTCAAGAACCCGCTATCGGGCATTCGTGGCGCGGCGCAATTGTTGGAACAGAACGCGGGGGAGGAAGACCGTATTCTGACCCGCCTGATCTGTGACGAGGCCGACCGCATTGTCGCCCTGGTTGATCGCATGGAGGCGTTCTCCGACAAGCCGCAGCTGTTGCGCCAGCCGGTCAATATTCACCAGGTTCTGGAGCATGTGCGTCGCGTCGCCGAGAACGGCTTTGCCAAGGGCGTCCGCATCATCGAGATGTACGACCCTTCGCTGCCGCCGGTTCTGGGCGATCGTGACCAACTGATCCAGGTATTCCTGAACTTGATCAAGAATGCCGCCGAAGCCTGTCCGCAGGACGGTAAGGAAATCGTCTTGAGCACAAACTATCAGCACGACATCCGTTTGGCGGTTCCCGGTGGCGCCGCCAATCGTCAGCACCTTCCCCTGGTCGTGCAGATTCAGGATAATGGATCCGGCATCCCCAAGGAATTGCAGCAGAATCTGTTCGATCCCTTTGTCACAACCAAGCCCAGCGGAAGCGGGTTGGGGTTGTCCCTGGTCGCGAAAATCGTCGATGATCACGGCGGCATCATCGAGTTCGATTGTCAGCCGAAGAAGACGATCTTTCGGGTGATGCTGCCCGTCGTCTGATGCTCAGAGCAAAGAAAGAAAGACGTTTCCCATGACTCCTTCGACCATTCTCGTTGCCGATGACGACAGAAGCATCCGGACTGTTCTGTCGCAGGCGCTGGCGCGCGCGGGTTACGAGGTCCGATCGACCGGCAATGCCGCCACTCTGTGGCGCTGGGTTCAAGACGGGGACGGCGATCTGGTGATCACCGATGTGGTCATGCCCGATGAGAACGGGCTGGACCTGATTCCGCGCATCAAGAAACTGCGGCCGGAACTGCGCATCATCGTCATGAGTGCGCAAAACACCCTGTTAACGGCGGTCAAGGCGACCGAGCGCGGCGCCTTCGAATACCTGCCAAAGCCCTTCGACATCAAGGAACTGGTCTGTGTCGTGCAACGCGCCCTGGCGATGCCCAAAAGCGGCGGAGAAAGGGGCCCGGTCGATGATGGCGATTATGACCGCCTGCCGCTGATCGGGCGGTCGCCGGCGATGCAGGAGATTTATCGCACTCTGGTGCGGTTGATGAACACCGATCTGACGGTGATGATCAATGGCGAGTCCGGAACCGGCAAGGAACTGGTGGCGCGCGCCCTGCACGAGTATGGCAAGCGTCGCAACGGTCCCTTCGTTGCCATCAACATGGCGGCGATCCCGCGCGAACTGATCGAAAGCGAACTGTTCGGTCACGAGAAGGGGGCCTTCACCGGCGCGACGTCCCGTTCCGCCGGGCACTTCGAGCAGGCGGAAGGCGGCACCCTGTTCCTTGATGAAATCGGCGACATGCCGCCGGAGGCGCAGACCCGTTTGTTGCGGGTTCTGCAGGAGGGCGAATACACCACGGACGGCGGGCGGACGTCGATCCGTGCCAACGTTCGTATCATTGCGGCGACGCACCGCGATCTCTCCGTGCAGATCCGCCAGGGTCTGTTCCGCGAGGATCTGTATTACCGTCTGAATGTCGTGCCGATCCGTCTGCCGCCCCTGCGCGAACGGGCCGAGGACATTGCGGAACTGGTCAACCATTTCCTTAACGTCGTCGCACAGGAAGGCCTGCCGCCGAAGACCTTGGACACCTCGGCGATCGAGCGGCTGAAGCAGCATCGCTGGCTGGGCAACGTGCGCGAATTGGAAAACCTGATCCGTCGTTTGGCGGCGCTCTATTCGCAAGAGGTGATCGGTGTCGATGCGATCGAGGCGGAACTGGCATCCTCGATGGCGCCGATAGTGGGCGGCCCGGCCCCGGAGAACGAGGGCTTGAGCGGCATGGTCGAGCGCCATTTGCGGGATTATTTTCTGGCGCATGCCGATGGTTTGCCTGCGCCCGGCCTGCATGATCGTATTCTGCGCGAGGTGGAACGCCCCCTGATTTTCTTGTGCCTGGATGCGACGCGCGGCAACCAGATCAAGGCGGCGCACGTTCTGGGGCTGAACCGCAATACTCTGCGCAAGAAGATCCGGGAATTGGACATTCACGTCATCCGCGGCGTAAAGTGATCGCCCCGCGACGGGGGCTGACCTCACAAACGGTGGAGAATGATTACGGCAACGCCGAGAACATCCCTGCGTCGTTTCGGTATGCAGATCGGCCTGTGGGCGCGGCGCGTCCGCCTGACCCGGTTGCTGGCGGTGGCGTTGGCGATCGGCGCGCTGATCTCCGGCATGCTGACGATGGCGGCGCTGCTCGATACCGGACCGCTCCGGCCGTCGCCGGACATGGCCTTCCTGTTTCTTTACGCGGACATGGCCTTTCTGCTTGCCCTCAGCATCGTGGTCGGGCGGCGCTTTCTCAGAATTTACATGGAACGGCGCAGCGGCACCGCCGGATCGCGCCTGCAAAGTCGTCTGGTGCTGACCTTCGCCCTGTTGTCGGTGGTGCCGACGGTTCTGGTCGGGACCTTTTCGGCGATTTTCTTCCACAACGGATTGCAGGGCTGGTTCAGCGACAAGGTGCGCACCGCCGTCCATGAATCCCTGGTGGTCGCGGAAGCCTATCTGAAGGAACACCAGCAGGTGGTGGCAGCGGATGTCCTTTCCCTCGGTCAGGAGGTGACGCGAACCTGGGACGTCCTGTTCGTCTCCGAGTCCCGGATGAACAGCTTCCTGCGGCAACAAACCCTGCAGCGCGGGTTGAGCGAGGCGGTCATCTTCAACCAGAACGGCGATGTTCTGGCGCGGGCCGGTTTTACTTTTTCCCTGCGGTCCGAGGACGTGCCGATGTGGGCGGTCGAAAAGGCCCGCCGCGGCGAAGTGGCCTTGCTGACCAGTGGCAACGACGATCGGGTGCGCGCCCTGTTGCGCCTGGATGTGCCGTCCTCGGGCGAGACGTTCCTGTACATCGGGCGCTTTGTCGATGCCAACGTGATTGGCCATATCGACCAGGCGCAGGATGCCGTACAGGCCTACCAGGCCCTGGAAATCGAACGCTGGGATTTCGAACTGACCTTTACCCTGGTCTATATCCTGGTTTCGTTGCTGCTGTTGCTGGCGGCGATGTGGCTGGGATTGACCCTGTCCAACCAGTTGGTGCAGCCGATCAGCGAACTGATCGGCGCGGCGGAAAAAGCCGGAGAGGGGGATCTCTCCGCCAAGGTGCGGGAATCCGCCCATGCCGACGAAGTCAGCGTATTGTCGCGTGCATTTAACCGGATGATGCGGCAACTGGCGGAACAGCGGGAAAGCCTTTTGGGCGCCAATCAGCAGCTTGATCAGCGGCGGCGCTTCACCGAGGCGGTGCTGACCGGCGTTTCCGCCGGAGTTCTGGGCCTGGATGCTCTTGGCCGCATTCAGGCGGTCAATCCGTCGTCGGCCAAATTGCTGGGGTTTGACGCGGGAAAGGCGGTCGGTCTCGCCTTAAGCGAATTGGCCCCCGATCTCGATTCCGCCTTTACCGAGATGCGGCACGCTACCGGTCGTTCGGTGCAAAAACCGGTGACCATCCGTCGTGGAGGCCGGGAGTGCGTGCTTCTGTTGCGGGTCAGCGCCGAATATGCCGGGCTTGATGTCATCGGCTATGTGCTGACCTTCGACGACGTCACCGAATTGCAGTCGGCGCAACGGGCGGCGGCATGGTCGGATGTGGCACGGCGCATCGCCCACGAAATCAAGAATCCCCTGACGCCGATTCAGTTGTCGGCGGAGCGATTGAAACATAAATACGAACCGCAGATCGTCGATGGCGCCAAAACTTTCCGGGCCTGTACCGATACCATCATCCGTCAGGTCGGCGATATTCGTCGGCTTGTGGACGAGTTTTCTTCGTTCGCGCGGATGCCGACGCCGGAATTCGCGTGCGAGAACCTGGGGCTGTTGGTGCAACAAGCGATGGTATTGCAGCGCACCGCCTATCCGCGGATCGCGATCGAAACCGTGCTTCCGTCCGTCCCGGTTCGTGTCGATTGCGATCGCGGCCTGATTTCCCAGGCGTTCACGAATATTCTTAAGAATGCTATAGAGTCCATTGAAGAACGTGTAAAAGTTTCACCAAATTTTCCGGGAAAGGTACGGATCACGGTAACGCCGGAGGGTGATTGGGTTCGCATCGTGTTCCGCGATAACGGGCTTGGCTTGCCGGAGAACGGGCGTGAGCGGTTGACCGATCCTTACGTCACGACACGGGCGAAGGGAACCGGCCTGGGGCTGGCCATCGTCAAGAAGATAATAGAAGATCACCGGGGGCGTCTGTCGATGATGGACAACGCCCCCTCGGAAGCTGGGGAAACCGATGAAACCGGTCTTGACACGCCGGGCGTCTTGCAGCCCACTCAGGGCGCGCAGATCATCCTGGAGCTTCCCCTGCCGGAAGACGTTGCAGGTACGTTTCCGTCCGCTGAAAGCGTTTAAACTCGATCCCGCGCGTGCATGAAGAGTTTCCGATGTCCATGGATATCCTGATAGTCGATGACGAAGCCGATATCCGGATGCTGGTTTCCGGCATTCTGGAAGACGAAGGCTATACCCCACGCGAAGCCTTCGATGCCGACTCCGCCCTGGCCGCGATAAAGGAACGCCGTCCGCATCTGGTGATTCTGGACGTCTGGCTGGAAGGCAGCCGGATGGACGGCTTGGGCGTGTTGCGGGAAATCCGCCGCCGCGATTCCGATCTTCCGGTGGTGATGATTTCCGGCCACGGCACCATCGAAACCGCAGTCGCGGCCTTGAAGGAAGGGGCCTATGACTTCATCGAGAAACCCTTCAAGATGCAACGCCTGTTGCTGGTGGTGGAACGTGCCCTGGAGGCCACTTCGTTGCGGCTGGAAAACCGCAGCTTACGGGCTCTGGCTGGAACCGACACCGATCTGATCGGAACCTCGGCGGCGGCGCAGCAGATTCGTCAGATCATCGAACGGGTGGGACCGACCGGATCGCGGATACTGATCACGGGTCCGGCGGGATCGGGGAAAGAGGTCGCGGCTCGCAATATTCACCTGCAATCGAAACGCGCCGATGGCCCCTTTGTGGTCGTCAATTGCGCGGCGATGCACCCCGACTGCATGGAGCGGGAGCTTTTCGGGATGGAGCCGGGCTTCGCCGGCCCCGATGCCCCTGGCCATCCCGGGGTTTTCGAGCGCGCCCACGGTGGCACCCTGCTGCTGGACGAGGTCGCCGACATGCCGATCGAGACCCAGGGAAAAATCGTGCGCGTGTTGCAGGATCAGACTTTCGAACGGCTGGGGGGACACGGTCGGGTTAAGGTCGATGTACGGGTCATTTCTACCACCAACAAGGATTTGACGCGGGCGATCGCCGATGGTCACTTCCGCGAGGATTTGTATTATCGCCTGGCCGTGGTTCCGTTGACGGTGTTGGCGCTGCGCGACCGGCGCGAGGACATTGCCGACTTGGCCACGGTTTTTCTGCGCAATGCCGCAGCCGCCAGCGGAACCACTCCGCGTGCGCTGGGCGAGGATGCGCTGGCCGCGCTGCGTGCCCATGATTGGCCGGGCAATGTACGGCAATTGCGCAATGCCATGGACTGGGCAACGATCATGGCGCCTCCAGACCCCAAGGTCTTGATCACCGCCGATATGTTGCCGCCGGAAATCGGCGCGACCGCGCCGGTTTCCCTGCACAGCCAATATTCCACCGAAATCATGGGGCTTCCCCTGCGCGAGGCGCGCGAACTGTTCGAGCGTGACTACTTGAGCAGCCAGTTGTCCCGCTTTGGCGGAAACATCTCGAAAACTGCGGGCTTCGTCGGCATGGAGCGCTCCGCGCTGCACCGTAAGTTGAAGTCGCTCGGCATCTTTGCCGACGACCATTGTCGTTAAAACAAAAGGATATTCCGTCATGCGCGTTCTGATTTGCGGCGCCAGACAGGTTGGCTTCAACATTGCGCGGTATCTGGCCGCCGAAGATGCCGACATCACGGTGATCGATCAGCGCCCCGACCTCATCCGCAAGATTCAGGACCAGTTGGACGTTCAAGCGGTGGTTGGCCATGCCGCGCATCCGCAGACCTTGGAACAGGCCGGTGCGAATACCGCCGACATGATGATCGCGGTAACCCCCACAGATGAAGTCAACATGGTCGCCTGCCAGGTGGCGCATTCGCTGTTCAAGGTCCCGACCAAGATCGCGCGGGTGCGCTCGCAAAGCTATTTGGCGCCAATCTGGGCCGACCTCTACAGTCGCGAAAACGTGCCGATCGACGTCATCATTTTGCCGGAGTACGAGGTCGCGCAGTCGGTGACACGGTTGTTGGAAGTGCCGGGGGCTTTGGACGTCATTCCCCTGTGTGACGACAAGGTGAGGTTGATCGGCGCCCGCGCCTCGCAAAATTGCCCAATCCTCAACACGCCATTGCGGCAACTGTCGCAGTTGTTCCCCGAATTGACCATCGTCATTCTGGGAATCATCCGCGATGACAAAGCCTGGGTGCCGACCGGCGACGACATCATGCAACCGGGCGACGATGTCTATTTCATCACCGAGACCGCGAAGACGCAGCGTGCGCTGGCGGTATTCGGACACGAAGATCAGTTGTCCTGCCGCGTTGTTATTTTCGGCGGCGGGAATATTGGCCTTGCCCTGGCGCAGAGCCTTGAAAAACATTCGCTCAGCTTTAACTGCAAGCTGATCGAACAGGACGAGGAGCGGGCCGAATACGCTGCGAAGACGCTGTCCAGTACCGTGGTGATCCATGGCGATGCCCTGGACGCCGATATCCTGGATGAGGCGGGGATCAAGACCACCGATACCGTGGTGGCCATCACCGACAGCGACGAGACCAATATCCTTGCCTCGCTATTGGCCAAGCGGCACGGTGTGCGAAGGGCGATTACCCTGACCAACAAACCGGACTACGGACGTTTGGTCAGTCATTTAGGGATCGACACCTCGATCAATCCCCGCGACATCACGGTTTCGACAATTTTGCAGCACGTCCGGCGCGGCCGTATCCACTCGGTGCATGCCCTGCATGAGGGCTTTGGCGAATTGATCGAGGCCGATGCGTTGGAAACCTCGGAGCTTGTCGGAAAATCGATCCGCAGCGCCAGCTTGCCGCATGGCGTGTTGCTGGGGGCGATCGTCCGCGAGGGCCGGGTGATCATCCCGCGCGGCAACACCACGGTGCAGGCCGGAGATCGCGTCGTGCTGTTCGCTGATGCGAACTCGATCCGAAAGGTGGAAAAGCTGTTCGCCGTCCGTCTGACTTATATTTAACGGAAAATCCTGTGTCACTTTCACGGCGGAGGGTTCATGTCGCCCAAGATTCCGACCAACATCCGGGAAAAGTACGGACCATGACGATCGCGGGCGTGGGTGGGCAGGGGCCGGAAACGCCGTTGCTTTCGCCCAGGGCCATCGTTTTCGACTGGGATAATACCCTGGTCGATACCTGGCCGAACATCATCCACACCATGAACGTGACTCTGTTGGCCATGGGGCATGTCCCCTGGTCGGTGGAAGAAGCCCGCCGCCGCATCGCGCGTTCGCTGCGTGACAGCTTCCCCGAGTTGTTCGGTGACCGCTGGCAAAAAGCGCGAGAAATTTTCTATGCCGAACTGGAACGGTCCCACTTGGCAATGCTGACCCCGTTGCCCGGCGTGGCGGAGGTTCTTGATGCGTTTCACGGCCAGGGTCTGCCGATGGCGGTGGTCAGCAACAAGACCGGCGGGTATTTGCGCAAGGAAATTGAACACCTGGGGTGGGGCGATCATTTCCGTTCGGTCTTCGGGGCGGGAGATTTGTCGCATGACAAGCCGGCGCCGGATGCGGTTTTGGCTTTTCTGGGGCGGGTTGATCTTGCCCCAGGCCCGGATATCTGGTTTGTTGGGGACAGTCCGGTGGATGTCGAAACCGCCCATGCCGCCGGTTGTGCGTCGGTATTCGTGCGGGGGGAGGAAAGCCATGCGTTTCCCCAGGATCGCGCGCCCCATATGACGATTGACGATTGTCGCGCGCTACCGATTTTGGCGGGACGGATAGACAGAACGGTGAACAGCACTTAAGTCCAATAGCGGAATCGGATCGGCCTCCGGTTTCCGGATAAGAACAACAAGGGGACCAAAAAGAATGTCTTCCGAACGAAGCCAAAATGTCCAGGATGTTTTCCTCAACCACATTCGCAAGAATAAGGCGCCGGTAACGGTGTTTTTGGTGAATGGCGTCAAGCTTCAGGGGATCGTGACCTGGTTCGACAATTTTTCCATGCTGCTGCGGCGTGACGGACACACACAGCTGGTCTACAAGCATGCGATTTCGACGGTGATGCCTTCTCAGTCGATTCAACTGTTTGAACCCGGGAAGGACGAAGAGGAACTCTAAGCGCAAGCTGCGGGCGTCTTTTTCAGGTGACCATGACCCAATCCCCAGAGGCCGATACGTCGGCACGAACCATCGTCGTCACCCCGCACTTCAAGTCATCGCGCGGCAGATCGCGGGAGTCCGTCGCATCGGCGGCTCTGCGATCTCCAGCCGCGCGCCTGGACGAAGCGGTGGGGTTGACGCAGGCGATTTCCGTCACCGTGGTCGGTGCCGAGGTGGTGCCGGTGACGCGCGTGCGTCCGGCAACCCTGATCGGCGTCGGCGCGATCGAGACCCTTAAGGCAATGATTGCCGAGAACGCCGTGACCCTGACGGTGTTCGATACTCACCTGTCGCCGATCCAGCAGCGCAATCTGGAAAAGGCACTCGATTGCAAGGTGATCGATCGTACGGCGTTGATCCTGGAAATCTTCGGTGAACGGGCACGGACCCGTGAAGGCTCCTTGCAGGTCGAACTGGCCCACCTGTCCTATCAGCGCAGCCGGTTGGTTCGCAGCTGGACCCACCTGGAACGGCAGAGGGGCGGGTTGGGGTTCGTCGGTGGACCGGGCGAAACCCAGATCGAACTTGATCTCCGTCTGATCAGCGAACGCATCGCTCGCCTGAAGGCCGAGCTGGAAGAGGTTAAACGCACACGCCACCTCCATCGCGCGGCAAGAAAACGCGTTCCTTTTCCGGTGGTTGCGCTGGTTGCTTACACCAACGCTGGAAAATCGACGCTATTCAACCGGTTAACCCGTGCCGATGTCTTCGCCGAGGATATGTTGTTCGCCACCCTGGACCCAACGATGCGGCGGGTGCATCTGTCGTCCGGCTGCGATATCATTCTGTCGGATACCGTGGGCTTCATTTCCGATTTGCCGACGGAACTGATCGCGGCGTTTAGGGCCACTCTAGAAGAGGTTCTGGAAGCCGATCTGGTGGTTCATGTGCGCGACGTTTCCCAACCGGATTCGGAAGCGCAACGTTCCGATGTGGTGAAGGTCTTGGGCGACCTTGGCCTGGGCGAGGAACTGGCCCGCGACGGCATCGAGGTTGCCAACAAAATCGATCGCCTGGATGCAGAATCCCGATTCTATTGGCAGGAGAGGGCCGCCCGCACCGATCGCCTGGTCGCGGTTTCCGCGATACGAGGCGATGGCATCGACGATTTGCTGCACCGTATCGAGGCGGCTTTGAGCGAGCGTCACCGTGCGATCACGGTCATGCTGGGCCACGATGCCGGACGTCTGCTGTCGTGGCTCTACGAGCGCGGTACCGTCGATGAGCGCGAGGATACGGATGACGGGGTTCGTCTGACGGTGCGTCTGTCACCGGACGATCTGGCGCGTTGGGACGTCCTGAACAGGGAGGATGATGGCAAGGATGAAGGGTGATTCGGACTTCGACGGCGTTGGCGATATCCTCCGCGAAGCGGCGGATACGTTGATCTGCCCGAGATTCCGCTGCCTCGACGCCGCCGCCATCGCGACCAAAAGCCATGCCGACGATCTGGTCACCATCGCCGATCTGGAGACGGAGGAATTTCTTTCCCGTCATCTCACCGCCCTGTTGCCTGGATCTTTGGCGGTGGGCGAGGAATCGGTTTTCCGGGATCCGGCGCGCAAGGCCTGTCTGGATAGCGATAAGCCGGTCTGGGTGATCGATCCGGTGGACGGCACCGCGAACTTCGTACACGGCCTTCCCGGCTTTGCAATCATCATTGCCCTGGTC
Organism: Rhodospirillaceae bacterium; assembly: GCA_963678075.2. GTDB lineage: Bacteria > Pseudomonadota > Alphaproteobacteria > Rhodospirillales > Rhodospirillaceae > Oleispirillum. Next base: position 1,093,052 of record CAXXPK010000003.1, on the reverse strand, counting down.
GAACGAAGGCGCACCATTCGCGGATGGATTTACGATCCGTTGTCACGGCGGCTCTACAAGACCGAGGCGGGGGCAGGGGTCTGGTGCGAGGGGCGGCGTTTGTGCCTGGACGGCCGACAAGGCCGCGAATTGACGGCAATGTCGGGATGTTTGGGGCGGCGCATGATCGAACGCCACCGGCAGCATTTAGGGGAGCTCAGCCAACGGGGAAGCGCCGCGCACGACTACATGGCGCTTTGCGACGGGCGCTTGGATTTTCGTCTGTTCCGACTGCTCAATCCCTGGGACCATGCGGCGGGCGTTCTAATGGTGGAAGAGGCGGGAGGATACGTCCGCCTGTTGTCGGACAAATCCTACGCGCCGCTGTTTCATGGCGCCGATGGTCTGCTGATCGCGCCGGATGCCGACACCTGGCTGGAGTTGCGGCAGGTTCTGGAAATCTGACGCCTTGTCGCTTGGCGTTAGCGTTGGAACGTGATCTGCGGATAGAAAACCCTGGTCCCGTCGATGATCCAGTCATAGACCGTCCATCCCGTGTTCTTGTCTTTGTAGGACGCGGTCGCGTTGTGTCCTCCGACCACGCGCATGTCGGATAGGACCTGCAACGATCCCCGCGCCAGAAGCCCGGCCTCGGCCAGGGGCTGCAGTTTGTCGGGGTTGGGAACCTGCACGACGATATTGACGCGACCATTGACACGGCTGTCGATATCGATGATGCGGGCGTTGCGGCGGATGAAGGTAATCAGGCCGGGGTTGGCCGCCAGGTTTCCGGTCCGTTTGTACTTTACCGCGAACTGGCCAGCGCCCATGGAGCGTACGTCGGTGAATTGGGTATCACGCTTGAGGTCGCGACGCACTGCCTCGATCTTTTCTTGAATCTCCGGGCCTTTAATCTTGCCGCTGCGAATGTCCATGTAAAGCTGGGCCCAGGTCAGAACACCTTCATAACTCATTGAAAAGTCGCCATTGCGCGCCAAGCAAATCTCGGCACGGAATTGGTCGGGGACATAGCACGACGACAAAACCGGCAGAATGGCGGAAAGGAGGAGGAGGGAGAGGGGACGAAACCATCGGCGGCAACGGTTCATGGCGCGACCTCGGCAATTTCCAGTCTCTTCGCCTTTTGCCACAGTTCCTCCATTTCGTCTAGGGGTGTTTCCCTTAATGATTTTCCTTGTTCATCAATGGATTGCTCGATGAAGCGGAAGCGCCGTTCAAATTTTTCATTGGTGCGGCGCAGGGCGCTTTCGGGATCGATATCGGTCTTGCGGGCCAGATTGGCGACGGCGAACAGAACGTCGCCAATTTCGTCCTCCATGCGGTCTTGCGGCGCGCCGGCACGCATTTCGACTTCCACCTCGTCGATTTTCTCGCGGATTTTCGCCAGCACGTCACGCGGATCGTCCCAGTCGAAACCGACGCGGGCGGCGCGTTTTTGCAGCTTGGCGGCGCGCAGCAGCGCGGGCAGGGCCTTGGCCACACCATCCAGGGTTGAGGGGGCCGCGGCCTCCGTGCGTTCGCTTTCCTTGACGTTTTCCCAATTGACCAATTGCTTGTGGGAGTCGCGGATGACCAACTCACCGAACACGTGGGGGTGGCGGCGCACCAGTTTGTCGCAGATCGCGGCAATCACGTCATTCAAGGTGAAGAGGCCGGATTCCTCGGCAATGCGCGCGTGAAAGACCACTTGCAGCAACAGATCGCCCAACTCGTCCTTCAGGGATGAATGGTCATTGGCAGCGATCGCGTCCAGAACCTCGTAGGCTTCCTCGATGGTATGGGGAGCGATGGTCGCGAATGTTTGTTCCACGTCCCATGGACAGCCGCGCGCCGGATCGCGCAAAAGCGCCATGATGTCGGCCAAGTGGTGCAAGGAAGCCTGTGAAATCGAAGACATGACGGAAATCCTGAGAATGGAAAGCGAGAACGAGCGCGGTCAGGCTATCGCCAACGACCGTCAACGAGGGTCAATAGAAGGCCCCCTTCATAGTGCTTCAGGTCGGCGAAGACCCATTCCAGGGTTTGGCCGAAGAAATATCCGGCACCGGCGATCAAGATCGCCCAGATCGCCGCGCCCAGCATGTTAAAGGCGGAAAAGCGCAAGATTGGGATACCACTCATGCCGATCAGGATCGGACCGGCGATTCGTGCGCCGTACAAAAAACGCACGCCGACGATCAGGGGAATCTGATGCAGGTAAATCAGGCGGTCGATCCGGTGTTTATGTGCGGCGAGGCGGGGCCAACGCAGCAACAAAAGCGGGCCATAGCGTCGTCCCACGAGGAAGCAGGTCTGATCGCCCAGAGAGCCGCCCACGAAGGCGGTCAGAATCACCGGGGGGAGAGACAGGTATCCCGGATGCACCAGAAATCCGGCCAGGATCAGGACGCTTTCGCCCTCCAACACGCTGCTGATAAAAATTGCGAGATAACCGTATTGGGCTAGCGCCTGAGGCAATGTCATGGGGATCGTTTCATGCAGAGTGTGGACGTTTCAGTGCGCGTAGTAGATGTGGTTGCTGCTTCACGACTTAGCCATGGGGGGCTGGCGTAAGCCTGCGGCCGATGTCCCGCGCCGCTGATGTTCTTTTTTCTTGAACCGGGGTACGTCACGGAAGGGATGGTCCGAGGAAGCCCCGGACGCACCGGCCAAGCCTTCACAGGATTGTCGCATAATTTATATTATGAATACCCAGGCACGGAACCCCACCGTTTCGGAAACATTAAGCAATATCAATGGTTAGGCCGTCATACCCAGGTTCCACCCCCTCGGGCAGCGTTGCCTTCAGCGTCGCATAGTCCAGACCAATCCCCATGTGAGTCAGAATTGTGCGCTTGGGCTTCAGTCGCTTTACCCAGTGTAGAACCGTAATCAGATCGGCGTGCGTGGTGTGCGGTTTTTCGGTCAGGCAGCCGACGATCCATGTCTTGACCCCCTCCAGAATCTCGAAGGCCTTGTCGTTCAAGACCGTGACATCCGTCGAATAGGCGAAATCGCCGAAACGGAAGCCTAAGGACGCCTCCCACCCGTGGTCTTGATGAAACGGTTTGACCAGGATGTTGCCCACCGTGAAGGGCTTGGGATCGACGCAGTCGATAACTCGCGGCATCAGCCATGGATGATAGATAATGGCATCAGGAGATGTAATATCTTCATAGCTGTGGAAGGCATATTCGAACCTGTTTCTGAGATCCATGAGGGTCGAATCCATGGCCCAGATCGGAATCGCGGCGCGCATGGCGCGGTTGAGTTCACGAACTTCGTCAATTCCGTGCGTGTGATCGGCGTGAGCATGGGTGTAAAGAATCCCGTCCAACCGCCGGGTTCCGGTGCGCAGCAACTGTTCTCGCAGGTCGGGACCGGTATCCACTAGGATCGCGGTGCCGCCCTCTTCCACCAGGATGGCGGCGCGCATGCGGCGATTTTTCGGTTCGTTCGGATTGCATTTTCCCCACCCGGCGGAAATCATCGGAACGCCCGCCGCGCTGCCGCTGCCCAGGATGGTGACCTTCACGAAGAACCTCCTCCAACCTCCGCCGTCGGCGGTACGCGGTCGAACAGGCGCAGGAAGTTCCGGGTGGTGATCTCGGTGATTTCCGCCACGCCGACCCCCTTCACCGCCGCCAGGACGCGGGCGGTATGGGTAACATAGGCGGGCTCGTTGCGTTTGCCGCGGTTCGGCACGGGCGCCAGATACGGGCTGTCGGTTTCCACCAGCAGGCGATCGAGCGGCACGTCGCGGAAGATCGCCCGCAGGCCCTCGGACCGGTTGAAGGTGATGACCCCCGACGCCGAAAGATAGAGGCCGAGGTCGAGCGCGCCTTCCGCCAGTTCCCGGCTGGAGCTGAAGCAGTGCATGAGGGCGGAAAAGCGCCCGATCGCCATTTCGTCGCGCAGGATTCGCAACATGTCGGCATCGGCATCACGGGAATGGATGACCAGAGGCAGCCCCAGTTGCCGTGCGGCCGCGATGTGAAGGCGGAACGCGGCCTCCTGCATTGGGCGTGGACTGAAATCATAAAAGAAGTCGAGGCCGCTTTCGCCGATGCCAACGACGCGGGGATGCCGCGCGGCGGTAACCAGATCGTCCAGCGTCACCGCCCCCTCTTCCGCCACATGGTGCGGATGCACGCCGACGGTGGCGTAGATTTCGGGGAAACGTTTGGCAAGCGCGATTCCCGCCGCCGCTCGCGACAACTGAGTGCCGACGGTCAGCATCAATCCAACCCCGGCTTCTTTCGCACGGGCCAGAATGCCGACGACCTCTCCGGAAAAGTCGGAAAAGTCGAGATGACAGTGACTATCCACCAGCATCACGCGGGGTCTCCTCCGTTTCGACATGGCGCGGAAAGACGCCGTGCGGCGGCGGCAGCGGCGTATCCGCCGCCAGGGGATGCGCCAGGGCCGTGAAGTCACGTGCGTCCCGCGGCGCCGCCACCTGATCCAGGATCTTGGCGGAAGCGTCGGGCATGAACGGCTGGGTCAGGATGGCGACGCGGCGAATGACCTCCGCCAGCACGTAGAGAACGGTCTCCATGCGCGCCGGGTCGGTCTTGCGCAGGGTCCACGGCGCCTGCCGGTCGATATAACCGTTGGCGGCGCGGATCACCGCCCAGATGCGTTCCAGCGCCTCGTGGAAGGCTTGCTCCCGCAAGGTGGCGCGGACCTCGTCCAAAAGCCCGGCGGCGCGATCCAACAGCACGGTATCCTCTTCGGCGAAGGCCCCCGGCGTCGGCACCGCCGCGCCGCAGTTTTTGGCGATCATTGACAGCACGCGCTGGCACAGATTGCCGTAATCGTTGGCCAACTCGCTGTTCTTGCGCTGGATCATGGCACGTTGCGAATAATCGCCGTCGGAACCGAATGGTACCTCGCGCAGCAGAAAATACCGCGTCTGATCCAGGCCGAAGGTTTCGATCAGGTCATAGGGGTCAATGACGTTGCCCACGGATTTGGAAATCTTCTGGCCTTCGTTGATCCACCAGCCATGGGCGAAAACCCGTTTCGGCGGTTCAAGGCCCGCCGCCATCAGGAATGCGGGCCAATAGACCGCATGGAAACGCAAAATATCCTTGCCCACCATGTGCAGGTCGGCGGGCCAGAAGGTGCGGTAAAGGTCGGCGTTCTGGTCCGGGAAGCCCAGGGCGGTGATGTAGTTGGTCAGCGCATCCAACCACACGTACATGATGTGATCGGGATTGCCGGAAACCGGAATCCCCCATTTAAAGCTGGTGCGGGAAATCGACAGATCCTGCAAGCCGCCCTTGACGAAGCTCAATACTTCGTTGCGGCGCGCCGTGGGTAGGATGAAGTCGGGATGTTCCTCATAAAAACGCAGCAGCGGTTCCTGCCATGCGGACAGACGGAAGAAATAGCTGGGCTCTTCCAGCCACTCCACCGGCGCGCTGGTCGGCGCCAGCTTTTCGCCGTTCGGCCCCTTGCTCAGTTCGCTTTCGACGAAGAAGGCCTCGTCTCGCACCGAGTACCACCCCTGATAACCACCAAGGTAGATGTGGCCCCGCTCTTCCAGTCGCTTCCACAGGGCTTGCGTCGCCGCCTTGTGGCGTTCTTCGGTGGTGCGGATGAAGTCGTCGTTGGTGAATTTCATCGCCTTTGCGAGATCGCGGAAGTTCCGCGAGACCCGGTCGGTGAACGTTTGCGGATCGATGCCCGCCGCCATCGCGGATTTTTCGACCTTTTGTCCATGTTCGTCGGTGCCGGTGAGAAAACGCACGGCATACCCGTCCAAACGCATGAAGCGCGCCAGGGTATCGCAGGCCACGGTCGTATAGGCATGACCGATGTGCGGCTTATCGTTCACGTAATAGATCGGTGTCGTTATGTAGAAGGTTCTTTTCTCAGGCATTCGTACTCTCCAGGGGAGATCGCTTCTTTCGCGTGGCGCGGTCCGCGCGCGTCCAACTTAGGGCAGCAGGACGGCGGGAGAAATCAGGGTATGAAACACCGACAGCACGACGTGTCGTCGGTCCAGATTGACGGCTTCGGCCTTGCGGAACAGATCGTTGATCTTCTCCCATACCTCGCCCCATTGATCAAGGGGAACGGCCAGGGCCGCGCCGCTGGCGCCGCCTTCGGACGGGGCTCCGACACCACGCCGCAGGGTCGCGGCGATCCAATCGCCGATCAAGGTGGCGAACAGACGGAAGCGTTCTCCATCCGCCGCCACCTGCGTGGCGAAGGCGGACAGCGCGGCAATGTCCAGACGCGGCCACGAGGCCAACAATCGCGCGATTTCCGCGGCAAGGGCATCGCCGCCACCATGGCCCAGGGCCAGCGCTTCGCCCAGACTGCCCTGGGCCATGCCTGCCAGCCGTTGTCGGCGTTCCGGCGTTTCCTCGGGCAGAAACGCCGCCAACCCCTCCTCCATCTCCGCCAACGACAGCGGTGACAACGGCAGACGACGGCAACGGGAGCGGATGGTCGGCAGCAGGCGACCGGGGTTATGCGCCACCAGAAATAACACGGAACGTCGTGGCGGTTCCTCTAAATTCTTCAGCAATGCATTGGCGGTACTGCGATTCATTTCGTCGGCGGCATCAATAACGATGACTCGCCATCCCCCCTCGCCGGGAGTCAGCGACAGAAAATCGCCGATGCCCCGAACGTCCTCGACCACGATTTCCGTCCGGCGCTTGCTCATCGTCTCGTCGGTCCAACCGATTTCGACGGTCACCATGTCCGGATGGGCGCCACTTTCGATGCGTGGCAGTGCCGGATGCGTCGGGTCCAGATCGCGGCTTAGCCCCTGCGGCACGGCGGGCCCGAACAGTCCGCCCTCCTCCGCCGGTTTCGCGGTCAGGATCGTCTTGGCAAGCAGATGGGCAAAGCTAGCCTTGCCGATGCCGCGCGGCCCGGTGATCAACCAAGCATGGGCGAAGCGCCCGCTTTCCCATGCGTCGGAGACGCTTTTCCAGGCGGCTTCATGGCCGATCAGGCGCCGGGTCAGGCGGGAGGGTGCGTCGTCGCTCATTTGGCGATCCCCGTCCCCAGCTCTGGACAACGGGACGAAAGGCCTTCCAAAATGGCGGCGTGGATGGTCTCGACCGAGGCATCGGCGTCGATGACGTGACAACGATTCGGTTCGTGGCGCGCGATGTCCAGGAAGCCTTTGCGCAGTCGCTGGTGAAAGGCTTCGCCCATGCGCTCGAAGCGATCTTCGCCAGCCCCCCTCTCCTGGGCGCGGGCCAGCCCCAGGGCCACCGGCATATCCAGGATGAACGTCATGGTTGGCTGAAATCCGTCGATTGCAATTTTTGCCAACGCGTTAACCGTCTCTTGCCCAAGACCGTGGGCATAGCCCTGATAGGCCATGGTGGAGTCCCCGAAGCGATCGCAAACCACCCAGGTTCCCTTCGCTAGGGCGGGAAGGATGGCACGGCGCAGATGATCGCGCCGCGCCGCCAGCAGCAGCAGGGTTTCGCTCATCGCATCCCAGCGTCCCGCGGTTCCCTGCACCAGAAGGCCGCGAATCGCCTCGGCACCTTCCGATCCCCCCGGTTCGCGGGTAGCCAGAACGGAGACTCCACGCAGGCGTAGGGTCTCGCACAGCAGTTTGACCTGGGTCGATTTGCCGCTGCCCTCGCCACCTTCGACGGTGATGAAAACGCCGGGGTAATCTCGTGCCGTGCCGATGCCTGCGATCATCCTATTTTGAGCACCCCCAGAATAGGTATTTGGCCGCCGCGACGATGCGCCCGGTCAGCCCCAGACGATCGACGGAGGCCGCCGCCACCAGTGGCTTCTCGATGGGGTCCATTCCGGAGATCATGACCTTGAGAGTGCCGATTCGAGCCCCCGCCTTGATCGGCGCTGGAATCGGTTGGTCAAGGACGGTACTGACCTTCATGTCCCGGCGAACGCCGCGCGGAAGGGTAATGGTCAGGGTTTCCGGTGCCTGCAAATCGACAGTGGGGGCATCGCCCAACCAGACCTCGGCGACATCGACCTTATCGCCCTTCCTGAAAAGGGTGGTATTGACGAATTCACTGAACCCCCAGCTCAACAGGCGTTCGGATTCCTCGGAACGTTCCTTGTTCGAGGCAAGCCCGTTGGTGACCAGAATCAGGCGGCGATCACCGACCTTGGCCGACGCCGTCAGACCATAACCGGCTTCCTGGGTATGACCGGTCTTCAAACCATCGGCCCCCGCGAAACGGTACAGCAGCGGATTACGGTTGCCCTGCTTGATGTCGTTATAGGTGAAGGTCTTCTCGCTAAAGACCGAATAGAATTCGGGAAAGCGGTTGATGATTTCGCGCGCCAGAAACGCCAGGTCGTGGGCGCTCATCTTCTGGTTCGGGTTAGGCCACCCCGTGGCATTGGAAAAATGGCTGTCGATCAGGCCGAGCTCGCGGGCGCGGCTGGTCATTTGGGCCGCGAATTCGGTTTCGCTTCCCACCAAGTTCTCCGCCACCACGATGCAGGCATCATTCCCGGATTGGACGATGATGCCGCGCAGCAGATCCTCGACCCGAACCTGCGAGTGAGGATGCAGGAACATCGTCGAGCTGCCGCTGGACGCGCCCCCCTTGCTCCAGGCGTTTTCGCTGACCGAGAACATCGAATCGAGGGAGACCCGTCCCTCCTGCAGGGCCTCGAAGAGCATGAAGACCGTCATCAACTTGCTCATCGAAGCCGGCGGCATCGGCAGGTCCGCCTCTTTCGCCAACAGCACGGTGCCGGTGTTGGCATCCATCAAAAAGGCATGAGGCGCCTTGGTCGGGAAAGTGACGATGGCGGCGGCGGGCGTCGCCATCGACAGCAGCAGGCAAACGATCCCCAGCGTGGGGCGAAGACCGGCGTGCGGTCGTATCGATCGGAAGAATAAAGCGTTCATCTCTTCAACAGTTCTCAAAAACGGGCGAGCGGCTCCACGATCGGTGCCGTTCCTAGGTTAAACGCGCCGGTCTGGGCTGTGTCTTCCCGCTGCGGCGCAAGAGATTGGGGCGTCAGGGTGAGACCAGACGCGCTTCCGGAAAGCCGCCGTTCCGGATCTTTTCCAGAGTAGTCTGGGCGGCATCGGTGTTCGTGAAGGGGCCGACGCGAACCTTATGCAGGGTCGTGCCGTTGGCCGTCTTGGTGGCGGCGATTTCAACATGCCCCAGGGAGGACAGGCGGTTTTGCAGCCGGGCGGCATTGTCGGGATCGCCGAAGGCGCCGACCTGGATGTACTGGCCCCCAACCATCGCTACCGCCGTCGAGGCGGCGACAACGGGTGTCGCGGACGCTGCGGCGACCGTTACTCCGGGCGGCGGGGGAAGATCTTCCGTGCGGTAGACCGATGTGGAGGGGCCACCAACTGCGGACAGCGATGCCACCTGGACCGGCGCCACGGCGAAATCGCTTTCGCCACGCAGCATCCGCTCCTTCATGGCGATGCTTTCCTCGGCCAGGATTTCAACGCGGACATGCGCCGTCCCCTGCCCGATGAAGCCGAGCGCGTCGGCGGCGCGCTTCGACACATCGAGGATGCGGCTGCGCGCAAAGGGACCGCGGTCATTAACCCGCAAAATCGCGGAACGCCGATTCTCAAGATTGGTGACCCGCACCAAGCACGGCATCGGCAGGGTCCGATGCGCGGCGGTCAGGGCATGCATGTCGTAAGGCTCGCCATTTGCGGTGCGCTTGCCGTGGAAATCCGGCCCATACCACGAGGCCATTCCCTCCTCGACGTAGCGATAATCCTCCTTCGGAGTGTACCAGGTGCCGTCGATTTGATAGGGGTTGCCAACCTTGTACCCACCACCGACGGAACCGCTGGCGGGCGTACTTTGTCCGATGCTCTTCGCTGTGTGCGCGAACAAGGTGCTTTCCGCGCAACCCGCCAGCGACAGCGCCATGGCGCAGGCCACGATGCAGCCCCCCCAACCGGCAGCCGACTTGCTTTGCGTTTGCGCCATGTTTCGTCCTCGCCTCCGACCGGTTCAGAAAACCTAACGCGTCGCCAAGGCATCCGCAAGTTGCCCCACCGCCAGCGCATAGAAGTTAGAGCGATTCCATTTCAGGATCGTGAAAAAGTTCTCGGTGACCAGGAATGCCGGGCCGCCGTCGGCCTCCGGCAGCATCAAGGCGGCCTTCAGATCGCTTTTCGGCAATGCCTTGCCCCTTTCGTCGCGCACGCCCAGGGCGGCCCAGGTCTTAAAGCTGCGTCGCTCGTTGCCGGCCAAGGTGCGGTCGAAGCCCTTGGGTAGCTTCACAACACGCCCCCAGGATTGATCCTTTTTCCACCCGGATTGCTTCAGGTAGTTGGCGGCGGAGGCAAAGACATCCGCCTTGCTGCCCCACAGGTCCTTGCGTCCATCGCCATCCTCGTCCACCGCGAAGCGTACAAAGCTAGAGGGCATGAACTGGCATTGCCCCATGGCCCCGGCCCAGGAGCCCACCATCTTGGCGTGCGAGATGTGGCCCTCGTCCAGAATGCAAAGAGCATTCATTAATTCCTTGCGGAAGAACGAACTTCTGCGTCCGTCGTGCGCCAGGGTTGCCAGCGCCGGAATCACCTGAAACCCGCCCGTCACCCGCCCGAAGTCGGTTTCCACCCCCCAGAACGCCACCAGGAAGCGTGGCTGCACGCCGTACTTCGTCCCGATCGCATTCAGCAGGATCTTGTTCTCCGCCAGCATACGGCGGCCCTTTTCGATGCGCGAGGGCGGCACCACGCGATCCATGTATTGGCGATAGGTCAGCTTGAATTCCGGCTGATTGCGATCGAGTTCGATTACCCGCGGAATCGGTCCGATGCCCTTCAACGCAGCATCCAGGGTCGTATCCCGGATGCCCCTGGCCCGCGCCTCGTCGCGCAGGCCTTTCAGCCAAGTGGTGAAATTCGGATTAGGCGGAGTCTCCAGCGGGGCCAGGGTTTCCGCCGCTACCGGAACAGGGGGAACCGCACTGTGGATCGGGGCATCCTCGTCCTCGGACGACACGCCCGGGGGGCTCCCGGAGCCGGGTGCGCAGGCGCACAGAAACAACATCGCACCGGAGGCCAGCAGAGGACGTAGCGATGAAGGCCAACGCCGCAAGGCCCACTTCCCGCATTCCGACCGCACAGCCAAACCCATCACGTCACGCTCCACCCGTTACGACCCGCCCTATCCGCTTTACCCCAATATATACGGCCAGGGTCCATCGGCACACCACACAGTTTGTGCCACAGCCGGCGGCCTCGTGCAACGTTCCGTCAGCCCTTGTACGGGCACGCGCCGCCAGGCCGATCAGGGCGGGATTGTCGGCCATGATGATCGCAAGGGGGATGCGGGCCATTCGGTTCGTGTTTCTTCCCTTGTCGCGGAAGGCGGCGACAAGGAGGGAAAGATCCCAATCGGCGGCTAGTGCCGCCACCAATGAAGACACCTGCGGTGGCGCCAAGGGTCAGGGCCAAATCCCCAGCGGCACGCCCCAGGCCACGCAGAAAGACCGTCACGGCTTCACGACAGGCCGGGCAGGTCCCGGAGGACCGGGCGGCATCCACCACCTGGTGCGGCGTCATGATCTCCGCGCGCGCCCCCAGAATCGCGGCGACATCGACCAACCCCTGGCCACTGATCACCCGCTCCGACGAGGTTCTGCCGTGCGTGTTCCGTAAAGCCTGGGCAATGCGCCACGCGGTTTCGGTTTCCGGGGCATAGGTGGCATGCCCGCCCTCCCCCGCGATTGGCAGCCATGTGCCGCCCGGAACGGGAACAAGACCCGAGACGCCAAGTCCGGTGCCTGGGCCGATCACCGCCAGGGCGCCGTTGGGATCGGCCTGGCCGGTTTGCAGGGAAAGCAGATCGCCGCCACTCAGATGCGGCAGGGCCAAGGCTATGGCGTTGAAGTCATTGATGATTTCGACGGCGGCGAGGTTATAGCGGCGGCGGGCCGCATCGGCATCGATTACCCAGTCGGCATTGGTCAGCTTGACCGGCCACTTTCCCGCCGGCGCCGCCACCGCCGGCACGATTCTGGCGAGGCCATCGCGATCGCCCAGACGCCCCAAAACAAGGTCCAGGGCATCCCCGAAGTCCGGGTGCGCGCGGGTGGGCAGAATCACCGGGATTCCGGCCTCCCCGGTTCTCTTCGGCACGGCGGCGAATCGCGCGTTGGTGCCGCCGATATCGGCGATCAAGGACCCAAGACTCGGGACTTGGCATCATGGCGCGCTCCTTTCCCGCCGAATTGGCGGATGGGGTGGGATTCGAACCCACGGAGACGTTTCCGCCTCGCCGGTTTTCAAGACCAGTGCAATCGACCGCTCTGCCACCCATCCGGTGAGTCGTCAGATACCCGAACCGAGATGTTTTGAAAAGGATTTCGCCACGATGTCCCCTATTCTTCCAGATCGCCGGTATAGACCGGCAGGGAAAGATTGCGGCGAATCGCCACCAACCGCAGAGCCAGGGTGGCGGCAAAGCCCAGTCCCATGGCGATCATGCGATTCTGCGTCAGCACCTCGACCGCGACGAACAACCCCGCCCCCAGAATCGCCGCCGTGGCATAAATTTCGCGCCGCAGGATCAAAGGTTCCTCGCGGCACAGAATGTCACGGATCATGCCGCCAAAGCTGGCGGTAATCACCCCCATCACCACCGCGATCTCGGGCCGGGCATTCAGCAACAGCGCTTTTTCCGCGCCGACCACCGCGAACAGGGCCAAGCCCACCGCGTCGGCGATCAACAGCACGGGCATATGACGTTCGATGCGGCGCGCGAAGAAAAAGGTAATGGCGGAGGCCAGCAACGCCACCCACAGGTAGGCGACGTCCTTGATCCAGAATGCAGGCAGCGCGCCCAGGGCGATATCACGCAAGGTGCCGCCGCCGATCGCGGGCGCCATGCCGACCACCATGAAGCCGAAGATGTCGTACCGCTTGCGAGCCGCCATTAAGCCGCCGGAAACCGCGAACACGGCGGTTCCGAACAGGTCCAGGGCATAAAGGAGCGACATCGCGGGGGTCTCCCTGCCCCACCTCGGCCCTTGGCGATCAGGCGTCGAAACCGAAGCGGTTGTTGCGTGGGAATCCGGGCGGTGGCAATTTGCCGACCTGGGCGCGCTTGCCCAGCCAGGGAGCCGGATCGGGAACCGTGCGAACCCCGGCCTCGGTCTTCCATTGCAGGCCGTCGGTAATCGAGAAAATACGGACATCGTCAAGCCCGCCGTCCTTGAATAGGCCGTCGTTCTTGAACTTCAGCAGAATAACGCCGTGACCGCGCGTCATGACCGGAACTTCCGACAGCGGGAACAGCAACAGACGGCGGTTGTGGCCCAACACGGCGACACGGTCGCCCTCGTCGGCAGCACAGCAGAAACCCGCGGCCTCGTCATCGCTCAGGTTGAGAATCTGTTTGCCGCCACGGGTCTGCGCCACCACCGTGTCCTCGGCGACGACGAAACCGTATCCAGAAACCGACGCCACCAGTAACTTGCCGCCGCCACGATAGATTCGCATGGCGATGATGTTGGCATCGTTGGGAAGGTCGAGGTGCAGGCGTAGCGGTTCGCCAAAGCCCCGACCGCGCGGAATCTTATCGCCGACCAAGGTATAGAATCGCCCGTTGCTGGCGAAGAACAGAATCTTGTCGGTGGTCTGGGCGGTCAGAGTCAGGGCCAGCGCATCGCCATCCTTGAACTTGGTTTCACCGTTGACCTCGACATGGCCCTTGAGGGCGCGAATCCAGTCCTTTTGCGACAGGACGATGGTGATCGGTTCTTTTTCGATGAAGGCTTCGACCGGCATGTCGGGCAGTTCCGCCGCCGCGCCAAAACCGGTGCGCCGCCGCCCCAACGGGGTTTCCGGACCAAACCGCACGCCGATTTCGGCAATCTCCGCATCCAGGCGCTTCCAACTCAGAATGGGATCGGCCAACAAGGCCTCCAACCCCGTCGCCTCGGTGGAGAGGGCCTTGTGCTCTTTGCGGATTTCCATTTCCTCAAGGCGACGCAGGGCGCGCAGCCGCATGTTGAGAATGGCTTCCGCCTGCACGTCGGTAAGACCGAAGGTCTCGATCAGCGCGGGTTTTGCCTCGTCCGCCTCGCGGATGATGCGGATCACCTCGTCAAGATTGAGATAGCAGATCAGGAATCCGTCCAGAATCTCCAGGCGGTGACGGATCTTTCCCAAACGGTGGCGCGATCTCCGCTCCAGGACCTCGTGCCGATGGTCAAGGAACTGCTTCAACACCTGCCGCAGGTTAAGAACCGCCGGAATCCCCGCCGCATCGAGAACGTTCATGTTCAGGGAAAAGCGAATCTCCAGATCGGTCAGCTTGAACAGTTGCTCCATCAGCAGTTCGGCATCGACGGTCCGGTTCCGGGGTTCGAAGACAAGGCGCACCTCTTCCGTCGATTCGTCGCGGATATCGGCCAGAAGCGGCAGTTTCCGGATCGTCATCAGTTCCGCGATGCGTTCCACAAGCTTCGATTTCTGCACCTGATAGGGAATTTCGGTGATGATGATCTGGCACAGGCCGTGGCTGAGCTTTTCCACTTTCCACCGCGCCCTCAAGCGGAATCCACCTCGCCCGGTTTCATAGGCTTCGCGGATCGTCGCCGCGTCGTCCACCAGAATGCCCCCGGTGGGAAAGTCCGGGCCCGGCACGAAACGAGTCAGATCGGCGGCGGTCGCGTCCGGCTCGGTGATCAGGTGGCGCAGCGCGGCGCACAGTTCGGTGGCGTTGTGTGGTGGAATGTTGGTGGCCATGCCGACCGCGATCCCAGAGGAACCGTTGGCCAGCAAATTGGGAAAGGCCGAGGGCAGAACGATCGGTTCCTCATCCTCACCATCGTAAGTTGGCCGGAAGTCCACCGAATCTTCATCCAGGCCATCCATCAGGGCCTGTGCCACCTCGGTCAGGCGGGATTCGGTGTAGCGCATCGCCGCCGCGTTATCGCCATCGATGTTGCCGAAGTTCCCCTGCCCTTTGATCAACGGATAGCGTACCGCGAAATCCTGGGCCAACCGTACCAGAGCCTCGTACACGGCGGAATCACCGTGCGGGTGATACTTACCGATGACATCGCCAACGACGCGCGCGCATTTCTTGAAGCCGGATGCCGGATCCAGCTTCAACTGCCGCATTGCGTACAGCAACCGCCGGTGTACCGGTTTCAGCCCATCGCGGACATCGGGCAGCGATCGCGAGACGATCGTGGACAGTGCGTAAGCCAGATAGCGGTCGCCAAGCGCGTCGCTTAACGGAACGTCGCGTATGTCCTGAACCGGGATTGCCTTTGTCGTCATGACCCCCACCTTACCGATACATCACCCAGGTCTCCGGCGACGCGCGTCAGCCTGTCGATCAGGCGGTTCCGCGCGTCCGGGGACGGGCGTCCCAGACTGTCGAAAACATGCTGCCGCAGAAAATAGCCGGTCACGGCCAAGCCCGCCACCACATCCGCATTCGATGGCGGGGACGTACGGCGAAATACCTCGGGGAAAGGCAGCAGGCGGTCGCGATACGGTTCGCCCGCCGCGCCGCATACCGCGCCGCCACTTTTCGGCGACACGAACCGCAGATCCGCGGTGGTGCCGGTGGCGACGCACGCATCCAGATGCAGGCCAAAACCCAGAGCCTCCAGCAAACCCCGCTCGAAATCCGCATAGGCCGCCGCCCAGCCGACCCCGCCCAATCGGTCAAGCAGCCCGAGGCAAAGGTCGTACAGATCGGGATGCGGTTCACGCTCCGGCAAGGCGATATCCAACAGGCCGCAGGTGGCGACCAGCGCCGCCAGACGTCCGGCATCCTCTAGAACGTCCGGAGTGATGGTGGTCAACGGCTCGCAGGTGAAGCTGCCAAGGTGCTCCTCCAAGCGCGCCCGCCAGCGTACCGCGACATGCGTGCCGGGTTCCAGTCCGCCGCGCAAACGCCGCGAGACCCCGCCCTTGACTAGTCCGGCATGGCGCCCATGACCACGGGTTAGGGCCGAAACGATGACGTCGGTTTCGCCGTGTTTGCGCCGCCCCAACAAGATCGCGTTGTCTTGCCACTCCACCATTGCAGCCTCGAATACATCAAGCGTCGCGTGAAGAATACGGCATTATGCGTTGAAATCCAATCCCCAATCGCGATAACGCTCTGGGTTGTCCAGCCAATTGTCGCGAACCTTGACGAACAGGAACAGGTGAACCCGGCACTCCAGAAGGGCTTCCAGTTCCTTGCGCGCCGCCGCGCCGATCCCCTTGATGCGGCTGCCCCCCTTGCCCAGGACGATCGATTTCTGCCCATCCCGTTGCACATAGATGGTTTGTTCGATCTGAACGCTGCCGTCATCCCGGTCGGTCCAGGTTTCGGTTTCCACGGTCATTGCGTAGGGCAGTTCCTGATGCAGTTGCAGAAACACCTGCTCGCGGGTGATTTCAGCGGCCAATAGACGGTTTGGCATGTCGGAGAGCTGATCTTCCGCGAACAGCCAGGGACCTTCCGGCAGACGTTCGGCCACGGCGTCAAGAATATCGGCAACGCCATCGCCGCCGCTGGCCGAGATCATGAAGGTTTCTTCGAACGCCAGCAGGGCATTGGCCCGCGCCGCCAGATCCAGAAGCTTTTCGCGTGGCACCAGATCGATCTTGTTGAGGACCAGAAACGCATGACGCGACGGCGCGGCGGCCAACTTCCCGATAATCGCCTCGACATCGGCGGTCAGCCCGCGCTGGGCGTCGATCAGCAGCATCACGACGTCGGCGTCCTGCGCCTCGGACCAGGCGGCGGCGACCATGGCACGATCGAGACGGCGGCGTGGCGCGAAGATGCCGGGGGTATCGACGAAAACCATCTGCGTCGCGCCGTGCAGGGCAATGCCGCGCACGCGGGCGCGAGTCGTCTGCACCTTGTGGGTGACGATCGAAACCTTTCTGCCAACCGCCGCGTTGACGAGGGTCGATTTCCCGGCATTGGGCGCCCCGACCACGGCGACGAAGCCGCAGCGGGTCTGATGAGGTTCGGCGGTTTTATCGTCTTTGGTCACGCGGTAGCGTCCTTTTCGGTAATTCTGTTCAATAAGGCGGCGGCGGCGGCTTGCTCGGCAATGCGCTTGGAGGCCCCTTCGGCATATGCCGTACCGGCGTCCTCGACCTTGACTCGGATACGAAAGGTCGGTGCGTGCGAGGGGCCATCCTGCGTCACCACCGTATAGCTTGGCAAGGGATGCCCCCTGCCCTGCGCCCATTCCTGCAAGGCGGTCTTGGCATCTTGCGGAGGCCGAACCGCCTGCGCAATGCGGTCCGTCCAGAGGCGCTCGACCAGCCGTCGCGCGACATCGAAGCCCGCATCCGCGTAAACCGCGCCGATCACCGCCTCGCAGGTGTCGGCCAGGATCGACCGATTGCTACGACCGTTGTCCTTTTCCGTGCCTTCGCACAGCAGAATCGCCTTGTCCAGGCCAAGTTCCAACGCGACTTCGGCCATCGGATCCTGGCAGACCAGGGCGGTAAAGCGCCGCGACAGGGCGCCCTCGGCCTCATCCGGGAAACGGCGCCACAGCATCTCGGCCATGGCCAAACCGACCATGCGGTCGCCCAGAAACTCCAGGCGTTCGTAGGGCGACGCCGTCGTTCCCTTGCCACGGTGGACACGGGCCATGGTCAGGCTGGGATGGGTCAGGGCGTCGCGCAACAAGGCACGATCGGCGAAGGTATGCCCCAATCGCTGTTCCAAAACGTCGAAGCGCGGATCGGAAGAAAGAATCATCGCGGGGCCAGCCCGATCAGGACCGGCATCAGTTCACGGACTGAAGCAGGCGACCATAGCGAATGGACGTGGGCCATTTCCAGAACTCCCACCAATGCACATCGGCCTCGTGGGAGAAGAACACCACCGTTGCGCGCCCAATCAGATTCTCTTCCGGAACAAAACCGACGGAACGGCGGCTGTCCACCGAGTTATCGCGGTTGTCGCCCATCATGAAGTAGTGGCCTTCCTGGACCACGTATTCACGCGTGTTATCGAAAGGGCGGTTGTCGGCCTCTTCGAGAATCCGGTGTTCGCGGCCTCCCGGCAGGGTTTCCATGAACTGCGGGATGCGACGCGTACTGCCTTCGAAGTCGATATAGACGAAATCCTCGATGCGGCAACGTTTCACCGCTTCGCCATTGATGTTGAGGATACCGTCAATCACCTGCACGCGATCGCCGGGCAACCCGATGAGGCGCTTGATATAGTTGGTTTCCGGTTCGCGCGGATGACGAAACACCACGACATCGCCGCGTTCCGGTTCGGTCGCCATGATTCGCCCGGAAAACAGCGGCATCGCATAGGGCAACGAGAACCGGCTGTAGCCGTAGGAGAGCTTCGAAACGAACAAATAGTCCCCGACCAGAACCGTGGGGAACATTGAACCCGATGGGATATTGAACGGTTCGTAGGCAAAGGTCCGCACCCCCACCGCGATCACCACGGCATAGGCGACGGTTCGAAAGGCCTCCCAGAAGCCCCCGGCTTTTCGACTGCTGCTGTAGCTTTTCAAACCGTCCTCGATCGCTTCTTTTGGTTCCCGGACCCATAACCCCGGTCCGTCGAGATAAGAACGGCTCACCGGGCCGCTGTCAAGTCGTCATCCCGGCGTCCGGCATGGGGATTGCCTCGATCAGCACCACCGCTTCGGCCCAGGGATAGTCGTCGGTCATCGTCAGGTGGACGTGCGCGACCATGCCGGACGGCGTCAACGCCGCCAGACGCACCGCCGCGCCGCCGGTCAGGATCAGGGTCGGCTGGCCGCTCGTCTGGTTGACCACCCCCATGTCGCGCCAGAACACGCCCTGCCGCAGGCCGGTGCCGAGCGCCTTGGCGCAGGCTTCCTTCGCCGCGAAACGCTTGGCCAGGGTCGCGGCATAAAGCTTTCCCACGGTCTTGCGGCGCTCGGCCTTGGCCTGCTCGGTCGCGGTATAGATACGGTCGATGAACCGTGCGCCAAACCGTTCCAGAGTCCCTTCGATGCGGCGAATGTCGGTCAGGTCGTTGCCGATGCCGAGAATCACTCCGACCGTTCCTTTCTTGCCGCGTCCATCCGACGGCGCATTTCGGCGATGGCCGCCGCCAAGCCGGTAAAAATCGCCTCGCCGATCAGGAAATGGCCGATGTTGAGTTCACGGATCGTCGGGATCGCCGCGATCGAATCGACGGTGTCAAAGGTCAGACCGTGGCCCGCATGGCATTCCAGACCGATCTGGTGGGCATGGGCGGTGGCCCGCCGGATGCGGTCGAGTTCGGCCCGCCGCGCCGCGCCCGCCGCCTCGCAATAGGCGCCCGTATGCAGCTCGACCACCGGCGCCCCCAGGGCCTTTGCCGCAGCGAGAACCCGGGGGTCTGGCTCCACGAACAGCGAAACCCGGATACCGCCCGCATTCAGACGAGCAATCGCCTCGGCCAGGAAGGGGCTGGCGGAAAGAACGTTGAGTCCCCCTTCGGTGGTGCGTTCCTCCCGCTTTTCCGGAACCAGGCAACAGGCATGCGGCGCCACCCCCAGCGCGATCGCCACCATTTCCGGCGTCGCCGCCATTTCCAGATTCAGGGGGGCTACGATTTCCGCCCTCAGACGCCTGATGTCGGCATCGACGATATGGCGGCGGTCTTCGCGCAGGTGAGCGGTGATGCCATCGGCCCCCGCCGCGATCGCCAGCGCCGCGGCACGGACCGGATCGGGATAACTCCCTCCGCGCGCATTGCGCACCGTCGCCACATGATCAATGTTCACACCCAGTCTCAGGGATTTTGTCTCGCTCATTGCCCTCGCTCCTTATCCGCGGTCGAGGCCGTCTTCAACTGCGGGCGCGTTCCACGGAACTGATCGCCGTGGTCGCCCGTAGCGCCGCGATAATGTTGGTCAAATGCCGCACGTCGCGAACCTCGACATCCACGATGATTTCGAAAAACGCCTTGGACCGGTTGACGATCTTCAAATTGACGATATTGCCGTTGTTCTGCGCGATCAGCATCGTCAGGGTTCCCAACGCCGACGGTTCATGGGAGAGAATCAACTTGACCCGGCCGATATGGGTTTCCACCGTGCTGTCCTCGTCCCACGAAATATCGAGCCAGCGCTCCGGTTCGTCCGCCAAACGCTCCAGGGTCGGGCAATCGATTGTGTGAACGGTGACTCCCTTGCCGGTCGAAACAATGCCGACGATGCGATCTCCCGGCAGCGGATGGCAGCACTGCGCGAAGTGAATGGCCATCCCCGGAATCAGCCCCTTGATCAGTAACGCCGCGCCGGGCTTGGGCTTGGTACGCGCGCGCACCATCGGCACCACCCGATCGGGCTTCGGCTTGTCCTTCAACTCCGGATAGACCGCCTGCACCACCTCGCGGCCGGAGACATTGCCCTCGCCCACCAGGGCGCGCAAATCGTCGATGCCTCCGACCTTGAACTGTTTACAGCAGCCGTCCAGGCCCTTTTCGCTGAGCTCCACGCTGGCCTGGCGGAAGGCGCGTTCCAATATCTGCCGCCCAAGTTCCAGATACTGTTCGCGCTGCTGCGTGCGGACAAGGCGGCGAATGCGGGTCCGTGCCTTCGCGGTGACCACGAAGCGTTCCCAGTCCGCCGAGAGATGCTGCGATTTCGAGGTAACAATCTCTACCTGATCGCCATTATGCAATTCGGTGCGCAGGGTGACGATGCGGCCATTGACCTTGGCGCCGACGCAGCGGTCTCCGACCGCCGTGTGCACCGCGTAGGCGAAATCCACCGGTGTCGATCCGCTGGGCAGGGAAATCAGATCCCCCTTCGGGGTAAAACAGAATACCTGATCCGCGTACATCTCCAGCCGGGTGTTTTCCAGAAACTCCTCGGGACTGGAGGCATGTTCGAGGATTTCCAGAAGTTCGCGCAGCCAGCGGAATTGCTTCCCATCATGGCGGATGTCTTGTTTGTACTGCCAGTGCGCGGCGACACCCAGTTCATTAACCGCATGCATTTCACGGGTACGAATCTGCACCTCGATGCGGTGACGCTGCGGGCCAATCACCCCGGTATGCAGGCACTGATAGCCGTTCGGCTTCGGCGTCGAGATGTAGTCCTTGAAGCGGCCGGGAACCATTGGGTGCTGGCTATGGATGATGCCGAGCGCACGATAGCAATCTTCCATGCTGTCAACCAGGATGCGGAAGGCCATGATGTCGGACAACTGTTCGAAACCGACGTCCTTGCGCTGCATCTTGCGCCAAATCGAATACGGGGTCTTTTCGCGGCCGGTGACGTTGGCAATGACGCCGCCGCTTTCCAGGGTTTCCCGCAGTTCCTGGATGATGGTGTCGATCAGTGCGGTTCCCTGATCTCGCAAGAAGCTCAAGCGCGTGGTGATCGATTGCCGCGCATCGGGGTGAAGCTCGGAAAAGGCTAGGTCTTCAAGCTCGGTCTTGATTTCCTGCAGACCGATGCGTTCCGCCAGGGGCGCATAAATTTCCATGGTTTCCAGTGCGATGCGACGACGTTTTTCCGGCGAGGGAACGAAGTGCAGGGTCCGCATATTATGGGTACGGTCCGCCAGCTTGACCAGAAGGACACGGATGTCCTCGCTCATCGCCAGGACGAACTTGCGGAAGTTCTCCGCCTGCTTGCTTAAGTCGGACTGCAGCTGGATGCGCGTCAACTTGGTCACGCCATCGACCAGATTGGCGACGTCCTGACCGAACATGTCCTTGATGTCGGAGAAGCTCGCGGACGTATCTTCAATCGTATCGTGAAGAAGTCCGGTGATGATCGAGGCGGCGTCCAGGCGGTATTTGGTCAGGATGCCCGCGACTTCGACGGGATGCGAGAAGTACGGATCACCGCTTGCGCGGATCTGACTGCCGTGCATCTTCATCGCATAGACGTAGGCACGATTGAGCACATCCTCGTCCACCGATGGATCGTAGGACTTTACTCGTTCCACCAGTTCGTACTGGCGCATCATGCCGACAAAACTCCCTTCAACCGTCTTGACCGCTATCCTTCAGACGACAAAAGCGACTGCCCGTGCAGCCGCTTTTGGATGACGGCGCGCTCGGTCAAGCGCCACCCACGCACCACCCGTCCGATCCGAACCCCGCCGAACCGGACATCCCAACCCTAGACGTCCCCTTCGGTGTCGTCGGGGGAAATAAGATCCGCTTCGTCCTGTTCGGTCAGCGAATCCTCGCGCATTTCCTGGGACAAATCCACATTCATCGAAGCCTCGGCCAGCTCGATTTCGATCGCCTGCATTTCGGCGTCGTCCTCGGGCTCGTCGAAATCGACGGTCTTTTGCAGCCCCTGGATCACGGCGGTACGGAGCGCATCGACATCGACCGTCGCTTCGGCGATTTCGCGTAAGGAAACCACCGTGGTCTTGTCGTTTTTGCGGTCCACCGTCAACGCTGCGCCGGCACTAACGTCCCGTGCCCGCTGGCTGGTCAGCAAGACCAGTTCAAAGCGGTTCGGAACTCTGAGAATGCAATCTTCAACCGTGACGCGCGCCATGGGACATCCTGATCATCGCAAAAAAAAGGGAGAGCACTTTTAATCCCTCCTTGAAATAAAAACAAGCCCCACGCACCACACCCCTTCTCAGGAAAGACGTCGGATCGCCTGCCCCGGGGGCAGCGCCGCGATCAGTGTCGAGACGCCTTGTCCAAGGATCGGGTGCACCCAATCCGGCGTCACGTCGCGCAATGGATACAAAACAAAGGCACGGTCAGCCAAACGGGGGTGCGGCAGGACCGGGTCGGCATTGCGAACCGCGCCCCCGAAGTCGATGAGATCAAGGTCAAGAACCCGCGCCGCGTTCGGAACCGAACGGCAACGACCGAATTCCGCCTCGATCGCATGCAACGCGGCCAATGTCGCGGGAGCATCCAAAGGCGTGGCAACGGCAACGACGCCGTTGATGTAATTCGGTTGCTCGGACACCGGGACCGGCGCGGTCTCGTGCCAGAAGGAACGCGCCCGCACCGACAAGCCATGTGTGGAAAAACGTTTGATTGCGGCCTCCAGAGTCTGGAGGGGAGAGCCATGTTTCCCCGGCAAGTTACTGCCCAAGGCTACGTAAATCACGATCGCTCCAATCCAAAAAAAACACGCGCATTCGATTTCCTGGCGAAAGCCGTTGACCCACCGGGGTGTTGCATCTTACATACCAAAGGCGGGGGATGTCCCAGGGATTTCATATTTCATTTATTTTTCCATCCCAGATATCGCGGCCATGTACGGATACCGAAGGTTTTTCTGAAGAAATATTCGATCCGATTCATTTTTGCCGCCAACTCCTTGTTCATACCTTGGTTTTCCTGCTTTTTCAGGATTTATGACAATGATTTTCTATTCACAAGAAAGAATCGGTCTGTTCATTGACGGATCGAACCTTTATGCCGCCGCCCGCGCGCTTGGCTTCGACATTGACTACAAGCGCCTGCTGGAGCTCTTCGCCGAAAAGGGGCTTCTGGTTCGCGCCTTCTATTATACGGCATTGATCGAAGACCAGGAATATTCCCCGATCCGCCCGCTGGTGGATTGGCTGGATTACAACGGCTACACCATGGTCACCAAGCCGACCAAGGAATTCACCGATGCTTCCGGTCGCCGCAAAATCAAGGGCAACATGGACATCGAACTGGCCATTGACGTCATGGAAATGGCCCCGCACCTGGAGCACATCGTCCTTTTCTCCGGCGATGGGGATTTCCGTCGTTTGGTCGAGGCCGTGCAGCGTAAGGGCGTGCGCGTCACCGTGGTCAGCACGGTCAAGTCCCAGCCGCCGATGGTCGCGGACGAACTCCGCCGACAGGCGGACAACTTCATCGAACTCACCGAGTTACAGCCGATGATCGCCCGCGCCTCCTCCGGCAACGTGTCGTCGTGTGAATATCCGCGAATGCCGATCAGCCGCGAAAACCCGGAACACGAATTGACGGGCCTGTTGGACGATGACCTTTAAGGACGTGGGGCCGGCTCCGGACTGCGCCCTTTGCCCGCGCCTGGCTGACTTCCGGGCGTGCAACCGTGCGTCCCTGCCCGCCTATTTCAACGCGCCGGTACCATCGTTCGGCGAGGCTGAGCCCTGGCTGCTGATTGTCGGGCTGGCCCCCGGGCTGCACGGCGCCAACCGCACCGGACGCCCCTTCACCGGCGACTGTGCCGGGGATTTGCTGTACCAGATGCTGCTGGCTCACGGTTTGGCTGCCGGAGATTACGACCGCCGCCCCGACGACAGCCTTGTCCTGAAGGGATGTCGCATCGCCAACGCCGTGCGGTGCGTGCCGCCGCAAAACAAGCCGACACCGCAGGAAGCAAAAGCCTGTCTGCCCTTCCTGAAGACGGAGATCGCGGAAAGCCCAAACTTGCGGACGATCATCGCGCTGGGGGCGATTGCCCACGCCGCAGTGTTGTCGGCCCTGGGCGAGAAAAAATCGTCGCACGCCTTTGCCCATGCTGCGGTGCACCGGCTGAAGGATAGCCTGGTGCTGATCGACAGCTACCATTGCTCCCGCTACAACACCAATACGCGCCGTCTGACCCCCGCGATGTTCGACGTGGTGTTCAAAACGGCGTTGGAGTTTACCCCCTGTCGCGCATGATTCGCGCCTTATCGCGCTGCCAGTCACGGGCCTTTTCGGTTTCGCGCTTGTCGTGCTGCTTCTTACCGACAGCCAGCCCCAGCAGAACCTTGGCAACACCCTTTTCGTTGAAATAAAGCTTCAGCGGCACGATGGTGCGGCCTTCGCGCGACACCGCCCCCAGCCACTTTCTGGCCTCGCGCTTGTGCATCAGCAGCTTGCGTGGGCGTTTAGCCTCGTGCTGGTAGATCGTTGCCTTGGCATATTCCGGGATATAGGCGTTGTAGAGGGCCAATTCCGCCTCATCCCCACCCCGCAGCAGACCCGCGAAGGAATCATTCAGGTTGGCTTGCCCGTGGCGCAGGGATTTGACCTCGCTGCCGGACAGAACCAAACCAGCCTCCAGCGTCGTTTCAATTGAGTAATCGTAACGCGCCCGGCGGTTTTCGCTAACCACACCGGTGGAGATTAGGACCTTACGAGGTTGTTTCATGCGGTTGGAGGCGCCTTACAGCAACCCCACCTTCCTCATTGCGGTTTTGATCTTGGCACGGCTTTCCGCCGACAGGGGAGCCAGAGGCAGGCGGCAATCCAGCAGACCGCGTCCCAGCAACGACACCGCGTACTTCGCCGGCACCGGGTTGGATTCGCAGAACATGACATCATGCAGCGGCATCAGGCGATCGCGCAGTTCCCAAACCTTGGCGTGGTCCCCGGCCATCCAGGCGTTGTGAAGGTCGAAACAGAGTTTCGGCGCAACGTTGGCGGAAACCGAAATGCACCCATGCCCCCCTTGCGCCAGGAAGGCGGTGACCGTCGCGTCCTCGCCGGAAAGCTGGCAAAAATCCGCCCCGATCTCGGTCCGCACCTTGAGCGGGCGGCTCAGGTCCGCAGTGGCGTCCTTGACACCAACGATGTTGGGCAACTTCGCCAAGCGCGCCATCGTCGCCACCGACATGTCGATGACGCTGCGTCCGGGGATATTGTAGATTAAAATCGGCAGATCGACCGCCTCGGCGATCGCCTTGAAGTGCAGATACTGCCCTTCGGCGTTCGGCTTGTTGTAATAGGGCGTGACCACTAGCAGGGCATCGGCCCCCGCCTTCTTGGCGTGCCGCGACAAATTGATCGCTTCCGCCGTCGAGTTGGAGCCGGTTCCCGCGATCACCGGTACGCGTCCCTTCGCAACCTCGATGCAAATCTCGGTGACACGATTTTGTTCCTCGTGCGACAGAGTCGGCGATTCCCCGGTGGTGCCACAAGGAATCAATGCATGCGTACCCTGCGCGATCTGCCAATCGACGAATGCGGCAAAGGCTTTTTCGTCCACCTTGCCGTCGCGGAATGGCGTAATCAGCGCGGTCATCGAGCCTTTAAACATCGGATGCTCCATTGGTCAAAATTCCAGCTTGCGAATGCATCGGAACGGGGTTTTACACTACCCGGCGGACGGAAGCGACAGAATAGCGATAAGCTGACCGTCCGGCAATTGCGTGGTCACGGTCTTGGCGTTTCATTCGGCCGGGCCGACCGGTTTTGAGAGGTTCTTAGGATGTTTCGCGCCCTGCCGGCCTGGATACTGGGGTGTGCGTTCGGTTTGTCCGTACTTTTGCCGGCGCCTCCGGCGTTCGCCGCCGCCACCACCGAGGCCAAGGCCTCGACGGCCAAATCCGCGTCAGCCGTCAAAAAGTCGAAAAACAAGAAAAGCCTCGGCAAGACGACAACGCCAAAAGCGCCCTCCAGAAAACCGGAAAAACACAACCCCGCTCTCGCCGCCGCCGCCGCGGGCAATTGGCGCGAGGTTCAAAAGGCCATCGCAGTCGCGCCAAAAGCGCCGTTGTCGAAGCTGTTGACCTGGATGTACCTGCGTGCGCCCAAAAGCGGCGCCTCCTTCGAAACCATCCGCATTTTCCTGGAATCCAATCCAAACTGGCCCGATCGGGCGCTGTTGACGCGCCGTGCCGAAGAGGTGATCTGGACCTCCGCCGACGAATCCGCGCGACAACGCTGGTTCGCGAATGGCAAGGCCTCGACCCGGGAAGGCGCGATCTGGCTGGCGGAAAAGGCGGAAGCGGAGGCCCGTCACGAAGAGGCGGACAAGCGCTACCGCGCCATCTGGAGCAAGGAGATTTTCTCCACCGATCAGGAATCCGCATTTTTGTCCGCGCACGGCGACCGGCTGCGAGCCGAGGACCACGAACAGAGGCTCGACCGACTGATCTGGGAACGACGCTTTAGCGAAGCGCATCGGCAAGTGCGGCGGGTTTCCGGCGAGGTCCGGACCTTGGCCGAGGCGCGAATGGCCTTTGCTACCTTAAGTTCAGCAGCGTCGAATGAGTTTTTGCGTGTTCCCAAAACATTACGGGATGATCCTGGACTTGTTTACGAACGAGCTAGATGGTTGCGGCGCCGTAACAAGGACGATCGGGCGGTCGCGTTGTTGCTGGCGCATGGTGGCAATCGCCCCCACCCCGATCTGTGGTGGGCGGAACAAGCCGCGCTGGCCCGCGACGCCCTGACCGACGGACGGATCAGTCAGGCCTACGGCCTTACCGCGAACCATGCCCTGACCACCCCCGGCGGCATCGCCGAGGCCGAGTGGTTAGCTGGATGGATCTCTTTCCAGTTTCTGAAGGATTATGCCGCCGCCGAACGCCATTTTCAGCGCTTGTTCAACAGCGTCAAAACCCCGGTCAGCCGGGCACGGGGCGCCTATTGGCTGGGGCGCGTGCATGCAGCACGCGGCGATGCAGAGAAAGCGGCGGAATGGTACGCACGCGCGGCCGAAGAGCCGACCGTATTCTATGGGCAGATGGCGGCGGCAAGACTGCCGGACGGCGGCAAGACGCATGCCGAGCCGAAAATCCCCAAGGAGGCCGCCGCCCGGGTGCAAAAGCACGAGTTCTCGGCCCTGCTGCGATTGCTTGACCAATCCGGCGAGGAGCATCTGTTCGCCGTCTTTGCCCGTGCCCTCTACAATGCCGCCCTCGACGATGGTGAACGCCTGGCGGCGGTGGCCCTGGTCTCCGACCTGTCGCTGTCGCAGGGGGTCCGTTTGTCCCGTTTGCTGCGGCAACACAATGTGCGCGAAACCCATATCAGCTATCCGGTGCCGGGATGGATCGAACTGCCGCCATCTCCCTCGCCCGCCCTGGTTCTTGCCGTGATCCGGCAGGAAAGCAACTTCGACATGCAGGCCACCAGTTCCGCCGGGGCGAAGGGACTGCTGCAACTGATGCCAAGAACCGCCAAGCATGAAGCGTTGATGATGAAGCAACCCTACGCGCCGGAGGCCCTGACCCGCCGCCCCAACACCAACGTGGCGATCGGCAGTCATTACCTCGGCCGTCTACTCGACCGCTATGCCGGGCATCCGGCCCTGGCCCTGGCCGCCTATAACGCTGGAGAAAGCCGGGTAGACCAATGGGTGCGCAACATCGGCGACATCGATTCCATCACCTGGATCGAATCCATCCCCTTCAAGGAAACCCGGAACTACGTGCAACGGGTTCTGGAAAACGCCGACATCTATCGGCGCCGGGTCAACGTCGCGCCGATCCGTCTGGCGGAGTGGGCACGGTAGGCGGAAGCCCCCGCAGGAAACAGCAATCGGGCCGGGGGATATTCCCCCGGCCCGATTCTTTTCGCCCTCCGCGTCCGATGGATCAGGAAGCCACGCCCATCAACCCGCGAACCGGTTTGCCGGGAACCACGCGTTGCGACTGATCGTTATCCGCCGTGGTTTCGGCATTCGCGGCATTGGGGGACACAACCACGACCGGAGCGGCAATCGCCGCCCGAGCCAGGGGCTCATCATCGCTACGGTGGCACATGCCCTGAAGAAAGGCACCGGGTTCGATCGCCAAGCTTTGGTGATGGACGTCGCCGATCATCCGTGCCGTCGCGGCCAGAAACACGCTTTTGGCATGAACCTGACCGGTCAATTGTCCGTGCAGGCGCAACGAAGCGGTGCGAACTTCGCCCATGACCTCGCCGGTCAAGCCGATGACCAGGGATGCGCACTGGATATCACCCTGAACCCGGTCATCCACCTGAATTTCGCCATCGCTGACAAGATCTCCGGTGACCGTCAAGCCACGGCTAATGATCGAGGGATGAAGAACCTTCTTGTCAGCCATGCTTGCCTCGCCCGCCGATTCTTTACTGGTTTTTCTGAACATAACGTTTAACCCTGATCAATTCCTTGGGGTTGTACGGCCGTCCGTTATAGCGCACCTCATAATGGAGATGACGTCCGGTGCTGCGACCGGAGCTGCCAATCAGGCCAAGTTTTGCCCCGACCTGCACGTCATCTCCGGCCTTGACCAAACCCTCGTCAAGGTGTGCGTAACGGGTCGTGAAACCCATGCCGTGGTCAACATCGACCACCGTTCCATAATTTCCGCGATCACCGACGAATATCACCGTTCCGGGAGCAGTCGCCAAAGCAAAATCGCCCTTCTCTCCACGAAAGTCGATACCGGTGTGTTCGGCCAGTTCGCCGGTAAAGGGATCGCGGCGATAGCTAAAGCCACTGGTGATGCGTGGAGCCTGCACCGGATACCCCAGCGGCAGAATCTCCATCAGTCGCGACAGACCATCCCAACGGTCGATCTGTCCACTTAGGTCCTTCATCGCGGCGTTCAGATCCTCGCGGCCAAGATCTGGCAGATCCGCCGGGATAAACGGACCGCCACGGTTGGCCTCCTGTTTGCCGAGCAACTCCTCGACATTCAGGCCGGTCTTTTTCAAGGTTTTCTCGATCTGCGCGATACCACCATCGGCCAGGGCGAAAACTTGCTCGAAAATCTGCTTCTGCGCCCCCTGGATACGCAACAGGCGATCGCCCAGGCGCTTGTTTTCGGAAACCAGCTTATCCCGCTGGAAAATCGCCAGATCACGTTGCAAAACCGCCTGACGCAACTCCACGATATCGCCTTCGACCTTGCCCTTATCGGCGAGGCGGCGCATGCGTCCATCGATTTCCGCAAGCTGGGAACGCAGATGCTCGCGCTCGGCCTCAATCTCATGGCGGTTTTTTTCCAGGGAGGCGTATTTGTTTTCCAAGGTATCGAACTGCGACTGATCGCGCTGTTTCGCAGCCTCGGCACGATTGGGCGAACCCATCCGCCGCTCCAGGGTCATCATTTTCTTCTGGAGGTCAACTCCCTGGAGGGTCAGATCATTGGCCCGGACATACCCCTTCTGCATATCCTCGGTGATCGCCGCGATCCTCTCGCGATAGCTCACCACCTCGGCCAGAACCTCGTCATAAGCGGCGCGCGCCGCCTCGACCTGATTGCTTTTCAAGGAGAGGATGGCTTCATGCGCGACCTGCATGCCGGTGGCGTAAAGGGTCCAACCGACGACACCGATCAGGGCCGTGGTCATCATCACCTGACGGGCCGTGGTCAACGAAAAGGTACGGCTCGCCCCATTGGTACGGATATAAACCAGACGCTCGGGAAAACGACGGCGCAGCCACGCCGCGAAGCGTGAGTCATTTGGGTGAGATGGATCGAATGACACGGATTCCCCCCACGTCTAGCTTCACGACATCCCTGGCTTTCCGGCGCAAGCCACCGAAAACGGGACATCCCCCGAAACGAACCTCAGGCCGCATACGATGAACGCCAGCGTCCCGTTTTTCCCCTCCTGCAGAGGCTTCTGCCCCTCGCGATGCGGACGACCAAAGGCCTATCGCCCAACAGGCTGAAAAAAACTATCTTGCCACGCGCGACATGACAAGGCCGAATACTCTTGCCACCCTACCCGACCTGTTCCGGTCCGGCTAACTCATGGTATGGTATGCACAATCTCAGGTGCTGCAACCCTCGCCCAACACACCCTGGCGGATGAATCGATCGATTCGTGGCAGGCGGTTCGGCATACCGAGTCTCCAATTCAAGAGGACGTATGTTAAACACACCCCGAAAGACGTTGTCTGTGATCCTTGCCACATGGTTCGGCATTGGCCGCATTTCCGTCGCGCCCGGAACATGTGGATCCCTGGTCGCCGTGGTGCTGGCCGTTCCGATCGCCGCGTCGGGGGGGTGGGTGGCCTTGGCCCTGGCGGCTCTGACGGTTTCGGCGTTGGGAATCCCGATTGCCGGTGCCGCAGAAACCGCGATGAAGCGCAAGGACCCTGGCTGTATCGTGATCGACGAGGTGGCGGGACAATGGATCGCACTCGTTCCCGCCACCATCAACCTTTGGTCATATGCCCTGGCCTTTGTGCTTTTCCGCATTTTCGATATCTGGAAACCGGGGCCGATCGGTTGGGCGGATCGTCGCTTGTCGGGAGGGGGGGGAATCATAGCCGACGACATTCTGGCGGGTCTTTTGGCGGCGGTCGGTGTCGCCCTGTTGCAGCCCTTTCTGCCGCCGCTGCCGCGGTTGTTCTAGAAAAGGAAATCGCATGTCCTCGCCTGCCCGCGAAGTCCTGAGGATCGGCCTGGAAAAGGGCCTGCGCGTCGCCGCTGCGGAATCCTGCACCGGCGGCCTGATCGCCGCCGCCCTGACCGACATCGCCGGATCGTCGGCGGTGTTCGAACGCGGCTTCGTGACCTATTCCAACGAGGCCAAGACCGAAATGCTGGGGGTCGATGCGGATTTGATCCGTCGCGTCGGCGCGGTCAGCGCCGAGGTCGCGCGCGCCATGGCCGAAGGGGCGCTGAACAACAGCCGCGCCGAGGTCGCGGTCGCGGTGACCGGCATCGCCGGCCCCGACGGCGGCACCCCGGACAAACCGGTGGGTCTGGTCCACTTCGCCGCCGCGCGCTCGGGACACCCCTCCCGCCACCTGTCGCGGGTTTTTCCCGGCGACCGCGCCGCGATCCGTCGCGCCACCGTCGAAACCGCGCTCAATCTGCTGATCGAGACTCTACAAGGATAGAAAGTGCGTACTTACGCACCGCAGCATTTCTTGTGTTTCTTGCCGGAGCCGTAGGAACACGGATCGTTACGCCCGATCTTCTCGACATGACGCTGTTCGACCGGCGGATTGGTGTTGCCATCGACGTAGAGCCAGCGTCCCCCTTCCTTGCGGAACTGGGAAATTTCGCGGTGAACTTGTTCCTGCCCGGCCACCCTGAACCGCGCGGAGAAGGTCACGGTGCCGGTTTCGTCATCCAAGTCACCGTCCTTGACGGATTCGATGTGCAATCCCTTCCAACGCACCTTGCGGGCCATTTCCTCGGACCCGGCCTGATCGAAGTCCTCTTGCGCCTCGGGCGCATGGGTGGCCGCGACATAGGCGATGTCGCCGGTGGCATAGGCGGTATAGCGGGACCGCATCAGAGCCTCGGCGGTCGGCGCGGGCGCCCCCGCCAGAAACGGCCCGCAACAGGTATCCAAGGTTTTGCCGGAACCGCAGGGACAGATCGTCATCGTCGATATCCTTTTTTAATCAACCGTAAAGCGCCTCGGCGCGTTTTTTGAACGAACGCACCATCATCCGCGCGGCCTCGTTGAATACCGCGCCGATCATGGTTTGCAACAGCCGCGAACAAAAGGCAAAGCGGATTTCGAAACCGACCTCGGTTCCCCCCTGCGGCGCGGCGTCGAACCGCCAATGGGTATGCAGTGCCGCGAACGGGCCGTCATCGAGGCTTTCCACATCGATCGCCGCGCCGGGAGTCAGCGTCACGCGGGAGGTATAGCGTTCCCGCATCACGCTGAAGCCGATCTCCATGCCGACCAGCATCACGGTTTCGGATTCCCGTTCGACGATGCGGGTGGAGAGACACCAGGGCAGAAATTCGGGATAACGCTCGACATCGGCGACCAGGGCGAACAATTGCTCGGGGGAAAAGCGGATCCAGCGGCGTTCGGCGTAGGTTTTCATGGCCGCGGCTATGCCCGCCCGAGTTTCTCAAGCCGCGCGGCGCGCAGGGCCTCGAAATCACGGTCGGCGTGATAGGAGGAACGCGTCATCGGCGACGACGCCACCACCAGGAACCCCTTACCCAGAGCCACCGTCTTGTAATCCTCGAAGGCTTCGGGCGTCACGAACTCGGCGACCGCCACATGCTTCAGAGTCGGCTGCAGATATTGACCGATGGTCAGGAAGTCGATGTCGGCGACCCGCAGGTCGTCCATCACCTGCAAGACCTCTTGCCGGGTTTCGCCCAGCCCCAGCATGATCCCCGACTTGGTGAAAATGGTGGGATCGATCTGCTTCGCCTGGTTCAGAATCTTCAACGATTGGAAATACCGCGCGCCCGGACGGATCGTCGGATACAGGCGCGGCACGGTCT
Organism: Rhodospirillaceae bacterium; assembly: GCA_963678075.2. GTDB lineage: Bacteria > Pseudomonadota > Alphaproteobacteria > Rhodospirillales > Rhodospirillaceae > Oleispirillum. Next base: position 1,060,291 of record CAXXPK010000003.1, on the reverse strand, counting down.
CCAAATTGTGATTGAAGACATCCGGCTTGGCCGCGACCACCGCCTCCAGCGCGCCGGGTTTGTCGCGAAAATCCGGGGTCAGAATCTCGATGGTGGTATCGGGAGACGCCACGCGCACCGCCTGGATCACCCGTACGAACTGCATCGCGCCGCCATCGGCCAGATCGTCGCGATCGACCGAAGTAATGACGATGTGCTTCGCCCCCATCGTCACCACGCTTTCGGCGACGTGCTCGGGTTCGCCGGGATCGACCGCGCCGGGACGACCGGTCTTGACGTTGCAGAAGGCACAGGCCCGCGTACAGGTGTCGCCCAAGATCATGAAGGCGGCATGCCGCCGTTGCCAACATTCGCCGATGTTGGGACAGGCGGCTTCCTCGCACACCGTGTGCACCTTCTTGGCGCGGACCAGCCCCAGAACCTCGCCATAGGCGGGAGAGGTCGGGGCCTTGACGCGAATCCATTTCGGCTTGCGCGGCGAAAGGTTGTCGGGGCGGTTGCGCTTTTCCGGGTGGCGGAGAGCGGCGGCGGCTTGTTTGGTTTTTTCCATGGCAACCTAGAAATGAATGGCGCGGCCGAAGGCGTCAAGCACCGACTCATGCAACATTTCAGAGAGAGTCGGATGCGGAAAGACGGTGTGCATCAACTCGGCTTCCGTGGTTTCCAGGGTATTGCCGACGACGTAGCCCTGGATCAACTCGGTGACCTCGGCGCCGATCATGTGGGCGCCCAGCAATTCTCCGGTCTTGGCGTCGAACACCGTCTTGATCAGGCCGTCCGGTTCGCCCATCGCGATCGCCTTACCGTTTCCCATGAACGGGAAGTGGCCGACCTTGACCGCGTATCCGGCTTCCTTCGCCTTGGCCTCGGACAGGCCGACGCTGGCCACCTGCGGCGTGCAATAGGTACAGCCGGGAATGTTGCGGGTGTTCAGCGGATGCACATCCGGCAGACCGGCGATCTTTTCGACACAAATCACCGCCTCGTGACTGGCCTTGTGCGCCAGCCACGGCGGCGCCACCACGTCGCCGATCGCATGGATGCCGGGTTCGTCGGTGCGCAAATAGGCATCCACCTTGATGCGCCCCTTCTCCATCTGAATTTTCGTGGTATCCAGGCCCACGTCCTCCAGGTTCGGCACCACGCCGACCGCCATGATCACGCGATCCACCGTGATCTCCTCGGTCTTGCCCCCCTTTTCCAGGGTCACCGTGACCGTGTTCGCGGCGCGTTTGAGCGCCTTGACGTTGGTCGAGACGCGAATGTCCATGCCCTGCGCCTTGAATGCCTTTTCCGCGATGGCGGAGATTTCGGCGTCTTCCACCGGCAACACCCGGTCCATTACCTCGATGACCGTGGTCTTGACTCCCAGCGTATTGTAGAAGCTGGCGAATTCGATACCGATCGCACCCGAGCCGACGACCAGCAGCGATTTCGGCAAGACGTCGGGGGTCATCGCTTGGCGGTAGGTCCAAACCAGCTTGCCGTCGGCTTCCAGGCCCGGCAGATCGCGGGCACGCGCGCCGGTGGCGACGATGATGTGCTTGGCGGTCAGATCGGCAACCGGTTTGCCGTCCTTTTCCACCGTCACCTTGCCCAGACCGTTCAAACGACCGTGACCATCCACCACCGTCACCTTGTTCTTTTTCAGCAGGTGCTTAACCCCCGCCGCCAACTGCGCCGAAACCGAGCGCGACCGCTTGACGATAGCCGCCAGATCGAACCCGACGTCACCCACCGTCAGACCGAAGTCCTTGGCGTGGCGGATTTCACGGTAAATGTCGGCGGACCGCAGCAGCGCCTTGGTCGGAATGCACCCCCAATTCAGGCAGATACCGCCAAGATGGGCGCGTTCGACCACCGCGACGGTCATGCCCAGTTGCGCCGCGCGGATCGCCGCGACGTAGCCGCCGGGACCGGCACCGATCACCACCAGGTCGAAGCTGTTCATTCGCCGAACCCCCTCTTCGAAACGTTTTGCGGAAAACCCTTCCATCACATCAGGATGGATAGCGGGTCTTCAAGTAAAGCCTTAACCAAACCCAGGAACTTCGCCCCCAGCGCGCCGTCAATGCAACGGTGATCGCAAGAGAGCGTCAGGCTCATCGCATGGGCAACGGCCAAGGCCCCACCCTTCACCACCGGGCGCTGTTCCGCCGCGCCGACCGCCAGCAACATCGACTGCGGCGGATTGATGATCGCGGCGAATTCCCGGACCCCATACATCCCCAGATTCGAAATGCTGAAGGTCCCGCCCTGGAATTCCTCCGGCTTCAGTTTACCGTCGCGGGCACGGGCCGCCAGATCGCGCATTTCGGTGGACACCGCGCCCAGGGACTTGGACTCGGCGCCGCGCACGATCGGGGTAATCAACCCGGCAGGGGTGGCGACCGCCACCGACACGTCGGCACGAGAATAAACGCGCATCACCTCATCGGACCACGAGACGTTAGCCTCCGGCATGCGCACCAAGGCCGAGGCCGAGGCCCGGAGGATGAAGTCGTTGACCGAAACTTTCGGGCCACTGGTCTTTTGGGCGCGGGTGTTGATCTGCTCGCGCAAGGCCAGCAGGTCGTCCAGCACCACCTCCATGGTGACGTAGAAGTGCGGCACCGTCTGTTTCGATTCGGTCAGACGCCGTGCAATCACCTTGCACATGGTCGAGTGCGGCGTCTCGGTGAACGGCGTGCCATAATCCGCCACCGGAACGCTCGCCGTCCGAGGCTTCGTGGCGGGGATCGGAGCCTTGACGGCGGCGGCAAAAGCCATGGCGGCAAGGAGATCATCGTCAATTTCGTCGTCCGACATCCCCTTCGCCGCCTCGACATCGGCCCTGACGATGCGTCCGCGCGGGCCGGTTCCAGCAATACCGGAAATGTCCAATCCCGCGCTTGCCGCGACACGACGCGCCAAGGGCGAGGCGAACACCCGTTCACCCGCGGGCTTCGCAGGCCGCGCCGCGCCACCGAGGCAGAGCCCCAGACTGCCCAGATCGGGCATCAGCGGCGACGGCTGCATTACGGCAACCGGCGCGGCAGAGGGAGTCGGCGCCTTCGCGGCGGAGGCGGTGGACAGCGCGGAAGCATCCTCCCCCTCCTCCAACAACAGCGCGATCGGCGTGTTGACGGCAACCCCGGCGGTTCCGGCGGGGATCAGGATCTTTCCGATCACGCCTTCATCAACGGCTTCCAATTCCATGGTCGCCTTGTCGGTTTCGATTTCGGCCATCACGTCGCCGGCGGCCACCGCGTCGCCTTCCTTGACCAACCATTTGGCAAGGTTGCCTTCGGTCATCGTCGGCGACAGGGCGGGCATCAGAATTTCTATCGGCATGGTTTCAACTCTCCCCTTCCCGTCAGCGGGCGCAAACCGCCTTGACCGCAGCGACGATGTCGGCGACTTCCGGTAACGACATCTTTTCCAAATTGACCGCATAGGGCAGCGGCACATCCTTGCCGGTGACGCGCAGCGGCGGTGCGTCCAACCAATCAAAGGCATATTCGGAAATCAACGCGATGATCTCCGATCCGATGCCCGCACAGGGCCAGCCCTCTTCGATCGAAACGATGCGGCTGGTCTTTTTCACCGAATGCACGATGGTCGGCAGATCCAGGGGACGCAAGGTCCGCAGATCGACGACCTCGGCCTCAATGCCGTCCTTCGCCAGTTCCTCGGCGGCGGCCAGCGCCACGCCGACCATGCGCGAGAAGGCGGTCAAGGTGACGTGCGAACCCGCCCGCCGGATCGCGGCACGACCCAGCGTTAGCACGTAATCGGGATCGTCCGGCACCTCGAAGGTCTGCCCGTAGAGCAGTTCGTTCTCCAGAAACACCACTGGGTTGGGGTCGCGGATCGCCGCCTTCAGCAGACCCTTGGCATCGGCGGCGGAATACGGCGCCACCACCTTCAACCCCGGACAATGGGCATACCACGAGGCATAGCACTGCGAATGCTGCGCGCCGACGCGGGCCGCCGAACCGTTCGGTCCACGAAAAACGATCGGCGAACCCAACTGACCGCCCGACATGTAAAGCGTCTTCGCCGCCGAATTGATGATGTGATCGATCGCCTGCATCGAGAAGTTGAAGGTCATGAACTCGACGATCGGCTTCAACCCCGACAACGCGGCGCCGACGCCAAGACCGGTGAAGCCCATCTCGGTGATCGGGGTGTCAATCACCCGCTGCGCCCCGAATTCGTCCAGCAGCCCCTGCGAGACCTTGTACGCGCCGTTGTATTGCGCGACCTCCTCGCCCATCAGGAAGACATCCTTGTCGCGGCGCATTTCCTCCGCCATTGCGTCGCGCAAGGCCTCGCGCACGGTCAGTGCCCGTGGGTTGGCGAACGGCGGCTCCGGTTTGGTGGCCGGGGCTCCGGTGGTAAACGCGGTTCGGGTAACCTCAAGCGGGTTGTTGCCGTCCAGCGCGCCCACCGCCACCGGGGCGGCGGAGACCACGGGCGGCGCGACGACGACCGGCGCGGCAGGCTCCGTCGGTGCGGTCACCGGGGACTTTGGTGCGACGGCAAGGGCGGAGGCATCCTCCCCTTCTTCCAGAATCAGCGCGATCGGTGTGTTGACGGCCACCGCCGCCTCACCCGCCGCAACCAGGATTTTTCCCAGCACGCCATCCTCGACGCACTCGATTTCCATCGTCGCCTTATCGGTCTCGACCTCGGCCAGCACGGTGCCGGAGGTGACGGCGTCCCCCTCCTTGACCAGCCAACGCGCGATCTTTTCCTTGGTCATCGTCGGCGACAACGCCGGCAGCAATACGGTGATCGGCATGGCTCAGGCCTCCAGCAGAACGTCGGTGTAAAGTTCGGCGGCATCGGGTTCCGCGCTGGCTTGCGCGAAATCCGCCGCCTCGCCGACGATCGCCTTGATCTCGCGGTCGATTTCTTTCAAGGCCGCCTCGTCAACAATGCCGGCCTGCAACAACAACGCCTTGGCATTATCGATCGGATCGTGTTCCTGCCGCATCCGACTGACCTCTTCCTTGCTGCGATACTTGGCCGGGTCCGACATCGAATGGCCACGATAGCGATAGGTCTGAAGCTCCAGAACGTATGGCCCATTGCCGGCGCGCACCGAGGAAACCGCCTGCTCCGCCTGTTGCTGCACGTGCACCACGTCCATGCCGTCGATCTGCAGGCCCGGAATGCCGTAGGCCTGGCCGCGACGGAACAGCTCGACGTTCGAGGACGCGCGCTCCACCGAGGTCCCCATGCCGTACTTGTTGTTCTCGATCAGGTAGACCACCGGCAGCTTCCACAACGCCGCGATGTTGAAGCTTTCGTACACCTGCCCCTGATTGACCGCGCCGTCGCCAAGATAGCAATAGGTGATGCCGCCATCGTTGCGATACTTCTGCGCGAAGGCAAGTCCGGTGCCGATCGGCACCTGCGCGGCGACGATGCCGTGACCGCCGAAGAAGTTCTTTTCGCGGCTGAACATGTGCATCGAGCCGCCCTTACCGTGCGAATACCCGGTGGCGCGACCGGTCAATTCCGCCATCACACCCTTGGGGTCCATGCCGTAGGCCAGCATATGGCCGTGATCGCGATAGCTGGTGATCACCGCATCGCCGTCTTGCGACAGGGCCTGCAAACCGGCGACCACCGCCTCCTGCCCGATATAGAGATGGCAGAAACCGCCGATCAGACCCATGCCGTAAAGCTGTCCGGCCTTTTCCTCGAAACGGCGGATCAGCAGCATCGCGCGGTACTGTTGCAGCAATTTCTCAGGCGGAATCGCCGACGGCTTGGCTGCGGTCCGGTGCGTCGTCTTTCGCGGTGAAGCGCTCACGGAGGATCTCCTTGGGTTTGTTCCCTCGAAACACCGGCGCGAGAATGATCGCGCCGTCCGAGCCTTGTTTGCCCGTTTTGACCGTCTAACAGGTAACCCGGCACGGCCTTGCTTTCAAGAGAAGCCTCCTTCACTTTGTGACTTTTAGTGTCTTGTTTTTACTGTGTAATACTATTATTAACCTGAGCTCGATTAACGTTCCCGTTCAACCGAGAACGAGTCGCGACGAAGAGACGTCGAACGCGAACCGGCCGTCGCGCGAATCAAAGCGTATTGTGAAAAAGGACGATGTCGCCGGGCTGGGCAAGATCAAGGATGATGCGAGCACGTTCCTCGACCATGTCGAGGTCCAGGCTATCCGGACGCAACAGACTGACGCGGCGTTCCAGAACGGCGCGCTCTCGTGCGGTGCTTTCCTTGATGACTTCGGCCTGAGCGATCGCTTGCCGCAAATCGCGATAGGCCAGAAGGCCGCGATCGCCATTCACGAGGTGGTAGCTGAAATAGGCGATCAACGCCACCGCCATCAGGGGGGCGAGCATCACGCGCAGACGCGAACTGAACTTGACGTGCTTCGGCATTTTAGACCGCACCGTTCCCGCATGACCAACCACCCACGAACCCAAGTGAATCACAGTCGCGAGTCGGGGTCAATCCCGATTCGCGGCAATGAAACCGCCGAGTCGCTTTTTCTTTACCGAGCCTGGAAAACCGCATGAAAAAGGGCCGTCCCGCAAAGCGGGGCGGCCCTTGTCATCATTCCGCGTGGGAATCAGCCGAAGATGCTGGCGCCGGCGTACTGAGCCATGTCGTCCAGCTCTTCCTCGATGCGCATCAACTGATTGTACTTCGCCATGCGGTCGGAACGGGACAACGATCCGGTCTTGATCTGTCCGCAGTTGGTGGCGACCGCGATGTCGGCGATGGTCGCGTCCTCGGTCTCGCCGGAGCGGTGCGACATCACGCAGGTATATCCGGCGCGGTGCGCGGCCTCGACCGTCCGCAGGGTTTCGGTCAGGGTGCCGATCTGGTTCACCTTGACCAGGATCGAATTGGCGATGCCGCGATCGATCCCTTGGGCCAGGCGATCGACGTTGGTGACGAAGATATCGTCGCCCACCAGCTGAATCTGGTCGCTCAGGGCCGCAGTCAAACGCTCCCAGCCATCCCAATCGTCCTCGGCGCAGCCATCTTCCAGCGAGAAGATCGGATACCGGTCCACCAGATCGGCGTAATAGGCGATGATGCCATCGGCATCCAGGGTCTTGCCCTCGCCCGCCAGGACATATTTGCCGTTCTTATAAAACTCGCTGGCGGCCGCATCCAGGGCCAGGACGATATCCTCACCAGGGACATAGCCCGCCTTCTCGATCGCCTTCATGATGAAGGACAGCGCCTCGTCGGCCGACTTCAGATTCGGGGCAAAACCGCCTTCGTCGCCGACCGCCGTGCTGTGACCGGCCTCGTACAGCAGCTTCTTCAAGGTATGGAAGACTTCGGAACCGCAACGCACCGCATCGGCGATACAGGCCGCGGACACCGGCATGATCATGAATTCCTGAATGTCGATCGGATTATCGGCATGCGCCCCGCCGTTGATGATGTTCATCATCGGCACCGGCAAGACATGGGCGAAGGAACCGCCGATGTAGTTGTAAAGCGGCAGGCCGATTTCTTCCGCGGCGGCCTTGGCGGTCGCCAGCGAAACGCCCAGGATCGCATTCGCGCCCAGGCGAGACTTATTCGGAGTACCATCCAGATCGATCATCATCTTGTCGATCTGCATCTGCATTTCGGCATCCATGCCGACCAGCGCGTCGAAGATCTCTCCGTTCACCGCCTCGACGGCGCGGCGCACGCCCTTGCCGTTGTAGCGTTCGGTGTCGCCGTCGCGCAGTTCCACCGCCTCGTGCGCACCGGTGGATGCCCCCGAAGGCACCGCGGCACGACCGAGAGTCCCGGTTTCCAGCAGAACGTCCACTTCCACCGTGGGATTACCCCGAGAGTCGAGAATTTCGCGAGCCGTAATATCGATGATCGACGTCATGATGTCCTCGTTTCAGTCAATACGAATGGGATGGGCCTTGGCCAGTTCGTCGAACGCCTTCAGTGTCGCAATCAGATCGGGCATGTCGGCGAGCGGAATCATGTTCGCCCCATCGGATGGAGCCTTGTCCGGATCGGGATGCGCTTCGATGAAAACGGCGGCGATCCCGATCGCCACCGCGGCTCGCGCCAGCACCGGCGCAAATTCCCGCTGTCCGCCGGACGCCGTCCCCCGCCCGCCCGGCTGCTGCACCGAGTGGGTGGCATCGAACACCACCGGATAACCGGTCTTTTCCATGATCGGCAGCGCACGGAAGTCGGTCACCAGGGTGTTGTAACCGAACGAAGCGCCGCGTTCGGTCAGCATCACCCGGCGATTTCCCGCGCTTTCCACCTTGCCCACCGCGTTCACCATGTCCCAGGGCGCCAAAAACTGCCCCTTCTTGACATTGACGACGCAACCGGTCATCGCGGCGGCGACGATCAGATCGGTCTGACGGCACAAGAATGCCGGAATTTGAAGGACATCCACGGCGTCCTTCAATAACTCGCACTGCCAGGGCTCGTGCACATCGGTCAGCACCGGGCAGCCAATACGCTCGCGCACCTCGCGGAATACCGGCAACGCCGCTTCCAGCCCGACGCCGCGATGACCGCTGGCGCTGGTACGGTTGGCCTTGTCGAAGGAGGTCTTGAAGATGAACGGCATGCCGATCGCCCGCGCCATTTCGGCCAAGGCCGCGGCACAGTCCAGCGCATGCTCGCGGCTTTCCATCTGGCAGGGACCGGAAATCAACGCCAAAGGCCGGTCGTTGGCCAGTTTCAGATCGCCGATTTCAACCGTGTAGGCCATGACCGCGGGGACTCCCTAAACCAGACGCGACAGATCGATCGCCGCCTTGACGAACGAGGTGAGCAGCGGATGCGGCTTGAATGGCTTGGACTTCAGTTCCGGATGGAACTGCACGCCGACGAACCACGGGTGATCCGCGATCTCGACGATTTCCGGCAACAAACCGTCCGGCGAACGACCCGAGACGGTCATCCCCACCGCTTCCAGACGCTCAGTGTAGAGGTCATTTATCTCGAAACGATGGCGATGACGTTCCCAGATGCGATCCTCGCCATAGATCTCTGCCGCGCGGCTGCCTGGCTTAAGTAGGCATTCATAGGCGCCCAGACGCATGGTGCCGCCAAGATCGCCATCGACGGAACGTTCCTGACGTTCGCCGTCCTTGATCCACTCCGTCATCAGACCGATCACCGGATCGATCACCGAACCGAACTCGGTGGAACCCGCTTCCTTGATTCCAGCCAGATTACGGGCGCTTTCGACCACCGCCATCTGCATCCCGAAACAAATGCCGAAATACGGAATGCGATGCTCGCGGGCGAACTGCGCGGCGCGGATCTTGCCCTCCGCCCCACGTTCGCCGAACCCACCGGGGACCAAAATGCCGTGCACATCGGCCAGATGATGCATGGTGTCGTCGGCTTCGAAAATTTCGGAATCCAGCCACTCCAGCTTGACCCGCACGTTGTTGGCGATGCCGCCGTGGGTCAGAGCCTCGGACAGGGATTTGTAGGCGTCCAGCAATCTTACGTATTTGCCAACCACCGCGATCTTGACCTCGCCCTCGGGCTGCAGCACGCGGCGCACGATGTTCTGCCACACCGAAAGATCGGGTTCACGGTCGCAGGGCAGGCCGAAATGACGGCAGACCTGAACGTCCATGCCCTGTTCGTGATAGCTGATCGGCACACGATAGATGGTTTCGGTGTCAAGCGCGGGAATCACCGCCTCTTGCCGAACATTGCAGAAAAGCGCGATCTTGCGGCGTTCGCCATCCGGAATCGGACGGTCGGAACGGCACAGCAAGACATCCGGCTGAATACCGACGCTCAGCAGTTCCTTCACCGAATGCTGGGTCGGCTTGGTCTTCAATTCGCCCGCAGTGGGAATATAGGGCAACAGGGTCAGATGAATGAACATCGACCACTCTTCCCCCAACTCGTTGTGGAGCTGGCGGATTGCCTCCAGGAACGGCAGTCCCTCGATATCCCCCACCGTGCCGCCGATCTCGCACAGAATGAAGTCCTCGTCGGTGACATCCGCGGTAATGAAATTCTTGATCGCGTCGGTGACGTGCGGAATCACCTGCACCGTGCCGCCAAGATAGTCGCCGCGGCGTTCCTTGGCGATCACTTCGGAATAGATGCGACCGGTGGTGATGTTGTCGGACTTACGCGAGGAAACGCCGGTAAAGCGTTCGTAGTGACCCAGGTCGAGGTCGGTTTCGGCGCCGTCGTCGGTGACGAAGACTTCGCCATGCTGATAGGGGCTCATGGTGCCGGGATCGACATTGAGATAGGGGTCCAACTTACGCAGTCGAACCTTGTAGCCTCGGGATTGCAGCAACACGCCAAGGGAAGCGGACGCCAACCCCTTACCCAACGAGGAGACCACACCGCCCGTGATGAAAATAAAGCGGGTCATTTTCCACCCTACCCTTTATCTGAAAACCGTTCGAACCTGGACGAAATACACAAGGGACCACCCTGCGCCCGACCCTCAAACCCGGGCGCGATAATAGCACCGAAAACACATCGGAAGAAACCGGCGCCTGCACACCCTGCGGAGGCGCGCGTTTGGCAAAGGATGAGATCGCCGGACTACGGTTTGACCGGAGCCGACTCCTGCTTCGGCGCCTCGCCGGAAGGAACCGGCGGCACGCTGTCGGTGACGGGGCCCGCCGGCACGGACGGCGATGCGGTCGGCGCGGTGACCGGGGCGGTCGTTTGTTGAAAACGTGTCAAAGCCTTCAACAAATCGTCTTCCCCTCGGCTGCGCATTGAGGCCATGACCGCCAGCAGGATAGAGGTCACCATAAAGCAGACGGCCAGGATCACGGTCGCCCTGGTCAGGATGTTCCCAGCCGCGCGCCCCGAAAGGAAGTTCGCGCCGCCAGAAGCGCCGCCACCAGTGGCAAGGCCGCCACCTTCGGACTTCTGCAACAGAACCAAGCCGACCAAAGCAAGGGTCAGCAGCAAGTGAATAACCAGAACGACGGTCAGCATGTGACGCCCGTATCCCATCCATAGTGATCGTGTCGCCCGCCTTGGCAGCGTGCGTTGAGCGCCTTTGTAATCGCAGTACGCGTCTTTGGCTAGGCGTAACTGCTCACAATCGCCCAAAAATCGTCGGCCTTCAGCGAGGCCCCGCCAACCAGGGCGCCGTCGATATCGGCCTGCCCCATCAATTCCTTGGCATTGGACGGCTTGACCGAACCACCGTACAGCAGCCGCACCGCATCCGCCGCCGGCCCCATCAAGCCCTTGAGTTCAGTACGAATCCGCGCGTGAACCGCCTGAGCCTCGTCCGGGGTTGGTATCCGGCCCGTCCCGATCGCCCACACCGGCTCATAGGCGATAACCAGATTGTTCGGGGTCGCGCCCTGCGGCAGGGATCCCTTGACCTGACCGGCGACGACCATTTCCGTCATTTCCGCGTCGCGTTCGACCTCGGTCTCGCCGACGCAGACGATCACGGTCAGACCGGCCCGCAGCGCGGCCTCCGCCTTCGCCTTCACCGCCACATCGGTTTCCAGGTGATCGGCGCGGCGCTCCGAATGACCGACGATGACAAAGGCGCATCCCAGGTCCTTCAGCATTTCGGCGGAAATGTCCCCGGTATGCGCGCCGGAAGCCTTGGCATGGCAATCCTGGCCGCCAACCGCGATCCGGCTTCCCGAGACCGCGCGCACCACGCCATCAATCAGCGTGAAGGGCGGGCAGATCAGAATATCGCAGGGCAGCGCCATGGAGACCGAGGAAGGCACTTCGGTCGCGGCATCGGCGGGCAAGTCGTTCACGTCGTGCGCCCTTTCCGCCAGGGCTTCGGCCAGGGCGATGCCGTCCGCGCACAGGCCATTCATCTTCCAATTTCCCGCGATCAGGGGGCGGCGAATGTTCATCTTGATGTCCTCCGGGTTCGGGCAGAGGGTCTACAGCCCCCTTAGCCATCACCATAGCGCGCCCTCCCCCCGCTTGTGAAGCGCCGCGGGCGCGTGACTTTATGCCTTGCGGCGGGCCGGAATCGCCCCCTATTATCGCGCCAAGCCCGGAGGACCAAAGGTCGCCCGCGCATCGTTGCAACCATCACGTCCGGATCATCCGCCCATGTCCACTTCCGTCGGTCGCTTTTTCACCAGCCTTCTGGCGCGAATCCTGTTCGGTGTTCTGATCATCGCCTTCGGCGCCTGGGGCGTCGCGGACATGCTGCAGCGCAGCCCCGAACGGCAAGCGGTGATCGGCGTCGGCGACATCGAGGTTTTCTCCCGTCAGGTCAAGCACGCCTTCGTTTCCGAATTGCGCCGCCTGAAGCAGCAATTCGGGCCGCAGTTGACCGCCGCGGAAGCCGCGAAATACGGCGTGTTCGACCAGGTTCTGTCGCAGCTGGCCAGCCGCGCCCTTCTGGATGCCGCCGCGAAGGCCATGAATGTCGGGGTTTCCGATGCCGCGATCCAGAATCTGATCACCGGCAACACCGCCTTTTTGGGCGAGGATGGGAAATTCAACCGCAACCGTTTCCGGCTGGTCCTGGAAAACAACGGTTATACCGAGGCCGAGTTCCTGACGATGACGCGCGGCGACATGGTCCGCCGCCGCATTTTGGAATCGGTGCGCGAGCCAGTGACCGTGCCGCAGATTCTGGTCGATACGTTGCTGCGCTACGAGGGGGAACGCCGCATCACCGAGGTCTTCACGGTGGAGGCGGCGGAACAGCCGTCCCTGGCGGATCCGGGCGACGAAGTCCTTGCCCCTTACGAAAAGGCCCATGCCGCGACCTATACCGCGCCGGAAACCCGCAAGCTGACTGTCCTGGCAATCCGTCCCGACGATGTGAAGAACCGTATCGAAATCACCGAAGACGCGCTGCATACCCACTTTGAACAGCATGCCGCAGAATTCGCTCAGCCGGAGCAACGCAAACTTCGCCAAATCCTGGTCAAGGATGAAGCCGCCGCCGCCAAGGTGGCCGCCGCCCTGAAGGAAGGCCGCGCCCCGGATGCCGTGGCCAAGGCGGCCAAGGCGGCCTTGACCGACCTTGGCTGGGTCGTCCGTGAGGGAATGCTGTCCAGTCTGGCCGAACCGGCCTTCGCCGCGACCAAGGGCGACATTCTGTCGCCGCTGAAGACGCCTCTCGGCTGGCATGTCGTGATTGTCGAGGATGTTCGCCCCGCGCACGCGCCGGACTTCGCCTCGGTGCGCCCGCAACTGGTCGAGGAGGTCCGCACCGAACAGACGCTGGCGGCGCTCTACCGCGCGTCCACCGCCTTGGAAGACGCTCTCGCCGCCGGAGCCTCTCTGGAAGAGGCGGCAAAACTCAACGCCCTGTCGGTGATCGCGGTGGATGCCGTGGACGCCAAGGGCAACGCTCCCGACGGGACCCCGGTGAAGGCCCTTCCCTCCTCCGCCGAGATGGTCAAGGCCGGTTTTGCTCAGGAGAGCGGCGCACAAAGCAGCCTGATGGAATACGAAGGCGAACCCGGCGGTTATTTCGTGGTTCGCACCGATGCCGTGACTCCCGCCGCCCTGCGTCCCTTCTCCACGGTGCGTGCCACCCTGCTGACCGCGTGGCGCGGCGAAAAGCAGCACGAGGCCGCTTTTGAAAAGGCCAAGACCCTGGCCACGGCCTTTGCCGAGACCAAGGATGCCGGAGCCTTCGCCAAGGCCAACCACCTGAAGGTCGCCACCACGGCACCGCTGTTCCGCTCCGGCGGCAACCGCGAAATGCCGCGCGAACTCGTCAAGTCCCTGTTCTCGCTGGAAATCGGGCAAACCGGCAGCGCCCCGACCCAGACCGGCGCGATGGTGGCGCGTTTGTCCGCCGTCCATCCCGTCGATCTGGCCGATTTCACGGGATCCCTGGAACAGGGCAAACGCCAATTGCACGCCGCCCTTGGCGATGCGCTGATGGCGCCGTTCACCACGCAATTGACCGACACCTTCGCGATGCGCCAGTTCCGCAGCGTCGAGAGCCTGGTGCAGGAGTTGAACTAAATGCAGGCGACCCCAGATTTCGAAACCTTTCGCGCCACCCATGAATCCGGAAAGCCGCAACTCGTCTGGCTGACCATGCCCGCCGATCTGGAAACCCCGGTCTCGGTGATGCTGAAGCTGGCCGACGGACGCCCCAACAGTTTTCTGTTGGAATCGATCGAGGGCGGCGCCGTTCGCGGACGCTATTCCTTCGTCGGCCTGAACCCCGACGTGGTCTGGCGCTGCCATGGAAACGTGGCGGAAATCAACCGCCAGGCCCGTTTCATCCCCGATGCCTTCGAAACCGAAGCGACCGCGCCGTTGGATTCCCTGCGCGCCCTGATTGCCGAAAGCCGCGTCGATATCCCCGAGAACCTTCCGCCGATGGCCGCCGGTCTGGTCGGGTACATGGGCTATGACACGATTCGGCTGGTCGAGGATATTCCCAACGCCAACCCCGACCTGCTGGGGGTTCCCGACGGCCTGTTCGTTCGCCCCACCCTGATCGCGGTCTTCGACACCATCGCCGACACCCTGACCCTAGTCACACCGGTGCGTCCAGCCCCCGGCATCGCGGCGATCGCCGCCTACGATCAGGCACACGAGCGTCTGGCCGATGCCTTGTCCAACGTCGGACGCAGCCTACCCTATCAGCGCAACGCCGCATCCAGCGAGCCGCCGCCGGAACCCCGATCGAACATGACCCGGGATGCCTTCAAGGCGATGATCGCCAAGGCAAAGGACTATATCCTGGCGGGCGATATCTTCCAGGTGGTGCTGTCGCAGCGCTTCGCGGTGCCGTTCGACCTGCCACCCTTCGCGCTTTACCGCGCGTTGCGCCGGACCAATCCCTCGCCGTTCATGTTCTTCCTGGACTTCGGCGCGTTCCACGTGGTCGGCGCCAGTCCGGAAATCCTGGTCCGGTTGCGCGACGGCGTAGTCACCATTCGTCCGATCGCGGGAACCGAGCGTCGCGGCGCCGACAAGGCCGAGGATGCGCGACTGGCCAAGTCTCTGCTGGCCGATCCCAAGGAACGCGCCGAGCATCTGATGCTTCTGGACCTGGGCCGCAACGATGTCGGCCGCGTCGCCGAAGTCGGCAGCGTCACCGTTACCGAGCAGATGGTGATCGAGTATTATTCCCACGTCATGCACCTGGTTTCCAACGTCGATGGACGCCTGCGCGCCGGATGCGACGCGATGGACGCGCTGATGGCTGGCTTCCCCGCCGGTACCGTCTCCGGCGCGCCGAAAGTCCGCGCCATGGAAATTATCGACGAACTGGAACCGGTCAAACGCTGCGTCTATGCCGGATGCATCGGCTATATCTCGGGCAACGGCGACATGGACACCTGCATCGCGTTGCGCACCGCCGTGATCAAGGACGGCACCATGTATGTGCAGGCGGGCGGCGGCATCGTCGCCGACAGCGACCCGGACAAGGAATTCCAGGAAAGCTGCAACAAGGCCCGCGCCCTGCTGCACGCCGCCGAGGTCGCCCCCCGCTACGCACGCTAAAGGCCTCTTCCGTCGCCGTCGGAAAGTCGTCGTTCAGGGCATCGTTCAACCGTTCGATCCCCTGTTTCATCCTAGCGCACGCCGAAGCCCCGCCTATTCCTTGTATTTCGCCTTGGCCAAGACCGACAGCGGCACCAGTTGAAAACCTTCCGCCCGAGCATGCGGCAACCAGGACTTCAACGCCGCGATGGTGGTGTCGCGGGGATGACCGATGGTGATGACCATGCCGGTCTTGCGGGCATGCTCCTCGACCCGGCGCAACTGTTCGCGGATCGCCGCCGGTTGCGGGTCGTCGTCAAGAAAGACGTTGCGGCTCAAATTCGGTACGCCCTCGGCCTGCGCCACCTTCGCCCCCACCGACTTGCCCGAGGTCAGCGAGTCCAGAAACAACAGTCCGTCGCCATGCAGTTCGCGCATCACCACCCGCATCGCCGCCTCGTCGGCGGTGAACTTGCTTCCCATGTGGTTGTTGATGCCGACGTAGCCCGAAAATGACGACAGGGACTGGCGCAGACGTGTCTGGATTGCCTCGGGGCTCATCGCGGTCAGCAGCACGTCGGGACCCGGATCATAGCCCGACCCCGAAGGCTCCATTGGCATGTGTAGCAGCAATTCGTGTCCGGCGGCTCGTGCCGCCGCCGTCTGTTTCGGCAAGTTTTGCGCGTAGCTGAGAAACGATGTGGTCAACGGCGCGGAGATGGCGATGACTTGCGCGTTGCGGCGCGGGTCCACTCCCATGTCGTCGATGACGATGGCGACCATCGGAAGACCGACAACCCGCGTGAACGGCAGGGCATTCTTGCGCCACGCCGGAATCCCGGCCTGGACCTCGACCGGCGCCTCCGCCGCCGGGGGCAACGCCGCCACTTCCGGTTCGGACACGGGCGGCAAGGCCTCTGGCTTGACGGCCTCGACAGGCTTTGGCGGAACAATCGGCGTCTGCGATTTCCCCACGACCTGGCGTGACGGCTCCGGCTTTTCCGCCATGCGCGACGCCCCCCACCAACCCAGCCCCGCACCCAGGACCAGGGCCCCGCCCAGACAAGCGGCGATTACGGTAACGGAAAGCTTGGTCGGCTTTTTCGCGGGTATCCGTTTCTTCCGATGAGCCTGACCAACCACGCTTTGCTCCTCTTCGCAATTTCCGGCGAAACCATACACCAGGAACGCGGATGCGAACCAGGGGCACGTACGGCACGGACAGAATCACCTGGGCCGCTTGTTGTGGCTCAGCCATCGAAAAGGGGGAGTCGCATCCGCTTCCTGCCTTCGTTCGCTTGACGCAACCATGTCCGCCGTCCATCCTGTGCGCCGAGCCGATGTCCGGGAAAAACGAGGTTTGCGACCGATGTACCTGCTGATCGACAACTACGACAGCTTCACCTACAACCTCTGGCATTATCTGGGGGAACTGGGGGCCGAAGTCGAGGTGGTGCGCAACGACGCGCTCTCCGCCGAGGACGCGATCGCCAAGCTGCCGCAGGGCATTATCCTGTCGCCCGGGCCCTGCGACCCGGAACGCGCCGGAATTTGCTTGTCCCTGACGGCCTTGGCGGCGGAACGGCAAGTCCCGCTGTTCGGCGTCTGCCTGGGGCATCAAACGATCGGACAAGCCTTCGGCGGCAAGGTGGTGCGTGCGCCGGAGCCGATGCATGGCAAGGTTTGCGAAATCAGCCATCGCGGCAGCGACGTCTTCACCGACATCCCCAGCCCGTTTCAGGCAACGCGCTATCACTCCCTGCTGGTGGAGCGTTCCAGCCTGCCCGCCCGTCTGACCGTCACGGCGGAAAGCCCGGACGGACTGATCATGGGATTGGCCCACGCCGAACTGCCGATCTTTGGCGTGCAATTCCATCCGGAAAGCATCACTTCGCAGCATGGGCATCAAATACTGAAGAACTTCCTGACCCTCGCGGCCAGCGCCTGAACGAAAGACGGACCGAAATGACCGACCTGAAACCAATCCTGACCCGCATCTCGACGGGGGAAACCCTGTCCGAGGACGCCGCCGCCAGGGCCTTCGACATCATCATGTCGGGACAGGCGACGCCGTCGCAGATCGGCGCCCTGTTGATGGGAATGCGCCTGCGCGGCGAAACCATCGCCGAAATCACCGGCGCGGCACGGACCATGCGGGCCAAGGCTCTGGCGGTCAAGGCGCCATCCAACGCGGTGGATATCGTCGGCACCGGCGGCGATTGCTCGGGCAGCTATAACATCTCGACCGGCGCGGCGCTGACCGTGGCGGGCTGCGGTCTGACCGTCGCGAAACACGGCAACAAGGCGCAGACCTCGAAGTCCGGCTCCGCCGACATGCTGAAGGCCCTGGGCGTCAATCTGGACGCCGAACTGCCGGTGGTCGAACGCGCCATCGCCGAGGCCAGGATCGGCTTCATGCTGGCGACCCGTTACCACAGCGCGATGAAACACGTCGGACCAACCCGCGTCGAAATCGGCACGCGGACGATTTTCAACATCCTGGGTCCTCTGGCCAATCCCGCCGGGGTCAAGCGCCTGGTAATCGGCGTCTTCGCCAAAAGCTGGTTGGAACCCCTGGCCGCCGTTTTGGGTCACCTGGGGGCGGAACGCGCCTGGGTGGTGCATGGCAGCGACGGCCTGGACGAAATCACCACCACCGGCCCCACCGATGTGGCTGAGTGGAAGGACGGTCGGATTTCCACCTTCACCATCGCGCCGGAAGACGTGGGGTTGCCGCGAGTCACCGCAGATGCCCTGACCGGCGGCGATCCGGACTTCAACGCCGCCGCCCTGCGCGCCATTTTCGAACCCGAGGTTCCGGCCGCCCTGATCCCCTTGCGCGATGCCGTCGCCTTGAACGCCGCTGCCGTCCTGGTCGTCGCGGATGCCGCGACATCGCTTCAAGATGGCGTGGCCAAGGCCATGAAGGCAATGGCGGATGGTTCGGTGAAAGCCGTGCTGGACGAATTCGTCCGCATCACCAACGAGCCCATGGCGTGAGCGACGTTCTGGCAAAAATCTGCGCCACCAAGCGTGACGAGGTCGTCGCGGCGAAGGCGTGCGTGCCGCTTTCCGCCCTGATTCACCAGGCTGCGGAACAGGCTCCGCCGCGCGGTTTTTCCGCAGCGCTGGACCGGGCCGTCGATACGGGCGGCTTCGGCCTGATCGCCGAAATCAAGAAGGCATCGCCCTCGGCCGGACTGATCCGCACGGATTTCGATCCGGCGGCGCTGGCCCGCGCCTATGTCGCCGGCGGCGCGGCCTGCCTGTCGGTGCTGACCGATGCCCCCTGCTTCCAGGGCGGACCGGAAGTTCTGTTCGCGGCACGGAATGCCGTCGATCTTCCGGTGCTGCGCAAGGACTTCATGCTCGACGTCTATCAGGTGGCGGAGGCCCGCGCCTGGGGCGCCGATTGCATCCTTCTGATCATGGCCGCCCTGACAGACGCGGAAGCGCGCGACCTGGAACAGGCCGCCATCGACCTGGGCATGGACGTGCTGGTGGAAATTCACGACGCGCCGGAATTCGACCGCGCGCTCAAGCTGAAAAGCCGCCTGTTGGGGGTCAATAACCGCAACCTCAAGACCATGACCACCGATCTGGCGGTGACCGAGGCACTGGCCGCCGCCTGCCCGCCCGACCGCGTCCTGGTCGCCGAAAGCGGGCTGAAAACGCGGGCGGATCTGGACCGCATGGCCACCGTCGGATCACGGCGTTTCCTGGTTGGCGAATCCCTGATGCGTCATGCCGACGTCACCGCCGCGACACAAAGGCTTCTAGGCTCAGGACTCATTAAGGTTCGATCCAGAAGAGGAGGAGTACCGCGATGATGACGGCGGCAAAGAAGATATCCGCGCATTGGTCATATCGGGTGTGGATACGCCGCCAATCCTTGAGGCGAGCGAAGAGGTTCTCGATCCTATGACGCTGGCGATAGAGGGTTTTGTCGTAAGCGTACTGGGTTTTGCGATGACGCATTGGCGGGATGCATGTAGCGATCCCTCGCTGTGTCAAAGCCTCTCGAAGAGGATCACCGTCATAGCCCTTGTCGGCGATCAGGACGTTGACCTTGGGAAATAGGTCGAGCAACAGCATCGCGCCTTTGTCATCGCTCATTTGCCCCTCGCTGAGCAGCAGGATGAGGGGCCTTCCTTGTCCGTCGCAAACCGCATGAAGCTTGGAGTTCAGCCCGCCTTTTGTGCGTCCGATACATCGGGGAAGAGCCCCTTTTTATGGAGGCTCGCGGCGGTCCGATGAGCTTTCAGGTGGGTTGCATCGATCATCAACCGGTCTGGAGGGCCTGCCGCTCCCGTCAAGGCCGCGAAGATCCGGCTGAACACCCCAAGTCGGCTCCAGCGAACGAAACGATTATAGAGGGTTTTGTGGGGGCCATAGACAGGTGGTGCATCTCGCCACCGTAAGCCGTTGCGGATCACATGAACGATGCCGCTGATCACTCGCCGATCATCAACCCGCAGCACGCCATGCGATAGCGGGAAATGCGGCTCGATCTTCGCCAACTGCCTCTCTGACAACCAAAACAGATCACTCATGGATGGGGTCCTCCCTCCCGTGAGTGAATCAGCCGCCGATCTGCCTGACAATAATTTAATGGGCCCTGAGCCTAGTTGCAGCGCGGTGCCGACGCTGTCGCTTTTCAAGCCGATAAGGGGGATGGCCAGGATCAGCACGACAACGGCGGTCATCGCCGCATCGCACAAAACGGCCTTGAGTCCCGGCATGGCGGAGCCGGTCGCCCGGGGCGAAGTCGTCATCTCCGTCATCGTCCTACACCTTCTCGATTTCTGGTTTGCCCAGCAAACCGGTCGGGCGGAAGATCAGCACCAGAACAAGGATCGAGAACGCCGCCACATCTTTGTATTCAATGGTGAAATAGGCGGACCAAAAGGCTTCGATCAAACCGATCAGAATGCCGCCCAGCATGGCGCTGGGCAACGAGCCGATACCCCCCAGAACCGCCGCCGTGAACGCCTTCATTCTGGCCAGGAAGCCGATATAGAAATCCACCACGCCGTAATAGAGCGTCACCATCATCCCGGCGACGGCGGCCAGAGCGGCGCCCATCACGAAGGTCAGGCTGATGGTGCGATCGACATTGATGCCGACCAGCCCCGCCATGGTTCAGTCCTGCTCGCAGGCGCGCTGCTGCCGACCGAGCGAGGTCTTTTCGATCAGAAAGGTAAAGCCGACCATCAGAACCATGGTCAGGATCATGATGAAGACCTGCAGATAGGACATCCGCACCGCGAAACCGTCCTGCTCCATCAAGGTCAGGCCGCCCGAGATCACCGGCGCCAACGCCTTGACGCGAGCCCCCCTGCGTCAACTACACGTAGTTTTGCAAGGCGATCGACATGCCGATCGCCGAGATCAGCGCCGCCAACTTGGGCGCGCCGCGCAGCGGGCGATAGGCAAGACGCTCGATGCTCCACCCATAAACCGAGATGAACAGCATCGAGGCCACCAGCATCACCAGCAGAACCAAAGGGATGTACCCCAGGCCCAGCGCCGATAGAACCAGATAGGTCACGACGGAAACAAAGGCGCCGATCATGTAAATCTCGCCATGGGCGAAATTGATCATGCCGATGATGCCGTACACCATGGTGTACCCGATCGCGATCAGACCATAGATCGCGCCCAGAGTCAGCCCGTTGATAAGCTGCTGAAGAAAATAAGCCAAGTTCGAAACGGCCCCTGCAGATGATGCGGTTTTTTCCGCGTTGTTTCTGTTTTCGTCGCCGATTTGGGCCCTCACCCAACCACGAACAGGCCCTCCGCCCGCGGCTTCCCCGCCCACAAACATGCTCGTTGGGGCCAGCAAGTCAAGCGCCTTTGCGCAAGCCTTGATCACACCCTTCCCTTCCGCCCACAAGGATCCTATTTTTTGTGCAGTGCACTGGGCGAATGCTGTGCAAAGCGTCAGGAAAAGCTCCGCCGACGACATCGACAGCACCTTCCTTGCATGTTATGAGCCAAAGGCTTTTCGCTTTTTTCACAATGGTTGCAAAATTCGATGACCCGCGATCCCGACCTGATTCTGGAATCTTCCGTCCTCTCCGTCCGTGGCGCGAGGGAACACAACCTTCGGAACGTTTCCGTCGATATTCCGAAGAATCGACTGGTCGTGATCACCGGTCTGTCGGGATCGGGAAAATCGTCCCTCGCCTTCGACACCATCTATGCCGAGGGCCAGCGTCGCTATGTCGAAAGCCTGTCGGCCTATGCCCGGCAATTCCTGGAAATAATGCAAAAACCCGACGTCGATTCCATCGACGGGCTATCGCCGGCGATTTCCATCGAGCAGAAGACCACCTCGCACAATCCGCGTTCGACGGTTGGCACGGTGACCGAGATCTACGACTACATGCGCCTGTTGTGGGCGCGCATCGGCGTACCGTACTCCCCCGCCACCGGCCTGCCGATCGAAAGCCAGACGGTTTCGCAGATGGTGGACCGCATCATGGCGCTGCCCGAAGGGACCAGACTCTACCTGCTGGCGCCGATCATCCGCGGTCGCAAGGGCGAGTACAAAAAGGAGCTGAAGGAGTTGCTGGCGCGCGGCTTCCAACGGGTAAAAATCGACGGCACCTTGTACGCGATCGAGGACGCTCCGGCGCTCGACAAGAAGTTCAAGCACGACATCGAGGTCGTGGTCGATCGCGTCGTCGTCAAGCCGGAGCTGGAAATCCGCCTCGCTGGATCCCTGGAAACCATCCTCGAACTCGCCGACGGCCTGGCTTATGCCGAGGACGCGGAAACCGGGGCGCGGCAATCCTATTCGGCGAAGTTCGCCTGCCCGGTTTCCGGTTTCACCATCGACGAGATCGAACCCCGCCTATTTTCGTTCAATAACCCCTTCGGCGCCTGCCCGGACTGCGACGGACTGGGAAAGCGGATGGCAATCGACCCGCAACTGGTGGTCCCCGATCCCTCCCTGCCCACCGACGGCGGCGCCATCGCGCCCTGGATGGGCACCACCTCGCAAAGCGCGATGCAGTCCCTGGAGGCGGTATGCGCCCATTTCAACACCAATTCCAAGCTGCCGTTCCGCCACCTGCCGCCCGAGGCGCGGCATGCCATCCTTTACGGCACCGGCAAGACGCCGATTCATCTGGTGCTGGAGGACGGCAAGCGCCGTTACGAAAGTCACAAGCCGTTCGAAGGCGTCATCCCTAACCTGGAACGTCGCTTCCGCGAAACCGATTCCGCCTGGATGCGCGAGGAAATCGCCAAATACCAGACCTCATCCCCGTGCGAGACATGCCACGGCGACCGCCTCAAGCCCGAGGCTCTGGCGGTCAAGATCGCGGGCATGAACATCGCCGAGATCACCCGCCTGTCGATCGGCGAGGCACTGGTCTGGTTCCGATCCCTGGATGCCCAACTGTCCGAGAAAAACCGTGAAATCGCCAGCCGCGTCCTGAAGGAAATCGACGAGCGCCTGCGCTTCCTGGCCAACGTCGGACTGGAGTATCTGTCGCTATCGCGCACCTCGGGCACTTTGTCCGGCGGCGAAAGCCAGCGCATCCGTCTGGCCAGCCAGATCGGTTCGGGCTTAAGCGGCGTGCTCTACGTCCTCGACGAACCGTCGATCGGCTTGCATCAGCGCGACAACGACCGTCTGCTCGGCACCCTGAAGCGCCTGCGCGACCTGGGCAACACGGTGATCGTGGTAGAACACGACGAGGATGCGATCCGCACCGCCGATTACGTCATCGACATGGGACCGGGCGCCGGAACCCACGGCGGCGGCGTGGTCGCCGAGGGCACGCCGGACGCAATCATGGCCTGTCCCGACAGCCTGACCGGGCAGTACCTGATCGGCGCGCGCACGGTGCCGGTCCCTGCGGCGCGGCGGCCGGGAAGCGGCCTGTTCATCGGCATTCGCGGCGCCAGGGACAACAACCTGCGCGACATCGACGTCGATATCCCGCTGGGGACCTTCACCTGCGTCACCGGGGTTTCGGGCGGCGGCAAGTCCACCCTGATCCTGGAAACCCTATACAAGGCCGTGGCCCGGCAGTTGAACGGCGCCCGCGACCTGCCGCTCGCCCACGACGAAATCACCGGCTTGGCCGCCATCGACAAGATCGTCGATATCGATCAGTCGCCGATCGGACGCACGCCACGATCCAACCCCGCCACCCACACCGGCGCCTTCACGCCGATCCGCGACTGGTTCGCCGGTCTGCCCGAGGCACGGGCACGCGGCTACAAGGCGGGGCGTTTTTCGTTCAACGTCAAGGGCGGTCGCTGCGAGGCCTGCCAGGGCGACGGTCTGATCAAGATCGAAATGCACTTCCTGCCCGACGTTTACGTGCGGTGCGACGTCTGCAAGGGTAAACGCTATAACCGCGAAACTCTGGATATCCGCTACAAGGGCAAGTCCATCGCCGACGTGCTGGACATGACGGTGGACGAAGGGGTGGGGTTTTTCAAGGCGGTGCCCGCGATCCGCGACAAGCTGGTCCTGCTGCAACGGGTCGGACTGGGCTATGTCCATCTGGGACAGCAGGCCACCACCCTATCGGGCGGCGAAGCGCAACGCGTCAAGCTATCGAAGGAACTAACCCGCCGCGCCACCGGACGGACCCTCTATATCCTGGACGAACCGACCACCGGCCTGCACTTCGAGGACGTCAAGAAACTGCTGGAGGTGCTGCACGCCCTGGTCGATGCCGGCAACACCGTGGTGGTGATCGAACACAATCTAGAGGTCATCAAGACCGCCGACTGGATCATTGATGTCGGACCGGAGGGCGGCGACGGCGGCGGCCAGATCGTCGCCACCGGCACGCCCGAGGACATCATCGCCGCGAAGCGCGGCTATACCGCCCCCTATCTGGACGCGGCGCTGAAGCCACGTGGCCGCGTCACGCCTTCGGACGGGACGTGACGGCCTCGAGTTCGGTCGCGGTCACCACATCATAGCGATGCAAGCAGGAATTCACGGTGGCGGCGGTCTTCGCCCGCCAGCGGATCAACGCCTCGGCGGGGGAAAACGGCCCCAGGACTTCCAACGCATGATCGGGAGCCAAACGCACGAACCCGGTATCGGCATACTCGCCGCCGACCACATAAAAACGGCGCGGATTTGCGGTTATGACTTCTTTTCTTCAGGCAACGGTTCGGTTGACAGACCGGCCTTGCGCCAAGCCTTCAATCCACCGCGCATCAGCGCGACATTCATCATTCCCTGATCCCGCAGCAGCTTCGCGGCCAGCGTCGCGCGTTCGACGGAGTTGTCGAAAACCAGGATCTGCGCGCCGCGCAGATCCTGGAACAGGCGATGCGACGACTTGTCGCGCAGACGCTCGGGAATTTGTTCCAGAGGCAGCACAAAGGCGCCCTTGATGGTTTCCGGGTCGCGCTTACAGTGGGCGATCTTGCGGCTGTCCCACAGCAGAGGATCCTCCCCGGCGTCAATCAATCCCTGCACCTGCATCGGGTCCAGGAAACGCCCCTTCCAACTGTCGCGCCGCCAGGAATACCATGCCGCCCAGATCGCGATTCCCAGGAACGAGAACGCCACCCAGAACTGCTGCATATGCAGAATTTTGTCCAACAATGCGTCGTCCATGTCGTCCCCCATTGATCGGTCCGTTCGTTGAAGTACCTTAGGTGCCTTCCCGAAGCAAGCCTGGACAGAACCACCGATCGGTCTTAAGTGTGCAGACCGCCGCCAGCCCCGAGGTCCCCGCATGTCCGAACCGCCTTTTCGCCCCACCGTCCACGTCATCGGCGCCGGCCTTGCCGGAAGCGAGGCCGCGTGGCAACTCGCCGAGGGCGGCGCCGCCGTGGTGCTGCACGAAATGCGCCCGCTGCGGACCACTCCGGCACACGCCACCGACGGTTTTGCCGAATTGGTGTGTTCCAACTCGCTGCGATCCGACGACGCGGCGGCCAGCGCGGTCGGCTTGCTGCACGAGGAAATGCGCTGCGCCGGATCTCTGATTCTGCGGTGCGCCGATGCCAACCGAGTGCCGGCGGGAGGCGCGCTGGCGGTGGACCGCGAGGCCTTTTCCCACGACGTGCAGGCGGCGCTGGAAACGCACCCCAACCTCACCCTGATCCGCGAGGAAGTCACCGCCTTGCCGCCGCCCGAGGCGGGGCCGTGCGTGGTCGCCACCGGGCCACTGTGTTCCCCGGCCCTGTCGGCGCCGATTCAAGCGGTCAGCGGCGCCGACGCGCTGTCGTTCTTCGACGCCATCGCGCCGGTGGTGGTCAAGGACAGCATCGACTTTTCCAAGGCCTGGCTCCAGTCGCGGTGGGACAAAGGTACCGGCAAGGATTACGTCAACTGCCCGATGACGAAGGAACAATACGAGACCTTCATCGAGGCCCTGCTCTCCGCCGAATACGTGGAATTCAAGGACTGGGAAAAGGACACCCCCTATTTCGAAGGCTGCCTGCCGGTCGAGGTGATGGCCGAGCGCGGCCCGATGACCCTGGCCTTCGGGCCGATGAAACCGGTCGGCCTGACCAACCCCAACACCCCCGGCGTCAAACCCTTCGCCGTAGTGCAACTGCGCCAGGACAACGCGCTTGGCACCCTTTACAACATGGTCGGCTTCCAGACCAAACTGAAGCACGGCGAACAGCAGCGCATCTTCCGCACCATCCCCGGCCTGGAAAATGCTGAATTCGCCCGCCTTGGCGGCATCCATCGCAACACATTCTTGAACAGCCCCCGCATTCTAGATGAGTCTCTTCGGCTGAAATCTCAACCGCACCTGCGCTTCGCCGGACAGATCACCGGCTGCGAGGGCTATGTCGAAAGCGCCTCGGTCGGTCTGATGGCGGGGTTGTTCGCCCTGTGGCAAGTGCTGGACCGCCCCTTCGCCCCACCGCCACCAACCACCGCCATGGGGGCGATGCTGGCCCACATCACCGGCAGCGCCGATGCCGCCACCTATCAGCCGATGAACGTTACCTTCGGCCTGTTCCCGCCCCTGCCCGAGGCCGCGCCGGTCAAACCCGGCGGCAAGCCCCGCAAGCTGAAAGGCGCTGACCGCAAGAAGGCCCACGGCGAACGCGCCCTGGCCGACCTTGCCGCGTGGTTGGAAAACATAAAGAAAAACTAGGCCGGGGCTCCGCCCCTGGCCTCGTTTTTACCGGCGGCTTCGCAGCCAAGCCCACAGAACGCCGAGTGTTACTCGGCTGGGGGCGGTAAAGCGCGGATCGAAAATCTCGTATTCATTACGGCGCAAACGGCAACGACCTCCGCGATCTCCCGCCAAACCGCTGGGTCCGCCATTTCCACCGCCCAGGGATTGCGCCCTGCCGCCAGAGCCGTCGGCGTGGCGCGCAGCACCCCGACCAAACCGTAGCCCCGCGCCGCATCCTGGATCGACGGCGCCTCCGCCCAAAAGGCCCGCCGCGATCGCGAGGGCCGCGATCAACGGCACGGTGATCGCGCCGACGTGGGATTCCGCCGCCGCCGCGTCGGCGAACGGCGGAGCATCAAGATCGTTGGCGCGGGCCTCGACCAGCGCGGCCAAGGAAGGCCGGATTTTCGGCCAGTCCCGCGCCCCCGCCAGAACCCGCAGCAGGGGCGCGGCCTCGGGGTCTTCCGCCGCGTTGACGCGGTCCAGGGCCTCGCGCCACCAAAGCAGGCGGACATGCCCCAGCGTCGGCTCCCAAACGCGGTCGCGAATGGACGCGATTTCCACATGAAAAGCCAGCACCGCCAGCACCGTGCCACGCCGCGCCGCCGGGCAGAACATCGTCGCGACGGCACGATCGCGGTCCTGTTTGAGCACCGCATCGGCCAGCCATGGCTCCGACATTTCGGGAAGCAAAGGGGAAACTCCTTCCGGTGACGGGCGTTTTGAACTGCGGCGCGGGGGATGAATGCCGTATAGTGACGGGTGAATGCAAACCACGCCCAGGACCGCCTTGACCCGCGAAGCCATCATAGTCCGCCGCATCGACGAATGCACGGTAGGCGGCGCCCACCGGTCGGAAAACTTTCCGGTGGCGTCGCTGTTGCTGGGGCGCGCCGACCGCGCGACGGTGCGGGCATTTTATCGTTTTGCGCGTTTCGCCGACGACATCGCGGACTCCCCCGATCTGCCTCCGGACGACAAACTGGCCGCCCTGGGTGCCCTGGATGCCGCGTTGCGGGGAGAAACCGAGGAGAACCCGACGGTCAATGTCGCCGCCGCCGTCGCATTGCGCCGGACCTTGGCCGAACGCGGCATGGAAACCGACCACGCCCGCGCCCTGCTGGGGGCCTTCCGGCGCGACGCGATCAACCAGGGAACCGCGACCTGGGAGGAACTGATGGCCTATTGCCGCGCCTCCGCCGCGCCGGTCGGTCGTTTCCTGCTGAATCTGCACGGCGAACCGCGCCGCGCCGTCGCCGCCGCCGACGCCCTGTGCGCGGCATTGCAGGTCTTGAACCAGGTTCAGGACATCGGCGAGGACCATCGCCTGCGCGACCGCGTCTATATTCCCTTGGACTGGCCGGACGGTCCCCACGCCGACCCCGCCGATCTGGATGCATCGGCCTGTTCGCCAGGCCTGCGCGCCTGCCTGGACCGCACCCTTGACCACACCGCCCGCTTGCTGGATCAGGCGGACGCCCTGCCCGCCCTGCTGCAATCGCCGGGCCTGCGCGCCGAAACTGCGGCGATTCTGTCCCTGGCACATCGCCTGCTGTCCCGCTTGCGGGTCGGCAACCCGTTGACCGCGCGCATCCGCCCGACCCTTACCGATGGCCTGAGGGCCACCGGAACCGCCCTTTGCGCCCTGGTCATACCACCCGCCCACGGCCTGCTGCGCGGCGAGGCGCGGGATGTCGTGACGGCGATCGTCAAGGCCTCCGGCTCGTCGTTCCGGCTGGGGCTGTCCTGCCTGCCGCGCCCCAGGCGGGAAGCGATGCACACCCTTTACGCCTTCTGCCGTATTCTCGATGATATCGCCGACGACCCCGGCCTGACGGCGGAACAGCGACACCACGAGCTTGGCGTCTGGGCAACGCGTCTTGATCAACTGGAAAATGGAGACCTGCCCGACGACGCCCCGCCCCTGGCCGTGGCCCTGACGGCGGTGAACGCGCGCCATGGTCTGGACTTCGACGAATGCCGCGCCCTGATCGCGGGCATGCGGATGGATGTGGATGGCCCGGTCGTCGCCCCTGATGCCGCGACCTTCGCCTTGTACTGCCGCCGCGTCGCGGGCAGCGTCGGCCTGATCGCGCTGCCGTTGCTAGGGGCGGAAGATGCGTCGTCGCGAGCCTTCGCAATCGCCCTGGGCGACGGACTGCAATGCGTCAATATCCTGCGCGACGTGGCCGAGGACGCGGCGATCGGACGCTGCTATCTGCCGCGCGACATCCTGGACGCCTGCGGCATTCCGGCGGACGATGTCGCGGCCATCGTCGCCCATCCGGCCATCGGCACGGCGTGCGCCAAACTGGCCAAACGGGCGGAGGAACATTTCGCATCCGCCCGCGACCATCTGACCGCCGCCAACGCCCGCCCATTGCTGCCGGCCAGGGTGATGATGGCCGCCTATGCCGACACCCTGGCGCGGATCGCGCGGCGCGGCTGGTCTGATTTGTCGCCACCGCCAAAACCCCGCTGCCTTGTCCGTCTGCTCTGCCTGACGCGCCTGCCGTCGCCGCGCCGAGGATAAGATGCCCGCTCGCGTCCACCCCTCTCGTCCCGAATCCGTTCCGACCTGCCATGTCGTCGGCGGTGGCGTGGCCGGTCTGTCGGCGGCGCTACGACTGGCCGAAGCCGGGTTGCACGTTCACCTGTACGAGGCGGCGCCCCACGTCGGCGGACGGTGTCGATCGCTGCCCGACCAGCGTTTCGGCACCTCCATCGACAACGGCAGTCACCTGCTGTTTTCCGCCAACCGCGCAATGCTCGACTTCCTGCGGCGAATCGGCGCGCCCTCGACCAGTTTGGCCCCGTCCGACGACCTTGCCTTTCGCGACATCGATGACGGCGCACGCTGGCGCATCACGCCTTCCGGGGAAAGTGGGCTATGGCTGCTGGGCCGGGGGCTGCGGATTCCCGGGGCCTCGCGTTGGCAGCTTTTACGCCAGGGGTTTTCCCTGTTGACGGCACGAAGCGGCACCTGCGTCGGCGACCGCCTGCCGGTCGAGGGGGCTCTTTGGCGGCGTTTCTGGCGCCCCTTTCTGGTCGCCGCGTTCAACGCCGATCCGGCCACCGTTTCCGCGCCGCACGCGGCAACCGTGCTGCGCGAACTGGCTTTCGACGGCAAGGCGGGTGGACAACCGCTGCAAGCGGCCCGCCCCTGGTCCGAAATCATCGCCGAACCCGCCATCGCGCGCCTGCGCTATCATGGAGCCAGCATCCATTACGGAATGCCGCTGTTGGCCCTGGATCGTGGCGAGGGCCGGGTGAGGCGCCTGCTTTTCCGGCGCGGCACCATCGACACCACGCAGGATATCGTGATCCTGGCCGTTCCCAACGCCATCGCGCATCGCCTGATCCCGGACATCGCGCCAGAGATTCCATCGGCCGCCATCGTCAACCTGCACTACGATATTCCGCTGAACCTCGGGCTTGGTTTCCGCGGCTTGGTCGGAGGCTTGGTTGACTGGGTTTTCTGGCGCGACACCGTGGTTTCGGTAACCATCGGCGGCAGCCATGGCGTGCTTACGCGCGCCGACGGCACCCTGGCCCGCGCCGCCTGGGCCGAAGCGGTGACGGCCCTACCCAAGACGCTATCCCTCGACACGCCGCCCTGTCGCCGCATCGTCGAAAAACGGGCCACTCTCGCCACCACGCCCCATGCCTTTTCCCTGCGGCCCGGCGCCGCGACACCGCACCCCAACCTATTCCTCGCCGGGGACTGGACGGCCACCGGCCTGCCTTCGACCATCGAGGGAGCGGTCCTTTCCGGCAACACCGCAGCTGCGGCGGCGCTCGCCTTCGCCCACGAAGGTCTGTAACGCTTCCCTGAATAATTCCGCCCTGGCCCTTAACATCCTAAGCTTTCGCATTAACTTACGGGGTAAGAGAATGCCGCGCGGCGCCCGTCGTCGCCCCCTTTCACCAAGGAGACCCTCATGGCCTTTGAACTTCCCGCGCTTCCCTATGAATCGACGGCTCTTGAGCCCTACATCTCCGCCAACACCTTAAGCTTCCATCACGGCAAGCATCACGCCGCCTATGTCGCCAACCTCAACAAGTTGATCGAAGGCGGACCGCTGGGATCCAAGTCCCTGGTCGATATCATCGAAAAGGTCGCTGGCGACGCCGAAAAAACCGGCGTCTTCAACAACGCCGCGCAAACGTGGAACCACACTTTCTTTTGGAACAGCCTGAGCCCGATCGGCGGCGGCGCCCCGCCCGCCGCCCTGGCCGAGCGCATCGATGCCACGTTCGGTTCCCTCGATACCTTCAAGGAGCAGTTTAAACAGGCCGCCGTTTCCCAGTTCGGCAGCGGTTGGGCATGGCTAGTCCTCGACAAGGGCGAGCTCAAGATCACCAAGACCGGCAACGCCGATCTGCCGCCGGCGCACGGCCAGAAGGCACTGTTCACCGTCGATGTCTGGGAACACGCCTATTACCTCGACTACCAGAACCGCCGTCCCGACTTCGTGCAGACGGTTCTCGACCGTCTCATCAACTGGTCGTTCGTCGCTCAGAACCTGAAGTAAGGGCAGACCCCGGACAAACGAAAACGGCGGGATATCCCCGCCGTTTTTTCATGGCCGCCAAAAAGGATCAGGGCCTGGCCTTGGCATCCGCCTCGTCAAGATCGGAGATCACATCGGTATTGCGCAGGTTGAAATAAATCAGGACCGGCAAGGCAATGTAAATCGACGAATAGGTGCCGATCACCACGCCCCAAATCAACGCCAGGGCGAAACCGCGCAGAACATCTCCACCGAAAACCGCGACCGCCAACACCGACAGAACCGTGGTGCCGCTGGTCAGGATGGTGCGCGACAGTGTTTCGTTCAGGCTGAGGTTCAACAGCTCCGCCAACGGCATCTTCTTGTATTTACGCAAATTTTCGCGAACACGATCATAGACGACAACGGTGTCGTTGATGGAATAGCCCGCGATCGTCAGAACCGCCGCGACCGAGGTCAGGCTGAACTCCATGCCGGTCAGCGAAAACACCCCCATCGTCGCGATCACATCGTGGATCAGGGCAATCATGCCCCCCAGGGCGAAATGCAACTCGAAGC
This sequence comes from Rhodospirillaceae bacterium, assembly GCA_963678075.2. Taxonomy (GTDB): domain Bacteria; phylum Pseudomonadota; class Alphaproteobacteria; order Rhodospirillales; family Rhodospirillaceae; genus Oleispirillum. The sequence goes on along the minus strand of CAXXPK010000003.1, from coordinate 1,028,696 downwards.
GCAGCCAGATGTAGCCCGCGATCGCCAGAATCGCCAGGGAAACCGCCAGGATACCATCCAGGATCAGTTCCTCGCCGACCTTGGGTCCGACCACTTCGGTGCGGCGATTCTCGAACGTCGGCCCCAACGTCTCGCGTATCACCTTCAAGGCGGCATTCTGACTGACCTCGTCATTGAACGCCGGGATGCGGATCATCGCCTCGCGACCGCTGTTGCCGATCCCCTGCAGACCGATTTCGCCGACCCCCAGGGCATTCAGCCGCGTCCGCAGTTCGGCGACATCGACGACCCCCTGCCCACGCACTTCCATCTGAATGCCGCCGGCAAAGTCGATGCCGTAATTCAGGCCCTTGGTCAACAGAAGAGCTCCCGCTCCCAGCAACAACGTCAGGGAAAAGGCAATGGAGATCAGCCGCTTGCCGACGAAGTCGATGCGGGTTCCTTCGGGAAGGAACTTCAAGCCACGGAACATGTGCGTAAACTCCCTTCCCCGGTCACAGCGGCAAGGCCGAGGGGTGGACGCGACGCGCCCAGATGATCACCATCAGACGCGTTACCATCACCGCCGAGAACATCGATGTCAGAATACCCAGCCCCAATGTCACCGCGAAACCACGCACCGGGCCAGAGCCGAAGTGATACAGCAGCAGCGCGGCGGCCAGGGTGGTGACGTTGGCATCCAAAATCGTCGAAAAGGCGCGCGAAAACCCGGTCTCGATGGCGCTCAACGTCGAACGTCCATTGCGGGCTTCCTCGCGCATGCGTTCGAAGATCAGAACGTTGGCATCCACCGCCATACCTATCGTCAACACGATGCCGGCGATACCGGGCAGGGTCAGGGTGGCGCCCAGCGCGCTCAAGCCGCCGATCAGCAGCATCATGTTGACGATCAGGGCGACATCGGCGAACAGCCCGAACAAACCGTAGGCGACGACCATGAACCCGACTACCAGGGCCAGACCGACCAGACTGGCGACCATCCCGGCGCGGATCGAATCCGCGCCCAGGCTGGGACCGACCGAGCGCTCCTCAAGGAAGGTGATCGAGGTCGGCAACGCGCCGGAACGCAGAACCAGGGCCAGATCGTTTGCCCCCTGCACCGAGAAGCCGCCGGTGATCACGCCGTTGCCCTGCATGATCGCGCTGCGGATGTTCGGGGCGCTGACCACCTTGTTGTCGAGAACGATGGCAAGACTGCGCCCAACGTTATCCTGCGTCACCTTACCGAAAATGCGTCCGCCCAGCGCGTCAAACCGGAAGGACACCACCGGCGCCCCCTGATCGAAAGAGGGCTGCGCATCGACCAGATGCTCGCCCGTGACCTCGACCTTCTTGCGCACCACGTACAGGCGTTTTTGCCCCTGCGGACCGGCGTCCATGCCTTCCAGCAGCATCGAGCCGGGAGGAAGCCGCCCCTTCATCGCCTCTTCGACCGAGGTTTCGGTGTCAAGCAGGTGGAAGGTCATGCGCGCCGTCTTGCCAATCACTTCGCGGGCGCGCTTGGGGTCCGAAACGCCGGGCAGCTGCACGACGATACGGTTGCTGCCCTGACGCTGGATCGAAGGTTCGCGCGTCCCCAGTTCGTCGATGCGTTTGCGGATGATTTCCAGCGTCGTGGACAACGCGCCTTCCAACATCTCGCGCCGCGCCTTCTCGCCGTAGGAAACCTTGAGCAGGCCGTCGGCATCGACATCGACGTCGGCGTTGGGAATCGCGTTTCTCAACGCCTTGCGCGCCGCCGCACGCTCCGTCTCGCCCCCCAGAATGGAAGCAACCACCGCCTCGTGCTGGATGGACAATCCGGTGTAACGCATCTTTTCGGTGCGCAGAGTGCCGCGCACGACATCGACGACGCCTTCCAGCTTATCCTTGACCAGCTCGCCGGTGTTCAGTTCCAACAGCAGATGCGAACCGCCCTGAAGGTCAAGCCCCAGGCTGAGCGGCTGCCACCAACCGGGCAGGGCATCCTGCTGATCCCGGCTTATCAGGTTGGGGGTTGCAAACACCACCCCCGCCGCGATCACCAAGGCGACGACAGCGATCTTCCACTTCTGAAAATACAGCATCGGACGACCTTCGAACGATCAGGAAGGACCGCAGCTCGGAAGCGGCGGGTCGCGACGTTACTTGCCGCCGAGAAGACGGCGCAGTTTCGAGCCGGCGGTGGGCTTTTCAGCCATGGCCCCACCCTCGCCTTCCGGCGCGGCTTCCGTCTGAACGGCGCGTTCCCGATACAGGCCGATCACGCTGTCGCGGGTCACGCGAACACGGATGTTTTCGGCCAGTTCGACGGTCAGTTCATCATCGGTGGCCTTGGTCACGGTACCGATGATGCCGCCACCGGTGACGATACGGTCGCCACGTTTGATTCCGGCCAGCAGAGCCTTATGTTCCTTGGCGCGCTTTTGCTGCGGCCGAATCAGCAGAAAATAGAAGATCGCGAAGACCAGAACCAGCGGCAACATTTGTTCAAAGCCGAAGGCCGGGCTTCCGGCGCTCTGGGCAAATGCGGGCGAAATCAGCATTGATCGAAGGCTCCTTGTGGGCGGGCCCGGGGCGCGGGCGATTCGAAGAACTATAACCATCGGGGGCGGAGATTCAATGTTTAACCGATGTCGGTTTTGTGATTGTCTCTCGCCTTGGGGCAGAGAAAACTCCCCCTCTCTCCCTGGTGTGGAGTTAAGTCCATGAATGAAATCGCGCAAGTCCTGGAGACTCTCGAACGCATCGCCGCCGCCCTGGAACGACGGAGTCCGGTGTATGATCCGGTGTGCCTTCCGGCGGATGTCAACGCCTTCATCTGGCAGACCGATCCCGACGCGATGCTGCCGGTGACGCGGGTCAACCGCCTGCCGATCGCCCTTTTGAAGGGAATCGAGCCGCAGAAGGCGAAGCTTTTGGACAACACGTTGCGCTTCGCCAAGGGGCTGCCCGCCAATAACGTACTCTTGTGGGGGGCGCGCGGCACCGGCAAGTCGTCGCTGGTCAAGGCGGTGCACGCGGAGGCCAACGCACTGGCCGACGGCTCCATCGCCATGATCGAACTCCTGCGCGAGGATATTCCCTCGCTACCGCGACTGATGCGCCACCTGAAAGCCAGCGAATGGCGCTTCCTGCTGTTCTGCGGCGACCCGTCGTTCGAAAACCAGGACGAAAGCTACAAGTCGCTGAAATCGATTCTCGACGGAGGACTGGAGGGACGACCGGATTCGGTGCTGTTCTACGCCACCTCGAACCGGCGCCACCTGATGAGCCGTCAGATGATCGAGAACGAGCGCGCCAATTCCATCCACCAGGGCGAGGCGGTCGAGGAAAAGGTCTCGCTGTCCGACCGCTTCGGCATGTGGATCGGTTTCCACAACATGGACCAGGACACCTATTACGATATCATTCGCGGCTATTGCGTCGCCGCCGGGATTTTCTCTCCGCCGTTCGAGGAAGTTCAGGCGAAGGCCCTGGAATGGTCGATGACCCGCGGCAGACGCTCGGGGCGCGTCGCCTGGCAGTTCTTCCTAGATTTGTGCGGCGGGCTCAGCATTCCCCACGACTTTGACTCAGTTCAGGAACTTCATCGGGTCCACCGCCTTCGCCCCTTCCCGCACCTCGAAATGCAGCTGCGGCGAGGTAACGCTTCCCGATTGTCCGACCGCCGCGATGATCTGGCCACGCTTGACCACGGCACCGCGCGCCACCTTGATCTCGTCGGTATGGGCATAGGTGGTGATCAGGCCGCCCTCGTGCTTCAAAAGCAGCATGTTGCCGAATCCCTTCAGCTCGTTCCCGGCATAGGCGACGACACCGGATTCGGCGGCGCGAACCGAGGTTCCCAGCTTTGCCGAAATGTTGATGCCGTCGTTGCGCATGCCCTTGGCGACCGCCCCATACGGCATCACCACACGACCGCGCACCGGCCAGTCGAGCCCCCGCCCCTGACGCGGCGGCGGCTTTGGAATCGCGGTGGCGCGGGGCGGACTGGAGGCCGGAACGGCCGGGACGGATGCAGCCTGGGACGGCGGCGAATTCTGACCGCCGGTTTTCGCCGCGGCAAGCGCCGTGGTCCCCGGCAACTGCAACACCTGCCCGATATGAATGACATAGGGGGACGGAAGATCGTTGACGCGGACCAGGGCGCTCATGTCGACGCCATGCATCTGCGCGATGCGATGGACGGTTTCGCCGCGCTTGACGGTGTGGGTCGGACGATCCGGCACCCGCAGAACCTGTCCAACCGACAAGGCATAGGGCGGGGTCAGGCCATTGGCCTCGATGAAACGACGCATCGGCACGCCATGCGCGGTGGCGATGCGATAAACGGTGTCACCACGCTTGACCACGTACTGCCCCTGCCCGCCGCGCATCGTGACGCGACCGCCCGACGCGCTTCCCCCGCCGCCATCGAAGATGGTGTAGTAAAGGCGTGGCCCCGAACATCCCGACAACAGCGCGAGAACCCCGGCGATCGCCCAAAAATGACCGAATCTCGTCATGACCACCACTATACGGACCCGCCGCGCCGACGACAACGCCGCACCGACGACGGCGCGACGGCAATCACGGAGCATCGTCTGGAACGCCGGAAACCAGGGGAACGAAACACACCGGAAACAACGGCTCGGTGGTGAAACCGTCGCTGATGCGGCGAATCCGCACCACCTGCTGCCCTCCGCCGTCGCCATCGACCGGCGCCACCAGGATTCCCCCCACCGCCAACTGATCCAGCAACGCCGGTGGCATTTCCGCCGCCGAAGCGGTCAACAGGATGCGGTCGAAAGGCGCCTGCGCGGGCCACCCCTTGGTGCCGTCGCCATGCATGGCCGCGATGTTGCTCAGCCGCAGGCGACGCAGCCGAGCCTCTGCCTCGGCCAACAACGGACGGTGACGCTCCAGGGTATAGACGCGGCGGCACAACTGCGCCAGCACCGCCGTCTGGTAGCCAGAGCCGGTCCCGATCTCCAACACCTTGGCGCGGGGGGTGATTTCCAGTGCCTGGGTCATCAGGCCAACCACCAGGGGCTGGCTGATGGTCTGACCGCAGCCGATCGGCAAGGCGGTGTTGTCCCAGGACTGATCGGCGAAGGGCTCGGAAACGAACAAATCGCGCGGCACGGTTTCGATCGCCGCCAGAACCCGCGTATCGGACACGCCGCAGCGCCTCAGTTCCATCAACAAACGGATGCGCAGCGCCGGGTTCATGGCCCGTTCCCCCCCGCCCGGCTAGGACCGACCGTCGGCGTCGAGTGAATCGGTCAGACGATCGAGGGTGGCACGGTGCGTCAGATTGACCGACAGCGGCGTGACGGTGATCCAGCCGGCCTCGCTGCGCTCCATGTCGCAGCCCGCCACCAGTTGGGTGTTCGCGTGCAGGCAACCGATCCAGATATAGGGGCGTCCGCGCGGATCGACGCGCTCCACCAGATGGTCGCCTAATTTGTGATGCCCCTGCGGCGCCAACGTCGTTCCTGCGACGGCGGCGGTCGAAACGTCGGGAAAATTAATGCTGATCAAGACATCGCCGGGCCAGCCCCGCGCGCACAAGGCACGGATCAGGTCTGGAGCATGAACCTCGGCGGTCCGCCATTTTACCGGGGCCTGCGGCGTCAGAACCTGGCTTAAGGCGATGGAGGGCACCCCCAGCAGGGTCCCTTCCATCGCCGCCGCGATGGTGCCGGAATAGGTCACGTCGTCACCCATGTTGGCACCGCGATTGACACCGGAAATCAGAAGATCCAGCTTCGCATCCTTCATGAACTTGTTGATCGCCAGCAACACGCAATCGGTGGGCGTGCCTTCGACCGCGAACCGTCGCTCCGAGGCCTGGCGCCAGCGCAAGGGACGATGCAGGGTCAGGGAATGCCCGGCGCCGCTCTGCTCGGTTTCCGGGGCGACTACCCAGGCCTCCATCCCCAGGGCCAGGGCGATGCTTTCCAGAACCCTCAATCCCGGCGCATGGATGCCGTCGTCATTGGTCAGAAGGACCCGCGCCCCCTTCAGATTCGGCAACGGACCTTCGGCAACGGCGGCGGTCATGCCTGCCCCTTGAGCACGGACAGGCCGCCCATGTAGGGCCGCAAGGCATCGGGAATCACCACCGAGCCGTCCGCCTGCTGATAGTTTTCCAACACCGCGACCAGGGCGCGCCCGACCGCGACGCCGGAACCGTTCAGGGTGTGGACGAACCGCGTTCCCTTGGCATCGGCGGCGGCGCGATAGCGAGCGTTCATCCGCCGCGCCTGATAGTCGCCGCAGGTGGAGCAGCTGGAAATCTCGCGATAGCCGTTCTGCCCCGGCAACCAGACCTCGATGTCGAAGGTACGGCAAGCGGTGGCGCCCATGTCTCCGGCGCACAGGGCGACGACCCGGTACGGCAGTTCCAGACGCTTCAGCACCGCCTCGGCGCAGCCCAGCATCCGCCGTTGTTCGTCGTCGGAAGCCCCGGGCGTGGTGATCGACACCATTTCGACCTTATGGAATTGGTGCTGCCGGATCATGCCGCGCGTATCCTTGCCCGCCGCCCCTGCCTCGGACCGGAAACAAGCGGTCAGCGCGGTAAAGCGCTTCGGCAGTTCCTTTTCCTCAAGGATGGTGTCCGCCACCAGATTGGTCAGCGGCACCTCGGCTGTGGGAATCAGCCAGAATCCGTTCTCGGTGCGGAACAGATCCTCGGAGAATTTCGGCAACTGACCGGTGCCGCGCACCGCGTTGTCGCGGACCAGAACCGGCGGCGAGACCTCGGTATAGCCGTGTTCGCCGGTGTGAAGGTCCAGCATCAACTGGCCCAAAGCGCGCTCCAACCGCGCCATCGCGCCCTTCAGCACCACGAAACGCGCGCCCGACAGCTTCGCCGCGTCATCGAACGACATCAGGCCCAGGCCTTCGCCGATCGCGTCGTGCTCCTTCGGCGCGAAGTCGAAGACGCGCGGCTCGCCGACGCGGGTGCGTTCAAGGTTGGCGTCCTCGTCCAGGCCCTCCGGCACGTCGGCGGCGGGAATGTTGGGAATTCCCAGCAGCAGCAGTTCCAGCTCCGCGCCTTTTTGCTTTTCCTCGTCCTCGACCTCGGTCATCCGCCGTTTCAGGGTCGCGACCTCGTCGATCAGGGCGGCGGCGTCGCCACCCGCCTTCTTCACCGCGCCGACCTGGCGCGAGGCCTCGTTGCGGCGGGCCTGCATCTCCTGCCAAGAGGTCTGCAACGCGCGGCGTTCGCGGTCGAGCGCGATCACCGTCTCGGCCATCGCGGACTTGCCGCGACGAGCCAGGGCCTGATCGAGAATATCGGGATTGTCGCGAATCGAACGGATATCGAGCATAAAAAACCACCTTCCAGGAGACCTGCCCACCGCCCCTGAAGGTGGCGAACAGCGGTTTTATAGCTCCGCCACGCCCCTTCGTCCACCGGCGCGATTACGCCCGCTAGGGCGCGGGCGGCGGGGTTTCCTCGGCCTCGGCGGCGGCACGGGCGCGCTCGATACGACGGCAGGCGATGATCGAGCCTTCGTACAGCAGAAGCAGAGGCAACGCCAAACCGATCTGACTGACCACGTCGGGCGGCGTCAGAACCGCGCCAACGATAAAGGCGGCGACAACGGCGTAGCGCCGCTTCGCCGCCAGCATCGCGCTATCGACGATGCCGACCTTTGCCAGCAAGGTCAGCAACACCGGCAGTTGGAAACAGATTCCGAAGGCGAAGATCAGGGACATGATCAGGGACAGGTATTCCCCGACCCGAGCCTCCAGCTCGATCGGCAGGACGGTCTCTCCGGCATGCGTCTGGAACCCCAACAAAAAGGCCCAGGCCAGCGGAATGACCATGAAATAGACCAGCATCGCTCCCAGCACGAACAGGATCTGGCTGGCCAGCAGGAACGGCAGGAAGGCGTTGCGTTCATGCTTGTAAAGACCGGGCGCGACGAACATCCACACCTGCGTCGCGATCACCGGAAACGACAGGAACAGGGCGCCGAAGGCCGCCACCTTGACCTGGGTGAAAAAGCCCTCGGTCAGCGCGGTATAGATCATCCGCTGGGTGCCGCCGATATCGGCCATCACCCGCGCCAAGGGCCGCATCAGCATGTCGTAGATGTCCAGGGACACCCAATAGCAGAGGACGAAGGCGACGACGAAGCCAAGCGCGGCGTACATCAAACGGCGGCGCAGTTCGATCAGGTGCTCGATCAGCGGCATCAGCGTGTCATCGACCGGTCCCTCGCTCATTTCGGTGCCTCCATCTTCGGCGCATCGTCGGCGAGCGGCGGCGCATCGGGTGGAACGTCGGCGGGAGAATCGGCGTTGACCGCCTCGGCGGCCCGGTTAAGGGAATCGCGCATCGCGTGATCGGGATCGACCGCGTCCTCGACGATCGTGCCGAAGTTGGCGGAGGTGGCGGCCTTTGTGGCCTTGCGCAGGTCGTCAAGCTCGGCCTCGCAGATCATGTCATCGACCTGGGCGCGCAGCCCCGCCGAAAGCGATCGCAGCCGCGCCATGAAGCGGCCCAACGTCCGCAAGGTCGCGGGCAACTCCTTCGGTCCGATCACGAACACCGCGACCACGGCGACCAAAAGCAGTTCCCAACCGCCGATATCAAACATCGCACCCTGCCGCTTTCAGCGTCCAGACCAGAATCACAACGATTCCTCAGGCCTTGCCGGACGGACCTTCGCCGTCCTTGTCGATCTGCTTGGTGGAGGATTGGTCATCTTCCTTCAGGCCTTTTTTAAAGGTATTGACGCCCTTGGCGACATCACCCATCAGGCGCGGAATCTTGCCTGCGCCGAAAAGCAGAAGAATCACCACGACGATCAGAAGAATTTGCAGCGGCCCAAGGCTCATCGAAATCTCTCTTTTCTGCAGAATTGGTCGAAAGAACGCGGGTGATGCGCCAGCCCGTTCCCGGCGCGGATGATGACAGATATCGCCACCCCACGCAATCCACAGGCCAACCTCGAACGAACAGGAAATTTTTTGGACCGACCAGTCCAGAATCCTTGCGCCGCCACCTGCCGCTTCTTATATCTCCCAATTCTGGACATATCGGTCCAGAATTTCCGGCGGCGCGACGATTTCCGCCGATATCGTGGCCATCGCGCCGAAGGTGCCGGGGCGCGTCACCGGCTTGCCGGTCAGCGACAATCAGCCGGTGCGCGAGGGAGATATCCTCCTCGTCATCGACGATGCCGACTATCGCGCCGCCCACGACCAGGCCGCCGCCGCCCTGGCGGCGGCGCGGGCGGCGGCCGATGTCGCCGAGGCCGAGGCGACGCTGGCATCGGCGCAAGCGGAACGGACACGCGCCACCGCCGATCTGACGCGATACAAGACGCTCAGCGCCTCTCACTTCGCCTCGCAGCAAAAGGTTCAGACCACCCAGGCCAACGCCACCAAGGCGCGGGCGGCGGTCGAACGCGCCGCCGCCGCGCTGGCCACCGAGAAAAGCCGCCTTGACCTGTTGGCGGCGGAACGCCGTCAGGCCGACGTCCTGGTCGAAAAGATGCAAGCCGAACTGGCCGCCGCCCGCATCCGCCTGGAAGACACCGTGCTGCGCGCGCCGGTCAATGGCATCGTCGGCAACAAGGGCGTGCAGCTTGGCCTGTATGTGCAGACCGGACAGCAAACAATGAGCGTGGTTCCGATCAATGGCGTCTATGTCATCGCCAATTTCAAGGAAACCCAGCTGGCCCGGATGCACCAGGGGCAGCCGGTGGAGATTACGGTCGATGACCTACCGCGACCGCGCCTTCCATGGCCGAGTGGATAGCCTGTCGCCGGGCAGCGGCGCCGTGTTCAGCCTGTTGCCGCCGGAAAACGCCACCGGCAACTTCACCAAGATCGTGCAACGGGTGCCGGTGAAAATCCGTCTGGACGCCGATGCGCGTCAGGTCCTTTTACTGCCGGGGATGTCGGTGGTGGCGAAGGTCGATACCCATGGCGGTCAGGGATTGACCGGCTCCACCGCTTTCGCGGACCCCGCCGCGACGGCACCGCAAACCACGCTGCGCCCATAAGATGGCCGCCGTCGCCAAGGAAAGCCTAAAACCCCGCCTGCTGATCGGCTTTCTGGCCATGGTGGTGGGCATGTTCATGGCAATTCTGGACATCCGGATCGTCGCCGCGTCGCTGTCCGAAATCCAGGCCGGGCTGGCCGCCCGCACCGACGAAATCGTCTGGGTGCAGAACAGCTATCTGATCGCCGAAGTGATCATGATCCCATTGTCGGGATACTTGTCCCACGCTCTCGGCATACGCCGGACCTTCGTGGTCTCGGCCTCCGGCTTTACCCTGGCCAGTCTGGGCTGCGCCATGGCCGAAACCATCGACCAGATGATCGTGCTGCGCATCGTGCAGGGATTCATCGGCGGCGCCATGATCCCCACCGTATTCACCACCGCCTACAGCGTGATGCCGCGCAGCCGCCAGGCCTCGACCACCGTGATGATCGGCCTGGTCGCCACCCTGGCCCCGACCATCGGCCCCAGCCTGGGCGGCCGGCTGACCGAGACCCTGTCCTGGCATTGGCTTGTTTCCTGGTCAACGTCGTTCCCGGCATCCTGGTGACGCTGACGGTGGCCGCCTTCATCGACGTCGATCGTCCGCAACTGGATCTGATCCGCCGCCTGGACGTTCTAGGCCTGCTGCTGATGGCGTTGTTTCTGGGATGTCTGGACTTCGTGTTGGAGGACGGCGCCCGCAACGACTGGTTCGAGGACCGCGTCATCCTGATCTGTGCCGTGATCTCGGCCCTGTCCGGAATCGGTTTCTTCTGGCGGACCTTGACCGCCGCCAACCCCATCGTTGACTTGTGCGCCTTCATCGACCGCAACTTCGCCACCGGCTGCCTGTTCAGCTTCGTCCTCGGCATCGCGCTGTACGGACTGGTCTATCTGCAACCGCAATTCCTGGGGCGGGTGCGCGGACTCAATTCCCTGCAGATCGGCGGGATCATGCTGGTCACCGGGCTGTCGCAATTCCTGTCGGCGCCGATCGTCGGCGGCATTTCGCGCAAGGTCGATCCGCGCGTTCTGCTATGCGCCGGTTTTTCGCTGTCGGCGACCTCCAACTTCCTGCTCGCCGATGGGTTGACCGCCGACTGGGACTTCAACGAATTCGTGGTGCCACAGATTCTGCGCGGCATGGGCTATATGTTCACGATCATTCCCGCCAACATCCTGGCCCTGGGAACCCTGCCGCCGGAGCGGATAAAAAATGCATCGGGCCTTTATAACCTGATGCGGAACCTGGGCGCGCATCGGCGAACACCTGTCCCCGACCCGCCCCGAGGGACAGACACAACTGCATGATCTGACCCAGCATTTCGCCCGCATCCCCGGCATCGACGCATCGGCCGCCTCGGCCAAAACCATCGGAAAAATGGTCTACAAACAAGCCACGGTGCTAAGCTTCCTGGACGTGTTCTGGGTCATGGCCTGGTTTTCGCTGGCGGCGATCGGGGTCGTCCTGTTGGCGCACAAGCCCAAACAGGCGACAGCGGGTGGAGGACACTGATGACGATGAACCACAACGGCGATTGCACGGAATCCCGCCCCGCCTGTCGCGGCCGACGCCGCGATCCCGCCCAAGCGGCGGAATGCTTTTTCGGCACGCTCAACGGCCACATCCTAATCCGCAACATGATGGGACTGCAAAACCACTGGGACGAGGACGCCCTGCAACACCGGGCGGAGGTCTGCGTCACCGCGTTCCTGGAAACCCACCGGGTCACAACGGCTGATCCTTGACGCACCGTTCCAGCAGGATGCCATCATCACCAAGCGGCAGTTCCAGCGCATCCTCGCTTTCGGCGGCATAGGCGATCATCGCCGGACGGGTGTCCAGAAGCCCGGCGGCCTTCAACTCGTCGATGCCCGGCAGCGCGGCCAGATTCTCCAGACCGAAATGGTCCAGAAAAGCAGGCGTGGTTCCCCAAGTCATCGGCCGTCCCGGCGTCTGACGACGGCCCGCCGGGCGCACCCATCCGGCCTCCAGAAGGACGTCAAGGGTGCCGCGACTCAAGGCGACGCCGCGCATTTCCTCGATCTCGGCGCGGGTTACCGGCTGGTGATAGGCGACGATCGCCAAAACCTCGACGGCGGCGCGCGACAACTTGCACTGTTGCGGCACCTCCAGATGCAGGCGCGGCGCAAGATCGGGGGCGGTCCGCAAGGCCCAGGCGCCACCCCGCACGACCAGTTCGACGCCGCGACCGCGATAGCGCGCCGTCAGCGCGTCCAGAACCCCGCGCAGATCGCAATTTTCCGGCAGACGGGCGCGCAAGGCAGCCTCCGTCACCGGCTCGGCGGAGGCGAACAACACAGCCTCGATCAGGCGTTCCGAGTCGAAAAAATCGGCGGTCGGAACCGTGCGGTTTTCGGGGGCGTCGCTCATTCCGTGGCCTTTCGCAAGCGGATCGGGGAAAACGCCCCGCCATCCTGGCGCAATCGTATACGGCCCTGCCTCGTCAGTTCCAGCGCCGCGACCAGAGTCGCGCCGACCGCCGACCGGCGGTACAAGGGATCCAACAGTCCCGGCGGCAGAAAGGCTTCCAGCTTCTGCCAATCGACGGTGCCGCCAATCAGGTACGACAAACGGGCCAGGGCCTCGTCCACCGAGAACAGTTTCGCCTCGCGGATTTCCAGGCGGGTTTCGGTCTTGCGCCCGTGAAACGATCCATAGGCCGCCAACAGATCGAACAGCCGCACGTCATAGATCGGTCGCGCGATGTCGCGCACCCCTTCCGGTGCGCCGCGCGGAAACACCGAAGCCCCCAGATGGGGCCGCGCCATCAGCCGTTTCCCCGACTTCCGCATGGAGTCCAGACGTTCCAGGTGAAAGGCCAGGGCGGCGGCCATTTCGGCGCCGCTAGGTTCTTCCTCGTCCGGGGTCTCGGGCAGCAACAGTCGCGACTTCAGATAGGCCAACCACGCCGCCATCACCAGATAGTCGGCGGCCAGTTCCAGATTGCGTTGCCGCGCTGCCGCGACGAAGGTCAGATACTGTTCGGCCAGTTGCAGGATGGAAATCTGCCGCAGGTCGACCTTCTGGTCGCGGGCCAGGGTCAGCAGCAGATCGATCGGACCTTCGTAGCCGTCGATGTCGAGCAGCAGCATGTCGATCGGCGCGGCGGGGAGTTCTTCCTCCCACCCGGACGGATCGTCGGCGCGGTCGCGCGGGTTGCTCACGGCGTGTCCCCCTCCTCCGTCAACAGAACCGACAACCGCGCCAACATCGCCTCGGACGTGGTCTTTTCCGCCATGGCCGTCGCCCCCAGGCGTCGTGCCTCGGCGGCGCGAAAACGCCGCCACGCCGCCGCCGACAACGGTCGCAGACCTTCGGCCACGGCGCGCATTTCCGGCATTTCGCCGTTGCAATGCAACACCATGTCGCATCCCGCCACCAGCGAGGCGCGGGCCCGGTCGGAGAACGAGCCGGAAAGCGCCTTCATCGACAAATCGTCGCTCATCAACAGGCCGGAAAACCCGATCTCGCCGCGCACCACATCGGCGATGACGCGGCGGGAACAGGTGGCCAGAGCCTCGGCATCGAAGGCGGCATAAACGATGTGCGCGGTCATTCCCCAGTCCTCGTCCGCCAATGCCCGGAACGGCGCGAAATCAAGGCCACGCAAATCCTCGGCCGAGGCATCGACGCGCGGCAGTTCCAGATGGCTGTCGGCCATGGCACGCCCGTGGCCGGGGATATGCTTGACCACCGGATGCACACCTTCGTCGCGCAGTCCGCGACAAACGGCCCGCCCCAGGGCCACCACCACCGCCGGATCGCCGGAATAGGCGCGGTCGCCGATCACGCCGTGGGTTTCCGGGCGCGTCACGTCCAGAACCGGGGCGCAATCGACGGTAAATCCCAGGTTGGCAAGCTCCCGCCCGATCAGACGCGCGTTCAGATGGACCGCTTCTTCCGCCAGGGGCGCGGGCAGCGCCGCCAACGTCGCCGCCGCCGGAGCCTGTCGCCAATGGGGCGGACGCAGGCGCTGTACCCGACCGCCTTCCTGATCGACCAGAACCGGTGCATCGGCGCGTCCGACCGTGGCGCGCAACGCCGCGATCAACCGACGGACTTGATCTTTATTCTCAATATTCCTTGAGAACAGTATGAAACCAAACGGTTTCACCGTGGAAAAGAAGGCCTCTTCCTCGGCCGTCGGGGTGATGCCCCGGCAACCATAGACGACGGCGGAGACACCCTCTCCGCCGTCGTCCGGTTCGGCATCACCGCTTGGCGACAACACAGCCGATACCCTTCGCCTTAAGGCTCTCGCAGACCTGTTCCGCCTGTTCGCGGGCGGCGAAACCGCCGGCGCGCAGGCGATAGAACACACCCTTCGCTCCCAGGTCGGCGCGCACCACCTCGTGCGGCAGATTGCCCAGAATGGCGGGGGCCACCTTCATCGCCCGGGTCCATTCCGATTTGGCCCGCGATTCTTCCTTCAGGGCGGCCAATTGCACCTGCCAGGCCCCCGTCGCGGTGATCTTCTCAGAAGCCGCCGGAGCGGGCGCTGCGGGCTTCACGGTCTCCACCTTGGCGAGCGGCACGGCGGCGGGTTTCGCCGGCTCCGCCGGTTTCGCGGGCGCCGCCATCGGCGGCGGCACCTTCGCGGTTTCCACCGGCTTCGCCACCTCGGGCAGCGGCGGCGGCAACGGCGCCATGCCGTCGCCCAAGGCATCGCCGGACTTCGGCAGATCCTTCGGCGATGCCGGTTGCGGCAGCAGATGTTCGACCTCTGGCTTCGCCGCGCCCTTGCCGACGCGGTCATAGACCATCTTATCCTGGTTGGGGACCTCCATCCCGCCGGGATCCGCCGGGCGCACCTTGACCGGCGCCTTTTCCGACTTCACCACCGGCACCTCCCTTGGCCCCGCCGTTTTCGGACTGCCGCCGGACCCCAGGATGTACCACGCCGCGCCCGCCGCTACGGCCAACCCGATCAGGGCGCCGAATAGCAGACTTTTCCGCGCGGAACGCGCGGGCAGATAGTCGTCTTCCGACTGCTGATCCTGGCAAACCCGCTCGCGCAGGCCCTCCAGGAGGCTGACGTCGAACCCTTCTCCGGGCCGTTTATCCTGCGAAGCCATGGCTTTACATCTCCTCCACGGGAGCAACCCCAAGGACCATCAGGCCAGAGGCCACCACCGACGCCAAACCCTGCACCAACGCGACGCGCGCCATCGAAACCTCCGGCTGCTCAGGCAGAAGGAAGCGTAACTCCGCTGCCTCGCGTCCCTTGTTCCACAGACTGTGGAAGGCTGCCGCCACCTCCCCCAGGTAATAGGCGATGCGGTGCGGTTCGTGCGCCTCCGCCGCGCCCTCGACGACGCGCGGCCACGCCGCGAGCTGCTTAATCAAAGCGATCTCTGCCTCATCGGTCAAGGGCGCAAGGTCCGTCGCCGCCAGGGCGGCCCGCGACAGATCGGCCCCCGCCAGAACCTCCGCCGCATGACGCAGCACCGAATGCGCGCGGGCATGCGCATACTGCACGTAGAACACCGGGTTGTCCTTGGACTGTTCGGTGACTTTTTTCAGATCGAAGTCCAGTTGCGCGTCGTTCTTGCGGGTTAGCATGATGAACCGCACCACGTCGCGACCGACATCATCGATCACCTCGCGCAGGGTCACGAAATTCCCCGAGCGCTTGGACATTTTCACCGGTTCGCCGTCGCGCATCAGATTGACCATCTGGCACAGTTTGATGTCCAGGCTGCCCCGGTCGTCGGTGATCGCCTTGACCGCCGCCACCATGCGTTTGACGTAGCCGCCGTGATCGGCGCCCAACACGTCGATCATGGTTTCGGCGCCGCGCCGGTGTTTGTCGAAGTGATACGCGATGTCGGAAGCGAAATAGGTCCAGCTGCCATCCGACTTTCTCAACGGGCGATCGACATCGTCGCCGAAGTCGGAGGCCCGGAACAAGGTCTGCGGACGCGGCTCCCAGTCATCGGGCAATAAGCCCTTCGGCGGCTCCAGCACGCCTTCGTAGATCAGACCCTTTTCGACCAGAGTATCGAACGCCGTCCGCACGCCACCCGCCTCGACCAAGAGACGTTCCGAGGAAAAGACGTCGTGCTCCACCCCCAGCGCCGCCAGATCGTCGCGGATCAACGCCATCATCGCCTCCACCGCGCGGCGGCGGAAAGGCTCCAACCATTCGGCCTCCGGCGCGGTCTTGAAGCTGTCTCCCCTTTCCTCGGCCAGAGCCCGCCCCACCGGCATCAGATAGTCGCCTGGGTACAAACCCTCGGGGATATCGCCGATCGCCTCGCCCAGCGCCTCGCGATAGCGCAGGTGCAGGGAACGCGCCAGAACGTCCACCTGCGCGCCCGCATCGTTGATGTAGTATTCGCGGGTCACCGCGTACCCGGCCTTCGCCAACAGCGAGGCGAGAACGTCGCCAACCACCGCGCCACGCCCGTGGCCGACATGTATCGGCCCGGTCGGATTGGCGGAGACGTATTCGACGTTGACCGCCTTCCCCGCCCCCATCGTCGAGGTGCCGTAATCGGTTCCGGCCTTCAGCACGTCGCGCAGACGGTCGTGCCAGAACGACGGCGCCAGACGCAAGTTGATAAAGCCCGGCCCCGCCACCTCGGCGCTATCCACCCCCGGCGAAGACGCCAGACGGTCGGCCAGCAATCCCGCCAGATCGCGCGGCTTCATCCCCGCCGGTTTCGCCAGCACCATGGCGGCATTGGTCGAGACCTCGCCATGCGCGACATCGTGCGGCGGTTCGGCCGCAATTTTTGCCACGTCGAGACCAGAGGGCAGAACACCCTCGGACTGCAAGCCGGCCACAACGGCAACGATGCGGCCCTTGAATTCAGAAAACAGGTTCATGGGTTGACTTTCGGATCGAATAAACGCGCGTGTTCGTCAAGGGCGAAGCGGTCGGTCATCCCCGCCACGTAATCGCAGACCAGATCGGCGGTTTCCCGGCTTCCGGCGGCGGCGCACCGCGCCCGCCAGTCACCGGGCAGCAGACGCGGCTCGGACAACAACAACCCGAACAGATCATCGACCACTCGCCGGGCCTTGATGATCGCCCGCATCACCTTGTAATGACGGTACATATTGGGAAACAGAAAGGCTTTCAAGGCCAGGTCGGTGGCGCGCATGGTCGGCGAGAAGGCAACGACCGGTCGTCCCGCCGCGCGCACCGCGTCGATGCCGTCGATGGACAGAGCGGCCAGATTGGCGCGCGCCTGCGCCACCACGTCGGACACCATGGCACCGATCATCCGCCGCACGGTTTCGTGAATGCGGCGCGCCCAGTCGAGACCGGGATACAGGACCTCGACCTCGGCCAGCATCGGCCCGACCAGGGGAACCTCGCGCACCCCGTCCAGATCGAACAATCCCGCCCTCAGTCCGTCGGCGATATCATGGTTGTTGTAGGCGATGTCGTCGGCGACCGCCGCCACCTGCGCCTCCAGACTGGAATACCGCCCCAGATCCAAGGGAAACTCAGCATCGAAGGCGGCGATGTAGGCCGGAAGCTCCCCGGTCAAGGGGCCGTTGTGCTTGACCAGTCCCTCCAGGGTTTCCCAAGTCAGGTTCAGGCCGTCGAAGGCGGCGTAGTGCCGCTCCAGCCGGGTCACCACTTTCAGGGACTGGGCGTTGTGGTCGAAGCCGCCAAAGGGCTCCATGCAGCGCTTCAGGACGTCTTCCCCGGCGTGACCGAACGGCGGATGCCCCAGGTCGTGAGCCAGGGCTAGGGCCTCGGCCAGATCCTCATTCAGATGCAATTCGCGGGAGATCGACCGCGCGATCTGCGACACCTCCAGAGAATGGCTCAACCGGGTGCGATAGCTGTCCCCCTCGTGATAGACGAAGACCTGGGTCTTCGACGACAACCGCCGGAACACCGCCGCGTGAATGATGCGGTCGCGGTCGTGCTGAAACGGCAAGCGACCGACCGCCTCCGGCTCGTCGTGAAGACGGCCGCGGCTGCGGTCTGGGATGCAGGCGTAGGGCGCCAGCGGTGCCTGACAGATCGTCGTGCTCATGTCCCGGACACTAGAACATGCGCGAAACCCGCGCAACACGTTGTCATCCCCCGCCTCTCCCCTATACTGGCGGCATCCCCCCACCGGAGTATCCGCCCGTGCCGACCGTCGCCACCTGGAACGTCAATTCCGTCAAGGCCCGCCTGCCCGCCATCACCGACTGGCTGCAAACCTTCGCGCCGGATGTCGTGCTGTTGCAGGAAATCAAATGCCAGGACCATGACTTTCCTGAGCTGGAATTCAAGGCCCTGGGCTATGACGTGGCGGTGCATGGGCAAAAATCGTACAACGGCGTCGCCATTCTGTCGCGGATCGGGTTGACCGACGTCCGCGTCGGGCTGCCCGGCAATGCCGACGACGGTCAGGCCCGTTATCTGGAAGCGACGGTGGGAGACCGGCTAACCGTCGCCGCGCTTTACCTGCCGAACGGAAATCCGGTGCGCGACGACAGCGGCGCGGCCAGCGAGAAATTCCGCTATAAGCTGACCTGGATGGACCGTTTGAACGCCCGCGCGGCGGCCCTGCTGCGCGATGATCGCCCCGTTCTGCTGGGCGGCGACTTCAACGTCCTGCCGACCCCCGCCGACTGTTACAATCCGGCGGCCTGGACCGAGGACGCCCTGATGCGCCCGGAAACCCGCGCCCGCTTCAACGCTCTGCTGCACCAGGGCTGGACCGACGCGGTGCGCGCCTTCAACCCCGGACCGGGCCTCTATTCCTTCTGGGACTATCAAGCGGGCGCCTGGGCCAAAAACCACGGGCTGCGCATCGACTTCCTGCTGGCCTCGCCGATCGCTGCCGACGCCCTGACCGAGGCTGGAATCGACGCCAAGCCGCGCGGACGGGAGAAGGCCTCCGATCACACTCCGGCGTGGTGTCGCCTGGCAATCTAGCAGGGTGTTGAAGAAGTCAGAGTGGCTCGCAGACGAAGCCTGATTCATCGCTGCCATGGATGTAGATGTGGCCAACCAATCGGCCAGCAGTGCCGAGGGCGACCCATCCTCTCCCGCAAGCAATATCGGCGTCGTTGTGGCCTTCCCACGAGAATTCGGCGCAGACGGCACCATCCCGGCTCCCGTAACGCACGTCGAGCCATCTCTTGACCGCGCCGAACACCCGTTCGCCATCAGAGGCGCCACCAAAGGTAATGTGGGCGGGCTCCAGAAGGTCGAGATGATCATCTAGCCAAGTGTCCATCTCGACGCTGCTCCAGCGGCCTTCGAAGACTTTGGCAAAGGCGGGCGGGCGCTTCATGTGGGCATCTCCCCTGCCAGCAGTTTGGGTGGTCGCAGCAGATTGTAGGCGGCTGCCGAGAAGGCGAATGCCCAATCCACCTTATTAAGGCCGCGCAGTTTGGTTTTCCGCATCCCTGCGACTGTCTTGATCCAGCCAAAGGCTTCCTCGATCCGCTTGCGGATGCGCATGGAGGCGGTATGGCCGGGATGGCGGGTGGTGCGCTTATCTATGGCCGAGCGACGTCGGCTAGTGTTCTGCGCCACGTGAGGACGCACGTTGAGCGTCCGTGGTTCCTCGACAAAATCGGCGGCATCGTAGCCGCAGTCGGCACCCAACGTAATTGCGCGCGGTCGGTCGCCCAGGGGCTCGATCATGTCCAGTGCCGCCAACCGTTCAGCGTGACCCGATGCGCGGGTTAGCCGGGTGTCCACGATCAAGCCCGAACGGTTTTCCATCAGCCCATGACCGATAAAGCACAGCTTAGCCTCCATGCCTGCCCCCTTGCGGTAGAGCATGGCATCGGGATCGGTGGTGCTCTTGTGAGTATCGTTGGATCGTTTCTCGCCGCGAAAATCGACCGAGGGGTTGCGACCACCGCCTTCACCGCCATCGCCCTCAGCGGCCTTCGGTCTGAAGCTCTTCATTGAGGCCCACGCTTCGATCAGCGTGCCGTCGACGCTGAAATGCTCGCTCGACAGTAGCCGTTTGATCCGGGGTTGGACCAACACTGCCGCCAGGAATTTTGCGGCGATGTCCCCTTCCAGCAGCCGGTCGCGGTTCTTGGAGAATGTGGAATGGTCCCAGGCCGGGTCATCTACCCCGAGACCGACGAACCAACGGAACAGCAGATCAAAGTCCAGGCGCTCCATCAATTGGCGTTCCGAACGGATCGAGTAGAACACCTGCAACAGCATGGCCCGCAGCAGCTTCTCCGGTGGAACCGACGGCCGACCCATTCCCGAGTAGAGCGCTGCAAAGTCGCCCGACAACGCCGCTAGTGCCGTATTGGTCATCTCCCGGATCGTCCGCAGCGGGTGGTCCATGCGCACCTGCGTCTCCAGGTCAACGCAGGAGAACAAGTCTCCAGATCGCTTGTCTGTCCCGTGCATCATTCCCTCAGCAACAAGCCACTACCGAGATTGAATTATGCCGATACCAGCCATGCCACCGATTTTTCAACACCCTGCTAGGGCGGCGTTGTCAGGCAGCGCCGCCTTAGCTTTTTCCTTTTGCTGAAGCACCCGCTTTTCCATGACGTGTCGCAGCTTCCTTAAGGCCGCCTGCTGCAACGAAAAGCGGGTCAGTCTGGCGCTGCCGACAATCGACACCTCCACCCCCGAGGCGCCATCAATCGCCGTAACCTTGACGCTGTTGCCGATCTGAACGAATTCGAACAAAATCTCTGCCATTCCTATCCCCCGAAGAAGATCCCGACCCCTCGCTTCGGTGAAAGACAAAGTTCGCGAGCGCCACTATATTGCAGGTTGCCCTGATCTTCGAAACACGATAATTGTACTTTATTTTTGTGTTTAACTATCGTTTCTACCTTCAAAACGTGTTTTATCTTGACGGCGCACGGGGGGCATGCCCATATCGTCTCATGTTCGCCACGGAGGACCCCCATGACCCGTTCCTATCGCCATCCGGAAACCCTTGTCCTACACAGCGGTTTCCGCAAGGATCCGGCCACCGGCGCGGTCGCCGTGCCGATCTATCAGACCACGTCGTATCAGTTCGACGATGCCGACCACGCGGCCGATCTATTCGCACTGAAGAAACTGGGTAATATCTACACCCGCCTGATGAACCCAACCCACGACGCGCTGGAACAACGGATCGCCGCGCTGGAAGGCGGCGTCGCCGGTTTGGCCCTAGCCTCCGGGCAGGCCGCCTCAAGCTTTTCGATTCTGAACATCGCCCAGGCCGGCGACAATTTCGTCACCTCCACCGACCTTTACGGCGGCACTTGGAATCTGTTCGCGCACACCTTCAAGCAGTTCGGCATCGAGGCCCACTTCGTCGATCCCAAGGACCCACAGGCCTTTGCCCGCGCCACAGACGCCAAGACCCGCGCCTATTACGCCGAAACCCTGCCAAATCCGAAGCTGCAGGTCTTCCCGATCGGCGAAGTGGCGAAAATCGGTCGCAAACTGGGAGTTCCCCTGATCATCGACAACACCGCCGCGCCGGTGATTTGCCGCCCGCTCGACTATGGCGCCGCAGTGGTGCTGTATTCCAGCACCAAGTATATCGGCGGCCATGGCACGGCGCTTGGCGGTCTTGTCGTCGATGGCGGAAACTTCGACTGGACCGCGCACGGCGACCGCTTTCCCCTGCTGAACCAACCAGACCTCAGCTATCACGGCCTGGTCTGGACCGAGGCCGTCAAACCCCTGGGTCCGATCGCTTACATCCTGAAAATGCGGGTAACCCTGCTTCGCGATATCGGCGCGGCAACCACGCCGTTCAATGCCTTTCTGCATATTCAGGGCCTGGAAACCCTACCCCTGCGCATGCGCGCCCATTGCGAGAACGCCAACGCCGTCGCCGCCTATCTGGCCAAGCACCCGAAGATCGCGACGGTCATTCACCCCAGCCAACAGAGCGGCGTGGCGCGCACCCGCGCCGAGACCTATCTGCATGACGGGTTCGGCGGACTTTTGGGGTTTGAGCTGAAGGGCGGTCGCGAATCCGGGCGCGCCTTCATCGATGCGCTACGGATGTTTTACCACGTCGCCAATATCGGCGACGCGCGCAGTCTGGCGATCCATCCGGCGACCACCACGCACGGACAGCTGACGGCGGAGGAGCAACTTGCCTCCGGCGTGTCCGAGGGCTATGTACGCTTGTCGATCGGCATCGAACACATCGACGATATTCTGGCCGATCTTGAACAAGCGTTGGAGAAAGCATGAAACCGGCATCCGTTTCGGGAAGCTTCCCGCACACCCGAATGCGCCGCAATCGGCGCCACGGTTGGTTGCGACGCATCGTCAGCGAAAACCGTTTGAGCGCCGACGACCTGATCTGGCCGCTGTTCGTCTGCGACCGCGCCGGGGATTGCATCGCAGTCCCGACGATGCCGGGGGTGGTGCGTTACGACATCGCGGGCGCGGCGGCGGCGGTGGGCCGCGCCAAGGCCCTGGGGATTCCGGCGATTTGCCTGTTTCCCTCGATCGACCCGGCGCTAAAAACCCCCGACGCCCGCGAAGCCGCCAATCCCGACAATCTGGTCTGCCGCGCCGTCCGCGCGATCAAGGCCGCGCACCCGGAAATCGGCGTGATCTGCGACGTGGCGCTGGACCCCTTCAACAGCGACGGCCATGACGGCATCATTCGTGACGGTTACGTCGTCAACGGCGAAAGCGTCGATATACTGGTGCGCCAAGCCTTGGTGCAGGCCGACGCCGGATGCGACATCGTCGCCCCCTCGGACATGATGGACGGCCGCGTCCACGCCATCCGCGAAGCCCTTGACGCCGCGGGTTTTCTGGACATCGGCATCCTATCCTACGCCGCCAAGTACGCCTCGGCCTTCTACGGGCCGTTCCGCGATGCGGTGGGCTCCGGCGGGGCATTGAAGGGCGACAAGAAGACCTATCAAATGGACCCCGCCAACACCGACGAGGCCTTGCGCGAGGTTGCGCTGGACATAGCCGAGGGCGCGGACATGGTGATGGTGAAGCCCGGCATGCCCTATCTGGACGTCCTGGCCCGCGTCAAGGAAACCTTTGGCTTGCCGACCCTCGCTTATCAGGTCAGCGGCGAATACGCGATGCTGCGGGTCGCCGCCGATGCCGGATGCTTCGACTATCGCAAGATCGTGCTGGAAAGTCTGATGGCGTTCCGCCGTGCCGGCGCGGACGCTATCATCACCTGTTTCGCATGCGAAGCGGCGGCATGGCTGAACGAGGCGGATTGACCCGATGAACCGCCCGGTCACCATCGACACCATCCGGCAAGCACAACGGCACCTGCAAGGGCATGTGGTGCGCACCCCTCTGGTCGCCGCCCCCGCCCTGTCCGAAATTACCGGCGTCGATGTCCGCCTGAAGCTGGAAAACCTGCAACTGACCGGCGCCTTCAAGGCGCGCGGCGCGCTGATCAAGCTGATCAGCCTGCCGCCGGAGGCCCGCCGCGCCGGAGTGATCGCGGTCCCCGCCGGAAATCACGCGCAGGGCGTTGCCTGGCACGCCGGAAAGCTGGGCATCCCAGCCACCATCGTGATGCCGGTGGCAACGCCGATGACCAAGATTCAAAGAACCGAGGCCCTGGGCGGCCACCGTCCTGCGGTCCGGCGAAAGCTACAGCGAGTCCGAGGAGTTCGCCCTGGCGTTAGCCGCCGAGAAGGGATTGACCGTGGTTCATCCCTTCGATGACCCGCTGGTGATTTCCGGCCAGGGAACGATCGGTCTGGAAATTCTGGAAGACTGCCCAGAACTGGACGCGGTGATCGTGCCGATCGGCGGCGGCGGTCTGATTTCCGGCATTGCGACGGCGATCGCGGCGGAACGGCCTGGCGTCATCATCGACGGCGTGCAGGCCTAACACCTATGCGGCGATGAGCGGCGCGATCAGCGGCTTTGGCGGCGCCATCGGCGGCCATACCCTGGCCGAGAGCATCGCCGTCAAGAAACCCGGGAAACTGACCCAGTCGATCTGCGAAGCCCTGGTTCACACCATTCATACGGTCGATGAGACGGCCATCGAACAAGGGGTCGAGATTCTATTCTCGGCCCACAAACAGATAGCCGAAGGCGCGGGTGCCGCGCCGGTCGCTGCTTTGCTGCGGAATCATGCGCGTTTCGCGGGCAAGACCGTGGTTCTGGTGGTCTCCGGCGGCAACATCGACCCGGCACTATTGGCCACCATTTTGATGCGCGGGTTGGCGCGGGAGGGCCGCCTGACCCGTCTGCGCATCGGCATCTCCGACCAGCCCGGAAGTCTGGCGCGAGTGGCGCGGGTGATCGGCGAAGGCGGCGCCAACATCGTCGAGGTCCACCACCAGCGCCTGTTCCTGGACGTTTCGGTCAAAATGACGGAACTGGATGTCCTTGTGGAAACGATGGGGTTCGACCATGTCGCACGCCTAGTACAATGCCTGGATACGACAGGATTTCCGACGCGCATCCTTTCCTCAAGCGTCCAGGCCGAACGTTAGAAAACAGTGATTTGCAGTCCCCGTGGCACAATGCATTGGATGGAGCGCTCCGAAGGCTTTCAAGGATTCGCAAGCCCCTCCCCAAAGCGGGGCTAATTTCTCGTCACACCCCCTTGCACCTGCCATAATTGCAACGACCTCAATGGAATTCGCTGTTTTTTTGTCCATTTTCTTGACTTAGGCAAGCGCTGTTGGCGATAAACATACCTGTCGTTCGGGTCGGCGGATCGGCGACGGCGTGGGTGTCTGAGGGGTGTCATGTTCGTCATTATTGGCTTCGTAACGGTGATCGGGTGTGTGCTCGGCAGCTATCTGATGGTCGGTGGACACCTGAGCGTCCTCAACAAGCCATCGGAATTCATCATTATCTTCGGTGCGGCGATCGGTTCGTTCCTGGTCGGCAATCCGAAGAGCGTGATCGTCGGCACGGCGAAGTGCTTCGGCACCCTGTTCAAGGGATCGCACCACAGCAAGAAGACCTACCTTGAAACCTTGTGCATGCTGTATCAGATCTTCCGCTTGGCCAAGACCAAGGGCGACCTGGCCCTGGAAAGCCACGTCGAGAAGCCCGACGAGAGCCCGATTTTTCAGAACTATCCGTCCTTTTCAAAGGACCATCACGCGTTGGCCTTTCTGTGCGACTATCTGCGCCTATTGACCCTTGGCATCAACAACGCACACGAGGTCGAAACCATCATCGAGGCGGAAATCGACGCCCACCACCATGAACTGGGGCGCATTTCCGGCGCCATCACCAACATCGCCGATGGCACCCCGGCTCTTGGTATCGTCGCGGCAGTGCTGGGCGTGATTCACACCATGGGATCGATTTCCGAACCGCCCGAGGTCCTGGGTCATCTGATCGGCGGCGCCCTGGTCGGCACCTTCGCCGGCGTGTTGATCTCCTACGGCTTCGTTGGCCCGATCGGACGTTCCCTCGAGCTGACCCATGAGTCGGAAACAGAGTATTTGCGGTGCATGCGCACCGCGATTCTCGCCCATATGCAGGGGCACACGCCCCAGGTCTCGGTGGAGTTCGCCCACAAGATCCTTTCGCCGCAGGTTCGCCCCAACTTCCAAGAGGTTGAAGAGGCGATCAGCAACGCAGGGTCCGAGGCTTCCTCCTAATCCCGCACAACCCGCGGCGCACCAACGACCGGCGCGGCGCCCACCGAGGCCGGCATGGCGGAAAACGGCAAGAAACCGATCATCAAGAAGGGCGGGCACGGCCACCACGGCGGTGCCTGGAAGATCGCGTACGCCGACTTCATGACCGCGATGATGGCGTTTTTTCTGCTGATGTGGCTGCTGAATTCGATGAGCGAGCAACAGTTGAACGGCACCGCGGATTATTTCGCGCCGACCACCGCCTCGCTCAGCAAAAGCGGCGCGGGCGGCATGCTCGGCGGCAAGGTGATTGGCAAAGGCGTGCTCTCCAGCAACAGCAGCTCCGGCGCGTTCGACCCCAACCTGCCGCCGCCGACCTTTAATAACGGCGAGACCGAAAGCCCCGAGGACATGAACAACGATGCCCTGAAAAAGGCGCAGGAAGAGGCCGAGCAGAAACAATTCGAAGAGACGACCGAAGCCATCCGCCAGACGATCGGTGGCATTCCCGAACTCAAGCAGTTGTCGAAGAACCTGTTGATCGACAACACGCCGGAGGGACTGCGCATTCAGATCGTCGATCAGGACGGCACGGCAATGTTCCCATCCGGGTCCAGTCGCATGAATCCTAACATGAGCAAGTTACTGGGACTGGTTGCGACCGCCATCAAAGCGTTGCCGAAAAAGGTCGCGATTTCCGGCCTCACGGACTCCAGCAGATACGCCGACCCCAATGGTTACGGCAATTGGGAGCTGTCATCCGACCGCGCCCTGGCCTCGCGCGCGTGCTGGTCGAGAAGGGCTTTCCCGAAGGCCAAGTCCAGCGTGTCGTCGGTCGCGCCGACACCGACCCTTTGATCAAAAGCGACCTCAACAACCCGCAGAACCGCCGCATCAGCATCGTATTGTTGCGCGACAGTATCGCCAACGCCGAGAAGGAACGCGCGACGCCACAATCCCTGGGCATCGTGAAATAACGGACAATCCCCCTTCCCTGTCAGCCGTCCCAAGACAGCAGGCGCCATGAAAAACTTCCGCACGGATACCTTTGTTTTTCATACGACGGCTCCAGCTCCTTGCCCGTATCTGCGGGGCCGCCTGGAACGTAAGATCGTTACCGAACTGGCCAAGGGCGATTCCACCCGTTTTCACGAGATTCTGTCGCGTTCCGGCTTTCGGCGCAGTCACGCCATCGCCTATGCTCCGGCCTATCCCGCCTGCCAGGCCTGCGTGCCGGTGCGCATCGATGTCGAAGGTTTCGTCGAAACCCGCGGCTTTCGACGGGTGCGTCGGATCAACCATGACCTTGTTGCAATGCCCTGCCCGCCCCGCGCCAGCGGAGAGCAGCATCGCCTGTTCCTTGACTACCAGGAAACCCGCCATGCCGGTGGCGACATGGCGGCGATGGAGTTCCATGAATATCGATCAATGGTCGAAGACAGTCCGATCCAAACCCTGATTTATGAATACCGCGACCGACAGGGAAGCTTGACCGCAGCGGTTCTGGCCGATGTCATGGACGACGGATTGTCCGCCGTTTATTCCTTCTATCGCCTGGATGAACCGAGGCGCAGCCTTGGCTGCTTCGTGGTTCTATCCCTGATCGACGCCTGCCATGAACTCGGCCTGCCGTACCTCTATCTCGGGTACTGGATCGCGGAAAGCCGCAAGATGTCCTACAAAAGCCGTTTCCAGCCGCTGGAAGCCTATGGCATCGACGGCTGGACCCGGATCCTCCCTGCCCAAGGGCCGATCAATCCTCGGGATTGACCACCAGTTGCACGATCTCGCCGTTAAAGGCGGTGCGTCTGTATTCAATGGGGACGCCTGACCGCCTCGGTGACCAGGACCGGGCGATTCTTCGGTTGCTTCAGCAACTCCGCCTCATCCAGGGAGGGCATCCGCGCGGTCACCCGCGTGCTTTTTCGGGTATAGTCGAAAACACCGAAATAGGCATAGGTGGCGGTGATGGATTTTCGTTGACGATAAATATCAAGAAACCCCTGGAACATGCTGAATGGAAAGTAATGATCCGCCATGCTAACCGGTCGTCCATCGGCCTGGGAAAGATGATGGACCCAAATCACCGTTGCTCCTTCGTCCAGGCCTGGGGCACGCGCCACCGCATGCGGCGCGGGTCTTTCCCCGGCGTCCAGAATGACCCCCGAAGGTTCGCGATTCTGCCGCCGCAGATTTTCGGAAAACCGGGTCCGTCGCGAAACCTGATAGTCGATCACATTTTCGTGCACAAAGGTGCCGCGCCCCCGCTCCACCCGGATCAGGCTTTCCGCCTCCAACGCCGCCAAGGCGCGGCGAATGGTGTGCCGATTGACGGAAAAATGCGCGGCCAGGGCAAACTCCGTCGGCAGTTGTTCCCCGGGCTTGAGCGTCCCGCTACGGATCGCACGAGCCAACAACTCTTCAACTTGTCGCCACAGAGGGGCATCGGCCCCACGACTGACACGCGCGGAACCCAGCCAATCCCGTGGTACGGCGACAGTTTGTTCGGGTGTCATGGTTCCCCCACAAAACGTTCATGGATTCCGGCTTTCCCCGACATCAGGGACTGTAATAGGACTACCCCATGTTGTCTAGACAAAGGTCGAAGATGTCCACCGCCGCCACCACAGAGCCCACAGAGAAGACCGCGGACAGGCGTCGCTGGATGCGTCTGTTCGCTCTGGCCAACACCGCGCGCCTGGAAACGATTACAACGGACGCCGATCACGCCGTCCGCGTGCTGCGCCCGCCGGAAGTCGGCCTGGTCATGGTACGCGGTCGCATTGGCGGCGGCGGGGCGCCATTCAACCTGGGCGAGATGCCGGTGGTCCGCTGTTCCGTCGCCCTGACCGACGGCACCATCGGCCATGCCTATATCGCCGGACGCGATCGCAAGAAAGCCCGATGCGCGGCCGTGCTCGATGCTCTGATGCGGCACCCGGAGCATGCGGTGGAAATCGAGCGCGCACTGCTGTCGCCGCTGGAGACCGAGATCGAGGCCCGGGACAAGGCGGAGAGGCGGAAGGCCGCGGCGACCCGCATCGATTTCTTCACCATGGTCCGTGGAGACTGAGCCCGATGACCCCATATCTCACGCACCCCGCAACGCAGCAGCCGCATCTGCCTTCGCCGGGATTCGCCGACCCCATCCACGACGCACAGAAATGTTTCCGGCGCATGCTGACCGCGATGTCGTATCCGGGCCGTCCCCAGGACATGCGCGGCCTGTTGTCGATCGCGCCATCCCCCCTCTATCCGGCCACGGCGGCGCTGTGCTTGACCCTGTTCGACCTAGAAACGCCGATCTGGCTGGAACTGTGCCTGGACACCCCGGACGTGCGGCAATTCTTGTCTTTTCACTGCGGCAGCCCGATCGCGGCACACCCTGGGGAAGCGGCCTTCGCGCTGCTGTCGATCGATGAGGCCGCGACGCGGATCGCCGGATTATCGAGGCAACGGGCCTTGGCGCCGATTTCTGGAACCGACGCGACGCCATCAATGCGCTGTTCCCTACCGGGCTGGACATCGTTCTGGTCGATCCCTGGCGCATCGTCGGCTTGCCGCGCACCGCCCAGATGCAAAGGTAGGATTGCCATGTACGTCGCGGTCAAGGGTGGCGAAAAAGCCATCGACAACGCCCACGCCCTGCTGGCGGAAACCCGGCGCGGCGACCGATCCATTCCCGAACTGACCGTCGCGCAGATTCGCGAATAGATGACCCTGGCCGTCGATCGCGTGATGGGGGAAGGATCACTCTATGATCCAGATCTCGCGGCGCTGGCCCTGAAACAGGCGCGCGGCGATGCGGTGGAAGCGATTTTCCTGCTGCGCGCCTATCGCACCACCCTGCCGCGCCTGGCCACCAGCCTGCCGCTCGACACCGCGCGGATGCGGGCCGAACGCCGCATTTCCTCCACCTTCAAGGACCTGCCGGGGGGGCAAGTGCTGGGTCCGACCTTCGACTACACACACCGCCTTCTCGACTTCGCCCTGCTGGCCGAGGGGGAGAACCCGACCCCGGCCACCGCTGTCGCCCCTTCTCCCGATGGCGACTTAATGCCACGGGTCGTCGATATTCTCGACCAGGAAGGCCTGATCGAGGCGGATTCCGCGACAGGCGACGCCGAGGTCGGCGATCTGACCCGCGAACCGCTGACCTTCCCCGCCAGACGCGGTCTGCGCCTGCAAAATCCGGCGCGCGGCGACGAGAGCTTCGTTCTGGCGGTGGCCTATTCCTCGCAACGCGGCTTCGGCAACACCCACCCCTTTGCCGGAGAAATCCGCATCGGCGAAATCGAAGTCGAAATCGAACCCGAGGAACTGGGTTTTCCCATCGTGATTGGACGGATCGTCGTCTCGGAGTGCCAGATGATCACCCAATTCACCGGTTCGAAAAGCCGGTCGCCACAATTCACGCGTGGTTACGGTCTCGCCTTCGGCCACGGCGAGCGCAAGGCCATGTCCATGGCGATCGTCGATCGCGCCTTGCGCGCCGACGATTTCGACGAGGAACGGCGGTTTCCCGCGCAGGACGAGGAATTCGTGCTCAACCACACCGACAACGTCGAGGCCTCGGGCTTCCTGCAACACTTGAAGCTGCCGCACTACGTCGATTTCCAGGGCGAATTGGTCAACGTCCGCGCCCTGCGCGACAGCCAGCCACACAACACCCGCGAAAGGGAAAGCGCGTCATGACCGCCCAGCCGCAGGCCGAACCGGGCTACAACTTCGCCTATCTCGACGAACAGACGAAGCGGATGATCCGCCGCGCCATCCTGAAGGCGGTGGCGATCCTTGGCCACCAGGTTCCTTTCGCGGGACGCGAGATGCCGCTGCCCTATGGTTGGGGAACCGGCGGCGACGACGTGTTGAAGGTGATCGACCAGGGCGCCGACGACACCACCAACGCGGTCTCGATCCGTTGCTTCTTTCAAAAGACGGCGGGGATCGAAACCACCACCGAAACCACGGCGGCGACCCTGATTCAGACCCGCCACCGCATCCCGGAAGCCACCCTGACCGAGGGCCAGATCCTGGTCTATCAGGTGCCGATTCCAGAACCGCTGCGCTGGATGGAGGCGCGCGAAAGCGAAACCCGCAAGATGCACGCCCTTTCCGAATACGGAATCATGCATGTCCGCCTGTACGAGGACATTGCCCACATGGGCCGTATCGTCAAATCCTATGACTATCCGGTGCGGGTGAACGGTCGTTACATCATGGCGCCATCGCCGATCCCGAAATTCGACAATCCGAAAATGGATAGCATGCCCGCCCTGCAACTGTTCGGCGCGGGCCGTGAAAAGCGCATCTACGCGGTACCGCCCCACACCTCGGTGGTCAGCCTCGACTTCGAGGATCACCCCTTCGAGATCCAATCCTGGAGCGAGGGATGCGCCCTCTGCGGCGCCACCGACTGCTATCTCGACGAAGTGGTGACCGACGACAAGGGAAGCCGGATGATGGTGTGTTCCGACACCGACCATTGCGACAAACGCCGCGTCGCCGGTCACGCCGGACCGATGGCGGCCCCCTATGCCAAGGCGGAGACCGGGTCATGAACGTCCTTGCCGTCGCCCACCCCACCGAAGCCGAAACCGATCCGCCGCTTCTGCGGGTACGGAACTTGAGCAAGAGCTATGGCGACGCCCTCGGTTTCCGCGACGTTTGCTTCGACCTGTGGCCGGGCGAGGTTCTGGGCATCGTCGGCGAGTCCGGTTCGGGAAAGACCACCCTGCTCAACTGCCTGTCGGCGCAGATCGAAACCGATGACGGGGACATCCTCTACCGCGACCGCCTGGGCAAGATCCTCGACTTCCGTGCCCTGCCGGAACCACGCAAACGCGCCCTCCTGCGCGGAGAATGGGGGCTGGTCCATCAAAACCCGCGCGACGGCCTGCGCCTGCGGGTTTCCGCCGGGGCCAACATCGGCGAGCGCCTGATGGCGGCGGGGGCGCGACATTACGGCGGCATCCGCGCCGAGGCGATGTCCTGGCTGTCCTGCGTCGAAATCGACACCCAACGCACCGACGACCTGCCGACGCGTTTTTCCGGCGGCATGCAGCAACGCCTGCAAATCGCCCGCACCCTGGTCACCGGGCCGCGCCTGGTGTTCATGGACGAGCCCACCGGCGGCCTGGACGTTTCGGTGCAGGCGCGACTGCTGGACCTGATTCGCGGACTGGTGGACGAGCTGGGTACCGCCTGCATCGTCGTCACCCACGACCTGGCGGTGGCGCGTCTGCTGGCGCATCGCCTGATGGTGATGAAAAGTGGCCGGGTGGTCGAGCACGGCCTGACCGATCAGGTGCTGGACGACCCGCACCACCCCTATACCCAGCTTCTGGTTTCCTCGGTTCTACAGGTGTGACGATGACCGCGATGCTTTCCGTTCATGGGGTCGCCAAGACCTTTACCCTGCACACCCAGGGCGGCGTGCGCATTCCGGTATTCCACGATCTGTCGCTGGAGGTCGCGGCGGGCGAGTGCGTCATGCTGCACGGCCCGTCGGGGGTCGGCAAGTCCACCCTGCCGCGCGCCATGTACGCCAACATCCTGCCCGACACCGGGGAAATCCGGGTTCGCCACGATGGCCGGATGATCGACATTCTGTCCGCCGACACTCGTACCGTGCTGCAGATCCGGCGTCGGACGCTGGGCTATGTCAGCCAATTCCTGCGGGTAATCCCCCGCGTATCGACCCTGGACGTGGTCGCCGAACCGCTGTTACGGCGTGGCGCCCCCGAGGCGGAGGCACGGATCGTCGCCGCCGCGATGCTGGAGCGCCTGAATATTCCCGAGCGCCTGTGGTTGCTGGCCCCCGCCACCTTCTCGGGCGGCGAACAGCAACGCGTCAACATCGCGCACGGCCCGATCGCGCCGACCCCGGCGCTGTTGCTGGACGAACCCACCGCTTCCCTGGACGCGGACAACCGCGCCATCGTCGTCGCGCTGATCGCCGAGGCAAAGGCCCGCGGCGCGGCGATCGTCGGCATTTTTCACGACGCCCCGACCCGCGACGCCGTCGCCGACCGGCTCTTCGATCTGACCCAAGCACTGGATGCGATCAGCATCGGCGAGACGCACAAGCCGGGACGCGATACCTTCATCAACGACAGCATCGCGGGTGTCGCCCACAACCTGGAGCAGGACATCCTGCGCGCCGATCATAAGCTACACCTGCGCTGCAAAGTGGTGGGCGAATCCGTGGTCGATCTGGCGCGACCGCACCTTGACAACCCGCTGGTGCGGGTGGTGTCGCTGATGGATCACACCCCCGGCCAGCGGCAGTGGCGGGAACTCTCCCACTGGCTACAGTACCACAAGGCCGAATACCTGCCCGAGGCCATGGTTCTGGCCCGCCTGGACAAAATGACCACCGCCCGCGAACGCTTCGGCGAAGCCCCTCGCCGCGAGATCGTCGCCCTTTGCCGCGCGCGCAACCTGATTATGGCCACCCACGACGACACCGAAACCGGCCAAGTTGACGAAGCGGCACGCGAGGGCGCGATGATTTCGGAATTCCCGACAACCCTTAACGCCGCCCGCCGCGCCCACGAACTGGGGCTGAAGACGATTCTGGGCTCGCCCAACGTGGTCCGTGGCGCCTCGCACTCCGGCAAAGTTTCGGCCCGGGAATTGGCCAAGGAAGGCTTATTGGATGCCCTGTCGTCGGATTACGTACCGGTCAGCCTGCTACACGCCGCCTTCCTACTGTGGGAGGAGATCGGCCTGTCCCTACCCCAGGCGGCGGCCATGGTTTCGGGCAATATCGCCAAAATGATCGGCCTGAACGATCGCGGTTGCATCGCACCGGGTCGGCGCGCCGACCTGCTGCGGGTGAAAGTGCTGACCGGGCTTCCGGTGGTGCGTCAAGTCTGGCGCACCGGAATCCAGGTGTCTTAGAAAGAAGGACGGAACGAATGCGCGAGGGTCCCGCCTTTCCCCGTTATGCCGTGTATTACGCCCCAAACGAAGGGGAAACCCTGTGGTCACTGGGCAGCGCCTGGCTGGGACGCGATGCCCACGCCGACAGCGCCATGCCGCACCCAGAGATCCACGGCTTTTCACCGGGC
This sequence comes from Rhodospirillaceae bacterium, assembly GCA_963678075.2. Lineage (GTDB taxonomy): Bacteria > Pseudomonadota > Alphaproteobacteria > Rhodospirillales > Rhodospirillaceae > Oleispirillum. Next base: position 995,115 of record CAXXPK010000003.1, on the reverse strand, counting down.
GCTCTGGCCGCTCTGACGGTGTCCCCCCGCCGCTATGGCCTGCACGCGACGATCAAGGCCCCGATCCATCTGGCCGAGGGCTCCGGCGAGGCGGAATTCCTGAACGCGGCGAGGGACTGGGCGGCGGACGACCCCCCCTTCGACCTGCCGGGGCTGGCGGTGGGAACCCTGGGCGGCTTCGTCGCCTTACTGCCGACCGCGCCCTGCCTTCCCCTGCATGACATGGCGGGCCGCTGCGTGCTTGCGCTGGACCGCTTCCGTGCCCCCCTCGGAAACCGAACTCGCCCGCCGCCGCATCGACAATCTGTCGCCACGCGAACGGGAGTACCTAAGAACCTGGGGATCCCCCTACGTCCTCGATTCCTATCGCTTTCACATCACCCTGTCGGATCAGGTCACCGATCCCGGGTTGCGCGCCGATATCCTGGCGGCGGCGCGTGATTGGTTCGGACCGATTACGGCGCGTCCCCTGCCGGTCGAAAGCGCCTGCGTCTTCGTTCAGGATCGTTCCGGGGCACCGTTTCGCTTGATTGATAGGTTTAACTTCAATTAGCAACTATTTGCTCCACAGGGGATCATGCCTCTCACAAAAGGACTCGACCGACCCCCCACGGAAGTCCTTGAGCGCGGTGGCCAGGACTTCATGCGGCCAATCCCACCAGGCGATGCGCTTCAGCGAGTCCCGCGCCGCCTCGCCGAAACGATAGCGCAAGATCCGCCCTGGATTTCCAATACAGACGGCATAGTCCGGCACGTCCTTGATCACGATGCTCCCCGATCCGACCACCGCGCCGATGCCGACACGCCGTCCTGGCATCACCACCGCGCCGTGACCGACCCAGGCGTCATGACCGATCTCGACCCCATGGGCGCGTCGCCAGTCGAAAAACGCGGCGTCGTCGTCGCCGAGGCCATAGGCCGATGCCCGATACGAAAAATGGTGTTGCGAGGCCCAGTCCATCGGGTGATTTCCGGGATTAATGCGGGTGTGCGAGGCGATCGACACAAATTTACCGATGCACGTGTAAATGATCTCGGCATCGCCGGCGACATAGCTGTAGGCGCCAAAGACGGTTTCCGCGATACGGCAAGCGCGGCCCGATTTCGGTATAGGGGCCAAGGACGCAGTCTCGCACCTCGGCGGACGGATCGACCAAGGCGTCGGGTCCAAGTTTATCTGGGCTCATCAATGAAACCTTTCACGGGGATGAGAAAAATGAACGGACGATTGATTTACGTCGTCGGCCCTTCGGGCGCGGGCAAGGACAGCGTGTTGGCGACGGCACGACGACAGGCTCCGCCGACTCTGTGGTTCGCGCACCGTTACATCACCCGCCCCACTGACCCGACCGAAAACCACGTCGCTCTCAGCGCTGCGGAATTCTCAACCCGACGAGCGGCGGGCGGCTTCTCCCTGTGCTGGGACAGTCACGGCTGGTCCTATGGCATCGGCATCGAAATCGACACCTGGATAAGAGACGGCATCGACGTCGTGGTCAGCGGTTCGCGCGGGGTCTTTGCCGCGGCCCTGACGCGCTATCCTTCCCTGCCGCCGATAAGAATCACCGCCGATACGACGATCTTGCCGAAGCAACCGCCGCCTTCCTGCATGCGGTCAGGTGAACAGCTTGCGCAATCGCTGCGAAGACAGGTCAAGCAAGGTCACGGTCAAGACGATTATCAACATCACTGCGGCGGTTTCGCTGTAATTGAAGCCGCGAATATCCTCCCATAACACCACCCCGATGCCACCCGCCCCGACCAGGCCGACCACCGTCGCCGAGCGCACGTTGGATTCGAAGCGGTACAACGAATACGAAATCCACAGCGGCAGAACCTGTGGGATAATACCGAAAATGACCTCTTGCACCGGATGCGCGCCGGTGGCGCGAATGCCTTCCACCGGGCGGGGATCGACCGCCTCCACCGCCTCGGAAAACAGCATGGCGAAAACCATTTCGTTGATCGCGCGGAATGAATCCATCAGGCGCCGCACCGGCTGACAGATCCACCACGGCGTAACGTTTTCCGCCGACAGAATACCAAACGGTATTGCCGCGACCGCCGCCAGAACCGTCCCCCACAAGGCGATTTGCAGGGTCACCAGCATTTTCTCGACAAACATCCGCCACTGCGTGAAATCGGGGAGAAAGAAACCGTCGGCAAAGACCTTCATGTTGCCGGCATAGGAAAACAAGTCGAGGGGCCGCATCTCCGCCCCCTGCCAGGACCCCATCAACGCCAGGCAGAACACCGCCCAACCGATCGTCTTCAGAAGTCGTCCCCGACGATCGCCGACCGGTAAGGAAATCGTGGCGTCACGCGAGAATTGGCGGGACGAAGAGAGGGAATCTTCCATGATCGGTCCTTTTCACGCGAACAGACGACCGCCCGGGAACCAAGCCCCCGGGCGCTCGGTGGTTGCCGTGATCACTGAGCTTTGCGGAAGTCGGAAACCTTCGCCAGGTCTTCCAAGACCTTAAGCTGGGCGTCCAGGTTGGCGATCTTCTCGGCCTCTCCTTGGAGTCGACCTGGGTGTTGGCCTCCAGTTTCATCTTGTCGCGGAAGACCTGCATCTGCCGGATCGGGATCAGTTGCAAATCCGACGACGCGATGAACGGCGCCCAACCCGAGGACATCTTGGTCAGGACATCGCGTTCGTGCGTGATCTGCTTCAGATCGCCGGTACGGCCGTAACGCAGGAAGAAGGAATAAATCTTTTCCTTGGCATCGGTATCCAGATTCTTGCGCCAGACGATCGGATTGGCGGGGATCAACGGGGAGCGCCAGATTTCACGGATCTCGCCGGCTTCCTTCGGATGTGCCGCCTTCAGGCGATCGATGGATTCGGTATTGTTGGTGGCGACATCGACTTGCTTGTTGGCCACCGCCATGGCGTTGACCTCGTGGCTGGCATTGCGCACCACCTTGAAGCGAGCCTTGGGATCGACCTTGTTCTTGGCGAAGATATAGAAGCTTGGCACCAAAAAGCCGGAGGTCTAATTCGGATCGCCGTTGCCGAAAGAGAGGCTCTTGTCGCATTTCAGAACGTCATCCACGGTCTGCGCGAAGATCTCGCCACCGGTGCGATCCACCGCTTCCATCGCCGACTTGTTGCCGAATCAAGCGATATCGACCTTGTTGAAGCGCATGCCCTCGATGATGCCCGCGTAGTCGGAAGCGAAGAACGGCTTCACCTTGACCCCCAGGGTCTTTTCCATGTCCTTGAGAAAGGGGTCGAATCCCGCCTTCAACGCCTGCGAGGATTCCGTGGAGATGATACCGAAATTCAAAACCTTGGGCATCTTGGCCGAAGCCGCCGGGGAAGCCGCCAGAAGGGCGGCCGCCGCAGTCGAAGCAACCAGAACGTGACGCAGCATGATGAGTAATCTCCTTGTTCCGACATGAGGGAAGAACGACCTGATGAAATCTCGATATTCCGTCCCCGATCAGGCGCCGCAGGCGCCGACCGCGCGTAAGGTGGGAACCTCGGAAAGAACGGACACGGGGGTGACCGCGCCGCCCATGGTCTCGTCCATCAACAATTCCTCGCACTGCGAACCGTAGAGAGCGCACAGGGCGGCAACGTCGAGTCCGCTGCTCGGCCCATCATAAACGACCAGGCCCTTGGCCAAGGCGACGGCGCGCGGACAATATTTCTTGGCATAGGCGACCTGATGCAGAGACACCACCACGGTGGTGCCATCCTCGCGGTTGATCGCGGCCAGGGAATCCATGACGCGGCGCGCGCTTTCCGGGCCCAACGAGGCAGTCGGCTCGTCCGCCAGAATGATCGACGCCTTCTGCACTAGGGCGCGGGCGATGGCCCCCCGCTGCTGCTGCCCGCCGGAAAGGGTCGAGGCTCGCTGCATCGCGTGATCCGCCATGCCAACACGGTCCAGGGCCTCCATCGCGGCACAGCGCTCGGCACGGGAAAACCGCCCCAACGATCCGCGCCAGAAACCGATCCGCCCCAGGCTCCCCAGAAGCACGTTCTCCAAAAGCGACAGACGTCCAACCAGATTGAACTGCTGGAAAATCACCGAAACGTCGGCGCGCGACCGTCGCACGTCACGGCTCAAGCGCCCATTGCGCTGTACCGCGTCGCCATTGACCAGAACCTCGCTGGATTTGCCGATGACGCCGCGATCTCCAACCAAAAGACCGCTGACGTGACGGATCAAGGTCGATTTTCCAGAGCCGGAAGCACCGATCAGCGCCACCATCTCGCCCTTGGCAATGGAAAGCGAAACACCGTCCAACGCCCGACACGTCGAACCCCGAGCGCCCGGCGCCTTACCAAACGTCTTGTTCAAGTTCGCAACCTGAATCGCCGTCATCGATCCGCCCCGCTTGTTTCCATCGACGGCGCAACCTAAGGACAAATTGATCCGACTGTCGTTTTCCCTTGAAAGAATAATTTATGATAGAAATGTGATACGCGTCGTTTTCTCCTCCACAACGCCATGTAAATCCAGTATATGCCGCCTACTTACCCACCGCGTTTCCGTATGGAAACGTGGCATGTTTGGGCAACTTGGCGTAGAGTTCGGCATATCGGAACGCCGTTAGCGAAGACCGAGGAACATGATCAACATCGGTAGCCTTTTCATCATTTCCCGGGACCACGACCGCGCGCAGCGCGTCGGGGCGTTCTTCGAGCACGCACGCCATCGCGTCGGCATCTATGCCGACGGCCCCGATGCCCTGGCCGCGATGCGCGAAAATCCGCCCGACGTCGTTCTGATCGGCGAGACCTTCGGCGGTCTGACCTGTGCAGACCTGCTGCGCGCGATGCGCGAACACCCGGAAACCGCCAACATTCCGGTTGCCCTGGACGTAATGGATGCCGAGAACTGGCGCACCGGTCCCGGGCTCGGCCTGCCCATGGACGATATTCTGCCCGCCGATCTTGATGCCGATGCCATGGTCTTCCGCCTGCAACCGCTGTTCCGGCTGTCCACCATGCAGGCGGAACTGCGCCTGCGCGCCACGGAGCCGGTGTCCCTGCTGCGGATCAGCGCTGTGTCCGGCACCGGACGCGCGCTTTATCTGTCGCTAAACCCACGGGCAACCCTGCCTCAGGATTTCCTGGTCGGAGACCTGATCTGGGAGACCGCGACCTCGACGGCGGAAGCGGAAAGCATTATCACCGGCCCCGGTTTCTTCGACGTCGCGATCATCGACGCACCGGCCACGATGATCGACGAGATCGCCACTTTCTGCCGCGACATGCGCGACAATCCACGCCTGTTCAATCTGCCGTTCCTGGTTCGCATGCCCGACATCGCGTCAGAGAACTGCCGCGACCTTTATCGTTCCGGCGCCAGCCGCGTCCTGCCCTGCGCCGACAACGGAAACATCCTGCGGCACGAGGCCGAGGCGCTGGTCCAGTTGCAAATGCGCCGCAACGCGGTGCGCGACGCCCTGCGCCGCACCCTGACCGAGACCACCGGACATCCCCGTCAGGCGGTCTATACCGAAACCTTCCTGCTGCCCTATCTGTCGCAACGTCTGTCGATCGCGCGGGACCACGACCGCGCGCTATCCGTCGTCCATCTTCACCTGCCGGAAGCCGCCTCGCTGCTTGAGGAAGCCGGCGAAGAAGCTTGCCAGGCCCTGACCGAACAATTGGCGCGCTGGCTGGCGCGCCTGATCCGGGTCGAGGATGTGGCGGCGCGAATCAGCAACTCCGACTTCGTCGTCGTCCTGCCGGACACCCTGCCGACCGAGGCGCACCACGTGATGAACCGCATCGCAGGGGTGTTGACCTTCACCGATTTCGCGGTTCCCGACGTCTTCCGCCCGGTCAAGATATGGCCGCTGGTCGGCGTCGTGGGAGAGGAACCGGACGACACCGCCGAGCGCATCCTGCTGCGCGCCCGCGCGAATCTCAGCTAACCCCGGAACCGCCGATGCGGATTGCCATTCACTTCGACGTCATCTGCCCCTGGTGCTTCATCGGCCTTAAGCGCCTGGGCCTCGCGCTAAAAAAACGACCGGGGCTGAACCCAACGGTCACCTGGCGCCCATATTTTCTCAATCCCGACCTCCCCGACACGGGCATCGACTTTTCCGCCTACGTCGAACGCAAATTCGGCGGAATACAGCGCGCGCGTCGGCTGCTGAATACCTTGGAGGAAATCGGCCGAACCGTCGATATCGCCTTTGATTTCGGTGCGATCTGCCGCGTTCCCCCAACCTTGGACGCGCACCGCCTGATCCGTCTGGCACACCTTGGCGGCAAGCAAACGGATGTCGCCGAAGCCCTGTTCGCGGCGCACTTCACGCAAGGACGGGATATTGGCGACAGGGAGGTCCTGATGGCGGCGGGACTGGCCGGAGGCCTGTCCAAAACCCGCGTCACGGAAGCTCTGACCGACGACGATCTGGCGGAAACCCTGCGCGCCGAGGCGGAGGCAACGCAACATTCCGGCACCCTGGGGGTGCCGCTGTTCGCCATCGACGACAGCTTCATCATCACCGGCGCCCACGACCCCGAGGTTCTGGTCCGGCTGATTGACGTCGCCGCCGCCGCCGAGGACGACGACCGCCTGCGCACCGGCAACTTCACGCCGCCGGCGCCGCGATCTCCACCAACGCCTGAATGACACGGCGCACCCCGGCCAGACGCACCGCCGGATCCTCCCACTGACGCATGATCACCAATTTCTGATCCGGTCGAATCTTGATCGTCGCGACATTCTTCGAGATATAGCCAACCAACCCCGCCAGATTGGGGAATGTCCCGTTCTTGAAGGAAATCACCCCACCCTTCGGCCCGGCGTCGAAACGTTCGACATTGGCTTTCAGGCACAAGGCCTTCAACGCCACCGCGTCCAGAAGATTGTCCACCTCGCTCGGCAACGGACCGAACCGGTCGATCATCTCGGCGGCCAGGGATTCGATGTCCTCGCGCAACGCGACTGCGGCGATGCGGCGGTAAAGCGTCAGCCGCACGCTCAAGTCGGCGACATAGGTATCCGGGATCAGAACCGGCATCCCCAGCGAAATCTGCGGCGACCAGCTATCCTCAGCCTCGATCGACTCGCCCCCATCGCGGGCGGCGGCCACCGCCTCTTCCAACAAATGCTGGTACAGTTCGATGCCGACTTCGCGAATATGGCCGGACTGTTCGTCCCCCAACAGATTGCCCGCCCCCCGGATGTCCAGATCATGGCTGGCCAGGGTGAACCCCGCCCCCAGGCTGTCCAGCGAATGCATGACGTTCAGGCGTTTGTTGGCCGCCTTGCCGACCGCGCGATCGTGCGGCAGGGTCAGATAGGCATAGCTGCGCGCCTTGCCGCGCCCGACCCGGCCGCGCAACTGGTACAACTGCGACAAGCCGAACAGATCGGCGCGATGGATCACGATGGTGTTGACGTTGGGCAGATCGAGGCCACTTTCGATGATATTGGTGGACACCAGCACATCATAGGCCCCGTCGGAAAAGGCGGTCATCACGTCCTCCAGGTCCTTCGCCACCATCTGGCCATGGGCGACGGTGACCCGGATATCGGGGACCATGCGGTGCAGACGTTCAAGGACGATCTCGATGTCCTTGATCCGCGGGCAAACATAGAACGTCTGACCGCCACGGAACCGTTCGCGCAGAATCGCCTCGCGCACGATCACCGGGTCGAACGGCAGCACGAAGGTCCGCACCGCCAGCCGGTCCACCGGCGGGGTAGCGATGATCGACAGCTCCTTGACCCCCGACAGCGCCATTTGCAGGGTGCGCGGAATCGGCGTCGCGGTCAGGGTCAAGACGTGCACATCGGCCTTCAACTGCTTCAAACGTTCCTTGTGGGCAACGCCAAAGTGCTGTTCCTCGTCAACGATCAGCAACCCCAGACGGGCAAAGGTCATCGACTTCGCCAGCACCGCATGGGTGCCGATGACGATATCGACGGTACCGTCGGCCAGCCCGGCGCGCACTTGGCTCGCCGTCTTGGCCGTGACCAAACGGGACAGGGTTTCCACCTTCAGCGGCAAGCCGGCGAAGCGCTCGCGGAAACTCCGGTAATGCTGCCGCGCCAACAGCGTGGTCGGCACCACCACCGCCACCTGCGCTCCGGCCATCGCGGCGACGAAGGCGGCGCGCAAAGCCACCTCGGTCTTGCCGAACCCGACGTCGCCGCAGACCAGACGGTCCATCGCCCGCCCGGCGGTCAGATCGGCAAGCACATCCTCGATCGCCTTCAACTGGTCGTCGGTCTCGGTATAGGGGAAGCGGGCGCAGAACTCGTCGAACAGGCCTTCCGGCGCGACGAACGCCTCGGCGGCGCGAACCTGGCGCGCGGCGGCGGTCTTGATCAACTGTTCCGCCATTTCACGGATGCGCTGTTTCAGGCGCGCCTTGCGGGCCTGCCACGCCGGACTACCCAAACGGTCGAGCGCCACCCCCGCGTCCTCGGAACCATAGCGCGACAACACGTCGATGTTTTCCACCGGCACGAACAGCTTGTCGCCATCGGCATAAAGCAACCGCAGGCAATCATGCGGCGCGTCGCCGGCGTTGACGGTTTCCAGCCCCTCGTAACGACCGATGCCATGTTCGGCATGCACCACCAGGTCGCTCTCGGCCAGGGCGGAGGCATTGGCAATGAAGTTTTCCGCCTTGCGCGCCTTCTTGCGGCGGGGCTGCGCCAACCGGTCGCCCAAAATGTCCTGTTCCGAAATCACGCACAGCCCCGGCGCGCGGAACCCGCGCTCCAGCGGCACCACGACCAGAACGACCGCATCCGGCGGCGCCGCCGTCACCTCGTCCCAGGCCGCAGCAACAGTCACCCCGGCCACGCAATGATCGCGCAACATTCCCGCCAGACGATCGCGGGAACCGATGGTCAGGGCGGAAATCATCACCCGCCGCCCCTCCCCCCGTTGCTCGGCGGCATAGGCGGCGATTTCCGGGAAGACCGCGTCGAAGGCACGGGTTCGTGCCTCGGCGAACGGACGCCCCGGCAACGACCGCGCGGCCATCGCCTCGCCGCCGTCCTCCGCCGCCGCATCCCGTTCGGTCAGGGTCAGAACGGCACGCCCGCCCAGAATGCGGCGCCACTCGTCCCGGCCGATGAACAGACGATCCGGCGGCACCGGATGATAGACCGCGCCCCCATCCTTCAGGCCCGTTTTTTCCACCGCGCGCCGCGCCGCGTAGTATTCATCGATCTGATCCCAAGCGACGGCCAGGCTTTCCGGCAACGCGGCGTCGCACGCCAGCACCGCCTCCGGCGCAAAGGCAAACAGGGTGTCCAATCCATCCGAGAACAACGGCAGCCAATGTTCCAGACCGGCAAAGCGCCGCCCCTCGGACACCGCCTCGTACAGGGGGTCGTCTCCGAGCGTGCCGAACAGCTCGCGATAGCCGGTGCGAAAGGCGGCGATGGTTTCCGCGTTCAGACGCACTTCGCTGATCGGCCGCAGGCTCATGGCCGCGAGATCGGCATTGGTGCGTTGCGTTACCGGATCGAACCGACGCAGGCTTTCCAGGCTATCGCCAAAGAAATCCAGGCGTACCGGATCTTCCGCGCCAGAGGGAAACATATCGACGATGCCGCCACGAATCGCGTATTCGCCGGGCTCCATCACCTGTTCGGAACGGCCATACCCGTTACGATCCAGAAAGGAAATCAGAGCCGCCGGGTCCAGAACCGAACCGGCGGCCAGATCCAGGTGAACCCCCGCCATGCTTTCCCGCGTCGGCACCCGCTGCAGGGCCGCCCGCGCCGTGGTTAGAATCAAGCGCCCGCGTTTCACCGGCGCATCGGCCAACCGGGACAGGATCTCCAGCCGCCGTCCGACGATTTCCGCATGCGGCGAGGCACGGTCGTAAGGCACCGTGTCCCAGGCCGGAAACTCCAGAATTTCGATATCGGGCGCGAAGCACGCCACCGCGTCGGCCAGCCGCGCCAGTTGCACGTCATCGGGCGCGACGTGCAACACGCCGCCCGGCGCGGCGCGGGCCAGTTCCCCCAACAGGCATGCGTCGTAACCCGCCGCCACCCCGGTCAGAGTGCGCCGCCCGCCCACCATTATGCCGTTAAGAAATTGGTTCAACGCAGCGTCTTAACGTAGTCGAATGTCATGAGTTTATTCATGACAACGGTGTCCATCTCGGCGGGAACCGAAGACTTGCAGACCAGCCAGTCGAGAAGATCGCTGTCCGGCACATCGAGAATCGCCTCGTACTGACGCAAAGCGTCGGCATCGAAGGATGCAAGATACGCCCGGGCGAATGCGCCGATCACCAGATCGAGCTCTTTCATGCCACGATAGCAGGACCGGAACATCAGCCTCTTGCGGCGCACTTCCAAGGGATCGGATGGGGTCATGGTTCCTCGCTTTCGGTTCGTGGCGCGGCCTTTCCGCATCCCTGCCTGTCGCCAGCGTCGGGGATAGGATATATAGGGAATGACTTTCCTTGTCATCCCGGGATGACCGCATGCGCCCGACGATCCTCTACCCCCTGTTCGCGCCGTTGACCAGCCTGCCCGGCGTCGGGCCGCGACTGGCCCCGCTGCTGGCGCACGCGGTCGGCGGCGACAAGATAACGGACCTTCTGTGGCATCTGCCGCACGGCTGCATCGATCGCGCCGCCCGCCCCAGTATCGCCAACACCGCCGACGGCGATGTCGCCACCCTGGAGCTGCGGGTACTGCGGCACGAACCGTCGCCACCGAAAAGCCGCAGCCCCTATCGCGTGATCTGCGCCGACGACAGCGGCGAACTGACACTGGTCTTCTTCCACGCGAGGGAAGATTACCTGCGCGCCGCCCTGCCGGACGACACCACCCGCGTCGTCAGCGGTCGTGTCGAATGGTTTCGCGGCGCGCCGCAGATCAGCCATCCGGATTACGTGTTTCCGCCCGAGCGCGCGGCGGAAATCCCCGCCATCGAACCGATTTACGGCCTCACCACCGGATTGACCCAGAAAGTCGTGGGAAAGGCCGCCCGGAATGCGCTGGCGCGTCTGCCGGAGTTGCCGGAGTGGAACGATCCGCACCTGGTCCGTCGCGAAAACTGGCCATGTTGGAACGAAGCGATCACCCATGCCCATGCGCCCACGACGCCCGCGCTGTTGGACCCGGTACATCCGGCACGCCGCCGTCTGGCCTTCGACGAATTGTTGTCGGCGCAGTTGGCGCTTTCCGTGGTGCGCGCCAAGGCCCGCGCCCGCCCCGGTCGCGCCTATCCCGGCACCGGCGCGTTGGAGACACGGCTGCGCGCAGCCCTGCCCTTCGGCCTGACGGCGGCGCAGGAACGCGCTCTGGCGGAAATCCACGACGACATGGCGTCCTCGACCCGCATGCTGCGCCTGTTGCAAGGCGATGTCGGCAGCGGAAAAACCGCCGTGGCGTTGCTGGCAATGGCCCGCGCCGTCGAATCCGGGGCGCAGGCGGCGTTCATGGCGCCGACCGACCTTCTGGCTCGCCAGCATCATGCGGTGATCGCCCCTCTGGCGGCGGCGGCGGGAATCACCACCGTTCTGTTGACCGGACGCGAAAAGACCGCCGAACGCGACACGGCGCTGACCGCCATCGCCGACGGCCGCGCCCAGATTGCGGTCGGCACCCACGCCCTCTTCCAGGAAGATGTGGACTTTGCTTATCTGGGACTGGCGGTGATCGACGAACAACACCGCTTCGGGGTGCGGCAGCGCCTGATGCTCTCCGACAAGGGACACGACGCCGACCTGCTGGTGATAACCGCGACGCCGATCCCACGCACCCTGATGCTGGCCGCCTATGGCGACATGGATTCCTCGCGCATCGATCAGCGCCCGCCCGGCCGCCAGCCCATCGACACCCGGCTGATGCCGCTGTCCCGTCTGGCCGAGGTCACCGACGGCGTCCGCCGCGCCATCGTCGCCGGACGCCAAGTCTATTGGGTCTGCCCCCTGATCGAAGGCGCCGAGGAAATGTCACTGACCTCGGTCGAGGACCGGGGGCAGACACTGGCGGCGATTTTGGGCAGGGACACGGTCGGCATCATCCACGGGCGGATGAAGGGGCCGGAACGCGACGGAGCGATGCAGGACTTTCTGGACGGCAAGACCCGCGTCCTGGTCGCCACCACGGTGATCGAGGTCGGCGTCGATGTTCCCAACGCCAGCGTCATCATCGTCGAGCACGCCGAACGCTTCGGCATGGCGCAATTGCACCAGTTGCGCGGTCGGGTCGGACGCGGTACCGCCGCTTCAAATTGTCTGTTGCTTTACGGCACGCTGACCGAAACCGCGCGGGCGCGCCTGACCACCTTAAGGGAAACCGACGACGGCTTCGCCATCGCCGAAGCCGACTTGCGGCTGCGCGGCGCGGGCGAACTGCTGGGTACGCGGCAAAGCGGCCTGCCGGAATTCCATCTGGCGGATTTGAGCGCGCACGCCGACCTGCTGGAGGTCGCACGCGCCGACGCGCAGCGGATTCTCGCCCTCGACCCCGAACTGACCGGCGAGCGCGGCCCCGCGCTCAGGTGTTTGTTGTATCTGTTTTCGCGGGACGCGGTGGCGGAGACCCTGCGGTCGGGCTGAGAACCGCCGGAGAGTCCTTCACGACCGAGGCGACCTTGGCGCGGCGGGCCTCCTTCGGGCGCCGATCCGGCGGCACCACGATACCGCCCGAAATCACCATCTTGATCCCCTCCTCGACCGTCATGCTCAACAGCACGACATCGGCGCGTGGCACGAACAACAAAAAGCCCGAGGTCGGATTCGGCGTCGTCGGCACGAAAACGTTCAGCACCTCGTCGTCGGTCAAGCTTTGCACCTCACCTTCGGTGATGCCGCTGATGAACCCCAAGACCCAGATGCCGCGCCGTGGATATTCGACCAGAACGCACTGCCGAAAGGCCGAGGACTTCTGCGACAGAACGGTTTCGAACAACTGCTTCAACGAACTGTAGATGCCGCGAATCACCGGCATCCGGCTGAGAACGCTTTCCCCCCAACGCAGCAAAAGACGCCCAATCAGACAGGCGGTCGCCGCGCCGATCACGGTCATCGTCACGAATAACACCAGCACGCCAAAACCCGGCACGTCGAAATTCAGATAGGTGCCGGGACTATACTGCGGCGGCAGAATCGCGCCGACCTGGGCATCGACGAAGGAAATAAACATCCACGCCAGGTAAAGGGTCAAGGCAGCCGGCGACGTTACCAGCAGGCCCGCCAGGAAATAGCCGCGCAGCCGCGCGAACAGGCCGGATTTCCGTGCCCCTTTGCCACGCGGCGGCTTCTTCTGCAGCGAACGCTTCACGCCATTCTGAGACGATACGCTCATTCTTGGATTTTTCCGCCCTTGTCCCTAGGTTTCACGATTGGAAATTTCACGCAGATTGCGCACCAGCATATTCAGCAGCCCACGGGTGAAGGAGTCAAGTTTATGCAGGCGTTCCTCGAACATCATGCGATTGATCACGACCAGGGTACAGGATTCCACGGTCCTGGCGTTAGCCATCCGCGGCTGATTGTCGATCAAGGCCATTTCGCCGAAGATGCCGCCCTCGGTAATCAGGCCAACCCGCCGTTCAGAGCCGTCGGGAAGTTCCTTATAGATCTCGACGGTACCCTTTTGCACCAGGTAGGCGACATCGCCCTCGCTGCCCTCCCGGAAGAGCGCGGTCTCGGATGGAACCACCTTGCGATCCATGATCCGCGGCTCGGCCATTTCAGGTCCTTTCGGCTCACGAGGAATAACCGTCTTCATCATGGCTTGTAGTGTTCGCCAAACGCATCACATGGGGATGATACGCATGACGGGGAGTCCTGACCAGATGCGTCGTCAAGAGGCTCTCGGCTTTCACAAAACCGCCCGAACGCCCTTCCCTTGCGTCAGCGGCCTGCTGTTGCGCGAAGGATGCGTCCTGCTGGTCCGACGCGGACACCCCCCGCGCCAGGGCGAGTGGTCGCTGCCCGGTGGGCGCATCGAGGGCGGGAAAACCCCAAGGGCCGCCCTCGTCCGCGAAATCCGAGAGGAAACCGGCCTCATCGTGCGCCACGCCATACCCTTCGCACGGGTTGATGTCACGGCCCCCAATGGCCGCCTTTACCGGATCGCCTGTTTCCGGATTTTCGCCTGGCAGGGCCGAGCCCGCGCCGGCGACGATGCCGCGCATTTGCTTTGGGTGCCGCTTCGCCGCATGCCGGGCCTCGTCCATCGCGCGCAGACACGCCAAATCATCGCCACCAGACAACGGTCTCACGGACGCGATGGAAGAAACGTCGCCCGCGAGCGGGTTTGACTTCGTCAACGAGGACCAGCTCCGCCTCCCCGTCGTTTCCCGCTCGGACGCTCCGGCGCTCGCCCATGGCCGCCGTCCAATCGGCGCCGGAGACCTCTTCCAGATCCAGGGTGTCCTGGACATCGCCGCTTTCTCCCCGGCACCGACCACGACTCATCGCGGGAACCGTCCCACGCAGCACGAAAAGATCGTCGCCGTGTCGCCCTCGCGGTGGGTCGGCGGCGTCGGTGGAAGCAAAATCGAGCGTATCCTCCGACGCAAGGAATGAGCCCATTGGCTGGGAACGATCGAAAATCATGGCTGAACCTCCCCGCGTGCCCCTAAATGACGCGAAAGAAAGACGCGGAGGGACTGTGGATCGATTATACACACCTTCGATTATACAATTTCATACGTAAGGATCAACCTAAAGATGATTCACGCCACCAAACCCCACCACAACCCCGCACGATCGCGTTACGCATAGACCAAAAGTATGAATGACCGACATGCCGACGAAGCCGGTTGCATCGCGACCAGCAAACGCTAATATGTCGGTCCCGTGAGATCGGGGAGATAATCCGCATGCTGCTGCTTGGACGCGTTCTGTTCGTGGTCGGCTTCGCCGCCCTCGCGCTTCAGATCTTCGAAAGCTGGTTCGGCTGGTTCAGCCTGCCGATTGGAAAAGAGAACATGACCACGGCGCTGCTGTGGTGGGCGTGCTTCGGCGGCATGGCCGCAGGCGGCGTCCACCTGATGAAAAAGCACGGAACGAAATAAATCCGCGCCCTTACTCCCCGCAGGCAAACGCGTTGAAGGTAATCAGCGTGAAGGTGCCGGAAATGCCGGGGATGGTTTGCACCCGTTCGGTCACGAAGCGACCGATATCGACCCCCTCCTCCAGATAGAACTTCGCCAGCAGGTCGTGCTCGCCCGAGGTGGAATAGACCTTGGAGGTTTCGGCGACATCGTCAACCAGAGCCGCCGCGACCTCATGGGCCTTGCCCGGCGCGCACTTCACCTGAACGAACACCGCCTGCATCAGTTTCCTCCCCCGGATGTTTGACCCCGTTCTTCGCCGAATGCCGCGATGCGATACCCGGCGGCGGCGCAGTCGTCGCAAAACCGAGACGACGCGAAGTAAGCGTATTCCGAGGCCCGCGCATCGGCAAGGGTCGAGCGCGCCCGCAACAGCGCATCGACATGACCGGGATGGCAGAAAATCAGCGGCCGCCGGGAAGTCTCCCCCGCATCGTCGAGAAAACACGGGAACAAGCGATCATAGGCCGACGCCGGGCTAAGGTCGCAGCCGCCGCGAAAGCTGTCGTTGCGCGCTAGACCGGCGCGGTCGGCCAGTCGCGCCTGACGTGCGCCCAGCACCTCCGCCTTGAACGCCGCGACCCCACGCCGCAAAATCGCCGGGAACGGTTCGACGGTGCTGCGGATCCAACAGTTCCGGCCATAACGCCCGACGACTTCGGCAATCAGCAGATCGCGGATCAGCGGGAAGACATGCACATGCTGATGACCATCGACAAAGGCGGGTACGCCGCCAAAGGCATCCAACTGGGCGCGGATTTCTCTGGCCAACTCATCCCGCGGCAAACGCCGCAGATGGGAATCGCGCAGCAGCGCCGATAGAGACGGAAGCTGACCGGCCGCCGCCAATCGTCGCGGCGCGGACAGCGGTTCGTGATCGGTCAGGGTCAGATGCAAACCGACCTCCGCGCCATGCGCCGCGGCGATATCGCGCAACCCCACCGCCCGCTTCCGCCATTCCGGGAACACCGTCATCGCGCCGACCGCGCTCAACCGCCGTTCCCCGACCAAAGAATCGATCGCGTCGCAGACCCCGAACGAAATGCCGTAGTCATCCGCGCAAAGAATCGTGCGGGACATTCTCTCCGCTTTCCCATCATGGGGACTTTCGTTTACCATGCCCCACCTTGACCCGGAGGTCCCTGATATGCGCACCGCGCAGCCCAAACCACAGCCCAAAGCCACGACACCGATGACCTAACCGCCGCAGACTGCGAATCGGCGTCTCGATCTTTTGTCCGTCGTCGTGTCCTGTTACAACGAGTCCGAGGGCCTCGAGACTCTCCACGCGGCCCTGGCCCCCGTTCTGGAGGGCCTTGCTCCCCGCTTCGAAATCATCCTGGTCGATGACGGCAGCCGCGACAACACCTTTGATGTGGCGCATGAATTGAGCCGCGAGGACCCACGGGTCAAGGTCATTCGTTTCGCCCGCAATTTCGGCAAGGAGGCCGGGATGGCGGCGGGTTTGCGCCACGCAAGGGGCGACGCTGTAGTCTTGATGGACGCCGACCTGCAACATCCCCCGGCGGTGATCGCCGAAATGCTGGCGTTGTGGAAAAACGGTGCCGACATGGTGATCGCGGTCCGACGCACCCGCGCCACCGATTTCTGGCTGCGCCGCCTGATCAGCCGCGCCTTCTATCATCTGTTCGACGTGGTGTCCGAAGTCCGCATTCCCCAGGGCGCGGGCGATTTCCGGCTGTTCGACCGCAAGGTCGTTCGGGCCATCGTCTCTCTGCCGGAACGCAACCGCTTCATGAAGGGGATCACCAGTTGGGTCGGTTTCCGCCAGGAATGCCTGCCCTTCGACGTCGCAAACCGTGCCTCCGGCCGTTCCGCGTGGAGCCTTTTAAGCCTGCTTCGCTACGCCCGGGACGGCGTCACCTCGTTCTCGACCCTGCCGCTCCGCGTCTGGTCGATTTTGGGCGTTCTGATCGCTGGAATTGCCTCCCTTTACGGTCTTTGGCTTCTGATCCGCACCATGGTGTTCGGCATCGACGTTCCCGGATACGCCTCGCTGATGGTTTCGATGTTGTTCCTGGGAGGCGTGCAGTTGATCTCCCTCGGCGTGCTGGGAGAATACGTGGGACGCATTTTTCTTGAGGTGAAAATGCGTCCGATGTACCTGATCTCCGACAGCATCGGCATCACCGAATCCGCTGCCGCCGAACCTGCCGCCCCATCCGGGAATCGTTAAAGGTGCAAAAACAGATCGCCCGTCTTTGGGCCAACCCCGGACGCACCGCCTCCCTGGTGACGTTCGGTGTGATGATCGTGCTCGTCCTGGCGACGTTCCACAGCTACGGCATCTCGAACGACGAGGAAGTGCAGCAAACCTATGGCGAACCGCTGATTCGCTTCTACGCCAGCGGCTTCACCGACGACAACGCCTTCCACTATCGCAACCTCTTCTTCTATGGCGGGCTATTCGACCTGATCGCGGCCAGCATCGGCCCTCACCAGCCGATGCCAATCTACGAATGGCGGCATCTTTTGACCGCCATCATCGGCCTAATCGGCATGTGGGGGACCTGGCGTTTGGCGCGGCTGCTGTCGAACGACGCCTGGGCCTGCGTCGCGGTCGGCGCCGTGGGAACCCTGGCCCACTACGCGACCTTGACCGCCCTGGTGGAGCTGTTCGGGTTCGATCCGGTCTTGGGTTCGGTCCTGGGCTTCTTGTCGGGCGCCGTCGTTAACTATGTCCTCAACTACCGCCTGACCTTCCACAGAACCAAGCGCCACCGCGAAGCCTTAAGTAAGTTTCTGGCTGTGGCGGGCAGCGGCTTCGTTCTGAATGCCCTGCTGATGATGTTTCTGGTCAAGGGGCTGGAGATTCCCTACCTGCTGGCGCAGATCGCGGTCACCGGCCTGCTGCTGTTCTGGCACTATGCCCTGAACGCGATATGGACCTTCCGCTGACCCCTATTGTGCCGAGGTGTCGCGGATGACACGGGTCTGGCCGCCTTGCAGCACCATCACCCGCTCGCCGACCGCCAGGGCATCCTCGTTCTTCTGCACCACGGCAAGGGTACGACCGTCGTCCATCTGGACGATGAATTCCACCGCATCGCCCGAGGTGATCGCCTCTTCCGCCGCCGACCCGGCCACCCCGCCCAGAACCGCGCCGCCGACCGCGCCCAGAACGTTGGACCGCGTGCCGCCGCCGATGAACGAGCCGGCGACGCCGCCCGCCACCGCGCCCGCGCCGACCCCAACGCCGCTTTGCGTGCCGGAATACTGAACGGTGCGGAAGGAAACGATCTTGCCCTTGCCGACGCTAGCCGCCTGCATCGTCTGATTGCGCTGATAGGTCCCGGCGGAGGGACCGGATTGGCATCCGGCGACGCCGACCACCGCCAGAATCAGGGGAAGATAACAAAGCCGCATGATCAGAACCCTTATCGACGTGAACACACCGTCATTGAATCTGGGGTGAACGCCCCCTGTTCCGCAAGCCCTCCGACATAAGAAAAGGGTTAGACGATACCGTCTAACCCCTTAGAATCATGGTGAGCGCGGCGGGATTCGAACCCACGACCCGCTGATTAAAAGTCAGCCGCTCTACCGACTGAGCTACGCGCTCGCATATTTCCGCCGAAAACGGCGGAACGCAGACTTTAATCGCGGCGGCAAATCAGGTCAAGCCGCAATTCCACGGACCCGTTATTGCAAGCTTTTGGCGCGTTCCGCGTCGGCCGCGACCTTCAGCAAAATCATCGCGGTCGGCTCGCTCACCGCGCCGTTCATCGCCTCGGACCCTTTCTTGATCTTGTCCACATGGTCCATGCCGTCAACCACCTGACCCCAGATCGTGTATTTGCCGTCCAACCACCCGGATTTATCCAAGCAGATGAAAAACTGGCTGTCGGCGCTGTTCGGGTCGTTGGTCCGCGCCATCGAAACCGTGCCGCGCACATGAGATTCCTTCGAGAACTCACCCTTGATCTTTTTGCCCGATCCACCGGCACCGGTCCCCTGCGGGTCGCCGGTTTGCGCCATGAAGCCCGCGATCGCGCGGTGAAAGACCAAGCCGTCATAGAACCCCTGGCGCACCAATTCCTTGATCCGCGCGACATGATTCGGCGCTAGATCGAGACGCATCGCGATCACCACGCGGCCCGTCGGCAGCTCCATGTACAGGGTGTTTTCCAGATCCAATTGCGCGGCCTCGGCCGTTCCTTCACCGTTCGTCACCAAAAATCCTCCCACGCTCAGCAGCGCGGCCACGGCCAAGCCCAGCAAACGCCGACCCAAAACGCGCACGCCGCAAGAATATCCTGTTGGCATCACTCGACTTCCCCTTCCCGGAAACGTTCCAGAAGTTCCGCCTCGACTTGCGGCGGAACGAATTCCCTGACGTCACCGCCCAGCCGTCCGACCTCCTTGACGAAGCGCGAGGAGATGAACTGGTTGCGTTCGGAAGCCATCAGAAACACGGTCTCGATATCCGAATTCAAACGCACGTTCATGCCGCACATCTGGAATTCGTATTCGAAATCCGAAACCGCGCGAAGACCGCGGATGATGAACTTGGCGCCGCATTCCAGGGCAAAGTTCATCAGCAGATTGCCGAAAGGCCGCACCTCGGCGATTTTACCGGGCGGCAAGTCCAAGGCCGCGACCTCGCGCCGCGCCATCGCCACCCGCTCGTCCACCGTGAACATCGGGCTTTTACCGGCGCTGACCGCGACACCGACGACCAGATGATCGACCAGACGCAGGGATCTGGAGACGATGTCCAGATGCCCCTTGGTGATCGGATCGAACGTCCCAGGATAGATGCCAATCCCATCGGTCATGGCTCCAGCCCTCCCCTGTTGTCAGACCCGCCACCCAGGCGCATCCAGGCTTCAGTCCTTATCGTCCATCGGCTGATCGCCGGAACGGTTCTCCTTCGCCCCCCCCGCCGCAGAGTCATCCTGACCTTCGCCATCTTCGACAAGGTCCATCCCGTCGTCTTCCATCTCGGCATCGTCCAAACGCGTCGCGGAAACCACGCGTTCATCCTCGGCCGTACGGAACAGGGTTACGCCTTGCGTCTTTCTGGCAGCAATGCGGATATCATGCACCGGCATCCGGATCAACTGTCCTCCGTCGCTGACCAGCATCAACTGATCGGAATCCTTGACCGGGAAGGATGCCACCACGTCGCCGTTGCGGTCGGTGGCGTCGATATTCATGATCCCCTGCCCGCCGCGACCGGTGACGCGATAATCGTAGGCCGAGGTCCGCTTGCCATAACCGTTGGCGGTCACCACCAGCATGAACTGCTCCGCCTCGCGCATCGTGGCGAACAACGCATTGTCGATGATCGACGACGGATCCACCGCGACCTCCTCGCCTTCGGCCAGAACATGGTCTTCAAGGCGGCGACGCTTCAGATAGGCCTCGCGCGTTTCGACGTCGTGATCGGTATGGCGCAGCACGGTCAGGCCGATCACCTCGTCATCGTCGGCCAAGCGAATGCCGCGCACGCCGGTCGAGGACCGACCGACGAACACCCGTACCTCGTCGATCGCGAAGCGGATGCACTTGCCCTTGCGGGTCGATAAGAAGATGTCGTCGTTCGCGGAGCAACTGCGCGCCGAGATCAAGCGATCGCCATCGCTGAGCTTCATCGCGATCTTGCCGTTCGACATCACGTTGCCGAAGTCGGACAGACGGTTCCGCCGCACGTCGCCCCGCGCCGTGGCGAAGGCGATGAACATGTTCTCCCACTCCGCCTCGTCCTCGGGCAGGCGCAGAATCGCCGCGACCGTCTCGTTCTCTTGCAGGGGCAGCAGATTGACCAGCGGGCGGCCGCGCGACTGCGGATTGCCCAACGGCAGCTTATAGGCCTTGAGCTTATAGGCTATGCCCAACGAGGAGAAGAACAACAAAGGCGTATGGGTGCTGGCGGAATAGACCCGCCGCACGTAATCCTCGTCCCGCGTCGCCATGCCGGTGCGACCGCGCCCGCCGCGCCGCTGCGCGCGATAGGTGGACAGGGGCACCCGCTTGACATAGCCCTTCGAGCTGTAGGTGACGACCATGTCCTCGCGCGGGATCAGGTCCTCGATGTCGTGCTCGAACTCGTTTTCCTCGAAAGCGGTGCGACGCGGATCGGCGCAGAGGGCCTTCGCCTCCTCCAACTCGTCGCGGATGATACCGTAAAGCTTCTCGCGCGAGCGCAGGGTTTCCAGGAAATCCTCGATCTTCAGGCCGATCTCGCGGATTTCGTCATGAACCTTGTCACGCTCCAAACCGGTCAAGCGATGCAGGCGCAAGTCCAGAATGGCGCGCGCTTGCGCGTCCGACAGACGGTACGTCCCATCCACCACCTGGCGCCCGGGTTCATCGATCAACGCGATCAGCGGCTCGACATCGGCGGCGGGCCAATCGCGCGCCATCAACCCCTCGCGCGCCGCGTTGGGATCGTTGGCGGAGCGGATCAGGACGATCACCTCGTCCAGATTGGCCACCGCGATCGCCAAACCGACCAACAGGTGGGCCCGATCGCGCGCCTTGCCCAGCTCGAACTCGGTGCGGCGGCGCACCACCTCCTCGCGGAAGTGGACGAAGGCCTTGATCACATCCTTCAGCATCAACAACTGCGGGCGCCCCTCGTTCAAGGCCAGCATATTGACGCCGAACGAGCTTTGCAGCGGGGTATAGCGGTATAACTGGTTGAGAACGACTTCGGGCTGGGCGTCGCGCTTGAGTTCGACCACCACCCGCACGCCGCGACGGTCGGATTCGTCGCGCAGGGCGGCAATCCCTTCCAGCTTCTTGTCGCGCACCAATTCGGCGATTTTCTCGATCATCGCCGCCTTGTTGACCTGATAGGGAATCTCGTGCACGACGACCGCCATGCGGTCTTTACGAATTTCCTCGATCTCGCATTTCGCGCGCAGAATCACCGAACCGCGCCCGGAGGCATAAGCCGATCGCGCCCCGGCCCGCCCGACGATTACGCCGCCGGTCGGAAAATCGGGACCGGGGACGATCTCCATCAGGCTTTCCAGCGTGATGTCGGGGTCCTCGATATAGGCGCAGCAGGCATCCACCACCTCACCCAGATTGTGCGGCGGAATGTTGGTGGCCATGCCGACCGCGATACCACCCGCGCCATTGACCAGCAGGTTCGGAAAGCGTGCCGGCAGAACCGTCGGTTCCTGCGAGCTTTCGTCATAGTTCGCCTGGAAGGCGACGGTATCCTTGTCAATATCGTCCAGAAGCGCCGACGAGCTTTTCGCTAGCCGCGCCTCGGTGTAACGCATCGCCGCCGCCGGATCGCCGTCCATCGAACCGAAATTGCCCTGACCGCTGATCAGCGGCAACCGCATCGAGAAATCCTGCGCCATGCGGACCATCGCGTCATAGATTGCGCTGTCGCCATGCGGATGATAGCGGCCCATGACGTCGCCAACGATGCGCGCCGATTTGCGGAACGGCTTGGAGTGGTCGTAGCCGCTTTCCTTCATCGAATACATGATGCGGCGATGCACCGGCTTCAGGCCATCACGGACGTCGGGAATGGCGCGCGCCACGATCACGCTCATCGCGTAATCAAGGTAGGAACGCTTCATCTCTTCTTCGATATGGACGGGCTGGATATCCGCCCCGGTCGCTTTGATCGGCGTATTGGTCAAGGCACACACACTTTCTATGGAACCAAGCCACCCATGGATTTGGCGGCGGAGAAGTCTACCACCCCCACCCCGTCAACTCAACGTTCGGCAGGGATCGATTTTCCTGAATCCTTCTTCTCAGAAAGATCTTTTAGAAGATTGTTAATAAAACGACTATTTTCTAGGATTTTTCAGCGGGCATGGGCAACCGGAAGCGACGTGGTAAATTTGATGGTCTCCATGGCGAACATCGACGTCACATCGACCAGGGCAATGCGCGCAATCAACCGCTTATAGACGGAATCATAGGCCGCGATGTCCGGCACCACGGCCCGTAACAGATAATCGATTTCGCCGCTCATCCGATAGAACTCGACGATTTCCGGAATGCCATCGACCGCGCCCTGAAATGCCCGCAGCCACTCCGGATCATGCCGATTGGTCTTCACCGCGATGAAGACGGTGACCCCGACATTCATCTTCGCGGGATCGAGCAGCGCCACCCGACCGCGAATCACGCCCTCCGCCTCCAGTTTCTGGATGCGGCGCCAGCACGGTGTCGATGACAGCCCGACGTGGGCGGCGACCTCCGCCACCGGCAAGGCGGCGTTTTCCTGCAACAGGATCAGAATTTTACGATCGATCGCATCCACCGGCGGCACCCTGAGGTAATTTTGCACGGCGGTGAACAATGGGCTTTTTATCCCACTACCTGAATATATATTGGAATAATTGACCACAATACTACGGATAATGTAGCAACAAAGAAACCTCTTTTCCCGCCGCCACCGCTATGATTCCCGGCATCTGACACCGCCTCGCCGGTTCGGTAACGAACGCACGGAGTACACGGCATGGACGGCCCCACCCTTCTTTCCCTTCTCAGGCACGAAACCCGCCGCGCCACCGGTTGCACCGAAATCGCCGCCGCCGCCCGTGCCGTGGAAGCCCTGGGAACCCCGGCGCGGACCCTGCACCTGGCGGTCAGCCCCAACGTCTACAAGAACGGCGCCTACGCCGCCGTTCCGGGATGCCCCCTGCGCGGTTTGGCCGCCGCCGCCGCGCTAGGCGCGACGATCGGCGAATCCTCGTCCGGGCTGGCGATCCTCGATACGGCGACGCCCTTCCGTGTCGCCGCCGCGAAGCGCCTGCTGGCACGAGAAACGGTCCGCGTCACCTTCGGCGATTTCGGTCAGCCTCTGTACCTGCGAGCCACCGTCGGCGACGGCACCGACACGGCGGACGCGACCATCGCGAGATGCCACGACCGCTTCGTCAACGTCCACCGCAACGGCATTCCGGCCATGCGAAACGATCCTCTTCTCGACGTTGTGGACCCGTTGACGGCACTAGGCTCAGGACCCATTAAATTATTGCCAGGCAGATCGGTGGCTGATTTCCTCATGGGAGGGAGGACCCCATCCATGAGTGATCTGTTTTGGTTGTCAGAGAGGCAGCTGGCGAAGATCGAGCCGCATTTCCCGCTATCGCATGGCGTGCCGCGGGTTGATGATCGGCGAGTGATCAGCGGCATCGTTCATGTGATCCGCAACGGCTTACGGTGGCGAGATGCACCACCCGTCTATGGCCCCCACAAAATCCTCTATAATCGTTTCGTTCGCTGGAGCCGACTTGGGGTGTTCAGCCGGATCTTCGTGACCTTGACGGGAGAGGCTGACCCTCCAGACCGGTTGATGATCGATGCAACCCACCTGAAAGCTCATCGGACCGCCGCGAGCCTCTATAAAAAGGGGCTCTTCCCCGATGTATCGGACGCACAAAAGGCGGGCTGAACTCCAAGCTTCATGCGGTTTGCGACGGACAAGGAAGGCCCCTCATCCTGCTGCTCAGCGAGGGGCAAATGAGCGATCACAAAGGCGCGATGCTGTTGCTCGACCTATTTCCCAAGGCCAACGTCCTGATCGCCGACAAGGGCTATGACGGTGATCCCCTTCGAGAGGCTTTGACACAGCGAGGGATCGCTACATGCATCCCGCCAATGCGTCATCGCAAAACCCAGTACGCTTACGACAAAACCCTCTATCGCCAGCGTCATAGGATCGAGAACCTCTTCGCTCGCCTCAAGGATTGGCGGCGTATCCACACCCGATATGACCGATGCGCGGATATCTTCTTTGCCGCCGTCATCATCGCGGTACTCCTCCTCTTCTGGATCGAACCTTAATGAGTCCTGAGCCCACCCCCTGCCCATCCGGCAGTTGCTGCGAACCGTCCTGGCCCTGCCGCCCACCGCCTTCGATTTTCTGGTCGCGGCGGCGGAGGATAACGCCACCGCCGCCCGTGCCGCTCAGGACGGCCACGCCCCCCTGGCCGCCGCCCTGCAACGTGGAAACGCGGCCGCCCCCTCGCCGCGCGCCACCGCGCAATCCCTGGCGGGCGCCGCCAGCGAGGCGCGAATGACCGGACTGCTGGTGCCGCTGCCGGCGATCGCCGGCAGCGGCAATCACGGCATCGCCAATTTTCTGGGGGTCCTGGGGGTAGCGCATGCGCTGGGCGCGAACCGCGATGCCCTGGCCCACGCCCTGGCCATCGCCTCCACCGTCACCGTGTGCATCAAGGCGCACACCGGACGATTGACCGCCTTCTGCGGCTGCGCCATCGCCCCCGCCACCGGAGTGGCGGCGGCCACCGTCTTCCTGAAGGGCGGCGACATCGACGCCATGGAACACGCCATGAAATCGGTGATCGGCACCTTCGCCGGAATGATCTGCGACGGCGCCAAGGTCTCCTGCGCGTTCAAGGTGGCGACGGTGGTCGGCGCGGCGGTCGATCTGGGCATTCTGGCGATGGAAGGCGCCTATATCCCCGATGGCGACGGAATCCTGGGCGACGGCATCGACCGCAGTTTCGCCAATCTGGCCGCTTTGAACGACCAGGGCCTGCGCAAAACCGAAACCACGGTACTGCGCCTGATCGGCGCCTGACCCATCCCCAAAAAGGAAACGGCGGAAGGATATTCTTCCGCCGCGCTCGATGGTCCAAACGGAACCGATCAGAACGGAATATCGTCGTCCAAGGCGGTCGAGGCCGGAGCATCCCAGCCACCGCTGCCGCCATTCTGGCGCGGGGCGGAAGCGCCGCCACCAAAGGACTCACCACCCGCCGAGGCTTCGCCGCCCTGGCCGCGCCCACCGTCCAGCATCGTCAGCTCGCCCCGGAAGCGCTGCAACACGACCTCGGTGGTATACTTCTCGGCACCGCTTTGATCGGTCCATTTGCGGGTCTGCAACGCGCCCTCGACATAGACCTTGGAGCCCTTGCGCAGATACTTCTCCGCGACCTGCGCCAGATTCTCGTTGAAGATCACCACGCGGTGCCATTCGGTGCGTTCCTGCCGCTGGCCAGACTGGCGGTCGTTCCAGCTTTCCGATGTCGCCAGATTCAAGGTCACCACCTTGCCGCCGTTGTTCATACTGCGCACTTCCGGGTCGCGGCCCAGGTTGCCGATAAGAATGACTTTGTTGACCGATCCGGCCATGGTTGACCCCTCTTGCAGGCGTGGAAAAATCGAATGCCGTAGACTAGTGCATTCGTTCCGCGCCGCCAACAGGAAAGCCCCCGAGGAGGGCTCCTCGGGGGCTTTCGTGGAAGGATCGAAGATCCGGCTTACTTCATGTAATCGAAGGTACCGTTCTTCCACTCGTAGAACAAGAAGCCCGGAGTCTTCAAGTCGCCCTTGGCGTCGAATCCAACCTTGCCCAGCACGGTATCAAAGGTCAACGCGTGCAACTGCTTGTTGACATCCGCCGACTTGGTGCTCTTGGCGGCGGTCACGGCCTGAGCATAGACCTGGATCGCACCATAGGTGTAGGCTCAGGACCCATTAAATTATTGTCAGGCAGATCGGCGGCTGATTCACTCATGGGAGGGAGGACCCCATCCATGAGTGATCTGTTTTGGTTGTCAGAGAGGCAGTTGGCGAAGATCGAGCCGCATTTCCCGCTATCGCATGGCGTGCTGCGGGTTGATGATCGGCAAGTGATCAGCGGCATCGTTCATGTGATCCGCAACGGCTTACGGTGGCGAGATGCACCACTCGTCTATGGCCCCCACAAAACCCTCTATAATCGTTTCGTTCGCTGGAGCCGACTTGGGGTGTTCAGCCGGATCTTCGCGGCCTTGACGGGAGCGGCTGGCCCTCCAGACCGGTTGATGATCGATGCAACCCACCTGAAAGCTCATCGGACCGCCGCGAGCCTCTATAAAAAGGGGCTCTTCCCCGATGTATCGGACGCACAAAAGGCAGGCTGAACTCCAAGCTTCATGCGGTTTGCGACGGACAAGGAAGGCCCCTCATCCTGCTGCTCAGCGAGGGGCAAATGAGCGATCACAAAGGCGCGATGCTGTTGCTCGACCTATTTCCCAAGGCCAACGTCCTGATCGCCGACAAGGGCTATGACGGTGATCCCCTTCGAGAGGCTTTGACACAGCGAGGGATCGCTACATGCATCCCGCCAATGCGTCATCGCAAAACCCAGTACGCTTACGACAAAACCCTCTATCGCCAGCGTCATAGGATCGAGAACCTCTTCGCTCGCCTCAAGGATTGGCGGCGTATCCACACCCGATATGACCGATGCGCGGATATCTTCTTTGCCGCCGTCATCATCGCGGTACTCCTCCTCTTCTGGATCGAACCTTAATGAGTCCTGAGCCTAAGCCCTGTTCGCGCGCCTGACGGACGATCAAACCGGTTTCGGAGTGATATCCCCCCAGATAAATCACGTCGATGTTGGCCTGCTTCAGCTTCGTCACCAGGGCGGAATAATCCTTCTCGCCCGCGGTATAGGCCTCGTACATCACTTCCTTGACGCCAATTTCGTTCAGCTTCTTCTTGGTCTCGTCGGCCAGACCCTTGCCATAGGCGGTCTTGTCCTGAAGGATGGCGACCTTCTTGCCCTTGAACTTCTTGGCAATCATCTCGGCGGCGGTCAGCCCCTGCTGATCGTCGCGACCGCAAACACGATAGACGTTGCCGAAGCCCTGTTCGGTCAGCTTCGGATTGGTCGAACCCCAGGAAACCTGAATCAGGCCTTCTTCCTGATAGACCGCCGACGCCGGAATCGAGGACCCGGAGCAGAAGTGACCGGCCACGAACTTGACGCCCTTGTTGACCAACTGGTTGGCCACCGCCACCGCCTGTTTCGGATCGCAAGCGTCGTCGCCGACCTCAAGCTTCAGCTTCTGACCAAGAACGCCGCCCTTGGCATTGATGTCCTTAACCGGTTTTCGCCATGGTGTTCACGTATTCGGTTCCACCCGAACCGAGCCTTGCTTGTCGCCGTCGCCCTTCGGCGATCGGATCGCGGGGCTTATGCCGCCCCTTCCCGTTTTCAAACCACGTCGTGCTTGCGTTCCCGCCAGTCGAAGGGACCGCAACGTTCGTAAAGCCAGGGATACTGCGCGACCACCTTGAAGTCCTGCTTTTCCCGGTACGAGGCCAATCCGACCAAAGTCAGAATCGCCGTGCCGATCAGCCAGCCGCCGATCGAATGCAGCGGCCCACCGAACAACGCGAACACAAAAAAGCGATTGGCCAAACCCAACAACACGCAATACAGCACCACCTGCCAGCGCGGACGCCATGTATTGGCGATCGCCCGTCCGGTCATGAAGGCAATCCATCCCATCATGACGCAGGTAAAGCCAATGAACACCGGCAGGCTGCTGCCCAGAACATCGACCATCAGTGGCGCCCTTCCAAGTATGCCGCGCGGATTTCCGGATTGTCCAGAAGTTCCCGTCCCGGACCCGACATCGTAATCACGCCGTTGACCATGACATAGCCACGATGCGCCAGCTTCAACGCATGGAACGCGTTCTGTTCGACCAGGAACACCGTCACCCCGGCTTCGTTGATCTTCTTGATGATCTCGAAAATCTGACGAACCACCAGCGGCGCCAAACCCAGAGACGGCTCATCCAGCAGCAACAGGCGCGGTTTGCTCATCAAGGCGCGACCGATCGCCAGCATCTGCTGTTCGCCGCCGGAAAGGGTGCCGCCACGCTGGGTTCGCCGTTCCTCCACCCGGGGGAAGCGATCGAAGACCATGCGGATATCCTGCTCGAAGGTCGCCCCATCGGTCGGCAGGGCCCCCATCTGTAGGTTCTCGTAGACCGTCATCCGCGCGAAAATGCGACGGCCTTCCGGCGACTGCGCGATCCCCAGGCGAACGATTTCATGCGCCGGAACCCTGGTGATGTCTTGTCCATCGAACAGAATACGACCGCGCCGCGCCTGCGGCTTGCCGAACACCGTCATCAACAGGGTGGACTTGCCGGCGCCATTCGCCCCGATCAGGGTCACGATTTCGCCGGGCTTGATTTCCATATCGACGCCCTTCAGAGCCTCGACCTGGCCATAGAAGGTATGGACGCCCTCGATCTTAAGCATGGTCGTCCCCTTCTTCCTCGCCCAGGTGAGCCCGAATCACTGTCGGATCGTTGCGCACGAAATCCGGATCGCCGTCGGAAATCTTCCGTCCGTGGTCCAGAACAACGATGTGGTCGGAAATGCCCATGACCACGCTCATGTCGTGTTCGATCAGAAGAATGCCGATTCCCTGCTCGTCGCGAATGGCGAGCAAAAGCTCATTGAGACCCAAGGATTCACGGGGATTCAGGCCCGCCGCGGGTTCATCGAGGCAAAGCAGGCAGGGATCGATGCACATCACCCGCGCGATTTCCAAGCGGCGTTGGTCACCATAGGGAAGATTCCCCGCCTCCCAATCGGCACGAGCGGTCAACCCCACCCGATCCAGCCAGAAACGCGCCTTTTCGACCGCCGCCTTCTCGGCGTTGCAGTAACGCGCCAGCCCCAAGATTCCGGCCACCGCGAACAACGACGCCTTCATCAGGCGGTTGTGCTGCGCGATGATCAGGTTTTCCAGAACCGTCATCTTCGGAAACAACCGGATGTTTTGGAAGGTCCGCCCGATATCGGCGATCTGCGCGATGCGGAAGCCTTCCATCCGCTCCAGGTAGTATTCGCCCTTCGCCGGGTGACACAGACGAAGACGCCCCACCGTCGGCTTGTAGAAACCGGTCAGGCAGTTGAAGGCCGTGGTCTTTCCGGCACCATTGGGGCCGATGATCGACGTGATCTCGCGGTGGCGGGCGGTGAACGACAGATCATCAATGGCAGTCAGGCCGCCGAAACGCATGGTCAGATGTTCGACGTCGAGCAAGGCATTGCCCACGGCTTGGGTGATCGGCTGCGCGGTCATTGGGCGGCCTCCGGCTTCTCGACCCTGGCCCTGGGATGCAAACGAAAGGTCGGTTCGCGGTGTCCCATCACGCCGGTCGGCTTCAGAACCATGATCAGCACCATCGCCGCCCCGAACAGGAACATGCGGTACTGTTCGAACTCGCGAAACCACTCGGGCAGAATGACCAGGGCAAAGGCCGCCAGCACGACGCCCAGTTGCTACCCCATGCCGCCCAGAACGACGATCGCCAGAATGATCGCGGACTCCATGAAGGTGAAGCTTTCCGGACTGACGAACCCCTGACGGGTGGAAAAGAACGCCCCCGCGAAACCCGCGAACATCGCGCCCAAGGCAAACGCCGACAGCTTGACGTTGGTCGGATTGATCCCAAGCGAACGGCAGGCGATTTCGTCCTCGCGCAGGGCCTCCCAGGCCCGGCCCGTCGGCAACTTCCGCATGTGCAGGGTGAACAGGTTGGTCAGACAGGCCAAGACCAGGATCAGAAAATACAGAA
Organism: Rhodospirillaceae bacterium; assembly: GCA_963678075.2. Lineage (GTDB taxonomy): Bacteria > Pseudomonadota > Alphaproteobacteria > Rhodospirillales > Rhodospirillaceae > Oleispirillum. The sequence goes on along the minus strand of CAXXPK010000003.1, from coordinate 964,723 downwards.
AGATCACGCGGTGCTGCGAGGAATACTCGATCCCCAGCAGGTCGGCGAAGGTGATGCCGCCATCGGGCGCCGCGCGGGAAAACGTCGCGCCGAAGAAGCTGGGGCGCAGAATGCCGGAAACCCCGTCCGGACCCTTGGTGAAGTCCACCCGGTTGGTCAGAACGATGCGGACGATTTCACCGAAACCCAACGTCACGATCGCCAGATAATCGCCGCGAAGACGCAACACCAGGAATCCCAGCATGATTCCGAACATCGCCGCGAACATCCCGGCAAGCGGCAAACAGAACCAGAACGACCAACCCAGTTGCGTCGAGATCAGGGCGTAGGTATAGGCCCCCACCGCATAAAAGGCGACGTAGCCCAGATCCAGCAACCCGGCCAGGCCGACCACGATATTCAACCCCAAACCCAGCATCACGTAGATCAGGAAGGTGGTGGCGATATCCACCACATAGCGGTTGGAGAACAGCAGGAACGGAAGCATCGCGGCGAACACGAAGCCCGCGACACCGATCGCCAGAAGATGGCGTCCACCCCACGCGGCCAGGGCCGCGCGAACGCCGGGGACCTCGTGGGCGGCCCCGACGGAGGACCGCCGCGCCGCCCGGCGCGCCCACAGAAACAGCAGCAACACGCGCCCGGCAACCACCGTGCCGATCACCGCCAGCATCAGGGGCCAGCGGGCCGCTAGGCTCAGGACTCATTAAGGTTCGATCCAGAAGAGGAGGAGTACCGCGATGATGACGGCGGCAAAGAAGATATCCGCGCATCGGTCATATCGGGTGTGGATACGCCGCCAATCCTTGAGGCGAGCGAAGAGGTTCTCGATCCTATGACGCTGGCGATAGAAGGTTTTGTCGTAAGCGTACTGGGTTTTGCGATGACGCATTGGCGGGATGCATGTAGCGATCCCTCTCTGTGTCAAAGCCTCTCGAAGGGGATCACCGTCATAGCCCTTGTCGGCGATCAGGACGTTGGCCTTGGGAAATAGGTCGAGCAACAGCATCGCGCCTTTGTAATCGCTCATTTGCCCCTCGCTGAGCAGCAGGATGAGGGGCCTTCCTTGTCCGTCGCAAACCGCATGAAGCTTGGGGTTCAGCCCGCCTTTTGTGCGTCCGATACATCGGGGAAGAGCCCCTTTTTATAGAGGCTCGCGGCGGTCCGATGAGCTTTCAGGTGGGTTGCATCGATCATCAACCGGTCTGGAGGGCCAGCCTCTCCCGTCAAGGCCGCGAAGATCCGGCTGAACACCCCAAGTCGGCTCCAGCGAACGAAACGATTATAGAGGGTTTTGTGGGGGCCATAGACGAGTGGTGCATCTCGCCACCGTAAGCCGTTGCGGATCACATGAACGATGCCGCTGATCACTCGCCGATCATCAACCCGCGGCACGCCATGCGATAGCGGGAAATGCGGCTCGATCTTCGCCAACTGCCTCTCTGACAACCAAAACAGATCACTCATGGATGGGGTCCTCCCTCCCATGAGTGAATCAGCCGCCGATCTGCCTGACAATAATTTAATGGGGCCTGAGCCTACAAGGCTGAACCTTATTTTTCAGGTTGCCAAGCCGCCGGAACCAAAGTAGAATAAAGGGTGATCATTCCGCGATGCCCGCATCGCCCGACCCGTTCTTCCGCTTCCGGGGTATCCGCCATGCTGACCGCCAAGCAACGCGACCTTCTGCTTCTGATCGACCGCCACCTCAAGCGCTCCGGCATCGTCCCCTCTTTCGAGGAAATGAAGGAAGCGCTGGGTCTGCGCTCCAAATCCGGGGTGCATCGCCTGATCACCAGTCTGGAGGAACGGAGCTTCATCCGCCGCCTGCCACACCGCGCTCGCGCGCTGGAAATCCTGAAGCTACCGGAAGGCGGTATCGCCCCCGACGCGACGGAGGCCGCCGCTTTCCAGCCGACGGTGATCGCCGGTGGTTTCCGCCGCCAGATCGCGGGCGCCCCGGTGGCGGGCAACGCCGACACGGTTTCGGTCCCCCTATACGGCAAGATCGCGGCGGGTACGCCGATCGAGGCGTTGAGCGATTTGACCAACACCGTCGATATCCCCGCCAGCATGCTCTCCGGCGGCGAACACTATGCGCTGACCATCGAAGGCGATTCGATGATCGAGGCGGGGATCTTCGACGGCGACACCGTGCTGATCCGCAAGACCGACACCGTGGAAAACGGCGCCATCGTCGTCGCCCTGGTCGATCAGAACGAGGCCACGCTGAAACGTCTGCGGCGCAAGGGGGGGTCCATCGCCCTGGAACCGGCCAATCCGCGCCATGAAACCCGCATTTTCGGCCCCGATCGGGTGTCGGTGCAGGGGCGACTGGTCGGGCTTATTCGTCGCTATTGATCCCGTCTTCACGAACCCCCTCAGGGGCGTCGCCCCAGGCGCTCGGCGTCGGCTTGCCGTCGCCGGATCGTCCCATCGTCGGTCAGCCAGAAGATCACGGCCCCCGTCGCCCGCAAATCCGATGGATCCAACAGCGGCACGGCACAATTCGCCCGCTGTTCCGCCGCCACCGGATACCGCGCCACCACCACCGATGCCCTGGCGCAAAGTCCGTCCAACCCTTGCAGATAATCGCTGCGTGCCACCATCCAACCCGGACGCGCGGCACCGACGCAGCCTTCGGCATCGCAGCGCCAACCACTCCCCGGCAGCATCGCCCGACCGGTGCGCGACTGCCACACCGACTGCAGGAACGCGCTGCCGCGCCCCTCCCCCAGGAAACCGTAGTCGCGGACACAGCGGACCGCGATGGCGCACCCCTCGTCGGCGATCAACAGATCCGGCGGCGGCGTCCACCACGAGGAACTCAACCCCACCGCCAGCACCAATCCACCGACCAGACGGATCCGCCCAACCGCGAGGACCAGCCACAACCCGCCCGCCGCGCACAGCCCCAAACTGATTCCCGGCATTTGCGGCGCCAACAGCAGATGCCCTGGCCATGCCGAGACCATATGAGCCACCGCGTTGATCCAGCCGATGCCCTTGATCATGCAAAGCAGGGGAAAGCCCTCCGCGCCGAAGAGCATCAAAAGCACCGACGTCAAGCCCCAGGGCATCACCCAAAAGCCCAGAGCCGGCAAGGCCAGAAGATTCGCGGGCAGGGAATACACCGCGATCCGCCCAAAATGGTACAGCGCGAAGGGAGCGGTCGCGCAGGAGGCAACCACGGTAGTGATAACCAGACCGGCGGCGTAAAGAACCGGCCAACGCGGAAAAGCGGGCCACTCCGGCGGGGGAAATCCGTGACGCGGCAATTGATAGACGGCGATCAGGGCGGCAACGGCGGCAAAGGACATCTGAAAGCTGGGGCCGAGCACGGCTTCGGGATCGCGCAACGCCACCACCATGGCGGCAACGCCCAACAGCCGGAAGGAAAACGGTGAACGGTCCAACATCACCGCGAAAAGCGCGATCGCCGTCATCACGAAGGCGCGTTGCATCGGCACCGATGCGCCGGACAGCAGCAAGTAAACGGCGGTCAGGACCAACGCCAACGCCGCCGCCCACTTCTTGATCGGATAGCGCAGCGCCACCGCCGGGATCATCGCCAATCCACGACGCACGGTCAGAAAGGCCAAACCAGCCAACAGACTCATGTGTAGACCGGAAATCGCCAGCATGTGGGCCAACCCCGAGCCCCGATACGCCTCGGCCACCGCCTCGGGGATGGCGCCCTTGTCGCCGACGACCAGGGCCACGGCGACGGCGGCACGGGGATCAGCGGCGGTTCTGGACAGAATCGCGTGCGCGATCATCCGACGCCAGGTCTCCAGGCGCGCGCCAAGACTTGGCGGTTCCGCGTCTTGAAAAACCCGCCAGGGCGAGGTCGCATAACCGACCGCGCCGAGCCCCTGGAACCAGGCATGGCGCGGCATGTCGAAGGCTCCGGGATGGACTGGCGACGGCGGCGGGTCTGATCAAGAACCGGCGCCGCGACGGAGTCCGCGAAGACGGCCGCCCAGGCCCCACCCGCCAACAGACAGACCAGCAGGACCGAAACCACCAGAGGCCAGATCCGCCCATATCGCCATGCCAGCGGGACCAACCCCAGGCCCCCGGCAAGGGCGCACGCCCACATCGCGCGGGTGGGTTCGAACGGCAGCGCCAGATAGCCCACAACCCCCGCGACGAAGGCCCAGGGGGTCCATTTGCCCAATCCGGCGGTGTTTTCTGCTTGATCCATCCGCCTTCCCCCAGGATACCCTTTGCGAATGGGATGCCGCCTGTGATAAAAAACCACCCCGTTCGTGCGTCTGAAAATAATCCAATTCCGTCGCCGAACCCACCCTGCCCGCCACACCGGTGGCGGACTTCGCTTCCTTAAAGCCAGCACGGGTTTCGCATCTGATGAGCGTCGTGACACGTTTCGCCCCGTCTCCGACGGGGTTCCTTCACATCGGCGGCGCCCGCACCGCCTTGTTCAACTGGCTGTTTGCGCGCCACCACGGCGGGCGCTTCCTGCTGCGGATCGAGGACACGGACCGCGAGCGCTCCACCCAGGCCGCCATGGACGCGATCTTCGACGGTCTGTCGTGGCTGGGACTGACCTGGGACGAAGAGCCGGTGATGCAGTTTTCGCGCGCCGCCCGCCATGCCGAGGTGGCGCACCGCTTGCTGGAGACCGGACACGCCTATCGCTGCTATTGCTCGCCCGAGGAACTCACCCGCATGCGCGAGGAGCAGAAGGCCGGCGGCCAGCCGATGCGTTACGACGGATGCTGGCGCGACCGCGACGCGGCGGATGCCCCCGCCGGGGTCAAGCCGGTAATCCGCCTGAAGGCGCCGCGCGAAGGCGAGACCGTGATCCATGACCACGTGCAGGGCGACGTAACCTTCGCCAACGCCCAACTTGACGACATGATCCTGCTGCGTGCCAACGGCACCCCAACCTACATGCTGTCGGTGATGGTGGACGACCACGACATGGGCATCACCCATGTCATCCGTGGCGACGACCACTTGACCAACGCCGCCCGTCAGGCGGTGCTGTACCGGGCCTGCGATTGGGCGGTACCGGAATTCTCCCACATTCCGCTGATCCACGGACCCGACGGCGCCAAGCTGTCGAAGCGCCACGGCGCACTGGGCGCGGAGGCCTACCGCGACATGGGCATCCTGCCTGCGGCCATGCGGAATTATCTGCTGCGCCTCGGCTGGGGACACGGCGACGACGAGATCATTTCCACCAAACAGGCCATCGTCTGGTTCGACATCGACGCGGTCGGGAAATCGCCGTCACGCTTCGACATGACCCGACTGATGAACCTGAACGCCCATTATCTGCGGGCCATGGCCAACGACGAACTGCTTGGCCTGATCCGCCCGCTGATGGAAAAGACCCTAGGAACGCCGCTGTCGGAAGCCGCCGGGGCACGCATCCTGCGTGGCATGGATGGACTGAAACCGCGCGCCAAGGACCTCAACGAGTTGGCCAATGGCGCCATGGTCTATGCCCGCGAACGCCCCCTGACCCTTGACGAGAAAGCAACGGCACAGATTTCCGGCGAAGGCCGCGACATCCTGACCAACGCCCGCCCGGCGCTGTCTTCCGTCGGCACATGGACCCACGACGCGCTGGAAGCCACCGTTCGCGATCTGGCCGAGGCCAATGGCCTGAAGCTGGGCAAAATTGCCCAGCCGCTGCGTGCCGCGATCACCGGTTCGACGGTTTCGCCCCCCCTGTTCGAAGTCATGGAAATCCTGGGACGAGAAGAAAGCCTGGCCCGTCTGGACGGCGCCCTGGTGTAAGCCCGATAAAATTGCAATGTCGTGAAAAGGCCCCTTCGAACCTTGATTTTCCGCGTGGAGAAGACAGCTTAGAAGCAACGCAATCGCAACTTCGATGAACCAACGTCACCACTTGCCCGACGACGGACCGAACCGCGCGCCGTGACACGACATCGATATAGGGAGCCGCCATGAGCAACGACAACGCCGCTGGAAAGACCTTCGAACTGCCGGTCATTCACGGCAGCGTCGGGCCACGCGTCGTGGATATCCGGCAATTCTATGCCGACACCGGGTGTTTTACCTTCGACCCTGAGTTCACCTCCACCGGTTCCTGCGAATCCAAGATCACCTTTATCGACGGCGACAAGGGCATCCTGTTGCATCGCGGATATCCGATCGAGCAACTGGCCGAGAACTGCGACTTTCTGGAAGTCGCCTATCTGCTGCTGTTCGGCGAACTTCCATCCAAGGAACAGATGGCGAAGTTCGACAAGGACTCACCTATCACTCGATGCTGAACGAACAGCTCCTGCGCTTTTACAGCGGGTTCCGCCGCGATGCGCACCCGATGGCGGTGTCCTGCGGCATCGTCGGCGCGCTGTCGGCCTTTTATCACGACAGCCTGGATTTCACCGACCCCTTCCAGCGCGTCGTCGCCGAAACCCGGCTGATCGCCAAGATGCCGACCATCGTCGCCAACGCCTATAAGTACTCGATCGGCCAGCCGTTCATATACCCGCGCAACGACTTGGATTACGCGTCGAACTTCCTGCAATTGATGTTCGCGGTGCCGTGCGAGCCATACAAGATCAATCCGGTCCTGGCCCGCGCCATGAACCGCATCCTGATCCTGCACACCGACCACGAACAAAACGCATTCACCTCCACCGTGCGCTTGGCCGGTTCCTCTGGCGCCAATCCCTTCGCCTGCATCGCGGCGGGCATTGCCTCGCTATGGGGGCCGTCGCACGGCGGCGCCAACGAAGCGGTTCTGAACATGCTGATGCAAATCGGCAGCAAGGATCGCGTTGGCGAATTCGTGAAACGCGCCAAGGACAAGGACGATCCGTTCCGCCTGATGGGGTTCGGTCACCGGGTCTACAAGAACTATGACCCGCGCGCCAAGATCATGCAGAAAACCTGCCACGAGGTTCTGGACGAACTGGGTCTGCACGACGAACCGCTGTTGCAGATCGCCGTGGAACTGGAACGCATCGCCCTGGAAGACGATTTCTTCATCGAAAAGAAGCTCTACCCGAACGTCGATTTCTATTCGGGCATCATCTTCCGCGCCATGGGCATCCCGACCTCGATGTTCACCGCGCTGTTCGCGCTGGCCCGCACCACCGGCTGGGTCGCGCAATGGCTGGAAATGATCGAGGACCCGGGCATGAAGATCGGTCGGCCGCGTCAACTGTATACCGGCGCGGCGATGCGCGATTACGTGCCGCTCGGCAAGCGCTGATCCTTTTCGGAAAGAAAAACGCAAAACGGCGGCCCATCACGGGGCGCCGTTTTCATGCGCGACGAATCGTGTCAGGAACGCTCGACCAGCTCGATGTCGTAGCCATCGGGATCCTCGACGAAGGCGATGGTCGTGGAACCGCCCTCCAGCACGGCGTGATCGGACTCATCCCCATAACCAACAAAGGCCAGAGTGAAGCGTCCTTCCGGAAAATCCATGCGACGCAACAACCGCATGCAAAGAAGCTTGGTGTAGAAAGCGACGGAAGCATCGAGATCGCGGACACGGATCATCGTGTGCAGCAGGCGAAACGTCATGGTCCAGCCTTATTCATGAGGGGGTGGATGAAAGCGCGTCCCCGATATGGGAGGAACCATCCTCCGCCGCAACCGCCATTCCCGCAGCTTGCAACACGACATCGGCGGCCACCAGACTGGGACGCGGATGGGGTCCGACCAGGGCAGTCAACGCCTCCCCGGTTTCTCGCAGGAACGCGTCACGCTTGTACTTGTCGCACAGCAAACCATCCAAGGATTCGGCCAGGGCCTCCGGCGTACAGTCGCGCTGGATGAATTCCGGGACCACCATGCGGTTTGAAATATGGTTCAGAAGAGTCGCATACCGAATTGATATCAAACGCTTTGCCAGCCATGCGGATAGCGGCGCGGCACGATAGCCAATGACGAAGGGACGCCCCGCCCGCGCCAATTCCAGGGAAACCGTCCCCGATGTCGCCATTACCCCATCACATGCGGCAAAGGCATTCCAACGTTCGGCCTCGCCCCGCACGATATGCGGCGGGTGCGCCCAATCGCAGGTTGCCTCGGCCACATGGTCGGCGACGGTGGCGACGGTGGGGATCACCACCTGCAAATCGGGATGGCGTCCGCGCAGAAAATCCACCGCCTGGCGGAAGATCGGCAACATGCGCGCGACCTCGTTATGTCGCGACCCCGGCAACACGCACAGCACGGTCTCCTCTGGCGCAAGGCCGTGACGGCGACGAAAGTCCGGTCCGTCCCCCGCCGCCGCGCCACCTTCGATCACCGGATGACCGACGTGGGTGGTCGGCAGTCCGTGGGCCTCGAAATATGGTGGCTCGAACGCCAACAGACACATCAGATGATCGAACAGACGCGCCACCGAACGGGCACGCCCCGGTTTCCACGCCCAAACCATCGGCGCCACATAATGGACACGCGGCACGCGAATCTTGCGCGCGATCAACGCCTTCGCGACGCGGCCATTGAAGCCGAGAGAATCGATGGTGACGACAACCGCCGGTTTCCGCGCCACGATGTCGTCCACCACTTGACGCACCCGCCGCAACACGGTCGGAATGCGGGGAACCACCTCGGCCAACCCCATCACCGCGATATCCGCCTGCGGGAACAGGGAAAGCATCCCCTCCTCCGCCATGCTTTCGCCGCCGACTCCCGCGAAGCGAACGTGGCCACCGGTCCTTTCCTTCAAGGCGCGCATCAGACGCGCCCCCAGGATGTCACCCGAGGGTTCGCCCGCCACCAGATAGATCAGCGGCGCATCGGAAACCGCGGTCAATCCAACCACGAACAGCCCCAGTTCATCGGCACGACGCGCCAGAGCATCGGCGTCGATCACCAGGGCCGCCCCAGCCTCGATCGCGATGCCGGAGAGCCCCGCGGCGGCGGCGGCCTCGACGGTAGCGGTGCCGATGGTGGGCAAATCCAGGCGACGATCCTGGGCCGGTTTGCAAACCTTGACGAGCACGCCCCCCTGGCCTTCCCGACGCAGATCACCGCAGCGCGCCAACATCCGATCGGTGCCTTCCACCGCCTCAACCGCCAGCACGATGCCCTGTTGCACCACCGCCCCCTGGCCGACATCCAAGGCGCCCACGCCCTTTGCGACCTCGACGCCACGGGCGATGTCGATCTCGTCCTCGGCACTTGGCCGCAAGCGGCCATAGGCGCCTTCCCGCGCCACGATATCGGAAAGGACCTGATGCGCGCCCAGAAGCCGCAGCCCCTCCCTTTCGAACTCCACCGCGACCGCGCGCAGCAGGCCGTCATCGCCCAACGCCTTGCCGCCGATCCGCGCCAGAAACAGCGTCCCACGCGCGTCCGGTCGCAAATTGGCCAGGGATGGCCGTCGGATCGTTCCGGCAAACACCACATCCCCGACCCCGGCATCCTTCAACAGGCGAAACGCCTCGCCCATCGCGCCCATGCGTACCTGGGCATGCGACACATCGGCAAAGGCATCGGGGTCGGCATGCCCCTCGATCCCCAGGACGAAGACCTCGCGCCCCCGTGCGCGACAGGCGGAAACAAGCAGCCGGGGAAGTTCACCCCCCCCGGCCAGAATTCCGATCTTGCCTTGCATCGTGTCGTTCAGGTTGCTCATCCGCCCCGTCCTTAGACGTCCTTTTCCGGCGCGCCCGCCGGTTGGCAAATCCCGCGCGAGGTCTCCTGACGCATGAAGGCGACGATCTCCATCACCGGTTCACAATCGCTAAACAGACTGGCGACATCCTCAACCCGTTCGGTCATGTTGCCTTCCTGCGCGAACAACAGGCGATAGGCGCGGCGCAGGGCATGGATGGTCTCACGGCTGAAATTGCGGCGCTTCAGGCCGACAATGTTCAATCCGCTTAAATGTGCCCGGTTGCCCAGCACCGACCCATAGGGAATGACATCGTTCTCCAGGGCAGAGGCGCCACCGACCATCGCATGCTGTCCAATCCGCGCGAATTGGTGCACCGCGCTTAAGCCGCCGATGATCGCGAAATCCCCAACCACCACGTGGCCACCCAGGGTCGCGTTGTTGGCGAAGATGCAACTGTCGCCAACGATGCAGTCGTGCGCCACATGCGCGCCGACCATGAACAGCCCATTGTCACCAACCTGGGTCAGCATGCCGCCACCCTCGGTCCCCGGATTCATGGTCACGCCTTCACGAATCTGGTTGCGTCGCCCGATGATCAAGCGCGACGGCTCACCGTGGTATTTCAGGTCCTGCGGCCAATGTCCAATGGACGCGAAGGGATAGATCGCCGTCTGCTCGCCGACCTCGGTCATGCCATCGACCACGACATGAGAGATCAAGCGGACGCCGGCATGCAGAACGACGTTGGGACCAACCGAGCAAAACGGCCCGATATCCACATCGGCGGCGATTTCGGCTTTGGCGTCGATCTGTGCCGTCGGATGAATCTGTGCCATGTCAGTTGTCCAGAATCATCGCGGCAATAACCGCCTCGGCCACCGTCTGTCCATCGACCTTGGCCTCGCCACGGAACTTCCAAACATTGCCGCGCCGCCGTTCCCTCGCCACATGGACATGCAACTGATCGCCCGGCACTACCGGACGCCGGAACCGACACTCATCAACGCTCATGAAATAGACCAGCTTGCCTTCCGCCTCGGGACCCATGGTCTGCACCACCAGAACCGCAGCGGTCTGCGCCATGGACTCGACAATCAGAACGCCCGGCATCACCGGATGTCCGGGGAAATGCCCCAGAAAATAGGGTTCGTTCATGCTGACGTTCTTGAGTCCGACGGCACTTTCCCCCGGCGTCAAATCGATGATCCGGTCAACCATCACAAAGGGATAGCGATGCGGAATCATCTCCAGAATACGCTGGATATCGATGAACTTTGCGGCTTGCCCCTCTTCTGCCATAACCCAAAGGCCTTTCCCGTTGTTACCCCCTGACGGGAGATATGTCTCATCCCTTCCGCCCGCCCCATCGCCCAAAACGGCGACCCGTGGCAGGCAGCCCCATCGCGGCGCTTACGACCCGTGCTTTTTTGCCAACCGTTCCAACGTGCTAACTTGACGCCAGTATTCCTTCGACGGCAACGCGGGACTACCGATCACGGTCTCTCCCGCGGGAACGTCACGCATTACCCCGCCCTGCGCGCCAATGCGGGCACCGGGGCCAATTTTCAAGTGACCGGCGATCCCAACCTGGCCGCCCACCACCACGAAATCGGACAGCCGCGTCGAACCGGAAATGCCGACCTGCGCGACCAGGACGCAACCGCGCCCCAGTTCCACGTTGTGTCCAATCTGCACCAAATTGTCGATGCGACATCCTTCACCGATCACGGTATCCGGCCCGGCGCCGCGATCGACCGTGGTATTGGCGCCGATTTCGACATCGTCCTGAATGATCACCCGACCCAGTTGCGGCACCTTCAGGTGTCCCTTGGGGCCCATCACGAAGCCGAACCCATCCTGGCCGATCGCCGCGCCGGCGTGAATCCAGACCTTATTGCCAATAATCGCGTAGCAAATAGTGACGTTGGAACCGATATAGCAATCGTCGCCGACCATCACGGCATCCCGCAAAACGGCATTGGCGCAAATATGAGTCCGGTCCCCGACCTCGACATTTTCGCAGATCACCACGCCCGGTTCGATACGCACGCCGGAACCGATTTTGGCGGTGGGATGGATCACGGCACGCGGCGAAATTTCCGGCTGCACCAGGGTCTGCGGATAGAACGCATGAGCAACCAACGCATGGGCTCGATAAGGTTCCGTTGACAGGATCAACCCCATGCCGACCGGCGCCTTGTCCGCCAGATCGGGATGGACGATACAAGCCCCCGCCGTGCTGGCCTCGAACGCCTGCACGTACTTTCGATTGTCAAGGAAGCTGATGTCCTCCGCCCCGGCGCGATACAACGGCGCAACGTCGGTCACCCGGCGCTCCGCCATGGACGCATCGCCAAGAGCACCACCGCCGATCTCGGCCAATTGCGCCAGGGTAAACGGGCCGGCACGTCGGAAAAAGCGGGAGTCGGTCATGAGAATCTCCAGATCGGCCTTATTTTTTCTTCTTGCTGGAGGTCGCCGCCCGCTCCATCGGATCGGGGAACTTCACCGACGGCAGGGCCTTGTTCAGGCGTTCGATGATATCGGCGGTCACGTCATAGCCGGGGCTGAACAGCAGGACCTGACCACGCGGCAGCAACAGATTCGCCCCCTCCGCCTCGGCAACCGCCGCCCATATCTTCTGCACTTGAACACTGACCTGCCCCAATGCCGTGGCATACGACGACTGCAACAACTGCTGACGACTTTTCAGTTCACGCTGGAAGTTGGCAAACTTCTGTTGGAACGCCCGAACCTTTTCCCGATAAGCCGCGCCATCGATCAGGGACTGCTGGCGCACCAGTTCGCGTTCCTCATCCTTAAGGACGCGTTCCTTGACCGCGAATTCGTCATCGTACTTCTTGCGATAGACATCCAGTTCGTGACGAATACCCCGCACGGCGGTTGACCGTTCCATCACTTCCTGAATGTCAACGACGCGAATCACCGGGGCAGGCTTGACTGCCGGAGAGGCCGCCAGCGCAGACGGGGTAGAAATCACACCCAACGACAGGGCCACGGCAGCAACGGCCATTGCCAGCGATTTTAAATACATGTCCTTAGAACCTCGTGCCTAAGTTGAACTGGACGACTTCCTTCTTGTCGAAGGATTTCTTCAGGATCGGAATACCAAAGGTCAAGTTCATCGGCCCCATCGGCGACTTCCAAACAAAACCCGTGCCGATCGACAATCGCATCGAGCTGGAATAGTTGACCTTGCCATCGACCATATTGTCGAACTCACCGACCGTTCCCATATCGACGAACGCCTTACCCGACAATCCCAATTCCTCTGGCGTTCCTAACGGGAAATTCAGTTCAACGCTTTCGTTGGCACTCCAGTTACCGCCCAAGGCATCGCCAGTCGCCTTGTCACGCGGGCTGATCCCCGCCGACGCAAAGCCGCGCACCGACTTCTCGCCGCCATTGAAATAACGGTGGCTGATCGTCACGTCGCTCCCCAGGCCGAACATATAACCCAGGTTTCCGGTAAGCCCGAGAACATAGCCCTCGGCAAGACTGAAGTATTGTCCCGCGCCAAGGTTGCTGCGGAAGAACTTCGCATCGCCACCCAACCAGGCCAGATCGTTGCCGACTTGCACGAAATAGCCTTCGGTCGGATCCTGACGATTGTCGCGGCGATCATAGGTCAGCTTGTGTCCGACCTGCGACAGGACGGAGGTTCCTTCCTGCTGCTTGATGTGCTGGGACGCGGTTGACTTGATGTTTTCGATCTTGTCCTGGCGAATCGTGTATTTCCAGGCATGGCGCAGATGTTCGGAATAGCCATAGCCAAGGCGCAGTGAGGTGCCGGTGGTCTGATAGTCGTAAGAGCTTTCGTCCTGCCAATTGCGGGTAACGCGGAAAAGATCGAACCCGGCGGCCAGATCGCGGTCGAGGAAATAAGGTTCGGTAAAGGAAACGTCCGCCTCGGTCCCGGACTCCGCCAGGGCGACGCTGAAGTTGAGTTGTTGGCCCCGTCCAAGAAGGTTGTTCTCGCCAATTCCGAACATGACCTTGGCGCCTTCGTTGCTGGAGTACCCGGCACCGACCATCACTTCGCCGGTGGATTTCTCCTCGACGTTGACTTTCAACGTGACCTTCTCGGGGTCCGTCGCCGACGGTTCGGTCGTAACGTCCACCTTCTTGAAGAAATTCAGGTTATTCAAGCGCTGACGCGTCCGGCGCAGCTTGGCGCTATTGAAGGGGTCGCCTTCTACCAGCCGGAATTCGCGCCGGATAACCTCATCCATGGTGCGCAGGTTACCGCTGATTTCAATGCACTCCACGAAAACCCGCAGCCCCTCGTCAATACGGAAGGTCAGGTCAATGGTGTGCTTTTCACGATCAAGCCGGAGATCCGGCTTGATATCGACGAAGGCATACCCCAGGGCCCCGACCGCATCGGTCAACGCCTGCACGGAATTTTCAACCTCGTCCGCGTTGTACCATTCGCCTTCCGCCAAGGTCAGATCCTTGAGCAACACGCTCGTATCGTCGAATTCCGGCAAGGTCGTTTCGATGGCGACCTTATTGATCTTGTACCGCTCGCCCTCATTCACCGTGAAGGTCAGGAAGAAACACTCGCGGTCCGGCGACAACTCGGCCACCGCAGAATCGATGGCGAAATCGGCATAGCCATGGGAAAGATAGAAGCGCCGAAGTTTTTCCTTATCGAAGGCCAAACGCTGCGGATCGTAGGTATCGGTGTTGCTGAGAAAACGGTACCAAGCCTCTTCCTTGGTGAGGATCTGCTCGCGCAAGTTTGTATCGTCGTAACGACGGTTGCCGTTGAAGGTGATCTTGCGCACATGGGTGACCGGACCTTCGTTGATTTCGAAGGCCACATCGACGCGGTTCTGATCCTGTTGGATGACCTTCGGCCCGATGGTCGCGGCGTAACGCCCGCTGCGGCGATAAATCTCCTGCAGGCGCTCGACGTCGGCCAGAACCCGAGTCCGGGTATAGACCGAGCGCGGGCGCAGCCGGACCTCGGACTGAAGATCCTCGTCCTTGATGCGCCTGTTGCCCTCGAAAGCAATGCGGTTGACGACCGGATTCTCGACCACCGTCACCACCAGATCGCCGCCGTCGCGGCGGATACGGGCGTCGGCGAACAACCCGGTCGCAAACAGGCTTTTCAGGCACTGGTTGACACGCTCGATATCGATCGGATCGCCTTCCTTGATCGACATATAGGAACGAATGGTCGCATCCTCGATGCGCTGCGTTCCCTCGACCCGGATATTTTCGACGGATTGTGCAAGGGCAGCGGCCGACGACCACGCCAGCAGCATGACTGCGCCCACGTATCGCAGCCCGAGACCACTTAGAATCCTAGTGCGCATGGTTTGCCGACCCCCAAGTCAATACGAACACCGCCCAAATACCCCGGCCCGTCCAATTACAGCAGCCAACGATGAATATGACGCGAAATGTCGTTCCATGTCGCGAAAATCATCAACGCTCCGACCAGGCCGACACCGATCTTCAAACCGACATCCCGCACACGTTCGGGCAACGGACGACCGCGCATGACCTCGAATGCATAAAACAGCAAATGCCCCCCATCTAGCAAGGGGATAGGCAACATATTGATCAAACCAAGATTGACCGAAAGAAAGGCCATCATCACGATCAACGGCAACAGCCCCGCTTCCGCCGCCTGCGCCGATGCCTCGGCGATGCGGATCGGGCCGCCCAATTCGTCGGCGCCACGTACGCCACGAATCATTTGGCCGATCGCGACAAAGGTATCCTTGACAATTCCCGCCGTCACCCGCGTTGCCGAAATCACCGCTGTGATCGGCCCCTGACGCACCAGAACCATCTTACCGCTGGAAAATACCCCCATCACCGGCAATCGCTCGACCGTGCCGAAACGATCGGTGCGCTCGACTATGCGCGGCATCACGGAAAGCGTGATTTCTTGCCTATCGCGCCCAAGAAGCACGCGCATCGGGCGATCCAGCGCCAGCTGCGTCATCTGGCGCACCTGTTCGAAACGGGTAATCCGGGTCCCGTCGATTTGCAGGAAGGTATCGCCCGCGCGCAGACCTGCGGCCTCCGCCGCCGAGTCCGGGACCACGCGTCCGACGATCGGCGCCGTCGTCTGTTGTCCGACCGTCGCGAAGACCGCCGCATAGACCAGAATCGCAAAGACCATGTTGGCCAGAGGCCCCGCCACCGCGATCGCCATACGGCGTCCCACCGGCTGCGTCGGAAACGCGTGAAGCCGGTCGTCCTTGCTCAACATCTGGGAAGAATCGGCCTTGGAGCTGGTTTCATCGGCATCCCCCAGCATCCGAACATAGCCTCCCAACGGAATCAGACAAAATTTCCACCGAGTGCCATGACTATCCACAAAACCGAACAGTTCCCGTCCAAAACCGATGGAAAACGCAAGAACCCTGACACCGCACCAGCGCGCCACCAGAAAATGGCCCAACTCGTGGACGAAGACCACGCCGGACAGCACGAACAGAAAAGCCAACCCCTGGTACACCGGCATCAAATCATCCTTGTCTTGGACGGCGCGACAAAAGCACGGCCCAGGTCTCGAATTGCCAAAAACGCCTCCCGGCGGGCACGCGCATCGATCGCCAGCACATCTTCCACGGTCTGCGGCGCGGGAACGTCCCCGACCTCAAGAACTTTTTCCACGGTGGCGGCAATATCCAGAAAACCGATGTCCCGCCGCAAGAAGGCCTGAACCGCGACTTCGTTGGCCGCGTTCAAAAGAGTAGGAAACGCCCCGCCGCTCCGCAAGGCCCGCCGGGCCAGGGCCAGGCAGGGAAAGCGTTCCTCGTCCGGCGCCGCGAAGCTGAGCGCCGACATCGTGGAAAAACCCAACCGTTTGACCGGCGTTTTCATGCGATCCGGCCACGCCAAGGCCACCGCGATCGGCGTACGCATATCGGGGGTCCCCATCTGCGCCAGAACCGCGCCGTCGCAGAACTCGACCATCGAATGGACCACCGACTGCGGATGGATCACCACGTCGATACGATCCGGCAACACCGCGAACAGATGGAAGGCCTCGATGACCTCCAACCCCTTGTTCATCATCGTCGCGGAATCGATGGAAATCTTCGCCCCCATCCGCCATTTCGGGTGGCTGACCGCCTGTTTCGGCGAAACGTCGGCCATCTCGGCGCGGGTCAACGTCGCGAACGGCCCGCCGGACGCGGTTAGGATCAACCGGTCCACCCGTTCCGGACGTTCCCCCGCGAGGACCTGAAAAATCGCGCTGTGTTCGGAATCGACGGGGATCAAAACGGTGCCATGGCGCGCGATCTCGGCCTTGAAAACCTCGCCCGCGCAGACCAGGCATTCCTTGTTGGCTAGGGCGAGAATCTTGGCGTGGCGCGCCGCCGCCAGGGTTGGTTCCAGTCCCGCCGCGCCGACGATTCCCCCGACCGCGATGTCCACCGGGCGGCTGGCGGCCTCGATCAACGCATCCTTGCCCGCCGACGCCTCGACACCGGTGCCTTCCAAACCCTCCCGCAGGGTGGCGTAAAGCTCCGCCTTGCCAATCACCGCCACCGCCGGACGCAGCCGCCGGGCCGCCGCGATCAAGGCATCGACACGATCGTACGCGGTCAACGCCTCGACTGAAAAGGACTCCGGCGCGCGCGCCAACAGATCAAGCGTGCTGGACCCGATCGAACCGGTCGCCCCCAGAACCGTGACCCGGCGTGGAGCACCCTTTGTATCGCTTAATAAGGACCCCTGCGGTGTCATCACCCCGTCGCCCCCAACACGGTCAAGGCCACCAAAGCGACCGGGGCCGCCGTCAACAGACCATCCACACGATCGAGAACACCGCCATGGCCGGGGATCAGGCGGCTGGAATCCTTAGCCCCAACACGGCGCTTGACGGCGGATTCGAACAGATCGCCAGCCTGCGCCACCACCGCCAGGAAGGCGCCCAACCCCGCCAGGGGCACCCATCCGGATATTCCCGAACCGAAGCACGGCAACGCCATGCCCACGACGCCGACAATGGCGGAGCAAAGCATCCCGCCCAGCAAACCAGCCCAGGTCTTGTTGGGGCTGATGCGCGGCGCCAGTTTGGGGCCACCGATGCCGCGCCCAAAGGCATAGGCGCCAATATCGGTCGCCCAGATCATCGCGAACACCCACGCCGTCGCCGCGAAGCCGAACTCCGCGCGCAAGACCAGCAGCGCCAGGCACGGCAAACCGATGTAGAGCGGCCCCATTCCCAGCAGGAAACAATCGCCACGACGACGTCCTGCGGTCATCACCAAGATCAGAACGGACACCGCGACAAAACCAACGGCGAGACGGGCGTCAAGAAGCGATACCGCCAACACCGCCGTGGTGCCGCAGACGGCCACCCCATACAGTCCCCGCGCGCCGCGCGCCAACAGACCATGCCATTCCCAGACCAGAACCGCCGCCATGGCGACGATCAGGACATCGAAGACCGCTCCACCAAGGTAGATCGCGCCCAGCATCAGGGGCATCATCAGAACCGAGGTCAAGACCCGCGCGAGCAGTCCCCCCGCCCTGGAAACATCAGGCGACAATGGCACCGTACCGCCTTTCCCGCTGGCCGTATTCATTCAACGCCGCCAACAAAGCCTCCCGATCAAAGTCGGGCCATAGGGCGTCGACGAAGACGAATTCCGTGTACGCCAACTGCCACAACAGGAAATTGCTGATCCGTTTTTCTCCGCTGGTCCGAATCAACAGGTCCGGATCAGGGATGCCGTCGGTAAACAACCGCGCGGCAAAAGACTCTTCGGTAATCTCGCCCGGCGACAAATCTCCAGCCCGGACGTCCTCGGCCAGCCGCCGCGCCGCACAAACGATTTCATCGCGCCCACCATAGCTGAGCGCGATGACCAGGGTCAGCGTGCTGTTGTCGCGGGTCATCTCCTCGACTTCGCACAACTGCTTTTGAATGTCGGGGGCGAGCCGGGCGCGGTCGCCAATCACCCGCAGGCGAACCCCCTGCCCGTGCAAATCCCGAGCCTCTCGCCCCAGATACAGGCGCAGCAGGCCCATCAGATCCTTGACCTCGGTTTCCGGACGTTTCCAGTTCTCGGACGAGAAGCCGAACAGCGTCAGGTAGGAAACCCCCAGATCGCCCGCCGCGCGCACGACGGCGCGCACGGTTTCCATGCCCTTGCGATGTCCGGCCGCGCGCGGCAAGTGCCGGGCCTTCGCCCAGCGTCCATTGCCATCCATGATAATCGCGATGTGGCGCGGAATCGTCCTGTCCTGGACGGCGGTCCGCACGGATTGCCGTTCCGAACTTTCCAAGGTCAAACCTGCATGATTTCCTGTTCTTTGGCCGCCAGGATCTCATCCACGTGTTTGATGGTGCGGTCCGTCAGCGCCTGAATCTCCTCGCCGAACTGATGGTGGTCGTCTTTCGAGACGGCACCATCCTTTTCCGCCTTTTTCAGGGATTCCATGCCATCGCGGCGCGCGTTGCGCACCGAGACGCGGGTCTGCTCGGAATACTTCCCGGCAATTTTGGAAAGTTCCCGGCGACGTTCCTCGGTCAGGGCAGGAATCGGCACCCGCACGGTCTGTCCGTCCACCGCCGGGTTAAGACCCAGACCGGAATCGCGGATCGCCTTTTCCACGGCCTTGACCATCCCCTTGTCCCAAACCTGCACGGTGAGCATGCGGGGTTCCGGCACGCCGACGCTGCCGACCTGTTTCAAGGGCGAGATCGCACCATAGGCCTCGACTTGAATCGGTTCCAAAAGACCGGCATGCGCCCGCCCGGTCCGCAGACCCGCCAGTTCCTTTCTCAGGGCATCGATAGCCATTTCCATGCGGCTTTCGACCTCGAGCTGAAGCTCCTCAAAATCAAATGCTTGCCCGGACATGAGGTCAATCCTCCCTGGTAATGATCGTGTAAAGGTCCTTCTCCCCTTCAAGCACTCGTCCCAGCGAGCGTTCTTCCTGAAGGGCGAAAACCAAAATCGGAATGTTATTTTCACGCGCCAGCGCGATCGCCG
This sequence comes from Rhodospirillaceae bacterium, assembly GCA_963678075.2. Classification (GTDB taxonomy): domain Bacteria; phylum Pseudomonadota; class Alphaproteobacteria; order Rhodospirillales; family Rhodospirillaceae; genus Oleispirillum. The sequence continues at coordinate 945,136 of CAXXPK010000003.1, read as the reverse complement.
AGGCGTCCATGACGTTCAGCCCCTTGACCAACACCTCGGTGAAGGTCAGGTGATCATAGCGCACGGAATCCGGATAAATCTTCGGGTCGGCGGAGTAAACGCCATCCACCTGCGTCGCCTTCATCAAGGCATCGCAGTTCATTTCTGCGGCGCGCAACGCGGCGGCGGTATCGGTGGTGAAGAAAGGATTGCCGGTTCCGGCGGCGAAGATCACCACCCGCCCCTTTTCCATATGACGAATGGCGCGGCGACGGATATAGGGCTCGCACACCGTGGACATCGGAATCGCCGACAGCACCCGCGACGGCACCCCGGCGCGCTCCAGCGCATCCTGCACGGCCAGAGTATTAATCACGGTGGCCAGCATTCCCATATGGTCGGCGGTGGCACGGTCCATGCCACGGGTCGCGCCGGTGACGCCACGAAAGATATTGCCGCCGCCGATCACCATGCAGATCTCGACACCGCCATCGTGGACGACCTTGACTTCATTGGCCAGGCGCTCGACAGCGCACTCATCCAGCCCGTAATCCTGCCGCCCCATCAGACCTTCGCCCGACAACTTCAGCAGAATACGACGGAACTGCGGCTGCGCGGTCATGACATCCCCCGAAAAACTCATACGTCGCGGTAGGGCCTTGGCGGGCGACCCCGGCGCGATGATACACGATTATGGTTGCCTGTCTTAACTTGGATTTCAGGCGAGAGTCGAAAAAAACGGGGGACCGTTTGGTGGTCCCCCGTGCCTTTCGGAAAGGGCGGCTTAAGCGCCCTTGACCGCCACCGCGACTTCCACCGCGAAATCGTTCTCTTCCTTTTCGATGCCCTCGCCCAAACACATCCGCACGAAACCGGTCAACTTGACCGGCGCGCCAACCTGCTTTTCGGCATCGGCCAAAACCTTGGTGATCTTGCTTTCGCCATCCACCACGAAGATCTGTTCCAAGAGAACGGCTTCCTCGTAGTACTTGCGGATGCGACCATCGACCATCTTTTCGATGATCGCTTCCGGCTTGCCGGAAGCACGCGCCTGCTCGGAAAGCACATCGCGTTCACGACGCAGAGCCTCGGCATCGACGGAGGAAACGTCCAGGAACAGCGGATTGGCAGCGGCAACGTGCATCGCGATCTGCTTGCCCAAGGTTTCCAAGGCGGCAACGTCGCCGGTCGATTCCAGAGCAACCAGAACACCAATCTTACCCAAGTTCGGGGCCACCTGCGCATGCACGTAGGCGGCAACCACGCCGCTTTCCACCTTCAGACGGGCGGTGCGGCGCAGATGCATGTTTTCGCCGATGGTGCCGACCATTTCGGTCAGCTGTTCACGCACATTGCGACCGGTATCGCCAAACGGCATGGAGGCCAGGCAATCCGTGCAACCATCCGCGGCCAGCGCCAGTTCCGAGACCTTGGCGACATAACCCTGGAAGATTTTATTGCGGGCGACGAAGTCGGTTTCGGAATTAACTTCGACCACGGCGGCCGAGGTTCCCTTCACCGAGACGCCAACCAGACCTTCGGCGGCGACACGACCCGCCTTCTTGGCGGCAGCGGCCAGGCCCTTCTTGCGCAGCCAATCGACGGCGGATTCCAAGTCGCCATCGGTTTCACCCAGCGCCTTCTTGCAGTCCATCATTCCGGCGCCAGACTTCTCACGCAGTTCCTTGACAAGAGCAGCGCTAATCGCGGCCATGATTCTCGATCCCTTTTTGGTAAGCAAAAAACGAAACGGGCACGAAAAAACCGAGGCCGGGAGATCCGTCACCGAATCGCCACGGCCAAGGGTGACCAGAACGCAAACCTTAGTTCAGGGCTTCCCCGGCGGTCGGTTCGGCGGCCACAACGACATCCACGGCGGCGCCGATGTCGATGCCGTCGGCGGTCATTTCGGCCTGGATACCATCAAGCACCGCGCCACCGATCAGGTCGCAATAGGTGTTGATGGCACGAATGGCGTCATCGTTGCCGGGAACCGGGAAGTCGATGCTATCCGGATCGGAGTTGCTGTCGCAGATCGCCACCACCGGGATCCTCAGCTTCTTGGCCTCCTGCACCGCCAGGCTTTCCTTCATGGTGTCGATGACGAACAGGATGTCCGGCAGACCACCCATTTCCTTGATGCCGCCCAGGGCGCGTTCCAGCTTGTCGCGCTCACGGGTCAGGCTCAACTGCTCGCGCTTGGTCAGGCCGGTCAGTTCGCCGTTGGCGATGCGCTGATCGATCTCGCGCAGACGGCGGATCGACTGCGACACGGTCTTCCAGTTGGTCAGCATGCCGCCGAGCCAACGATGGTTGACGTAGTACTGGCCACAACGCTTCGCGGCCTCGGCGATCGGCTCCTGCGCCTGACGCTTGGTTCCGACGAACAGCACGCGACCGCCGCCGGCCACCACCTGCTGCACCGCCTGCATCGCGCGATACAGCATCGGCACGGTCTGCTGCAAATCGATGATGTGGATGTTGTCGCGCACGCCGAAGAGGAACGGAGCCATCTTCGGGTTCCAGCGACGGGTATTGTGACCGAAGTGCACACCAGACTGAATCAGCCGGCTCATAGAGAAAGTCGGAAGCGCCATGATATCCTCGCTTTTCCGGTTGAAACGTCCGCAGGCCGAAAGAAGGTTCCCCTTCACCGGAGCGACAGCGCCACGAGACGTTGCCACAAAAGCCCGCGTGAATGATGGTTGGCATGATACCCGTTTAGATGCGGCTTAGCAAGCGCTATTCAGGCTTTCAGCCAAGTTCTTGCAAGGAGACGATCCCCGGCAGATCGCGCAGGGCCGCCATCGTCTGCTGCCCCAACAGCCGCCCGCCGGGCAAAGCCAGATCGACCTCGCGGTCTTCCAGGACCGCGGTCAGGCGGATCTGGTGGCATCCCGGCGGCGTTTCCTCCAGGATACGCTGCATCACGACCAGCGGTTCCGGGTTGTCGATGACGACGCGCAACCCCTTGATGGCGCGCGCCGCCGCCCGGTCGAGAGAACCGATTTCCTGCGCGGTCAAACGCAGTTGCTCGTCCTCGGCACGCGCCTCGACGGTCAACAGCAGCGGCTGGTTGACCTCGAGCAAATCACGGATTTGGGCCAGAAGTTCGGAAAAGATCGTGACCTCGAACGACCCGGTGGCGTCCGAGAATTCGGCAAAGGCATAGCGCCGCCCGGATTTTCCCACCCGTTCGCGCATCGCCACCACGATCCCCGCCATTTTCAGGCGCGACACCCCGCTGATCCGGGCCGAGGCCGCCAGATCGACCGCCGACACCACATCCAGCCGTTCCATCAGCGAGGCATACGCATCCAGGGGATGCGCCGACAGGTAAAAGCCGATCGCGCCGAATTCCTGATTCAACCGTTCCATTGGCGGCAAGTCGTCGCGCTTCGGCAATTCGGGCGGCGGCACCACGACGCCACCACCACCGAACATGCTGACCTGGGCGGAGGTCCGTTCCTCCTGTGCCGCCTGCGCAAACTTGATCAGGGTATCGAGGCCGTCGAGGATCCGCGCCCGGTTGCTTTCCAGGCGATCGAAGCCCCCCGCCTTCACCAGATTTTCCAGCGACCGGCGGTTCAGAACCTGCGGCTCGACGCGCCCCGCGAAGTCCATCAGGCTTTTGAAGAGGCCTCCACCTTCGCGCGCCGCGACCAGGGCCCGCATCGCCGCCTCGCCAACATTCTTCAGCGCGGCCAGGGCATAGCGCACCGCGCCTTGCCCTGGCGCGTCGTATTCCACCGAGAACACCGCCTCCGAGGCATTGACATCAGGCGGCAACACCGCGATCCGCAGCCGTCCGAGCTCCTGCTTGAAATGCGACAGCTTGTCGGTGTTGTGGATGTCGAGCGTCATCGACGCGGCCAGGAACTCCACCGGATGGTTGGCCTTCAAATAGGCGGTTTGATAGGCGACCAGGGCATAGGCGGCGGCGTGCGATTTGTTGAAGCCATAGCCCGCGAACTTGTTGACGTGTTCGAAAATCCGCGAGGCCTGGACCGCGTCAACGCTCTGTTTCGCCGCGCCCTCCAGGAAGATCTGGCGCTGTTTGTCCATTTCCTCCTGTTTTTTCTTGCCCATGGCGCGCCGCAGCAGATCGGCGCCGCCCAACGTATAACCCGCCAGAACCTGCGCGATCTGCATCACCTGTTCCTGGTAGATGATGATGCCGTAGGTTTCCTTAAGCACCGGTTCCAGCGTCGGGTGCATATAGTCAATCGGCTCGGAACCGTGCTTGCGGTTGATATAGCTGGGAATATTCTCCATCGGACCGGGACGATACAACGCCACCACGGCGACGATGTCTTCCAGGGTGTCGGGTTTAAGCTTGCGCAGCACGTCGCGCATGCCCTGACTTTCCAGCTGAAACACCCCGGCGGTCTCGCCCCGCGTCAACAAATCGAAGGTGGCGCGATCATCCAGCGGCAACTTCAACAAATCGATGGCGACGCCCTTCCTCGCGATCAGTTTTACCGCCGCGGACAGAACGGTCAGCGTCTTCAGCCCCAGAAAGTCGAACTTCACCAGACCAGCGCTTTCCACCCACGCCATGTTGAACTGCGTCACCGGCATGTCGGACCGAGGATCGCGGTAAAGCGGCACCAACTCGTCGAGGGCGCGATCGCCGATCACCACCCCCGCCGCATGAGTCGAGGCGTTGCGGTAAAGCCCTTCCAACTTCAGACCGATGTCGAATAGCTGCGCCACCTGCGGGTCCGAATTACGCATGTCCAAAAGACGGGGTTCGCCTTCGATCGCCTCCTTCAGCCCCACCGACTTCGCCGGATTGTTGGGGATCAGTTTGCAGATCTTATCGGTCTGTCCATAGGGCATGCCCAGCACGCGACCGACATCGCGCATCACCGCGCGCGCCTGCAACTTACCGAAGGTGATGATCTGCGCCACCCGGTCGCGGCCATAGCGCTCCTGCACGTAGCGGATGGTTTCCTCGCGCCGGTCCTGACAGAAATCGATATCGAAGTCGGGCATGGACACGCGTTCCGGGTTCAGGAAGCGTTCGAACAGCAGATTGAAGCGCAGGGGGTCAAGGTCGGTGATGGTCAGTGCCCAGGCGACCGCCGACCCGGCGCCGGAACCACGCCCGGGTCCCACCGGAATATCGTTCGCCTTCGACCACTGGATAAAGTCCGACACGATCAGGAAATAGCCGGGAAACCCCATTTCGACGATCACGCCGAACTCGTACTCCAGGCGATCAAAATAGGGCTTGGCGACCTCGGCTCGCTCGGAATCGCTCATCTCTGGTGTGAAGATGTGCGATTCAAGTCTTTGTTTCAGGCCGATTACGGCCTTCTCGTGAAGAGCTTTGGCCTCCGACGCGCCGCCACTGGTAAAGGTTGGCAAAATGGGGGCAAGCTTCGGCACGCGAAAGGCGCAGCGTCGCGCGATTGTCAGGGTGTTGTCGCAGGCTTCCGGCAGATCGGCGAACAGGGCCCGCATTTCCTTGGCCGATTTGAAACCGTGCTCGGGCGTGAAACGACGACGATCGGGCTGATTCAAGGTCACGCCGTCGCGAATGCAGATCAGGGCATCGTGCGCCTCGAACATCTCGCGGTGGCCGAAATAGACGTCGTTGGTCGCCACCAACGGCAGGTCGCGGGAAATGGCCAGATCGATCATCGCCTCTTCAATGGCGTCCTCGTCCGGCATGCCGTGGCGCTGAATTTCCACATAGGTCCGCCCGGCGAAAGCGGCGGCAAGATCATCCAGAGCCCCCCTCGCCTCGTCCGGACGTCCGGCCAGCAGAGCGCGACCGACCGCGCCGTCGGTCATTCCGGTCAGCAGAATTAATCCCTCGGCATGGTCGGTCAAAAGATCGAACGGAACCTGCGGCGGCACCAAGCCATCGGCATCGCGGTAGCTGCGGCTGACCAGCTTCAACAGATTGGCGTAGCCGGTGGCGTTCTGCACCAACAGCACCACGTGATCGGGGTTTTCGAAGCGAGCGTCGCGCCCGGTCTTGAGATCGACCAGGGGGTGGCGCGGCGTGACGTTCAACACCGTGCCGATCAAGGGTTGCAACCCGGCATCCACGGCAAGACTGGAAAATTCCAGCGCGCCAAACATGTTGCCGAGGTCGGTAATGGCAACGGCTGGGAAATTACCCGCCCGACCGAGACCGATCAGTTCCTTCATCTTGATCGCGCCACTGGCCAGGGAATAGGCGGTGTGGACGCGCAGGTGAATGAAATCGGCGGGTTTGGCCATGAGCGCCCCTAAAGCTCGACGATGGCGCCGTCGCGCACCGTCACCCGGCGATCCATACGGCTGGCGAGTTCGGGGTTGTGGGTTGCGATCAACGCCGTCAGCCCCTGGTCGCGAACCAGGAACAACAGCTCGGCGAACACCGCGTCGGCGGTCGCCGGATCCAGGTTTCCGGTGGGTTCGTCGGCCAGCAGCAGGCGCGGCCGATTGGCAAGCGCGCGGGCGATCGCGACGCGCTGTTGTTCACCGCCCGACAGTTGGCCGGGACGATGATCCATCCGCGCGCCCAATCCCAGCCGCGACAAAAGCTCGGCGGCGCGGAGCCTGGCCGCGGCACGGACACACCCGGCGATCATCTGCGGCACCACCACGTTCTCCACCGCCGAGAATTCCGGCAGCAGGTGATGGTGTTGATAGACGAAGCCCAGTGCCTCGCGGCGCAGACGGGTTCGTTCGGCATCGTTCAAGGCACCGCAGGCACACCCATCGACCGAGATTTCTCCCTCGTCCGGGCGTTCCAGAAGCCCGGCGATTTGCAGCAGGGTCGATTTGCCGGAGCCCGACGGGCCGACCAGGGCGACGATTTCCCCGGACCGCGCCGACAAGTCCGCGCCTTTCAGCACGTCCAGGGTGCTTTCCCCCTGCACGAAGCGGCGGGTAACGCCGACAAGTTCCAGAACGGCGGATTGGTCACTCATAGCGCAACGCCTCCACCGGATCGAGCTTCGCCGCACGCCACGCCGGATAAATGGTGGCGGCCAGCGACAGCCCCAGGGCCATCAACACCACCGACACCGCCTCGGTCGGATCGACCTCGGCCGGAAGCTTCGACAGAAAATAGATCTCCGCCGCGAACAAATCGGCGCCGCTCAAGGATTCGATGAAGCGGCGGATATGTTCGATGTTGGCGCAGAAAACCAGACCCAAGACCACCCCGCCCGCAGTGCCGACCACGCCGATCGAAGCCCCCGCCATCAGGAATATCCGCATCACCGCGCCGCGCGTCGCCCCCATGGTGCGCATGATCGCGATGTCCCGGCCCTTGTCCTTGACCAGCATGATTAGGCCGGAAACGATATTGAAGGCGGCGACCAGAATGATTAGCGTCAGGATCAGGAACATCACGTTGCGTTCCACCTGCACTGCGTTGAAAAACGACGAATTGGCATGCCGCCAGTCATAAACCGACAGGCTGTTGCCGATCATCCGATTGATGACGGGCGCGACACGACCGGTCAGATCGGCATTGGTCAGCCCGATATCGATTTGCGACGCGTGATCCGGCATAGCGAAGAACAACTGCGCCGCCGCCATCGGAATGAAGATATAGGTGGCATCGTATTCCGACATCCCGACCTTGAAGATCGCGGCGACGGTATAGGACCGCACCCGCGGCACCGAACCGAACACCGTGGCCTGTCCCTTGGGCGAGATCAGGGTGATCGGGTCGCCGACGGAAATCCCCATCTTCTGCGCCATGCGTTCGCCGATCACCGCGACATCCGGGCCTTCGAATCCTGCCAGATCTCCGAACCGGATGTTGTCGGCGAAGATCGGCCGCGCCCGCAGATCGGCGGGTTCGATGCCGTGCACCAAGGCCCCCAGATTGACGCCGCGCGCGGTGGCCATCACCTGACCCTCGATCACCGACATCGCGTAGGTGACACCTTCGATGCCACGGATACGCTTGGCCAGATCGGCATAGTCGGCGATCCCCTGCCCCGCCAGGCCATAGACCGCCAAGTGGCCATTGACGCCCAGGATGCGGCCCAGCAGTTCGCTGCGAAAGCCGTTCATCACCGACATCACGATGATCAGGGTGGCCACCCCCAGCATAATGCCGGCAAAGGAGAAACCGGCGATCACCGAGACGAAGCCCTCCTTGCGGCGGGCGCGCAGATACCGGAAGGCCACCATCCGCTCGAAGGGTCCGAACACCACGTTCTCCTGTTTCAGGCGGTCAAGCGATTGATCGCGGCATCCGGGGTCAGAACGACGCGTTCGCCGGTGGCGCGGGCCTTGATCTCGACCACGCCCTCCTTCAACCCCTTCGGCCCGACCACCAACTGATAGGGTAGCCCCAGAAGGTCCATGGTGGCGAACTTCGATCCGGCACGCTCGTCGCGGTCGTCGTAGAGCACTTCCACCCCGGCGGCCTGCAACTTGGCGTACAGGTCCGCGCACATCGCATCGGTTCCGGCATCGCCGCTTTTCAGGTTAACCAGACCGACCTTGAACGGCGCCACGCTCTCCGGCCAGATGATGCCGGCGTCGTCGTGGCTGGCCTCGATGATCGCCCCAACCAGACGCGACACACCGACGCCGTAGGAGCCCATTTCCAGGGTGACCGGCTGGCCGTCCGGCCCCGCCACCACCGCGTTCATCGGCTTGGAATACTTGGTGCCGAAATAGAAAACCTGCCCCACCTCGATGCCACGCGCGGTGAGAAGATCGTCGCCCAATTCGGTGGCTTTCGCGGGGTCGTGCACGTCCTCGGTGGCGGCGTAATGGCTGGTCCAGTCATCGAACACCGGCTTCAAGTCGCCATCGTAGTCCGGTTCCCGCGCCAGGGGGTCCTTCTCCAGGAAGGCCTTGTGGCAGAACACTTGGCTTTCGCCGGTCTCCGCCAGGATAATGAATTCGTGCGACAGGTCGCCACCGATCGGCCCGGTCTCGGCGCGCATCGGAATCGCCTTCAGTCCCATGCGGGCGAAAGTGCGCAGGTAGGCGACGAACATCTTATAGTAGGACTTGCGCGCGTCCTCCGCCGTCAGGTCGAAGGAATAGGCATCCTTCATCAGGAACTCGCGGCTGCGCATCACGCCGAAGCGCGGACGGACCTCGTCGCGGAACTTCCACTGGATGTGATAGAGCATCCGCGGAACGTCGCGGTAGCTCTTGGCAAGATCGCGGAAGATCTCGGTGATCTGTTCCTCGTTGGTCGGCCCGAACAGCATCTCGCGCTCGTGACGGTCGCGGATGCGCAGCATCTCGGGCCCATACGCGTCGTAGCGACCGCTCTGCCGCCAAAGGTCCGCCGACTGGATGGTCGGCATCAACATTTCCTGCGCGCCGACACGGTCCTGTTCCTGGCGCACGATGGCCTCGATCTTGCGAAGAACCCGAAGCCCCATGGGCAACCACGAATAAATCCCGGCGCTGGCCTGCCGCACCATTCCGGAACGCAGCATCAGGCGGTGCGAGACGATCTGCGCCTCGTTCGGGATTTCCTTAAGGACGGGCAGAAAATAAGAGCTCAGGCGCATCTTGCTGTTATCCGAATGACAGGAACCGATCGGGACCGTGCGTGCGGCACGGTCCTCGCCTCAAGGGGATAGCGGAGCGGCGGTCGCTTGGCAACGGTTGTTCATTCAGCGGCGCGATGCCCGGCAAGCGGCGATCAGGGCGGCGGCATCGTCGATGACGATGTCCCGACCGTTGACGGTGATGCGCCGTCCCTCGATCCGCACCCGTGCCACCGTACCTTTAGCCTCGTAAGGGCCGCGTGCGTCGAGGCCCATCCGCTTGGCCAGATCGATGTCGATGGGAAATTCGATGACCTTCGGCGGGTCGATCCGCAGGGTCGGTTGCGCATCGGCGGGCGCCACCGGACGACCGTAAACATCCACCTCGGGCTTGTAGTCCGCGCCGCCGGTGTCCAGCGCCCGCACCGCCCGCGCGCAGTCATCGTCGTCGTCGGCCGCCAGGACAACCTCAGACCAAGCGATCCCGGCGATCACCGCCAAGACCCCCAAAAATCCATGCCACATTCGAGCCTCCCTTCCGTTCTTCGCATCACGATAGATGAATTTAAATAATCATTTCACTGAAATTCATTCATCATTCCGCTTGAAACCCATGAAAGAATCCGACACACCCCCTTCCAGCCCAAGTTTGAGGAGGACGGCCGCTGCACATCGTGGGTCGGCGTTTCTCTTGATTACGCCAAGTTCGACTTGCACGGCAGGGTCTGTCGCCGACCCTGCCGTTTTTTTATTCCTGCCGCACCCAGGGGGGATCAAGCGCTTGAATTTCAAGAAAAACTGGGCAGTCGGAACGATGCGCGCCCGGCAGGTATCCGATGCTCATCAAAAACTCATTGACGATTTCGCCGCCCATGAAACGAAAACGCGATTTGAACAGGCGCACCCATTCCGGCAACGGCAGGGGATGATGAACCGCGATCCAACCGGCGAATGAACCCGTTTCATGTTGCAGGTCCAAAATCGTGCGCGCGTTGGCGATCACCGAGTCGATTTTCAGCCGATTGCGGATGATCGCGGCATCGGCCAACAGGCGCCGACGATCGGCTTCGCCAAAGGCAGCGACAATAGCGATGTCAAAGCCATGAAACGCCATGTTCAGGGCCTCGCGCTTTTTCAGGACGGTCAACCAGGACAGACCCGCCTGAAAGATTTCCAGGCTCAGGCGCTCAAAAAGAACCCGGTCATCAGCAACGGGGAAACCGTATTCACAATCGTGATACGGCCCGTGCCAGGGATGACCGGGTGCAATATCGCAATACCAGTTGGCGGGCAAGATCACCCTGCCCGCCGCAGGTGGGTTGGCGATCAGCCCTTAACCTCTTCGAGCTCGACCAGCGCCCCGTTGAAATCCTTCGGGTGTAGGAAGATCACCGGATGGTTGTGAGCACCAATCTTCGGCGGGCCGAGGACGCGCTTGCCGGCCTTGACCATGTCTTCGGCCGCCTTGACCACGTCCGTGGTTTCCAAGCAAATGTGATGGATGCCACCATTCGGATTCTTTTCGAGGAAACCCGCGATGGAGGATTTCTCACCGAAGGGGTGGATCAGCTCGATCTTGGTGTTCGGCAACTGAACAAAAATCACACTCACGCCGTGCTCGGCCAGATCCATCTGCCCGGAAACTTCGGCACCAAGGGCGTCCCGGTACAGCGCAGCGGCGGCAGCCAGATCGGGAACGGCGATCGCCACGTGGTTCAACCTAAGATCCATTTTCATTCTCCTGGGTAACTAAAAAGTGTCACATCCTAAGAACCTGCACATACGTGACAGGCTTCTTCCCTGTTTGTACGTGCAACACGCGCCTGACCGCCCGACGAATGGCTTCTTGAAGGACCTCGTCTTGACGACGCGTTTTCATGGACAACTGGGCAATCGCTTCGATCGCGGCGCCAACCGCCAATTCGGCGATAAGACCTTCTTCTTCCAAGTCGAGGAGCCCCGGCGCCGCTAAACATGGCGGCCGCAGCAAATCCCCCTTGCCGCCAACCACCAAAGTCATGACGACGCAGCCGTTATACATGATGCGCCGCCGGTTGCGAAGTATTTCCGAATCCTGATCAATAAGCCTGTTCCCATCAAGGGCCAGACGACCACTTGGAACAGTTCCAATCTTTTCCGGGGTCCCTGGAGCAAGGCGCACCACGACCCCATCGAAGGGAACAATAACCTTCTGAATCCCCACGCTTTGGGCGATCTTCTCGTGGGCATCCATGTGCAGGCTCTCGCCGTGCACGGTGACCAGGGCATGGGGGCGCAGCAAGCGATAGAAGGTTTCCAATTCTTCCCGCGCGGGGTGGCCGGACACATGAATATCCGGGCAATCCCGCGATGTCAGGATCTCGACTCCAAGGGCGCTCAGGCGGTTCTGAACGTCCAGCACCGCTCGCTCGTTTCCAGGGATGACACGGGACGAAAAGATCACCGAATCTCCCTGCCCAAGCCCCACGTTCGGGTGGGTGTTGGCGGCGATTCTGGCCAACGCGGCGCGGGGCTCTCCCTGCGACCCGGTGGCGATGAACAAAATGCGGTCATGCGGCAGGTAGCCGGCGTCGGTTTCCGAAACCAGCGGGCCAAGATCAAGGGGATGCCCCAGCGATGCGCAGGCTTCGACAATGCGATGCAGGGACCGCCCCACCAGACAAATGTCACGACCCGCCGCCCGCGCCGCCTGGGCGATGCTCTCCACCCGCGCCGCATTGCTGGCGAAGCAGCCGACCGCGATCCGTCCCGTGCGCGCCTTGATCTCGCGGATCAGGGCCTCGCGCACCGTCGCCTCGGAACCGGAGTGTCCCGATACCTGAGCATTGGTGGAATCTCCGATCACCGCCAGCACGCCAGCATCGCCGATTTTGCGCAGAACATCTTCCTGGACCGCCGCGCCGATCAGGGGATCGGGGTCGAGCTTCCAGTCGCCGCTGTGCACCAGCGTGCCATAGGGGGTCTTGATCTCCAGGGCGCTGGGTTCCGGAATCGAATGGGTCAACGCCACGAAGCGAACGTCGAACGGCCCGCAGGAAAAATCGCCCCCCACCGGCACCGTGTGGCGGGGGGGATCGACCCCCGCCTCTTTCAGCTTTCCTTCCAGCATCGCCATGGTAAAGGGCGTGGCATAGATCGGACAGCGCAAATCCGGCCACAAATGCCCGACCGCACCGATATGATCCTCGTGCGCATGGGTCAGAACCAGACCGCAGATCGACTCTTTCCTCTCGCTCAGGAAGGACGGATCGGCCATCAGGACATCGACGCCGGGCGCGGCCTCGTCATGAAAGATGATCCCGCAATCGACCACCAACCATTGGCCGTCACAACCATAGGCATACAAATTCATGCCGATCTCGCTGACGCCCCCCAGCGGCACGAAGACCAGCCCCTCATCGGAATCGTGCGTTGCCCAGGTCATGCCGTCTTCCCAGAGTTGCGGCGATAGATGTCCTCAAGCCCTCGCAGGGTGAGGTCCGGATCTAGATATTGGATAATGTCGGTGTGACGCTGAAACAAGGGCGCCAGACCGCCGGTGGCGACCACCGTCATCTTGCTTCCGAATTCCGTCTGTATCCGACTGACGAGGCCTTCGATCAGGCCGACATAGCCCCAGAACACCCCCGACTTGATCGCCGAAACGGTGGCGGTGGCGATCACCTTCGGCGGCGGCTCGATGGCGACGCGCGGCAGCTTGGCGGCGGCCATGTGCAACGCCTCCAGCGACAGGTTGATGCCGGGCGCGATGCATCCCCCCGCATAGTCGCCTTGTGCCGTCACCACGTCGAAGGTGGTGGCTGTGCCGAAGTCGAGAACGATCAGGGGACCGCCATAGGTCTTGTACGCGGCCACCGCGTTGACGATACGGTCGGCGCCCGCCTCTTCCGGGCTTTCCAAAAGCAGCTTGATCCCGACATCGACGTTGGGATCGCCAACCACCAACGCTTCCACCTTGAAATAGCGAAGGCACAGGCTGCGCAGGGAATAGACGATCGCCGGCACCACCGAAGCGATGATCGCGCCGTCGATGTCCTCGCGCTTCAGTCCGTCCAGGGACATCAACTGCGACAACCAAATGCCGAACTCGTCCGCGGTCTTGCGAGTATCGTTGGCGGCGCGCCAACTGGCCTTGAGCTTACCACCGTCAAAAACCGCGAACACGATGTTGGTGTTTCCGGAATCGATCGTCAGGATCATCGGTGTCGCTCCCGCCCGTTTGCCCCGTGGGTGGCCCGTCGCGGCGTCCGCTCAGTCGAAGAACACGTCTCCGGCGCGGATCAATCGCGTGCCTTCCGGCAGCCCGGATAGCACCAGAGCCCCATCCTCGTCCAGGCTTTCAAAGATTCCCTGCACGGTTTCTCCCGGCAGGCGCACCGTGATCGCCTGTTTCAAGCCGCGTGCCCGCGTCATCCAGGCCTGTCGCAACGGCGGAAAACCCTCATGACGCCAGATCACCAGCCAGTCCGAAAAACGGCCCAGGAAGGCCTGCAACAGCGCCTCGCGCGTCAAGTCCGCGCCCTCTTGCGCCAGGGACGATGCGGGATACAGCGCACCCTCCGTCGGACGCCAGACCATATTGACGCCGATCCCGACGATCACCGCGCCGGGGCGACCGTTCCTAAGGTCGCAACCTTCCAACAGAATTCCCGAAAGCTTCCCCTGCCCGCCCAAAAGATCGTTCGGCCACTTGCAGGACAGCGGGACGCCAGGGGCCAGGGATTCGATCGCCTCGGCCAGGGCCACCGCGCTCATGAAGCTGATCTGACCGGACTCGGCCAATCCGCAATCAGGACGCACGATCAACGAAAACAGAAGATTGCCGTCGCCGCTCTCCCAGACCCGATCCTGCCGCCCTTTTCCGTCATTCTGACGGTCGGCCCAGACCACGGTGCCTTCGGGAGCCCCGGCCTGCGCCAGAAGCCGTGCCTCGACATTGGTGCTGCCTACCGTGTCGCGGTGACTTAGGGTCCAACCGGAAGGCAAGGCCACCGGATCAACGACGCGCGCCATTCAACCCCCGAACAGCGCCTGCGCCGCGTGCGAGGCCCCCTGTACGATCTGCGGCAGCGGGAACAGAAAAAACACCGCCACGAAAACGCTGGACACCCCAAGAACCAGACGCGTCTGCGGCGCCATCGGCTCGAACTGGTCGGCGGGATCGTCGAAATAGACGATCTTGACGATCCGCAGGTAATAGAACGCCGCCACCACACTGGTCAGAACGCCAATCACCGCCAGCGGAATCAACCCGGCGTCCACCGCCGCCATAAAGATGAAAAATTTTCCGAAAAACCCGGCGAAGGGCGGGATTCCCGCCATCGAGAACATCATCACCGCCAACGCGGCAGCCATCACCGGACGGTTCTTCGACAGTCCGGACAGATCGCTTAGCCCTTCCACCGGGCGCCCGTTGGCCCGCATCGACAGAATTACCGCGAAGGTGCCGACGTTCATGAACACATAGATGCTCATGTAGACGAGAACCGCGCCGATGCCTTCTGTATTGCCAACCGCCAGACCGACCAGGGCATAACCGACATGCCCGATCGAGCTGTAGGCCATCAGGCGCTTGATGTTGGTCTGGGCGATCGCCGCGAAACCACCAACCAGCATCGACACGATCGACAAGACGATAATGACCTGCTGCCACTGCGCCAAAAGGTCGCCGAAGGGGACCACCATCACCCGCATGAACAGGGCCAGCGCCGCGACCTTGGGCGCCGCCGAAAAGAACGCTGTGACCGGGGTCGGCGCGCCTTCGTAGACGTCGGGGGTCCACATGTGGAATGGCGCCGCCGAAACCTTGAAGGCCAGGGCGCAGGCGACGAACACCAGACCGACCACGACGCCGGGCGAGACCGGTTCTCCCGCTTCGAAGCCCTGCGCCAGAACATCGAAGTTGGTGGACCCGGCGAATCCATAAATCAGCGACGCCCCGTACAAAAACAGACCGGAAGCCAAGGCACCCAGAACGAAATACTTCAGTCCGGCCTCGGTCGAACGCGTGGCGTCGCGCTGATAGGCCGCAAGCAGATACAGCGCCAGACTTTGCGTTTCCAGCCCCATGTACAGCGACAGAAAATCGTTGGCACTGATCATCACGCACATGCCAAGCGTGGCGAACACCACCAGAACCGGATACTCGTACCGGGCGGCGTTTTCCTGCTCCATCCACTTCAGAGCTAGGAACAGGGTCGCCGCCGACGCCCCCAGGACCATCAGCTTGGCGAACACCGCGAAGGCATCGGTAATGAACAGGCCATTGAAGGTCACCTGCCGCATCCCGCCGAAGACCAACACCACCCCCGCCACCGCGACAAACACCAGAATCGCCAGATTGCCGACCAGTCTAGTCGCATCCGCCGAGCGGAAAACCCCCAACAGCAGCAGCGCCATTCCAGCCAGGGCCAAAGAGATTTCAGGCAGGGCCGGGATCAGGTTTGGAAGTTCGGTCATCATCGTTTCCCAGCCCCTAGTTCAGCGCGACGGCGACCGACGCAGCCTCGGCGGCGGCACGGGCGGTCTCGAAATTGGCGATCAGATTGTCAACCGAAGCCGACATCATATCCAGGAACGGCGCCGGATACAGACCCATCCACAGCACCACGACGACCAGCGGGGCAAACATCAGCACCTCGCGCCCGGTCAGATCAGGCAAAGCCTTCAGGTCTTCCTTCGCCAGCTTGCCGAAGACGATGCGGCGATACAGGAACAGCATGTAACAGGCCCCCAGCACCAAACCGGTGGACATCAGCGCTGCCACCGCAGTGTTGACCTGGAAGGTCCCCAAAATCACCAGAAGTTCGCCGACGAAGCCGCTGGTTCCCGGCAACCCGACCGAGGCCATCATGAACAGCATGAACACCAGCGAGTACTTCGGCATGCGATGCAGCAGACCGCCGTAACGGGTGATCTCGCAGGTATGCAGACGGTCGTAAATCACGCCGACGCACAGGAATAACGCGCCCGCCACAATGCCATGGGAGAGCATCTGAAACAGGGCGCCGGTCACCCCCTGGGTGGTCATGGTGAAAATGCCGATGGTGACGAAGCCCATGTGCGCGACCGAGGAATAGGCGATCAGTTTCTTCATGTCCTCCTGCACCAGGGCGACCAGCGAGGTATAGATCACCGCGATCACGGACAGACCATAAATCATCGGCGTGAAGTCGGCGGTCGCCTGCGGCAGCATCGGCACCGAGAAGCGGACGAAGCCATACGCGCCCATTTTCAAAAGCACGCCGGCCAGTATCACCGAGGCGGCGGTCGGTGCCTCGACATGGGCGTCAGGCAACCACGTGTGAACCGGCCACATCGGCACCTTGACCGCGAACGAGGCGAACATCGCCAGAAACAGCCAAGTCTGCAGGCTGGGCGCGAAGCCATAGGCCAGCAGCGTCGGAATGTCGGTGGTCCTGGCGTTCATGAACATGATCAGCAGGGCAACCAACATCAGCACCGACCCCGCCAGGGTGTAGAGGAAGAACTTGAACGCCGCGTAAATCCGCCGCCCTCCTCCCCAAACGCCGATCAGGATGAACATCGGCACCAGCACGCCCTCGAAGAAGATGTAGAACAGCACGAAATCGAGCGCGCAGAACATCCCGACCATCATGGTTTCCAGGATCAGGAAGGCGATCATGTATTCCTTGATGCGGTTGCGGATCGATTCCCAACTGGCCAACACGCAAAGCGGGGTCAGAAATGTGGAAAGCAGGACGAACAACACCGAAATGCCGTCCACCCCCATGTGATAGGAAATCCCGATCCCCGGCAGCCATTCGTTGTTTTCGACGAACTGGAAGTCCGCCGTGCCGTTTTCAAAACCGAACCACAGGAACAGCGACATCACGAAAGTCGCGCAGGCGGTCAGCAGCGCGACGTTGCGGGACACCACCTCGGCATCGCCACGGATCATCAGGATGAAGGCCACCCCCACCAGCGGCAGGAAGGTGATGATGCTCAAGAGGGGCCAATCGGTCATCGCCTACCCTTCCATTCCCACGACATACACCGTCACGAACACCGCAAGGCCGATGATCATGGCGAACGCATAGTGATAGACGTAACCGCTTTGCAGCCGCGCGGTGCGGCGCGCCACCTGATGCGACAACCAGGACACCCCGTCCGGCCCCAAGCGATCGATGATACCGACGTCGCCGCCCTTCCACAGGATGCGCCCCACCACGAAGGCCGGCTTGACGAACAGACGGTCATAAACCTCGTCGAAGTACCACTTGTTCAGCAACAGCAAGTACAGATTCGGCAACGCGGCGGCGATCCGTCCCGGCAGATCGGGACGCGCCATGTAAAGGGCATAAGCGATGCCGATCCCAACCAGGGCGACCGCCACCGGCAATATCTTGATGCCGTCCGCGACATGATGGGCCGCCGCGGTCGGATCGTCGCCGACCACCGCGATCGCCTGTTTCCAAAAGGCGGCACGGCCATCGCCGACGAAGACATCGGCCCCCAGCATGCCGGCAAAAATCGCGCCCACCGCCAGCAGCAGCGGCGGCACTAGCATCGACAGCGGCGATTCATGCACGTGCGCCATCACCTTTTCATCGGCGCGCGGCTTGCCGTGGAAGGTCATGAACAACAACCGCCAGGAATAGAACGCCGTCAACAGGGCCGCCACGACCCCCATCCAAAAGGCGTATTGACCGATCACCGAATGCGCGCCCCAGGCCGCCTCCAGGATGGTGTCCTTGGAATAGTAGCCGGCGAAGACCGGCAGTCCGGCCAGAGACAGCGAGCCGATCCACATCACCGCGTAGGTGACCTTGATGTTCTTCCAGATGCCGCCCATCCGCCGCATGTCCTGTTCGTCGGACATCGCGTGGATCACCGAACCGGCGCCCAGGAACAGCACCGCCTTGAAGAAGGCATGCGTCATCAGATGGAAAATCGCCGCCTGATAGGCGCCAACCCCCAGCGCGAAGAACATATAGCCCAACTGCGAACAGGTGGAATACGCGATCACCTTCTTGATGTCGTTCTGCACGCAAGCGATGGTGGCCGCGAACAGGGCGGTGGAGGCGCCGACGAAGGCAACGACGGCCAGCGCGGTTTCCGAATACTTGAACAGGGGCGACATCCGCGCCACCATGAACACACCGGCCGTCACCATGGTCGCGGCATGGATCAGGGCGGAGACCGGGGTCGGCCCTTCCATCGCGTCGGGCAGCCAGGTGTGCAGACCGATCTGCGCCGACTTACCCATGGCGCCGACGAACAACAGCAGGCACAGCGTGGTCAGCAAGGGCAGTTCCCGGCCGAACAGACCGATGCTCTGCTCCGCCATTTCCGGCGCGGCGGCGAAGATGGTATCGAGGTGCGCGGAATCGAAGGACAGATAAATCCCGGCGATCCCCAGCATGAACCCGAAATCGCCGACACGGTTGACGACAAAGGCCTTGATCGCGGCGGCATTGGCCGAGGGCCGGTCGCTCCAGAACCCGATCAGCAAGTAGGACGACAATCCCACCCCTTCCCAACCGAAGAACATCTGCACCAGATTATCGGCGGACACCAGCATCAACATGAAAAAGGTGAACAGCGACAGATACGCCATGAAGCGCGGCACCGACGGATCGTGGTGCATGTAGCCGATGGAATAGACATGAACCAGGGCGGAAATCACGGTGACGGTGAACAGCATCACCGCCGTCAGGGTATCGACCTTCAACGCCCAGCAGACGTTGAAGGTGCCGACGTGAATCCAGTCCAGCAGCGTCACCGTGAACGGGCCGGAACCGAAACCGACCTTATAAAGCAGCGGCACGCTCAACACGGCGGAGGCGATCAACAGACCGCAGGTCACTACCTGCGCCCCGGTCCGCCCCAGGAAGCGCCCGAACAATCCGGCCAGGATCGCGCCCAACAGGGGAAGGAAGACAATCGCAACGGTCATGATCTATCCCCTAGCCTTTCATCGCGTTGATGTCTTCAACTTCGATGGAGCCGCGATTGCGGAAGAAGACCACCAGAATGGCCAGCCCGATGGCGGCCTCGGCCGCCGCGACGGTCAGCACAAACATCACGAAGATCTGCCCCACCAGATCGTGCAGGAAGGCCGAGAACGCGACGAAATTGATGTTCACCGCCAGCAGCATCAACTCAATCGACATCAGGATGATGATGACGTTCTTGCGGTTCAGGAAAATCCCGAAGACCCCCAGCGTGAACAGGATCGCTGCGACGGTCAGATAGTGAGTCAGTCCGATCGACATGGTTAGACCCCCTTCCCGGTCGCGACTTTTTTGATCTCGATGCAGTCCTCGATCGACCGCGCCGCCTGTTCCAGAGGGTCCTGGCGTTTAACGCCGACACGTTCCCGCAAGGTCAGCATGATCGATCCAATCATCCCCACCAGCAGCACGATACCCGCCAGTTGGAACAGATAGACATAATCGGTGTAGAGCACCGTGCCGATCGCTTCGGTATTGGACAGTTCGCTCAGCGGCGGAATCGGCGCGGCGCGGATCGCCTCGATGTCCGGCACCATCGCCCAGGAGGTAAAGACCAGGCTGAGTTCGGCCAACAACACCAGCGCGACGGCGGAACCGACCGGCAGGATCTTCAAAAAGCCCTCGCGCATCGTCACTGCGTGGATGTCCAGCATCATCACCACGAACAGGAACAACACGGCGACCGCGCCGACGTAGACGATCACCATGATCATCGCCACGAATTCCGCGCCCAACAGGACGAACAGACCGGCAACGTTGAAGAAGGTCAGAATCAGGAACAGTGCCGAATGGACCGGATTCTTGGCGGTCACCACCATCGCCCCCGAGGCAACGGACAACGCCGCGAACAGATAGAACACGAAGGCGGTCATTGCCGGACCTCCCTTGCCGTGACGGGGCGGATCGCCGCGAAAGGCGCGTCTTGGTCGTTCATGGCGCTACTCACCCCCCGAAAAACAACAGTTTAAACAGTTCATTGCAGGGCGTTCTTCGTGCTTAAAATCAACGATAAGGCGCCTCGGCCTCTTGCCGCATGGCAATCGCGGCTTCCCAACGCTCGCCGTTATCCAGCAGCCTCTGCTTGTTGTAGATCAGTTCGGCGCGGCGCTCTGTCGCGTATTCGAAGTTCGGCCCTTCGACGATCGCGTCCACCGGGCAGGCCTCCTGACAGAAACCGCAATAGATGCACTTCGACATATCAAGGTCGTAGCGCGTGGTGCGGCGGCCACCGTCGGCGCGCGGTTCGGCCTCGATGGTAATCGCCTGGGCGGGACAGATCGCCTCGCACAATTTGCAAGCGATGCAGCGTTCCTCGCCATTGGGATAGCGCCTCAGCGCGTGCTCGCCTCGGAACCGCGTGCTCAACGGCCCCTTCTCGTAGGGGTAGTTGATCGTCACCTTCGGCCTGAACATGTACTTCAAGGTCAAGGCGAAGCCGGAGACCAGCTCCGTCAGCAGGAACGAGCGCAGGGTGCGGTCGATCTTCGACATGGTTTTCGCTCCTTCGCTCACTTCGGCAACCAGCCGAACAGGTGCATCGCGACCGCGGTCGCCACCACCCAGCCCAGCGACAACGGCAGGAACACCTTCCACCCCAGACGCATCAGTTGGTCGTAGCGATAGCGCGGCAGGGTGGCGCGCGCCCACAGATAGAAGAACAGAACCACCGAGACCTTGAGCCCGAACCAGATCACTCCGGGAATCCAGGTGAACGGCGCCATCGCCACCGGCGGCAACCATCCTCCCAGGAACAGGATGGTGGCCAAGCTGCTCATCAGGATCATGTTGGCGTATTCGCCCAGGAAGAACATGGCGAAGGGCATCGCCGAGTATTCGGTATTGTAGCCGCCAACCAGTTCGGACTCCGCCTCGGGCAGATCGAACGGCGTGCGGTTGGTTTCCGCCAGCGCGGAAATCAGGAACAGCACGAACATCGGGAAGTGCGGAATGCAGTACCACAGGCCGCTTTGCGCGCGGACGATCTCGGACAGGTTCAGCGAACCGGCGCTCATCAGCACGGTGATGATGATGAAGCCGATCGAAACCTCATAGGAGACCATCTGCGCGGCGGAGCGCATGGCGCCCAGGAACGAGTATTTCGAGTTCGACGCCCAACCCGCCATGATGATGCCGTAGATGCCAAGCGACGACACCGCGAACAGGTACAGGATGCCGACGTTGATGTCCGCAATCACCCAACCGTCGCAGACCGGGATCACCGCCCATCCAATCAGCGCCAGGACAGAGGTCACCACCGGCGCCAGCAGGAAGACCAAGGGGTTGGCCCCCGTCGGCACCACGGTTTCCTTGATGAACAGCTTCAAGCCGTCGGCCATTGGCTGCAACAAGCCGAATGGCCCGACGACGTTGGGCCCCCTCCGCAGGTGCATCGCCGCGATTACCTTGCGCTCGGCATAGGTCAGATAGGCGACCGCCATCAGCAGCGGCAGAACGAAGGCCATGATCTTCAACAGGATGAGAATCAGCGGCCACAGAAAATCTGTCCAGAATTCAGCCATCGGTTCCCGTCCTTGCATTGGCGTGACCGCCGATTTCCAAGGTGCAGCACGCCATCGTCGGCGAGGCGCGGCTGATCGGATCGGTCATGTAATAGTTGGACACCGCAGAACCGAGCGGCCCCAATCCCGTATTCATCGCGCCGTTTTCGCCGAAATCGCCCCAAGCACCGGGGGCCGCGACATCGCCAGCGGCAAACGATGGCACCTGGGCTTCCAGCAATGCGCGCAGGGCTTCCAGGCTGTCGAACGGCAGGACATGCCCCAATGCCTCGGACATCGCGCGAACGATTTTCCAGTCCTCGCGCGCCTCGCCGGGGGGGAAGACGGCGCGATTGGCGCGCTGCACCCGTCCCTCGGTGTTGACGTAGGTCCCGGACTTCTCGGTATAGGCGGCCCCCGGCAGGATCACGTCGGCGACCTGCGCCCCGACGTCGCCGTGGTGCCCCTGATAGATCACGAAGGTCTGATCCAGGGCATTGGTCTCGATCTGATCGGCCCCCAACAGCCAGACCGCGCCGATCTCTCCCTTGCGCGCCGCCGCCAGGATGCCGCGGGTATCCAGGCCTCCCTTGCCCGGAACGAACCCGAGCTCCAGACCGCCGACCCGCGCCGCCGCCGTATGCAGCACGTTGAAGCCGTTCCAGCCTTCCTTGACCAATCCCGCCTTTTCCGACAGATGACGGACCGCGCCCAGAATACGGGCACCGTCATCGCGGGCCAGGGCGCCCATCCCCAGAATGATCATCGGACGCTCGGCGGACTTCAGAACCTCGAAGAACGGATTCTTGCCATCGACGATGGACTGCAGGACCTCGACCCCATCGCCCAGATTCTGCGCCGGATAGGTCAAATCCACCTTGGTCCCGATGTGGGCCACGGTAAAGCCGCCCTTCAAATACCGCTTGCGGATGCGGGCATTCAGGACCGGCGCCTCGATCCGCGGATTGGAGCCGACGATCAGCAGCGCGTCGGCCTGCTCGATCCCCGCGATCCCGGTGTTGAAGCGGCACGAGGCGGAAACCTTGGGGTCCAGCGCGGCACCGTCCTGACGACAGTCAAGATTGGCCGATTCCAGGGACTCCATCAGAAGCTTCAAGGCGAACATCGCTTCGGCATCGACCAAGTCACCGGCAATGGCGGCGATCCGCTCCCCCGTCAGAGTCCCCAACTTATCCCGGATCGCGGCAAAGGCCTCGGCCCAGGACACCGCCTGTAAGTGGCCGTTGCGCCGCACATAGGGCGTATCCAGGCGACGCTTCGCCAACCCGTCGCAGGCATGGCGGCTTTTGTCACCCAGCCATTCCTCGTTGACGTCCTCGTTCAGGCGCGGCAGGACGCGCATCACCGCGTTGCCGCGCGTGTCGATGCGAATGGCACAACCGACGGCATCCAGAACATCGATGGACTCGGTCTTCTTCAATTCCCAAGACCGTGCCGTGAAGGTATAGGGCTTGCTGGTCAGCGCGCCGACCGGACAAAGATCGACAAGATTGCCCGACAATTCCGAGGTCAGGACCTTTTCGACATAAGTGGTGATTTCCGCGTGTTCGCCGCGATTCATCATCCCCAGTTCCGGCACGCCCGCGATCTCGGTCAAGAAGCGGACACAGCGCGTGCAGTGGATGCAGCGGGTCATCGCGGTCTTGATCAGGGGCCCCAGATCCTTTTCCGTGACCGCGCGCTTTTCATCGGTGTAACGACCGCGATCCTTGCCGTAGACGACCGCCTGATCCTGCAAATCGCACTCGCCGCCCTGGTCGCAAATCGGGCAATCCAGCGGATGGTTGATCAACAGCAGTTCCATGACGTTGCGCCGCGCCTGCAACGCCACTTCGGACTGGGTCTTGACCACCATCCCCTCGCCCACCGGCATCGCGCAACTGGCCACCGGCTTCGGCATCTTTTCGATTTCGACTAGGCACATACGGCAGTTGGCGGCAACCGGCAGCCGTTCGTGGAAGCAGAGGCGCGGGATTTCAATTCCCAACTGCTCCGCCGCCTGCAAGACGGACGTCCCGACCGGGACTTCGACTTCCAATCCGTCGATGGTCAGCTTCGGCATGCCAACTCTCCTAAGCCGCGCGATGTTTCGCGTCCGCCCGGCGGGCCGCGATACGTTTTTCCACTTCCGGACGGAAGTGACGGAACAATCCCTGGATCGGCCAAGCCGCCGCATCGCCCAGGGCGCAGATGGTATGGCCCTCGATCTGTCGCGTGACCTCCAGCAATTGGTCTATCTCGGCGACCGCCGCATTGCCCTTTTCCATGCGCACCATGGTCCGCCACAACCAGCCGGTGCCCTCACGGCAGGGTGTGCACTGGCCACAGCTTTCATGCATGTAGAAACGCGCCAGGCGGGTGATCGCAGCGACCAGATCGGTCGATGTATCCATCACGATCACCGCAGCGGTTCCCAGACCGGTGCGCACGTTGCGCAGGGAGTCGAAATCCATGTGAACGTCGTCGCACACCGATTTCGGAATCATCGGGGTCGAGGCTCCGCCGGGAATCACCGCCAGCAGATTATCCCAACCGCCGCGCACCCCACCCGCGTGCTTCTTGATCAGTCCCTTCAGCGAAATGCCCATTTCTTCCTCGATGTTGCAGGGCGTCTCGACATGGCCGGAAATGCAGAAAATCTTGGTGCCGTTGTTGTTCTCCGGCCCCATTCCGGAGAACCATTCCGCCCCGCGGCGGAGAATGGTCGGCACGTCGGCGATGGTTTCGACGTTGTTGACGGTGGTCGGGCAACCCCAGACGCCGACCCCGGCCGGGAACGGCGGCTTGGAACGCGGCTGCCCTTTCTTTCCCTCCAGACTCTGAATCAGGGCGCTTTCCTCGCCACAGATGTACGCGCCCATGCCTCGATGAATAAAAACATCCATCGCCCAGCCCGACTTGCAGGCGTTCGGCCCCAGCAAACCGGCGGCATAGGCCTCGTCGATGGCGGCCTGCAACACATTGGTTTCATTGTAATACTCGCCACGGACATAGATGTAGGCGGCGTGTGCGCCGATCGCGAAACCAGCGATCAGGCAGCCTTCGATCAGCTTGTGCGGTTCGAACCGCAGGATGTCGCGATCCTTGCAGGTGCCGGGTTCGCCTTCGTCGGCGTTCACCACCAGATAGTGCGGCAAGGGCCCTTCGCCCTTCGGCATGAAGGACCACTTCAGCCCCGCCGAGAATCCCGCGCCGCCACGGCCACGCAGCCCCGCCTTTTTCGTTTCCTCGACGATCCAGTCACGTCCCTTGCCCAGAATCGCCTTGGTTCCGTCCCAATCGCCACGAGCCTTCGCCGATTTCAGCGCCCAGGCCTCGAAGCCATAAAGGTTGGTGTAAATGCGGTCCTCGTCGCGCAGCATCAGGTCGTCTCCTTCCCGGCTTTCGGATCGGCGGCCTCGGCGGCCTTCGCCGGTTCCTTGGCTACATAATCGCCCGCCTTGTCCTTCAGCGTGGTGGCCCCGCAACATGGACAGGCACCGCGCCGTCCGGCCTGCGAACCGACGGTCGGCTTTTCCCCCTTCAACAGCGCCTGCAACACCGCCTTTGCGCTATCGAAGGTCATATCCTCGTACAGATCGTCGTTAACCTGCATCACCGGCGCGTTGGCGCAGGCCCCCAGGCACTCAACCTCGGACAGGGTGGCAACGCCATCCGCCGTGGTCTGTCCGAATTCGACACCCAGAACCTCGCGCGCGGCGCGCACGACTTCGGGCGCGCCGCGCAGCCAACACGAAATGTTGGTGCAAATCTGCACATTCAGACGCCCCACCGGCTTCAGATTGTACATGGAATAGAAGGTCGCGACCTCGTAGACCCGGATCGGCGGCATTCCCAGCATCGAGGCGACATGATCCATCGCGGCGCGCGACAGCCAGCCTTCCTGACGCTGCGCCAGATCCAGAAGCGGCATCACGGCGGAACGTTGGCGCCCCTTCGGGTATTTGGCGATGGTCGCCTCGACGATTTTTGCATTCTCGGGCGAGAAGGCGAAGATCGCGGGTTGAAACTTGTCTTGGTCTGCGAGGATGGCTTCATTCATCGATCAATCTCACCGAACACAATATCCAGGGATCCGATGATCGCCGTGATATCGGCCAGCATGTGGCCGGAGACGAGCACGTTCATCGCCTGCAAATGGGTGAAACCCGGGGACCGGATGTGACAACGATACGGACGGTTGGACCCATCGGAAACCAGATACACAGCGAATTCGCCCTTCGGCGCCTCGATCGCGGTATAGGTCTCGCCGGCGGGAACGTGGTATCCCTCCGAAAACAGTTTGAAGTGATGGATCAGGGCTTCCATCGACTGCTTCATCTCGGCCCGCGGCGGCGGCGAAATCTTGCGGTCGTCCACCTTCACCGGACCGCCAGGCATCTTCTGAAGACACTGCCGGACCAGCCGGATCGACTGCCGCATTTCCTCGACTCGCACCAGATAGCGGTCGAAGCAATCGCCGTTCTTGCCGATCGGAATATCGAAATCGAGATCGGCATAGCAGTCGTAGGGCTGCGCCTTGCGCAAATCCAACGGCACGCCCGAGGCCCGCAAACACGGCCCGGTGAATCCCCAGTCCTGCGCATCCTCGGCAGAGATTTTGCCGACATCGGCGGTCCGCTGGCGAAAAATGCGATTTCCGGTCAGCAACCGTTCCATGTCCACGATGAACGTCGATACCTCGTCGCACCACGCGGATATCCGATCGGTCAAACCGGCGGGAAGGTCCAAGGCGACGCCGCCGGGACGGATATAGGCCGCGTGGAAGCGCGCCCCCGACACCCGCTCGTACAACTCCATGCCATTTTCGCGAACCTCGAACCCCCATAGGATCGGCGTCATCGCGCCGACATCCAGGGCATGCGAGGTCAGATTGAGGATGTGATTGAGAACCCGCGTGATTTCCGCAAACATCACGCGGATGTATTGGGCACGCGGTGGCACCTCGACCCCCAAAAGCTTTTCCACCGCCAGTGAGAAACCATGTTCCTCGCTCATCGGCGAGGTGTAATCCAAGCGATCGAAGTACGGCAGTGCCTGAAGGTAGGTTTTGTGCTCGATCAACTTCTCGGTGCCGCGATGCAGCAGACCGATGTGCGGATCGGCGCGATCGACGACTTCGCCAGACATCTCCAGAACCAAACGCAGCACGCCATGCGTCGCCGGATGCTGCGGCCCGAAGTTGATGGTGAAATTCTCGGTACGTGTGTCCGACATCTCCGTCCCGCTCCCTTTACGCCTTGCCGCCCGTCGCTTTTTCATCACCCGGCGGAACCCGCGCGAACCGCGCCGGTTCCGGCCCCTGCCACGGACTCAGGTTATCGAACGTGCGGAATTCCTGAGTCAATTTGACCGGTTCATAGACGACGCGCTTCTGTCCGTCGTCGTAGCGCACCTCGACAAAGCCGGAGAGGGGGAAATCCTTGCGCAACGGATACCCATCGAACCCATAGTCGGTCAGAATGCGCCGCAAATCCGGGTGCCCATCGAAACAAACGCCATACATGTCATAGGTTTCGCGTTCGAACCAACCGGCCGACGAGAAGACGCTCACCACAGACGGAACGGTTTCGCCCTCGGCCACATCGACCTTCACCCGCACCCGCAGATTGTGCCGCAGGGACAAAAGATTATAGACGACCTCGAAACGCCGCTCGCGCCCCGGCCAATCGACGCCACAGACATCCAATAGAATCTTGAACAGACAAACCCCATCGTCGCGCAGGAACATCAGCAACGGCACGATGCCCTGGGCCTTGGCATGGATCACCAGTTCGTCGCCTTCCAGGCCGACACGGTCGATATGGTCGCCGAGAAGCGCTTCGATATGGTCGCCAACCTCCTGGTGGGCGATGCGGCGGACGGAAGCAAAATCGTCGGTCATGGCTTTCCAGATTCCGAGAATAAAGACGGGAGGATCTAGCGCGAAAGCGTGCGGGTGCGGCGGATCTTCTTTTGCAATTGCAGGATGCCGTAGAGCAGCGCCTCAGCGGTCGGCGGACACCCCGGAACATAGACGTCCACCGGCACGATACGATCGCAACCGCGCACCACCGAATAGGCATAGTGGTAATAGCCGCCGCCGTTGGCGCAGGACCCCATGGAAATCACCCAGCGCGGCTCCGCCATCTGGTCGTAAACCTTACGCAAGGCGGGAGCCATTTTATTGGTCAAGGTGCCGGCGACGATCATTACGTCGGCCTGACGCGGGCTGGGACGAAACACCACGCCGAAGCGGTCAAGGTCATAGCGCGAACAGCCGGTATGGATCATCTCGATGGCGCAACAGGCCAAGCCGAAGGTCATCGGCCACATCGACCCGGTCCGCGCCCAGTTCATCAAATCGTCCAACTTGGCAAGAACGAACCCGTTGTTGGACACCTTGTAGCCAACCAACCCCAGCATTTCATCCTGAGTGATGCCCTCGGGAACCATGGGCCCGGACAGATCGCGCGCTTCGTTGCCGCCGTTCATGACCTTACTCCCATTCCAGAGCCCCCTTGCGCCATTCGTAGATGAACCCAACCGTCAGAACGCCCAGGAAAATCAGCATCGAGACCAAGCCAAAAAGCCCAACCTTGCTTAACACCACCGACCAGGGGAACAGGAAGGCGGCTTCAAGATCGAAAATGATGAAGAGGATGGACACCAGGTAGAAACGCACCTCGAAACGCGCACGGGCATCGTCGAAGGCTTCGAAACCGCACTCATAGGCGGTGACCTTTTCGGTGTCCGGGTTCTGCCGCGCGACCACGAGCGAGGCAACCACCATCATTCCGGCCATGCCGATCGCGACACCGACGAACACCAGGATCGGCAGGTATTCCCGCAACAACTCGTCCATGCGTTCAGCCCCTTCCCCTATGCTTCGCCACGACGTCGATGCGCGGCTTCCCGACTCCCCGGCTGGGTCCCGGCGAGTGTACGCCCACAACGACAAGGGGGAAACAACGCCATCGACCGACCGGTAAGCAACCGGTGCGACGGCGAAACACCCATGACTTTCGTTCTAGACACCCGCCGCCGCCACAGCATGTAATCCCACGGACATCGGAGTGTCAAGAAAGGCATGGGGAAAGCCCACATCCTTGTACGATCATGCGAATACCCGCCCCCTGCCCGGCACCCGATCGCCACCATTTTTCTGAATATATCTAACGGAATAACCGCCCACGGAAAGAGGCTTACTCATCGTCTTTCGTATCCGAGACTGGAGACGGACAGCCGAAAAAGAAATTCAAGCGAGGATGGCACCGCCATTGGAAACCCCGACGAGACTCCGCACGAGAAAAACAAGATCGCGCAACGACGGCCCGCCATCGCCAGCCCCCCCCCCCCACGCGCCACCTTGCGATTGTCGAAAACCGCACTATATTCACTTCTGCTAATTTATGTTTTCGCAAACCACGACAAACCCAAGGAGCCCCCCCATGAACATCGACCGCATGGTCATTCTGTTCGCCGGCAGCGTCGTTTTGACCGCCTCGATTCTTGCCTATCTATTCGGCCCAATCTGGCTGTTGCTCAGCGGATTCGTCGGGCTCAACCTGATGCAAGCATCGGTCACCGGGTTCTGCCCCTTGGCGATGATCTTAAAGAAGGTTGGGCTGCATCCGGGCAACGCGTTTAACTAGTCCGCCGGCCTGGGAATGTTGCCCAAGCACTCTGGCGGGCTTCTCTTTCGGCTGAAATCACGAGGCCACGTCACTTGGCGGCGGACCGCGCGGCGGTCGGTCAAACCCGTCGCATCGCGCCAGGACCCGACCGGAACCGGCGCGGTGGGCGCCGTGCGCGGCTACGAAGGCGTAGGGTGGTGGGCGGTGACGGGATCGAACCGCCGACCTACTGGGTGTAAACCAGCCGCTCTCCCAGCTGAGCTAACCGCCCGTCCCCTTGCGGAAATAAGAAAAGCCGATCACAAGACGTGATCGGCTTTATCCATAAACCAATTCCGGTTTAGTTGACAGCGTCCTTCAGACCCTTGCCAGCCTTGAATTTCGGCTGCGTGGAGGCGGGAATGGTGATCTTCTCGCCAGTCCGAGGATTGCGGCCGTCGGTGGCGGTGCGCTCGGCAACGCTGAACGTGCCGAAGCCAACCAAACGAACTTCGTCTTTCTTCTGCAGGGCTGCAGTGATTGCCTGAAACACGGCATCAACAGCCTTGGCGGCATCCGTCTTGGACAATTCCGCCTGCGCCGCAACAGCAGCAACGAGATCATTCTTATTCACGGCAAGACCCCTTATGCGAGACCCAATTTTATTGGATTTGAAAACATCTCGATCAACCCGACGGCACGCAGTGTAGAACGCATCGGCGCGAGCCGTCAACGGAAGAAGCGCGGTTTTCCTCTCTTTTGCAGGCTTGACAGGCAAACCCCAATGCGTCCTACGATGCCACGGCCCGCTTGGCAGTGACGCCAATCACACAAGACAGAGAAAATACACTGCAAACACATAAGCGGAATTTAAGTGCACTTTCCCGCACGCAAGAAGACAAGAAAAAGAGGGGCTACAATAACGTCGCCACTCTTCTACAATCCAAGGAAAAGTGAAACGCGACTAGCAGGGTGTTGAAAAATCGGCGGCATGGCTGGTATCGGCATAATTCAATCTCGGTAGTGGCTTGTTGCTGAGGGAATGATGCACGGGACAGACAAGCGATCTGGAGACTTGTTCTCCTACGTTGACCTGGAGACGCGGGTGCGCATGGACCACCCGCTGCGGACGATCCGGGAGATGACCAATACGGCACTAGCGGCGTTGTCGGGCGACTTTGCAGCGCTCTACTCAGGAATGGGTCGGCCGTCGGTTCCACCGGAGAAGCTGCTGCGGGCCATGCTGTTGCAGGTGTTCTACTCGATCCGTTCGGAACGCCAATTGATGGAGCGCCCGGACTTTGATCTGCTGTTCCGTTGGTTCGTCGGTCTCGGGGTAGATGACCCGGCCTGGGACCATTCCACATTCTCCAAGAACCGCGACCGGCTGCTGGAAGGGGACATCGCCGCAAAATTCCTGGCGGCGGTGTTGGTCCAACCCCGGATCAAACGGCTGCTGTCGAGCGAGCATTTCAGCGTCGACGGCACGCTGATCGAAGCGTGGGCCTCAATGAAGAGCTTCAGACCGAAGGCCGCTGAGGGCGATGGCGGTGAAGGCGGTGGTCGCAACCCCTCGGTCGATTTTCGCGGCGAGAAACGATCCAACGATACTCACAAGAGCACCACCGATCCCGATGCCATGCTCTACCGCAAGGGGGCAGGCATGGAGGCTAAGCTGTGCTTTATCGGTCATGGGCTGATGGAAAACCGTTCGGGCTTGATCGTGGACACCCGGCTAACCCACGCATCGGGTCACGCTGAACGGTTGGCGGCACTGGACATGATCGAGCCCCTGGGCGACCGACCGCGCGCAATTACGTTGGGTGCCGACTGCGGCTACGATGCCGCCGATTTTGTCGAGGAACCACGGACGCTCAACGTGCGTCCTCACGTGGCGCAGAACACTAGGCTCAGGACTCATTAAGGTTCGATCCAGAAGAGGAGGAGTACCGCGATGATGACGGCGGCAAAGAAGATATCCGCGTATCGGTCATATCGGGTGTGGATACGCCGCCAATCCTTGAGGCGAGCGAAGAGGTTCTCGATCCTATGACGCTGGCGATAGAGGGTTTTGTCGTAAGCGTACTGGGTTTTGCGATGACGCATTGGCGGGATGCATGTAGCGATCCCTCGCTGTGTCAAAGCCTCTCGAAGGGGATCACCGTCATAGCCCTTGTCGGCGATCAGGACGTTGGCCTCGGGAAATGGGTCGAGCAACAGCATCGCGCCTTTGTGATCGCTCATTTGCCCCTCGCTGAGCAGCAGGATGAGGGGCCTTCCTTGTCCGTCGCAAACCGCATGAAGCTTGGAGTTCAGCCCGCCTTTTGTGCGTCCGATACATCGGGGAAGAGCCCCTTTTTATAGAGGCTCGCGGCGGTCCGATGAGCTTTCAGGTGGGTTGCATCGATCATCAACCGGTCTGGAGGGCCAGCCTCTCCCGTCAAGGTCACGAAGATCCGGCTGAACACCCCAAGTCGGCTCCAGCGAACGAAACGATTATAGAGGATTTTGTGGGGGCCATAGACGGGTGGTGCATCTCGCCACCGTAAGCCGTTGCGGATCACATGAACGATGCCGCTGATCACTCGCCGATCATCAACCCGCAGCACGCCATGCGATAGCGGGAAATGCGGCTCGATCTTCGCCAGCTGCCTCTCTGACAACCAAAACAGATCACTCATGGATGGGGTCCTCCCTCCCATGAGTGAATTAGCCGCCGATCTGCCTGACAATAATTTAATGGGTCCTGAACCTAGCCGACGTCGCTCGGCCATAGATAAGCGCACCACCCGCCATCCCGGCTATACCGCCTCCATGCGCATCCGCAAGCGGATCGAGGAAGCCTTTGGCTGGATCAAGACAGTCGCAGGGATGCGGAAAACCAAACTGCGCGGCCTTGATAAGGTGGATTGGGCCTTCGCCTTCTCGGCAGCCGCCTACAATCTGGTGCGACCACCCAAACTGCTGGCAGGGGAGATGCCCACATGAAGCGCCCGCCCGCCTTTGCCAAAGTCTTCGAAGGCCGCCGGAGCATCGTCGAGATGGACACTTGGCCAGATGATCATCTCGACCTTCTGGAGCCCGCCCACATTACCTTTGGTGGCGCCTCTGATGGCGAACTGGTGTTCGGCGCGGTCAAGAGATGGCTCGACGTGCGTTACGGGAGCCGGGATGGTGCCGTCTGCGCCGAATTCTCGTGGGAAGGCCACAACGACGCCGATATTGCTTGCGGGAGAGGATGGGTCGCCCTCGGCACTGCTGGCCGATTGGTTGGCCACATCTACATCCATGGCAGCGATGAATCAGGCTTCGTCTGAGAGCCACTCTGACTTCTTCAACACCCTGCTAGTGCGTCAACACGGAGTCATCCCCTTCCGAAGCCGCTGCAATTTTTAGCAGAGATTCGTCGGTGGGCTCGTCCCATTCAATCGGCGTTGGCGGACGCACCAGGGCAAGCCCCAATACTTGATCCGCGGTGCTAACCGGGATGATTTTTAGACCGCGTTTGACGTTATCCGGGATATCGGCCAGATCTTTTTCGTTCTCGTCCGGGATCAAGACCGTCTTGATGCCGCCGCGCAAAGCCGCCAAAAGCTTTTCCTTCAGGCCGCCAATCGCCAACACGCGCCCCCGCAGGGTGATTTCACCGGTCATCGCGACGTCTTTCCGCACCGGAATGCCGGTCAACGCCGAAACGATCGAGGTCAC
The DNA here is from genome assembly GCA_963678075.2 of Rhodospirillaceae bacterium. Lineage (GTDB taxonomy): Bacteria > Pseudomonadota > Alphaproteobacteria > Rhodospirillales > Rhodospirillaceae > Oleispirillum. Next base: position 911,879 of record CAXXPK010000003.1, on the reverse strand, counting down.
CATCGCCACCCCGGCGGACGGCCCATCCTTTGGCGTCGCGCCTTCCGGCACGTGAACGTGGATGTCCTTCTTTTCGAACATGGTCGGCTTGATGCCCAAGGACGGAGACCGCGAGCGCACGAAAGAGCGCGCCGCCTGGATCGATTCCTTCATCACATCGCCCAGTTGACCGGTCAGGGTCACCGCGCCCTTGCCCGGCATCAACACGGATTCAATGGTCAGCAACTCGCCGCCGACCTCGGTCCACGCCAAGCCGGTCACCGCGCCGATCAGATCCTCGCGCTCGGCCTCGCCATAGCGGTGCTTGCGAATTCCCGCGTATTTATCAAGATTCCTGCGGGTCACGGCGATCTTGATGGTGTTCTTCGTCAGAATTTCCTTGGTCGCCTTACGGGTCAGATTGGCGATTTCGCGTTCCAGATTGCGCACCCCGGCTTCCCGCGTGTAATAGCGGATCAGATCCTTCAGTGCGTCATCAGAAATCGACCATTCGCCCTGCTTCAGACCGTTCGCCTTCAGCTGCTTTTCGATCAGGTGGCGTTTCGCGATTTCAACCTTCTCGTCCTCGGTATAGCCGGACAGACGGATGATCTCCATACGATCCAACAACGGCTGCGGCATACGCAGGGTGTTGGCGGTGGTTACGAACATCACGTCGGAAAGGTCGTAATCGACCTCCAGATACAAATCGTTGAAGGCAACGTTTTGTTCCGGGTCCAACACCTCCAGCAACGCCGAAGCCGGATCGCCGCGCCAATCGGCGCCGACCTTATCCACCTCGTCCAGCAGAAACAGCGGGTTCGCCGCTCCCGCCTTTTTCATGCCCTGGATCACCTTGCCCGGCATCGACCCGATATAGGTGCGGCGATGGCCACGGATTTCCGCCTCGTCCCGCATGCCACCCAGCGACACCCGCACGAAGTTACGCCCCGTCGCCCGCGCGATCGACTTGCCAAGCGAGGTCTTGCCGACACCGGGCGGGCCGACCAAGCACAAAATCGGCCCCCGCACCTTCTGGATGCGCTGTTGCACCGCAAGGTATTCGAGGATGCGTTCCTTGACCTTGTCGAGGCCGTAATGCTCCTCGTTCAAGACCGATTCCGCCCACTTCATGTCGTTCTTGATGCGGGTGCGCTTTTTCCACGGCAGCGCCAGAATCCAATCCAGATAGTTGCGCACCACCGTCGCCTCGGCGGACATCGGGCTCATGTTGCGCAACTTCTTCAGCTCGCCCACCGCCTTTTCGCGGGCTTCTTTCGACAGCTTGGCCTTTTCGATGCGTTCCTCAAGCTCGGCGATCTCGTCGCGACCGTCGTCGGTCTCGCCCAGTTCCTTCTGGATCGCCTTCAGCTGCTCGTTCAGATAATACTCGCGCTGCGTCTTCTCCATCTGGCGTTTGACGCGGCTGCGGATTTTCTTTTCCACCTGCAGTACGCCGATTTCAGATTCCATGAAGGCATAGACCCGCTCTAGACGATCATGAACCGAGATCACCTCCAGCAGTTTCTGCTTCTCGGCGATTTTCACCTGCAGATGCGAAGCCACGGTATCCGCCAGTTTCGAAGGGTCCTCGATCTGATTGATCGAAACCATCACCTCGGGCGGAATCTTCTTGTTCAGCTTGATGTACTGATCAAACTGCGACACCACCGAGCGCGCCAACGCTTCGGTTTCCTGTTCGTCCCCCCACTCGTCCTCGATCACCGCGGCAAAGGCCTCGAAATAGGGCTTCTCTTCGCCGAAACGCTCGAGGCGGGCGCGTTTTCCGCCTTCCACCAGAACCTTCACGGTGCCGTCGGGCAGCTTCAACAACTGCAACACGGTGCTGAGCGTGCCGACCTGATGGGTATCCTCGGCACCCGGGTCGTCCTGGGTGGCATCCTTTTGCGCGACCAGCAGAATCTGCTTGTCCTCGCGCATCACCTCCTCCAGGGCCAGCACGGATTTCTCGCGGCCGACGAACAGCGGCACGATCATGTGGGGAAAAACCACGATGTCGCGCAGCGGCAGGACAGGAAAGGCGTTTCCGCTGGATTCAGTCAAAATTCGTCCTCTTGGGTACATGGCTGACTCTGGGCGTGACGCGCCACGCGACGCGTCACGCCCAAGAGCTATGGGGCGGGACCCGTCAGGTCAAGCCCCGGACATCGGCACCGGCACCGAATCAGGCGCTGGAGCCGACCTCCTCCCGGCGGTCGCCGTAGATAAACAAGGGCTTAGCGGTTCCCTCGACGACCTCTTTGTTGACCACAACTTCCTCGATCCCATTCTGGCTGGGAAGGTCGAACATGGTCTCAAGCAGGATACCTTCCATGATCGAACGCAGGCCACGCGCGCCGGTCTTGCGGGCAATCGCCTTGTGCGCGATCAAGACCATGGCCTCGTCCTTGAACGACAGAGCGACGTTTTCCATCTCGAACAAGCGCTGATATTGCTTGACCAGGGCATTCTTCGGCTTGGTCAGAATCTCGATCAAGGCCGGTTTGTCCAGATCTTCCAGGGTGGCGATCACCGGCAGACGACCGACGAATTCCGGTATCAAACCATACTTCAACAAGTCTTCCGGCTCGACCGCCCGTAACACGTCGCCCGAGCGACGCTCTTCCGGACTTTTCACGTCGGCGCCGAAGCCGATCGAGGTCCCCTGGTTGCGCTGCCCGATCACCTTCTCCAGGCCGGAGAACGCGCCGCCACAAATGAACAGGATGTTGGTGGTATCGACCTGCAGAAATTCCTGTTGCGGATGCTTGCGCCCGCCCTGCGGCGGCACCGAGGCGACGGCCCCTTCCATGATCTTCAGCAAGGCCTGCTGCACGCCTTCGCCGGAAACGTCGCGGGTGATCGACGGGTTGTCGGACTTGCGGCTGATCTTGTCGATTTCGTCGATATAGACGATGCCGCGCTGCGCGCGTTCGACGTTGTAGTCGGCGGATTGCAGCAGCTTGAGGATAATGTTCTCCACATCCTCGCCGACATAACCGGCCTCGGTCAGCGTGGTGGCGTCGGCTATCGTGAACGGCACATCCAGGATGCGCGCCAGGGTCTGCGCCAATAGCGTCTTGCCGCAGCCGGTGGGGCCGATCAGCAAAATGTTCGACTTCGACAGCTCGACGTCGTTGTTCTTCGCCGCGTGAGCCAGGCGCTTATAGTGATTGTGCACGGCCACCGCGAGCACCTTCTTCGCGTGCCGCTGGCCGATCACATAGTCGTCCAGCACCGCCATGATGTCCTGCGGCGTCGGCACGCCATCACGCGAACGAACAAGACTGGACTTGTTCTCCTCGCGAATGATGTCCATGCACAGTTCGACGCACTCGTCGCAGATGAACACCGTCGGCCCGGCGATGAGCTTACGCACTTCGTGCTGGCTCTTGCCGCAGAACGAGCAATACAACGTGTTCTTCGAGTCGCCGCCAGAGGACTTGACCATCCGTTACTCCTACCATCGAAACCACCGCATTCCGCGGCGGAAACGGTTGCCGACACCACCATCCTAGCCGGACTTTCGCGTCGCTCACAACCGTCAAATCCGGCACCGCCACCCCTTGGACCACTCCGTCCACACCATAGGTAGGGGCGCCAAGCCGATCCGTCACCGTTCCCGCACGGGGAATTTGCTCCCCGTCGCCGTCAGGTGGCGCTTTTGCCGTCCACCGGGGCCGGACGCAGCGCCACCACTTCATCGACCAGACCGAACGCCTTGGCCGCCTCGGCGGTCATATAGTTGTCGCGATCCATGGCCTTTTCGATGGTGGAAATGTCCTGCCCGGTATACTCGGCGTAAATCTTGTTCAGACGACCGCGCAGTTCCAGAATTTCGCGGGCCTGGATCTCGATGTCCGAGGCCTGCCCCTGAAAACCGCCGGACGGCTGGTGGATCATGATCCGCGAATTCGGCAACGCAAACCGCTTGCCCTTGGCGCCAGCGCACAAAAGGAAGGACCCCATCGAGGCCGCCTGCCCCATGCACACCGTCGAAACATCGCAGCGGATATACTTCATGGTGTCGAAAATCGCCAAACCAGAGGTCACTACGCCGCCCGGCGAGTTGATGTAGAACGAAATGTCCTTGGCCGGATTTTCGGATTCCAGGAACAGCAACTGCGCGCAGATCAGGCTGGCCACCGAATCATTGACCTGCCCGGTCAGAAAGACGATGCGTTCCTTCAACAGGCGGGAAAAGATGTCATAGGACCGCTCGCCGCGGCTGGTCTGCTCCACCACCATCGGGACCAGGGTGTTGTTGTAAACGTCGATGGGGTCACGGTCGCGCATGAATGCCTCGCTCAAATCGAATGTCGTCTCGCAACGGGTCATCTAGGACATATCCGCTTTTCGCAGACCCTTGCAAGACCGGAAAAGAACGACGCCCGGAAGCTTTCCCCCGGGCGTCGTCGCATGCCATGCACGGATATGCGCCGATTATTCCTCGGCGACGGCCTTCGTCTTTTTCCTCGCCGGCTTTTTGGCGGGCGGAGCAGCGGATTCAGCCTTGGCTTCCGACGTGGATTCAGGCTTGTCCTCGGCCTTGGCCGCCTTCTTCTTGGCGGGAGCCTTCTTCTTCGGCACCGGAGCATCGACCGCGTCCGGATCGGCCATCAGCTCTTGCGGCGTCACGTCCTTGTCGGTCAGCTGGACCAATTCCAGGATGAAATCGACGGTCTTCTCTTCGAACAGCGAGGCCTGGAACCGTTCCATCGCCTGCGGATTCTTGGTGAAGTATTCAAAGACCTGGCGTTCCTGACCCGGGAACTGACGGGCCTGCTGGAAGACCGCGCGCCGCATGTCTTCCTTGCTGACCTGGATGTTGTTGATGCGGCCGATTTCCGCCAGGACCAGGCCCAAACGCACCCGGCGTTCGGCGATCACGGTGTATTCGTCCTTCAACGCTTCCTCGGACTTTTCGACATCGGCCGGGTCCAGGGCGCCGCTTTTCTTGGCTTCTTCCAGGTTCTTCCAGATCGCCGCGAACTCGGCCTCCAGCATCGAGGCCGGAACCTCGAACTTATGGATCTCGTCCAAGGCGTCCAACAGCAGCCGCTTCAAACGCTGGCGCGACACCTGGGCGAATTCCTCCTCGATGCGCTGGCGCAGGGCGGCGCACAGAGCGGTCAGATCGTCCAGGCCTTCCTTCTTGGCCAGATCGTCGTCGATGGTCGGCTCGACCATCGCCTTGATCGCCTTCACGGTGACGTCGAAGGTGGTTTCCTTGCCTGCCAGATCCTTGGAGTGATAGGCCTCAGGGAAGGTCACCTTGACCTCCGTCGCCTCACCCACCTTGACGCCAACCAGTTGCTCCTCGAAGCCGGGGATGAACATGCCGGAGCCGAGTTCAAGGTCGAAGTCCTTGCCCTCGCCGCCCGGGAACGGCACACCGTCCAGCTTGCCAAGGAAATCAATGACGACCACATCGCCATTCGCCGCGGCGCGGTCCTCGGCGATCGGCTCGGGCGCGGCATGGTTGCGCGCCAGATTGGCCAACGCCGTCTCGACATCCTCGTCCGGCGCGGTCGCCTTCAGACGTTCCAGGCTAATGCCGGACAGATCGGCCAGAACGATTTCCGGCAGAATTTCCATCTCGACCGAAAATTCCAGATCCTTGCCGTCGTCGAACGAGACGATCTCGATCTTCGGCTGCATCGCCGGGCGCAACTTGCGCTCGGACACCGTCCGCGCGGTGCATTCGTTGATCATCGCTTCTAGGATCTCGCCCATCACCGCAGGCCGGTAACGCTGGCGCAGAAATGCCATCGGCACCTTGCCGGGACGGAACCCCGGGATCGAAGCAGTCTGGCCGACCTGGACCAAGCGCGCCGTGATTTTTTTCTCGATGGAAGCGGCGGGCACGAAAATCTTGAACTCGCGCTTCAGCCCTTCCGTGTTCGTTTCGGTTACCTGCATAGGAGAGCTCTGTGACTGTTCGTAAGGAAACATGACGAAGCGACGGAACCACGGCGCGGAACCCGGCGGATGCCGGACCCGAACGCGGCGGAACCATCACGCGAAATCCACCCGAAACGATTCGCCGTCGGCACGACGGGAGCGCGGGCAAGTGGTGCGGGCGAAGGGACTTGAACCCCCACAGCTTTCGCCACCAGAACCTAAATCTGGAGTGTCTACCAATTCCACCACGCCCGCAATCGTCCCGTGCCTCTGGCACGACGAATCGCCGGAGCCGGATTCTATAGCATGCCCCCGCCAAGACAACATCATTAATTTGCGGGCAAGTCCCCGGCCAGGGCCAGCAAAACGGCGGGCAATGTATCGGGAATATTCTCGGCGATCAAGCCGGGACCGAAACGACGCGCCGCCTCCCCATGCAACCAGACGGCGGCGGCGGCGGCCATAGGCCCCATCCCCTGCGCCATCAGACCCGCCACCAATCCCGCCAGAGCATCGCCCGACCCGGCGGCGGCCAGGGTCGGCGGCGCATTGTCGTTGATCACCGCCTTACCATCCGGCGCGGCGATCACGGTATCCGACCCTTTCAGAATCACCACCGACCCGGCCCGCGCGGCGGCGGCCCGCGCCGCGCCCAAACGATCGTGGGCCGCGTCGAGGTCTGGAAACAACCGCGAGAATTCCCCGGCGTGCGGGGTCAGAACGGTCGGACCGGCGATCGCCCGGAACAAAGCATCGGGAGAGTCGGCAAAGGCGGTCAGCGCATCGGCATCCAGGACCGCCCCCCGCCCCGTCGCCAGAATTTCCAGAACCCGTCGCCGCAGACGCGGCGCATCGCCGTGACCGGGACCGATCAACACGACATTGCGGCAGGGATCGGCCAACGCCGCAAGGAACACGCTTTCGCTGACCGCCGATTCTGCGGCCAGAACGATCGCGCCGAGGGAATCGGCGGCACAGACCGCCTGGACCTGCGGCGGACAGACGATACTGACCAGCCCCGACCCGCCGCGCCGCCCGCGCCGCCCGCGTCGCCAATCGCGCCGCGCCGGAAAGCTCGCCGCCGATCACCAGCAGGTGTCCACGCGTATATTTGTGCGAGGCCGCGTGCGGACGCGGCAACGGCCAGACAGGCCTCCGCCGCGATGCCGATGTCGGCGACCACCACCGGCCCGCACAAATCGCGACCAGGCAACAGCTTGTGCCCCGGCTTCATGCGAAAAACAGGTGACGGTCAGCTCGGCGGCGGCGGCAAATCCGCGCACCGCCCCGATGGCGCCATCGACGCCGCTGGGAACATCCACCGCAACAATCGGCAACCCGGCGTCTTGAGCCGCAACCAGAAACGCCGCCTCCGAGCCGTCCAGGGGACGATTCAGCCCCGCCCCGAACAAGGCATCCACCACCAGACCGGCCCCCTCCAGACTGGCTAGAGTCAACGACGAAAAGGCCGCGCCCCAGGCTGCCGCCGCCGCATCGCCCCGTAAATCGCCGGGATCGCAAGACAGGGCGACGGAAACCGTCCAGCCCGCAGCACGCAACGCGGCGGCGGCGACAAAACCATCGCCGCCGTTGTTACCGGGACCACACGCCACCACCACCGGACACGGTGTCCATCGCGCCACGATTTCGCGGGCAACGGCACGACCGGCATTGTCCATCAAAACCGATCCGGGAATTCCGGCGGCGATCGCCTGACGATCGGCCTCCCCCATTTGCACGGGCGACAGCAGCAACGCCGGGGACGTGGCTTGCGCCAAACGCTGCGGATGCAACGGATCGACTGCGGTTTCGGACACGGGCCACCTCTGCGGGATTGCGCGGCGGAAGGGTTGGGTCCAAAGTGTAGCGCACTGTGGCGTTGGGTAAAACCGTTTGCCTGCGGGCGCCTTGGAATTCACGATTAAGGTAATTTCCCCATGCGCGTGATCGTTCTTGGAGCCGGAGTCGTCGGGGTTTGCACCGCCTATGCCCTGGCCCGACGCGGCGCCGAGGTTCTGGTCATCGACCGGAAACCCGCGCCGGCGATGGAAACCAGCTTCGCCAACGGTGGCCAGATTTCCGCTTGTCACGTCACCCCCTGGGCAACACCGCATACACCAAACCAACTGCTGAAATGGTTCGGACGGGTCGACGCGCCGCTATACCTGCCTTTCTGGAAGCCGGATCTGGCCCTGTGGCGGTGGGGACTGTTGTTTTTGTCCAACACCTCGGCCAGACGCAGCAACCGCAACCTGGAACGAGCGCTGCGCGTCGCCATGCACAGCCGCGTCATTCTGCGACAATGGCGAACCGAAACCGGCTTGCACTATGACGAACTCAGCCGCGGCATTCTGAATTTCTATCGCGACGGTCGCGACTTCGACGCCGCGACCCGCGCCAACGCGTCGATGAATGCCCATGGTTTGGACCGCGAAATCAAAACCGTGGACGAATGCCTGGCCCTGGAACCCGCATTGGAAACCATGCGCCGCGATCTGGTCGGCGGCATTTTCAGCCCGTCGGACGAAAGCGGCGATGCCTTCTTGTTCACGCAGTCCCTGGAGAAGGAAGCCGAAAAGCTGGGAACGGCGTTCCGTTTCGACACCGAGATTCGCTGCCTTGAGGCCAACGACAGCACATTGTCGGCGGTGGTGGTCGGCGATGGCGAGCGCCTGACTTGCGACGCGGCGGTGGTGGCGCTGGGCAGTTTCAGCGGCAAGCTGACGGACGGTGTCGGCTTTACCCTGCCGATCTATCCCGCCAAGGGCTATTCGATCACGGTTTCGACGGCGGGATACGAGGGCGCCCCCACCATCAGCCTGATCGACGACGAGAACAAGATGGTGTTTTCCCGCTTCGGCGAGCGTTTGCGCGCCGCCGGAACCGCCGAGCTCAACGGCTGGAACGACGACATCAATCAACGTCGCGCAAACGTCATCCTGGACAAGACCCGCGCCCTGTTCCCCAACGCCTCCGACTACGCGGAACCGAATTTCTGGGCGGGCCTGCGGCCCTCGACGCCGGATTCCGCGCCGATCATCGGCAAGACCCCGGTCAAGGGGCTGTGGCTCAACACCGGACACGGCACCTTGGGATGGACCATGTCCGCCGGGGCCGGCGACGTCATCGCCGACGCGGTGCTGGGCCTGCCGACGGCGATCGAGATGGATGGCCTGGGCATGGACCACTTCGGCGCCTAGAACGCGCAGGCAACGGGCTCAGCCTTTTTCCCACGGCGGCGGACCGGAATTCGGAACCCCGCCGCGTCGCCGCGCCCGCTGCGACGGCATCACGATCGGGGAAATCGTGAACGAACGGCTGTTTCCCGGCTGGAACAGCCGAACTTCGTCGCGCTTGAAGGCGAAGATCAACGCGCAACCGACGACGAAGCCGCCGATATGCCCGAAATGCGCCACCCCGCCCTGCACGCCCGGGGGCGTTTGCAAACCGCTGATCGTCTGCATCAGGAACCAGCCGATCAAAATCGCCCCTGCCGGAACGCTGACGATGCGGAAGAACACCAGCACCACCACCAGGGTCCGCACGTTGGCCCTGGGATAGAGCAGGGCATAGGCCCCCAGCATCCCGGCGACCGCCCCCGAGGCGCCAACCATCGGCACCGTCGAATGGACATCCAGAACCGCCTGGAACAGCGCCGCCGCATAGCCGCACAGTCCATAGAACAGGACATAGCGCGCACGGCCCATGGCCCCCTCGACATTGTTGCCGAAGATCCACAGGAACAGCATGTTGCCGCCCAGATGCAAAAAACCACCGTGCAGAAACATCGAACTCAAGGGCGACGCCCAGGCGGGTATCATCCGATACTCGGGCGGCAACTCGCCGCCGCCCAACAACAGTTCCGGCACCGTGCCGTACTGCACGGAAACCAGCCGCGCCTGAACCTCGGGCAACCCCATCTGCCACAGAAACACGGCAACGCAGGCGCAAATCAGCAACCAGGTGACATAGCCCGGGCGTCGCGCCGGGTTGTCGTCATAAAGAGGCAGGAAAAACATGACGCGCTTTTCCCTATGGCTTGGACACGGGGGCGGCCAGCAACGTCAGGGCCGCCCGCACCGCGTTCTGTTCGAACGGAACCGCAGTGCGGGTTGGCAGGAACGTGGTGACGTTCATACGCACCTTGGCCTCGTTGGTGGTCTCGAAAACGATCACCGGCTCGATATCCTGCAAATCCAGACCCGCCTTGCGTTCGATCGTCGCGTTATAGCGGCGCGCCAAATCCATGTGCGGCGCCATGTCGTCGCGCAGAGAGTCCAAAACCACCCTCTCCACGGCCGCGAAGTCCCGCCCCACGTCAAAAACCAGGGAAAATTTGTGGTAGACGTAACGACCGTAGAAGGTCTCGTTACGCACCGGTTGCGATAGGAAGATCGCGTTGGGGATGGTCACCAAACGCCCGGTGAATTCATAGGACCGGCCATCCGAATGAATTTCCTGCAAGGTGGTAGACAGCAGATCCATCGCCACCACCTGACCACGGATATTGTCGATTTTCACCCAGTCGCCGACCCGCGCGGAATTCGACACCAGCCGCACCACGCCGCCGCTGAGGCACATGATCAGTTCCTTAGTGGCGATGATGATCGCCACCGCGAAGGCGGTCAGCGACAGAGCCAAGGTCTTCAGCGACGGCGCCCAGATCACCACCAAACCAGCGACCACGACCAGAAACGCCGCGTTCTTGACCTTGGCCAGAATCCGCCAGTGTTTTTCACTGATGAACTGTTCTCGGCGGCGCAGATAGCGTTCGAACAGGCTGCGACCAATCATCACCGCAAGCACCAACGCCACCGACGAGACGATCTCGACGGCCGGAATCCCACCCCAATCCAACATGAAGAAACGACTCCAGATCATTGATGCTCCTATGTTATATCAGGGGACCGAGACAACGGCGCCATGCACCGGATGCTGCCGTAACGCGACTGACCGGCGCCACCGTTTTCGGTGAAGTCGGTGGTGGTGAACAAAAAAGCGGTGGCCCAGGGATAACCGTACTGGCCCTGGACATTGTCGATTTCGTTCAGGAAATTAATCAGGGCGCCACGGTAGTTCTGCGACCCAGACGTATTGGGATATGGCTTCATCGCCTTGCACGAGGCAAAGGCCAAGCGGTCGCCGACGCGGGCAATGACATCGATTTCGTTATCGCCCTCGAACTCGTCGATGCGCCAGTGAATCGCCTGATGGAAGGTCGCGGCGTCGGCCCCCGCGTAGTGAAAGGCCATATAGACGTATTCCTCCAGCCACTGACCGCGCAGGAACGCATCGGCATCGTGGGAGGCCGGACGCAGGCCACCGCGCTGCTGCAGCAGCAGACCGGCTTCCTCCAGATAATCGCAAACCCGCTTGCAGCGCGCCGCCGGGGCATGCGCCTGATGCATCAACCCACGCCGCAGAAAATCGAATTCGGTGAAGTTCTCGGCCAGAAAACGCGCGTGAGTAAACCAGTCGCGGGCGCGGCGCACCTGTCTTGGCGACACCTCGCCATTCAGGGTGACCCCCTTCCCCTCCAGCAACAGCTTCATCTGCCTCATACCGACCCCGCTTTTCCTTCACCATGACATCCGAGGTCGGCAATCACAACCGTCGAAGCCGGATTACCCGGCGGCAAGGGCCGGATAGTCGGTATAGCCCTTAGCGCCATCGCCATAGAAGGTGGTCTGATCGAAGGCGTTGAGCGGCGCGTTTTCGGCCAGACGACGGACCAGATCGGGGTTGGCGATGTAATCCTTGCCGAAGCTGACCGCATCCGCCTCGCCCGCGTCGAGAACGCGTTGCGCCGTGAGCTTGTCGAGGCCATCGTTGGCGATGAAAACACCGCCAAAGGTCTTCTTCAACGCCGGACCGATCCGCCCCGGCCCCTGGCTTTCGCGCGCGAAAATAAAGGCAAGGCCGCGCGCCTTCATCTGCTCGGCGACATAACCGAAGGTCGCGGCGGGATTGGAATCCCCCATGCTGTGGGAATCTCCACGCGGCGCGATGTGCAGGCCGACACGGTCCGCGCCCCATTCGGCGATCGCCGAACCCTCCGCTGGTTTCGCCGATCAGACCGCCATCCCCATCGAAGATACTGATATTGGACCCGCAACGCCCGACGATCGGCTTCGCGGCGCAGCCATTTTCCTGCAAATCCTCGGTCAGGTCGAACCGCTCTTCCAACAAGTAGGGATGGTTCGGATACATCGACCACAGAACCGGCAAAATCGCCTTGTTGCTGGGGATCAAGGTCCACAGCGGCTCGAACACCCTGACCTCCTTGCGCAACAGCACGTCGGCCAGACGCGGCGAACGATGAAGATCGCGCGGGCGGTGTGGCCTCAAGTCCTCGGCGTCGTCGTCGCATTCAAGCGGATTTGATCAATCACGGTTTTCCAGGCCCAGGTCTTCCACACCCAGGAAATCGGCACGCCACCGGCATCGACGAAGCGACCGTCGGCATCCCAGCGCAGATCGGCGACCCCGGTGATGATCTTGCAGGGAATCCCCGCCTTCTCGATCGCCGTTTTCATGAACAGGGTGTGATAGGTTTCTTCCGCGTTGGCATCGCGCATGATGTGCAGCACGCCATCGACGCTCGCCGTCCGCCAGACCTCGACCAGATCGGGGATCAGTTGGGCGCCAGAACACCGCCCCTCAGTGCAGCCGTAGTGATGCGCCCAGGCACACTGAATCTTGCCGCACTCCATGTGGCAGGACGCGGAATCCGCGTTGTATTCGTAGACCTTCAGTCCCCGCTCCGACAGCGAGAAGTCGAAACGCCCGGTGATCATCCGGCTGCGGCGATTTTCCCACGACTGGCGCAAACGCGGCCACAACACCGGCGGCAAATTGAAATGCCGCAACAGCGCGTCGTCGCCCAGCACCGCGTTGGTGGCATGCAGAAACATCGCATACAGTTCGTTGGTGGCGCGTTTCAATTCGCGCTTCGCCGTTTCGCCGATGCGGTAATAGCGGTGTTCGTTCTCCGGCAGAATGGCGACCCGGCTGCCGCCCATCTTCTCCATGTAGGCGGCCTCGTCCGGGGCCTCCGGGTTCAGCCAGCGGACATCCCCCCCTGCCCTGCGGATCGACGAACCGGGGCTGAATATTGAACAGCCGCGGATCGGCATCGACGATGGTTTCGGCATGGGTGGCGTCGCCGAAGGTGCATTCAATCCAGTACGAACCGTCGGCGCCGACCATCGCCTGAAGTTCGCGGGAATAAGTCCGCCCCTCCGGCCAGGGACGATTATCGACGTTCTGTTCGACGCAACGCACGCGGTCCGAGGAAACCTCGGTCACCACCGCGACGTGGCCGGTAACCACGAATTCGCCGCCTTCATTCCAGATCAGCAGGGCGCCGGGTTCCGGCCAGCGTTTGGCCCCGTTGCGCAAGGACTTCAGCGGCAACTCGCCGCCGTCTTGCATCCGGCGAAGGGTCCGCAACTGAAAAATGTCATAGGCCATGGCGACATCGCCGAAGATCACCCCCTGGGTCAGGTACAGCCAGCGCCGCGCGAATTCCACGCACTGCCACTTGTAGCCCATGAAAATGCCATCGACGGAATTGCGAAAGGCGGCGCGATTGGGCAACGCCGCCTTGTCGATGCTATCGTAATCGCTGGAATAAACCGGCACGCCGCCGGGCGCATATCCAAGGACGGTTCCGAACTTGGTGGGGGGAAGAAACGGACAATCTGGCATGGAACACGCTTTTCTGGGAACACTGACGCCGACGACGGCTGCCGCCCGAGATAGGGCCTCCCGAACGGAAAAGCCAGCGGTGGATGCGGCGGTCGGCGCAAAAACCGTCGAAACCCCAGGCCCTCCCTTGGGGGTTCGATGGCGGGTACGACGGGGATCGAACCAGTACCCCCTACAGTGTCAAGGCGCTTGATCCGGTAATTCGACGAGAGGGATTCGTTATCGTGTCGTCAGTGCCTCATAGCCGGACACCACGTCGAACAGCTCTTCATCAATGGCGCTCTGGCGCAAACGACGGAACGTTCCGTTGAGTGTTTCCAGCAGACTGTCGATGTTCCGGTCCGCCCGTTCCATCGCGGCGAGGCGCGCCGCGTTTTCACTTGCGAGCGATTCCGCGCAGGCTTGGAATAGCGAAACGAACAGATATTCGCGGATGAACGCCCCGATCGCCGCGCTGCCGTCCGCCAGGATCTCGGGCAAAGGCCCCTTCGGCCAGGGCCGCTCCGCCAACTCGCACCGCCAAGTCTCGTCCAGAGGCAGCAATCGCCGATCCACCGGGGTGTAAATCCCGTCACCGGTCGGTCGGTTGTAAATAAGGTGGAATTCGGCGATGCTGACCCGGCTGCGGCCCGTGTCGTACGCGACGAGAATCTGTCCGACGAGCGACACGATGGCTTTCACGGAAACCAGAACGGCGAAGGGACGGTCGTTCACCGGAACGCCGATTTCCGCCAATCGTTCGTGCACGCACTTGCCAACCGCCCAAAGCCGGGGAGCGCCGGGACGCGTGGAGAGAAACTTCGCCGCATGGTCGGCCACGACGTCGTTGAACTCTCCCACCAATCCCTGGTCGGAGCAGAACACGACAGCTCCGGCGCCGCCCGCGCGCGGTGCTCCCGGCGAAGTGACGCGTCCGCCCGCCCGGAAGAGGAGGCCCAACCCATATTCAATGGTTCGCGCATAATCGGCAGTTGCGCGAACCGCCTGCTCATACTGTCCGATGCTCGCCCCGACCAACGCCTTCATCGTGCGGACGACACCTTGAAGGTCGTTCGCTCCGCCGATCTTTCTGCACAGGCTTGCAAGGGTATCGCTCATGCTTCGGCGACGGGGATATCGACCAGCGGTGACGATTCGGTCCCGCGAGGATATGGATCGCGCAACTGTCCCAGCGCGTTCCCGATCAATCGAACCCGCTTGTCGGCAGTGCTTTTGACCGCGAGGTCGGACACCGTCGCCCGATGCGTAACGACCAATGGCCAATGGCCTGCAAGGCGCGCTTCCATCGTGCACGGCTTGTCGTTCCGTCCCCCCTTGCCGGCGCCCTCATCGCGCGGATGGATACCCATCCGGGTAATGCGATCGCTCTGGCGCTCAAAGGCTTTCTCCACGACCTTGCCGATCCACGTCGTCAAGGCTTCGTCGCCATCAATGTTGTGGCAGGTGTTGATCAGGATTTGCATAGTGCTCTTCCCTTTATTGATTGGCCTTGGTTCAGGATCTGGGCGGCTCCGGCGGGGTATCCGTCACCGACAGGAACGCCGTCAGCGCCTTACGGGCGGTTTCGATGATCGTCGCGCGGTCCTCGTCGGCCAAGGTTTTTGCCGTGTCGAAGCGTGCTTGTATCTCGACCGGGATGGTTTTCGCCGCCACCCGCACCGCCTGTTCGGCGTCGGTCATCCAGTCCAACGGCACGAGGTCGAAAAGACCGGCGGTCAACGCAAGCAGGATAGTGATCTGAGCGGGTACGGATACCGGAACAAGTTCCGCCTTCTTGAGACAGGCGCGGATACGTCGTCCGTGCTCGATGGTCTTGCGGGTATCGTCGTCCAGGCGCGCGCCAAAACGGGCGAAGGTTTCAAGCTCTTCGAACTGCGCATAGGCGAGCTTAAGATCGCCCGCCACCCCCCGATAGGCCGAGCGCTGGGCTTTTCCACCGACACGCGACACGGATTTACCGACATTGACCGCTGGCAACACACCAAGTTCAAATAGCGACGGCGACAGATAGATCTGTCCATCGGTGATCGAGATCAAATTGGTCGGAATGTAAGCGGAGATATTCTGCGCCTCGGTCTCGATGATCGGCAGGGCGGCAAGAGACCCACCGCCACTTTCCTCCGCCAGATGCGTCGCCCGCTCCAACAACCGCGAATGGATGTAGAAGATGTCGCCTGGAAATGCCTCGCGGCCGGGAGGACGGCGGAGCAGAAGGGACAATTCGCGATAGGCGCGGGCGTGCTGCGTAAGGTCGTCATAGACGATCAGGACATCGCGCCCCGCCTCCATGAAATGCTCGGCGATGCTGGTCGCGGCATAGGGCGCGATGTAGGTGAGTCCGGGGGGATTGTTGCCCTCGGTCACCACCACCACGGTGAACGCCATCGCGTCGTTCTCTCGCAACACCGATACAGCCTTCGCCACGGCGGACGCACGTTGCCCGATGGCGCAGTAGACGCAAACGACGTTCTGATCGCGCTGGTTGAGGATGGTGTCAAGCGCGATGGCGGTCTTCCCGGTCTGGCGGTCTCCCAGGATCAGTTCGCGCTGGCCGCGCCCGATGGGAATAAGCGCATCGACCACCTTCAAGCCGGTCTGGAGCGGCTCGACGACCGGGGCTCGACCCATGATCGGCGGGGCTGGACGTTCGATGGGCAGGCGCGTATGCGCGACGATCGGACCCTTGCCATCGAGCGGATGGCCGAGCGGGTCGATGACCCGTCCAAGCAACGCGTCGCCAACCGCCACGTCCATCGCCCGTTCCGTGCGCTCGACCTCATCACCGGCCTGCAACCGCCAGTGGTCGCCGAGAAGAACGACGCCGATCTCGTCCTCGTCCACGTTGAACGCAATGCCGAAGACGCCGCCAGGGAAAGCCAGAATTTCCTCCGACCCAACGCCGGGAAGGCCGGAAACCTTGGCAATTCCGGTCGATACGGTGGTGATCGTGCCCACCTCGCGCGGGATCAGGCCGAGCACAAAGGTCTCGCGAGCCTCACGCAGGGCGGCAAAGCTCCGCTCGAATGCATCCTGAACCGGGGCATCGGCGAACGCTGGATCGGGCTCGGTCATGGGGGTGCCGTTTCACTCTCGGGCGCGCGCTCCGGTTCGGATTTCATAAGGGAGGCGACGCTCTTTTCCAACGATGTCAGATACTCGGCGATGCTCCAGCCCAATTTCCGACCATTGATGGTGAGTTTGATCCCACTGACGATGTCCGGCGCGGTTTCGAAGCGGATCTGAATCTTGCCATCAAGGGTTTCGTCGATCGCCGCCTGAATCGCCGCGCGCTGATCCTCGGACGGATCGAAGGCCGCGCGCACGACGACCGGTTCGGTCGCCCCCGCGATAGCCTCGGCAAACCCCGTCTTCGCCGGGCCGTCCATCGCGCGCAGACGGCGCGGGAACAGATCGATCATCCGCGCTTGCAAATCGGCGTCCGCCAGATCGGTCAGCGTTCGGCGAGCTATTGCGAAGACTTTCTCTCGTGTCTTGCGGTGGAGAATATCGCTGAAATTCCGGGCATCGCGTCGCAACGCTTCCTCTCGTTTCGCGGCCAAGTCATCGGCCATCTTGCGCGCGTCATCGAAAAGCCGCTTGCGTTCGGCGTTCGCCTCCTCCGTGACCTTTCCGAGTAGGGCGACGCGCTGCCGGTCGAAGTCATCATTTTTCCGCCGGAAGGAATCACGGTCCTTCACGGCATCGGCCTCCCTAGCCGCAGCGTCCGCGAGTTTCTCGGCGATGCGCGCCTCACGCGCGTCAATGGCGTCGAGAACCGGGCGGTAGAGGAAGCGCTTCAGCAGCCACACCAGCACGAGGAAGTTCAGCGCCTGCGCCGCGACGGTAAACCAGTCGATCAGCATGGATCAATGTCCCGCCGCTTTGGCCGCCGCCTCGAGGGCAAAATTCCAAAACGGGTTGGCAAAATCAAGATCATCGACACCACGAAGCAGTAGATGGCCGTGGATTCGATCATCGCGAGGCCGACGAACAATGTGCGGGTAATGGTGGCCGACGCGTCGGGCTGTTGCGCCACGGCAATCGACACCACCGCGATCAGACCCAGGTAATCCATGGCTTCTTCCTTTTCTGTTGGGGCGGTCGCGTCAAGCGGCGACGGGTGGCGGCCGGGAAACCGGTCCGTGCGTTGCCGCCGCGATGTAAACTGCGGCGAGGATGCTGAAAATATAGGTCTGGACTATGCCGGTCAGCAAACCGAGCGCCGTCATCACGATCGGGAACAACAGCGGCGTAATGCTCACCAGAATGGCGACGATCATCGCCCCGTTCATCATGTTTCCGAACAGACGGACGGCCAACGCCAGCGTACGGAACGCCTCGCTGATGATGTTGAACGGCAACATGATGATGGTCGGTTCGATGTAGGATTTCAGGTAACCCGCCCATCCCAATTCGGCGATGCCGAACAGCGGCACCGCCACGAACACGCAGAGCGCCAGCGCCACCGTCGTCGATAGGGAGCCGGTCGGCGGTTCGAAACCAGGAATGACGCTAGACAGGCTCGACAGCGCGACAAACAGGAACAGCGTGCCGAGGAATGGCAGATAGGTCCTGGGGCGGGTGAGGCCGATATACTCGATCTGCTTGACCTGGCCGGTAACGAGGATCTCAAGAAGGTTCTGCCAACGCGACCGGGTCAACTCCTTGGACAGCCCACGCGTGATCAGCATTGATCCCAACACCAGCGCAAGCATCAACGCCCAGGTGAACAGGATGGTCGCGTTGAGTTTGAAAACACCGACCTGCCAGAAGATCAAGTCGTCGGGGCTAAGGCGCATGGACTGCCTCCCCCGTCGGGACGGCGGACGGCGCGGTTAGCCGCGTCACGGCCACCCGTCCGGCGACAAAGCCGAGCAGGCAAACCAGCAGACTGTCCACCCGACCGCCGGCCACAAGATAGAAGCCAACCATGGTAGCACCAGTACGCAGCAGCAGGCTGCCCAGGAACCACAACGCCGGATTCCTGCCGTTCCTCGTCCGGCGGATGCGTCCACCACAACCCGCCATAGAAAATCAGACCGAGCAGGACGCCTGCGCCCAGCGCCAGCAGCAGCGCATCACCGACGGTCATCGTCTTGATCCTCTCGCATCGCCTTGTCCTCCTTGCCGACCCAGTACCAAGCATTCCAGCAACCGATCACCAGCCCGGCGATCAGCAGTGCCAGCGTCCATGAACGGTCACCGGCATGCCAGCTGTCCAGCCATCGGCCGAGCGCGGCGCCCAGCAGCGTCGGCACGACCACCGACCAGCCGATTAGCCCCATCATTCCCAAGCCGAACCAGACGCCGCGGTCGGAATTGCGCCGCGCCCATAGCTTGCGTTTTGCCTTGGCGCCGATTTGATCGGACAAGGCCGACCTTTTGCTTTCTTGTTTGCGCCGATCATCACTCATGGCTCAGGGCCGCGATGCGAAGACGAAAATCGCTTTCCAGCTTCACCATGGTCGAACGCACGTTTTGTTCGTCCGCATCCAGGGTTAGAAACTCGTGTTCCACCGCGGTATGCAATTGACCGAGATCGCTTCCGACGATGGCCCGGCGAACGGACACCGTCATGTCGGTGCCGATCTTGACCAGAATCCCCTCGTCCACGGCCATGCAAACCTCGCCCTTGTCTTCGGTGTTGAAAACAAGGATGCCCGGCACAAGCGCGGTGATGCAGTCAAGCCGATGGGGCAGAATCCCGCACGCACCACCGCACGTCTCCACCACGATGGAGGTCACTCCGTGATTTTCGGAAAAGACCCGCCAGGGCAAAAGAACCTTAGGCTCAGGACTCATTAAGGTTCGATCCAGAAGAGGAGGAGTACCGCGATGATGACGGCGGCAAAGAAGATATCCGCGCATCGGTCATATCGGGTGTGGATACGCCGCCAATCCTTGAGGCGAGCGAAGAGGTTCTCGATCCTATGACGCTGGCGACAGAGGGTTTTGTGGGGGCCATAGACAGGTGGTGCATCTCGCCACCGTAAGCCGTTGCGGATCACATGAACGATGCCGCTGATCACTCGCCGATCATCAACCCGCAGCACGCCATGCGATAGCGGGAAATGCGGCTCGATCTTCGCCAACTGCCTCTCTGACAACCAAAACAGATCACTCATGGATGGGGTCCTCCCTCCCGTGAGTGAATCAGCCGCCGATCTGCCTGACAATAATTTAATGAGTCCTGCGCCTAAGCGTCATGGGCGACGACGGCATGGTCGGCCTCCGATGGTGGTGGCGTGCCGGGTTCCGGGCTTTCCGGCGCGTCTTTGATTTCGTCCACCGTCCCAATCATGTAGAGCGCGCGTTCCGGGAGGTCCTTGAACTCGTCGCGCAGGATTCGTTCACAGCCGTCCAGCGCGTCTTTTCGCGAAACCAGCTTGCCCTTAAGACCGGTGAATTGCTCGGTGGTAAAGAATGGCTGGGTCAGGAAACGTTCCAGGCGGCGGGCACGGGCCACCAGGGCGCGGTCTTCCGGCGATAGTTGCCCAAGGCCCGGCATCGCGATGATGTCCTTCAGTTCCGAATACTGCGCGAGGACCCGCCGGATCTCCTGCGCCAAGCGGTAATGCCGTTTGCCGACAATACTCGATGTCGCCATTTTGGAATTGGATTGCAATGGATAGATCGCCGGATACAGACCCTCGCTCGCCCGGCGCGCGCGACAACACGATCGACGCCGAAAGATGCGAGAAAGTGTGAACCGCCGCCGGGTCGGTGAAATCGTCCGCCGGTACATAGACTGCTTGGATCGAGGTGATCGCGCCGCTGCCGGTGTTGGCGATACGTTCCTCCAGTCCCGACAGCTCGGTTCCCATCGTCGGCTGATAGCCCAGGCGCGACGGCATCTGCCCCATCAGGCCGGAGACTTCCGAACCGGCCTGGATGAAGCGGAAGATGTTGTCGATAAGCAGCAGCACATCGCGATGCTCATCGTCGCGGAAATACTCGGCCATGGTCAGCGCCGCGTGGCCAACGCGGAAACGGGCGCCCGGCGATTCGTTCATCTGGCCGAAGATCATCGCCATGTTGGGTAACACTCCGGCCTTCTCCATCTCGTGATGCAGTTCCTCTCCCTCGCGACAGCGCTCGCCAATACCGCAGAACAGGCTGACGCCGTTATGGTGTCCGATCATGTTGTGGATGATCTCGGTCAGCAAAACCGTCTTACCGACGCCAGCGCCGCCGAACAAACCCGCCTTTCCACCGCGTTCCAGTGGCGCCAGAACGTCGATGATCTTGATGCCGGTCTCGAAGACTTCGGATTCTGTCGAGCGCTGCGCCAGCGGCGGTGGCGCGCGGTGGACGGAACGCCACTCGGCCCCGGTCAAGGGGAGCCCCGGTCGATGGTGTTGCCGAAGACGTCGAACATGCGTGAAAGAATCGCCCCGCCGACCGGCGCGTTCAGCGGCCCGCCGCTGTCCTCGACCACGGTTCCACGCACGAGCCCCTGAGTGGGAGTCAACGCGATCCCACGTACATGCCGCGCATCGACGACGCTCCCACGCACCGAGACGACGACGCCGAGATTGAGCGCCGCCACGGATGCGGCGCCGATGCCGTTTGCGCCCTCATCAATAGCGGATGTCATGCGGAACATCCCCCTCCCAAGGCACCAGAGGCTGGCCGCGTCCGATGATTCCGGCGCGGCGGACCTATGGGTCTAGCATGTGGCGTCGGAAGCACAGATTCGCAAGGTTCGGAATCCACGCAATGCGCCACCAGGGTTCGGACGGGATATCATGCCTGATTTCCTCACGCACGACCCGCCGCCGAGGCTCCGTCTCGCGCGTTGGGGCGGCAGGGGTACCCAACACGATGTCCGCGGGTTATTTTTCAGCGTGCGTAAGGGGCCGGAAAACGGACGAAGCCCCAAGGTTTCCCTTGGGGCTTCGATGGTGGGCACGACTGGGATCGAACCAGTGACCCCTACGATGTCAACGTAGTGCTCTCCCGCTGAGCTACGCGCCCGTTCCAGGGCTTCGCCAAACATGGCCGCCGCCTTGGAGGTCATGGCTTTTATCGAAACCGCGACGGCTTGGCAAGGCCTAATTTAGCGATCCGCCCCCCCTTCTTTCAAGTCCCGATGCAAGCCGGTCGAACTCTCGGCCATGTTTTGTTACACTCCGCTGGTGAGGATGGGAGTGAAGTTCGTCGAGGAGGAAAAAACCGTGTCCGACACTTGCTGGTCGGAGCGCATCGCCGGTGTTTTGGAAATCGTCCACCCGGACATCCAAACCCTGCCGATCGTCCTTGCCTCGCCGCACAGCGGCCGCGACTACCCGACGGAGTTTCTGGCCGCGTCCCGATTGGGGCCGACCGAGATCCGCCGTTCCGAGGACGCCTTCGTCGATCGCATCGTCGCGGGCGGTCCCCGCCGTGGCGCCCCCTGATCAAGGCGTTGTTTCCGCGTGAATTCCTGGATGTGAACCGCGAGACCTGCGAACTCGACCCGGACATGTTCGACGGCCCCCCTGCCGTCATTCGTCAACGCGATCTCGCCACGCGCCTCGATCGGGCTGGGAACCATCCCCGGCATCGTCGGCCAAAACCAGCCGATCTACAACGGCAAGCTGGCCTTCCCGGACATCCAGAACCGCATCGACACGCTGTACTACCCTTATCACGCACGCCTGGAATCCTTGATTCGCGATACCAATCGGCGTTTTGGCATCTGCCTGCTGCTCGATTATCATTCGATGCCATCGCAATCGTCCGATGCCTTCACGGGAAACGGACCGGATTTCGTTCTGGGGGACGGTTTCGGCGCCACCTGCGACGCCTCGGTGGCGGATACCGCCGATCGCACCCTCTCCGGTCTTGGCTTCATGGTGGCCCGCAACCGCCCCTATGCCGGCGGCTTCACGACGCGGCACTACGGTCGCCCGACACGGGGTATCCATGCCTTGCAAATCGAAATCGCCCGCCTCCTTTACATGGACGAGGCCGATCTTACCCCGCTGCCGTCCTTGTCCAGGATCGCCGACGCCAGCACCTCGCCCGGCGCGAAGACCGAGACCTCGGCATGCAGGATGCGGCGTCCCTGGTGCAAGGTGCGCGCCTCGGCCCGCAGGGCCCCGGTCAACGGGATCGGCGCCAGATAGGCGGTGGTGATTTCCACCGTCACCACGGTCAGCTTCAGGGTACGCAGCGCCACCGCCGCCGCCATGTCCACCAACAGCGCGGCGACGCCGCCGTGCGCGATGCCGTAGGAATTGGCGTATTCGGGCCGCAACGGCAAGCTCAGCTCCGCGGTGCCGCGCCCGGTGGCTTCGACCGTGACATCCATGAAGCGCAGAAAACGCACCGTCCCGAAGTGCCGCTTGATGAACGCCGGCCAGTTTTCCGCATCGTCGGTCATTTTCGTGCCTCGATTACCTTGAAGGCCGGACTTTCAGCAACCAGGGAGCGGCCTTTGAACACCGCGTCGATCGCCGCTTCATAAGGAAGATGACGGTTCGCCACCAGCAGCAAACGCCCTCCCGGCACCAGGGCGGCATGAGCGGCGCGGATGAAGCCACGACCGATCTCCGGATCGCCGGTCTTGCTATCATGGAACGGCGGGTTGCAGATGACCCAATCGTAGGGACCAAGCCCGGTTTCGAAAACCACGTCGTGCCAGCGAAACGCCACCGCCACCCCGGTCGGCACGGTCAAATTCCGCCGCGCCGCGTCAAGGGCGCGAAGTTCCGGACACCGGGCCAGCGTCTCCCGCCCCAGGAACCCCCAGCCCGCGCCAAAATCGGCGCCCCGGCCGCCGATCCGCGCGTCCAGGTGCTCCGCCAGCAGGCGGGAACCGGCGTCGAGCCGGTCCCAGCCGAAGATTCCAGGCGCGGACACTGCGCCGGTCGCCGCCACCGGACGAAGCTCCGCCGCCACCAGCCACTCGGCGCAAGCCCCGGCGAGGTCCCCTTCCCCGCGTCGCAGCCAGAAGACCCGGAAATGATGTTTGGATGCCTCCGCCACCAAGCCCAGAACCCCCGGACGATTCGGGCGATCGCCGCCGCGCCTGCGTCGGTGCGTCCGGCGCAAACCAGAGTTCCGCCGGGCTTCAACAGGTTCAGCCCGCGCGCAACGTCGGCCAGAGCCACCGCCTTATGCTTCAATAGCAGGCACAACGCGATGTCGTATGCCCCCGACCCGATCCGGGGGGCGACATCGAACCCGGCGACGGCCAGCGCGTTGAAGACCGGACGGAATCCCTGTTCGCAGCACAATCGGTCCCGCCAGGGCAACAACCCGGAATCGGACCCGGCGCGCAGAAAGACCCCCTTTCCGTCGCGGGGAAGGTCAGGGCGCCGGTCGAGAACGGCAACAGCAATGCGGCAATCGGATTGGACATCATCGTCATACGGTTACCCGCCGGGCAGCGACTTATCCAAAAGAAACCGGCGCACATTGCATTGCCCCACCGCCCCTCGCATAATGGCCGTCCCTCCGCAACAAGGTCCGACCGATGCCCTCGATGTATTTGAGTGAAGACGAACAAATCCGGATCAGCCGCAAAATGCGCAATCTGGCGGTACGCGCAGGCCGGAAAATTTTGAAGTATCACCGCAGTGACGCCTTGAAAAGTCACAGCAAATCCGACGGCAGCCCGGTCAGCGAGGCCGACATGGCCGCCAATGCGGTTATCCTGTTGGGACTGCACGCCGCCTTTCCCGCCATCCCGGCGGTCAGCGAGGAAGAGGGCAGCGATACGCCGGATGACTGGTCGAAACCGTTCTTTTTGATCGATCCCCTGGACGGCACCAAGGAATTCATCAAGGGCAGCGGCCAATTCACCGTCAACATCGCCCTAATCGTCGATCACCGCCCGTTGCTGGGGGTGGTCTATGCCCCCGCCATCGATCGCCTGCAGTGGGTGCGAAAGGCGGGCGAGGCGGTCGAGGAAACCTTGCCGCACGCCGAGGATCGTCCGGGCGAATTGCACCGCCTCTCCTGCCGCGCCGCCGACAACAACGCCCTGGTCGCGATACTGTCGCGGTCTCATTACAGCGAAGAAACCCGCGCCCTGGTCGCCGATTACGCCATCGCCGCCGCAAACCACGCCGGATCGTCGTTGAAATTCTGCCTGCTGGCGGCGGGCGAGGCGGATTTCTATCCCCGCCTGTCCCCCACCATGGAATGGGACACCGCCGCCGCCGACGCAATCCTGCGGGCGGCGGGCGGTCGCATCGTCGATCATCCCGGCGGACACGACCTGCGCTACGGCAAGCCAGGACTGGAGAATCCCTTCTTCATCGCCTGCGGCGCCGGGGTCCGACTGCATTCGTCGCCACCCACCGCGTGACAACCGCGATGTTCCCCCTGTCCGCCCGTTTCGCCGTGTTCTATGCCTCCCTTTTCCTGGTGGTCGGCATTCAACTGCCGTACTGGCCGGTATGGCTGAAGGATCGGGGACTCGACGCCACGAAAATCGGCATCCTGGTCGCCACCCAACTGTGGGTGAAGGTCGCCTTCAATCCGGTGATCGGACACGTCGTCGATCTCAGCGGGCGGCGGCGCCCGATTTTACTGGGACTTTCCCTGGGGGCACTGATCGCCACCGCCCTGTTCCCGCTGGCTCATGGATTCTTCGCCCTGCTGCTCTTGTCGGCGATGGCCGGGGCACTGTTCGCGGCGATTCTGCCGGTCGGCGACAACCTGACGATGACCCATGTCATCCGCCGGGGCATCGACTATGGCCGTATCCGGTTGTGGGGATCACTGGCCTTCATCGCCGCCTCGGGAGGAGTCGGGCGGCTGCTCGACCTGACCTCCGCCGACGTCGTCGTCTGGCTGATCGTCGGCGGCATGGTTCCGTTGTGTCTGGCGGTGCTGACCCTGCCCGACGAGCCGCCCCTACCCGCCACGTCGCCGCAAACGCAAATGCGTTGGATCGACCTTTTGTCCTCGCGCCTGTATTGGATGTTTCTGATCTCCACCGCGCTGACCGGCGCCAGCCATGCCGTCTATTACGGCTTTGCCACCCTGCACTGGCAGCAGGCGGGAATCGATCACACCTGGATCGGCGGCCTGTGGGGAATCGGCGTCATCGCCGAGGTCCTGCTGTTCGCCTTCAGCGGCGCGGTGGTTCGCAGGATCGGCCCCTTCAATCTGATGCTTCTGGGCGCCCTGGCGGGAATCGCGCGCTGGAGCCTGCTGGCCTTTGTCGTCGATCCCTGGGCGCTGATTCCGGTGCAGTGCCTGCACGCCCTGACCTTTGGCGCCGCCCATCTGGGAGCGATGCACTTCATCGCACGCCACATCGCCCCAGGCATCGCCGGACGCGCCCAGGGTCTGTACGCGGCGGCGGGCAACGGCCTAGTTCTGGGAGCCTCGACGATCGCGGCGGGCGGCCTTTACGCACGGTTCGGCGGCTCCGCCTTCCTGGCGATGAGCCTGCTGTCGGCGGGCGGCGCCATCGCCGCGGCCACACTCGGTCGCATGGCACGCCGCAGCGACGCGCCATGACCCCATCGGCACACCCACGCCATCAATCGGCGGCGGGTTCCGATTTCTTGCTGGTGTTGACGTAGGCGACGGACGCGTGCTCCGGGCAATAGGGCTTTCCCGGAAGCGCCTTCTTGCCGCAGAAATGGAAACCGGGGTCGCGTGGATCGCCAATCGGCCAACGACAGCAACTGGGCCCCAGGTCCACCAGCGACGCCTGCTTTTCCTTCTTCGGCTTGGGCGATGTCCGCTTGATCGGCGACGGCCGCCCGGTCAGCCCCAGACGGTGCGCCTTACCGACCACCGCGTTCTTGGAAACCCCCAATTGCCGCCCGATGTCACCGGTCGAAAGACCTTGCTCCCACAGTCGGGCCAGTTCGGCGACCATTTCGTCGGACCACGCCATTGCATTCTTATCGTCCAATTTCCCCACCCTCAGAACCGATCCCCCATTCCAAAGGGATACCCTATCCCCCCGGTCAAGTCTATTGGCATACCCTGCCTGTCGGCGCAAAAAACAATAAATATTGCGGAAAAGCGCGCCGCAACGTCAACTACCCGTCGTAATTCGCGCCCAAAAAGTAATATTTGTGCGCCCGTTCGCCGGAATGAATGCTTTCCAGACCGCCGTCTGCGCATCGCGCCGAACGTGCGCCGCGTCGTCGTCGAAAATCGACCACTGTCCCGGAAAGGTCTGAGCAACCTCCACCTCGGCCGGACGATCACCATCATTGATCAGCGTCAGACTGAAATGCTGCTCGCTTGCGCTGCGCGAAATATCACGGAAATCCAGGCGCCTCGCCTCGTAGGCAACATCCACTACGCGCCCCAGTTGCACCACCACGGAGCCGCCATCCGCCACATGGCCAATACGATCCTCGCCCAGGAAAAGGTCGGCATCGTTGGCCCGCGCCGCCATCACCCGCATCACACCGGCGGGAAGCGGCAAACCGGGATCGGAACCATTGACGTTCTCGAACTCCAAGCGCAGGAAAGCCCCGCGCCGCAGCCATTCCCCCGGAACAGAACGGAAAACGCCGACCGGATCGACAACGCGATAGCTGCGCGACACCGGCACCACCGCACGATCCAGGAAGGCAATTTGCTTGCGTTCCCCGGCCGCGATCGCAATCCCCTTGGCAACCGGATACAGGCGATAGCCGGCGACCATCGGCGGACGCACCGCCTCGCCCATCACGGCGCCCTTCGACACGGCACGAAAAGCCCCGACGCTGCCGCGATCGGTGATCCGCGCGACATTGCCGGAAACCACCCTTAGGGTCACATCCTCAAAGGAATCGTCGCTGCCGTTGGAAACGCCGATCCACCCGCTCAAATTCAGAAGATTCTTTGTTTCGTCATAGATCGCCGCGTAATCGGCCTGCCAGCGCAACCCAGGCAAAAGATATTGCAGGGTCAGCTCGCGCTTGGACGCCAGGGCGCTGTCCAGCATGAAGTCCAGGATCGCGGCGCCCGGCATCGACGTTTCCGATGTCACCGGCAGCACGATGCGCCCCGGATAGTTGGTTTCCAGACGATCGCCGATGCGCAAAATAGGATGGGGTTCGACAGTCAGCAGGATCGCGTTTTCCGACCAATCCTCGCCCGTTCGCGGGTCCTGACGCACCGCCTTCACGGTCTTGCCGATCGCCCGCATCAACAGCCCGTGCGGGTCGGTCAGGGGCGGACGCACCGACATTTCGACGACCGAAACCTTCCCCCCCCCGCAGAATCGCGGACTCCGGCATGATGCCAGAGGAGACGTCGGCCAAACGCAAGCGACAAACCCCCTTCGGCAGGACACCGTTACGAGTTTCCTCGACCTGCGCGAAGCCATCGGAATAAATGGTCAGGACGCGGGAGCTCCGCGTCTCGGCGCCCCAATGCATATCCTTGGCCTGGGCGCCTCCCACGGGAAATGCCCCCAGAAGCGCGACCACCAGGACACCCCGCCATCGCCGCACACCATCGCCCGTCATCACCATCCTCGTTCACCGGAACGCCCGAAGTCGCGATTGTACCCCGACTTGCCCTAGGACACCACCCCACTGTTGACAACCGCGCTTCCAGGCACGTCGCGCCATGCCGTCAGGGCGGCGGGCGACGCGTTCCAGCACACCATCCCAATCCCCGGGCGTCGTCTGCCGCCAAACCCGCGCCAGGGGATACCAGGGGGGGTCTCCCCCTCCTCTCCCCAACGCCAGTCGGCGACGGCGGGAACCAGAACCCAGGCCGGAACGCCGATCACACCCGCCAGATGCGCGACGGCGGTATCGACACAGATCACGAGGTCGCAATCTTCCAATCGGCGCGCGGTGTCGAGAAAATCCATCACCTCCGCCATCCCGTCTTCAAGACCGGGCCAATCCCGCCGCACTTCCGTCATGTCGGCCCCCGCTTGCAGATGCACGAAGCGCACATCCGCCACCCGTTCAAGGGCCACGAACGCGGAAAACCGGCAACTGCACCGCGCATCGTTGTAGTGCGCCGGACTTCCCGCCCAGACCAGAGCAACACGGGGAGGATGTCGCCGGGGATGCGGCGACCTCGCCAAATAGGCGGCAGAGCCGGACTGCGGCGACCAAGCGTTCAGAATCGCGGGCCGGCTCAACAGCGGCGCATGCACCTGAGCCATGACCGGGGCATCCAGGGTCACGGCGGTCCACGGCAGATCCGGTTGGTCCAACAGACGCAGCAACGGCGCATGGACCCTGAGGACGACCCGCCCCACCCATTCCGCCGCGATGAACGCATGGCACAGAAATTGCATGGTGTTGCCGAGGCCCTGCTCGGCCTGCAGCAACAGCGTCGCGTCAGGCAGACGGTCACCGTCCCAAGGCGCTCCCGGCAAATCATCCGGCAGCAACGGTTGCCGCCGCCGCAGACGCCAATTTCACAAGGCAAAACCCTGCGCCCAACGCCCGGCCATCAGCTCCAATTGCGCCGCTTCGAAGCCTGCGTCCGCGTGCGAGGGGTCGATCTCAAGGACCCGCGCCAGGGCCGCCCGCGCCGCGTCGAACTGCCGTGTATCGCGCAACGCCAGGGCCAGGGCGAACCAGGCTTCCACGCTGTCGGGGGCTCGTTCAACCGCCAGACGACAGGCCTCCACCGCCTCGGGTTCGCGATGCAGCTTCGCCAAGGCATGCCCCAACCACAGCGGCAAACGCGAATCGGAGATGCCGCGCATCTGTCCATGTCGCGCCATCGCACGCGCATTTTCCCAATCGCCGACTTGCAGGGCGGCCAGGGTCCCATTCACCACCGCATCGACATGATCCGGATTGCAGGCGATGGCGCGACGCCAACAAACCGCAGCCTCGCTCAGGTTCCCCATTTGCTGACGGGCAACCCCCATCGCATAGTGGAGGTCGGCATCGCCGCCGCCCCATTTCAGGGCCATTTGGAAATCGGCGAGAGCGAGCCTCGCCTCTTCCCGCGACAAACGCACCGCGCCGACAATTCCGCGCAATTGCGGATCTTCCCCCAGAGTATCCAGACAGGCCAGCGCCAACGCTTCGGCCCGCGCCAGATCGCCCGTATCCGTCACCGCGCATCCTTTCCTGAAAGCCACCACCGCCACGTTCCCTTCCTTGGTAGCCTCCCTCGAAGGAAACGGCAATCACCGCGCCAACGACAAGACCCGTCCAGATTGTCTTGTCATCGCCGCCCACACTCCCCACACTAGGCTCAGGACTCATTAAGGTTCGATCCAGAAGAGGAGGAGTACCGCGATGATGACGGCGGCAAAGAAGATATCCGCGCATCGGTCATATCGGGTGTGGATACACCGCCAATCCTTGAGGCGCGCGAAGAGGTTCTCGATCCTATGACGCTGGCGATAGAAGGTTTTGTCGTAAGCGTACTGGGTTTTGCGATGACGCATTGGCGGGATGCATGTAGCGATCCCTCGCTGTGTCAAAGCCTCTCGAAGGGGATCACCGTCATAGCCCTTGTCGGCGATCAGGACGTTGGCCTTGGAAAATAGGTCGAGCAACAGCATCGCGCCTTTGTAATCGCTCATTTGCCCCTCGCTGGAGCAGCAGGATGAGGGGCCTTCCTTGTCCGTCGCCAACCGCATGAAGCTTGGAGTTCAGCCCGCCTTTTGTGCGTCCGATACATCGGGGAAGAGCCCCTTTTTATAGAGGCTCGCGGCGGTCCGATGAGCTTTCAGGTGGGTTGCATCGATCATCAACCGGTCTGGAGGGCCAGCCTCTCCCGTCAAGGTCACGAAGATCCGGCTGAACACCCCAAGTCGGCTCCAGCGAACGAAACGATTATAGAGGATTTTGTGGGGGCCATAGACGGGTGGTGCATCTCGCCACCGTAAGCCGTTGCGGATCACATGAACGATGCCGCTGATCACTCGCCGATCATCAACCCGCAGCACGCCATGCGATAGCGGGAAATGCGGCTCGATCTTCGCCAACTGCCTCTCTGACAACCAAAACAGATCACTCATGGATGGGGTCCTCCCTCCCGTGAGTGAATCAGCCGCCGATCTGCCTGACAATAATTTAATGGGTCCTGAGCCCAGGCCTAGGAAAGACGTCGAACCATCGGCGATTAAGTGGGTTTCGCATCACGGCGTAACCTGAACGGCGACACAAACGCGGAGAGGCATGATGACCGCCGAATGGGTTGACACCCCTCAATTTGCATCGGTTTTTGATAGAAATATCGCCCTGTTGATGGAAACCCGCGACTATCTGCGCGGCAATTTGGCCCAGGAGCGGGCCCCGGCAGAGGACCCCATCGCCAAGTTGACCGCGACACGGGAAGCCTCGCGCCTGACCGCGCTTCTTGCCAAAACAATGTCCTGGCTGCTGCTCAACAAGGCCGTCAACAACAAGGAAGTCCCTCTGGACGACCTTCTGGAAGAAGCCACGACCCTGTGCCAGAACATCGGCGCCCACGACGAGGACGCACCGGCAGTCGCACCCGAACTCCCCAAGGATCTTGAGGAGCTGTACGGTAAATCCTTGGACCTGTTCGTTTCCGTTCGCGGCATTTTGTCCAACGTTCGCGCCGCCGCGAACTGATCGATCGGACCGAGGCGATCAGTCGCCAAGACAGGCGCGATAGCCGTCCGCCAACCGCCGCAACAACACGGCATAGGATTCGGGTTTGGCGCCCAGCCCCACCCCAAACGGGTCCAGGGTTCCGGCCTTGATGCCGAGATCCCGCGCCAGTCCGACAACGGCGCTTTTCGGGGCCTGCGCATCAGCGAACACGCAGACCGCCCCGGCGCCGCGCACCTTACCCTGAACCTCTCGCAAATGCCGTCCGCCGATCGGTCGAGACGGATCAAGGGTCAACGCCGCGACGGCGGACAATCCGAACCGGACCTCGAAATACTGATAGGCGTCGTGAAAAACCACGAAGCCCTTGCCCCGTACGCCATCCAGGCTCTGCGCAAGATCGGACTTAAGAATCTCCAGAGAAGCGGCGAAACAGTCCGCATTGCCGCGATAATCCACGGCATGCGCGGCATCCAAAGCCGCCAGCCGCTCCGCCAGCGCCTTGGCGATCGCCACCGCGTTATCCGGATCCAGCCACAGGTGCGGGTCAATATTGCCGTGGTGGTGATATTCCGACTCGCCCGCGACCTTGTCGCCGTCATGATCGTGCGCGACCGCCTCCCCCTTGATTTCATCCAAGTGCCGGAAGGACCGACGCGTCACCTCCGGCAGCGTCAGGGCGGTCAGCGCATGCGCGGCCACCCAAGCCGCGGAACGCGCATCCAGCGCCTTGTCGATACCGGCTTCCAGGTCTGGCCCAATCCACAGCACCACGTCGGCCTCCGCCAGAGCGCGCGCCTGGGATGGCTTCAATGCGCCATGGTGCGGCGACTGGTTCGGCGGAATCAGCAAGGCCGGCATCCCCATATCCCCCATCACCGCCGCCGCGATCATCTCCAGCGGAGCGATACTGGCCGCCACCTTCGGCGCCTTGGCAAGGGCCGCATCGCCACCACCGCACAGCACCAAACCAAAACCAAACATCAGGATTCTCACGTCGCATCGTTGCATCGTCCACCTCCACGCGGTACAGTCCGGCCCATGCCCGCCGATAAAGCCGCAGCAAGCGGCACCGGCGGTCGTTACACTATTACAAAAATACCTCGTCGTCATAATATATAGGGCCATGGCCGAACGAAGCGCGGGGGTCCACTCCGGCCCTCATCCGGACCCCTCATCCGTCGCTTCATAACCCGTAAGGACGATCGCGTGATGTCCATTTTCGCGCATTATACGCATGATTTTGCGTCGGATCCCGACGCCGCCCTACAGACGGCGGATCAATATTTCCAGAAAACCGGGGTGCGGTTCACGCCCCTGCGACGCCGCGTGTTCGAAATCATCCTGCGCGCCGGAAAACCGATCGGCGCCTATGACATCCTGAAACGCCTGCGCGACCACGGAAAAATCGCCGCGCCGATTTCGGTCTATCGGGTCCTCGACTTCCTGATCGAACAACGGTTCGTGCATCGCTTGGCGACGATCAACGCCTACATGGCATGCGTCACCCCGGAAGATCCGCACGCCGCGCAGTTTCTGATCTGCCAGTGCTGCGGATCGGTTTCCGAGATTTCCGATCCGGCCATCGACAAGACCATTGCCGAGGGGGCGGCGACCGCCCATTTTAAGGTCAGTTACCCCCTTGTCGAGATCATGGGAATCTGCGCGGACTGCGCCAAGGCCGGAAAAACCGCCGGGAAATGCAAACCGGATTGACCGAAGGATCGCCTGCCGCGATGAGTTCCCCCGCTTCCCCCCGAACCCTGGTTTCGCTGCGGTCCATCCGCTTCGAACGGGGGGAACAGAACATCCTGGACAACGTCGATCTTGACGTCGCCGAGCGGGAAATCCTGACCATCGTCGGCCCCAACGGCGCGGGGAAAAGCACGTTGGCCCGCATCGCGGCGGGGCTGGTGCGTCCCGACAGCGGCACCGTCCGCCACGCCCCCGCCCTAAAAATCGGATACGTTCCGCAAGACTTTCCAGCGGTTCCGACTCTGCCGATCTCGGTTCGGCGTTTTCTTGATCTTCCCCGCCGCCTTAGCGAGGCCGAGGCGGAAGAAGCCCTGGACCTGATTTCCGCGCGGCATCTGTCCGACAAACCGCTATCACGGCTGTCCGGCGGGGAACGCCAGCGCGTCCTGATCGCCATGGCGCTGGCCGCCCGTCCGGAACTTCTGATCCTCGACGAGCCGACCAAGGGCCTCGACCCCGTGTCGGAAAACGATCTTTACGCGCAACTGCCGCGATTGCGCGACCGCTTCGGCTTCGGCGTATTGATGATCTCGCACGATCTGCATGTGGTGATGGCATCCACCAACCGCGTGCTCTGCCTCAACCGCCATGTCTGCTGCGAAGGATCGCCCCGCGATCTCGACGCCATCGCCGCGTTCCAAACGCTGTTCGCCGACCCCACGACCACCAACCTGGCGCTGTACCATCACCGCCCCCACCTGCACCACTACGACACGGACGACCGCGATCATGCCGACCTGGCTTGACGACCCACTGTTCCTTCGCCCTCTGCTGGCCGGACTGGCATTGGCCGTCCTGGGAGCGCCGTTGGGGTGTCTGGTGGTCTGGCGGCGCATCGCCTTCTTCGGCGAAACCTTGGCCCACGTCGCCTTGCCCGGCATCGCCGTCGCCCTTCTGTCCGGATTGCCTCCCTTCGCCGGGGCCGCCGCCGCCGCCCTGATCACCGCGGTATTGCTGGCCTTGATGATGCGGCAGACCGACACCGGTCTCGACACCGTGCTGGCCACCCTGGCCCACGTCGGACTATCGATCGGCCTGATCCTGCTGGCGCAAAGCCGCAGCATCCGCCTGGATCCGATGTCCCTGCTGTTCGGCGATATCCTGGCCCTGTCCTCCGCCGACGTCGGTATCACCGTCACGGTCTGTATCGGTGGCGGGCAGCTGTTGGCGCGCACCTGGCGGCCCCTGGTCTTCTTGACCCTGCACCGCGACCTGGCGCGGGTTTCCGGGCTTTCCGACCGGACCTACGACATCCTATTCCTGGCCGGACTGGCCGGATACGTCGCCCTTGCGATGAAGCTGGTCGGCTTACTGCTGGTGACCTCGCTGCTGGTCATTCCCGCCGCCGCCGCGCAACCCTTTTCCCACACGCCCGAAGGCGCTGCGATCAAAAGCGCGATGCTGGCCGGAGTCTCGGTCATCGCCGGACTGGCCCTGTCCTTTACCTGGGATTGGCCCAGCAGTCCGGCAATCGTTTTCGTCGGCGGTATTTTGTTCGCGGCGGCCCGCGCCGCCACCATGCGACGACGCTGAGCGTCAGTCGAAGCGACGCGGCGAGAAGGCCGCCAACTTGGCGGTTTCCACGTCATTTTCCTCAACCTCCGCGGCAATGGCAAAGCCCGCCGCCGCCGCCAAGGTCCAAGCCAGATCGCCATACCCCGCCGAGACCAAAACACGCGATCCGGCATCCCCCAGCAAGGGCCGGGAATCCGGCGCCACCCAACCGCGCGCGACGGTGACTCGCCCGCCTTCGTCCCGCCAGCCGCGTCCCGCCAGATCGCGCCAGATGCGGGCATAGGACGCCGCCACCAAATACCGCAAATCGTCCTCCACAGCGCCGCCCAGACGGTGGGCGCCGCCGGCGACGATGCGGCTGCGATCATATTCCAGGGAAGCACCGGATCCGCCGTCGATCAAAAGCCCGTGCCCCATGGCATCCGCGAAGACGTCCTCGGCCGCTTTGCGCACCAAGCATCGCTCACGATAGGGCAAACACGCCGACAAACACCCCCGCGCCCGTGGCCAGATCGACTCCGGCCCGCCATCCTCGCACCGCACCACCCAGTCGAAGACACGGGTCTTGCCTCCATCCATGATCTCGACGCGGCGCCCATCCCGTGGGCGCACCCGTTCCGGCCAGTGGCGCGCCACTTCGGCACGGGACTCCAGATCGTCCTTCAAAGCCTCGACCACGGCCTCGGCCTCGGCGACCCGCGTCACGCCAGCAATCCGGACCCCGCACCCGAAGCGTGGCGACAGATGCGGACGAAGCGCCGCCAGATCGGCGAAGGACAGTTCCCGATGAACGCAACCGTGGCGACGCCGAACGTCATGCGCCGCCCAACCCGCCGCATAGGTTCCCGCATCGCGGTAGAGAGTCAGGACCTCGGTCTCTTCGAAGACAAACGGCACCTCCGCCGCCAAGGACGCGAAGGCCGGACGCGCCGCCGATAACAGCCAGGCGCGATCGGAGGCGATCTCTTCCACCGCGAGCGGACGACTGGCGGCAACCGCGCGCAGCACCCAGGCCAGAAACAACGGATTCGCCGCCGGAACCAGGCCGCCGCGCACCGCGTTGCCCAAACACAATCCCGGCACACCCAACACAAAACCAGGCAAGGCCACGGGGTCCGAGGCGAAATCGCGGATGACGCCACTACCGGCATGGGGATTGGTCAGGTCGCCGCGATACCAAACGACGCGGTGACCTCGCCGCGCCAGGATCGCCGCGATGAAAACCGCCGCCACATCGCCGCCCAACACCGCGACATCGCGCCGCGCCAGATCGTCCACTGGCACGCTCAAGACCGGAAACGTCAACGGCTCACGCATCGTCACCCCAACCCATGCTCTTTGGTTCAGCTGATCGGCCAATCCGCCGTCAGGTCGTCGAAACGCCGGGGCGCGAACACCACCACCGGAAACCCCAAGTCCGCCATCGCCACCGGAACCACCGCCAGATCCGGCGCGCGGCCCGCCGGAACAGCCGACAACATCGCCGCCTCGGGCAACGTCCAGACCATGCCCAGACGTTGTTCGACGACATGGCTCAGGATTCGCGAAACCGCCTCGGACAAACCGGCCAAAAGCACCCGGTAGGGCTGTGCGAACGGCACATAAATTTCCGTCTGTTCGCCGGTCAACAACGACGACCGGTCGGGCGAAAGAGCCGCTATTTCCGCCGCGAAGTCCTCGGCCAACAGACCGACCAGGGCGCGATCATCCGCCGTCAGGGGAGCCCCGCCACGCAACGCGATCTCGATCAGGGTCGCCACCGCCGACAACCGCATGAATCCAGCCGACCCCGCCGATCCCGCGAATTTGTGGACCGCCGCGACCAAGGCCTCCGCGCCATCGGGGGGAGCCTCCGCTTGCAACCATGAGACTAAATCTAATGAAAACGCCTCTCCTCTCGGCCGCATCGATGACACATATCCCGCGACCACACCCTGCAAGGCTTCCACATTCATCCTCCGGTCTGCGTTCGTCCGGCCCAGATCACATGCAGTCGCGCCGCCAACGATAAAGGGTCGAACGGCTTGGTAAGAATCCCAATGACACCGGTCGCCGCCCCGACCGTCTCCGCCGCGCCGCTCAGCAGCACCACCGGCACATCACCCCCCTTTGGGTGCGCATGCAGCGCCGCCACCGTTTCCCAACCATCCATACCGGGCATCATCAGGTCAAGCAAGACAAGCTGGGGCAACTAATCACCCAGATCATCGAGGAAACTTGCACCATCGCCCCAGGCGCGCACCTCGAACCCGCCGATATCGCGCAAGGCAAAGCAAACGATTTCCCGGATATCGGGATCATCATCGATATAGGCGATGCGGGTCAGGGGTTCCATCGGCGGCTCCGAACGGGCGATGCTTTTTCGCATTTTGCAAAGCAAAATGCATCACCCCGACCGTCAACGCCACTGTTTTTCGAAAAGCACCCCCCGGCACTCGCGTCCTTTTCCTTGTGGCTTGTGGATGTTCGGGTTTTCTGCAAGCATGGCAACGTATGGCATTCAACGTGCATGACGCGGACACACTGTTCGGTCTTCGAGGCTGGAAATGGGCGCGAAACGAAGCGGCAAAGCGATTACGCCGAAAGGCGGGGCGTCCCCCCTTCCCGATCCTTTCGAGCATTTCCCCTTTCCGGCACTGCGCCTGGGCACCGACGGCACCATCGTCTATGCAAACCACGCCGCGAAAAGCCTGGCAACCCACCTGAACGAGGGCATGGATGCCTTGCTGCCCGCGTATCATGACAAATACCTTGCCGATGCCCTGGCCCACCCCAACGAGACCCTGACCGCCTGCGCCCGCCACTACGACGCCGCCACCGTCCTGCAATGGAGCTACCGCGCAACCCCGGACGGACGCGCCATGTCGATGTTCGCGGCGGATGTCAGCGGATTATCCCGCCTGTCGGAAACCCTGGCCCCCACCCACCCACGGCAGGAACGCGACGACCATTCGTCGGCGCGCGACTCCCTGCTGCACCGCTTCATCGAACATGTACCGATGGCGGCCGCGATGTTCAATAAGGACATGCGTTATCTGTTGGCCAGCCGCCGTTGGAAATCCGATTTCGACTTCCTGCCGTCGCGCCTGGAAGGACTCTGTCACTACGACCTGATCCCCGTCCCCGAGGACTGGCGCTCCCGCCACCGCCGCGCCCTTGCCGGGAAAGACACGCCACCGGTGGAAGTCCTCTTCACGCGCCCGGACACCAACCGCGGCGAATGGCTGCTGACGCAAGCCCTGCCCTGGACCCGCGACGACGGAAAAATCGGCGGAATTCTGATTTTCTCCGAGATCATACCCCCCCCCGCAAGGAGGCCGCGGTCGCCGAGGAGCGGCGACAAGCCATTCTGAGACAACAGCAAAAAATGGAAGCCCTGGGCATCCTGGCTGGCGGCATCGCGCACGAAATCAATTCGCCGATCCAATACATTAGCGACAATCTGGACTTCCTGGAAACCACCGTGAGCTATATTGTCGGTCTGGTCGGGACATACCGGCAAGCCTTGACCGAGGTCCCCCTCCCGGAAAGTCAGAAGCGCATCGATGCCGCCGAACGCACCGTCGATCTGCCCTTCCTGCGCCGGGAAACCGGCGCAGCGGTACGCCAGGCCCTGTCCTGTGTGCACTCAATCAGCCCCGCATCGTCACCGCGATCAAGACGTTTTCACACCCCGGCACCAGCCAATGGACACCGATCAATATCAACAACGTCATCCGCGATGCCATCGTGGTCAGTTGCAACCAGTGGAAACATCTGGCCGACATCGAGGAGAATCTGGACGACAGCATGCCGGTGATTCTGGGACACGGCGATCAATTGGGCCAAGTCGTTCTGAATCTCATCGTCAACGCCATTCACGCCATTGAGGACGCGAAGAAATCCGGACACGGCACGATCCGCTTATCCAGCTACGCCCGACAGGGTCACGCGATCATCCAAGTTGAAGACAACGGCATCGGCATTCCGCAGCACCTGATCAACAAAATCTTCGAACCATTCTATACCACTAAGGCGCCGGGACGCGGCACCGGACAAGGTTTAAGCATCGCGCACACCATCGTCACCCGTGGCCGCAGCGGCGAGATCCACTGCGAAAGCGCCCCTGGTCACTTCACCAGATTTACGATAAGCCTGCCCTATCGAACAATGGGTTCGACCGATGATGGGACGCCTCCATGACCTCCCCGACACGGGTTCTTTTCGTCGATGACGACCCCATGGTCCTGCAAGGTCTGCGGCGCGCCTTGCACCATAACCATGAAAACTGGGCCATGCGCTTCGTCGAAAGCGCGGACGCCGCCTTCGCCGAAATGAACCGAGACCCCGCCGAAACCGTGGTCAGCGACCTCAGAATGCCGGGAATGGACAGCGTGCAGTTTCTGGAACGCATCGCCGCCCTGTGGCCCGCGACGGTACGGATCATTCTGTCGGGACAGACCGAGCGCGAAACCCTGTTGCGCGCGATCGGTCCAGCGCCGCAATTCTTAAGCAAACCGTGCGGTTCCGAACGCCTGGAACTGGTGATTTCACGCGCGCTGCGTCTGCGGCGCCTGCTGGATGACCCGACCTTTCTGGGCCGCATCGGACAATTGCGTTCGATCCCCAGTCCGCCCGACATCTATGTCCGCCTGATGGAGGCCCTCCGCAACGAAAAAGCCCCTCTCGACGCGATCGGAAGCATCGTCGCCGAGGACGTGGCATTTTCGGCACGGATGCTGCAGATCGCCAATTCGCCGATCTATGCGTTGCCAATGACGATTTCCGACGTCGCGCACGCAACCAGGCTTCTGGGACTGGACACCGTGCGCGGCCTTGCCCTGACGCACGGCATGATTTCCTCTCTCTCCGACATCGACATCGGCGGCCTGCCGATCGAGCAACTGTGGGTGGACGGCATCCAGTGCGGCACCGTTGCCCGCCACATAGCCCTGAACATGCGCGCCCCCACCGACCTCGCGAACGAGGCTTCCCTGGCCGGAATGCTGCACGGCATCGGCCAATTGCTGCTGGCGATGAACGACCCGCGCCGCCATTGCGCGGCACGCGCGGCGGGGCGGGGCGGGCAGATGCGCCTCACCGACGCCGAAGAACGTCTGTTCGGCTTCAACCACGCGCTGGCCGGGGGGCATCTGCTGCACCTGTGGGGATTCCCCGACGCCGTGGTCGAAGGCGTCATCGGCTGGCCCTTCCCTTCAAAAACCGGCGAAACGCCCAACCTGCCGACCACCGCCGATTTCGTTCACATCGCGCGGGTTGCAATGGTGATCGACCGCAAGAACCTGGACCGACCAATTGCGGTAACCGACCTGGAAGATGCGGGCGCCGGCATCGTGCGTCTGAACGCTTTCGGCGCACGGGACAACTTGCCGCAATGGATCAGCAACTGTCCGCACCACCTTGTGACCCTTCCCCGTCGCGAGAGTTGATTTCACGGCCAGAAGCCGCCACCTTGGGAAACGACGCGGCCCCAACCGCCGCACCTCGGAGGATCGTTCCGCATGAGCCAACCGTTCATCATTTCCGTGATCTGTCCAGATCGTCCGGGGCTGATTGCCGCCTTGGCCGAACGCCTGTTCGAACTGGGCGCCAACCTGGGCGATGCCGCCTTCGCGGTCCTGGGGCGCGGCGCCGAATTCACAGCGGCCTGCACCCTGCCCGCCGGAGTCGGCGGGGCCGAGATCGACTCCGCCCTGCGCGCCCTGCCGGAGACCCGCGACGGCGAAATTTCGGTGCGTGCCTTCGCCTTCGCGGCGGAACAGGACGACAGCGGTCGCACCACGCACCTGATCGAGGTCGGCGGCGGCGATTGCCCCGGTCTGGTGGCGCGTCTAGGCTCAGGACTCATTAAGGTTCGATCCAGAAGAGGAGGAGTGCCGCGATGATGACGGCGGCAAAGAAGATATCCGCGCATCGGTCATATCGGGTGTGGATACGCCGCCAATCCTTGAGGCGAGCGAAGAGGTTCTCGATCCTATGACGCTGGCGATAGAGGGTTTTGTCGTAAGCGTACTGGGTTTTGCGATGACGCATTGGCGGGATGCATGTAGCGATCCCTCGCTGTGTCAAAGCCTCTCGAAGGGGATCACCGTCATAGCCCTTGTCGGCGATCAGGACGTTGGCCTCGGGAAATGGGTCGAGCAACAGCATCGCGCCTTTGTGATCGCTCATTTGCCCCTCGCTGAGCAGCAGGATGAGGGGCCTTCCTTGTCCGTCGCAAACCGCATGAAGCTTGGAGTTCAGCCCGCCTTTTGTGCGTCCGATACATCGGGCAAGAGCCCCTTTTTATAGAGGCTCGCGGCGGTCCGATGAGCTTTCAGGTGGGTTGCATCGATCATCAACCGGTCTGGAGGGCCAGCCTCTCCCGTCAAGGCCGCGAAGATCCGGCTGAACACCCCAAGTCGGCTCCAGCGAACGAAACGATTATAGAGGGTTTTGTGGGGGCCATAGACGAGTGGTGCATCTCGCCACCGTAAGCCGTTGCGGATCACATGAACGATGCCGCTGATCACTCGCCGATCATCAACCCGCAGCACGCCATGCGATGGCGGGAAATGCGGCTCGATCTTCGCCAACTGCCTCTCTGACAACCAAAACAGATCACTCATGGATGGGGCCCTCCCTCCCATGAGGGAATCAGCCGCCGATCTGTCTGACAATAATTTAATGGGTCCTGAACCTAGCGGAAGTCTTTCAGGAATACGGCGCCAACATCGTGCGTCTGAACAGCACCCGCAGCGGACATGGCGGCACGGCCTCCTACAGCGTCAAGATCGCCGCCCACATCCCCGCCACGTTCTGTGACTCCTGCCTTAACACGGTGGCGAACACGGCGGGGGGACTGGGCCTGTCCTGTCACATCGCCCCGGCATGATGGACCGGACGGCGACACCTTCAGGAGGGGGGAGAGGATCCGGAGATTCCGGCCAGAGCGGCACGATCGACAAAAAACCGCCGCACCCCGACCGCGCGCAAAAATTCACCGCGACGGAATTCGGCGATGGTGCGACTGGCGGTTTCCGTGGTGATTCCCAGCATCGCGCCAATGTCCTCGCGCGACAACATCTCGAAGGCCCCATCGTCATCCGACAGCAACAACAAAAGACGCGCCACCCGGGTGCGGGCACTGCCGGTGGACAGATGGGTCAGCCAGGTGTCCGCCTCGGCGACGGAAGCATGCCAGAACGCCATCAACTGACGGTGCAGGTGCGGCGTCTCGGCTTCGATGCGTAGCAAAACGTCGCACGGAATGCGGCAGGCGTGGGTCAACTTCAAGGCCACGGCCTGATGCTCGCAATCCCGCCCCAGCAAAACCTCGAGCCCAATCGCCGAACCGCCGCGCACCAGACGCACGATCCGTTGCCCGCCATCCGGCAGAAACTGTTCCAGCTTGATCAGTCCATCGCGGATCATGAACACCGCCTGACCCGGATCACCCTGACGATAGAGAACGTCCCCCGCCGCGAAGGCGGCATCCCCGATCTGCAACTGACCGAAGCGCACCAGTTCATCGTTGGTCAAATCGCGAAAAAGCGCGACGTTCCGGGACGGACACGACCGGCACGCCTGCACCAAGTCCGCCGCACCGTCGAAACGCGATTGCTCCGGCATCGTATCTCCCGTTGCGTTCGAGGCGATGGATGGTTTACCCACGCCTTGCCGACCTTACGCTTTGTTCATCCGCACGGTTGTCGCGCATTCTCCGCCACATTTCCAGTTTTTCACGTTACATCCGGTGCCGCCGCATGACTCAACCCGACCGCCGCCTTTCCGTCGCACCAATGATGGACTGGACCGACAGCCTGGATCGCCGCTTTCTGCGGCTGATCACGCGCCGCACCCTGCTCTATACCGAAATGGTGACGGCGCAGGCGTTGCTGCACGGGAACCCGTCCAGTCTGCTGGCCCACCACGCGGTCGAGCATCCCCTGGCACTGCAACTGGGCGGCGGCGAGCCCACCCTTCTTGCCGAAGCCGTGCGGATCGCCGCCGATTTCGGTTTCGACGAAATCAACCTCAACGTCGGCTGCCCGTCGGACCGGGTGTCGGCGGGCCGCTTCGGCGCCTGCCTGATGACCGAGCCCGACACCGTCGCCGCCTGCGTCGCCGCGATGATACGGGCCAGCGACCTGCCGATCACCGTTAAGCACCGCATCGGCGTCGATGAAACCGACAGTTACGAGCATCTGACGGGTTTCATCGAACGGGTTGCCGAGGCCGGTTGCCGCACCTTCATCGTGCATGCCCGCAAGGCCTGGCTCTCCGGCCTCAGCCCCAAGGAAAACCGCGAGGTCCCGCCGCTGCGCCATGATGTCGTGCACCGTCTGAAGGCGGATTTTCCGCATTTGGAAATCCTTATCAACGGCGGCATCCACGATCTCGATCAGGCGTTGGAACAGATCGGCCCGACCGACGGCGTGATGATCGGTCGGGCCGCCTATGAGACCCCGTTCATCCTGGCGGCGGCCGACTCCAGGATCTTCGGGGCTCCTGGCGCGCCCAAGACCCGCCAGGACATCATCGACGGCCTGTGCGCCTTGGCCGATGAGAT
The DNA here is from genome assembly GCA_963678075.2 of Rhodospirillaceae bacterium. Lineage (GTDB taxonomy): Bacteria > Pseudomonadota > Alphaproteobacteria > Rhodospirillales > Rhodospirillaceae > Oleispirillum. Next base: position 869,006 of record CAXXPK010000003.1, on the reverse strand, counting down.
CGCGTCCGAAGGCACGCCGCTGCCGCATCTGACCCGCCATGTGATGGGATTGTTCCACGGCTGCCCCGGGGCCCGAACCTGGCGACGCCTGATGGGCGAGGACGCCCGCCTGCCGCGATGGAACGGCGCCGATCGCGCCGAATTGATCCGCCTTGCCGTGGCGGCGATTCCCGCGGCAATCCGCACCGCCGTGCCAGGCATGGAAAAAACCGCGCAAAAACCATAGTCAGGCGGCAATTAATCCCTCTATAAAGGGGCTATTGTCCTTAAGCGCCCTTCGCCCATTCCCGCATCCGCGGACGGCGACGCGCGCCCGTCCTCCGCACCCAACGGACACGCCATGACCCCTGGATACACGCATCGACACCTTCTTGGAACGCAGTCCCTGACCGCTGCGGAAGTCACCGATCTTCTGGATCGCGCCGACCGCTACGTCACGATCAACCGCTCTCCCGAGAAGAAGCTCGCCGTCCTTGCCGGACGCACCGTCATCAACCTGTTCTACGAGAATTCGACGCGCACCCGCACTTCGTTCGAACTGGCCGCCAAACGCCTGGGCGCGGATGTCGTCAACATGCAGACCGCCGCCAGTTCGGTCGCCAAGGGCGAAACCCTGATCGATACCGCCGCCACCCTAAACGCCATGCACCCCGATGTGCTGGTGGTGCGTCACCACGACTCCGGCGCGGTCAGCCTGCTGTCGCAAAAGGTCAACTGCGCCGTGGTCAACGCCGGCGACGGCAAACACGAGCATCCGACCCAAGGCTTGCTGGACGCCCTGACCATCCGCCGCCGCAAGGGCAAACTGGCCGGGCTGAAGGTGGCGATCTGCGGCGACGTCCTGCACAGCCGGGTGGCGCGTTCCGACATTCATCTGCTGACCACCATGGGGGCGGAAGTGCGCTTGGTGGCGCTGCGCACCCTGTGCATTCCCGACGCTGAGGCGATGGGGGTCGGGGTCTTTCACGACCTACGAACCGGCATCGCCGACTGCGACGTGGTGATGATGCTGCGCATCCAGAATGAACGGATGGCAGGCGGTTACATCCCCTCGACTCGCGAATACTTCCGCTATTTCGGCCTGGACCGCGAAAAACTGGCGGCGGCCAAGCCGGATGCCATTGTCATGCATCCCGGTCCGATTAACCGTGGCGTGGAGATCGATTCGGACATCGCCGACGACGTCGAAAAAAGCGTCATCCGCGAACAGGTGGAAATGGGCGTCGCGGTCCGCATGGCGGTTCTGGAAACCGTCACCCACAACCTGACGCTGGAGCGCGGCGAACCCTGGGGGGGCAAGAAATGAAACCGAGCTTGGGAAAAGTCGCCTACATCAACGCCCGCCTGCTCGACCCGGCGACCGGCCTGGACTCCATGGGCGGTCTTTTGACCGGCGGCGAAACCATCGCCGCCGTCGATCCGACGCTCTCCGCCAAAACCGCCCCCGCCGACGCCAAATTGGTGGATTGCAGCGGTCTGTGTCTGGCCCCCGGCTTGGTGGATATGCGGGTGCAACTGCGCGAACCCGGCGAAGAGCACAAGGAAACCATCGCCTCGGCCTGCCACGCCGCGGTGGCGGGCGGCATCACCTCCATGATCTGCCTGCCCAACACCGAACCGGTGATCGACAACGACGCGGTGGTGGAATTCGTCGCCCGTCGCGCCCGCAAGGTCGGCCTGACCAAGGTCTATCCCTACGCCGCCGCGACCAAGGGCCTGAAGGGCGAGGAAATCGCTGAAATCGGCTTGCTGGCCGACTCCGGCGCGGTCGCCTTTACCGATGGCGAGCATGCCATCGCCTCGGCCATCGTGATGAACCATCTGCTGTCCTACGCCGCCAGTTTCGGCCACCTGATCGTACAGCACCCCGAGGAACCGACCCTGGCGGGCGGCGACATGAACGCCGGAAACATCGCCGGACGCCTGGGGCTTTCAGGAATTTCACCCGCCGCCGAATGGATCATGCTGGAACGCGACCTGCGTCTGGTCGAAGTCACCGGCGCGCGTTATCACGCCGCCCACGTTTCCACCGCCGAAAGCGTCGCGATCATCCGCCGCGCCAAGGCCAAGGGACTGGCGGTGACCTGCGACACCGCGCCGCCCTACTTCACCCTGACCGAGGACGCGGTGGGCGAGTTCCGCACCTTCGCCAAGCTGTCCCCGCCGCTGCGCACGGAATCGGACCGTGCCGCCATCGCCCTTGGCCTGAAGGACGGAACCATCGACTGCATCGCCTCGGACCACAGCCCGCAGGACGCGGATTCCAAGCGCAAGACCTTCCACAACGCGGCCTTTGGCGGCATCGGCGTGCAAACCCTGCTGGCCACCACCCTGGAACTGACGCGCGCGAGCGGCATGTCGCTGCCGGACGCGTTGGCCAAGATCACCGTCAACCCGGCACGCCTGCTGAAACTGCCGGGCGGAACCCTGGCGGTCGGTGGCCCCGCCGACCTTGTCGTTTTCGCCCCCGGACAAGCCTGGACGGTGGACGCAGAGACCCTGCTGTCAAAGTCCAAGAACTCGCCCTTCGACGAAGCCGTCCTCACCGGCAAGGTGGCGCGCACCGTGATCGACGGGCGTTCCGTCTTCATCGACGCGGGGACCGCGCATGGCTGAGATTTCCGCTCTTGCCCTAATCTGCGCGGCGGCGTGCGGATACTTGCTGGGGTCGGTGCCGTTCGGACTGGTTCTGACCCGCCTGGCCGGCCTGGGCGATTTGTGCCAGATCGGCTCCGGCAACATCGGCGCCACCAACGTGCTTCGCACCGGGCGCAAGGGTCTTGCGCTCGCCACCCTGCTGCTGGATTCCGGCAAAGGGGCGATCGCCGCGCTGATCGCCCTGGCGGTCTGGGACTATCGCGCCGCCCTGGTGGCCGGTCTGTTCGCGGTCCTGGGCCACAATTTCCCGGTCTGGCTGAACATGAAGGGCGGCAAGGGCGTCGCCACCACCTTGGGCGTTCTGCTGGCCACCTCGCCGATCGTCGGCGCCGCCGCCTGCCTGATCTGGCTTGGCATGGCGTGGCGCTTCCACTACTCGTCGCTATCCGCCCTGGTCGCGTTGATCCTTGCGCCACTGATCGCCCTGGCGATCGGCGCCCCGGCGCATGCCCTGGTTTTCGCCATTCTGGCGGTGCTGGCGGTGATCCGCCACCGCGCCAACATCGAACGCTTGCTGGCCGGAACGGAACCCCGCATGGATCTTGGAAAAAAGTTTAAGAAATCGTAGGAATACCATGAAAATACGGGACCTTGCGGACGAGGAACGGCAGGACTGGATTCGCCTGTATCGTTCCGAGAACGTCGGTCCCGTCGCTTTCCGCCGCCGGCTGGCCCGCTTCGGCTCCGCCGCCGCCGCCCTGAACGCGTTCCCCGATCTCGCCCGCTCCGGCGGCGCGAAGCGCTCCATCACCATCGCCAAACCCGCCGAGGCGGAACGCGAGATGGCCGACATCGTCCGTCTGGGCGGTCGCCTTCTGGCCCTTCCCGACACCGACTTTCCCACGGCCCTGCGCGCGATTCCTGATGCTCCCCCGATCTTGTGCGTGCTGGGAAGAATCGACTTGCTGCATGCCTCGTGCATCGCCATGATCGGCGCGCGCAATGCATCGACCCACGGCACCCGTCTGGCCGCGCAACTGGCGCGGGATCTGGCGAGCCACAGATGCGTGGTGGTCTCCGGCATGGCACGCGGTATCGACGACGACGCCCACGCCGGATCTGGCCCCACCCATACCATCGCGGTCCTGGCGGGCGGTGCCGATGTCGTCTACCCGCGCGAAAACCAGCGCCTATACGACGCGATCCGCGAGCAGGGCTGCATCGTTTCCGAGATGCCACCGGGAACCGAACCGCAAGCCCGCCACTTTCCCCGCCGCAACCGCATCGTCTCAGGTCTGGCGCTGGGGGTCGTGGTGGTCGAGGCGACGGCGCGTTCCGGTTCGCTGATCACCGCGCGGCTGGCCGCCGAACAGGGGCGCGAGGTGATGGCGGTGCCGGGATTCCCCACCGACCCGCGCGCCTCGGGGCCCAACCGCCTTGCTGAAGGAGGGCGCGACCCTGGTCGAATCCGCCGACGACATCGCCGCCGCCCTGTCGTTCCCGACCGAGGAACCGCTTCTTCCGAGGTTGGCCGAAGCCTCCGACACACCGCTGCCCAATTGCCTGAGCGGCGCCTCCGCAAGCCCCGAGGCTACCGATCGGCAGCGCCTGCGTCTTCTTGAATCTTTAACGACGGCACCGCTTCCGGTTGACGTGGCGCTGCGCGAATGTCAATTGTCTGCTGCCGAGGGCGCCGTGGCGCTGCTGGAGCTGGAACTCGCCGGGCGGATCGAACGCCTGCCGGGCCAGATGATCGCCTTGATCCCCGAATAGGGGGGCGACGGCAGCGGCGGAGATGCGATTTCCCCTATCCGGGATGTGATTTGGGGGTTGCATTGCCCCCGTGAAACCTGTTTCCCTGGCGGGGCCACAGCGGGCCCAACCCATAGTTCTGGTGAGTTAATGGACGTCGTCGTCGTCGAATCCCCGGCAAAGGCCAAGACCATCAACAAATATCTTGGCTCCGCCTATACCGTCGTGGCGAGCTACGGTCACATTCGCGACCTTCCGGCAAAGGACGGATCGGTCGATACCGATGACGGCTTTGCCATGCAGTGGGAAATCGACCCCGCCAACGAAAAGCACATCAAGGCGATCGCGGACGCCATGAAAAAATCCGATCGTCTGATCCTCGCAACCGATCCGGATCGCGAGGGAGAGGCGATTTCCTGGCATGTGCAAGACGAATTGGCGCGCCGCAATCTGCTCAAGAACAAAGAGGTCAAGCGCGTCGTCTTCAACGAGATAACCAAGCGCGCGATCCTTGAGGCGATGGAAAACCCGCGCGACGTTGACCAGGAACTGGTGCGTGCGTATCTGGCACGCCGGGCCTTGGACTATCTGGTGGGATTCACCCTGTCGCCGGTGCTGTGGCGCAAGCTGCCGGGCAGCCGTTCGGCGGGACGCGTGCAGTCGGTGGCGCTGCGCCTGATCTGCGAGCGGGAAAAAGAGGTCGAGGACTTCCGTACCGATGAATACTGGACCATCGACGGCGCCTTCCTGACGCCTTCTGGCGCGCCCTTTTCCGCGCGGCTGACCCATTTCGACGGCAAGAAGCTGGACAAGCTGGGGATCTCCGGCGAGGCGATGGCCAAGGCGATCGAGCTGGCGCTCAAGCGTGCGCGCTTCTCGGTCGGATCGGTCGAACGCAAGACCACGAAACGCCACCCCTATGCGCCGTTCACCACATCGACCCTGCAGCAAGAGGCCGCGCGCAAGCTGCACTTCGCCGCGAAAAAGACGATGGAAGTGGCGCAACGCCTGTACGAAGGCGTCGATCTGGGTGGCGAGACGGTGGGTCTGATCACCTATATGCGTACCGATGGCGTGCAAATCGCGAACGAAGCCCTGACCGCGGCGCGCGACGTGATCGCGCGGGACTTCGGCCAAGCCTACCTTCCCGCCCAGCCTCGCCTGTACAAGGCCAAGGCGAAAAACGCCCAGGAAGCGCACGAAGCGATCCGTCCGACCGACTTGACCCGCACCCCGGCCTCGGTCGAGCATGTGCTGTCGCGGGATCAGGCCCGACTGTACGAACAGATCTGGAAGCGCACCATCGCCAGCCAGATGGAAAGCGCGACGCTGGATCAGGTGGCGATCGACATCGCCGCGCCCGAGGCGAAGGCGACCCTACGCGCCACCGGCTCGATCATCGCCTTCGACGGCTTTCTGAAGGTCTATCGCGAGGACGCGGATGACGCCGATGGCAAAAGCGACGACACCGATCGTCGCTTGCCGCCGATGCAGGAAGGCCAGGATCTGGCCCTTTCCGATATCCTGCCGGAACAGCACTTTACCCAGCCGCCGCCCCGCTACTCCGAAGCCAGTCTTGTGAAAAAACTGGAAGAACTGGGGATCGGTCGCCCTTCCACCTATGCCTCGATCATTTCGGTGCTACAGGACCGCGACTACGTGCGTCTGGATCAGCGGCGCTTTATCCCCGAGGATCGGGGCCGCGTCGTCACCGCGTTCCTGGAAAATTACTTCAGCCGCTACGTGCAATACACCTTCACCGCCGATCTGGAACAACGCCTGGATGAAATCTCGGACGGCAAGCTGCAGTGGCAGACCGTTCTGACCGACTTCTGGGGCGACTTCCATTCCGCCGTTGATGCGACCAAGGAATTGCGGGTATCGCAGGTGCTGGACCAGTTGGACGCCGACCTGGGCGCGCATTTCTTCCCGCCGAAGGCCGACGGCTCCGACCCACGCGCCTGCCCGCAGTGCGGCGACGGTCGCCTGGGCCTGCGCCTGGGCAAGCATGGCGCCTTCATTGGCTGTTCGAACTATCCGACCTGCCGCCACACCCGCCCGTTGAGCCTGAACGGCAACGGCAATGGCGAGGCCGCGCCCGCCCTTGAAGGTCCGCGCATCCTTGGCCCCGCCCCGGACGGCGGCGAAGCGGTGAGCATCCGCAAGGGTCCCTACGGCGATTACGTACAGCTGGGCGAGGAACGGACCGAGCCTCCGGCGCCCGGTTCCCGCGCCAAGAAGCCAAAGATCGTCAAGCCGAAGCGAGTTTCCCTGCCGCGCGGCATGGACCCAGGGTCGGTGACGATGGCACAGGCCCTTGCTCTGCTCGCCCTGCCCCGCGACATTGGCGCCGATCCGGACACCGGCGAAATCGTGCAGGCCGGACTGGGCCGATTCGGTCCCTATGTCAAACGCGGCATGATCTATAAATCGCTGGCCGCGCACGACGACGTGCTATCCGTTGATCTTTCCCGCGCTCTGGAACTGCTGGCGCAGTCGTCCGCCGCCAAAAACTCGCCGAAGGAACTGGGCGCCCACCCCTCCGACGGCAAGCCGGTCAGCTTGCGCCAAGGGCGGTTCGGCCCCTATGTTCAACGCGGGACCTTGCGCGCCACCCTGCCCAAGGCCGGCCGTGAGGCGGATAATCTGACGTTGGCCCGCGCGGTTGAAATTCTTGCCGCCAAGGCGGCCAAGGACGGCATCGCCGCCCCGGCCAAGAAGACCGCGCCCAAAACCGCCGAGAAGGCCGCGAAACCGGCGGCGAAGAAACCGGCGGCGAAGAAACCCGCCGCGAAAAAGAAGGAAACCGCCGCGCCGTGACCGTGAAAAAACCGCCGCTGCCCACCAAGGAGCAGGTTGCCACCTTCATCCGCGAAGCCGGCGGCGACGTTGAGAAACGGGAAATCGCGCGCGCCTTCTCCCTGTCCGGGGACAACCGCGCCTATCTAAAGGACATCCTGCGCGAACTGGCCGAGGACGGCGTGGTGCGCAAGGGTGCCAAGCGGCACTTTGCCGACCCCAAGGTGCTGCCCAGCGTCACCATCGTCGAGGTTTTCGACGCCGACCGCGAGGGTGACCTGCTGGCCAGACCGGTGACGGAAAACGACTGGGACATCGCCAAGGCCGCCGCCGACACTCCACCGTTGATCCGGGTCAAGGCCGCGCCCCGCATTCGCCCGGCGGTGGGAATCGGCGACCGCCTTCTGGTCCGCCTGGAATCGACCGGCCCCCGGACCTACACCGCCCGACCGATCCGCCGCATTTTCCACGGGACCGCCCGCATTCTGGGCGTGATCGAGGCGGTGGGCGACAGCTTCGTGTTGCGCGCCACCGACCGCAAGGCCATGGGCGAATACCCGGTGCGCACCGAGGACCTGGGGCGCGCCAAGGTGGGGGATCTGGTCTCGGCCGAGATTCTGCCCCAGCGCGGCAACCGCTTCGGCGCCAAGCAGGCCCGCGTCGTCGAGCGCCTAGGCAACCGCGCCGACCCCAAGGCCTTCAGCCTGATCGCCCTGCACGCCAACGAAATCCCCTATGTCTTCACCGACGAAGCGGTAGCCCAGGCCAACGCCGCGAAGCCGGTCACCGCGCTGGGAACCCGCACCGATCTGCGATCCGTGCCGCTGGTCACCATCGACGGCGAGGACGCCCGCGACTTCGACGACGCGGTGTTCGCCGAACCCGATCCCGACCCCACCAATCCCGGCGGCTGGCATCTGATCGTCGCGATCGCCGATGTCGCCCACTATGTGCGTCCCGGCGACGCATTGGACCGCACCGCCAAGGACCGCGGCAATTCGGTCTATTTCCCGGATCGCGTGGTGCCGATGCTGCCGGAGGCGCTGTCCAACACCCTCTGCTCGCTCCGCCCCAACGAGGACCGCCCCTGCCTGGTCGCGCAGATGTGGATCGACGCCGAGGGACGCAAGCGTCACCACCGCTTCGAACGCGCCCTGATGCGCTCGGTCGCGCGACTGACCTATACCCAGGCGCAGGCGGCGCAGGACGGTCGCCCCGACGAAACCACCCAGCCGCTGCAGGACACCGTGATCGCGCCCCTGTTCGGCGCCTATGCGGCGCTGTCCAAGGCGCGGGTGGCGCGCGGCACGCTGGACCTGGATATCCCGGAAAAGAAGATCAGCGTTGACGACAAGGGCAACGTCACCGGGGTCGCGGTGCGCGAACGTTTCGACAGCCACCGCCTGATCGAGGAATACATGATCCTCGCCAACGTCGCCGCCGCCGAAGCGCTGGAAGCGGCGCACCAGCCGGTGATGTACCGCGTCCACGATGAACCCTCCCTGGAAAAGATCGAGGCGCTGCGCACCACCCTGGCGACGGTGGGGATCAAGTTGGCCAAGGGCCAGGTGATGGTGCCCAAGCATTTCATGCGCATCCTGGAGCAGGCGGACAAGCTCCCCAGCCGCGAAATGATCCACCAGACGGTCCTGCGCACCCAGGCGCAGGCGCAGTACGACCCCGCCAACATCGGCCATTTCGGGCTGGCGTTGCGCCGGTATGCGCATTTCACCTCGCCGATCCGGCGCTGTGCCGACCTGTTGATCCACCGTGCCCTGATTTCCGGCTTCGGCCTGGGCGAAGGCGGCCTTCCCCCCGACGCGGTGGCGACTTTTTCCGACGTCGCGGAACACATCTCGATGGCCGAACGCCGCGCCGCCAAGGCGGAGCGCGAGGTGGTGGACCGCTATGCCGCGCTTTACCTGCAAGACCGGGTCGGCGCCACCTTCCCCGGACGGATCGGCGGGGTCGCCCGGTTCGGCCTGTTCGTCACCCTGCACGAAACCGGGGCCGACGGGCTGGTCCCGATTTCCACCCTGCCGTCGGATTATTACCGCCACGACGAGGCCCGCAACCGTCTGGTCGGCCAAAGAAACGGGCGGGTCTTTTCCCTCGGCGATGCGGTCACGGTGCGCCTGATCGAGGCCAACCCCCTGACCGGATCTCTGGTCCTTGCGCTGGACGAAGGGGACACCCCCGTGGCACGTCCCACGGGGCACCCCACGGCACGGCCCACGGTCCGACCGCCACGCAAACCGGCGGGCAAGCATCGCCGTTGACGGCGGCGCGGCGGAACATTATACGACAAGAACAGCGGTAATTCGGAACGGACCATGAACGCGCGAAGACGCTGGCTTTCCAACTGGCATGGGCTCGCTGCGTGCGGCGGCGTCTCGGCGCTGGCCTTGCTTGGCGCGCCGACCGGCGCGCAAGCCGGACTGGACATGCCGGAAGTCGGCCGCATCCTGGCCTATAGCCTGCGCGCCATCGAGAGCCGCGCGCTGGAGCCGGTTTCCCTGTCGGACACCACCCTGGAGGGGCTGCGCGGCCTGGCGACCATCGAACCGGGGCTGAGCGTGCTCTCGGATGCGTCCGGGCTGTCCGCCACCCTCGGCGGACAGAACATCGGGCGATGGGCCAAGCCCTCCGCCGACACGCCGGAGGCCTGGGCCAATCTGACGCTCCACGTCGTGCAGGCGGCACAAGCACGGTCCGGCGCCCTGGGCCGGGCCGATGCCGAAGCGTTGTATCAGGCCTTTTTCGACTCCGCCCTGGCCCCTCTCGACCCCTTCTCCCGCTATGCCGGACGGGTGGAAGCGGAACAGCAGCAGGAACGCCGCAACGGCTTCGGCGGCATCGGCATTCGCTATCGCAAGCACCGCGACCACCTGGAAGTGACCTCGGTCTTGGAGGGAACCCCGGCCGAGGATGCGACCATCGAACCCGGCGACCGCATCTTGAAGCTCGATGAGACGCCGATCAACGACCTGTCGCGCAAGACGGTGCACGACCTGTTGCGCGGACCGGTGGACAGCCGCCTGCGCGTCATTCTTTCCCACGCCGGAACGGAACGGACGATCGTGCTGAAGCGCGGTCTGGTTTCCACCCCCACCGCTTTTCTGACCCGGACGGGCAACATTCCCCGCCTCAGGATCACCCGCTTCAGCCAACAGACGGTCTCGATGACGCGGCACCTGATCGAGGAATTCCTGGCCGAGGCGAAAACATCCCCGACCGGACTGATACTGGACCTGCGCGGCAATCCCGGCGGACTGTTGGATCAGGCGGTGAACCTGAGCGACCTGTTCCTGAAAAAAGGCGAGATCGTCGCCACCCGCGGACGCCACCCCCACACCTTGCAGAATTATTCCGCGACGCAGACCGACGTGCCGGGCGGCGACATCCTGAATGGCCTGCCGATTCTGGTGCTGGTCGATGGGCGCACCGCGTCGGCCGCCGAAATCGTCGCCGCCGCCTTGCAGGCCGACGGGCGTGCCGTGGTGGTCGGCACCACCTCGTACGGCAAGGGAACGGTGCAAACCGTGGTGGCGATGCCAAGCGGCGGGGAAATGACGCTGACCTGGTCGCGTTTTTTCACGCCATCCGGGTATGCCCTGCACGGCCTGGGCGTGATGCCCACCATCTGTACCGCCGAAGGGCGGACCACTCCCGAAATGCTGATGCACGCGCTGACCGCGGGCAACCTTCCGGCCATCGCCAATTACAACCGCTGGCGCAGCGTCGGCCTGAACGATACCCAGGGACGCCACGAACTGCGCCGTATCTGCCCCCCCGAGGACCACGGCAACCGCGACGCCCTTGACCTCGATATCGCGGAAGCGATCCTGGAAAGCCCCGGCGCCTACCGCACCGCCCTGGCCGCGCTTGAGACCACATCGGCCAGTCGCCAAGTTCCGTAGGACGGTTTGCGCTTTCGGGCTTGACTTTGCCGAGGGAACGGCTATTTTCCGCCCCTTACGTTGACGTTACTCTAGAGATGGAATTCAGGTCATGGCCAAGCCCGCCACCGTGCTCGTGAAGCTGGAAAGCACTGCCGGCACCGGCTACTTCTACGTCGTCAAAAAGAACCCTCGGAATACGACCGAGAAGTTCGAATTCCGTAAGTACGACCCGGTGGTCCGCAAGCACGTGCCGTTCAAGGAAACCAAGATGAAGTAAGATGGCCTTTGGTCGTCGGAAAAAAGGCGCTCGCCGCTAGGCTGAGCGCCTTTTTCGTTGTCAGCGCGCCAACTGGAGGCGCAGCCGCGCCAGGACATCGGCCACCGCGAACGGCTTGGATATCCAGGCGGAGAACGGTGGATCGTCCCAGGCGTCGGCCAACAATTCGTCCGGCGGCAAGGCGGAACACGCCCACACCGGGGCCTCGGTCAGACACGCGCATGCCTTGATCCGCCGCGCCCAGTCCCAACCATCGCCGTCGGGAAGACGAATGTCCATCACCACCAGATCCGGTGGATTTTCCCGCGCCAGAGCCAAAGCCTCCGTACCGTTGCGCGCCGCCGCCGCGCGCGCGCCGGCCAAGCCGACCAGTTCGGCCAGTAGGCGTGCGCCGGGACCGGCATCCTCGACGATCAGAACCAACGGCAGCATCATCCCCGCACTCCCCGCGCCAATCGCGCCGCCGCCAACGCGGCGTATCCCCAGCCCACGATCAAGCCGACCGCACCGGACGGAACGATCACCCCCATCCGAAGCCCGGTGAAGGCCTGCAAGCCCAGGCGATCGCCGCGCGCGACAGATAACGCGCCGCGTCCGCATCGTACGAAACGACCAGCAGAGAAGCCAACAGAGCCCCCCACAAGGCGACCAAATGCGGCAAATGATAGGCTCGCCCGATTTCGATCCAGCGAACCACCGCATAGGAAAGCCCGGTATGCGCGGAGAGCGCGCCGACGATGATCGCCAAGGCCCCCAGCAATCCGGAAAGAAGCGCGAGCGTAAGCCCCACGCGTGACGACATGCTCCATCCTCCGCCTTGACGCGACCGCGCGGCGCCGAACCCAAGGAAGCCGCCCCCGCAATGTCGGCGATCGCGGACAACGAAACAACCGGTACGGCGAAAAGAAAAAAGGCCGGGCTTGGAGGAGCCCGGCCTCAAGTATGCTCTTGAGGGAAAGAGAATACCGATATCGACGGCAGAACCATCGACCTGCACACCATGCCCGAATCCGAACACGCCGAAAGTGACCGGCATCACTCGGAATAAAAACCTTTGATGACGGGATGATAATCAGAAATCGCCGCGCACGTCTTCGACCAGGGTGGCCAGCTTGGCGATATCCAGAACCACCAAGGCGCTTTTCTCGCGCTTCAGGATGTCCTGACGCGACAGATCGCCCATGACGCGGGCAGCCGTCTCGCGCGTCGTGCTGACCCGGCTGGCCAGATCGGAATGCACCGGAATCGGGGAAATCGCGGCGCTGCCGTCCGGTCGCTTCACCGCCACGCGGGCCAAGCGCAGAACTTCGGCATGAACGCGGTTGTTGGCGCCCAGCGTGCTGAGATCAAGAATTCGATTGGACGAGGTTCGCACCACCGTGGCCAACCGCCGCATCACCGACAGCGCCATTGCCGGATTTTCGGTCGCCACCTTGCGGAAGGCCTCGTCGCCAAGAGAGGAGATCAAGGCGGGTTCCACCGCCATCACGCTGGCCGAGCGCGGCTCGCCGTCTAGCGCCGCCAACTCCCCGAAGTGGCCGCCAGGACCGATGTCGTCCAACGTGACCTCACGCCCCGACACTGAGTATATAACCACTCGCACCTTGCCCTCGGCGACGAAGAAGACATCGCGCGTTTCGCTTTGGCGGTCGATGATCTCGTCCCCCGCGCGAAACCGCCGCCAGACCAGCGCGCGATCAAGAAACGCCTGCACCGCAGGGGGCAGACCGGCGAACATCGGCACATCGGCGGCAAGATACTTCGACTTCATGAGCAACATAGCGGCGTGTGGGCAAAACAAGCTTTCTTAAGTTGTATAGTACGTCCCTCCCCCTCAAGAAAGTGTGAAAGGTTATTCCATCGCCCAAAAAAGCAACCGAAAACCGGGGCATGCAACGCACGCCCCGGCCAGGGATTGATCCTGATCCCGCGGAGGGATCAAAGGCGCGCCGAACCGCCGACGCCGAATTCGGGATAGGCTTCCATGCCAAGCTCGGCCTTATCCTGTCCCTGGTACTCCTCTTCCTCGGTCACGCGGATGCCGACGGTATACTTCAGCACCGCCCAGGTTCCGCCGGCGGTCACCAAGGTAAAGGCGCCCACCGCCAGAATGCCGATGACCTGAGCCACGATATCGCCGCCGTTGAAGATGCCGACGCACAGCGTCCCCCAGATGCCACCAACCAAGTGCACCGACAAGGCACCGACCACGTCGTCGATCCTCAACTTATCGACCAACGGCACGGCCAGAACCGCCAGCACGCTGCCAACACCGCCGATGATGATGGCGTAAAGCGGGGTCGCGACGTCCGGGACCGGCGGTGATCGCCACCGCATCGGTCGCCGAGCCCAACGCCAGTTGCGAACCGCCGTTGAACCCGAACCAACCGAACCACAGGATAAAGGTCCCCAGGGTCGCCAGCGGCAGATTGGAACCCGGGATCGGGTTGACGCTGCCGTCGGCATTGAACTTACCCTTACGCGGCCCCGGCATGATGGCACCGGTCAACGCCGCCCAACCACCCACCGAGTGCACCAGGGTCGAACCGGCGAAGTCCTTGAAGCCCAACTCCTTCAACCAGCCACCGCCCCACGCCCAGGATCCGGCGATCGGATAGATCAAGGAGGTCAGAACCATGGTGAACACCATGAACGGCCACAGCTTCATGCGTTCGGCGACGGTGCCGGAAACCACCGAGGCGGCGGTCGCGACGAACACCACCTGGAAGAACCAATCGGACATCACCGCGTACTTGCCCTCGATCACCGGGGGGCCAGCTCGGTGGTCTTCTCGGTCGCGGCCAGCAGGGCGGCCTCGGCCACGGACGGGTCATGGAACAGCGTGAAGCTGCCGATGAAGCCGGTGACATCGGTGTACATCAGGCTGTACCCGATAAAGTAGTACATCATGCAGGCCATCGCATAGAGGGCGATGTTCTTCAAACAGATGGTGGCGGTGTTCTTGGTGCGGACAAAACCGGCTTCCAACATGGCGAAACCGGCAGCCATCCACATCACCAGAGCGCCGTGAATCAGGAAGGAAAAGGTATTAAAGACGAAGGCCGTTTCGGACTCGACCTCGGCATGCGCCGAACCGCTCGACAGAGCCAGGCCGACCGCGGCTAAGGCCGGGAGAACGACAAATGTTTTGCTGATCTTCATCGCTGACTCTCTCCTCAAAGCGCTTCGGCGTTGGTTTCGCCCATGCGGATGCGGACAACCTTGGCGATATCGGTGATGAACACCTTGCCATCACCGATATTTCCGGTTTTGGCCGTGCTGACGATGGCATCGACCACGGCGTCCACCATGTCAGCGGCAACCGCGACTTCGATTTTCACCTTGGGCAGGAAATTCACCACGTATTCAGCGCCGCGATAGATTTCGGTTTGCCCCTTCTGGCGTCCGAACCCCTTGACCTCGGTCACCGTCAAGCCCTGGATGCCGAGCGGCGTCAAGGCCTCGCGGACATCGTCCAACTTGAACGGTTTGATGATCGCTGTGACGAGCTTCATCCATTCTTCTCCAATTTCATTGCGGCGGTGAGGCCGCCAGCCCTGTGCGCACCCCACTGCGCTTGCCCCTTCCAGTACAAGCCGCGTGCCACATCGAAAACGGACCGAAAGGCGTGAAAAAATCATTGTTTATCAATCTATTAATTTTTCAACACGGGAAAGATCGGCGGGATTCCCCGCGCCGCCCCAAGAGGTTTTGCATAAAAAGTCATCAATCACCCACTTCATCATCGAGCATCCGTCATTCAGCCCTTTCCCGCCCATCAGGGAAGTCCTTTCAACCCTCGACACTCCCACGGATACCCGTCGACTTTTCTTTAAAAACAGCGCATTACGGCGAATTCCCGCAACACACGCCGACGCCTCTAAAAGAAGATTAAAAAATATGCATCATTGTCGCCAATCCATCGGCATGAAAAAACGGCACCGGACCGTGGTCCGATGCCGTTCCGCCGCGATACGGACGCGCGATATCAGTGGGCCACGGTTTCCCCATGCAGGACGAAATCGAGGCCCTCGATCTTCGCTTCACGCGTGACCCTGAGGCCGATCATCAGATCGAGCGCCTTCAGAATGACCAAGCTGCCGACCCCCGACCAGACGATGGTCAACAGCACGCCCTCGATCTGAACCCACACCTGGGCGGCATTGCCGTCGATCAAACCCGACTTCCCGGCCCCACCGACCGCGGAGACCGCGAACACGCCGGTCAGCACCGCGCCCAGAACACCACCCAGGCCGTGCACGCCCCAAACATCCAGGGCGTCATCGTATCCGAAGCGCGACTTCAGACCGGTCACCCCCCAGAAGCAAACCACGCCGGAGGCAAGACCGATGACCAGCGCACTGCCGACCGAAACGAAACCACAGGCCGGAGTCACCGCCACTAGACCGGCCACCGCGCCGGAAGCCGCCCGGTCCCCAGACCATGTGCGCGACCGGCACATAGATCAACAGCAACCAGACCCCAAGAAACAGCATCATCGCCGAGAACTTCATACGATCGGCCGGACCACCGACGATCAGCGCCGGAGTAATCACCGCGAAGGTGCACTGGAACATCACGAAGACGGTCTCCGGGATGGTGGCGGCAAGGGGCGCGATGGTGTCCGGCAGAATGCCGTTCAGCATGAAACGATCCAGCCCGCCGATGAAGGGAGTCCCCTCGGTAAAGGTCAGGCTGTAGCCAACCGTCACCCAGAGAACCGATAGCATACCGGTGGCGAACAGACACTGCATCAGCACGGTAGTACGTTCTTGCACCGGACCAGGCCACCGTAGAACAGCGCCAGGCCGGGGATCGTCATCATCAGAACCAGAGCCGACGAAATCAGCAGCCACGCGGTATCGCCGGCATCGATCGCCGGAACGACATCCGCAGTTTGCGCGAAGGCGGGATCAACCAGGCACGGGGCAACCCAGCAGGTCAAAGTCCAGGCGCTCCATCAATTGGCGTTCCGAACGGATCGAGTAGAACACCTGCAACAGCATGGCCCGCAGCAGCTTCTCCGGTGGAACCGACGGCCGACCCATTCCTGAGTAGAGCGCTGCAAAGTCGCCCGACAACGCCGCTAGTGCCGTATTGGTCATCTCCCGGATCGTCCGCAGCGGGTGGTCCATGCGCACCCGCGTCTCCAGGTCAACGCAGGAGAACAAGTCTCCAGATCGCTTGTCTGTCCCGTGCATCATTCCCTCAGCAACAAGCCACTACCGAGATTGAATTATGCCGATACCAGCCATGCCACCGATTTTTCAATACCCTGCTAGGCTCAGGACTCATTAAGGTTCGATCCAGAAGAGGAGGAGTACCGCGATGATGACGGCGGCAAAGAAGATATCCGCGCATCGGTCATATCGGGTGTGGATACGCCGCCAATCCTTGAGGCGAGCGAAGAGGTTCTCGATCCTATGACGCTGGCGATAGAGGGTTTTGTCGTAAGCGTACTGGGTTTTGCGATGACGCATTGGCGGGATGCATGTAGCGATCCCTCGCTGTGTCAAAGCCTCTCGAAGGGGATCACCGTCATAGCCCTTGTCGGCGATCAGGACGTTGGCCTTGGGAAATAGGTCGAGCAACAGCATCGCGCCTTTGTGATCGCTCATTTGCCCCTCGCTGAGCAGCAGGATGAGGGGCCTTCCTTGTCCGTCGCAAACCGCATGAAGCTTGGAGTTCAGCCCGCCTTTTGTGCGTCCGATACATCGGGGAAGAGCCCCTTTTTATAGAGGCTCGCGGCGGTCCGATGAGCTTTCAGGTGGGTTGCATCGATCATCAACCGGTCTGGAGGGCCAGCCTCTCCCGTCAAGGCCGCGAAGATCCGGCTGAACACCCCAAGTCGGCTCCAGCGAACGAAACGATTATAGAGGGTTTTGTGGGGGCCATAGACGGGTGGTGCATCTCGCCACCGTAAGCCGTTGCGGATCACATGAACGATGCCGCTGATCACTCGCCGATCATCAACCCGCAGCACGCCATGCGATAGCGGGAAATGCGGCTCGATCTTCGCCAGCTGCCTCTCTGACAACCAAAACAGATCACTCATGGATGGGGTCCTCCCTCCCATGAGGAAATCAGCCACCGATCTGCCTGGCAATAATTTAATGGGTCCTGAGCCTAATGATTGCCGTTACCAGCATCATGGTGTTTGTCTCCCACACAATGTCGCAGTCAGTTGCCGCGATTATTTCCACAAACCTTATGCGCAACGCCACCATTCAAACTTCATGCCATGCACAATGGCCGAAGACGATCCAGGTCGGACTTATAGATTTCAAAGGATTAAGGAAATCCTCAAAATTGACGGAAACAGCACATGGCGCGAAATGCCCAAAATCGAGCCAACGAAACGCGCGAAAACCGAACAGGCGCGCCCAACAATCTATCAGGGATTGCCCATTCACGCAGCCACCAACAAAAAACCCAGCCGGTTGGCTGGGTTTTTTCGAACGATGGATCGATGCGCCATATCAGGAGGCGAACAGCGCGGACTCCGGGGCATCATGGCCAAGCCGCGCGGCGGCATCGCGAATCGCGCGCGATATCTTGTCGAAAGCGCGATTTTCAATCTGCCGAACGCGTTCGCGGCTGATGCCATAGGACTTGCCGATATCCTCCAGAGTCATCGGATCGCTTTGCAAACGGCGCAGGCGGATGATCTCCGCCTCGCGCGGGCTTAAGCCCTGCATCGCGTCGGCGATCAGACGGTGGCCAAGAGCGGTCTCCTGCTGCGCGGACATCTGGGCTTCCTGGTCTGGACGATGGTCAACCAGAAGCTCGATCCGCTCCATGCCGCCTTCTTCCCCGACCGGCGCGTTCAAGGTGGCGTCCGGCCTCGCGAGGCGACGGTTCATGCTCACCACCTCATGCTCGGGAACGCCCAAATCGGTGGCGATCTTCGCGACATCGGCGGGCGACATGTCTCCGTCTTCGTAGTGACCCAACGCGGCCTTGGCGCGGCGCAGGTTGAAGAACAGCTTCTTCTGCGCCACGACGGTACCAATCTTCACCATCGACCAACTGTTCAGAATGTATTCATTGATCGCCGCCTTGATCCACCACATCGCATAGGTGGACAAGCGGAAGCCGCGCTCTGGATCGAACTTCTTCACCGCGCGCATCAAACCGACATTGCCCTCGGAAATCAGATCGGCGACCGGCAGACCATAATGGCGGTACCCCATCGCGATCTTCGCGACGAGACGCAAATGGCTGGTCACCATTTTGTGCGCGGCCTCAATATCGCCGTGCTCGGAAAACCGGCGGGATAGCATGTATTCCTCGTCAACCGGCAAAACCGGGAACGCCCGAATCGCCCGCAGATAGGACTGCAGACCGCCTTCATCGGAAATGACCGGAACACGAAACGTCGTCATTGCAAAAGCTCCTCGACACCGACTGAAATGGACGCTTTTTGAGAGGGGGAAAACTCCACGCTTCCCCAGACATCGCCAAAGCGATCAGGCTGACTGGGGGCATCGACGCGAGCGGATCTAAGAGCCGTGGCGAGCACAGGCGATCGGAAAGGCTTGAATCATCACATCCTCCATCGAGCAACATGAGGTTCCGATTGCGGCCCGGCTGCCTTTTGCAACACCGGGTAGGTCGGCCTAAACGGGTAGCACCGACCGTCCCAGGATACAGGAATGCACGGCGCTTGCAAACCCCCTTACCCGACTGGTTTATGAGAGAAAGCTCACAATCCCCGCCGGTTTTCATGGAACAAGCCGCGCCAGGGGATGTCGCGCCGCCACACGGCTTGATGGCTGGTTAAAAAAACAAAGAATACAATGTGTTCCTGTATCGTCCACGAAGGGACCCCTTTGCTGTCCCCATCCGTCCTTCCTGCCACGGCCTTGTCCCTCGGGGCTGGGCCCTTGCTTTCTTGCCGCTCCGGCAACGGCGGTGAAAACGCCCAAGGCCCTGCGCGCCGGCGTCGCCAGCCACACCTTCGATAAGGGTGGGGCGGTAAATCGGACCGAATCGGTACAGAATCCTTGGCCGGAAGGCCGCCGCCGCCAAGGGGCTGACCTGGACGGCGGAGTCGATCGACGCCTACATCGACAACCCGATCCAGTTCCTGCGCACCGTCACCGGCAAGACCGATGTCCGCACCAATATGATCGCCCGCGCCCGCAAGGATCAGGACCGTGCCGCCATCGTCGCCCACCTGAAGTCCCTGAAGAATTAGTCCGCGACGAGCCGCCGCAGAACCTCGGCCTCGACGACTCCCTCGTTGCTTCCGGCGGCAAATGCCGCGACGGTACGACCGCGCGGTGAATCGAGATCACGGCAGACCGCGCCGACACTGCCCGACCCCCCGGCGGAGTGCCCGACGACCCGCAACGGCTCCGCCATCGCTTCATTCCGCATGTCGCCGATCATCAGACCAAGGCCGTAGCCGGTGGCCGTCCAGGGGCGGCCTGGAATCGCGTCGCCGATCGGATGCCGCGCCAGCATCGCCGCGAGGGTCTCGGGCGCGAGCAGATATCCCGCCAGAATCCGGTGCAACGCCAGAGCCGCCTCGGCGACGGGACCGACGACGACGCCGGAAAATACCCAGCCGGGGTGATAGCCCAAACCTTCGACGAACGGCGTTTTCCGCATGTCTTCCGGTACATTGGCCAATCGCGACGCCGAAAGCCCAAGCGGCGCAAGAACGAGTTCATCCAGAACCGCCCCCAGATCGCGACCGCTCGCCGCTTCGAGCGCGCGCCGCACGACGAGATAGCCGACGCTGGAATAGGCCCAGCCGGTTTCCGGCGCGACCGCCGACCGGTCGGCGCCGGTCACGGCGAAAACCGGGTCATCCGTCCAGAGTGGATCGCACCGCGCCACCGCCGCGCGATAGGCGTCGAGACCGCCGTAATCCGGCAAGCCGCCGCGGTGCTGCAGCAACTGCCGCAGCGTGCAGGACCAACCGGCAAGGCGGGCATCGAGGTCGAGGCGACCTGCCTCCGCCCGACGCAAAGCCACCACCGAGGTCAGCATCTTGGTGAAGCTCCACCATGGCACCGGTTGGCGCGAAGAACCCGCCGCCACCGTCCCGCCCGCTTCCACCGCCGCCACGAACAGCATCGTCATCGCCGGATCCCCCCGATGTCTATCCCTCGAGTTCCTCGCGCAGCAATTCCAGCTCCAACCAACGATCCTCGGCCACCGCGCGTTCCGCCGCGACCGCCTGGATGCGCGTCGTCGCCGCCTGAAACACCGCCGGATCGCGGCCGAACAAACCAGGATCGGCCAAGGTTTTCTCCAGCACCGCCTGTTCCGCCTCCAACGCCGCGATGCGCGCGGGCAATTGCTCGCTCTCGCGCTGATCCTTGTAGCTGAGCTTCACCGCCTTGCGCGACGGTATCTCGCGCGGAAGTTTACCCTTGGGTGCAGCTTTGGCCGGAACCTCGGTCTTGGGGCGCTGCCGCCGGTAATCGGAATAACCGCCGGGATATTCCCCCACCCGACCACCGCCTTCCAGCGCCCAAATCGCGGTCGCCACCCGGTCGAGAAAATCGCGATCATGGCTGACCACCAAAACGGTGCCGTCATAGTCGGCTAGGGTTTCCTGCAACAAATCCAGCGTCTCGATGTCCAGATCGTTGGTCGGTTCGTCCAGAACCAGCAGGTTCGAAGGCTTGGCGAGCGCGATCGCTAGCAACAGGCGGTTGCGTTCTCCTCCGGACAGCGACCCCACCGGACTTTTCGCCGGCGCGTCGTCGAACAGGAAATCCCGCATATAGGAGACCACGTGACGCGGCTGACCGCGCACCATCACCTGGTCGCCTCCCTCGGGACAAAGAGTCTCCCAAACCGATGCCTCGGGCTTCAGTGTCGCCCGCCCCTGGTCCAGGTAGACCGTGGTCAGGTTGATTCCCAGCCGCACGCCGCCGGTATCCGGCGCCAGTTCTCCCATTAGAATCTTCAGCAGAGTCGATTTTCCGGTGCCGTTGGCGCCGACGATGCCGATGCGATCGCCGCGCAACACCCTGAGCGAGGTCTCCGCCAACACCGGACGTTCCCGCCAGGCATAGGAAATCCCCGCCGCTTCCAACACCAAACGACCGGACAAGGCACCGCTGTCGGCGGCCAACTTTACCTGCCCCGGCCGCACCCGTTGCTCGGCACGGTCGAGGCGTAGATCGGTCAACGCGCGCAGCCGGCCCTGGTTGCGCTTGCGCCGGGCCGAAATCCCCTGCCGCGACCACTGGGTTTCCTCGGCGATTTTTTTGTCCAGGCGGGCCCGCTCGGCGGTTTCCTGCTCCAGGATGATTTCCGCCCAAGCCTCGAACTCGGCGAAGCCCTTGTCCATGCGCCGCGCCACGCCACGGTCCAGCCATACCGTCTGGCGGGTCAAGCGGGTCAGAAAGGCGCGGTCATGGCTGATCACCACCAGACCGCCGGAAAAACCGCTCAAGCGTTCCTCCAACCATTCGATGGTCGGCAGGTCCAAGTGGTTGGTCGGCTCGTCCAGCAGCAGAACGTCGGGATCTCCGACCAGGGCGCGAGCCAGCGCGACACGACGGCTTTCTCCCCCCGATAACGCCGTCGGCACGGCATCGGACGACAGACCAAGCTCCTCCAGGATCGCGTCGGCGCGAAAACGTTCGGACGGATCCGCCAGCCCCGCCGCCACCGCGTCGCCCACCGTGGCGAAGGCGAAAAGATCGGGTTCTTGCGGCAAATAGGCCAGTCGCGTCCCCGGCTGCACGAAGTGTTCTCCGTCATCAGCCTGGGTCAGGCCCGCCGCCACCTTCAGCAGCGTCGATTTCCCGGCGCCATTGCGCCCGACCAGACAGATGCGATCGCCGCGCGACACCGCCAGATCCGCGCCATCGAACAACACCTTGGTCCCGAACCGCAGGGACAAACCCCGCACATGCATCAACGGAAGCGCCACCGCCACTCCTTCCCGTCACGAGTTTCCGACCTGCAATACCCTCCGCCGGAGGAAACGGCAACCGCCGTGTGGAAAGACATGTCCCTTCCATTCGCGGCTTTCCCCTGTTCGGAAAGGCCGTCGCCGACTATCCTTTGACGAGGCTCCCCTCGACCAAGGACTGTCAAATGCCTTCCGTCGCCCCGCGCATCGTTTCGCTGGTACCCAGCCTAACCGAAACCTGTTTCGATCTGGACTTGAGCACGCATTTGGTCGGCCGCACCGATTACTGCATTTCTCCGCCCGGTCTGGTGGAGACCATTCCCTCCATGGGAGGACCGAAAAACGTCGATGCCAATGCCTTCGACGCCGCGCGCCCCACCCACGTTCTGATCAGTCCCGAGGAAAACAGCCGCGACATCCTGCCGCTGATCGACGCCTGCGGGGCCGAGGCGGTGCTAATCCACCCGCTAACGCCCGAGGACAACCGCGCTCTTTTGACCCGCCTGGGCGATTTGTTCGACCGCCGGACCAAGGCCGAGGCCTTGGTCCGGCGTCTCGACGCAGCCCTGAATGACGCGCGAATCTGCCGCGAGACGACCCCCTCCCGCACCGTCTTGCCCCTGATCTGGAAAGACCCCTGGATCACCGTCGGCCAAGAAACCTATGTCGCGGCGATGCTGGGCGCGGTGAGTCTTCATGTCAAACCTCCCCACGACGGCCTTTACCCCCGCATCGACGATCTGACGACCGCCGCCCAAGCCGTCGTTTGGGTGCTGTTGACGACCGAACCCTATCTTTTCGATGAAACCCATGTCGCCCAGTTGAAAGCCGAACTTCGCACTCCCCATGTCTCCTTGGTGACGGGAGAATCCGTGGCCTGGTACGGCAGCCGGGTTATCGCGGCGATCGAGGACCTGATCGCCTTGAAGCACCGCCTGTAGGAGACGTTCCATGACGGAAACCGCTCAAGCCCTCTTCGGCGCGGGATGCTTCTGGGGAGTGGAGGCCGCCTTCCGCCGCCTAGCCGGCGTCACCGACGCGACCTCCGGCTATTACCGGCGGCCAAACCGACACCCCCACCTACGCCCAGGTCTGCGCCGACCTGACCGGCCATGCCGAGGCCGTTCTGATTCAATACGACCTGGCGCGGATTTCCTATGAAGAACTGCTCGACACCTTCTTCGCGATCCACGACCCAACCCAGGTCGATCGCCAGGGGCCGGACATCGGGCGCCAATACCGTTCGGCGATCTTCGTCTTCGATGAAATGCAGCGACAGGCCGCCACCGCGCGCATCGCCGCCCTGAATGCCCAAAAACGATATTCCCGCCCGGTCGCCGCGCGCATTGAAACGGCGGGCCGTTTCTGGCCCGCCGAGGACTATCACCAGCGCTATCTGGAAAAGAACGCGGGACCATTCTGCCGCTGAACGCCGATCAATGGATGATGACATCGCCCTGAATCGGCGAAGCTTCCCACGTCCAGGATGGTTCGGCGGCCTTCAGCGCCTCTTCCAATTCGGACAAATTCGGCAAACCGCCCAGTTGATCGATCAACTGCTTCAGAAGCCCGGTCATGGTGTAGGTGAAGACCCCGTCGTCACGCGACGCGGTGTTCAGCACCAAGCAAGATTCGGACACATCGCGCATGATCGCGCCGGCACGCGGTTCGGCGCCCAGCGCCTTCGGCAGCACCACGGTGATCGGCTCCGCCTTGCCCTTCATGGTGCTGAGCAACCGCCCCAGCACGTGCTCCCGCACCTGATCGTCGAAAATCCGCACCGCGTCGTCGCCGCCCTGTTGCGCGACGACATCGCGCAGATGACGCAGCCCCGACAAAAGGCCCGAAACCGTGGCGGTGCGCCCGGACAGACGCGCGGCGGTGCGGACCGATGCGCCGATCATGCGATGGATGGTGTCGCGGGTTTGCATATTGGACATCTTGATATCCTCCACGGGAGCGGTATCCGGCCCGTTGGCGCCGCGACCATCGAATGACGCACCGCCGCGCCGCGTACCGGCCCGCCACGCGGCGCCGATACAGGTCTTGCCCCTATGGTGTGGGGACGTCCGCCGTTCTCGGCAACCGCCGTTTCGCCTCTTCCGGGTACGCGGAAATGCGTGCGTTCCAGCAATGCTGGGGTATGATGATCGCAGTGGTCATGGTCGCGGGGTTGGAGGTTCATGAAGTTGCCGACGGAGCCTATGTCGTCACGCCGCCGCACCAGGACCGGCCACACGGACCAAAAGCCTCCGTCATATGGACGGATGCCGGATTTGGGTTTCTGCGACTTGATCGGCAAGTGCATATTCGGGCTCGACCTTGCCAACGACGGACGGGTGACGACAATTAGCAGTGGCGGCGCCAAGCTTTTCGGCCTCGCCCCGACCGACATCATCGGCAAGGCCCCCACCGAGTTTCTGCCGAAAGCCGTCGCCCTTCTTGTCGCCGCCCCCCCGGCCAACCCTGTCGAACCGTCGAAACACCGTTGCCATCGACCGAGCTTCCGGACCGCGTCATCGAATGGACCCTGCATGTCGTCAACGGCGGCGGAATACCGTTGGCCGTTCTTGAAGCGAACGACATCACCCGGCGCAAACACACCGAAAACCATCTGCGCAACCTGTCGCGCGCGGTCGAGCAAAGCCCGGCCTCGGTCATGATCACCGACGTCAAGAGCGTCATCGAATACGTCAATCCGCACTTCACCCAGGTTTCCGGATACGGCTATGACGAGGCCCTCGGCCAGACCCCGGCGATCGTCCAGTCCGGTTTCACCTCACCCCTGCAATACCGCGAGATGTGGGACACCATCGCCAACGGACGGGAATGGCACGGAGAGATTCTCAATCGTCGGAAAAACGGCGAACTGTTCTGGGAGCACGTTTCGATTTCGCCAATTCGCACCGAGGACGGCAAAACCACCCACTTCGTGGCCGTCAAGGAGGACGTGACGGTCCGCAAGGATTATGAAAAGCGCCTGCTGTATCAAGCCCACTATGACGACCTGACGAAACTGCCGAACCGCATTCTAACCACCGACCGCCTGAATCAGGCGTTGACGCGGGCCGACCGCACCCAAAACCACGTCGGCGTCGCCTTCATCGACCTGGATGGATTCAAGAAGGTCAACGACACCCTTGGCCATACCTACGGCGACGATCTGTTGCGGGTGGCGGCAAGGCGCCTGGTCGGCTGCATTCGCGCCAGCGACACCGTCGGACGCCTGGGCGGCGACGAATTTCTGGTGGTCCTGCCGGACCTCAACGATGCCACCCATGCCATCACCGTCGCCGACAACATCCTGAAGGCGTTCGAGGAGCCCTTCGTGATCCTGGGACATTCGATCACCACCACCGCGTCGATCGGACTGACGATCTATCCCGAGGATGGGCGCGAGGCGGAAATCCTGCTGCGTAACGCCGACGCGGCGATGTACCGCGCCAAGGACGCCGGACGCAACTGCCGCCGAAGATTTCATCCGGACATCAATACGTTGGCAATGAAACGCCTGCGCATGGAATCGCTGTTGCGCGGCGCCTTGGAACGGAACGAAATCTCCGTCGCCTACCAGCCGCAGATCGCCGTCGCGGACGGACGGCTGATCGAAGCGGAGGCCCTGGCACGCTGGCGAACCCCCGACCTTGGCGAGGTCGCCCCCCCCTGGATTTCATCCCTCTGGCCGAGGACAGCGGCCCGATCGAGCCGTTGGGACGTTTCATCCTAGAAGAAGCCTGCTGCCAAATGGTCGATTGGCTGCCGCGTCTGCCACCGAATACGCGAATCGCAGTCAACGTCTCTTCCCGTTAGGTCGCCTCCCCCCGATTCGCGGCGGACGTCGCCAAGGCCCTGTGGGATACCGACCTGCCCGCCGGCAACCTGGAAATCGAACTGACCGAAAGCCTGTTCGCCCTGCGATCCCCACCATTATGGAAAACCTGACACGGCTGCGGGGCATGGGGGTGCGCCTGGCCGTGGACGACTTCGGTACCGGCTATTCCTCGCTCAGCTACCTGCGCGAGTTCCCGGTCGATAGCGTCAAGATCGACCGCGCCTTCATGACACCGATCGGGGACCCCGCCGCAGATTCCCTGGTCCGCGCAATCGTCGCCATAGGGCGCAGCCTGAACCTGCAAGTGATCGGCGAAGGCGTCGAGACCGAGAAACAGATGGCCTTTCTGAAGGAAATCGGCTGCGACGTGGCCCAGGGTTTCTTTGTCGAACGCCCCCTGGCCGCCACCGACTTCCCAACCTTCGCCCGCAACCTCTGACTCCGACGGTAACCACGATGCGCCAGGGACAGATCCGCCGACACGTGGGAACCGCCGCCGCCTTCGCGCAACTGGCCGCCGGGATCGCGATTTTCCTATTCGGCATGCGCTTCATGAAGGACGGCTTTTCGGCATTCACCGGCGGCACGCTGGAAACCCTCCTCAAACGCTTCACCAAGGGACCCTGGCGCAGCCTTGGCTTCGGCATCGTCGCCACCACCCTGACGCAATCCAGCGGCTTGGTTTCGGTGATCACCATCTCGTTCCTGAGCGCCGGTCTGATCGATCTGGCTGCGGGCATCGGCCTCGTCTTCGGCGCCAACCTCGGCACCACCAGCGGCGCCGGGCTGATCGCCACCCTGGGGCTAGGTTCAGGACCCATTAAATTATTGCCGGGCAGATCGGCGGCTGATTCACTCACGGGAGGGAGGACCCCATCCATGAGTGATCTGTTTTGGTTGTCAGAGAGGCAGTTGGCGAAGATCGAGCCGCATTTCCCGCTATCGCATGGCGTGCCGCGGGTTGATGATCGGCGAGTGATCAGCGGCATCGTTCATATGATCCGCAACGGCTTACGGTGGCGAGATGCACCACTCGTCTATGGCCCCCACAAAACCCTCTATAATCGTTTCGTTCGCTGGCGCCGACTTGGGGTGTTCAGCCGGATCTTCGCGGCCTTGACGGGAGAGGCTGGCCCTCCAGACCGGTTGATGATCGATGCAACCCACCTGAAAGCTCATCGGGCCGCCGCAAGATCCCCGCCGGATTGGCCGGATACCGCAAGCTGGCCCGCCTGTCGGCAGCACGGGTCAAACCCGGGGGTGTGTTTTTCATGGCGTCGTGTTCGCACCACGCCCATCCCCAAGCCTTCCGCGCCGCAGTCGAGACCGGGTTGGCGGAGGCCGGGCGTTCCTTCACCCTGATGCGATCGGCACGCGCCGATCGCGACCATCCGGTGCACCCCAAACTGCCGCAGAACGACCATCTGAAGGCCCTGACCTATCGCCTGGACGGGGGCTGAATTCCGCCAAACGGCGGCTTGTGCTTTTCGCGATTCTGCGCCAGAACCGTACAGTCTTCACCTTTCGATCAGGACCCTTACCATGGCGCGTCACCAGAAACAGCATCCCGATGCCAACGGATTCTTCGGGACCTACGGCGGGGCTTTCATCCCGCCCGAGCTTGAACCGCATTTCAAAGAAATTTCCGAAGCCTACGATCGTTTGTCGATTTCCGCTGAGTTCCAGAACGAATTACGTTTTATTCGCAAGCACTTTCAGGGACGCCCCACACCGATTTCCTATGCCCGTCGGATGTCCGACGCCTGCGGCGGCGCGCACATCTATCTGAAGCGCGAGGATCTGAACCATTCGGGCGCGCACAAGCTCAATCACTGCATGGCCGAGGCCCTGCTGGCCAAGCACATGGGCAAGACCAAGCTGATTGCGGAAACTGGCGCCGGTCAGCACGGCGTCGCGTTGGCCACCGCCGCCGCCTATTTCGGCATGGACTGCGAAATCCACATGGGCGAGGTCGATATCGCCAAGGAACACCCCAACGTGGTGCGCATGCGCCTGCTTGGAGCCCAGGTGGTGCCCGTGACCTTCGGCGCCAAGACACTGAAGGAAGCCGTCGATTCGGCGTTCATTTCGTATCTGAAACAGGCGGATCACGCGATCTATGCGATCGGCTCGGTGGTCGGGCCGCACCCCTTCCCGAAGATGGTCCGCGATTTCCAGACCATCGTCGGCGAGGAAGCGCGCCGGCAATTCGTCGAACTGGTCGGCAAGATGCCCGACATCGTCATCGCCTGCGTCGGCGGCGGCTCCAACGCGATCGGCATCTTCATGGGCTTCATCGACGACGAGGACGTGGAACTGCGCGGCGTCGAGCCCCTGGGTACCGGCACCAAGCTGGGGCAACACGCCGCCACCATGAGCTTCGGCACCGACGGTATGATCCACGGCTTTAAGTGCCTGCTTCTTCAAGACGAGAAGGGCGAACCCGCGCCGGTCCATTCACTGGCCAGCGGCCTGGACTATCCCGGCGTCGGACCGGAGCACTGCTTCCTGAAAAAGATCGGTCGCGCCACCTATGGTACCGCCGACGACAAGGAAGCGCTGAACGCCTTCTATGCCCTGTCGCGGTTGGAAGGGATCATTCCCGCCCTGGAAAGCGCGCACGCCGTCGCCTATGCCATGAAGATCGCCCCCTCCCTGCCCGGCAAGACCATCCTGGTCAACCTGTCGGGGCGCGGCGACAAGGACATCGACTACGTCACCGAAACCTTCGGATACGGCGAGGAGCCATAACCCCCACAAAGGAGGCCGCGATGACCGCCGACGCCAAGAAGTCCCCGCCGATCATGCGGACCCCGCGCAACACGGTGCGGCGCCCAAGCCGTCGCGCCTCCTATGACCGCGAAATCATCAACGCGATTCTGGATGACGGCTACGTCGCCACCGTCAGCGCCCTGGTCGAGGGCGCGGTGCGCGCGCAGCCGATCTATTACTGGCGGATCGACGACGAGGTTTTCGTCCATGGTTCGCGCCACAATGCCTTGTTCAATGCTCTGCTGAACGGACAAGAGGTCTGCCTGACCGTCGCCCTGCTGGAGGGATTGGTGATGGCGCGTTCGGCGTTTCATCATTCCATGAACTATCGCTCGGTGGTGATTTACGCGCATGCCCGTGCCGTCACCGACGAGACCGAACGGAGGGCGGCCCTGAAGCAAGGCGTCGAACGCCTGTCGTCCGGCAGATGGGAAAACATCCGCGAACCGTCGGAAGCCGAGATGCGCGGAACCATGATCCTCGCCTTCCCGATCTCTGAGGCCTCGGCCAAGGCGCGGACGGGCGGTCCGGTGGACGACCCCGACGACTATGACCTGCCGGTGTGGGCGGGCGTCATCCCCTGCAAGACCACCTTCGACGAAGGCGTCGAGGACACTAACACCGCCCCACCCATCTGAAACGATACGCGACGGAATGGGCGTACGGGAACAGATCGGACGACCACCATGAGAGCCTCCTTGGCCACCTTCCTTACTCCCCCCTTAATCGGCACCGCGCTCGCGGCGTCCGGTCTGTTCGCGCCGTCGGCGTCGGCGCACCCACACTCCTGGATCGACCTCAAATCCGAAGCGGTATTCGACGACCAGGGCCGCCTCGCCGCCTTGCACGAAACTTGGCTGTTCGACGAGTACTACACCGCCTTCGTCATCAAGCACTCCCTGAAGGGCAAGGGCGACGGCAAGGGCAAAACAACCCAGGCCGACATCGACGCCCTGACCCGCAAGAACATCAAGAACCTTGCCCCCTATGGCTATTTCACGCGCATTCGCGCCGACGGGTCTCTTCTTGCCGCCGCCCCCGCCGGGGATGTGAACGCGGCGTTGCGCGGCGACCGCCTGGAAATGCATTTCACCCTGATGCTGTCGTCACCGCCGCCGGTCAAGGGGCACGCGGTCTCCTTCGCGATTTTCGACCCCACCTATTTCATCGAGATGCTGCACGCGGAAAGCAGCGATGCAATCCGGATCACCGGCGCCCCCAACGGCTGCGACCACAAGGTCGTGCCGCCCTCGCCGTCGGTCGAGGACGTGATCCAAGCATCCAAGCTGGACCCGACGCAAAGCGGCGGCGACACCCTGGGTGAAGTTTTCGCGGAAAAAGTGGAGATCGTTTGCAAATGACCTGGAACGCCCGCCGTGCCGGACTCGTCGCCATCGCCGCCCTGGCGTTGTGCGGCATGGCGTGGTCCTTGGCCCTTCCCGACACATTGGCCATCGCGCACACGGACATCGACCGCACGGTGGCCTGGATTTTCGCGCAACAGCGCGCTTTCCACCGGGAACTGACGCAGCATCTGCACCAGCTTGGCCGCGACGGAGGATCGGCCTGGGCCTTGATCGCCGCCAGTTTTACCTATGGCGTCTTTCACGCCGCTGGCCCCGGACACGGCAAGGCCGTGATCACCGCCTATTTGTTGACCCACCGCAGCCGCCAGACAACCGGCGCGGCCCTGTCGATCGGCGCCGCCCTGTGCCAGGCCCTAACCGCGATCGTCCTGGTGCACGGCCTGCTTCTCGCCGCCGACTGGCTGACCATCGCAATCCAGGATGCCATAACCTGGTCGCAAAGGGTGAGCGACGGGCTTCTAACCGCAATCGGCGCGATCCTCGTCTGACGAGCGGTATGCGCCTTACGCCAGGACCGAACCGATGGCGCCACGGTCGCACGGAACCCCGGCTGCCCGCCCCTTTCGCGATCGAAGACGGACGGCAGGGGCCGTTTGCGCACCCGCGCGGCCTTGATCGCGTCCATCGGCCTGCGCCCATGTACCGGGGCCATTCTGGTCCTCGTATTCGCCAATTCCTTGAACCTGGGCTGGGCGGGGATCGCCTCCGCCCTGGCGATGGCGGCGGGAACCGCGATCACCGTCACCTCGCTCGCCACGATGGCGATTCGGATGCGCGCGATGTCGTTTCTTTCCGACGAATCCGACGCCTCTCCCCTGTGGCGAAGCGTGACCGCCGGAGCCGCCCTTCTCGGCGGGCTTGCGATATTCGTTCTTGGCGCGACCATGATCCTCGCCTCGTTCGCGCCACAGCACCCCCTCGGCATGTCCTAACGCTCGACAAGGCGCGCGCCGTTACCGATGCCGGATGGGAAACACGCCCCCATCCGGGCGAAAAGGTTGAACCATCACCACATTATTAGGTACCCTATACGAGACAGTACAGTCAGAGGAGAGATCAATCCAGATGGGGAGTGCCGTGGTGCCAACCAAAAAGAAAGACGATTCCTGGCTTACGGAACAATGCAGACTCACACTGGCACGCCTGTTGCCGCGCCTAGAAGCGCGTTTTGCCGATGGCATCGATGCTGCAGCCTGGCGCGCCTACACCGACCGCCTGAAAAAATATTTTCCAAGACTGTTCAACTCCCTCCTGACTCTTTATGGCGGTCGATACGATTTCTTTTATCATCTGGAACAAATTCTTATCACCGCCGCCAAAAGCTGGGCGCAACGCCCGGACTCCCTGAAGGCGCTGGACGCCAGCCGCGCCGCCGATCCGCAATGGTTCCAATCGCAACGCATGGTCGGGGCAATGTGCTATGTTGATCTGTTCGCGGACGATCTGGCAGGGTTCCGCGCACGCATCCCCTATCTTTCGGAAATGGGGGTCACCTTCCTGCACCTAATGCCCCCCTTCCTGTCGCCCGACGGCGATGACGACGGTGGCTATGCGATCAGCAGCTACCGCGACACCGACCCCAAGCTCGGCACCATGGACGAAATGGCGGAGCTAGCGACCGAACTGCGCCACTACGGCATCAGTCTGGTGCTCGACTTCGTGTTCAACCACACCTCGGACGAACATGACTGGGCAAAGCGGGCGCTGGCCGGGGACGAGGAACACCAAGCCTTCTATAGAATGTTCCCGGACCGCACCGAACCCGACGTCTATGAAAAACACCTGCGCGCGGTCTTCCCCGATGAGCACCCCGGCGCCTTCACCTATCGCAACCGCATCGGCAAGTGGGTGTGGACCACCTTCCACAATTACCAGTGGGATCTGAACTACGAAAACCCCGCCGTTTTCAACGCGATGGGAGGGGAAATGCTGGCCCTGGCCAACATCGGGGTCGAGGTCCTGCGCCTGGATGCCGTCGCCTTCGTCTGGAAACGGGAAGGCACCCCCTGCGAAAACCTGCCGGAAACGCATGTCGTGGTGCAGGCTTTCAACGCCCTGGTGCAGATCGCCGCCCCCGCCCTGCTGTTCCTGTCCGAGGCGATCGTCCACCCCGACGAGGTGATTAAGTACATCCACCGCGAGGAATGCCAGCTGTCCTATAACCCGCAGCTGATGGCGTTGTTGTGGAAGACCCTGGCGACCCGCGACGTCACCCTACTGCACCGCGCCATGGAACGGCGTTTCACCCTGCCATCGGACTGCGCCTGGGTGAACTACGTCCGCTGCCATGACGACATCGGCTGGGTGTTTTCCGACGACGACGCCCGCGACCTTGCCATCAACGCCTTCGACCACCGCCGTTTCCTCAACGATTTCTACACCGGGCGCTTCCCCGAAAGCTTTGCCCGCGGCCTGCCCTTCCAGGACAACCCGGAAACCGGCGACATGCGAATCTCCGGCACCACCGCCTCCCTTGCCGGGTTGGAGGCGGCCCAGACCAACGGCAACGCGGCGAAGATCGATCTGGCGATCGACCGCATCCTGCTCCTCTATGGGGTGGTCCTGACCATCGGCGGCATCCCACTGCTCTATCTGGGGGACGAACTGGGGGTCACCAACGACTACGGCTATGAACAGGATCAGGCCCTGATCGGCGACAGCCGCTGGGCGCATCGCCTGAAGACCGACTGGCAGCAAGCCGAGCGTCGTCACGATCGCACCACGGTCGAAGGCCGCATTTTCCTGGGGCTGTTGCGTCTGTTCCAGATCCGGCAGCAGAATCTGGCTTTCACCCGTGCCGACACCGAAATCGTGGTCACTGGAAACCCGCACGTCTTCGGTTATTTCCGGCGGCACGAGAACCAAAGCATGCTGGTCTTGGCCAACTTCACGGAAGAGGAACAAATCCTTTCCGCGCGGCGACTGCGCACGCTGGGTTTGCGCAAAACCGTCACCGACGTTCTCGCGGGCAAGATCATCGTCGCCACCGAGCAAATGAAACTGGCCCCCTATCAGCTTGCGGTCTTGCTGGCCGCAACCTGAAACGCCCTGAACGAGAGAAAAAAGACCCATGACGCGATCACAAGCCGACGGTCTGTACATTCTGCACTTAAGCCTGCATGGATTGATCCGGGGGCATGACCTGGAACTTGGCCGCGACGCCGACACCGGCGGCCAAACGCTTTACGTCGTCGAACTGGCGCGCGCCCTGGCCAAGCGCCCAGAGATCGCCCGCGTTGACCTGATGACCCGCTGGATCGACGATCAGACGGTCGGCCCCGATTATGCCAAACCGATCGAGACCATTGCCCCCAAGGCGCGAATCCTGCGCATCCCCGCAGGTCCCGGCGACTACGTTCGTAAAGAATTGCTCTGGGATCTGCTGGACAGTCTGACCGATACCGCCGCCGAAATTCTGCGGCAGCAAGACCGCCTGCCCGACATCATCCACAGTCACTATGCCGACGCCGGTTATGTCGGCACCCGACTGGCCAAGCTGTTCGGCAGGCCGCTGATCCACACCAGCCACTCACTGGGCCGCGTCAAGCGACTGCGACTGCTGGCGGCGGGCATGGATGGCGCCAACCTCGAGGCCCGCTACGCGATGCGCCGGCGTATCGACGCCGAGGAAGAAACCCTTTCCACCGCCGATCTGGTGATTGCCAGCACCAACAACGAAATCACCGAACAATACGAACTCTACGATTGCTACCACCCCGACGGCATGGCGGTGGTTCCGCCCGGCATCAACCTGACCCGCTTTCATCCCCCCACCGGCGGCGAAGCCGACACCCCCCTGGCGGCGGAAGTCGGTCGCTTCCTGCGCGATCCACGCAAACCCATGGTCCTGGCCATCGCGCGCCCCGACGAACGCAAGAATCTGCCCGCCCTGATCGAGACCTTCGGCACCACGCCCCGGCTGCGACGGATCGCCAATCTGGTGGTGGTTCCCGGAACCCGCGACGACATCCGCAACATGGACAGCGGCCCCCAGGACGTACTGAAGGACCTGCTGCTCGCCATAGACCTTCACGACCTCTATGGATCGGTGGCCCTGCCCAAGGCGGTGACCGAGGTGCCGTTGATGTACCGCATTGCCGCCGCGTCACGCGGCGTCTTCGTCAACCCGGCCCTGACCGAGCCCTTCGGCCTGACCCTGCTGGAGGCGGCTGCCAGCGGCCTGCCGGTGATCGCCACCCACGACGGAGGACCCGCCGACATCATCCGCAACTGCAGGAACGGCTACCTGATCGACCCCCTGGACACCGCCGACATCGGTCGCGCCCTGCTCGCCCCCCTGACCGACGCCAAGGAATGGCGGAAACTGCACGACAACGGAGTCGCCAACGTCACCCGCCATTATTCATGGGATGCCCATGCCAAGACCTATCTGGAACGGATCAAACCCCTGGTCGGCCAGACGCGGACGATGCGAAGCGCATCCCGCCGCCACACCGTCTACGCCGACCGCGCCCTGATCGCCGACCTTGACCAAACCCTGGTCGGCGACGAGGACAGCCTGGCGCGGTTGAGCGCGATGATCCGCGCCGGGCGCAAGACCGCCGCCTTCGGCATCGCCACCGGGCGCCCCCTCGACTCGGCGTTGCGGGTGATCCGCCGTCACGGCATCCCGGCACCCGACATCCTGATCACCGCGCTGGGAAGCGAAATCCACTACGGACAAGAACTGCTGTCCGACGACTGGTGGAGCCGCCATATCGACTATCAATGGAACCCACGCGCGGTACACCGCATCCTGGACAAAATCGACGGACTGATACCACAGACACGGGACCAGCAGGGGCCGTTCAAGGTCAGTTATTTCTATGACGCGGCGCAGGCCCCGTCGTTCGAGGAATTACAAACTCTGTTCTATCAGGCCGAGATGTCGGTCAACCTCAGCCTATCGTTCGGACAATTCCTGGACATTTTGCCCAACCGTGCCTCGAAAGGCATGGCGCTGCGCTACGCGGCGCACCAGATGGACATCGCCCTTAACCGTATTCTGGTCGCCGGAGGCTCGGGCAGCGATGCCGACATGATGCGCGGCAACACCATGGCGGTGATCGTCGCTGACCGCCACGACGACGAACTGACCGAACTGGCCGACCTCGACCGCGTCTTCCTGCCTCGGGGTAAATATGCCGCCGGAATCCTGGAAGCGATCGACACCTTCGATTTCTATGGCGCCTGCACACTCCCCAAGGCGGAGATGAAATGATCGCCCCCCTTCTGTTATGCTGCGACCTCGACCGGACCCTGATCCCCAACGGGCCACAGACGGCGTCGCCCGAAGCCCTGCCCCGCTCTCGCCGCGTCGCAGAACGGCCCGAGGTCACCCTGGTCTACATCACCGGACGTTCCCGCGACCTTCTGGAACGCGCCGTCCTGCGCTGGCATTTGCCCCAGCCCGACATCGCCGCCACCGACGTGGGGTCCGCCATTCACGATGTCGGGGCGACCGCCGCCTGGACGCCGTGGCACGACTGGCACGATCGCATCGCCCGCGACTGGCATGGCCTTCCTCCCTCCGATCTTGCCGCCGCATTGGCGGAAATCCCCACGTTGACGCCACAAGCGGACGACCACCAGACACCATTGAAACTGTGCTACACCGCCCCGTCCGACATCGATGCCGTGGCTTTGCAACAAACAGTATCGGAACGATTGAACGCGCTGGGCGTAAACGCCTCCATCATCTGGAGTATCGACGAAACCATTCCTCTTGGCCTTCTCGACATCCTGCCGCGAAGCGCCACCAAGCAAGGCGCCATCGATTTCATCCGGCAGCGTCTTGGATTCACCGTGGAGCGAACCCTGTTCGCCGGTGATTCCGGCAACGACCTGCCCGCATTGTCGGGGCCGTTCCGCTCCGTCCTTGTCGCCAATGCCACCGACGCAGTGCGCCAAGCGGCACTTCGGCAAGCCGCGGAAAACGGGAACGCCGAGACCCTGTACATCGCTCATGGCGAATTTCTAGGAATGAACGGCGCCTATACAGCAGGCATTCTGGAGGGAATGGCGCATTTTTTTCCTGAATTCACCCCCTGGATGAAATAAACCAGGAAAGTATACTTCGCATAGACGTTGCCGCCACGCACCTCATCCCAGGAGATTGCCGCGATGACCGCCTCCCCGCTGATCTTCGGTGAAGTCCTGTTCGACCACTTTCCCGGCGGCGACACCGTGCTGGGAGGAGCCCCCTTCAATGTCGCCTGGCACCTGCATGCCTTTGGCGCGCAACCGCTGTTGATTTCCCGCGTCGGCGCCGACGCGAACGGCGCCGCGGTACGCACCGCGATGCGATCTTGGGGAACGGATGCCTCCGGCCTGCAGGAAGACACCCAACGCTCCACCGGGCAAGTCGATATCGCCATCGTCGGTGGCGAACCCCACTACACCATCCGTCCCGACGCCGCCTTCGACGCGATCCGCGCCGACTCCCTACCGCCGATCGCCGAGACTTCGCTGCTGTACCACGGCACACTGGCCCTGCGCGATGCCGCCAGTCGCGCCGTGCTGAAGACTCTGCGAGAGTTTTCCGGCGCGCCGGTGTTCCTGGACGTCAACCTGCGCGCCCCCTGGTGGGGGATGACGGATGTCCTGCACCTGATCGCCGGCGCCCGCTGGGTAAAGATGAACGCCGCCGAATTGGACATGCTGGCCGGCGAAAAGGGCGACATCGCCAGCCGCGCCCGCCGCTGGGTCGGTGATCACAACCTGGACATGGCGATCATTACCCTGGGCGCCCAAGGCGTGCTGGCGATCGACGCGGCGGGGCACACGATCGTTCCGCGGCCGCCGCGCGCCACCCGCGTCATCGGCCCGGTCGGTGCCGGGGATGCTTTCTCCGCCGTGCTGATCCTGGGCTTGATCAACGGCTGGGACATGGCGCTGACTCTGAAACGCGCGCAGGACTTCGCCTCGGCCATTCTGGGGCAACGCGGCGCGATCGTCGCCAACTCCGGCGTCTATCGCGGCTTCTGCACCGCCTGGAGAATTCCCTACGCGGCGCCGTGACCCCCTTTTCCACGACGTAACGACCCCCCATATGCAACAAGGTGAATTCCCCCGACTTCGTATGGGATTCGTTGGGTGTTCGCCGCGCGCAATATATTGCAATACCTCTAAAGTCACTGTTTACTCAGTCCATGCGCAGGAATTTTCTGTAAACCGACGTTTTTCAATGATCGAAAAACACCCATCCCTGCAATGGGGAAATTCCGAGGAAGCTGGCCCATCATGCTGCGCGTCCTGTCCATTCTCGGTGCCGCGCTCGGCAACATGATCCGCCCACGGTCACCTCTGGCCAAGGCGATCGCCTCTCTTGTTCTGCTGAAAATCGCGATCATCGTTTCCGCCCGCATTTTCTGGTTCGGGCCGATGACCCATCACGTCATCCCCGACGAGGTCGCGGCGAAATTCGTCGCCACCCCAGCCGGACCCTCGCAAGGAGATCACCCATGATCGAGCCCTCGGTCGTCGATCTGTCGCGTCTGCAATTCGCTATGACGGAAATGTATCATTTTCTGTTCGTTCCTCTGACCCTGGGCCTGTCGCTGCTTCTGGCGATCATGGAAAGCGTCTACGTGATGACAGGAAAGACCATCTGGAAGGACATGACCCAGTTCTGGGGCAAACTGTTCGGCATCAACTTCGCCACGGGGGTGGCCACCGGTATCACCATGGAATTTCAGTTCGGCACCAACTGGTCGTATTACTCCCATTACGTCGGCGATATTTTCGGCGCCCCCCTGGCCATCGAGGGACTGATGGCCTTCTTCCTGGAAAGTTCGTTTGTCGGATTGTTCTTTTTCGGGTGGGACCGCCTGTCCCGCCGCGGCCACCTGCTAACCACGTGGCTGGTCGCCATCGGCTCCAACCTTTCCGCCTTGTGGATTCTGATCGCCAACGGCTGGATGCAGAACCCGGTCGGATCGGAATTCAACGTCCAGACCATGCGGATGGAGTTGACCTCGTTCTACGACATCATCTTCAACCCGGTGGCGCAGGCAAAGTTCGTGCATACGGTGAGCGCCGGATACGTCACCGGCGCGATGTTCGTGCTGTCGATCAGCGCTTGGTATCTGCTGCGCAAACGCCATGTCGCCTTTGCCCAGCGGTCGTTCATCGTCGCCGCGTCGTTCGGCCTGGCCTCCGCCCTGTCGGTGGTGGTGCTGGGGGACGAAAGCGGCTACACCGTCAGCGAACACCAGAAGATGAAGCTGGCCGCCATCGAGGCGATGTGGGACAGCGAACCCGCCCCCGCCGGCTTCACCCTGTTCGGCCTGCCCGATCAGGACATGCAGGAAACCCTCTTCGCGGTGCGCGTACCCTGGCTGCTGGGGATGATCGCGACGCGCTCCATCGACACGCCATTGCCCGGCATCAAAGATCTGGTGGCCGAGGCCGCGACCCGCATCGAGGACGGCAAGCAGGCCTTGATCGCCCTCAAGGCCCTGCGCGCCGACCCAAACGACGCGGCGTCACGCGACGCCTTCGACGCATCCAAAGCCGATTTGGGCCACGCCCTGCTGCTGAAACGCTTTACCCAAACGCCGGAGACCGCCGATGCCGATACCGTGATCAAGGCGGCGGAAAGCACGGTACCGCACGTTGCCTCGCTGTTCTGGTCGTTCCGGTTGATGGTCGGCATTGGCTTCTACTTCATCGCGGCCTTCGCCTTTTCATTCTTCATGTCGGCCAAGCTCGACTTCGACCGCCGCTGGTTCCTGACCCTGTTGGTGTGGAGCCTGCCTCTCCCCTGGATTTCCTCCGAACTGGGGTGGTTCGTCGCCGAACACGGACGCCAACCCTGGGCCATCGAGGGCGTGCTGCCGACCTTCCTGGCCGCCTCCAGCGTTTCCAGCGTCAAGGCCGGGTTCACGCTGTTCGGCTTCATCGCCTTTTATTCGGTCCTTGCGGTGATCGACATCTTCCTGATGCGCCGGTATGTGCTGATGGGGCCGGTCCAGGCACTGGGCCTGACCCCGTCCAAACCCACCAAAGCCGGAAAGGGAGTCTGAACCATGCTGTTCGACCTTATCGACTATCCGATTCTGCGCATCGCGTGGTGGGCTCTGCTGGGGGTTCTGTTGATCGGCTTCGCGGTGATGGACGGCTTCGACCTGGGCGTCGCGACGTTATTGCCCTTCGTCGCCCGCACCGATACCGAACGCCGCATCGTCATCAATTCCATCGGCCCGGTCTGGGAAGGCAATCAGGTCTGGCTGATCCTGGGGGCCGGGGCGATCTTCGCGGCATGGCCACCGATCTACGCCGCCGCGTTCTCCGGCTTCTACATCGCGATGTTTCTGGTGCTGGCGGCGCTGATCCTGCGCCCCGTCGGCTTCGATTTCCGCAACAAGCTGCCCAGCCCCCGCTGGCGGCGCAACTGGGACATCGCCCTGTTCATCGGCGGCGCGGTCCCGGCCCTGGTGTTCGGCATCGCGGTCGGCAACGTGCTGTTGGGTGTGCCCTTCACCATCGATGCGGACCAACGAATCTTCTATCAAGGCTCCGGCTTGTTCGAACTGTTGAACCCGTTCGGATTGCTGGCCGGGGTGGTCA
Source organism: Rhodospirillaceae bacterium (assembly GCA_963678075.2). Classification (GTDB taxonomy): domain Bacteria; phylum Pseudomonadota; class Alphaproteobacteria; order Rhodospirillales; family Rhodospirillaceae; genus Oleispirillum. The sequence goes on along the minus strand of CAXXPK010000003.1, from coordinate 829,252 downwards.
GCCTGACCATGCTGGCCACCCACGGCGGCACCTATCTGGTGCTGAAGTCCGACGGCCCGGTCCGTGACCGCGCCCGCCGCGCGGTGACCGTATTGGCCCCGGCATCCGCCGCCGCCTTCATCCTGGGCGGATTGTGGATCGCCTCGGGCATCGCCGGATACGCGATCACCTCGACCATCGACCCCGCCGGACCGTCGAACCCACTGTTGAAGACGGTGACCACCGGGGTCGGCTTGTGGACTTCGGTCTACACCCGCACGCCGGTCGCCATCGCGGCGCCGCTGCTGGGCATCGGCGGGCTGCTGACCGCCATGGCGCTGACCCTGTGGCGAAAAGAAGGACTGGCCTTCATTGCCAGCGGGTTGGGCGTCGCCGGGGTCGTTCTGACCGCCGGGGTCAGCCTGTTCCCGTTCATCATGCCATCCAGCCTGGACCCCAACGTCAGCCTGACCGTCCGGGATTCCTCAAGCAGTCACCGCACCCTGTTCGTGATGGCGGTGTGCGCGCTGATCTTCGTGCCGATTATTCTGGCCTATACCTCGTTCGTCTTCTACGTTCTGCGCGGCAAACTGACCGCCCAGATCATCGAAGACCGCGGCAAAAGCCTCTACTGAGAAAGGAAACTCCGCCATGTGGTACTTTTCCTGGGTCTTGGGCCTTGGCCTGGCCTGCTCCTTCGGAATTCTGAACGCCCTTTGGCAGGAAAATCACCTGCCACAAATCGCGGGTGCCGACGACTGACGCTTTTTCATGGAAAGACCGGGACGCGCCGCATACCCTTGCGGCGCGTCTTGTTTGTGATGGAGTCGCCGATGTCTTCCCCCGCCCCCTTTGCCATCGACCCCCGTTTCGACATCGATAGCCTGCTGCTGGCGCACATCAACCGCTGTCAGGTGCGGGTGATCGACGACGCGCGCTTCGCCTGGATGATGCTGATCCCCGAGTTTCCGGGCGCCGTCGAGTGGTTCGACCTGCCCCCGGCGGAAGCCGCGACGGTCTTCGCCCTAGCCTGCCACGTCGGGGCGGCGATGAAGACGCGCTTCGCCGCCGACAAGATCAACATCGGCGCGCTTGGCATCGTCGTGCCGCAACTACACATTCACATCGTCGCGCGGCGCATCGGCGATGCCGCCTGGCCCGGTCCGGTGTGGGGCGCCGGGGTTCGCGAGCCGATGACCGAGACGGACAAGGCGGCGCGCATCGTCGCCTGCCGAAAGATAACGGATGAACTTCTCCGGGCATGAAAAAGGGCGCCTTATGGCGCCCTTTTTCATGCCCGGAGTGTTGAAAGATCACGCCTCGTCGAGTTCGCCCAGGGCATCGCAGCCGCTGTTGTAAATGGCGAGGTTGAGTTCGCCTTCCGACTTCGCGACCAGGGTCGCCACCATGCCGTCGCCGATGACGTTGACCGAAGTCCGCGCCATGTCGAGGATACGGTCGATACCCGCGATGATCGCGACGCCTTCCAGCGGTAGACCGACCGAGGTCAGCACCAGGGACAGCATGATCAGCCCCGCGCCCGGCACGCCCGCCGTGCCGATCGAAGCCAGCGTCGCAGTCAAAACGAAGGTCAGATAGTCGCCACCCGACAGATGCACGCCGAACACCTGCGCCACGAACAGGGCGCAGACGCCCTGATAAAGCGCGGTGCCATCCATGTTGACGGTGGCGCCCAGCGGCAGCACGAAGCTGGCCACGCCCTTGGAAATACCCAGGTTCTTCTGCGCGCAGCCCATCGTCACCGGCAGCGTGCCGGAGCTGGAGGTGGTGGTGAAGGCCACCGTCGCCGCCTCGGCGATACCACGGAAGAAGTGCAGCGGGTTGAGGCCGACGGCGCGGATCGCGATGCCGTAAACTAGTGCCGCGTGCAGGATACATCCAAGGTAAACCGCACCGATCACCATGGCGAGCGGCAGCAGTAGGGCGATACCATAGGTCCCCGCCGTCCACGCCATCAGCGCGAAGACACCGAAGGGGGCGAACCAGATGACGATGGCGGTCAGCTTATAGATCACCTCGGCCAGCGCCTCGAAACCATTGCGCACGGTTTCGCCGTACTTACCCGAAAGGTTGACGGCAATGCCGAACAGAATGGCAAAGACAATGATCTGCAAGACGTTGCCCTTGGCCATCGCCTCGATCGGATTGGTAGGGATCAAACCGACCAAGGTATCGGCCAAGGACGGCGCGGCCTTCGGCGCAAGAGCCTTGGCGGCTTCCATGCCGACCCCGGCGCCCGGCTGCAAGATCGTGCCCAGCGCCAGGCCGATCATGATGGCGATCGCGGTGGTGCACAGGTACAAGGCGATGGTCTTGATGCCGACGCGCCCCATCTTCGCCGGGTCGCGCATCGAGGTGACGCCGCAGACCAGCGACACGAACACCAAGGGAACGACCAGCATCTTGATGCCGGAAATGAAGGCCGTGCCGACCGGTTTAAGAACCGCCGCTGGCTTGCCGAAAACCAGACCGACGACCAACCCCAGGACGAGGCCGAAGAGAATCCTCTGCCACATGGGGATGGAATTCCAGAACCCAAGGAGTCCCGGTTTGCGATGCGAAGCGTCTTGAGACACGATTATCCTCCGTTATCGGATCGGTCGGCGCCCCGCGCCGGCCCCGTATTCATTCGTGCAAAGAACTTAAAGCCACTTCTTCCGACGAAAATAAAGGAAGGGAATTATGGCGGATAATAGCATTAACCCCAACGCAAGGGGATAGCCGTAGTCCCACTCCAACTCGGGAAGAACCTTGAAGTTCATCCCGTAGATGCTGGCGATCAGGGTCGGCGGCAAAAACGCCACCGCCGCGACCGTGAACAGCTTAATGATGTTGTTCTGCTCGATATTGATCATGCCGAGCGTCGCATCCAACAAAAAAGCAACTTTGGTCGATAAAAAGGTGGCGTGTTCGGCAATGGAGTTGGCATCGCGCATCAAGGTTTTCATGCGCAGCTTGACATCCTTGCGGATGCTGGTCTGCGCCCCCAGGAACAACATCAGACGATTCAACCCCAGAAGACTGTCCTTGGCCTTGGTCGCCATATCGCCGGCGCGCCCGACCCTCTGCAAAATATCCTTTAGATCCGGACCCTTAACTTCTGACTTACGGAAAATATCGCGGGAAATCGCCTCAAGATCGGCGGTCGCGCCTTCCAGCACGTCGGCCAAACGGCCGGCGATCTGTTCCAGAAGCCCGACCAGGGCCTGCTCGCCGGTGGCAACCAGCGCGGACTGACGCCCCAGGCGCCGCACGAACATGCCGAACGGCTGGGGATCGACGTAACGCACCGTCAACAGACGAGTCCCCGCCAGAATGAAGGTCACCGCCGCCGCTTCCGGCTCGTCGGTCATCGCGCGGGTCAAAACCGGCATCGTCATCACCAGCGCCCCACCATCTTCGTAAAGACGGCTGGACGCCTCGATTTCCTGCATTTCCGCGTGGGAGGGAATATCGACGTTGAGGAGGCGACTGACCGCCGCCTCGTCATCCCGCGACGGCGTCAGCAGATCGATCCAGACGGTCTGTTCCGGCAACGAATCAAGAAGACCGTCAACCACTGCCTGTTGCAGGATGCCCTGTTCGAAGTGAAACAGCGTCAGCATGGCGGCCTCCTCGCACTACACCGAACGGCGACCGTCCCGGAACGGCAACAGACTTAACCGACCAACGGGGAAGCGCGGCCATCATCGTCCGGTCCCCTGATTCTCCGAGACAAATCCTTGATCGAAATGTCCGTGGATTAATCCCGGCACGGGATTATCTTAACCCTTTCGCCCCCGCCCTATCAACTTGGGAAAGGATCGTCACCTTGCAACCTCTCCCATGGAATTGCAATTGACGAAAAAGTAACATTATCACATAGTCCGCCCCATTGGGGGTGTCCCCTCTCTCGTTTTCCCCCGCCCACCACGGAACCACCACATGCCCCTCCCCTCCCGCCGCTCCACCGCCCCTTTCCTCGGGCTGAGATTGCTTGTCGGATGCCTTTTGGGCTACAGCGCCGCCAACTTCGGCAGCGGCCTTCTTGCCCGCGTGCTACTGACCGTCCTGCCGCGCGCGGATGCGCTACTGCTGGCCGCGATGCCGGGATTCGCCGTGATCATCGCCTACATCCTGACGATATTGCTAAGCCAACGCCCACTACGTACCGGCGCCGGCCTTTGCCTGGGTACCGTCGCGATGGCCGTCTTGTTCCTGGGGGGAACGGCGCGATGACCCCCCCCCCCGGCACAACGCCCTGTCCTGGCCGCACTCTTGGTGTGGTCTGATCTGCGGCTGGACGCTCTTCTTGATCTTCATCAGCGGCAGCCTGACCGTGTTCGGCCCGGAAATCGATGCCTGGATGCGCCCCGCCCTGCGCGCGCGAACCACCCTGACGCCGCGTGAAAACGCCGCAGCGGCGCAGGAAACGCTGCACCGGATAGCCCCCGACGCAACCTCGGGCTGGGTGATTCTGCCCAGCGAAAAGACCCCTCTGGCCCGTCTGATCTGGTGGCAAGGTCGCCTGCGCGGCACGACATACCTTTTCCCCGACAACAGCGCGCCATTGAACGTCCAACCCGGCGCGGGTGCCGCCTTCCTCAAAGCCCTGCATTGGCGCTTCGACGCCCCCCCCCGGCCGGGACGCTGGGCCGTGGCGCTTCCAACCCTCGGCCTGCTTCTTGCTCTCGTCGTCGGCGTCTGGATCCACCGCCGCCTGTTCGCCGATTTCTTCACTTGGCAGAGACGCGCCGCCCCATCGCGCTAGATCCGCGATCTACACACCGTGGGCGGCGTGGCGGCCCTGCCCTTCCTGGCAATGATCGCCTACACGGGTCTGTTGTTTTCCTCGTCCAGCCTTCTTCCCGCCGGTTTGAACGATCTTTACGGCGGATCAAAAGTCAGGCTGTCCCTGGACGCCCATGCCCTGCCGCCAATGTCACAGCGTACAACGGCGAAACCGATTGACCTCACATGGACATCCTTCGCCGAAATCGTTGCCCGCGCCGAGGCCGAATGGGGAACCGGCAACATCGCCTCGTTGCAGTTCAATCGCGACCGGAGCAACCGTTTACGCATCGTGGCGCGGCAGCGCGACCAGCGGCGGATCGCCGCGCGACAGGAAACCATGCAGTTCGACGGCGATACCGGCGCCCTGTTGCAGCATTGGCGACCGAAAGGCGCCGGTGTGCGATTGCATTCCTTCCTGACCGGCCTGCACATGGGGCATTTCGGTGGGGACGGCGTGCGTTGGCTCTATTTTCTGGGAGGCATGATCGGTGCCGCCGTGATCGGCAGCGGTACCGTCCTGTTTTCCCTGAAACGACGTGCTGTCCCTTCCCTTCCCCACGCGACGATCGCCCACATCAACATCGCGGCAACCGTCGGCATCATTATCGCCACCGCCGCCTTTCTGTGGGGAACCCGCCTGCCCGCGCCGCTGGACGACCGCGCGTCGTGGAAAAGGCTGGTATTCTGGGGCGTCTGGCTCTTTTCCCTGGCGCACGCCCTTTGTCGTCCCGCGCATTCCGCCTAGCGGGAACAAGTGGCCTGCGCCACGATTCTGTGTTGCGGTCTGCCGGTTCTCGATCTGGTGACGGGTGGCGCGGCAACCGCCATTACCTGCCCCGCCGCCCTGGGCGTCAACCTTGGCGCCCTGACCATCGGATTGCTTTGCGCCGCAGTGTCGTGGCGACTGTCACGGTACGCGTCAACGACGGGACGCCGCGGTCTCTGCCGTGGCCTTGCCCTTCTCGCCCTGACGGCGGGAAGGGCGACGAAGACCGCCCGCGAGGGCACGATGATCGGCGGCATCGTTTGGCTGGGATGGTGCGGCCTGGGAATTCTTGCCATCACCATCGTTCTGGCGCTACTTCCGGCGAAAAGTCTATTTCTGGCGAATGATAAGAAGCGTCATGTCATCATAGACCGGCGCGCCACCGATATGCGACCGCACCGCGGCGATCACGGCTTCCTTGATTTGCTCCACGCTCTTGTCTCCATGGCGGATCAACTCGGCCTTCAGGCGGGAGACCCCGAACAAAGCGCCGTCGGCGGCGGCGGCCTCTCTGACAACCAAAACAGATCACTCATGGATGGGGTCCTCCCTCCCATGAGTGAATCAGCCGCCGATCTGCCTGACAATAATTTAATGGGTCCTGAGCCTAGCCGACGTCGCTCGGCCATAGATAAGCGCACCACCCGCCATCCCGGCTACACCGCCTCCATTCGCATCCGCAAGCGGATCGAGGAAGCCTTTGGCTGGATCAAGACAGTCGCAGGGATGCGGAAAACCAAACTGCGCGGCCTTGATAAGGTGGATTGGGCCTTCGCCTTCTCGGCAGCCGCCTACAATCTGCTGCGACTACCCAAACTGCTGGCAGGGGAGATGCCCACATGAAGCGCCCGCCCGCCTTTGCCAAAGTCTTCGAAGGCCGCTGGAGCATCGTCGAGATGGACACTTGGCCAGATGATCATCTCGACCTTCTGGAGCCCGCCCACATTACCTTTGGTGGCGCCTCTGATGGCGAACTGGTGTTCGGCGCGGTCAAGAGATGGCTCGACGTGCGTTACGGGAGCCGGGATGGTGCCGTCTGCGCCGAATTCTCGTGGGAAGGCCACAACGACGCCGATATTGCTTGCGGGAGAGGATGGGTCGCCCTCGGCACTGCTGGCCGATTGGTTGGCCACATCTACATCCATAGCAGCGATGAATCAGGCTTCGTCTGCGAGCCACTCTGACTTCTTCAACACCCTGCTAGAGGAACCGAAGCTCCAGCGTCGGCATCAGGCGTTTCAGGTTCCGCAGGGATTTGCCCTGCCACGGCACCGCCGTGGCGCCGACGATGGTCAGCGACAGATCGCCGCGATTGCGCGCCTCGATCACGAATTTCGAGAACACCGCGATACCGGAGCTGTTCAGAAAGACCAAGCCGGACAGGTCAATGGTCAATGCGTGGGCGCCCTCGACCGCATTTGACAGCAGCGCGACGATCGGACCGTATTCGGCCATGCCGTTCAGCCGCAAAGTACCCACGAAGGTCACCACGCGGGCATTTTCGTCGAATGTGACGGTATAGTTCTCACCGGTATGTTCAGCCATCGGATGGTATCTTTCCGTTCTCTTCCCTCGTCGCCGGTTTCTCCAGCAACTAGATATTCAGGCGCACCTGCGTCGTCACCTCCTGGGAACCATCGGCTTCCCGCACGAAGCGCTAGGATAGCACCGCTTCGTAATCGGTGATCATCGTAATCAGACCAAGCCCGGACGCATCGTTGGAGACCGCCACCTCCTCCAACCTCTGGAAATAAAGGTCGGACGGATCATTGTGCAACAGCTCTTCGATAAAACGGCGATAATTCGCCAGACACTCCGGCGTCGCCGCGTTGGTTTCATCGAAGACGATCCGATCGTCTTGTAACAACAGACGAATGGTGATCGGATGTTCACCCCGCCGCTGTACTTCATGGCGTTTTCCAACAATTCGTTGGCAATGTAGTTGACCGCGCCCTTGACCGTGGACTGACGTTCCGCGCTGGCCGGATCGGCTTCGTCCTTCGGGAAGAAAGTGGTCACGTAATCGGCCAGAAAATCCGCCGACAGACCATTGTTGCGCCAGCGTTGCTGTGGCGGCAACAGACTGGGAGAAAACCGTAGCAGCAGGCTTTCCAAGGCGGCAACGTCTCCGCACTCCTGAAAGGCTTCAAAGATTTCCGGCATACCCAAGCCCCTTACCCGATTGTTCCTAAACCTCGTCCGGCATCTTGATCGTGTTGCGCCCGTCCCGCTTCGCGATATAAAGCAGATTGTCGGCGATCGACAGCAAATCCGCCCAATCGCCTTCGGACTGCGGCACCGCGGCGGCCACCCCCATGCTGAGCGTTACCCGTCCCTCGGCATAGGGAATACCCGCGTCCCAGACCGCCTGACGCAGGGCCTCGGCAATATTGCCCGCACCGGCCAAATCGGTTTCGGGCAATAACAGCAGGAATTCCTCGCCACCCATGCGCCCCACCACATCGCCGGTGCGGCGGCAAACCCGCTTTAGTTCTTCCGCCACCCGCCGCAGCGCCAGATCGCCCGCAGCATGGCCATAGGCGTCGTTATACCCCTTGAAGTGGTCGATGTCGGCCATCACCAGGGCCAGGGGCCGACGCGCGCGAGCGCAGCGCCGCCATTCCTGATCCAGGCGTTCGTCGATTTCCCGCCGATTGGCAAGCCCGGTCAACGGATCGACGCGCGACAGCGTCTCCGCTGCGGCATATCGGCGCAACCACTGCGAATCGATTTCATCGCCGTGTTCGGTGATCGTCGCCACCAGAAGTTCCAGATCCGTCTTCTGCTGCCACACCGCCACCAGCACACAGGCCAACCGGCGTTCGGCGACGATGCGATCGCGAACCTCGGCGTGCAACTTAGTATTGGAGGCATGCAGGGAAGACTCGATCATATCGCCGTGCTCGACGGACGTGACGAGGGCGATATCAAGGTCGGAACAGGTCTGCTCCAACGCCTCGATTCGGCGCTTGAGGTTTTGGTTCTCGGTGACAAGTTCGGAAACCTGTCCAGCCAGAACTGCGACCCTTGATGCATCCGATGCCTTCATCCCAGCGAGCACTCCGCAGAACACCGCCATTCCCGCAGCCCCATCATACCATGAGAGAGGGAAGACGTTCCAGAATAATGCCGTAACGATTGGCCCCCACGCACATACGCCGGGCCCCTTTTCGTGACATTTTTTTTGCCGAGAAGACAGAAATGAAATCTGCTATTCTCCGCGCCCGATTGCGGCTGCCGCAGGGACGATGCTTCAAGCCGGGCAATCGTCCGACCGGACGGCAACCGCCGAATCAAGGGGAAGGCGGCGGCCAGGTTAGCGAAGGCTTCGACGAAGCCTTGAAGGTTGTGAAGTTTTAGGGGGAACACCAATGAAACGCGGCCTGCCGGCCCGGCGCGCGCTCGAACCCATCGAGACCGCCAGCTGCGATGAAATTTGCGCGCTGCAACTCAGCCGTCTGCAATGGACGGTGAAACACACCTACGACAACGTGCCGCACTACCGCGCCAAATTGGACGCGGCGGGGGTCCGGCCCGAGGATATCCAGGACCTCTCCGACATTTCCCGCCTGCCCTTCACCACCAAGGAGGACTTGAGGCAGAACTACCCCTTCGGTCTGTTCGCGGTGCCGCGTGAACAGGTCGCGCGCATCCATGCCTCCAGCGGCACCACCGGCAAACCGACCGTGGTCGGCTACACAAAAAAGGACATCGAGACCTGGGCCAATCTGGTAGCGCGCTGCATCCGCGCCAGCGGCGGCACCCCCAGCGACATCGTGCACGTCGCCTATGGCTATGGCCTGTTCACCGGCGGACTGGGCGCGCACTATGGCGCCGAGGCCTTCGGCTGCACGGTGATCCCGATGTCCGGCGGCCAGACCGAACGCCAGGTTAAGCTGATCCAGGACTTCAAGCCCGACATCATCATGGTGACGCCCAGCTACATGCTGGCCCTGGGCGACGAGTTCCGCAAACAGGGGATCGACCCCCGCACGTCTTCCCTGAAGATCGCCATGCACGGCGCCGAGCCGTGGTCCGAGGCGATGCGCACCGAGATCGAGGACATCTTCGACATCAACGCCCTCGACATCTATGGCCTGTCCGAGGTGCTGGGGCCGGGCGTCGCCAATGAATGCGTCGAAAGCAAGGACGGACTGCATCTGTGGGAAGATCACTTCTATCCCGAGATCATCGACCCGGAAACCGGCGAAGTCCTGCCCGAAGGCAGCCACGGCGAACTGGTTCTGACCTCGTTGACCAAGGAAGCCCTGCCGATCCTGCGCTATCGCACCCGTGACCTGACCCGCCTGATGCCGGGAACGGCCCGCAGCATGCGCCGCATCGAACGCATCAACGGTCGCTCCGACGACATGATCATCTTCCACGGCGTCAACGTCTTCCCGTCACAGATCGAGGAACTGGTGCTGGCCGACAAGCGGCTGTCGCCGCATTACGTGCTGGAACTGGGCCGCAAGGGAAAGTCCGACACCCTGGACGTGATCGTCGAAATGCGCGAACCGCCCGAGGTTGATCCCTTCGTCGCCGAACTCTGCGCCAAGGACCTTTCCCGGCACGTTAAGTCGATGGTCGGGGTCAGCGTCGCGGTGCGGATTTCCGCCCCCGGCAGCATCGAACGCTCGATTGGCAAGGCAAAGCGGGTGATCGACCTGCGCCCCAAGGAATAATGACGGAACAAGGACATATCCGATGACAGCCGCTTCGACCGCGCCCGCCGCAACCCGCCTGCTGCTTTCCGGCAACGAGGCGATCGCGCGCGGCGCCTGGGAAGCCGGAGTGAAGGTCGCGACCTCCTACCCCGGCACCCCGGCTACCGAAATTCTTGAGGCTCTTGGCACCTATCCCGATCTGCACGCGCAATTCTCGGTCAACGAGAAGGTCGCGATGGAGGTCGCGATCGGCGCCGCGATGTCCGGGGTTCGAGCCATTTGCTCGATGAAGCACGTCGGCATGAACGTTGCCGCCGACGCCTTCATGACCTATACCCTGACCGGCACCAAGGGCGGCTTGGTGATCGTGGTCGCCGACGACGTCGGTCTGTCGTCGTCGCAGAACGAACAGGACTCCCGCTATTGGGGGCGTTTCGGCCACATGCCGATCCTGGAACCCGCCGATTCCCAGGACGCCTATGAAATGACCAAGGCGGCGTTCGAAATTTCCGAACGCTTCCTGACGCCGGTGATCCTGCGCGCCACGACGCGGGTCTGCCACGTCAAGGCGATCGCCGAGACCGGCGACCGCATCGCCGGAGCAAAGGCCGAATTCGTGCCGGAACCGCGGCGCTGGGTGATGGTCCCCGGCAACGCCCGAAACCGTCTGCCCTTGATGGAGGCACGCGACGAAGCCCTGAAGGCCTTCGCCGAGGACACCGACCTGACGGTGATCGACGACGGCGCCGACCGCCGCGTCGGTTTCGTCACCTCCGGCCCGGTCACGATGCACCTGCGCGAAGTCTTCCCCGACGCGCCGATCCTGAAGCTGGGCTTCACTCATCCCTTGCCGATCGGACGCATCAAGGCCTTCGCCGCGACGGTCGGCGCCCTGGTGGTGGCCGAGGAAACCGAACCCCTGATCGAAAACGAACTGAAGGCGGCGGGTCTTTCGATGCGCGGCAAGGATTTGCTACCGCTGTTTGGCGAATTGCTGCCCCACATCATCGCCCCGGCGATCCGTCCGCTTCTGGGACTGCCCGCCCCGGCACCGCAGGCGCAACCGGCCAAGCTGTTCCCGCGTCCGCCGACTCTGTGTCCGGCGTGCCCGCACCTTGCGGTCTATCACACCCTGGCGCGACTGCGGAAAAAGGTCCTGGTCGCGGGCGACATCGGCTGTTACACCCTGGGCGCCGGGCACCCGTGGGGAGCCCTGGACACCTGCGTCTCGATGGGAGCGTCGATGGGCGTCGCGCTGGGCATGGACAAGGCCCGCGACGAGGACGACCGCGACAAGGCGATCGTCGCGATGATCGGCGATTCCACGTTCCTGCACATGGGCATGCAGGGCCTGCTGAACATCACCTATACGCAAGGCAACGTCACCGTTCTGTTGATGGACAACGGCACCACCGGCATGACCGGCGGCCAGAACCATCCGGCCAACGGCCGCGACCTGCACGGCAACCCCGCCCCCAGGGTGGACTTCGCCAAGCTGGTCACCGCCCTGGGCGTAGCGCCGGAACGCGTCCACACCGTCGATCCCTATCAGTTGCCGGTGCTCGACCGCACCTTAAGGCGGGAAATCGCGACGCCGGGACCGTCGGTGATCATCACCAACCGCCCCTGCACCCTGATTGAGGCCTTCGAACGCCACCACCCCTACCACACCGACGACGACGCCTGCACCGGTTGCGGCAAGTGCATCGACATCGGATGTCCGGCGATTTCCGTGGCGCGACGCGAAACCGCGACCCGCAAGAACGGCATGGAGGTCGAGCTGACCTTCGCCCACATCGATCCCGCAGTCTGTACCGGCTGCGGCATGTGCGTCAACGTCTGCGCGTCCGAGGCGATCGTCCGCGACGCGGCGGCTTCGGCAAAGGAGGCTCCGGTATCATGAGCATCACCAACATCCTGGTCGCCGGAACCGGCGGCCAAGGCGTGATGACCGCCACCGAAATTCTGGCGCAGGCGGCGATCGCCATGGGCTTCGACGTCAAGAAGACCGAGGTCGCGGGCATGGCGCAGCGGGGCGGCGTCGTCACTTCGCACCTGCGCTTCGGCAAGCATGTGCTGTCGCCGGTGATCCCGGCGGGCGAGGCCGACGTGCTGCTGGCGTTCGAAGCCGCCGAGGCGCTGCGCTGGCGCCACGAGGTCAGGCCGAACGGCGTCATCCTGGTCAACACCCTGCGTCTGGCGCCGCCGGTGGTCTCCTCCGGTCTGTTCTCCTATCCCGACGATCCGGTGGCCGCCCTGCGCGCCTCCGGCCACACCGTCTTTGCCTTCGACGCCGGGGAAATCGCCCGCGACCTGGGCGAGATCAAACTGATCAACACCATCATGCTGGGGGCGATTTCCGACCACCTGCCGTTCCCGCCGGAAGAGCTGAAGGAGCGAATCGTCGCCAGTTTCCGCGAGCGCAAGCCGGCCCTGGCCGACCTCAACGCCCGCGCCTTCGACTCCGGGCGCGCGAAAGCCCGCGCTGCGGCTTGACTTGCGACGACATCGCAAAACCTGGGTTGAATGCTTCCTTGTCCCGCCCGGCAAAGGTACCCTTGGCCCGCCGGATACATGCGAGTCCGGGAGAAGGAGTGCGCCATGAAGGTCGGCATCGTCGGTAGCGGCAACGTTGGGGCCACCGCAGCATTCGCCATGGTCCTGCGCGGCGCCGCCAGTGAAATTATCATGATCGATAAATCCCCGGCCCTGGCCCGCGCCCAGGCCGAGGATATTTTGCACGCAACGCCGTTTTCCTATGCCGTGCAGATTCAAGCCGGGGACTTCGCCGATCTGGACGGGGCGGGCGTGGTGGTGTTGGCGGCGGGTGTCGCGCAGCGCCCCGGCGAGACCAGGCTGCAACTGCTGTCCCGCAACGCCGAAGTCTTCGCCGAGATCATTCCACGGGTTCTGTCCGTGGCGCCACGGGCGATCCTGCTGGTCGCCACCAATCCCCTGGACGTGATGACCGATATCGCCGCCCGTATTTCGGGACTGCCGCCGGGACGCGTCTTGGGGTCCGGCACCACCCTGGACTCCGCGCGCTTTCGCGCCCTGCTTGGCCAGCACCTGGAAATCTCGCCCAAGTCCGTGCATGCCTATGTGCTGGGCGAGCACGGCGATTCCGAGGTCCTGTGGTGGTCCGGGGCCACCGTGGCCGGCCTGCCAGTGATCGACATGGCCACGCAAATGGGCCGTCCGATCGACAACGCGGCAAGGCGCGGATCGACGAAGGCGTGCGCCGCGCCGCCCACACCATCATCGACGGCAAGGGCGCGACCTGGTTCGGCATTGGCGGAGGGCTGGCGCGTATCGTGCAGGCGATCGCCACCGACGAACACGTTCTGCTTTCGGTCTCCGCCCCGACCCCCCGGATAGAAGGCGTCGAAGACGTCACCCTGTCGCTGCCGCGCGTGATCGGCGCGGCGGGGGTGATTTCGACCCTGATGCCGGAATTGGATGACGTCGAGCGCGCGGCCCTGCGCCACAGCGCGGAAATCTTGAAAGCGGCGGCGGATCTGAAGATATAAACGCCGAAGAAAAGCCCCCGGCGCGACGCGCGCCGTGGTTTGGTCATGGTTTGTGGATGACGGGGACTTGCCTGCCCCTCATCCTGGAGTCTAAGCCGGAACGGGAGTGTCGATCTGTGTCCAGTGGAAAATGGGTTGCCGTCGAAGGAAACGAGGCCTGCGCCTCGGCCGCCTATCGCGCCAGTGAAATCGCCGTCATCTATCCAATCACCCCGTCCTCGACGATGGGCAAACTGGCCGACCAATGGTCGTTCGAAAAGAAGCCCAACCTCTGGGGCGACATTCCGCGAAATCACCGAAATGCAATCCGAGGGCGGTGCAGCCGGCGCGGTCCACGGGGCGTTGCAGGCCGGAGCGTTAAGCACCATCTTCACCGCATCGCAGGGCCTGCTGCTGATGATTCCGAACATGTACAAGGTCGCGGGCGAATTGATCCCGTTCGTGATGCATGTTTCGGCCCGCACCCTGGCCACTCACGCGCTTTCGATCTTCGGCGATCATTCCGACGTCATGGCCTGCCGCCAGACCGGGTTTGCGATGCTGTCCTCCGCCTCGGTGCAGGAAGCCCAGGACATGGCCGCCGTCGCCCACGCCGCGACCCTGCGTGGACGAGTGCCGTTCCTGCACTTCTTCGACGGGTTCCACACCTCGCACGAGGTGGGCAAGATCGAGTACCTAACGGACGATCAACTGCACCACATGATCGATAACGATCTGGTGGCGGAAACGCGCAACCGCAGGCTTTCGCCCGAGCATCCGGTGGTGCGCGGCACGGCACAGAACCCCGACACCTTTTTCCAGGCGCAAGAAGCCCGCAATCCCTTCTACGATGCCTTGCCGGAGATCGTCCAAGCGGAAATGGACCGCTTCGCCAAGGTCACCGGCCGCGCCTATTCCCTGTGCCAGTACAGCGGCCCCACCGATGCCGAACGTGTCGTCATCGCCATGGGTTCGGGCGCCGAAACCGTGGAACAAACCGCCCTCAAACTGAATGCCCAGGGCGAAAAGGTCGGCGTCATCGATGACGTCACCGGCCTGTCGCTGTCCTATGACCCGGCCTTCTCGCTGGGTACCCCCGGCACCAAGCGCGCGGTGTTCTATGGCCTTGGGGTCCGACGGCACGGTCGGCGCCAACAAGAACTCGATCAAAATCATCGCCGAAAACACCGACTTCTTCGCGCAAGGCTATTTCGTCTATGACTCGAAGAAGTCGGGCGGATTGACGGTGTCGCACCTGCGGTTCAGCCCGCACCAGATCCGCGCGCCGTATCTGATCGGCGGGGCGGACTTCGTGGCCTGTCACCATTTCGTGTTCTTCGACCGGGTGGACGGCACTTGGCCGGTCGGCACCTCGAAGTTCGAGAAGCGCAACATTGCCGACAAAATCCCGATCTGGGACCCCGAGGCTTGTCGCGAATGCAACAAGTGCACGATGGTCTACCCGCATGCCGCGATCCGCGCCAAGCTGGTCACCAAGGAGGCCCTGGAAGCCGCCGGCGCCGAACTGAAGTCCCAACCCTATCGCGGCATCGAGATGAAGGACGGCATGTACGTGCTGCAGGTCGCGCCCGAGGATTGCACCGGCTGCGGCATCTGCGTATCCGCCTGCCGCCCCGGCAAGATCAAGGGCGAACCGGAACGCAAGGCCCTGTCGATGGCGGAAAAAGCCCCGCTGCTGGAACAGGAAAAGGCGAACTTCGCCGCCTTCCTGAAGATGCCGAACTTCGACCGCGCCGATTTGCCCAACATCAAGACGGCGCAGTTGATCACGCCGTACTTCGAGTTCTCCAGCGCCTGTCTGGCGTGCGGTGAAACCCCCTACATCAAGGTCCTGACCCAGCTGTTCGGCGACCGCATGATGATCGCCAACGCCACCGGCTGTTCGTCGATCTTCGGCGGCAACCTGCCGACCACGCCCTACGCCACCGATGCCGAAGGGCGCGGCCCGGCATGGGCGAACTCCCTGTTCGAGGACAACGCCGAATTCGGTCTGGGCTTCCGCCTTGCGGTCGATCACCAGCGGCACATGGCTCGTGTCCTGTTGGCCGGCCTGGCCGACCGTCTGCCGGAACGGCTGGTGCATGACATCCTGGAAGCGAAGCAGGACAACGAAGTCCTGATCCGCGACCAACGGAAACGGGTGGCCGACTTGAAGGGCCTGCTGGCAGGAATGTCCGACCTGACGGCGAAACGCCTGTTCGATCTGGCCGACACCCTGGTCGAACGGGTGATCTGGATCATCGGCGGCGACGGCTGGGCCTATGACATCGGCTACGGCGGGTTGGACCATGTCCTGGCCTCCGGTCGCAACGTCAACATCCGGGTCCTGGACACCGAGGTCTATTCCAACACCGGCTGTCAGGCCTCGAAATCTACCCCGATCGGCGCCGCCGCGAAATTCGCGGTCGGCGGCAAGGCCCGTCAGAAGAAAGACCTAGGGCTAATGGCAATGTCCTATGGCGATGTCTACACCGCCTCGGTCTCGTTCGGCGCCAAGGATGCGCAAACGGTCCAAGCGATGCAGGAAGCCGCCTCCTACGACGGCGTCTCCCTGATCGTCGGCTATGCCCACTGCATCGCCCACGGCTATGACATGGCGTGCGGACTGCAACGACAGCAGTTGGCGGTGGAATCCGGTTATTGGTCTCTCTATCGCTACGACCCGCGCCGTCTGGGTACCGACGAAAGCCCGTTGGAAATCGACGCCAAGACCCCCACCATGGATCTGGCGGAGTTCATGGAAGCCGAAACCCGCTTCCGCATCACCGAGAATGCCGATCCCGCCGCCTATAAGGAACTGATCGCACTGGCGGTGACACACGCCCAACGCCGCGCCGATATTCTGAAACGGATTGTCGGCGCCTGATCGTACAGAAACAATACTCCTCGCGTGAAAGGCCCTCCGCATTGCGGCGGGCCTTTTCTTTTTCCGTTTGCCGTGCCCCCGCGAGGAAACACCTCGACTGAGGACTTTTCCAACCCGAACGGTTTCCTGTAGAGTTATGGAAACCCTGCGGGAACGTCCCATGCCCTTATCTGTATCCCTGTATTACGCCAGCCACGACGGCCAGACCCGCCGCATCGCCGTCGCCATCGCCGAAGGGCTGAGGAAACAGGGCCATGTTTCCATTGTCACCGACCTTGGCGAACGACAGCCGGATGCCGCCGAAATCGCCGCTGCGGGTGTCGTGGTGGTGGTGGTGGCGATCCGCTACGGCCATCCCCTGCCCGCCGCGCGGCGGATGCTCGAAAGTCACCGCAACGCCCTGACGGACAAACCGCTGGCGATGATCTCGGTCAACCTGACCGCCCGCAAGCCGGGCAAACGCAGCGTCGAGGGAAGCCCCTACCTGCGCAAATGGGTGCGCCGCGCCCGCCTGTCCCCCGCCCTGGCGGTAGCGGTCGCCGGAATGCTGGATTATCCCCGCTACGGATGGTTCGACCGCATGATGATCCGCCTGATCATGAAGATCACCGGCGGCCCCACAGACCCCACGACCACCGTCGAATTCACCGATTGGCAGCAGGTGGAGGCCCTGGCCGAAGCCATCGCCGCCCTGGCGCGGCAGCGGGACGGCTGACTGACGCCGCCGTCCCGCTCTTGCTTTAGAACTTCAGGCGCAGGCCGGTATAGGCGGCAACGCCCGCGTTGGTGAACCCGGCCATTTGCCCATAGTCCTTGTCGAACAGGTTCTCGACACGACCATAGATGCTGATTCTTTCGTCCATCGCATAATCGGCCCTCATGTCCCAGGTGGTATAACCTCCGATGTGATGACGCTGGCTGGTGGTCGTGCCGACCCCGCAGTCGTGAAAACTGCCGGAAGCCGCATTCATTCGTACCCGGGTCCGCAACCCTTCGACCTTTTCCGGCGCATAACCAACCCGCAACGAGCCGGTGTGAACCGCGGTCGGCGAATCATCGAGCCTCCACCCCATAAACCAAACGCATGTTGTCCGGTGTTAGGCTTGTCGAGGGCGGACCGGAAAACATCACGCGACCGTCACGCATGCCGACGAAAGAATCCGCAAAGGGCGCCGCCAGATTGACGTCACGCACCACGGCCAACACCGTCAAACCGGCAACGGCCAGGGCCTTCGCCCGATGCAACGCCGCCAGTCCATGGGCCGGGTCCAGACTGGCGGTCGGTTCGTCCAGCAACAACACACCGGACCCCGCCGCTGCGGCGTCGGCGACCTGCGCCAACACCCGCGCGAACTGGACGCGCCGCTGCTCGCCGCCGGACAAATTGGGATAGAGCCGGTCGGCAAAACCGGACAGTCCCACATCTTCCAGCGCGCAAGCGGCAATATCGCGATCGGCAGCGGACGGAGGAAACGGCAGCCGCCCCAACCGCACCACATCGCGGACTCGGAAGCTGAAATTCAAGGCGCAACCCTGGGGCAACACGGCACGACGACGCGCGATCTCCTCCCTGCGCCAACGCGCCAGCGGGCGGTCCAGCATCGTAACCTCCCCGGCATCGGCAGAGACATCACCGGAAAGCACCCGCAACAGAGCGGACTTACCCGCGCCGTTGGGGCCGACGACCACCGTCAGTTTACCGACAGGAGCCTCCAGATCGGCGGCATCCACCAGGGTCCGCCCACCGCGCCGCACGACGATGCCCGAGGCACGAATCATGACACGCCTCCACGCACGCCGACGTGAATCAACAGCCACAGCAAGAATGGGCCACCCAACAGGCCGGTCAGAATCCCCAACGGCAACTCGGTCGGCGCGGCAATGGTGCGCGCCGCAAGATCCGCCAGCAACACCAGGACAGCCCCCAGCAGCGCCGAGCCGGGCAACACCAGACGATGACGCGCCCCCATCATCAGGCACACCAGATGCGGCGCCACCAGACCGACAAAGCCAACCATCCCGACGAAGGCGACGCCGGCGCCAACCGCCAACGCGACGGCGGCCAGAACGCGGCCACGCACCGCCACCGCATCCAACCCCAGATGCCCAGCGACGTCGTCGCCCAGAGTGGTGGCATCCAGCGCCAGGGCATGACGAAAGACGACGGCGCCAATCGCCACGACGATGCCGCACTGCGACCAATTGGCGGCGGCCAGACTGCCTATCATCCAAAAGGTCAGGCTGCGCAACTGCTCGTCGTTGGCCAACGAAATCAAAAGACCGATCGCCGATCCCGCCAAGGCGTTGATGGCAATGCCGGTCAACAGCAACGTCGCCGAACTGGGCAAGGCCACCGCGACGACAACGGCGGTACTGAGCACCGCCCCCAGGAAAGCCGCCACCGGCACCACGAACGGAGCGAAGTCATGACGGCGGGTCAACACGCCCTCCAGCACGATCGCAGCGACGGCGCCCAAGGCGGCACCGCTGGCGGTTCCCAGCAACCCCGGTTCCGCCAGGGGGTTGCGCAGCACCCCCTGCATCGCCGCACCAGAAAACCCCAGGGTCGCCCCCACCGCACAGGCCAGACACAAACGCGGCAACCGCACGTCAAGCAGAACCAGGGCAAAGCGACGATCTTCCTGGGCGGGATCGCAGACCCCCAGCGCCGCCCCCAGAACCCGCACCATTGCATCCAACGGGATCGAGAAGGCTCCGCTGAACAGATTCCAGACCAGGGCCCCCATCACTACCGCCGCCAACAGCACGAAGGCTCGAGCTTCGGACGCCATGACGCGGGAGAGTTACGAGGTCCGGGCCGTCATCGACCGTACACCGCTTCGCGCAGATGACGGACCGAAGCGCCCGTCGTCGGCCCAAGACCGATGAACGCGGAATCATCGGCGATCACGATCCGATGTTCACAAATCGCGGGGGGTTCTCCCAGCCCCGGCATCGCCGCCAAGCCTTCCTCTCCCCCGACACGCTCCAACGCGCGCCGCAAGATGATGATGACATCGGGGTTGGCGGCCGCCGCCGCCTCGGGGTTCAGGGGACGATAGGCCTCGAACCCGTGAACCGCGTTATCGACCTCGGCAACCGCCATCAATGCCTCGGCGGCGGTATTGCCTCCGGCCACCATCAACGGCCCGTTGCCCATCGTTTGAATGAACAGCGCGCGCAGCCGTCGATCCGGTTTTGGCTTGCCCGATGGCCATGCCAGATCGCGGTCGATCGCCGCGACCAGCGCTTGCCCTTTTTCCGGCACGCCCAGGCCCTCGGCGACGCGCAAAACCTTCTCACGCGCGCTTTCGACGCTCGACCGTCGCATCACCAAAATCACCACCACGCCCAAGTCGCCCAGCTTGGCCAGGGTCTCGGTGGGTTGCATGTCGTCGTAGGCAATCACCATGGTCGGCGAAACCGCCAGCACGCTTTCGATGGAAACCGAACGCGGACTTCCGACCTTGGGCAAGCGTCGCACCAATTCGGGGGGGCGCAGACTGCTGCGATCGACCCCGACCAAACGGTCGGCGAACCCCAACTCCGCGACGATTTCAGTCAGGGAACCGGACAGGCTGACGATTCGCATCGGCGACGGCTCGGCACGCGCCAAGGGGGCGATCGCCAGGGCGCAAACCGCCATGACGGTACAAAGACAAAACCGGATCGCCCCCATCCTTCGCCCCCAACAAAAGGCAATACTATAACGTCAGGGCAAGTAGCCGCGAGACGGGGGAATTGTCAAGGACGGATCGATGGCGCGACGGGCGGAGGAGGCTCCTCCGCGACGAATGTGTCGAGCAGACGCTGCATCCCCGCCGTGTCGAGAGGATAGGGCGCGTCGCCGGAATGCGCCGACAACGCGTCGATGCCCGCCAGATTGCGCTGCACCATGGCGGCGGCATCGGGGGAAAGCCTTGACTTCCGGCACGGCGCCAGCACCACATCGGAACGCTTCGAATCCAGAACGTCGCAGACAAACTCCAGCGGATAACCGCTCAGGATAATCAGGGCCGCCTTGACGAAACCCCAGTGTTCGTAGTCGAGGGAACGACGAACCAGTTCCTCGGAAATCGGGGTCTTCACGTGCATCGCACGCGCCGTCGCCAACTCACGATCGATCAGCGCGCGGTGGCGCACGTCCTCGGAATCCGCCGCGCCATAGTTTTCCGCCAAACGGTCGTGCACCGCCTGACGCACCGACACCATGGTCTCTTCGTCCAGGTCCTTGCGCCCCGCCAAGACCGTCAGCAGATTGTCGGCGACGAAAGTGGCCAACTTGCAAGTGGCGCAGCTGGGCAACACCGGGTGGCGCACCAACGGCTCGTGCAGACGCGGCCAAACACGAGCGCGATCGACCAGTACATCCAAGGTATCCTCGCGCATCTGCGCCGTGGGATTGTTCAACAGTTCGACGATAGCGTCGTCATCGTCGCTGCGGGCCAGGCGGTCGGCGACGTTGCCGCCGACCCCGCAGCGGCGGGAAATCGCGGACAATGCGCCGGGGACCGGCCGGCTTTCGATGATATCCACCAAGTCCGTATCGGCCAGGATCGGCGAGAATTCCAAAAGCGGCGCGGCCACCATGATTTCCATGTCGCGGGCCAATTGCTGCACGATGTGCAGTGGGATGTGGGCCTCGCTTTTCAAAACCTCCGCGATCACCTGCCGCACCATCGGCATCTGATCGCGCGCCAGCTTCTCCAGAATGCCGATGGTCAGGGCATCGTGCGGCTTCATAACGCCGTGGTCGAGCCGGGGGGCCAGATTGGCGATCTTCGCGGCCAGGGCGGAACGCACCCCCGCCTCCTCGTCATTGGCCAGCTTGCTGTCGGCCTGACGCGGGGTCGATGGATTGGCGGCAATCCGACTGCGCATCTCGGGGTCTGGATCGTCCACCATGTAGTAAAGGATCTCGGGCGCGACATCCGGGCAAGAGGCAACGACGACACGGCGAAGACGATCCGGATGCCGCGCCATCGCCTTGGCTTCCTCGTAGCTGCGCGGCGATATGGTGACCGCGCCCTCGGTTTTGCCGGAAGATTTACCGGAAGAAGTGTGCGCTTTTTTCACGGGATTGCCTTCGCGACCTGACCTCTCCGGCGGAATACGATTCCGGCGGAAACCCAAATCTGTGAGCCACGGCAAGCATAATACCGTAATGATCGTCTCGGCAAGACGGTCCATCGGATCACGGCCAATGACCGACGGGAACACCGGCGGAAAATCTCTATCTCGGTCTGGAGAATCACTGTCACCGAATCTCGGAAAACGGCATCTCCTGGTCTTCGCGACAAGGACTCGTTGCTCCGAAATCAGGACGGGTCATCGGCGGTGGAAACCGCGACGCCCCCCAACGTTTTGTACAGACCGACCAGATTGGACGACTGCGCCAGTTCCAAGTCGATCTGGGTCTGCTGCGCGGAACACAACGACCGTTGCGAGTCCAGAACGTCGAGATAACTGGAAATCCCCCGATCATAGCGTGCCTGCGACAGATCAAAGGCCTCTTGGCTCGACGCCACCAGACCCTTCTGCGCGGCAAGCTGCTCGATCATCGTTTTGCGCGCGGCCAGGGCATCGGCGACCTCCCTGAACGCGGTCTGGATCGTCTTTTCATAGGTTGCCACGGCGATATCGCGGTTGGCTTTGGCCGCCCCGATGTTGGCATTGGCCGCACGAAGCTGGTGTTCCGCCTCACGAATATCGGGCCGCCGCAGCAATACGTCCGACGACACCCCCACCGCCGGAACCGCGACGACGGCGGCAACATCCACCTCCGCGATATCGGCTTCCCGCAACGGCACACCAACCAACAGCTCGAGGGCATTACGATCCTGCGCCAACGCACGGGTGTATTTGGCAAGATTGACCCGCGCCGTTTCCAAGGATGTCCGCGCCTGCGCAATATCCAACTGAGTCGGGATGCCGTTGCGGAAGCGGGCAACGATCAGATCCAGGGATTGCTGCCGCGTGTCCAGGGTTTCCTCGATCAGGCGCAACTGACGGCGATCGGATTGCAGGGTCAGCCAAGCATTGGCGACCTCGGCAACGAGGGCGATGTGAGCCCCGGTACGCGCCTCCTCGGTTGCCAGAAAGGCCTCCAACGCCTGCGCATCGAGACTGTGCAGGCGCCCAAAGAAATCCAATTCAAAGGCCGTGACCCCCAGCCCCGACGAATAGGTGCTGGTGGTGACGGCTCGACCGGAAGAGGTCAGATCCGCAGGGGTACGAGCACGGGCACGCGATGCGGACGCGTCAAGTTGGGGGTAAAGGTTGGCCCCCGTGACCCGATAGGCGGCCCGCGCGGCCTCGACATTCAGCACGGCAACCCGCAAATCGCGATTGTTGTCGATCGCCTTGGCGATCAAACGACGCAAATCGGGGGAAAGAAACACCTCGGTCCATCCCAAATCGGCGACCGCCGACGCGTCCGCCATGGCGGGGGCGGCATAGGCGGCGCCCGGTGGCCAAGTCTTGGCCACCGGGGAGGGCAAATTCCCGATCTCGGAGACCAGGGAACACCCGGCCAGCAGCCCCGCGACCGTCGCACAGAGAAGAGCATTACGCATGATCGGACTTTCGGTTTTTTTCGTCGGCAATGATCGTCGCCCGGTGGGGCGCGTCGCCGAACCAGGAGGAGACGGCGACGTAGAACACCGGGACGAAGAAAATGGCAAGAATCGTGGCGGCAATCATGCCTCCCATCACCCCGGTGCCGATGGCGTTCTGGCTGCCCGACCCCGCGCCGTCGGCCAGGGCGAGCGGCAGGACGCCGAGAACGAAGGCCAGGGATGTCATGAGGATCGGGCGCAGGCGCTGCTGCGCCGCCTCGATCACCGCTCCGACCAGGGGACGCCCGGATTCCCGCAGCTCCTTGGCGAATTCGACGATCAGGATCGCGTTCTTCGCCGCCAAGACAACGGTGGTGAGCAGGCCAACCTGGAAATGGACGTCGTTGGACAGGCCGCGCATCGTCGCCGCCAGCATCGCGCCGACGATACCAAGCGGCACCACCATCATCACCGACAGCGGGATGGTCCAGCTTTCATACAACGCGGAAAGGCACAGAAAGACCACGATCAGCGAGATCGCGTACAGGACCGGGGACTGGGAACCGGCCAGGCGTTCCTCGTAGGACAGACCGGTCCATTCGAAGCCGATCCCGGCGGGCAGCTT
Source organism: Rhodospirillaceae bacterium (assembly GCA_963678075.2). GTDB lineage: Bacteria > Pseudomonadota > Alphaproteobacteria > Rhodospirillales > Rhodospirillaceae > Oleispirillum. Next base: position 805,468 of record CAXXPK010000003.1, on the reverse strand, counting down.
GTCCGCCATTTTCTCCATTGCCGCCATCGCATCGCCCGAGCTCTTCCCCGGCGCGGCGGGGCCGAGAATCTCCATCGAGGGCAGGCAGTTGTAGCGCTCCAACTGCGCCGCGCCAGTGGTCCACCGCGCCGAGGCAAACGAGGAGAACGGCGCCATCGCGCCGCTGGTTCCCCGGACGTACCAGCGGTCGAGGTCGTCGGGAACCATGCGAAACGGCGCGTCGGCCTGGACGAAGACTTTTTTCACCCGACCCTTATTGTTGAAATCGTTGACATATCTCGACCCCCAGGCGGCGGACAGAGTATCGTTGATGTCGCCGATCGACAGCCCCAGGGCTTTCGCCTTCTGCCGGTCGATGCTGACCTTGTACTGCGGCGTGTCCTCCAGGCCGTTGGGACGCACCGCGATCAGGTCCGGGTTCCGCGCCGCCATACCAAGCAGCATGTTGCGCGCGGCGAGCAGCTTGTCGTGGCCAACACCCGCCCGGTCGATCAGTTGGAAGTTCGAAACCGCTGGCGTTGCCGAGTTCCGACACCGCGGGCGGCTGGAAGGCGAAGACCCGCGCCTCGCGCAGCGCCGCGAAATGCTGCATCGCCCGCGCCGAGATGCTGCCGGACTTCTGTTCGGGGCGGGTGCGCTCGCTCCAGTCCTTCAGGTCGATGAACGCCATGCCGGAATTCTGACCGCGTCCGGCGAAGTTGAAGCCGACCACCGCCATCATGCCGCGCACGTTGTCCTTTTCGGTATCGAGAAAATAGTCCTCGACCTCCTTGACAACCGCGAGGGTCCGCTCGCGCGGCGTGCCGGGCGGCAGCGTCACCTGGGCGAACAGGATGCCCTGATCCTCGTCGGGCAGGAACGCCGAAGGCATGCGCACGAACAGCCCCACCAAAACCGCGACGATCAGTCCGTGGAGCACGAAGAACGGCACGATCCGGCGGACCGAGGCACGCACCCCCACCTGATAGCGGCGGCGACCGAGGTCGAAGGCGCGGTTGAACCGGCCGAAGAAACCGTCGGTGCGGTGGACGTGACCCTTTTCGACCGGCTTAAGGATGGTCGCGCACAGAGCCGGGGTCAACACCAGCGCCACCACCCCGAAAGTGCCGAACAACACCACCGGTACCGCGATGGTGGGAATGATGGTGGCGCGGAAGTTTTGCAGGAACAGGTACATCACCGCGACCACCAGGACGATCGCCTCGACCAGGGTTTTCACCACCTCCTCGATCGAGATCTTGACGAACGGCGTGGTATCGTAGGGATAACGAACCTCCAGGCTCAGGACCCATTAAATTATTGTCAAGCAGATCGGAGGCAGTTGGCGAAGATCGAGCCGCATTTCCCGCTATCGCATGGCGTGCCGCGGGTTGATGATCGGCGAGTGATCAGCGGCATCGTTCATGTGATCCGCAACGGCTTACGGTGGCGAGATGCACCACCCGTCTATGGCCCCCACAAAACCCTCTATAATCGTTTCGTTCGCTGGAGCCGACTTGGGGCGTTCAGCCGGATCTTCGCGGCCTTGACGGGAGAGGCTGGCCCTCCAGACCGGTTGATGATCGATGCAACCCACCTGAAAGCTCATCGGACCGCCGCGAGCCTCTATAAAAAGGGGCTCTTGCCCGATGTATCGGACGCACAAAAGGCGGGCTGAACTCCAAGCTTCATGCGGTTTGCGACGGACAAGGAAGGCCCCTCATCCTGCTGCTCCAGCGAGGGGCAAATGAGCGATCACAAAGGCGCGATGCTGTTGCTCGACCTATTTCCCAAGGCCAACGTCCTGATCGCCGACAAGGGCTATGACGGTGATCCCCTTCGAGAGGCTTTGACACAGAGAGGGATCGCTACATGCATCCCGCCAATGCGTCATCGCAAAACCCAGTACGCTTACGACAAAACCTTCTATCGCCAGCGTCATAGGATCGAGAACCTCTTCGCTCGCCTCAAGGATTGGCGGCGTATCCACACCCGATATGACCGATGCGCGGATATCTTCTTTGCCGCCGTCATCATCGCGGTACCCCTCCTCTTCTGGATCGAACCTTAATGAGTCCTGAGCCTAGCCCCTAGGGCAGGAACGCCCGCCCTTCCTCCAACGGCTCCATCCCGAAGTGCCGCGCCAAGGTTTGCGCGATGTCGGCAAAGCTGTCGCGGCAACCGATATCGCGCGATGTCATGCCCTGCCCGAAAGCCAGGACCGGCACCCATTCGCGGGTATGATCGGTGCCGCGAAAGGTGGGATCGCAGCCGTGATCGGCGGTCAGAATCACCACATCCAAGGGGCGCAGCCGTGCCTCCAATTCCGGCAGACGGGCGTCAAAGGCCTCCAGCGCGGCGGCATAGCCGACGATGTCGCGGCGATGACCGAACAGAGTGTCGAAATCCACGAAGTTCGCGAAAATCAGGGACCCGCTAGGGGCCTCGTCCGCCGCCCGCAGGGTCTCGTCGAACAGCGCCATGTCGCCGGTCGCCTTGACCTCCCGCGAAATGCCGCGATGTGCGAAAATATCGCCGATCTTGCCGATCGCGACGACCTCGCGCCCCGCCTCCTTCAAACGGTCCAGCAAGGTCGGGCGCGGCGGCGGAACCGCGTAATCCTTGCGGTTTCCGGTGCGGGTGAACCCCCCCCCGCCGCCCACGAACGGGCGCGCGATGACCCGTCCGATGTTATAGGAATCCACCAGTTCGCGGGCAATCGCGCAAACCTCGTACAGACGATCCAAACCGAAGGACTCTTCGTGCGCGGCAATCTGAAACACCGAATCCGCCGAGGTATAGACGATCGGCTTACCGGTCTCTACATGTTCCACCCCCAGACGGGCGACGATTTCGGTCCCCGAGGCATGGCAATCGCCCAGCAGCCCCGGCAACCCGGCACGACGGATCAGGGTCTCGGTCAGAACCTTGGGAAAGTACGGCACGGTATCGGGAAAGTATCCCCAGTCGAAACGCACCGGCACGCCCATCATTTCCCAATGACCGCTGGGCGTATCCTTGCCGTTGCTGATTTCCCGCGCCGCGCCGTGGACCCCGACGAACGGCCCGTCGCCACGCAACCCCGGCGGCACCGTTCCCGTCGCCGCAAACGCCGCCGCCCCCAACCCCAGGGAGTCCATGAACGGCACGCGCAGTGGACCGCGCGGCGACGCGGCGCAGGCCGCCGCGATATGCCCCAGGGTATCGGCCCCTACATCGCCGAAGACCGCCGCATCCGGCGCGGCACCGATGCCGAAACTGTCGAGAACCAAAACGAACGCGCGGCCCATCAAGTCTCCGATCACACGCCGATACGGCCCAGCACCGCCGGGCCAGGGGTCCCGGCGGCATCCGCCAGGGTGAAGGCGGCGCGCACGCGAGCGGCGGCCCGTTCCCAGGACACCCGGTCCCGCGCATGCAAGCGGCACAGCGGCGCATCCGGTGCCGCCACCATCCCCACACCCAAGATGTCGGTAAGGCCAACCGCCGGATCAATGGCCTGATCTGGACGCGTCCGTCCGCCCCCCAAATCGACCACCGCCAGCCCCAAGGCGCGCGCGTCAACCGCCGCGACCGACCCGATACGGGGCGCGAACACCGGCGCGATCACCGGGGCCGACGGCAGATACGCCCCCGGCCTGTCCAGGAAATCGTGCGGGCCGCCCAGGGCGGCGACCATCTTGCCGAAGACTTCCGCCGCGGCGCCGCCATAGAGAGCGCGGCGCAGCTTCCGCATGGCGGTGGCGGCATCGACACCGGTCAGGCCCAGCATCTCGACGCCCAAGGCCAGGGTTACTTCCTCCAGTCGCGGATCGCGGCGTTTCGCCTTCAGGAAGGCCACCGCCTCCGCCACCTCCAGCGCATTGCCCGCCGCGTGTCCCAGCGCCTGATCCATGTCGGTGATCAAGGCGGTCGCGGGCAGACCGGCCTCGGTCGCCACCCGAACCAACCGTTCGGCAAGGGCGCGGGCGGAGGCCTCGTCCGTCATGAAGGCGCCGGAACCGGTCTTGACGTCCAGAACCAACCCGAACAACCCCGCCGCCAGTTTCTTCGACAAAATCGACGCAACGATCAAAGGCAGACTTTCCACCGTCGCGGTGACGTCGCGGATGGCGTAAAGACGACGGTCGACGGGGGCAAGATCGGCGGTCTGGCCAATCACCGCGCAACCGACCCGCCGCACCACGGCGGCGAAGGCCTCCGGCGAGGGCGCGACATCGTAACCGGGAATGCTGGCCAGCTTGTCCAAAGTGCCGCCGGTATGCCCCAGGCCACGGCCAGAGATCATCGGCACGGTCAAACCGCAGGCCGCCGCCAATGGCGCCAAAACCAGGCTGACCTTGTCCCCAACCCCACCGGTGGAATGCTTGTCGATCACACGCGCATCGCCCAGCCCAAGCTTCCGCCAATCGATGACCCGACCGGAATCCCGCATCGCCAGGGTCAGGGTGGTGCATTCGGCATCCGACATCTCGCGGAACAGCACCGCCATGGCGAAAGCTGCGGCCTGCGCGTCGCCCACCGAACCATCGATCAGCCCCAGCACGAAGGCGGCGATCTCCGCCGTTGACAGTTCGCCGCCATCGCGCTTCTTGCGGATGATTTCCTGCGGCAACAGGACCGACCCCGAGGCATCCCCCTCGGCGAAGGGGGCATCGTCCGCCGCCGCCAAGACCTCGGCCAGACCATCAAGCAGCCCGCTAGCACCGATCCGAAAACGCTCCGGCGTCACCCAATCCGTCCCCAGGATACGATCCGCCAGTTGCACGTAGGCAACCGCCTGCTCCAGGGTCTTGATGCCGCCCGCCGCCTTGAACCCGCACGCGCGATTGGTTTCCGCGATCGCGGTCAACATGACCTCGGCGGCCTCCGGCGTCGCGCCCGTCGCGGTCTTGCCGGTCGCGGTCTTGATGAAGTCGGCGCCGCCCCGGATCGCGGCGCGGGCAGCCGCGGCGATCGCCTCCGCCGAACCCAATTCGCCGGTTTCCAGAATCACCTTCAGCTTCGCCAGAACGCCGCAGGCGGTCTTGCAGGCCTCGACGAATTCGATGCAATCGTCCTCTTTCCCAGCCAACCAGGCACGGTAGGGAAAGACCACATCGACTTCCTCGACCCCATCGTTAACGGCGCGCAGCACCTCGAACGCCGCCATCGCCCCATTTGCCGCCCCCGCCGGAAAATTCGCCACCGTCGCGGTGCGGATGCCGGACTCGCGCAGCAATACCACCGGCACCAACGCCTGACACGGCCCGACGCAAACCGCCGCGGGCTTGACCGGCGCGTCCAACGCCCGCTCGCACAAGGCGATGATCGTCTGATCTGTGTCGTCGTCGTTCAGGCTGGTGTAATCCAGAAGCGACAAAACGCGTCGCGCCCAATCCTTGCGGGACAAAACTCCGGTCACGCCGGTTCCTCCATGAAAGCCATCAACAGATCGCGCAATTTCGCGGCGCCTCCGGCGGAACGCGCCAGGGTCCGCGCATGCGACAGATGCGAGCCCCCCATCCCGGCGCCCAGATTGGTGATCAGCGAAAACGCCACCACCTTCATCCCCAATGCGCGGGCAAGGATGGTCTCCGGCACCGTTGACATTCCCACCATGTCGGCACCCAGAATTTTCGCGGCGCGGATTTCCGCCGGAGTCTCGAAACTGGGGCCGACGAACCACATGTAGACCCCCTCCGCCAGATCGATCCCGCGCGCCGCCGCCAAATCGCGGAACCGTGCCCGCAAGGCCGGATCATAGGCATCCACCATGTCCGCGAAACGCCCGTCGCCCAGGGCGCGAGCCAACGGACCGCGACCGGTCAGATTAATGTGGTCGGAAAGCATCATCACGCCGCCAGGACCGACCTCGGGCAACAAGGATCCCGCCGCGTTGGTCAGAATCAGGGTGGTGCAGCCCAACCGCGCCAACACCCCCACCGGCACCGCCATCGAATCGGCGCGGTCGGACTCATAGGCATGCTGCCGTCCCTGCAGAACCGCGACGGAACGTCGTCCGAAACGCCCGGCAACCAAACGCCCGGCATGACCCGCCACCGACGGCCGGGGAAAACCGGGAAGATCGTCGTAGGGAATGGCCACCGCCTCGTCGAGGACGGCGGCCAGCTCGCCCAGACCGCTGCCAAGGATCAATCCAATCTCGGAGGTGAACCCACCCAGTCGGGTGCGTGCCGCCGCCGTCGCCGTCGCCGCAGCAATGTCGGCATCCGCCGCCAGCAACAGGCTCATCGCCGCGCCCCCGGCCCGAAAGGCTCGGGCAGCAGAGAGGACAAGGGGACCTCGCGCAACAAGCGACCGTCGCCATCGGCCACCGCCACCACGGCTCCAGGATCCGCGAATTCCTGCAATTTCTGACGACAGCCACCACAGGGCATGGAGGGCCGACCGGAATCGCCGCCAACCACCGCCACCACCACCGCCACCAGACGCCGGCGTCCCGCCGTCACCATCGCCGCGATCGCCACGGCCTCGGCGCACAGCCCTTCAGGCGAAGCCGCGTTTTCAACATTGCATCCGACATGCACGCTGCCATCATCGGCGCGCACCGCCGTCCCCACCGGGTAACCGGAGTACAGTGCATAGGCGCGCGCGCTTCGCGCGCCGCCGCGACGAGTTCCTCCATCGCTTTCATCCGTCCCCCTTGCCTTGCAGTTTCTTCCCATCAATCCGCGCATTCGCCCGGGCGTCAACCGGAAAACGCCGCCGACCACTCAACTGCGAACGCGGATTGTTGTTCCGAAATCGTAACGAGGTCATCGCGCCATGGCTCCGTCCCCGCCGCGAACCTTGCGGGGATTGGACGCATCCTCAACGAACACGGTATCCCGGCCAAGCGGATGCACCTTGCGACCCCCGTACTGCACCCCCAATTCAAGGGGTACAGCGCAACTTGGAGCCAGGATGGCGACAGCGTCGAGGAACTGGAAATTCCGCACGAATACGACGACGACGACCCCCGTTTTCGTCACAGCCCCTTGCACACGATCTTTTTTGACGGGGCGCACGCGGTGCGCCGCCGTGCCCGGGAACGGAACAGCCGCCACTGCTGCATCGACCCCATGGAAGAGGGGATGACCGATTTCGCCGCCTTCCCCATGTCGTTTCTGCGGTTGCCGGTTCAGAACGGCGTCTTCAGCATCGCCACGGACGTGCCGAACGGCTTCGGCCCGCGTCAATTGGCGATGATCGACGACTTCGTGCCCGCCTTGTCCCATCTGGCCGAGGTTTATATCTTCGAGGACATGACTAGGCTCAGGACTCATTAAGGTTCGATCCAGAAGAGGAGGAGTGCCGCGATGATGACGGCGGCAAAGAAGATATCCGCGCATCGGTCATATCGGGTGTGGATACGCCGCCAATCCTTGAGGCGAGCGAAGAGGTTCTCGATCCTATGACGCTGGCGATAGAGGGTTTTGTCGTAAGCGTACTGGGTTTTGCGATGACGCATTGGCGGGATGCATGTAGCGATCCCTCGCTGTGTCAAAGCCTCTCGAAGGGGATCACCGTCATAGCCCTTGTCGGCGATCAGGACGTTGGCCTTGGAAAATAGGTCGAGCAACAGCATCGCGCCTTTGTGATCGCTCATTTGCCCCTCGCTGAGCAGCAGGATGAGGGGCCTTCCTTGTCCGTCGCAAACCGCATGAAGCTTGGAGTTCAGCCCGCCTTTTGTGCGTCCGACACATCGGGGAAGAGCCCCTTTTTATAGAGGCTCGCGGCGGTCCGATGAGCTTTCAGGTGGGTTGCATCGATCATCAACCCGCGGCACGCCATGCGATAGTGGGAAATGCGGCTCGATCTTCGCCAACTGCCTCTCTGACAACCAAAACAGATCACTCATGGATAGGGTCCTCCCTCCCATGAGTGAATCAGCCGCCGATCTGCCTGACAATAATTTAATGGGTCCTGAACCTAAAGCCCATCTCGGCAAACTGGCCATAGCTAGCGAAGGCGCCGGACATCGACTTCAGGCCATGGATGGTGACCGGGGTGGCGGCATAGGCCTGCTTCAGGATGGACGGAGCGGCCACCAGGGAGGTGGCGGCCAGACCGGATTTCAGGAAGGAACGTCGTTTCATGGAAGCCTCACTCGATTTTTTTGACGATTGGCGATGGCAATGAAGAAAACCCTACGCACCCCGGCCATTCACGGACGGAGAAAACCAAACAGAAACGTTTTGGCGACCTCGCCCTCCAGCGCGGTCATGTGGCGTTCTGCATCGCGCATGTGATCCAGCATCAGGATGCGCACCTGCATCGCGTCCCGCACGCGATAGGCCAGCAGCAAACGGCGGTGATAATCGACATTGGACTCGCCGAACTGGTGGCGCTCCGGCTTGTAGGCCTGCTTCAGCACCACCAGATCGCGCAGCATGTCGTTGAGAAAACGCCCGACGAAGGCCAGCAACGGATTGGGACAGGCTTCCGCCAGAATGTTGTGGAATTCCAGTTCCAGGATGCGCTGGCGGCGTTGCTCTTCCTCGGTTTCCGGACGGCGGCTGCAAACGATGACGTTGTCTTCCTGCGCCGCGAACTGCGCCTCGGTCAGTCTCCCGACCACCGAAGCCGTCAGTTCCGGCTCCACCACCTTGCGGATCTGATAGACCTGTTCGCCATCCAGATGCTGAAAGTGCAGAAAGTTCCTAAGAATGCAGGCAGCGGGTTTGCTGTTGGCATCGGCCAGATAGGCGCCGCCGCCGGGGCCGGTCCGGGTGACCACCAGGCCCTCCACTTCCAGCGCCTTCAGGGCCTCGCGCACCGTGCCCTTGGAGCAGCCGTAGGTTTCGATCAACTCCGGCTCGCTCGGCACGCGATCGCCCGGCTTCAGGCATTCGGCGACGATCAGGCGCTTCACGTCCTGAACGATCACGTCCGAAAGCTTGGTGCGGCGGCGCATCGGGCGAGAGGCCATCGGCGGCTCCTGGTTGCAAGGCTTATTTATCCAGATAAATAGCATAATTTGGAAATAGCGCACAATTTAAAGTCATTTCTATTTTTTGCATATTTATTAGGCTCGTTTGCACGAAGAATGGGCGAACGAGCACCAAGAATCGCCCCTCAAGGCATCGAAACGCACCAATGCCACGACCCGGGGCATGCAAAAACCGCCGCCAGCGCCTCTCGCGAACGCGAGTCGCGGCAGCCGGAAGCGCCCGATCGAAAAAAGAAAAAGGAGAATGGCGCGCCCTGCTGGATTCGAACCAGCGACCGCTCGCTTAGAAGGCAAGTGCTCTATCCATCTGAGCTAAGGGCGCATCGGCGGGCCTTCGGCCCGACGGATCAGGACAACTTCGTCGCGGCGAAGTTGTCGGAATAATTCTTGGGAACCAGCCGAATCCGCTTCGGTTCCTCCACCGTATAATCCAGGCCCTTGCGCTCGGCATGGGCGACCGCCGCCTCGCGGCTGTCGAACTTCAGCGTCAGTTGCGCCAGGGTATCGCCGGAGCCGACCCACCCGACCAGCGGATCGATCTGGCATCTTTCGGTGGGTTCGAAGTTCAGGACCCACCGCGCGGCATTGCCCCGCCCGGACTGCATCGCGGTCTTGGCTGGCTTGTAAATCCGGGCTTTCGCCATGGTCTTCCCCTTCGCTGTCTCTGCCTCCGCCGGTCACGGACGGTGGTCGGGGTGATGGGATTCGAACCTATGACTTTCGGCTCCCAAAGCCGACGCTCTACCAGGCTGAGCTACACCCCGTGGCTTGGAAAATATGGGCATCCCCGTCACAAGGCAACGCTTTTCAGGGACGCCCCGCGATCGGCGACGCTTCTTGCCTGCGCAGACGATCGCCCACCGCGATCCCCAGGGCCGCGGCGCGCCCGCCCGCGATTTCAAGAACCCAACGCACCGGCACCGGCGCGGCGATCACCGTCTCGTCGAAAGGCCATGCCATCGCGTGAATACGGCGGATCACGCCATCGCCATCGATGAACAGCATATCCAAGGGAATTTTGGTCTGGCGCATCCACATCCGCGCCATCACCGGACGGCCGCAATCGAACAGCATGCCGTGGTCTCGCGGTAGCGCGTCGCGCCCCATCAGCCCAACCGCGCGCGCATCGGGGGTATCGGCGTCCTTGACCCGGAACACCACCGGAGCCCCGGCGGCACGCTCCACGATCAACGCAGAAAGCGCGGGCGCCGCCACGGCCGCCGGGACAAGGCCCAAGGCCCAAGGCCGCCGCCAGAACCAACACGACACATCCGATCCGCATCGCGGCCTCCCCGGTTTTCCTTGACCCGTATTCCACGGAGCACCATACAAAGGATGATCGCGCGAAACCAGATGTCCCGCGATCACCACGGGGGAAGCCGCCGCAGCGGCTGAGAGGTCCCTGCTTCGGAACGACCCTTGGAACCTGAACCGGTTCAGACCGGCGTAGGAACGTGACCGATGACCGACGCGCCCCTCCCCTCGTCTTGCCCGCCCGGCGTTCGGCTTGACGGCATCCGCCTGACCCTGGGCCGCGCGATCCTGTTCGACGATCTGGCCTTCACGGCCAAGGCCGGGCGCTTCACCGGGCTCCTGGGGCCTTCCGGCGTCGGCAAAACCACCCTGTTGCGCCTGATCGCCGGGTTAACCCCGGCGGAATCCGGCGCCATCGGCGACGAAACCGGCGCCCCCTGACCGGGCGCATTGCCTGGATGTCGCAAAAGGACCTGCTACTGCCCTGGTTGTCGGTGTTGGAAAACGTCCGCCTGGGGGCACGACTGCGGGGCGAAACCTCGGACACCACGCCCCGCGCCCTGAGCCTGCTGAAGGCGGCAGGACTAGCGACACGAGCGAACGACCGCCCCGACACCCTCTCCGGCGGCATGCGCCAACGCGCCGCCCTCGCCCGCACCCTAATGGAAGACCGCCCGGTGGTGCTGATGGACGAGCCGTTTTCCGCGGTCGATCCCCTGACCCGGTTGGGGTTGCAGGATCTGGCGGCACGAATGCTGGCCGGCCGCACCGTGATTTTCGTCACCCACGACCCGATGGAGGCCCTGCGCCTCGGCTACCGGGTCCTGGTGCTGAACGGAAACCCGGCCACCCCCACCGAAATCGCCCTTGGCCTGCTGCTGGGCGGCGGGTTCGGCGCGGTGGTCAGCGAATGGGTCGGCTCCAGCGCCGGATTGGGATTTCTGATGCTGCACGCCAACGCCCGCATGCAGGTCCCCCTGATGTTCGCCGCCCTCGCCCTGCTGGCGACCATGGCAATTCTGTTGCATACCGTGATCGGCGGCATCTTGCACCACCGCCTGCCCTGGGTGCACGATACCCTGGACGACCCGCGATGACCTTCCTCCCCCAACCGCCCGGATTCTTGTCCAAAATGACCCTGTCCATCGTCAAGAAAGCCCTATTCGTCGGCTTCGGCCTGATGTTCGCCGCATGTCTGGCGGTATCCCCGGCGGCGGCCCAGACCCCCGCCCCCACCAAACCACAGTCTCCCGAAAAGCTGACCGTGGCCCTCGACTGGTTCGTGAATCCCGATCACGCCCCCATCGTCCTGGCGAAACAGCTGGGATACTTCCGCGAGGCCGGGCTTGACATCGATCTGATCGCCCCCGCAGACCCCAACGCGCCGCCAAAGCTGGTCGCCGCGAAGGAAGCCGACATCGCGGTGACCTATCAGCCGCAATTGCATCTACTGGCCGAAGCCGGGCTGCCGATCGTGCGGGTCGGCACACTGATCGAAACGCCGCTCAACTCCCTGGTGGTTCTGAAAAAGGGCCCGATCAAGAACATCGCCGACCTGAAGGGCAAGAAGATCGGGTACTCGATCTCTGGCTTCGAGGACGCCCTGTTGGGCACCATGTTGGCCAGCCACGGCCTGAGCCTCAAGGACGTAACCCTGGTCAACGTCAACTTTTCGCTGGCCCCAGCCCTACTTAGCCACCAAGTGGATGCGGTAATCGGCGCCTTCCGCAATTTCGAGATCAACCAGATGGATTTGGCGAAACATCCCGGCGTCGCCTTCTTCCCCGAAGAGAACGGCGTGCCGGTCTATGACGAACTGATCTACATCACCCACCAGCAACGCCTGGGAGACCCCAGAATCCGCCGCTTTCTGGACGCCGTCGAACGTGCCGCCCTCTGCTTGGTCAACCACCCCAAGGAATCCTGGGACGCCTTCGCCTCCTATGACAAAAGTCTGAACACCGAGCTCAACCGCCGCGCCTGGAGAGACACCTTGCCGCGCTTCGCCCTGCGCCCTCTGGCGGTTGATCGCACGCGCTACGTGCGTTTTGCCGAACACCTGTTCAAGCAGAACCTGATCGGTCGCCACGTGCCGATCGACCGCTACGTGGTGTCTTTGAACTGACCACGAAAAAATCACCCCGGCGACCTCCGTTGGGGTGATTTTTCACCGCCGGCCTTGCATCAAATCACGCCGAAAGTTACCCTTGAATCGAGGTGTTGTTCGTGTCCAAGCTCGGTGCGCGTCAATACCTTGCGAAGGCATTGACGGTTCTGGAATTCGGACCCACTTGGGGTTTGCAAGACTGGTTGTTGACTTTCCCGCTCCTCCGGAATAGCGTCTCCGCCCCCGGGAATACCCGTGGCCAGAGGCCCAAAGCAGGAAACGCCTCGGTATGAGCATCAGATCCATCCTCGTCCATCTTGCCAATGACGAGGAATACATGACTCGCCTGCGCGTTGCCTACAATCTCGCCTGTCGGCACAACGCGGTCCTCAGCGTGGTCTTCATCACCAGCCCGGTGCGCACGCCGACCGGCGCGGACGGGCGGACCGTGTCCCTTGCCTATACCAACGAGGTCGAAGATATCGCGGCGGAGAAATCCAAAACCGTCGAACACGAATTCCGCCAGTGGTGCAAGCTGCACGATGTCCGTTACGAGTGGACGATGGTCGAGGGCGAACACATCAAGGTCCTGACCCAGATGTCGCACTACTACGACCTGGCGATCGTCAGCCAAAGCGACCCGCAAAACCTTGAGGAAATGCTCTTCGCGGAACTTCCCGACCAGTTGGCGATGGTCGGCAGTTGCCCGGTGATCGTGCTGCCGCACGGCCAGCGGCGGATGGTGCTGGGCCGCCGCATCCTGGTCGCCTGGAAGGAAACCGTCGAATGCTCGCGCGCGGTGCGCGCCGCAATCCCCTTTCTGCTGCAGGCCGAGTCCGTGACCCTGGTGTCGCGGGAAGGCGGCAAGGAGGCCGCCCGCTCGCTCGAGAAAATCGCCAACACTCTGCGCCTGCACGGCATCGAACCCGCAGTTCGCGCACCGCAGCATGGCGCCCGCGCCGCCGAGGGACGGGTCCTGGAATATGCCCGCGAATCCCGCGCCGACATGATCGTGATGGGGGGGGCCGGCAATTCGCGCCTGCGCGAATTGGTTCTGGGCGGCGGCACCCGCCGCCTACTGACCAGCGCCAATATTCCCATCCTGATGGCGCACTGACCGACCCTTCGCCCACGAAAAAGCCCCAGAAATCGGGGCTTTTTCGTGGGCGAAAAGACGCCGGATCAGAGGAAAAACAGGAAAACCAGGAGCGCATAAAGCGGCCCCAGAATACCGAATGACCACACCATATAACCGAAGAAACTGGGCATCTTAACGCCGCGTTCCTCGGCAATCGCCTTGACCATGAAGTTCGGCGCGTTACCGACATAGGTGTTGGCGCCCATGAACACCGCGCCGCAGGAAATCGCCATCAGGGTGGCAACTTCACCCATCAGGATATGGGGGTCGCCACCCGCCGTATTGAAGAAAACCAGATAGGTCGGCGCATTGTCGAGAAACGACGACAACAGTCCGGTCAGAATGAAGTACATGGAATTAATCGGCTCGCCGACGGCATCGGTGACCGCATGCACCACCGGCGACAACACGCCGGCCGCCCCGGCCTTCAGAATGGCGATCGCCGGAATGATCGTCATGAAGATGCCGCCGAACAGCTTGCCCACTTCGATGATCGGAAACCAGTTGAAGGCATTGGCCTTGCGGCTTTCACGGCTGGTCAGCTTCCAGGATAAATAGGCCAGCAGCAGCAGCAGCGCATCGCGCGTCACGTTCTGGATTTCCAGAGGCACATGATAGACTTTGACCGCAAAGCGGTAATCATGGGGCCACAAACCACTCAACAACACGGCGGCGATCACCCCGGCCAGCAGCAGAATGTTGACCTTGCCCTCGATCCCGACTTTTTCCTTCGGCTCGTCGGTCGGCGTCTCATGCCCTTCATGCCGGTAGAACCAAGTATCCAGGGCGAAAAAGACCAGCAGCAGAACCCCCGCCATCATCAGCAACGGCAGCAACAAGTGCTGCGTCGTCCAGAAGAACGACACCCCCTTCAAGAACCCCAGGAACAACGGCGGGTCGCCCAAAGGCGTCAACGAGCCACCGATGTTGGCCACCAGGAAGATGAAGAAAACGATGATGTGAACCTTGTGCTCGCGATGTTCGTTGGCACGGATGATCGGGCGGATCAACAGCATCGCCGCGCCGGTGGTTCCCATCCAACTGGCCAGAAAGGTCCCAAGCGCCAACATCGCCGTATTCAACGACGGCGAACCGTGTAGCGACCCCGTCAACCGCACCCCGCCCGCCACCGTGAACAACGAGAACAGCAAGATGACGAAAGGCATGTATTCCAGCAGGACGACGTGCAGAACCTCGTACAGCACCACCGAGGGGCCGAACTCGAAATACGCCGGAATCAAGAAGCACAGCGCCCAGAACAGGGCCGCCTTGCCGAAATTGTGATGCCAGAAATGCGGCAGGATCAACGGGAACAGGGCGATGGACAGCAGCATCGCGCAGAACGGCAGAACCCACAAAAGCCCCAGAGTCGCGCCGTCGACGTGCGGCACGGCATGCCCCCCCACGGCAGAGGCAACCTGCTCTGCTGCGAAAGCCACGTCCGGGTTGCCCCAGCACACCCCCCCCACAAGAAGGGCGAAAATGGATGGCAGATGTCTTCTCATACCCCTGACGTTTTTTTGCCCTGTTTTCGAAGGGTTCATTGACCCCCGTCACCCCCAGGGAACCCAAGGATTACCGACCCAAGCGAGTAACTTCACAGTATGCACGAAGCCCCGGACCGGGGAAAGACTGTTTCGGAAAAAAGCCGCAGCATAACGCTGGCCCTGTACGGTGAACGCCCTGGAACGACAGGAATTTCACCCTCCCTTAGCGGAACCGCGCGGGGTCCAACGACGAACATTGACCGGTTTGCCGTCCGCCGTCACCAAGGTCCGCAGGCGCAAGACTTCATCGGCGGAAGGCACCGCCGCGGACTTGACTGCGGAGGGGCGCGGACGACCGTAAAACGCGATCATCGCCTCCAGCGATATCTCGTGACGGGGACCCTGCTTGAAGGCCTCCTGGAACGGCGGCTGTCCACGCAGCAACTCCCCCAGATAATCGGCGGAGTACGACCCGAAGCGCCGCCACACGCTGTCGAGAAAATGTTCGACGAGTTCAGGCAACGGCACGTTTTCGATGTAGGGGCGGCCACTGGCATAGACCCGCCAGACATCGGGTTCGATCGGGCCGTTCTCCTCGGCCAGGAAGGTGGCGGGGGCAAGCTTGCCACCGCCATAGGCAACGGCGAAATAGGCCTGCGCCAGAAACAACAGGCGATGCAGCTTCACGGGCTGCAGGTATTCGTCCTCGTTAAGGGCACGATCCATCAGCCAGATCACGACATCGAAGGTGGAGGGAACGACGGTCTGCGTCATCCGAGGCTCCGAACAGACGAAACAAGCGCGCGGCAAGCACCGCGCCATGATGAACGCAGCGCCGCGACTTCGCCAAGCCCCTTCGTCACAATCGTCGGGATTTGATTTTAGAAGAGGGCTTGGGCATGCGAACGACGGATGATTTTCGCCAAGCCCCGGGGGGCGACCGAAGCAAGATCGCGGGGCTGTCCTGTAAGAACGCGATGCGGAATTGGCGAAAGGACCCCGGGCGCCGCCATCCAATGGTTTTGCCGCGCCCGGCTAGTATAGACGATTGAGGGTCTCGCCACCGACCGCGTCAATCCCGGCGATCACCCGCATGTTGGACTCGTGGCGTCCGACCCCGCGCATCACCTCGGCTGGCAGCATCACGGAGGATGCGGACCAATCGTAGGTCGAGATTACCTCGTCAAGGTGGCTGATCTGGGCATAGCTGGAAACGGTCCGGAACCGAACGCCGCCGTCCGGGATCGCGTTGCGCCCCCTGTTCCCGCAGCTGATAGCCATCGCCATAGCGAGCCGACTGCTCCTGCGGCCCCATCGCGTTGGAACCGCTCAGCTCGTCCACCTTCTGGAAGGAAGCGGTCGCAACACCGCGCCCGGCATTTGCGATCCGAGTCGTCGCAGCCGGTCCGAACGTCGGCGAGGTGACGCGTTGCGTCGCGCTCATCGAGCGCCCTTCCCTCCCTGGGCTTTTCCCCAGGATTTGTGCCGTTACCCACGGCAACACGACACGTCGCGGGGCGACCATCCCCTCCCCCCCACGACGTCACACTACCATTCCCTCACACTATTAAGTGTGTGGGCGCGCTGAGCCGATTGTCAACGTCCTCGCGCCATGACGGTCAAACCGTTCCGTACAGGCGATCCCCGGCATCGCCGAGGCCGGGAACGATATACGCATGGTCGTTGAGATGTTCATCCAAGGCGGCGGTGACGATCCGCACCTCGGGGAACGCGGCGGAAACCGCCGCCACCCCTTCCGGCGCCGCGACCAGGGACATGAAGGTAATGGCCTGGGGGCGGGCTCCGTGCCGGATCAGAACCTTCAGGGCGTGGATGCCGGAATGCCCGGTGGCCAGCATCGGATCGACCAGAACAATGGCGCGGCGCGCCAGATCGGGGGGCAATTTCACCAGGTATTCGACCGGGTTCAGGGTCGCCTCGTCACGATAGACGCCGATGAAGCCGACGTCGGCTTCCCCCATTACCGCCAGCACGCCCTCGGCCATTCCCATGCCCGCGCGCAGAACCGGCGCCACCAGTGGCGGCGGAAAGGTCAGCGACCACCCTTGCGTCACACCGACCGGGGTTTCGATGGGAGACTCGTTCAGCGGCAAGGTCCGCGTCGCCTCCAGCGTCAACAAACTGCCGATATCCTTCATCAGGACCCGGAACATCGGCGTCGGCGTGTCTTTTTTGCGCATCGCGGTCAGCTTGTGGCGAATCAAGGGATGATCCACTACGATCAAGGACGGAAACCTGGACGCGTCGGCCATAAACATTCACCCTTCCTGGGAAGACACCCGCGCGCCCGGACAAAGCGCGCCGAAGACAGGAGCACGATGATGGAATTGGGTCTGAAAGGCAAACGTGCGTTGGTGATGGGGGCTTCGCGTGGTCTGGGGCGCGGCATCGCGGCCTCCCTGGAGGCGGAGGGATGCGACCTGATCCTCGCCGCCCGCAACACCGAGCGCCTGGGCGGCGACGCCGCCCAATTGGCTCACGCCCACGGCATCAAGGCAACCGCGGTTGGACTGGATTTGACCGATGCCGCCTCGGTGCAATCCCTGATCGACACCGTCAAGACCCTGGGCGGGGTCGATATCCTGCTCGCCAACGCCGGAGGGCCGCCGCCCACCAGGGCCCTAGGCCCAGGACTCATTAAGGTTCGATCCAGAAGAGGAGGAGTACCGCGATGATGACGGCGGCAAAGAAGATATCCGCACATCGGTCATATCGGGTGTGGATATGCCGCCAATCCTTGAGGCGAGCGAAGAGGTTCTCGATCCTATGACGCTGGCGATAGAGGGTTTTGTCGTAAGCGTACTGGGTTTTGCGATGACGCATTGGCGGGATGCATGTAGCGATCCCTCGCTGTGTCAAAGCCTCTCGAAGGGGATTACCGTCATAGCCCTTGTCGGCGATCAGGACGTTGGCCTTGGGAAATAGGTCGAGCAACAGCATCGCGCCTTTGTGATCGCTCATTTGCCCCTCGCTGAGCAGCAGGATGAGGGGCCTTCCTTGTCCGTCGCAAATCGCATGAAGCTTGGAGTTCAGCCCGCCTTTTGTGCGTCCGATACATCGGGGAAGAGCCCCTTTTTATAGAGGCTCGCGGCGGTCCGATGAGCTTTCAGGTGGGTTGCATCGATCATCAACCCGCGGCACGCCATGCGATAGCGGGAAATGCGGCTCGATCTTCGCCAGCCGCCTCTCTGACAACCAAAACAGATCACTCATGGATGGGGTCCTCCCTCCCATGAGTGAATCAGCCGCCGATCTGCCTGACAATAATTTAATGGGTCCTGAACCTAGAGGAGACCCGCGCCAAGTCCGCCGCCCTGATCCCGATGAAACGCTATGGAACGGTCCAGGAATTCGCCGCAGTTTGCACCTTCCTGGTCAGCGTCCCCGCCGCCTACGTCACCGGCGGGACGATCCGCATCGACGGCGGATTGATCCAGTCGATTTGAATGATCACCCGCGTTTCGCGTCAAACCCCACCCGGGTTTGACGCGAAACGAAGGAAACGCATCCCTGAGTTGATAGGGCGCTACCCAAAGAACCGCACTCACAACGCAAAGAAGCCACACCATCCCACTGAAATTCAAGGCTCTTATCGGCTTGACTTGGCCTATGGGCTAGGTCATTCTATGCGGCAGCGACAGTCTTGAGGGCGCTCCTGGTCTATTTTTGCTTTCCAACCACAACAGGTTGGGGTAATCAGGGGGAAGCCCATGTCCGGTGGAGCGCCGGACATGGGATCGAGGGGACCGATGCAAGACGACCACCAGCCTGCCGGAGATGCCCCGCAGAGAATTGAATCGCGGAACCTTTTGGCGATGGGGGCCATCGTTGGGGTTTCCGTCTTGGCTTTGGTCGCCGCGTTGAGTTCCGGCACTTCCGACGCGGGCGTCGCGCCCAACGCAGCGACGACGGTGCAGGACGCCTTCGTTCCCGACGACACCGTGACGATGACGCCGCATGGCTTCCTATACGGCGGCAGCGCGTTCCTGCCCAGCCGCCCCGCAGCGGCCCCGGTCGCCACCCCCTCCGCCGAGGCGCTTCCCCTGCCCCGAGAACGCGAACTGACCGTCTCCGTCCTGCCCGGCGACACCCTGGGACAAATTCTCGACCGCAATGAAATTTCCCGTCCAGACGCGCAGGACGCCATCGCCGCCATGAAGGCGGTGTTCGACCCGCGCCGCCTGATCCCCGGCCAGGTGGTGACCCTGTCGCTGCTGTCCGACGACGACGACGGCGTGACCCTGAACCGCCTGCTGATCGAAGCCGAACCCGGTCGCCGCAGCATCGCCGCGCGCCAGGACAACGGCAAATTCGCCGCCGACGAAGAACACGACCCGATCACCGTCGAGGCGGCCTCGTTTTCCGGCACCATTCAAAGCAGCCTGTTCGCCGCAGGCGAGCGCGCGGGCATGTCGCCCGGCGCGCTGCAACAGTTGATCCGGCTGTTTTCCTATGACGTCGATTTCCAACGCGACATCCGCCAGGGCGATTCCTTCGAGGTCATGGTGGACCGCCACCTGTTACCCGACGGCACCGCGATCGGCGACGGCGAAATCGACTACGCGTCGCTGACCCTGTCTGGCGTCACCCTGCGGCTGTACCGTTTTGAAGACCATTCCGGCCTTGTTGATTACTACAACGAAAAAGGCCAGAGCGTGCGCAAGGCGCTGCTTCGCACGCCGGTGGACGGGGCGCGGATTTCATCGGGATTTGGCATGCGCAACCACCCGGTTCTCGGCTTTTCGAAGATGCACAAGGGGGTCGATTTCGCCACCCCGATCGGCACCCCGGTCTATGCCGCGGGCGACGGCGTCGTCGAGAAGGCCGGCCCCTGGAGCAGCTATGGCAATTACCTGCGGATCCGCCACACCGACTCCTACGCCACCGCCTATGGCCATTTAAGCGGCTATGCCCGCGGCATGCACGCCGGGTCGCGGGCCCGTCAGGGGCAGGTCGTCGCCTATTCCGGCAATACCGGCCGCACCACCGGCCCGCACCTCCATTACGAGGTCCTGGTCTCTGGAGTGCAGGTCAACCCGCTGAAAATCAAGATGCCATCCGGTCGCGCTCTGAAGGGCGAGGAACTGCGCCAGTTCGGCAAACTGCGCGACGGCGTGAACCATTCCTTCGCCGCGCTGGCGGGGGACCGCAAGGTCGCCGCCGCGAACGGCGCCGTCGCCAACTGAACGGCTCCCCCGCCTTCACGTTCCCGCCACGGCCCCAATTTGGGGCCGTTCACGCTTGGGGCATGGACAAAAAGCGCTAAAATAATAGGCGGCGGTTTTGGGAGCAACCCCGGACCTCACCAGGATGAAGCCACGGCTAGCGCTCGTTTTTGTCCAAAGACAGGGAGGAAATCATGACCGACACCAGAACCGGTGGCATCACTATTGACACCAGCGTCGGCATCCTGAGTGTCGCCGACACCATCCCGGTCCCGACCAAGACCGCGTGGACGCTTCTGACGACGCGTCAGCACATTTCCCAATGGTGGGGCGACTACGTTTCGATCGAGCTGCGGCCAGGCGGCACCTTCGAGGAGCTATGGTCCGCGCCGGACGGACACCAGACCCGCGCCTTCGGCACGGTACGCCAAGTCGCCTCCCCCCACCTGCTGGAAGTCAGCTGGCGGGAAGACGGCTGGGACTACACCACCACCGTGCACCTGATGCTGCGGCAAGTCGGCGACGGCACGCAGATCACGATCGTTCACAAGGACTGGCCGTCGCCGGTCACCAACGGCGTACGCACGTCCCTGGCCAAACATTGTTACGGCTGGAAATCCTGTCTGACCCGCCTGAAGCGCTATGCCACGACGATGAACCACGCCACATCGTAAGGAACCGCGCGACAACGACGACCGGGAAAGGGAATCCCCCTTCCCCGGCTTTTTATGCCTTCAGTCGGTCCAGGCGGAAGCCTTACACCCATCGATGGTCAGGCCGTCTTCGGCGGTGACGTCGATGGCAACCATCCCACTCTCGGCGAGTTGTCCGTCCAGCAGGCACATCGCCAGCGGGTTCTCCAACGACCGCTGGATCAGCCGCTTCAACGGCCGCGCGCCATACACCGGATCATAGCCGCGTTCCGCCAGCCAGCGCCGCGCCGCAGCGGTGACCGACATCTCGATGTCGCGATCCTCCAGGCGCTGTTCCAGGCGCCGCAACTGGATATCGACGATACCGGTCATGTGCGCGGGCGCCAAACGATGGAACAGCAGAATCTCGTCCAGGCGGTTCAGAAACTCCGGTCGGAATGCGCCCCGCACCACCGCCATCACCTGATCCCGCACCGAACCGGAATCCTCGTCCGGCGGCTGCGCGGCCAGAATGTCCGCCCCCAGGTTGGAGGTCATCACGATCAGGGTGTTGGAAAAATCCACGGTCCGCCCCTGACCGTCGGTCAGACGCCCATCGTCCAGGACCTGAAGCAGCACGTTGAAGATATCGGGGTGGGCCTTCTCCACCTCGTCGAACAGAATTACCTGATACGGACGACGGCGCACCGCCTCGGTCAGAGCCCCGCCCTCGTCATAGCCGACATAGCCAGGAGGGGCGCCGATCAGCCGCGAAACCGCGTGCTTTTCCATGTACTCCGACATATCGATACGAACCATCGCCGTCTCGTCGTTGAACAGGAATTCGGCCAAGGCCTTGGTCAGTTTGGTCTTGCCGACGCCGGTCGGCCCCAGGAACAGGAACGAACCGATCGGTCGGTTGGGATCCTGCAACCCGGCGCGCGACCGGCGCACCGCGTTGGAGACCGCCTTCACCGCCTCCCCCTGACCGATCACCCGGCGGCCGACCTCGACCTCCATCTGACGCAGCTTGTCCTTTTCTCCCTCCAGCATCTTGTCCACCGGGACGCCGGTCCAACGCGCCACCACCTGGGCGATGTGCCGGTCCGTCACCACCTGATCGAGAATACGGGTGTTGGCGACGGTCTCCGCCGCCTTTAGCGTCGCCTCCAGGGTCGGAATGTCGCCATAAAGCAATCGCCCCGCCTCTTCATAGCAGCCTTCGCGCTGAGCGCGCTCCGCCTGTCCGCGCAACTGCTCCAACCGTTCCTTGACCTTGGTGGAATCGGCCAGGGTCGATTGCTCGCTCTTCCACTGCGCGGTCAGCGCGGCGGAGCGATCCTCCAATCCGGCCAGTTCCTCTTCCAACTTGCCCAGACGCTCGCGAGACGCCGGGTCCGGTTCCTTTTTCAGGGCTTCGCGCTCGATCTTCAACTGGATCAGACGGCGGTCCACCTCGTCCAATTCGTCGGGCTTGCTGTCCACCTGCATGCGCAGGCGACTGCCCGCCTCGTCCATCAGGTCGATCGCCTTATCCGGCAGGAAACGGTCGGAAATATAGCGATCCGACAACGTCGCGGCGGCGACCAGGGCGGAATCCGAAATCCGCACGCCGTGGTGCAGTTCGTATTTCTCCTTGATGCCGCGCAGGATCGAGATGGTGTCCTCGACATTGGGTTCGTTGACGAACACCGGCTGAAACCGCCGCGCCAGGGCCGCGTCCTTTTCCACATGCTTGCGGTATTCGTTCAACGTGGTGGCGCCGACGCAGTGCAGATCGCCGCGCGCCAGGGCGGGTTTCAGCAGGTTCGAGGCATCCATCGACCCTTCCGCCGCACCGGCGCCGATCAGGGTGTGCATCTCATCGATAAAGAGAACGATTTCGCCCGCCGCCGACTGAATCTCGGTCAGGACGCCCTTCAAGCGTTCCTCGAACTCGCCACGGAACTTCGCCCCCGCCACCATCGCCCCCAGATCGAGGGACAGCAGCCGCTTATCGCGCAGGGAATCCGGCACGTCGCCGTTAACGATGCGCAGAGCCAAGCCTTCGACGATCGCGGTCTTGCCGACCCCGGGCTCGCCGATCAGCACCGGATTGTTCTTGGTGCGGCGCGACAAGACCTGAATGGTGCGGCGGATTTCCTCGTCGCGACCAATTACCGGGTCGAGCTTGCCGTCGCGCGCCCGTTCGGTGAAGTCCTGGGTGTATTTCTTCAATGCCTCGAACTGATCCTCGGCATTGGCGGAATTGGCGGCACGGCCCTTACGGGTGTCGCGGATCGCCGCGTTCAACGCCTGCGGCGTCACCCCGGCGTGTTTGAGCGCCGCCGCCGCCTTTGTGCCCTCGGCCAGGGCCAAGGCCAGCAGCAGATACTCAGCGGTGACATAGGAATCCCCGGCCTTGGCCGCCGCCTGTTCCGCCGCGTCGAGCGCACGCACCAACGGCCCCGAGGTATACAACTGGCCGGACCCACCCTCGACCTTGGGTTCACGATCAAGCGCGGCCTCGACCTCGGCCTTCGCGGTCTCGGGCTTGCCCTTGGCGGCGCGAATCAGGTTGGCGGCCAGCCCCTCGCCATCGTCAAGCAGCGCCTTCAACAGATGTTCCAGCAGGAATTGCTGGTGGTTCAGACGAATCGCGGTCTGCTGCGCCGCCTGAAGGAACCCCTTCGAGCGTTCCGTGAATTTCTCGATATCCATGTCCCAATCCTCACTCTGGCGACAGACCCGGCATCCCGCTTCGCGGCGACCTCCGGAGATCTTAACCATATGGACATCGCCCGACCGCCCCCGCAAGCCCCTTCGCGGAGACAAGAAAAAACCGCCCCCGAAACGGGGGCGGTCGATGGCAACGGAACCGATAAAGGCCCTTAAACGGCAACCGATTCCGGTTCCTCGGCCTCTTCCGCCGGGGCCGGTGGCGCGGGGCGAATCACTTCGGCTTCGGGTTCGTTTTCGCCGGAGTCATCATCCGACGACTCATTTCCGCCCCCAGCATCGCCGTTGGACTGACGTTCTTCCATCGGCACCGAACCGTCGGCGCCATCGGCGGCGGCTGGCGACAACACCCGCGGCGGACGCGGCTGCATGTTCTGGATGATGCGGAAATAGTGTTCGGCATGCTGCAAATAGTTCTCGGACAGCACGCGATCGCCCTGCCCCGCCGCGTCACGGGCCAACGCCAAATACTTTTCCATCACCTGATGGGCGGATCCACGGATGCGAACGCTGGGTCCGTTGCTGTCGAAGCTTTGATTGCGCGACGGCCCATTGCCGCCACCACGACGCTGCTGCTGTTGCGGCTGCTGTTGTTGACCGGGCATCCGGCCCCGGGGCCGCGGCTTCTGATTGGAATGCTGTTGTTTCATGACTCTGAATAAACCACGAGAGTTCAAAACAATCCGCCATCGGCGACACGTCGCGAGCGACCCACCGGAGATAACGGGATCGGGGCTTCCCCGATCGAAGAGACAATCTCTTCCGCCTGCCGGAACGATCCGACGGGACGACGCGAACATGGCATCCGCCCCCCGTGAGGCTCCGTCAGGGAGCCCGGCTTCACGGGTATATTTTCATCAATGTCTCAACGAACGGCGCGGATCCCAGTCTCGCCGATACAAGGACGCCCGATCAATCGATCCAGCCTCCCGACGGAGCCAACCCCACGACGGCTTCCGTTTCGGCGCCCGCGCGCGAACGACTGAAAACTAATCGTTCCGCCCCCGCATTCCAAACGATTTCTTCGTTTGCATGGATTTTTTACGAAGGCGCGCCCGCCGCCGGTCCGCGATGCGCCACGACGCACCGTTCGACCCCACCCAGATCAAGCAGGATCACATCGACCACAAGCCCCGCCGCCCGAAAGATCGCCGCCACCGCCGCCGCCTGACCGATACCGACCTCGACCGCCACGGCGCCACCGGGCTTCAGCAACGCTCCCAACTCGGGCGACAGCCGCCGGTAGGGCGCCAAACCGTCGGCCCCTCCCGCCAGCGCACGATGCGGATCGAAGTCGCGGACCTCGGGTTGCAGGTGGGCGATTTCGGCCTCGGGAATATAGGGCGGATTGGCAACCACCAGATCGAAGGGGCCACCCAGCTCCTCGGCCCATCCCGGTTCCATCCAATCGCGCCGCAAGAATTCGGCCCGCGCCGCCAACCCCAGCCGCGTTGCGTTATCCGCCGCCACGGCCAAGGCGCCCGCCGCCACATCGACCCCCACCCCACGCGCATCGGTCCGCGTCGCCAGCACCGCCAGCAACAGGCACCCGGTGCCGGTCCCCAGATCGAGGACACGGGGGCGATCCACCCCCTTCAGCGCCTCCAGCGCCGCCTCCACCACGGTTTCGGAATCGGGACGCGGCTCCAGCGTCTCGGACCCCAGAACGAAGGGCAGGCCATGGAATTCCCGCACGCCGATGATCCGCGCCACCGGCTCGCGCCGCGCCCGCCGCGCGATCGTGGCCTCCACCGCCGACGCCTCGCCCGGCGTCAACGGACGCTCCGGATGCGCCACCATCGCGGCGGTATCCAGCCCCAGAACGTGACCGCAAAGAATGCGCGCGTCACGGCGCGCCCCCTCCACCCCCGCCGCCGTCAGACGCAGCGCGGCGGCGGCCAGAACCGCACCCAGAAGGGTCTCGTCGCCGGGGGTCATTCCGCCTCCAACGCAGCCAAGCGGGCCGCCTGATCCTCGGCGGCCAGGGCATCGATCACCTCGTCCAGGCAGGACCCGTCGATAATCTGGTCAATCTTGTAGAGGGTCAGGTTGATGCGGTGGTCGGTGACCCGCCCCTGCGGGAAGTTGTAGGTGCGGATACGTTCCGAACGATCGCCGGACCCGACCTGGGAACGACGGTCGCGGCCCGGCTTTGATCCTTGGCGGCGCGGGCATGTTCGTACATGCGGGCGCGCAGCACGATCATCGCCTTCGCCTTGTTCTTGACCTGGGACCGTTCGTCCTGGCACTGCACCACCACGCCGGTCGGCAGGTGGGTGATGCGTACCGCCGAATCCGTGGTGTTGACCGATTGCCCGCCCGCGCCCTGCGATCGGAAGGTATCGATCCGCAGATCGGAGTCCTTGATCTCGATATCGACGGCCTCGACCTCGGGCAACACCGCCACGGTGGCCGCCGAGGTATGGATACGCCCCCCGGCCTCGGTCGCCGGAACCCGTTGCACGCGATGCACCCCGGATTCGAACTTCAGCTTGGCAAACACCCCGGAACCGGAGATCGAGGCAACCACTTCCTTGATGCCGCCGATACCGGTTTCGTTAAGATCCAGAACCGCCATCCGCCAACCGCGCAGGGCGGCATAGCGCTGATACATGCGAAACAAATCGGCGGCGAACAGGGCGGCTTCCTCGCCGCCGGTCCCGGCGCGGACCTCGAGAATGGCGTTGCGCGCGTCGTCCGCGTCCTTCGGCAACAGAGCCAGACGCATCGCCGCCTCGATCCCGGGCAGACGATCCTTGGCGGCATGGAATTCCTCTTGCGCCAGAGCCTTGAGCTCGGGGTCGTCGGTATCGCGAAGAAAGGCCTCGGCCTCGGCCATGTCGGCCTTGGCCTTGTTCCAAGCGGCGACCAGTTCCACCAAAGGCCCCAGTTCCGAGACTTCGCGCGACAAGACCGCCATCGTCGCCGGGTCCAGCGACGGATCAGTGTTCAACCGCCCGTTCGCTTCCTCAAAACGACGCACCACCTGCGCAAGCTTGTCCTCAAATGCCACCGAATGCGTCCTCCGTTCCACCGGAGAGCATGCGGGCCAGGGTTTCCTCCATGCGGTCCAGGGCCACCGTCGCCTGTTCGCCAGAATCCAGGTTGCGCAACGTCACCGCGCGCGCCAGACGCTCGTCCTCGCCCAGGATCACCGCGACCCGGGCGGACAGCTTGTTAGCGCGCTTCATCCGCTTGTCCATGTTGCCGGAAAAGCCCAGATCCACGGCGAAACCGGCGCGCCGCAACCGTTCGGTCAGGATCATCGCCTCGCGCTTGATCACCGCATCGTTGCCCGCCGGAATCATCGCCACCGGACGCGGACCCGCCGGAGCCTCGGCCAGCAGCATCGACAGGCGTTCCACCCCGGCGGCCCAACCGACACCGTGTGTCGCGGGACCGCCCATAGTCTTGATCAGGCCGTCATAACGCCCCCCGGCCATCACCGTGCCCTGTGCCCCCAAGGCATCCGTCGTGAACTCAAAGGCGGTATGGCCGTAATAGTCCAGACCGCGCACCAAGTGCGGGTTCTCGACGAAATCGAGGCCCAGGTCCATCAGGCCGTTCTTCAGTTCGGCATAGAACGCGCGCGACGCGGCGTTCAGGAATTCGCCCAGAAGCGGCGCCCCGGCGATCGCCGCGCGGTCGCCCTCGTCCTTGGAATCCAGAATGCGCAGGGGATTGCGCCCCAGGCGTTCGCGGCTGTCGGCGGACAAATCGTCGATGCGGCGGGACAGGTACTCAACCAACGCGACGCGATACGCCTCACGGCTTTCGGTATCGCCCAGGGTGTTGATTTCCAGGGTCACGTTGCCCTTCAGCCCCAGAGCATCCAGGATCTGGCGGCCCATGGCGATCGCCTCAACATCTGCTTGCGGCTCGGCCACCCCCAGAAGCTCGGCGCCGATCTGGTGGAACTGCCGCTGCCGCCCCTTTTGCGGACGCTCATAGCGGAACATCGGCCCGGAATAGAATACCTTGAACGGCAGATTGTTGGACAACCCGTTGGAAATAAAGGCGCGCGCAATGCCCGCCGTGCCTTCGGGACGCAGAGTCAGGGATTCCCCCTTGCGGTCGGCGAAGGTGTACATCTCCTTCGTCACGATGTCCGAGGCATCCCCCAGGGTCCGCGCGAAGACGCCGGAAAATTCGAAAATCGGCGTCGCCATTTCGGCGAAGCCGTACAACGCGGCGGTGGCGCGCCCGGTTTCGACGACATGGCGAAAGGCCCGCATTTCCTCGGGCAGAAGATCGTGCGTCCCGCGCACCGGTTGAAGGGTGGACACCCCGTATTCCTTTCCTTGAAAATCCCGCGGGCGAAATCAATCCGCCTGGGTGGCGGCCCCCATCGCCGCAACGCGTTTTTCTACCAGATCGACCAGGTGGTCAACAATCGCATCGGTGCCGACCGTATGGTCGGGAACTCCCGCCAGGAACACCTTGTGCGTGTTTTTGCCGCCTCCGGTCAAGCCGATATCGCTGGACCTTGCCTCGCCGGGGCCATTGACGACGCACCCCAGCACCGACAGCGTCACCGGCTGCACGATGTGTTCCAGCCGCCGTTCCAGTTCCGCCACCACCGCAGCGACATCGAAGCCCTGCCGCGCGCAGGACGGACACGAAACGATGCGCACGCCGCGATGGCGCAGGTCCAGGGACTTCAGAATGTCGAAACCGACCCGCACCTCTTCCACCGGATCGGCGGACAGCGACACCCGGATGGTATCGCCGATCCCCTGCCGCAACAGACCGCCGATGCCCAGGGCCGATTTCACGGTGCCGGTCCGCAAGCCCCCCGCCTCGGTCACGCCCAGGTGCAGCGGATAATCGCAGGCGGCGGCCAGTCCCTCATAGGCGGCCATTGCCAGGAACACATCGGAGGCCTTGACGCTGATCTTGAAGTCGAGGAAGTCATTGTCTTCCAGAATACGGGCATGCATCAGGGCGCTTTCGACCATCGCGTCGGGGCGCGGCTCGCCGTATTTTTCCAGAAGATCCTTGTCCAGGCTGCCGGCATTAACGCCGATCCGCATTGAACAGCCGTGGTCCTTTGCCGCTTGCACCACTTCGCGCACCCGTTCGGCGGACCCGATGTTGCCGGGATTGATGCGCAGGCAAGCGGCCCCCGCCTCAGCCGCCTCGATGGCGCGGCGATAGTGGAAATGAATGTCGGCGACCACCGGCACCGCGGTGCCCCGCACGATGGCGGCCAGGGCCCGGGTCGAGTCCTCGTCCGGGCAGGACACCCGCACGATGTCCACCCCCGCCGCTTCCATGCGGCGGATCTGCGCCAGCGTGGCTTCGACATCGGAGGTCAGGGTATTGGTCATCGACTGCACGGTGATCGGCGCATCGCCACCGACCAGGATGGAGCCGACGCGAATCTGCCGCGTTTTGCGGCGAGCGATCCGGCGATAATCGGGAAGGGTCAAGACGCCCTCGTCATTTCTTTGGGGGGGATCGTCCTTACTCGGACGCTTTGCGTCCGGCAAGCAGGCGGTCGACATCCAGCAACACGTCGCGCATCACCTGACCGGCGGCGCCGACCGGCTGGGTCTTCCGACCATCGACCAGGATTTCCAGGCCACCCGCATTGCCGGTCATCAACAACAGACCCTTGCGATTCGGCACCATGAAGCGATCGCCGAGATGCAGCAATCTGGTCAGGACCAGACTGCCGCCTTCGGTAACCTGCACCCAGGAATCGCCGGAAGCGACGATCTCGACGCGGGCGCCGGCATTTTCCTGTCCGTAAACGCGGGGACCGCGCGCCACCGTTTCCGGCACCCCCGCCGCGTCCTCGACGGACGCGGCGGGGTTGGGCGCCTCGACGACAGGCTTCGGCGTAATTTGCGCCGGTTTCGGAGCCTCCTTGACCGGCTTGGGCTTCGGCGGCTCCTCGACGACGGCCTCGGGCTTCGGCGGCTCCGGCGGCGGCGACACAACCTCTGGCGCGGACGAAGCCGGGGCTCCGACCTTTTCGTTCAGGGCCGCCGGAATCTTCGGCAGCAGGGACGTGCTCTCGCCGCTGGAGAACAAGAACCAGGCCCCCAGCGCCAAACCGCCCACCACCACCGCGACGGTGACGATCGCACCGATCGGCAGCCCCAACGTCTTGACCAGCTTGGGAAAAGATACAGGCTGTGGCGCCACCGTCGGCGCACTACCGGTTTCCAGCTTGAAGCGACGCACCAGCTCCATCCCGTCCAGTCCCAACTGATCGGCATAGGAACGAATGAACCCCGCCGCGTAGGTCTCACCGGGCAAGGCTTCGTAGCGCCCGTCCTCGATTGCTTGCAGATAGACCAGACGAATACGCAAGGTATCGGCGATCACCGCGAGGTCGATCCCCAGACGGTGACGCGATGCCTGCAACAGCGCGCCAACGCTCCCTTTTACCGGCGCTTCGGCCCCCACCTGCGGCGCACCGCTGGACTGCGGCTCTAACGGCATGTTCTGCTGTTCCACGGACTCTTCCCTCGATTGACCTGTTGTCCTTACGTGCGTCCAGGCATGACGATTTCACCGCGGCACCCGCAGATCGACGCCCAGTATGCCCGCAACCACCCTATCCGGCAATGCCCGAGTACCGCGGTTTCACACGGGCCACTCTCTGGAATGCCTTGGAATACAAGACTCTCGTCAGATCTGCACGGCGTGGTCGAGGGCGTATCCGGCCAAGTTCGTCCGCAGGCTGTGGGACGAGGAACGGATCAACTTCTTCACGACGTGCGCGGTATCCGCGACGCTCATGCTGCGGATCATCGCCTTGACCGGGCCGATCGCCGGGCCATTCACCGAAAGCTTGCGGAAACCCAGACCGACCAGCGCCATCGCGTCCAGGGGACTGGCCGCCATCTCGCCGCACAAAGAGCAAGCGACTCCGGCCTCGTCGCAGGCGTCGAGGATGCGTTCCAGGAAGCTTAGGAATGACGGCGACAGCAAATCGTAACGTTCGGCGATACGCTGGTTGCCGCGATCCCGCGCGAACAGGAACTGCGCCAGATCGTTCGATCCCACCGACAGGAAATCGACGCGTTTCAACAACTGCGGCAATTGGAAAGCCAGGGACGGCACCTCGATCATACAACCGACCTCCACCGTGCTCGGCTGAGCATCGCCACGGCGTTCGGCACGCATCAGTTCGAGATCAAGGATGCGGCGCGCCGCGTCGAACTCCGCGACCTCGGCGACCATCGGAAACATCACCGACAGCGGACGCCCATCCGCCGCGCGGATCAGCGCGCGCAACTGGTGGCGCATGATCGCCGGATGATCCAGGGTGATGCGGATCGACCGCCAGCCCATGGCGGGATTTTCCTCCCCCACGTTCTGCCAATAGGGCAGCATCTTGTCGCCGCCGACGTCCAGCGTACGAAAGCACACCGGACGATCCCCCGCCTGATCCATCACCGAGCGGTAAAACGCGGTTTGAACATCGACATCGGGACTGTCGGCACGCACCATGAACGGCAACTCGGTGCGGTAAAGACCGATGCCGTCGGCATTGACCTGATGAAGAATCGGCATCTCCGCCAACAGACCGGCGTTCATCAGCAAGGAGACCCGCACCCCGTCACGCGAACACGCGGGAAGATCGCGCAACGTGGCATAGGCCTTCTGCTTTTCCCGGCGCATCCGCACGGTGGCGACGAAACTGGCGGTGATGTCCTCGCCTGGACGGATAAAAACACTGCCGTTGTCGCCATCGACGATCACCGGATCGCCGGACCCGATTTTACCCAGAACCGCCGGAACCCGCGCCACCATCGGAATACTCAAGGCCCGCGCGATGATCGCGACATGCATGCCGGGGGACCCTTCCTCCAACACCACGCCATGCACGCGGGACAGATCGTAATCCAATAGGTCGGCCGGACCCAGGGTCCGCGCCACCAGAATGGCATGCGGCGGCAAGGCCTTGCGCTCCGCCGTATCCTGCCCCATCAGGTGCAGGGTCAGACGATCGGTGAGGTCTTCGAGGTCGCACAAACGTTCGCGCAAATAGGGATCGGTCACATCCTGCATGCGAACGCGATTTTCCTCCTGCGCGCGCTGCACCGCCGCTTCCGCCGACAGACCACCTTGGATGTGGGCACGGATCCGTTCGATCCAGCCGCGATCGGCGGCGAACATGCGATAGGCTTCCAGGATGTCGCGGTATTCGCTTTTGCCGATTTCCTCGGCGGCCAGCATCTCGTCCAACGCCAGGTGCATGTGTTCCAAAGCCTCGTCGAAGCGCTTGGCCTCATGCTCCGGGGTCTCGCCGACCATCTTCTTGATGAAGGGAATCTTGCGGTGCAGATAGGCGACCCCGACCCCCAGCCCCTCGGACAGTTTGAGGCCGTTGATGCGCAACGGCACCAGGGCATTGCCGTCCACTGGAATCTGTTCCCGCCGGTCGATCAGGTTGCCCGCAGTCAGCAATTCCGCCAGAACCATAGCAACGGTTTCTAGCGCCTCGACTTCCTCGGGCGCGAATTCGCGGGTCTCAGGGGTTTGCACCACCAACACGCCCGCCACCCGCGCACCACGCACGATCGGCACGCCCAGGAAGGACCGGTACGGTTCTTCCCCGGTTTCCGGGCGATAGGCGAAGTTCGGGTGCGACCAGGCATCGGACAAGGCCAGGGACCGCGGATGCGCCGCGATGAAACCGACCAGCCCCTCGCCGACCCGCAGACGGGTCTGGTGCACCGCGCTTTCGCGCAGACCCTCGGTGGCGAACAGCTCCAGCACTTCGCCGGCGCGCATCACATAGCAGGAACACACCGCCGCCCGCATATCCTCGGCAATGCACCGCACGATGACGTTAAGGCGCTCTTCCGGCAGCCCCGGCTTCGCCATCACGTCGCGGATGCGACCGAGAAGGCGGCGCGAGACGGCGGCGGCATCGGCTGGCATCAGGCGACGCCCTGTGCTTCCTCAGGCGTCGGGGTGGCCAGCGCCACCCGCGCGTCGAGAGCATCCAGCGCCTGACCGATGATGTCGGCGAAAATCGCCGCGATGCTCTGCTCCGCCGTCACCATGCCGACGCTTTGCCCGGCCATCAACGAACCGTTTTCGACATCGCCGTCGATCGCCGCGCGGCGCAAGGCGCCCGCCCAGAAATGCTCGATCTCCAACTGCGCGGTCTTTTGGTCCATTTCACCGTGGTGGAATTTCTCGATCACCGAGCGCTGCACTTCCATGAAACGATCGGTTCCGGCATTGGCGATGGCGCGTACCGGAATCACCGGAAACTGCGGATCGATCTGCACCGAAACCACCGCGTCACGCGCCGAAGCGCGAATGAACGCCTGCTTGAAACGCGGATGCGCGACGCATTCGTGGGCACAGACGAAACGGGTCCCCAACTGCACGCCGGAGGCCCCCATTTCCAGATATGAAAGCATGGCCTCGCCACGACCGATGCCACCCGCCACGAAGATCGGCACCGCGCGCCCCATCACCGGCAGAATTTCCTGCGCCAGGACCGAGGTCGAAACCGGACCGATGTGACCGCCCGCCTCCGCCCCCTCGATGACCAGGGCATCGGCCCCGGCGCGCACCAACTTCTTCGCCAGCACCAGGGCGGGGGCGAAGCAAATCGCCTTCGCGCCGAATTCCTTGACCCGCTTGATCGAGGAGGAGGGCGGCAAGCCACCCGCCAGCACCACATGGCCGACCCCCGCGGCGCCGCACACGTCGATCAAGGCATCCAACTGCGGATGCATGGTGATCAAATTGACGCCAAAGGGGCGATCGGTCAGCGCCTGGGTCGCGGCGATCTCGGCGGCCAAAAGCTTCGGCGGCATCGAACCGCAGGCGATCACCCCGAAACCACCGGCATTGGACATGGCGGAAACCAGATTGCGCTCGGACACCCAGGACATCGCCCCACCGAGAATCGCGAAATCGCACCCCAGGAAATCACGCCCGCGCCGCCACAGACGGTCCAGGTCTTGATATGCTTGCTGAGTCCTGCTCATCGCGGTCCGGGCTCCCCAATAAAAGACAAAGGGCGCGACAGGCGGACCGTTCCGCCCGTCCGCCGCGTCGCCGACCGGCGCCTCCGCCCACGGCGATCGGCTGCGGGAAGGGCATTCGGATGCTTCAGCTTGCATCCAGTCCATAGGCCGTGTGCAGAGCACGCAGCGCCAGTTCGGTGTATTCCTCCTCGATCAGGACGCTCACCTTGATCTCGGAAGTGCTTATCACAGGGATATTGATGCTGCGTTCCGCAAGGGCGGAAAACATCTTTTGTGCGACACCCGCGTGGGTCCGCATACCAACCCCGATCACCGAAATCTTGACCACGGTGTCGCTGTAAGAGAGATCGCGAATCTCGACCGATTCCTGAATTTTCGCCAGAACCTTCAGGGCGCGCGGCAGATCGGTACGCGGCACCGTGAAGGTGACATCGGTATGCCCTTGCTCGGACACGTTCTGAACGATCATATCGACGTTGATATTAGACTCGGCCAGAGGGCCGAAGATCGCCGCCGCGATGCCGGGGTGATCCTGCACCCCCTGAAGGGTCACCTTGGCCTCATCCCGGCTATAGGCGATACCGCTGACAATTTCCTTTTCCACGATGTCTTCCTCGTCGCAAACCAGGGTTCCGGGAACTTCCTCGAAGCTCGACAGCACTTGCAAATTGACGCGATACTTCATCGCCATTTCAACCGAGCGCGTCTGCAGCACCTTGGCGCCCAAGGACGCCATTTCCAGCATTTCCTCGTAGGTGATGCGCGGCAGCTTGCGTGCCTTCGGCACGATGCGGGGGTCGGTGGTATAGACGCCATCGACGTCGGTATAGATGTCGCAACGATCAGCCCCCAAGGCCGCCGCCAGCGCCACCGCCGAGGTGTCCGAGCCGCCACGGCCCAGGGTGGTGATGCGGTCGTCGTTGCCGACCCCCTGGAAGCCCGCCACAACCGGCACCTCGCAGGCGGCCATCCGGCTCAGCAGTTCGTCGGTTTCGATATCGACGATGCGCGCCTTGCCGTGGGCATCGTCGGTGTGAAACGGAACCTGCCAGCCGGTCCACGACCGCGCCGGAATTCCCATGGACTGCAGGATGATCGCCAGAAGACCGGCCGTGACCTGTTCGCCGGTCGATACCACCGTGTCATATT
Source organism: Rhodospirillaceae bacterium (assembly GCA_963678075.2). GTDB lineage: Bacteria > Pseudomonadota > Alphaproteobacteria > Rhodospirillales > Rhodospirillaceae > Oleispirillum. The sequence goes on along the minus strand of CAXXPK010000003.1, from coordinate 770,912 downwards.
CGCGAGGATCGCAAAGCTCGGCGGCTTCCTGGCAGTACGCCACCAACTGGTTGGTCACTCCCGACATCGCCGAAAGCACCACCGCCACCTGGTTACCGGCATCCAGCTCTTTCTTGACAAGGTGGGCGACATTGCGGATGCGTTCCATGTTCGCAACCGAGGTTCCGCCGAATTTTTGGACAATACGGGCCATGACACGGTATCTCTGATCTGGGCCGGGGCGTAACGCGTCGTCCCGGACGGGGCCTCCCCCGAAGCCATGCAAGACAAAAACTTCAAGACCGGGTTGCCTGACAACCGGCTGCTATACATACTCGTTCCTTATCCCGAAAGGCAAGGGCACAGCGATGACCAGACCCGCAAATCCAGCACCGCGCGACAAGGCCGTCAACGCCCGGATGACCGCCGCCAGGCCCCCGAACGGCTCGGCCGACCCCATCGAAATCGCCAAGTTCACGGCACTGGCGGACACTTGGTGGGCGCTCGAAGGACCGTTCCGGCCGCTGCACAAATTCAACCCGATCCGCATCGAGATCCTGAAGCGGCGGCTGGCCGCTCACTTCGACCGCGATATCGAGGCAGAGCGTCCGTTCACGGGCCTTTCCCTGCTGGACGTCGGCTGCGGCGGCGGGCTGATCGCCGAGCCGATGGCCCGCCTGGGCTTTGCCGTGGTGGGGGTCGATGCCTCGGAAAAGAACATCAAGGTGGCGGCCAGCCACGCGGCGCGGATGCGCCTGGACATCGACTATCGCGCGGCCCGCCCCGAGGACGTGGCCGAGCGTGCCGAAGGTTTCGACGTGGTGCTGGCGCTGGAGGTGGTGGAGCACGTCGCCGACCGCGCGCTGTTTCTGGCCGCCGCCGCGACCCCCCTGAAAATCGGCGGCCTGATGGCTCTGGCCACTCTGAACCGCACCATGAAGAGCCTGCTGATGGCGAAAATCGGCGCCGAATACGTGGTGCGCTGGCTGCCCGCCGGCACCCACGACTGGCGCGATTTCGTGAAACCGTCGGAGCTGGCCCTCGACCTGGAGGGCGCAGGCCTGCCCCGCCCGGAATTCACCGGACTGTCCTATGCTCCGCTGTCCGATCAATGGCGCAAAAGCGATGACCTATCGGTCAACTATATGGCCTTCACGACGAAGCCTTAGCACATTGTCGCCCCCCCCCGGATGGCGGGAATGGCGTTCGGCGAAGGCGTCGAACGGCATCGGTCGCGCGAACAGATAGCCTTGCAGGGTCGGACACCTATAGGAAACCAGCCAATCCCGCTGCGCCTCGGTCTCGACACCTTCGGCGACGCACTCCATGCCCAGCTTCTGAGCCAGGGTCAGGATGGTCGATGGCGCCGCCACGTCGTTCGGCACGTCGGCGATGAAGCTGCGGTCGATCTTCAAAACGTCGATGGGGAAGTTCCGCAAGCACGACAGACTGGAATACCCGGTCCCGAAATCGTCGATGGCGATGCGGATGCCGCGATTGCGCAGCGTGCGCAGGCGGTCGATCAGGGCGCCCTGCTCCAGCGCCAGGGTGTATTCGGTGATCTCGATTTCCAGACGTTCCGGCGCGACGCCATGCCGGTTGAGCGCATCGCCCACCCGATCCACGAAGCCGGAGTCGGCCAACTGGTGCGGCGAAACGTTGATGGCGATCCTCATATTGAGCCCGCGTTCGCGGAACGCGGCGGAGGAACGACAGGCTTCCTCCAACACGTAATAGCCGATCGGCACCACCAGACCGCAGTCCTCGGCCACCGGAATGAAGGCCCCGGGCGGCACCACCTGATCGTCGCGCAACCAGCGGATCAGCGCCTCGGCCCCCAGCACATCGCCACCGCGCGATACCTGCGGCTGGAAATAAAGCGCGAATTCCCCGCATCCAGCGCCTGATGCAACTGGCTTTCCAGAAGTAGGCTACGGTGCGCGCCCTCGGCCAACCCGTCCTCGAAGAAGTTCCAGCGTTCCTGCGCCTTGCGCAGCAAGGCGGTGGCGGCGTTGCCATCATTGGGATAAAGCGCGATACCGATGCAAACTGACGGACGCATCGCCATTCCCATCGCCATCTCGTCGGCTTCCTCGTGACCGATCAGGTCCTTGATCTCATCCAGCCGATCCATCAGAACCGCCATCACCGCCGTCATCTTGCCCGGCGCGGCACGGCGCGCGACCCCAACCAGGTGTTCGATGGTCAGGGTCCGATTGGGCAAGTTGGTGGTGGCATCGCGCGTCGCCATCCGCCGCAGCGCGTGTTGCGCGTTACCCAGATGGATCAACATGGCGTTGATCTTCTGCGCCGCCAGCCCCAATTCCGACCCGATATGCCATTTCGGCACGGTCAGCATGCGGCCTTGCGGGTCCTCGGAATCGACGCCATCCACCTGCCGCGAGATGGACAGAATCGGCCGCGTCAGAAAACGGTCGAACAAAACCGCGACCACCGCAACCACCGCAACCACCAGGAAAGCGCCCAGCAGAGTCGCCCCCAGGGAAGCCAGCAAAAAACCGACGTAAAGATCGGCCTGTTCGCTCTCATCAAAGATCACGATCAAGCTGCCGACGACCTCTTATTCACTGTCAAGGTCAAGGGTCCGCATGCTCAGCGGCCGGACGATGCGTTCGTGATCGCCGACGATCAGACAGGCCAAGGCCCGCTTCCAGGCGGGGGCCTCGGGCGTGTCGCGGGTGACCGAGGCGAACGGCATGCCGTCGGAATGGACGATCACCACCTGACGCACCGAAGTCATCTGCATCACGCCGGTAATCGTTTCCCGCTCCAAGCGGTCGTTGAATTCCCAAATCGCCGCAGTCGCCGGACGCTCCGCCAACGCAAGGATCTGTTCCTGCTGCTCCAGCAGGGAATGGCGCGCGGCCCCCGCCAGAAACACCGCTTCGACCAGAAAAGCCAGACAACCGACCGCCAGCGCGGCGAACAGAACCAACCGCACCTGAAAAAAGGTTATCGATTTGCGGCGGAAGACATTCTCCCCACGCATCAAAGCGGCCCCCCAGCCCCAACCAACCAAGGCGGCCTCGCCCCGGGTCAACAATGGCCTAGGCTCAGGACTCATTAAGGTTCGATCCAGAAGAGGAGGAGTACCGCGATGATGACGGCGGCAAAGAAGACATCCGCGCATCGGTCATATCGGGTGTGGATACGCCGCCAATCCTTGAGGCGAGCGAAGAGGTTCTCGATCCTATGACGCTGGCGATAGAGGGTTTTGTGGGGGCCATAGACGGGCGGTGCATCTCGCCACCGTAAGCCGTTGCGGATCACATGAACGATGCCGCTGATCACTCGCCGATCATCAACCCGCGGCACGCCATGCGATAGCGGGAAATGCGGCTCGATCTTCGCCAACTGCCTCTCTGACAACCAAAACAGATCACTCATGGATGGGGTCCTCCCTCCCTAGAGTGAATCAGCCGCCGATCTTCCTGACAATAATTTAATGGGTCCCGAGCCTAGGCTAACACAGAAAAAATCGAGTAAAACCAGAAATACACGACCGCGATGCCACCACAGGGACAGTCACGACAAATAAACCTATGGTTGAGTTCGTCGGGCGTGAAACGTACGTTCCGCCCGCGAATCAGGAATCGCCGCGACGAAACCAGGGCATGAGGGCGAAGACGATATCCTCCTCGGCCAGGGCCGCCGCCTCATCATCCGAGGCTTCGCCATAGATCCCGCGCGGGGAGGCCTCGCCATAATGAATCTTGCGGGCTTCCTCGGCGAAAGCCGGGCCGACGTTCTCGCAGTTCCGCTCGACCGCGTCCCGCACACGCCGCAGAATCTCGCGCAGTCTGGCCTGCGGCTCTGCCTCGGGCGAAGGACGATCCGCCGCCTCCTGCCGCGCCGAAGCGACATGCGGCGCCATCGGCGCCTTGGCGACGGCGGCACCGCCACAGACCGGGCAGGCCAGACCGCCCGCCGCCGACAGGTCCTCGAACGCCCGGTTATCCCGAAACCAGGAGTCAAAGCGGTGACCGCAATCGCATTTCAGGGCAAACCGGATCATCGCCCGCGCACGCCTCAACCAAACGTCTTCATGACCGTGACATCGCCCAGCACGCGCCCATGTGCCAGCGACGGAATCTTGCCGCGCGCCGCATCCACCACGGTGGGATCAACCTGAGCGATCACAAAACCGACCGCATCCCCGGCATCGGCCAGGACCTCTCCCCACGGAGCGACAATCAACGCGTGTCCAAAGGTGCGGCGACCGTTGGCATGAACCCCGGTTTGCGCCGGAGCGAACACATAACAGCCGGTCTCGATGGCCCGCGCGCGCAACAGGATATGCCAATGAGCGGCCCCCGTCACCTTGGTGAAGGCCGCCGGAACCGCCAAAAAGTCGCACCCGGCGCTGGCCAACGCGCGATACAGATACGGGAACCGCAGATCGTAGCAAACCGACAGCCCCAACCGCCCCCAGGGTAGATCGACCGCGACCGGGGTTTCCCCCGCCTCGAAGACACGGGATTCGGCATAGCTTTCGCCGCCCCCCCCCAGATTGACGTCGAACATGTGCAGCTTGTCATAGACCGCCGCGATTCGCCCCGTGGGGTCGATCACGTAGGTGCGGTTAAAAACCTTGCCGAAAGGCGACGGCACCGCCAGGGTGCCACCATGCAGCCAGACCTGACGGGCCCGCGCGAAATCGCGAAAGGCCCGCAGCGCCGGGTGTTCGGACTCAGGGCGGGCCCAACCGCGAATGGCGTCCGCCCCCCAGATCATCATCGCCACGTTTTCCGGCATCAGAATCAAGTCCGCCCCGGCCTCGGCGGCCTCGCCCGCCAGACGCAACGCGGCGGCGATATTGGCGGCCATGTCGTCGGACGCATTCATCTGCAGACAGGCTGCGGAAAAGGCACTCATGCCACGGTCACGAAGCCAGCAACGGATCAAGGCCACCCTTGGCATCCAGCGCATACAAATCGTCGCAACCGCCGATATGGCGTCCGTCGATGAAGATCTGCGGTACCGTCTGGCGTCCGCCGGTGCGTTTCAGCATGTCCGTCATCAGGTCGTCGTCCTCGGACACGTCAACCTCGCTGAAAGCCGCGCCCTTGCGCTTCAACAGCGCCTTCGCCCGCACGCAATAGGGACAAACCTTGGTGGTGAAAATTTCGACCTTGGCCATGGGAAACTCCTTTGTCGGTGATACTCGGCTGCCCCCGATGTGAGGCAATCGGAACAAAAAATCAAGTCGCGGCACCATCCGGCGGCACCGCCGCGACGATCAACAGGTCCACCGCCACGGCCCCCAACCGCAGCAACGCCTGGGCACAGGCCTCGGCGGTGGCGCCGGTGGTCGCCACGTCGTCGATCAACAGCACCGTCCGCCCGGTCAGATCCAGTCCACGCCGCGCCGCGAAGGCCCCGGCGACATTGGCGCGGCGGGCCGCCACGCTCAAATGCCCCTGCGAGGGCGTGGCACGCAACCGCTTCAGGGCGCGCGCATCCGCCGGTTTGCCCGACATCGCCGCCAGATGACAAACTAGTTCTGCGGACTGATTGTACTGACGATGCAGCAACCGCGACCAATGCACCGGCACCGGCACCAACAGGTCAGCGGCGATCACATCGTTTCCGGCCAGGGCCATCCACGCCGCCAGACGCGCCGCGATATCGGGACGGTCGGCATGCTTGAGCTTCAGGATCAATCGAGTCGCGGCCGCGCCATAGAGCAACGCGAAGCGCCGTCGCCGGATCGCGCCTCCCGCGCCGCAGGAACAAACGGCATCAGGCGTCGCCAACGGCCAGCCGCAGCGATCGCAGCGCGGCTCTTGCGCAAAGATCAGACCGGCGAAGCAGCGCGGACACAAGGCCGCGGGCCGCGCCATGCCGCCACCGCGCACGGCGGCGCCGCAGGCGGGACAGCGCTCCGGAAGCAGCGCTCGCACGAAAGCATCGAAACCGCGCCCAACCCAGCCCAGGAAAATCCGCATCCGTTGCCTCATCCGGCAACTCTGACGGAACCCTGGAATCATCACAAGTCCAAGCGAACAAACGGCTTTGCTTTTGTGGCGAAAGGAGCCATATGAAAAACATGTCACCGTGTCCTTCCCTGTTCGACCGACCCCTGCTGCGCCTGCGCCGCGCGCGCGCGCTGCGCGGCGCCAACCCGGCGCAGGCGCCGGACTTCCTATTGCGCGAGGCGGCGGACCGCCTGCTTGACCGCCTGGACGACATCCGGCGAAGTTTCCCCCTGGCGATCGACCTGGGCGCGCACACCGGACAGATCGCCATCCTGCTGAACGGACGCGGCGGCATCGAGACCCTGGTCTCGGTCGAACCCAGCGCGGCGATGGCGGCGCTGGCGGCCCCCATGGCGGTGGTCGCCGACGAAGACCATCTGCCCTTCGCCAATGACGGCATCGATCTGGTGTTGAGCTGCATGAGCCTGCACTGGACCGAGGACTTTCCCGGCATGCTGGCCGAGGTCTTTCGTGTCCTCAAACCGGGGGGGCTGCTGCTGGCGATCCTGCCGGGGGAAGAAACCCTAAGGGAACTGCGCGATTGCCTCGCCCGCGCCGAAATGACGTGGGAAGGCGGCGTCAGTCCGCGCGTCCTGCCGATGCTGACCCTGAAGGACGGCGGCGCGCTGCTGCAAGCGGCGGGCTTTGCCGAACCGGTAGTCGATCGCGACCGCCTGACCATCGAATACGGCAAGCCGATGCGCTTGCTGACCGATCTGCGCGCGATGGGGGAAACCAATGCCCTGGCGCAACGCCGCAAGACGCCGTTGCGCCGCTCCACTCTGTTCGCGGCGCTGGCCGATTACCACGAACGCTACCTCACCCCCCTGGGGAGGGTTCCCGCCACCTTCGATTTGCTCACCCTGACCGCCTGGAAACCCGGGGCGGCCCTATGAACTTCGCCACCCCCCTGATCCCCGGCACCCTGCTGCGCCGTTACAAGCGCTTCCTGGCCGACGTGCGACTGGACGACGGCACCGAGATCACCGCCCACGTCGCCAATTCCGGCGCGATGACCGGCTTGAAGCAGGCCGGGATCCGGGTCTGGCTGTCGCGATCCGACAATCCGAGGCGCAAGCTCGCCTACTCCTGGGAACTGGCGGAAATCGACGGCGGGGTGGTCGGCATCAACACCGCCCACCCCAACGCCATCGTCGCCGAGGCGATCGCCGCGAACCGCATTCTCGAACTGACCGGTTACGACGGACTCCGGCGCGAGGTCGCCTACGGCCGGAACTCCCGCATCGACATCCTGTTGACCGCGCCCGACCGCCCGCGCTGCCTGGTCGAGGTCAAGAACGTCCACCTGATGCGCACCCCCGGCCTGGCGGAGTTCCCCGACGCGGTCACCGAACGCGGCGCCAAGCACCTGCGCGAAATGGCCGACGCGGTGGCGGCCGGTGACCGCGCGGTAATGGTCTATCTGGTGCAACGCACCGATTGCACCCGCTTCGCCCTGGCCGCCGACATCGACCCGGCCTATGCCAAGGACTTCGCAATGGCCCGCGCCGCCGGGGTCGAGGCCCTGTGCCACGCCTGCGCCATCACCCTCGACGGCTTGACGCTGGACCATCCCCTTCCCCTGGCGCTATAGGTGAAGCGGTTTTTCTTCGCTCAGGATTGTTCGTCCCCATGGATCGTTCCGCCACCGCCGTCACCATTCACTCCGCCGCCGACTTCGAGGGCATGCGCGCCGCCGGCCGCCTCGCCGCCGAGACCCTGGACTACATCACCGACTTCGTGCAGCCCGGCGTCGAGACCCAGGAGCTCGACCGCCTGATCGCCGATTTCATTATCGCGCACGGCGGCATCAACGCGCCCCTGGGGTATCGCGGCTATCCCAAGTCATGCTGCATTTCAATCAATCACGTGGTTTGCCACGGCATCCCCGGCGAAAAAACCCTGAAGAGCGGCGATATCCTGAACATCGACGTCACCCCGATTCTGAACGGCTGGTACGGCGATTCCAGCCGCATGTACACGGTGGGCAAGGTCGGCGTGGTGGCGACGCGGCTGATCCAGGTGACCTATGAATGCCTGATGCGCTCCATCGACGTGGTGCGCCCCGGCGCTACCCTGGGCGACATCGGCGCGACGATTCAAGAGTATGCGGAATCGCACCGTTTCTCGGTGGTCCGCGACTTCTGCGGCCACGGCTTGGGCAAGGTCTTCCACGCCGAACCCAACGTCATGCACTATGGGCGGCGCGGCAAGGGCATGACGTTGGAGGAAGGGATGTTCTTCACCATCGAGCCGATGATCAACGCAGGCACCTTCGAGACCAAGATCCTCTCCGACGCCTGGACTGCGGTGACCCGCGATCGTAAACTTTCGGCGCAGTTCGAACACTCGATCGGGGTGACCGCCGACGGCTGCGAGATTTTCACTCTGTCACCGAAAGGCTTCACCCTGCCGCCCTATGGGGGGCAGTAGAACGGGGCAACGCGATGGGCGACGGCGACAAACCGGCGACACCGGGTCTGTGCGACGCGTGTTCTCCTCCCGACGTGGTGGAAGACCTTCCGCCGCCGCACCATCATGACCATCGCCAACGTCTGCGCCAACGCCTGCTGGACCACGGCTCGATCGGTTTCGCCGACTACGAACTGCTGGAAATGCTGCTGGCGCTGGCGATTCCGCGCCGCGACGTCAAGCCTCTGGCCAAGGACCTGCTGACCCGCTTCGGCGATTTCGCGTCGGTGATCGCCGCCCCACCCGAGGACCTGATGAGCCTCCCCGGCGTCAAGGACGCCACCGTCGCCGCCCTGAAACTGGTGGAGGGCGCGGCGATCCGAATGCTGAAGGGACGGGTGGTGGAACGCCCATTGCTCGCCGCCAGGGACGACTTGATGGACTATTGCCTCGCCGCCCAGTCGCGCGCCGAGGTCGAGGAATTCCGCCTGATCTTCCTAGACACCAAGAAACGCCTGATCGCCGACGAGGCGATGCAACACGGCACCATCAACCACACCCCGGTCTACCCGCGAGAGGTGGTCAAGCGCGCCCTGGAGTTGAAGGCGCACGCGGTGATCATGGTCCACAACCACCCCTCGGACGACCCCACGCCGTCGCAGGCCGACGTCGATACCACGCGGCAAATCAAGCAGGGGCTGGCCACCGTCGATATCGTCCTTTACGACCATGTCATCGTCTCGCCCGGACACTACGTCAGCTTACGCCAGAAGAAGCTGCTGTAACGCCCTAGAACAAGTCGTCGCGGACATAGGGGTTGGTCTTGCGCTCGTCGCCGAACGACGACAACGGACCATGGCCGGGAATGAACACCACGTCGTCGCCCAACGGCAGCAACTTGCCACGGATCGAGGCGATCAAATCCCTGGAATTGCCCCTCGGAAAGTCGGTGCAACCGACCGACCCCTGGAACAAGACATCGCCGACCACCGCCACCTTATCCTTGGCGTCGAAGAACACGACATGCCCCGGCGTATGACCTGGGCAATGCAGCACGTTCAGCGTCACCTTGCCGAAGCTGACGGTATCGCCATCCTTCAGCCAACGATCGGGGGTAAAGGTTTCGCACAGCGGAAACCCGTAACCGCGCGCGGAATCCGGCAATTGCTCCAACAAGAAGGCATCGTCCTGATGCGGCCCTTCGACCGGAACCTTCAGCGCCTTCTTAAGATCGGCGGTGCCGGCGACGTGATCGACATGGCCGTGGGTCAGCAGGATCTTGACGATGGTGACCCCCTTACGCTTCGCCGCATCCTTAATCTCGGCCAAATCCCCACCGGGATCGACGACGGCGCCTTGCATGGTTTCCTCGCACCACAGGATGCTGCAATTCTGGCCGAAGGCGGTTACCGGGACGATCATCGCTTTCATCAAGAGTCTCCGAATGTCGCAAAAAGGAGGACGGCGAGCCGTCCAGTACAATGTGGGGATGATTCAGTCGCACCAGAAGTGCGCGGTCATCATCACGAAAACCGTCTCGAATTCCAGGCGGCCCAGGATCATCCCGGCATCCAGCGCCCACTTCGCGCCATCGGGCAAGGACGAGAAATTCCCAGCCGGCCCGATCACCGGCCCCAGCCCCGGACCGACATTGGCAAGGGCGGTGACGGCGCCCGACAGCGCGGTGATGAAATCCAGCCCATAATACGCTAAAACCAGCACCAGAGCGGCGCAAGTGGCGGCATAACACAGAACGAAGACCTGCACGTCGCGCACCAGATCGGCGCTGGCCGGGCGCCCCGCCATCATGTCGGGAAAGACCCCGTGCGGAAACAACAGGCGGCGGGTCTCCTTGCGGATATCCTGCCAAAGAATCTCGAAGCGGAACATCTTCAACCCGCCCGCCGTCGAACCGGCGCAGCCGCCGACGAAGGTCATGAAGAAGAATATGGCGACCGCCGGCGGCCCCCACAGGCTGTAGTCGGTGGAGGCATAGCCGGAGGTGGTCATCACCGAGACCAGATTGAACATCGACTTGGTGAACGCCGTCCACGGATCGAAATCGTTGGCCCAGACCAGCCAGGCGCTGACAATCGCCGAGGAGATCAAGGCGGGGGCGATCATCCGTTTGACCTGGGCATCGCGCAGCAGCACGAAGGGACCGCGCCCACTGAACGCCAGCACGAACAGAACGAACGGCGTGCCGCCCGCCAGCATGAACACGGTCCCCGCCCATTCCATCGACAAACTGTTGAAATGCCCCATGGAATCGTCCGAGGTCGAATAGCCGCCGGTGGACAGCGTGGTCATCGAATGGACGGTCGCCTCCAGCGGCGTCATCCCCAGCCGCCAATAGGTCAGCGCGCAGACCAGGGTCAGCGCGATATAAGCCCAACCGATACGGATCGCCATGCTGCGCACCCGGGGGGAGATCTTGTCGCTGGTTTTCTCGGAACTCTCCAACTTGAACATCTGCATGCCGCCGACGCGGAACATCGGCAGGATGGCGATTGCCATGACGATGATGCCGATACCGCCCATCCACTGCAGCAGGGCGCGCCACAACAGGATGCCGATCGGCATGGTGTCCAGCCAGGTCAACACGGTGGAGCCGGTGGTGGTGAACCCGGAAACGGTTTCGAACACCGCGTCGCAGTACGAAACCCCACGACCGGACGCCCAGAACGGCAAAGCGCGGAACATCGACAGAGCGATCCAGGCGCCGACCGTGATGAAATAGGCGCGGCGCAGCGGCGTGGTGCCGAAGCTGGTGTCTCGGGTCGAGGCCAGCAACATCACGCCAAAGAAGACCGTGAAGGCCGAGGACAGGGCAAAGGCCGCCCACTCGGTCTGTTCGTACGCGAGGTCGGCGATGGCCGGCACCCACATCGCGGCGCCGAGAATGATCAGAAGGCTGCCGATCGCCTGCCCGGTGCCGCCTTCGTCCTGAGGTTTGGCCAAGCCCTACCCTTTCCCCGACCCTGCCGCGAAAAGCGCCACCCCCGGGCGCGGGTTTCCTTTGTGCGTCGGCGCCGCCCCGCCGTCAAGAGGCGGGACGCGGGCAACCGGCGACGGTCACCGGACCGGCGCGGCGATTATCCAGACGAAAGCGATGGCCGAAACGAATGAATTCCAGGGCGTGGTCCGGTCCCTCCCCGACCGCGCGGTAGCGGCGGACGAACTCCACCTCGTCCACGTCGTCGGGCAAACGGCACAGGGCGTCGAAATCCGCCTGCCGCCACACCCAGCCCGACCACGCGCCGCCGATCTGCGGCAGGGACTCCGGCCCCACCAGGGCGGGGCAAAGATCGGTCAGCAGTCGCAACACCGACTGAAAGCTTAGACTCTCCAATCCGGCGCGGTCGATGCCGTCCGGCATGGCGAAGCGGTCCACCGCGACAATCGGGCCGTCGTCCACCCGTGCCGTGACCTCGTGCGCCGTGGTGCCGAATTCGGCGGCGCCGTCGTAAAGCGCGAACACCGAGGGGAACCGCCCAGGATACTCCGGCGGACCGGGATGAATGTTATAGGACGGGCCGGAAAAGGCATCCAGAACCTCGCGCCGCACGATCACGTCACTGCCGCAAATCAACAGCCGCGCGCCGTTGAGCGGCCGCGCGCACCGGGCCGCCAGCCCGGCCGCATCGTGCACCGGCTTCACCGTCAGGATCGGCCGCGCCCGCATCAGGGTCTTGGGCGAGGCCAACGGATGGGCGATCAGCAGCACCCGCGCCAGGATCGGCGCCAACGCCGGATCGGCCAGCAGAACGATTTCGGAAAGAAAGGGGTCGCGCGGTTCGGTCATGGCGATCATCATATCGTGCATCATCCCGCCACGCCAGACGGGGCGCGGCGGCGCTTAGTCCTTGACAGACCCGGCACTTCGCCGGATTTTCGCCGCCTGACACCCGAAGAAGGAGCCCCCCGTGATCCCGCGCTATTCCCGTCCCGCGATGACCGCCATTTGGCAGCCCGAGAACCGCTTCCACATCTGTTTCCTGATCGAGGCCCACGCCTGCGACGCACAGGCCACCCTGGGGGTGATTCCGGCCTCGGCCGCGAAGACCGTGTGGGAAAAGGGCAACCTGCCCTACACCGCCGATCGCGTCGCCCGCATCGACGCGATCGAGGCGGAGGTCAAGCACGACGTCATCGCCTTCTTGACCGAACTATCCGAACACATCGGCAAGGATTCGCGCTTCGTGCACCAGGGCATGACCTCGTCGGACGTTCTCGACACCTGTCTGGCGGTACAACTGACCCAGGCCGCCGATATTCTGCTGGAAGACATCGACAAGCTGCTGGCCGCCTGCAAGCGCCGCGCGATGGAAACCAAGGACATGGTCTGCATGGGCCGCAGCCACGGCATCCATGCCGAGCCGGTGACGATCGGCCTGAAATTCGCGGGCTTTCATGCCGAATTCCAGCGCGCCAAGACACGACTGCTGTCGGCCCGGGCCGACATCGCCACCTGCGCGATTTCCGGCGCGGTCGGCACCTTCGCCAATATCGACCCAGCGGTCGAGGCCCACGTCGCGGCCAAGCTGGACCTGTCCGTCGAACCGCTTTCGACCCAGGTCATCCCGCGCGACCGCCACGCACAGTTCTTCGCCACCCTGGGCGTGATCGCCAGCTCGGTCGAACGGGTCGCCACCGAAATCCGCCACCTGCAACGCACCGAGGTGCGCGAGGTCGAGGAATACTTCGCGCCGGGGCAAAAGGGCTCGTCGGCGATGCCGCATAAGCGCAACCCGGTCTTGACCGAAAATCTGTGCGGACTGGCGCGGATGGTCCGCGGCTTCGCCCTGCCCGCCATGGAGAACGTCGCCCTGTGGCACGAACGCGATATCTCGCACTCGTCGGTGGAACGGATGATCTGCCCCGACGCGACGGTGACCCTGGACTTCGCCTTATCCCGCCTGACTGGCGTGATCGACAAGCTGGTGGTCTATCCCGACGCCGTGCTGAAGAACCTGAACCAATTGGGCGGATTGATCTTTTCGCAGCGGGTCCTTCTGGCGCTGACCCAGGCCGGGGTCAGCCGCGAAGACAGCTATCGCATCGTGCAGCGAAACGCGATGCGGGTGTGGACGGGCGAAGGCCACTTCATCGACTTCCTGAAGGCGGACCCCGACGTCGCCGCGCGCATGAACGCCCAGGCGGTAGAGGCGGTCTTCGACATGGCCTATCACACCAAGCACGTCGATACGATTTTCCACCGCGTCTTCGGCTAAGACGACACGAACCGACACGGAAAAGGCGGAGCCTCTGCCCCGCCTTTTCCGTTCGCGAGATCAGCGCGCAATGTCCGCCCACATCGGACCGAAGGCGGTCTCGACCGGGCGGCTTTCAATCCGCAGGAATCCGGCTTGTCGCGCCGCCTCGGCGATGCGACCGAGATCGAAGGAGACGTCCTGCCCGCGCAACGCGGGCATCAGACGGCCGATCACGTGGGTCTCCGGCGCCGTACGCTCATCGGCCAGCCCCTCGTGGAAGCTGACGAACACGCCCCTCGGCGCAAGGGCGCGTCTGCTCCACGCCGCGCAGTAGATCGGGGAGCCGCTCGATCCCGACGTGGCGAAGACCACCGAGTTGCAGCAACGATCGGGCAAGCGAAGTCGGAGAATCCGAAGCGAGGTATGCCGCCGCCCCAGAGGCCGGGCTATAGACGCCTCCGGTCTTGCGCAGCAGCCCCATCGCCACGAGGGCATCAAGGAAAGAAACGGTGCGCTCCGCCTTCAGCCCGAGGCGATCCGCCACGTCGGATGCCGAGTCCCCCTCGCCAAGAACGTCGAAAACGCCAAGCACCAGAGCGGAGCGCAGCACCTGCCAGCGAATCGGCGCCTGCACCAGATCGAACAGATATGCGCCAAGCGCGGACGTATTCTCGGTCATCGCGCTCACCATTTCGCACTCAGACGCATGCCGATTTCGCGTCCGGGGCCGTCCTCGACGATCTAGCCAAGCGGCGTGACGAGGCCGCGAGGGTAGACTCCCTCGTCGAACAGATTGGTCGCCCACAGCGACACGCGCACGCCGCCGAAGTCATAGCCCGCCTCGGCATCGACGGTAGCAAAGGCCGATTGGCGCACCAGATTGGCGCTATCGAAGTAATAGGGGCCGGAGCCGCGCACCCGAGTTCCCGCGAACACGCCTTCGCCCTTGCCGTAGTCGAGTCCGGCCGCCCAGGTATAGTTGGCCGTCATCGGCAAGCGGTTACCGGAATAGTCGGCGGTGGCGGTTCTATAGTCGGTGGTTTCGCCCTGCTGAACGCCGAAGTTGCCGGAAAGACGCAGCTTCGGCACGATTTCCGCATCCGCCTCGAACTCCAAGCCGTAGACTTCCGCCTCGCCCGCGTTGGAATAGCTCTGCGCGCCGCCGACGGCGATCTCGACCACCTGCTTGTCGCGGGTCACCGTGCGAAACGCCGCGACGCCCGCACCGAAGCGACCATAGGCGGAGCGGTTCTTCACCCCGACCTCGGTGGTCCAGCTGTATTCCGGATCGCAGGAGAACGAGGCGCGGTCGGAGGCAAACGCATAGTTGTGGCCACCCGGCATGTAGCCCCGCGCCTGCGAGGCGCAGAGCATGATCCGGGGCGTCAGGTCGAAGGCGGCGGTAAAGCGAGGCAGAAGGGTGGTCACATCGAGATCGGCCTCATGGGCGGGGGTCTTCGCCGCGCTGGCATAGGCCTGGCTGCCGTCCTGCGCGACATGTTCGACGCGGGCGCCGACGCCCAGGCGCAAGCGGTCGAGGACCGCGTACTCCACCTGACCGAACCCGGCGACGCCGACCTGATCGATCTTGGTGTCGCGGACCACGCGCGGCGTGCCGATGGAATAGCCGATGTCGGTCCATTGGCGATAGGCATGCAGGCCGCCCAACCACTTCAGCCGCGCCTGCGGATCGGCGGAAGCGAGACGCACTTCCTGCGACAGGGCATCGTCCCGATGGTCGTACAGCGCGGGCAGGGTCGCCAGCGAGGTGGAATCGACGTCCATTTGGAAATCGCGTTCATAGTGGGTCCAACCGGTAATCGCGGTCAGTTCGACATCGTCGATCCGCCGGTTCACCTGCAACGCCTGCACCGCCTGCACCGCGCTGGTGCTGTCGTCCCAGGCGTCGGTGTTGTAGTTGGTTTCGAAACGCGGCGTGGCGCGCGCGCCGGTGATATAGCGCATCCGCTGCTTGCCGGTCTCGTTGCGGGCGACCGTGCTCTTGAACGAAACGTCGGTGTCGTCGTCAACGATCAGGCTCGCCGCGGCGATCGCCCCCAGACGCTTGGAATCGCCCGAGGAATCGTCATCGTCGAGGCGGTTGCGGAAGGGTCCGCGCGCATCGTCGGCGCGAATGGTCAGGCCGAGCGCCAGACGGTCGGGAACCGCCGCGCCGGACACCTAGCCCTCGACCGAGCCGAGCGGTGCGCGCCCAGCCGCGCCGTCGGCGAAGCCGGCGGTGAGATCGAGAAGAGCCGATGGTGTCCACGACGGCGCGCGGGTCTCCACCTTGATCGCACCCGCCTCGGTGTTACATCCATAAAGGGTACCTTGCGGCCCCTTGAGTATTTCCATGCTCTGTAGACCGAAAAAGCCCGGGGACTGAGTCGCACCAAAGGGTAGCGCGACACCATCGACGAAGTAGCCGACCGGGTCCTGGAGCCCGGTGTTGGCCACCGACATGCCGCGCATCACCACATGGGTTTGGACCGATGATTGCTCGATCGCGACGTTGGGCATCGCGGCCGCCACCGCGTTGAAGGTATCGCCCCCTGGTCCACCAAGGCGCCCACCAGGAATGACGGCTACGCTTCCCGGTATCTTGGCCGGGCCTTCCTTCCATTACCGCGCCGTGACCTCAAGCGTCGGCAGTATCGTCGAATCGTCGCCATTTTCCTCGGCCGAAGTCTGCGCGGCGAACGCCAGTCCCGCCACGGCGGGCAGGATCGCGTACCGGAAAGCCTTCATCGTTTCCCCCACAGCAATGATATCGAGCGGCGACTTTAGGCCAAAGCAAAACGATGCGCGGTCGTTCGGCGAACGCGAGACGATCAATCGGCGAAAGGTTCGGGTACGCGCCATACCAGCAGCGCGACGCACGAGAGGGCGATTGCGGCGGCGAGATACGGCGCTTGCGGCGAAATCTGGTGCAACACCACGCCGACGATTGGTCCGAGTGCCATTCCGATGCCCTGCGCAACGGCGTTAACTCCGGCTGCGGCGGCCTACGCATTACCCACACGCAGGCTGATTTGCGCAAGATTGCCGGGCAGCAACAACCCAAGGAACAGGCCAATGCCCCCATCGCCACGAACAGCACGGTCAGCGTCGGCGCAAACGCGGCGGCGGCAAGGTAAGAGCGAAGACGCGTGTCTCGGGAAGCCACACGACGATGGTCAGGGCAGACACGGCAATCGTTGCGGCGAAGAGCGCAAGGGCGTCGACCGGCATATCCGCCGCCATCCGCCAGGCGAGGACTCCGCCAAGAACCGAACCGATGCCGAAGGCCGCGCCCATCAGACCCATGCCTCCGGCGCGGCGGTCGCGGGCGGTGATGTCGGCAAAAATCGCCTGGGCCGCGGGTATCAGCCCCGCACAAAGGCACGCCTGCCCAAGGCGTGCGGCAAACAGCAGCGTGAACGCGGCATCGGCGCCAACGCCGCCGCGCAACCGCCAAGCCACCAGCATTGCCGCGAATGAGAGAAACGTCGCTCCCGCGCCGAGCCCTACGAGAACGACGCGGCAGCGACCGGTGCGGTCTCCGGCCGAGCCCCAGAGCGGCGCTGCGAGAGTCATTGTGAGGGAGGAAAGACCGATCAGCAGACCCGCCTGGAGATCGGAGAAACCGAGACGCCGTGCCAGACCCGGCAACACGATGAGAACGAACGAATGTCCCGCCGCGTTGGCGACCGGGGCGGCGAACAGTAGCCCCGCGACCTTGCGGGGTTCGGCGAAGAAACGTGTCATCGTGTCGATCCGGTGAGAGCGGGAAAGGGAAAGAGTAACGGGAGAATCGCACCGCCGCCGTCATTCGGCGAACGCGCCGTCACCAACCGCCGAACCGGCGGCTTCCCTGCGGTATTCCTGTGACGAACAGCGAAAGCGTTCGCGAAACGCAGCAGCGAAGTGGCTGGAGCTGCTGAAACCGCAGCGAAAGGCCACTTCGGTGACGCTCTGCTCGGGATCAAGAGGGTAACGCCGCGCCCGATCCATGCGGTAACCGCGCAGCCATTCGAACACCGTAGCGCCATAGACCTTGCGGAAGCAACGGTTAAGACGAACGTGGCTCATCTCCGCGACGACGGCGCGGTAAGATCGGCTACCAACATCTCGACGACCCGGCCGAGGCGGCGAGCGTCGTGGCCGGAAACACCGGAAGCGCCTGCGCCGACTTCGGGCGGCAGGGCAAGCCAGCGCGCCAGCATCGCAAGGGATTGCCCTTCGGCAAGAAAGCGGACGCTCAACGTGCGTCCTCACGTGGCGCAGAACACTAGTCTCAGGACTCATTAAGGTTCGATCCAGAAGAGGAGGAGTACCGCGATGATGACGGCGGCAAAGAAGATATCCGCACATCGGTCATATCGGGTGTGGATATGCCGCCAATCCTTGAGGCGAGCGAAGAGGTTCTCGATCCTATGACGCTGGCGATAGAGGGTTTTGTCGTAAGCGTACTGGGTTTTGCGATGACGCATTGGCGGGATGCATGTAGCGATCCCTCGCTGTGTCAAAGCCTCTCGAAGGGGATCACCGTCATAGCCCTTGTCGGCGATCAGGACGTTGGCCTTGGGAAATAGGTCGAGCAACAGCATCGCGCCTTTGTAATCGCTCATTTGCCCCTCGCTGAGCAGCAGGATGAGGGGCCTTCCTTGTCCGTCGCAAACCGCATGAAGCTTGGAGTTCAGCCCGCCTTTTGTGCGTCCGATACATCGGGGAAGAGCCCCTTTTTATAGAGGCTCGCGGCGGTCCGATGAGCTTTCAGGTGGGTTGCATCGATCATCAACCGGTCTGGAGGGCCAGCCTCTCCCGTCAAGGCCGCGAAGATCCGGCTGAACACCCCAAGTCGGCTCCAGCGAACGAAACGATTATAGAGGGTTTTGTGGGGGCCATAGACGGGTGGTGCATCTCGCCACCGTAAGCCGTTGCGGATCATATGAACGATGCCGCTGATCACTCGCCGATCATCAACCCGCGGCACGCCATGCGATAGCGGGAAATGCGGCTCGATCTTCGCCAACTGCCTCTCTGACAACCAAAACAGATCACTCATGGATGGGGTCCTCCCTCCCATGAGTGAATCAGCCGCCGATCTGCCTGACAATAATTTAATGGGTCCTGAGCCTAAGGCGTGCGCAGGCGCGCTCGTTGCGGCCAAGACGTACCGCCGCACCGAACCCTGAAGCACAGTTATCACCGAGAACATCGGCAACGCGTGCCGCGTCGAACTTAAACACCGTCATCGCCGCAGCCACGCCAGGTGGCGTTCGCCGACGCAGTTCCCGTTCGCCCGTGCGCATCAGCCATACGTCGCCGGGCAGGACGGTGACACCGCTCCCCCAGGCCGAAGCTGGAACAACCCTTTTCGCCGAACACCAGCATCGCTGTCAGCGCGGCATGAACGACGGTCGCGTCGCAAGCGTGGTGAAACCGGCAGGCGGAACGGGTAACGGTGATGCCAGAAGAAATGCGCGCACAACGGAATTCCGCCCGCCCGGGGACATCGGACAAACATGTCTCGCGCCAACCGATCTCCGGCAGATACGCGGCCAGATCCCCTGCACCAGTCCGCAGGACATTCCCTTCTTCCGCCGCCGCAGACGGCAGGAAAGCCTCTCGCGATCCGTCCACGTTTTCCCCGCTGCGAATGCGTCTCAATCGGTCCGGTGTGTTCCTCTATGCCGTCCCCCACCCTCACGTCAATACATCAGTTACATTATAACGTTTTTTCAACAACCAGCCAAGACGGGTTTGGCCTTGGAGGAACCAAGCGGTCGAACCAGGTTTTTTCCCACCGCGCGGCGCACTCCGGAACATCCCGTGTCGGGAGCACGCGACGAATCGGCAAAAAGCTACATTGCGGCATATCGCCGAAACAACCTGGCGGCTGAACGGCCCGGATCACGGACGCCTTGTCGCCTCGATCTTGAGGCGCAGGGCGTCCAGCGCCGCATTGATCGGGATGAACCGGTTCAACCCCACCTGAACCCCATCGACCGCCAGAATCGAGACCGCGATGCCGACCACGTTGCCCTTGCCGTTCAACAGCGGCCCACCGCTATTTCCTGGGGAAAACGCCGCGTCCGACTGGATATAGGTGATCGGGCGTCCGCCCTCCTCCGCCCGCCGCAAGGCGTTGACCACCCCCTTGGTCACCGTCGCCTGCATCCCCAACTTCAGGGGCGTTCCCACCGCGTAGACCTCGTCCAGGCGAGCCGGAAGGGCGTTCGGCGCCAACGACAGCGGTTTCAGAATCTGCACCGGCGCCTTGAACAGGGCGACATCGCGGCTTTTGCTGACGCGCAGCACCTCGGCCTCGACCTCCATCCCCGAACGCAGGCGGACCATCACGGTCCTCGCCGCGCCGACGACGTGCGCGTTGGTCAGGCCATAGCCACGATACCCAATGAAGAACCCGCTGCCGTGACCGTCGCTCAAGCGGATCGTCACCACCCCGTCCAACACCGTGTCGATACGGTCCGTCAGCCTCCAGGTCGAAGGCGGCGGCCCGGCGATCGACAGCGACGGGCCGATGCCGACGCCCTTGTCCGCCACGTCCCCCGCCTTCGCGCCGTCCGGCGGCGCATCGCCCCGCAACAGGGCCAGGAACGCCGGGTCCGCCGCCAAATTGCCGGTCGCCATTCCGAAGGCCGCGATCAGGGCCTGCGCCGCGCCCTCGACCGCAGGCGTATTCTGCCGGTTGCGCCCTTCCGAAACGAACCTGCCAACGACCCGGCGCTCGGCATCGGAACAGACCTCCCGCTCGATCTTGGCGTACATCTCGCCCATCACGCGGTTGGTCGGCATCCCGGTCCAGAAATTGAATTCGTCACAGAAGTTGCCGCGCAGATCGACCAGCCGCGCGCCCACCTTGTAGCGGGCACGGGCGCGATCCTGCCCACGTTCGAACAACCCCGAGGAATCGCCGGCCACGTTGTATCCGGCCCCCTTCATCACGTCAAAAAAGGTTTCGCCCAGATCGCTGGTCCAGGCGGCGGACAAACGCCCGCCCCATTCCAGAGAAATGCTTCGACCGGTGCCGCAGGTCATGGACATCGGGCCGCCGACCGCCGGAAAGGCCGCGATCACGGTGCCGCGAGGAATCTTCGAGGTCGCCCCGGCGAAGGAAAAGGGCATCGTTTCCTGGCCCATGGAAATTTCGATCGGCGGACGGTTTTCAACCTCCGGCAGATCCATCGGCGCATGACACGCCGCCAAACCCAGCGCCAGAAAAACCGACGCCGCCCCCTTCGTCCACCCCCATCCGATTTTCCCCCATCGGTCGCGGCATCCCAAAACTTCCCGCCAGACGGCGTGTGGCACCGTGCCCTCCCCCCGTCGCCACCGCGAATGGTCGCGCGGCGGCATGCCGGGAAACGGGCGAGAATCGTTGCCCTCTCCACACGACACTGTTATAGGAAAGCCGAACCTGGGTGCTCCGAAACATCCGGCGCGCTCTTATTTCTTTTTCCTGCCGCGACCGGCGGCGCACCGCTTTCAAGCGGCGGTTTCCAACCGGCCGGCGGGCCAGAGCATGGCGATCATGGCACGACCGAAAAAACTCTACGAAGGCAAGGCGAAGATCCTGTTCGAAGGCCCGGAACCGGGAACCCTGGTACAGTATTTCAAGGACGACGCCACCGCGTTTCACGCTAAGAAGCGCGGCACGATCACCGGCAAGGGCGTCCTGAACAACCGGATTTCCGAGTACCTGATGCTGCGCCTGGAAGAGATCGGCATCCCCACCCACCTGATCCGCCGCCTCAACATGCGCGAACAGCTGGTGCGCGAGGTCGAGATCATCCCCTTGGTGGTGGTGGTGCGTAACGCCGCTGCCGGATCGCTGGCGCAGCGCTTCGGGATGAGCGACGGCACGCCGCTGCCCCGCTCCATCGTCGAATACTTCTATAAGAAGGACGAACTGGAAAACCCCCAGGTTTCGGAAGAGCACATCACCGCCTTCGGCTGGGCGACGGTGCAGGACATCGACGAAATGATGGCGTTGGCGCTGCGCATCAACGACTATCTTTCCGGGCTGTTTTTGGGAACCGGCATCCGCCTGATCGACTTCAAGCTGGAATTCGGTCGCCTGTACCACGATAATGGCGACATCCAGATCGTTCTGGCCGACGAAATTTCGCCCGACAACTGCCGCCTGTGGGACATTTCCACCGGCGAACGCCTGGACAAGGACCGTTTCCGCCTTGACCTCGGCAACATCGAACGCGGCTATCAGGAAGTGGCGAGGCGCCTGGGGATCATCCCGGGAAGCGCCCCTCACGACCTGCAAGGCCCGGAAACCGTGCAATAACCAACGCCCCGAGAAGGGAGTTTCGACCGAAGATGAAAGCCAAAGTCCACGTCACGCTGAAACAGGGCGTCCTTGACCCGCAGGGCAAGGCCGTGCACCACGCCCTGACCGCGCTGGGGTTCACCGGCGTCGGCGAAGTCCGCCAGGGCAAGTACATCGAACTCGACATCGCGGAAACCGACGCCGCCAAGGCGAAGCTCGCGGTCGAGGACATGTGCAAGAAGCTTCTGGCCAACACCGTCATCGAGAACTACGCCATCGACCTGGAAGGCTGAAAGCCTTCGGTCGGTCGCGCTTGCGACAAGGATCGTCGAACGTGAAAGCCGCCGTCATCGTTTTTCCCGGCTCCAACTGCGACCGCGACGCCGCGGTCGCGCTGGAGCATGTCACCGGCCGTAAGCCCCTGATGATCTGGCACCGCAACGATGCGTTGCCGGATCTTGACCTGATCGTCGTGCCGGGCGGGTTCTCCTATGGCGACTATCTGCGCTCCGGCGCGATGGCCGCGAACTCGCCGATCATGGCCGCCGTCAAGGCCAAGGCCGCCAAGGGTGTGCGCGTGCTGGGTATCTGCAACGGCTTCCAGGTGCTGACCGAAACCGGTCTGTTGCCCGGCGTGCTGATGCGCAACCGCGACCTGAAGTTCATCTGCCGCGACGCCTGGCTGAAGGTCGGCACCGCGCGTTCCGACTTCACCGCCGGATACGCGACGGGGCGGACGATCCGCATTCCGGTGGCGCACCACGACGGCAACTATTTTGCTGAACCCGCCGTGCTCGACCAGTTGGAGGACGATGACCGCATCGCCTTCCGCTATTGCGACGAAACCGGCGCCATCACCGCCGCCGCCAACCCCAATGGCTCGCAGCGCAACATCGCCGGAGTCTTGAACGAAAGCCGCACCGTTCTCGGCATGATGCCGCACCCCGAACGTCTGGCCGATCCGCTGTTGGGCGGCACCGACGGCGCGCCGACGTTCCAGTCGCTTCTTGAAGCCGTGGCCTGACGCCACCAAGCCCTTAAGGATTCCGCGATGACCAAGGCCGTCGCCATGACCCCCGAAATCGTCGCCGAGCATGGCCTCTCCCCCACCGAGTACGACCGCGTTCTGGCGATCATGGGGCGCGAACCGAACATCACCGAACTCGGCATCTTTTCGGTGATGTGGAGCGAGCATTGCTCCTACAAATCGTCGAAGAAATGGTTGAAGACCCTGCCGACCAAGACCCCCTGGGTGATCTGCGGTCCCGGCGAGAACGCGGGCGTGATCGACCTTGGCGACGGACAGGCGGCGATTTTCAAGATGGAAAGCCACAACCACCCGTCGTTCATCGAACCCTACCAGGGCGCGGCGACCGGTGTCGGCGGCATCCTGCGCGACGTCTTCACCATGGGCGCGCGTCCGGTCGCCAACCTGAACGCGTTGCGCTTCGGCGCGCCGGACCACCCCAAGACCAAGCATCTGGTGGCGGGCGTGGTGGCGGGCGTCGGCGGTTACGGCAACTGCATCGGCGTGCCGACGGTGGGCGGCGAGGTGGGGTTCCATCCCTCGTACAACGGCAACATCCTGGTCAACGCGATGACCATCGGCATCGCCGACACCGACAAGATCTTCTATTCCAGCGCCTCGGGCGTCGGCAATCCGGTGGTCTATGTCGGGTCCAAGACCGGGCGCGACGGCATTCACGGCGCGACCATGGCCTCCGCCGAATTTTCCGAGGATTCCGAGGAAAAGCGCCCGACCGTGCAGGTCGGCGACCCCTTCACCGAAAAACTGCTGGTCGAAGCCTGCCTGGAACTGATGGGGACCGACGCAATCGTCGCCATCCAGGACATGGGCGCCGCCGGTCTGACCTCGTCCGCGTTCGAAATGGCGTCGAAGGGCGGCCTGGGCGTCGAACTCGACCTCGACATGGTGCCGGTGCGCGAAACCGCGATGACCGCCTACGAGATCATGTTATCGGAAAGCCAGGAACGCATGCTGATGGTGCTGCACCCCGGCAAGGAGCCGCCGGCCAAGGCGATCTTCGACAAGTGGGAACTGGACTTCGCGGTGATCGGCACCTTGACCGACACCGGTCGCTTGGTGCTAAAAAAGGACGGCGCCATCGTCGCCGACCTGCCGATCGACCCGCTGGCGCAGGCCGCGCCGGAATACGACCGCCCCTGGACCCCGACCCCGAAGCAGCCGGTGCTCTCCCCCGCCGAGGTGCCGGAACGGCCATGGGGCGAAGCCCTGCCGGCCCTGGTCGGCGGAGCGAACGGATGCAGCCGCCGCTGGGTATGGGAGCAGTACGACCACATGGTGATGGGCGACACGGTGCAACGCCCCGGCGGCGATGCCGCGGTGATCCGCATCCATGGCACCAACAAGGGTCTGGCCGCGTCGTCGGACGTGACGCCACGCTATGTCGCCGCCGACCCGGTCGAAGGCGGCCGCCAGGCGGTGGCGGAATCCTGGCGCAACCTGACCTCGGTCGGGGCGACCCCGTTGGCGATCACCGACAACATGAACTTCGGCAACCCGGAACGACCCGAGATCATGGGCCAGTTCGTCGGCGCCATCGAAGGCATGGGCGAGGCCTGCCGCGCCCTCGACTACCCGGTGGTTTCCGGCAACGTCTCGCTTTACAACGAAACCAACGGCCAGGGCATCCTGCCGACTCCGACCATCGGCGGCGTCGGCCTGCTGCCCGACATCACCGCCAGCGTCAGCGTCGGCTTCACCGCCCCCGGCCAAGCGCTGCTGCTGATCGGGCCGGAAGGATCGTGGCTTGGTCAGTCGCTGTATCTGTCCACCCTGTGCGATCGTGCCGACGGCGCGCCGCCGCCGGTCGATCTGGCCGCCGAACGCGCGCACGGCGACTTCGTGCGCGGGTTGATCCGGGCGGGCAAGGTCGCCGCCTGTCACGACGTGTCCGACGGCGGCCTGCTGGTCGCTGTGGCAGAAATGGCGATGGCCTCAGGCATCGGCGCCAAGATCGCGGTCGAAGCGCCGCACCTGCACGCCAAGCTGTTCGGCGAGGACCAGGGCCGCTATGTGCTGGCGGTCACCGAGGCCGACGCAACCGCTCTTCTGGCGGCGGCGGCGACGGCGAAGGTTCCGGCACGGCGCCTGGGCATCACCGGCGGCGACACGATCGCCGTCAACGGCGACACGGTGTCCCTGTCGGCCTTGACGGCGGCGCATCAGGGATGGTTTCCCAACTACATGAGCTAACCGGCAACCACCGTGGCGCGGATCACGCTTGGCATCCGCGCCACCCCATGGATTGGTCCGGCCACCGCCGCGAATGTTCGCCGCGCGCCACCCGAAAGACCCGATCGTGTCGTCATCGACGCCCTTCCCCCCCCCCGAAATCCCCGAATCCGCCCGGCGGGCGGGGATGGCGGCAGGGTTGGCCACCCATCTGTTCTGGGGCGGCCTGCTGCCCGTCTATCTGAAGCTGCTGGCCGACCTGCCGCCGCTGGAGGTTCTGGCGCACCGCATCGTCTGGAGCGTGCTGACCCTGGTCCTGCTGGTCGGATTGCTGCGCGGCGGCCAAGCGGTTCTGACCGCGGTCCGCGACCGCCGCTGCCTTCTGACCCTGATCGTCACCGCCCTTTTGATCACCCTCAACTGGTTGATCTATATCCATTCCGTCGCTTCCGGACAGCTGTTGCAGGCAAGCATGGGGTACTACATCAACACCCTGTTCAACGTGCTGTTCGGCTTTCTGTTCCTGCGCGAAACCCTGACCCCGCGTCAGGTGGTGGCGATCGGCTTCGCGGTAGCCGGGGTGGGGGTTCTGATGGTCGGCGCGGGCGAGGTGCCGCTGATCACGGTCAGTCTGGGTCTGACCTTCGCCACCTACGGTTTGCTGCGCAAGACCATCCCGGTGGACGGCGCCAGCGGCATGTTCGTCGAAAGCCTGATCATCGGCCCGGTGGCGCTAGGGTATCTGCTGTGGCTTGCCCACCAGGGAGTCGGACACTTCGCCCGGGGGGATGTCGCCCACGATTGGCTCCTGGTGCTCGCCGGGCCGATCACCGCGATCCCGCTGGTGTTGTTCGGCTTCGCGGTGCGGCGGGTGCGACTGTCCACCATGGGACTGATGCAATACGTCGCCCCCACCGGTCAGTTTCTGCTGGCCACCCTGATCTACGGCGAACCCTTTTCCTCCACCAAACTGTGGGCGTTCTCTTGTATTTGGGCGGGGTTGGCGATTTACTCTGTTCCACGCGACCTGCTGGCTCGCGTCGGCCTGCGCATCCGCTAAGGAAGAAAGGACACACCGCCATGGACGAATCCCCGGCCACCACGCGCATCCGCAAGGACATCGAAAGCAACCCGGTGGTGCTGTACATGGAAGGCACGCCGATGTTCCCGCTGTCCACCCATGCCGCCGCCGTCGCCCAAAGCCTCGACCTGATGGGGGTGGCCTATCGCTGCGTCAACCTGAACGACGACCCCGAGGTCCGGGACGCGATTCGGGAATTCAGCCAGTGCACCGAGTTGCCGCACCTTTACATACGGGGCAAGTTCGCGGGCGGCGGCACCGCGATCCGCGACCTCGCCCGCTCCGGCGAGATCAAGGCCCTGTTCGACGCCGCCGAGATCGCGGCCCGTCCGCTGCCTTAACTTTCGGCGGGGATGCCATCGCGTAAATTCCGCAGCACCCGCCCGAGGGCATGGCCGCAGAACGCGATCAGGACCACGGTCAAGCCGGTTTCGAACCCTCGCCAAGTTCCGGCCAACCCGCCGATCGGCCCATCGACCATGTCCACGATGCCGTCCAGGGACTGCATCACCAGCAGAAACACACACAGAAAACTCACCCCCAGGCCAGACAACCAAGGGCCACGCCGTGCCGTCAAGGTCAGCGCCTCGGCATAGCCGATCGGCCAGTCGGCGGCGGTGACGGCGACGGACATCAACGGCCGCAAACCGCCCAACACCAACGTGGGAATGACCACCAGACCGGTCGCGACCGTCACCAGACCTTGTGCTTCCAAACCGGTCAGCGCATCGCCGGTCCAGGCCTCGGCGGCAAAATCCAGCAAGCCCGCGACCACGGCGACCGCCCCCATCAGCAACGCCAGCAGGATGCACGCCAAAGCGATGCCGCGCACCGCCAGAAACGGAAACAGCGCGGTGCACAACAGCCACAGCGGTCGGGACAGCACCGCGCGCACCGCATCCAACAACAGATCGAAGGCGTCGCGCGGGCCGGTCGGGCATTCAGAGGGGCGAATCGTCGTCATCGGGCAGCGCTTCTTGGGGTAAGGACAAGGGAGGCCGCGGGTACGGCCCGGCGTGCCGCAATTTTGACATAATCTCGAACACCGCGCCTTAACTTTTTCCCCCTACTCTCGAACCATCCGCCCGCCGCTTCGCCGAGGTCCGCCACGCCACCGCGCCGCTGATCGCCTTTCTGGACGCCGACGACGGATTCCTGCCGCCGCACCTGGGGGTCTGCATCCGGGCGCTTCTGGACAACCGCGACATCGGCTGCGTCTGGCACGAGATCGCCAAGGGCTTCCCAGAACACCCGGACTTCACGCGAATGGGAACCGAGGACAGCTTCTATCGCATCGTTCTGGAGTCCCTGGCGCGGGGCCGCGCCCTGCCGGACGAGACGGTTCTGATCCACCATTCGCCGGGCAATTCGCTGGACCGCCAACGGCAAAAGCTGGCGACCCCGATCACCGAATGGGACGGATCGAAAGAGGTCTTTCAGCCCAGCGACGCGATCGTCGCGGCCCAGGGCGAACGCTTGGCCTATGTCGAGCGACTGAAGGCGGAAATGGCGGGAGGATGAAGGCGACTCACCGTTCGTCCAGGCAGGCGATGAACTACTGCACCAACCGCGTCCACATCTCGTCCTTGATCACAGCGCCCTCGATGTTCGAATCGAGGTTGGGATTGTCGTTGATTTCGATAACGTGAACACCCTGCGCGTTCTGCTTCAGATCGACGCCGTACAAACCATTGCCGATCAGGCGCGCCGCCTTGACTGCGGTCTGAATCACCTCGGGCGGCGCGTCCTCGACCGCGACGCAACAATAGCTGCCCTCCACCGATCGGCCGTCGGTGGTGTGCTTGATGATCTGCCAGTGATTGTGCGCCATCAGGTACTGGCAGGCGAACAGCACCTCGCCGCCCAGAACCCCGACCCGCCAGTCGTGTTCGGTGGGCATGAATTCCTGCGCCAGCAGAAGGTCGGTATCGACGAACAGATCGGCGGCCAGACTCTCCAACGAGGCGCGGCGAGCGAAGCGGTAGGTGTGGTTATCGATGGACGTGGTCTCGCGGATGAACAGGGCATCGTACTCGGCCAGACGGGCCAGATCGCCCTTTTCGATGGGATCGACCTCCATCCCCAGGCGGCGGGCCACCACCGCCAGCCGTTCCAGAGACGATTTCTTGGACGGCGGCAATGCCTCGCGCGGGTTGTGCAACACCGCCAGGGAATAGCGCGACGGCGTCTTACCCTTGGCCACCTGCCAACGACGGCGGATCTGGTGTTCCATCGACTCCATGGCGAAGAGCTTCTGTTCCGGCGTCAACCGGTGGATGGACAAGGTGCGGATACGCTCGATCGAGCGCCACGGACCATCCTCGACGGTGACTTCCAGAAGCGGACTGCGGAACCAATCGACCAGCAGTAGCGCGAAGGCATCCAGGCCGGGAAACTCGGTTCGGCCGAAGGCGATGAAGACGCGCAAGGGACCGCAGGGCACGTCGTCGCGGCCCTTCAGACAGCGGTTGAGCTTATCCTCCAGGTCCGGCAGGGAATCGCGGTAAAGCTCCTTGCGGCTCAGTTCCAGCATCGTCTGCACCAAGGGCATGACGCGATGCCCGCGCGCCCCCGCCAGCAACGAGGCATAGTACCCGGCGCTTTGGTGGTGGGTGTTGCGCGACAGGTTGATGATGGTCGGGCGGTGGCTGCGGAACAATTGCGGCCGCGCCAGATAATCGCGCACCGTCAGCACCTTGTGCGGCGTATCGGCCTGCGCCACGTCGCGGGAGGAATCCACCAGGATGATCCAGTCTGTCATCGTACCTTTCTTCCCCTGATCACGATCGCGGTGCGCAGACGGGACTTACCGTGGCAGGCCATGCGATCGAACTCGTCTTCCGGTATGGGCAGCGCCGCGGCCGCCATCGGTGTTTCGTGGTCGTCGGCGTCGAACCACGGGTCATGGATGAAGATCCGCCGCTCATCGTGGGCAAAGGCCGCCACCCAGTGCGGGGCGCGGGTTTGCAACATGCGGTACTGGCTGACCAGAACCAGGACCACGGCGCCCGCGTCCAGGGCATCGCGCAGGGCCAGCCCGCTCAACGACCGCTTGTGAACGGCAGCCCCCAAGGCCTTTGCCTGATCGCGAAAATCTTCCTGCGCCACCACCATCACCGCCCGTTTTTCCGGGTCGCGCACCGAGTCCAGAAACAGGAACTGGCGGGTGTTGACGAAGACCTCCGCCTTGAAGCCATGGCGGGCCAACGCCACCGCCATGCCCATCGGCTCGCAACCGCCCAGCCCTGCGGCCATGAAGATGGTCGTCGCCTCCCGCCACAGGCGAAGCTCCAGCCTCCGGTCGAGAACCAAGCCGGGGTCGAAGGCGGCCATCGCCATCATCATCGACGCCGGGCCGCAAGTGAACTCGGTGGTTTGCGGGTAATAGGGAACATCGCCGCGCCCATCGTGAACGACGCGCGGCGGCTCCGCCGACAGCCACTTCTGAAAGCGCAGGGCGGCAGCATGGTCTTCGTAATAATCGACGAATTGACCGAACTGGCGATAACCGTGACGCTTGTAAAGGGCAATCGCGGCGACGTTGTCGGGGCGCGATTCCAGCCGCATTACCGCCGAACCGCGATCGAAGGCGACATGCTCCGCCGCCGCCAGCAACCGCGCGCCCAAACCGCGACCGGCGTACGCCAGATCGACCGCGATCGAATACAGCCGCGCCAAGGCGGTGCCGCTGCGATAGACCACCAGGGCATAGCCCAGAACAACGCCGCTTGCCGCCAACACCAAAAGGCTGGCGCGGCCCAGCCCGATGAACCGCCGGAAGCTGCGCCGCAACAGGCGGTCGCCGCTGAAGGCCCGGTCTTCCAGGGCGATCAAAGCGTCAAGATCGGCCGGCGTCGCCGGCCGCAAACTTGGGGGTTCGTCGGCGCCGTCCGCTCCCGGCGGAAACGGCGGATTCTCCCCCAATACGGGTGTCATGAGTGTCTGCCTTGTGACAAACCAGATACCCGGAAACATCCTCCCGCCGCGACGGAATTGCAAGTGGCCACCGTCACAATTCCACCCGAGGTCAAGAATAACCGGAAAAAGCAAAAACGCGCGGCACCAGGCCGCGCGTTTTTTATTGTCGGGATCGAGGCGCCGATTAACGGCTGTAGAATTCGACCACCAGATTCGGTTCCATCGACACCGGATACGGCACGTCGGCCAGCTTCGGCAAGCGGATATAGGTGCCGCGCATCGCCTTGTGATCGACATCGATGTAGTCCGGAATCTCGCGTTCGCCGGATTCGATGGCTTCCAGAATCAGCGCCATCTGCTTCGAGGCATCGCGAATTTCGACGACGTCGCCCGGCCGCACCCGATAGGAGGAGATGTTGACGCGGTGACCGTTGACCTTGACGTGGCCATGGTTGATCACCTGACGCGAGGCGAACATGGTCGGCACGAACTTCATGCGATAGACCACGGCATCCAGGCGGCTTTCCAGCAGCGAAATCAGGTTCTCGCCGGTGTCGCCCTGACGACGAGAGGCCTCGTCGTAATGGCGGTGGAACTGACGTTCCGAAATGTTGGCGTAATAGCCCTTCAGCTTCTGCTTCGCCATCAACTGGGTGCCGAAGTCGGTGGGCTTGCGGCGGCGCTGACCATGCTGGCCCGGGCCGTATTCTCGCTTGTTGATCGGGCTCTTGGCACGACCCCACAGATTGACGCCCAAGCGGCGATCAATCTTGTATTTGCAGGCATGACGTTTCGACATTTGATGTCCTTACTGAATTTATCAGTTTTGTTGTCCCGGTAGGCCGGTGCATGCACCAGCGTGGCCAGAGAAGACGCAAACGCGCCTCCGGCCCGCGTTCCCGGAAGTGAGGTCGCAAACATAGCGGCGAAAACCCGGATGTCAAGGCGAAAGGCGCGGCTCACCGCCCGACCCGATCGGACAACCAGCCGACCGGATAGGAACTGGCGGCATAGACCACGTTCATCGCGATGAAGACCAGCGGCACCAGGGCCATCCGCAACCCCACCGACTGCGCCCGCAGCAGCAAGAAACCCTCGCTGAAACGCGCCAGCGTCATCAGGGCGGCGATCCCGACCACCACCCAGAAGGCGCGGGGAAAGACCTTGACCTCCGCCCACGACAAACGACGCGCGGTGTCCGCCCG
This sequence comes from Rhodospirillaceae bacterium, assembly GCA_963678075.2. Taxonomy (GTDB): domain Bacteria; phylum Pseudomonadota; class Alphaproteobacteria; order Rhodospirillales; family Rhodospirillaceae; genus Oleispirillum. The sequence continues at coordinate 739,598 of CAXXPK010000003.1, read as the reverse complement.
GTGAATGACGGGCTCGCGGATGCCGAAAACGATCAGCAGCACCGCCAAGATCGCCGGAATCGCCGCGACCCAGAACACCAGCCGGAAATCATCGCCGGAAACGCCCATCACCAGGATCGCGATCAACGGCCCAGCGAACGCCCCCACCGTATCCAGGGTCTGACGCAACCCAAACGCCCCCCCCCCGCAGGCGCGGCGGCGTCAAATCCGCGACCAGGGCGTCGCGCGGCGCCCCCCCCCGAATCCCCTTGCCCAAACGGTCCGCGAAACGGGCGGCCACCACCCAGCCCACCGTGGAGGCCAGGGCGAACACCGGCTTGGTCAACGCCACCAAGCCATAACCGAACAGCACCAACGGCTTGCGGCGCCCCAAACGGTCGCTCAGGACCCCGGAAAAGACCTTGGTGATCGCGGCAGTGGCCTCGGCCACGCCCTCGACGATGCCCGCCGACAACGCGCCTCCCCCCAGCACCGAAACCAGAAACACCGGCAGCAGGCTATGGATCATTTCGGACGAGGCATCCATCAGCAGACTGACGAATCCCAGCGCCCAGCCCCCACGGGGCATGGCTCCTTCCGGTTTTCGCGATCTCTCGTCCCCGGCCATCCCGCCCCCCTCCTGGAAGGACCCTTGCCTCCGACGACACGGCGGCTCAGCGCTTGAACACCACGCGATCCAGGGAAATCCGGTCCTGCCACCCGGCCCGCGCCAACTCCGGGTCGGCGTGCTCCTCTTCCGGCACGCCAAGACATAGGTACGCCACCAGATCCCAGGTCTCCGGCACATCGCAGACCTGCTTCACCCGCAACGGATCAAGGATCGAGATCATCCCCAACCCCAACCCCCGAGCCCGCGCCGCCAGCCACAGGGTCTGCACCGCCGCCACCACCGAATAATGCACCGCCTGCGGCATGGTGCGACGTCCCAGCCCCGCCCCTTCCGTCGGGTTGGGATCGGCGAACACTGCGACCTGCACCGGCGCGCGATCCAGTCCTGCCAATTTCAGTCCGGCGTAAAGCTTCGCCTTCTCGCCATCGTATCCGGCCAGAGCCTCGGCATTGGCAGCCTCGAAGGCATCGCGCACCGCCGCGCGACGACCCACGTCCTCGACCACCACGAAGCGCCAGGGCTGGCTGTTGCCGACCGACGGCGCCAGACAGGCCTGTTCCAGCAATTCCGTCACAGCATCGTTGGAAGCCGGCTCGGTGGTGAACCGCCGCACGTCGCGGCGCCAGATGAACAGTTCGGTCAGTTTGTCGGCGAACGCGCTGTCGAACAACGGCTTGCTGCTGTAAATCGGCAGCGGTGCGGGCCGCAACTTGTCCACCGGAACACCGAGCTTGCGGGCGCGGCGCAGCGACCCGTGCGCCAGTTCGGCGATCATGCCGTGCAGGGTACGGACCTCCTGCTCGGTCATTTGGGCGCGATTGAACAGGGAACGCAGGTTGCGCACCATGCTGGGGCGCTTGTCCTCGACCCTCAGGAACCCGCAGGTTTCCAGTTCCCGCTCCAGATGAGCATAGAAGTTCAGCAATTCGTCCTTGGATGCCGGAACGGTATCGTTCTGCACCAGTTCATAGGGCGGGGCATCGGTCCCGGACTGGAACCATTCGTACCCCATCAACAGCACCGCCTGCGCCAGATTGAGCGAACAGTACGCCGGGTTGAGCGGCACCTCGCACACCACGTCGGCCAGCGACACCTCGTCATTATCCAGGCCGGTGCATTCCGGCCCGAACAGCACCACGACCTTCTGCCCGGCGGCGATCCTGGCCCGCATCTCGGCGGCGGCGCGACGCGGCGTCATCACCGGCTTGACCTGTTTGCGGCGGCGCGCCGTGGTCGCCACCACCCAGTGGGCATCGGCCAGCGCCTGCTGCGTGGTTTCGAACACCGTCGCGCGCCGGAGCACCCGATCCGCGCCCGACGACGCGGCGATCGCGCGATCCGACAGGTGGGGCTCCTGCGGCTCCACCAGACGCAGATCGATCAGGCCGCAATTCAACATGGCGCGCGCCACCATGCCGACATTTTCCGCCAACTGCGGCCGCGACAAAAGGATCAGGGGGGCGGCGCCACTGACCACGGTGTCGGTTTGCGGCCGCGAGGAATCGGTGCCCGCCATCAAACGGTCTTCATCAGAAAGTAGAGGATGCTGTCGTGCAGCGCATTGAACGAGGCATCGATGATGTCTTCGGAAACCCCGACCGTCGTCCACCGCTCGCCGGTCACGGCATCGGTGCTTTCGATCATCACCCGGGTGACCGCCGCAGTACCGCGCTCCGGCGCCAGAATGCGCACCTTGTAGTCGATCAGTGACAGGCGATCCAACGCCGGAAAGGCGGGAACCAGCACCTTGCGCAGCGCCGCGTCCAACGCGTTGACCGGGCCGTGGCCCTCCCCCGCTTCCATGGTATAGGCATCGTTGACGAGAATCCGCGCCGTCGCCTCGGACACGTGAATCAACTCGCCCTTGGCGTTATAGCGGCGCTCGTCGATGACCCGGAACGAATGCACCTGAAAGAATTCCGGCACACCGTCCAGAAAACGCCGCGCGAACAGTTCGAAGCTGGCATCGGCGCCGTCGAAGGTCAGGCCCTCCGCCTCCTTCGCCTTGACCTCGGCCAACAGCGCGTTGACCCGCGGGTCGTCGGGGTCCACCGCGATCCCCGCCTCGGCCAACCGCGCCAGGATGTTGGACCGCCCCGACTGATCGGAAATCACCACCCGCCGCATGTTGCCGACCCTCTCTGGATCGACGTGTTCGTAACAGGAAGAGTCCTTGGCCACCGCCGAGGCGTGCAGCCCGCCCTTGTGCGCGAAGGCGGAGGCCCCGACGTAGGGGGCATGGCGGTTGGGGGCGCGGTTCAAGCGTTCGTCCAGCATATGGGAAACCGTCTTCAAATGGCGCAGCCCGCCTTCGGAAACCCCGACTTCCATGCCCATTTTCAGGGCCAGGGTGGGAATCACCGACACCAGATTGGCGTTGCCGCAACGCTCGCCCAGACCGTTCAGCGTCCCCTGCACTTGGCGTACCCCGGCCAACACCGCGATCAACGAGTTGGCCACCGCGTTTTCGGTATCGTTGTGGCAGTGAATGCCCAGATAATCGCCGGGAATGCGCCGGGCGACGGCGGCGACGATCTCGCCGACTTCGTGCGGCAGGGTGCCGCCATTGGTATCGCACAGCACCATCCAGCGGGCCCCCGCCTGAAAGGCCTCCTCGACGCAGGCCAGCGCATAATCCGGATTGGCCTTATAGCCGTCGAAGAAATGCTCGGCGTCGAACATCACCTCGTCAACGCGGGACAACCCCACCTTCACGCTGTCGCCGATCATCCGCAGGTTCTCGTCGGCGTCGGCGCCCAAGGCCACCCGCACCTGTTCTTCCCAGGCCTTGCCGACCAGGGTGACGACGCGCGCGCCGGTTCTCAGAAGCGCCTGGAAACCCACATCGTCGCCAACGCTGCGTCCGGCCCGGCGGGTCATCCCAAAGGCGGTCAGACGGGCGTGACGGAACTTCGGCGGATTGGCGAAGAACTGGTCGTCGGTGGCGTTGGCGCCCGGCCAGCCGCCTTCGATGTAATCGATCCCCAGACGATCCAGTTCGGCGGCGATCGCCACCTTGTCGGCGGCGGTAAAGTCCACGCCTTGCGTCTGCGCGCCGTCGCGCAGGGTACTGTCGTAAAGATACACGCGGTTGCCGCTCATCAGCCTCTCGCCTCGCAAACCCGTCCGGGAACCGATGAAAATGAGGCAAAAGCGCGCAAACCTCAAGAGATTCCCGGTCACACCGGCCGCAGCACGCCATCTTCGAGCACGCGGCGGAAGACCGCGACCGGAACCGGGCGACTGAACAGATACCCCTGCGCCATGTCGCAGCCATGGTCTTTCAGGAAACGGGCCTGTTCGACGGTTTCGACGCCCTCGGCGACGAGTTTCAGGTCCAGGTTCTTCGCCATGCCGATGATCGCGCGGATCACCGTCATGTCGTCGGCGTTGCTGGGAATGTTGCAGACGAAGGAGAGGTCGATCTTCAGGCAATCAATCGGAAAACGGGTCAGATAGCCGAACGACGAATACCCGGAGCCGAACTCGTCGATCGCGATGGTCAACCCCAGAGCCTTCAAGCGGCCCAGGGTCTCGACCGTCTGATCGATGTCCTCGACCAGCGCGCTTTCCGTCAGTTCCAGTTCCAACAGGTGGGGAGGAATATTGAATTCCTCCAGGATGCGGCGCAGCGTGGTGTCGAGATTGACGTCGCGGAACTGCACGGCGGACAGGTTGACCGCCACCGAAACCACCGCCGCGCCGGATGCGATCCACTCCGCGTGATCGCGGCAGACCTGTCGCAGCACCCACTCGCCGATATCGCGGATGGCGCCGGTTTCCTCGGCGATCGGAATAAAATCGACGGGGGAAATCAGGCCAAGATCAGGATGGAACCAGCGGATCAAGGCCTCGGCGCCGGTCACGATGCCGCAGGAAACCCGGATATGGTGGTTATCGACAACCATCGGCTTTTTCACCGCCTCGCCAATGCGGTTAGCCAGCGGCAACAATTCCGCCGGCCCGCCAGAGTTTTCGACGATCGCCACGAACTCGTCGGCGGACAGCCGCGCCACCAGCCGCGCCCGATCGCCCAAACCGCTGTGCAGGCGCCTGGCGAACACCGACAAGATCCGGTCACCGACCAGGTGGCCGAAGCTCTGTCGTTGATCGCCTTGAAGTGATCAAGATCGAAGAACAGCAAACCGAAGCGAGTGTCCTCCCGCTTCGCCTTGACCAGGGTGGCCCCCAATTCATCGTGAAAACGGGTCCGGTTGGCCAATGTCGTCAACAGGTCGTGGGTCGCCATGTAGAGGATATTTTCCTCGTACGCGACGCGTTCGGAAATATCGCGGATCAAGCCGATGAACAGATGTCGCTCGCCAGGGTTGGGGTCGCGGACCGCGAACTCTATGGGGAACAGCTCGCCATCGGCCCGCCGCCCCAGATGCCGCCGCCAGCCGGACACCCGCGCCGGAACGCCGCCGCCCAAGAACGTCTCCAACCCGGTCATCGGATGCCCATCGGGGGCACTCACCGGCCCCAGAAGACGCCCCACCCCGGCCCCCACCAACTCGCGCGAGGGCGCGCCAAAGGCGGTCTCGGTGGCACGATTGATGGTCTCGATGCGCCCGTCCTCATCGACCACGACCACCGCATCGGCGACGTTGTCCATGATCTTGCGCCGTTGTTCCTCGCGGGCGATGATGCGCCGCGAGGCGCGGTTGCGGCGCGTCGTATCGACCGCCGAAACCAGAACCAGATCCTGCCCCGCCCAGGCGTCGATCCCCGCCACCGGGCAATCCATCGCCAGCAGCTCGACATCGACCAGATGCCCGTCGGCGCTCTCCAGATACATCGGCACGCGGGTCGCCTCGCCGCGCAGGGTGGACATGCCGGCTTCGAACAGCACCGAATAGTCCGTTGGAACGTAGTCCAGGAACGACGTCCCCGACAGTTCCTTCCCCTCGGGAATACCCAGAATCTGACGCCCGACCCCGTTCAGAAACAGGATCGTCCTGTCCTCGGCGCGGACCACCGCCGAAAGATCGGGCGAGATTTCCAGAACCGACAGATAGTTCTCGCCCAAATAGGCGAAGCCCGCGCTTTGCCGCAGATTGACCAGGGCATCAACCTTGGTGGAGAGCACCGCCGCCTCCGCCCGCGCCCCGGCCAGGTCGGATTTGAAGCGGTCGTTTCCGGCATTGTCGGACAGAAGCTCGGTGGCATCGTCCCAACGCGGCAGAATCCGCATCAGCGCGCCCGGCACCTTCTGTCCCAGGGCGTGCAGCAACCCCACCTTGTCGTCCAGGGCGGTCTGCGCCAGATGCTGCGCGGCCACCAGTTCGTCCTCGCGCGCCTTCATCGGCGTGACGTCGGTCAAGGTCACCGCGATGTTGTCGCCGCAGGGGACCGCATCCATCAGCAACCAGCGCGCCGTATCGCCGTTCCGCAAACACGGCTGGTGCTGACGCACCGCCCCCCGTTCCTGGACACGGGCCAGCGTCGTCTCGATTTCGGCATAGTGGTGCTTAACGAGGACGACATCCAACCAGGCGCCCTCGATGTCGCGCAGAACACGCCCGAAGAAGGTCTCGCAGGGCGGGTTGGCCAGCACCACCCGCCAACGCCGGTCATCGCGGTCGCCCGCCGGCTCCAGCGCCAGAATCGCGTTGTGGGTGCTGGACAGGATACTCTCCAGCAGGCCCTCGGCGATGCCGGTGCGCAACAGGCGCTTACGCTCCACCGCATAAACGACGGCGCTGCGCAACTGCTTGCGGTTCAGACGCCCCTTGATCAGGAAGTCCTGCGCGCCCATGCGCATCGCCTCGGCGGCAAGGCGTTCGTCATTGTCGCCGGTCAGGACCAAGACCGGGCAGTCGGGCGCCACCGCCAACACCGCCGACAACACGCCAAGTTCCTGACCGTCGGGCAAGCCAAGATCCAGCAGAACCGCGTCGTAGCCATGTCCCGATAGATGGCGCAGCGCCTGCGACAGCGAACCCACGACATCGACGGCGGCAACCGCCCTCCGCCCCCCCTTCGCTCAAGAACATCTCGGCCAGACGGGCATGCAGGACGTCGTCATCCACCAGGAGCGCGCGGCGCATGCCCGGCGAAGCCTCTTCCTGAAGCCTGGACGCGACGACACGCATGCTCACGGCCGGGAATCCCAGAACATCCTGACGGTACGATGAGAATATGGCATTGAATCCCCGATAAACCACAGACCAATATCGGTTGGAAGTATAATCACAGTCCAAAGTATGTGACGACCGTGGTTCTTTAGTTACCACGGATAACAATCACCCGCCAAACGATCAATAAAAATAGTACCTATGCGTGTTTTTTCCAGGGGGGGGCTGTCCGCGCCGCCAACGGGTTCCGCCCGCGCCGTCCTCAAGGACGATACCGCCATCGGCCAGGGCCTTGCGCAGGCGGTCCGCCTCGGCGAAGTCGCGGGCCGCGCGGGCGGCCTCGCGCGCCGCGACCATGGCGTCGATCTCGGCATCGGCCAATCCGCCCGTCGCCGTCCCACGACGCCAAGCCTCCGGCGTCATCGCCAGAATTCCCAGAACATCCCCCGCCTGAATCAGCGCCGCCTTCAACACCGCCTGTTCGCGGGGAGCCTCGGCCTTGTTCAAGCGACTGACGACATCGTGCATGGCCGAGATCGCCGCAGGGGTATTCAGATCGTCTTCCAAGGCTTCCAGCACCGGACGCAGAAGCTCCGCCGCGCCCTTGTCATCGGCGGCAACGTCCCCGACCCGCTCAAGAGCATTATAGAACCGGTCCAGCGCCTGCTTCGCCTGGGTCAGGCCGTCATCGGTCCAGTTCAGCGGCTGATGATAATGGGTCGCCAGCAGGCACAGCCGGATCGCCTCGCCCGGGGCCTTCGCCAGCAGATCGCGAACGGTGAAGAGGTTGCCAAGGGACTTCGACATCTTCTCGCCCTCGACCATCAGATAGCCGTTGTGCATCCAATAGCAGGCAAAGGTTTCCGGACCGTTGGCGCAGGTGGACTGCGCGATCTCGTTCTCGTGGTGCGGGAACACCAAATCCTGGCCGCCACCGTGAATGTCGAAGGAATCCCCCAGGTACTTGCCGCTCATCGCCGAGCATTCGATATGCCAGCCGGGGCGACCGCGCCCCCAGGGGCTCTCCCATCCCGGCAGATCGGGCGCGGACGGTTTCCACAGCACGAAGTCGCCGGGGTCCTTTTTGTAGGGCGCCACCTCGACCCGAGCGCCGGCGATCATTTCGTCGCGGGACCGCCGCGACAGCGCGCCGTAGTCGGGCATCGATCCCACCGCGAACAGCACATGGCCCTCCGCCGCATAGGCATGCCCCTTCTCGATCAAGACCGAGATCATCGCGATCATCTCGGCGATGTGTTCGGTGGCGCGCGGTTCGATATCGGGGCGCAGGGCGTTCAGGGCATCCATGTCCTGATGGTAGAAGGCCGCCGTTTCCTCGGTGATGTCGCGGATCGAGCGCCCGGACTCCTTGGCCCGCGCATTGATCTTGTCATCGACATCGGTGATGTTGCGAACATAGGTGACGCGCGGATAGATCCGCTTCAACAGGCGATACAGGGTATCGAACACCACCACCGGTCGCGCGTTGCCGATATGCGCGTGGTCATAAACGGTCGGCCCGCAGACGTACATCCGCACATGGGCGGCGTCCAACGGCATGAAGGGAGCCTTGGCTCGGGTCAAGGTGTTGTAAACGGTCAAGCCCACGGGCGGCATCCTTTTCGTTTTTCAGGCGGTGCGGCCGGACAGGCGAGCGAGCGCCCTGTCCCGTCCGATCATCGGCAGCAGCACTTTCAATTCGGGGCCATTCTCGCGCCCGGTCAGGGCCAAACGCAGCGGATGGAACAAGGCGCGTCCCTTGCGCCCGGTCGCCGCCTTGACCGCGCCGGTCAGCGCCGCCCAGGTGGTTTCGTCCCACGGTTCCGGCGGCAGGGCGGCGGCGGCGGCGGCGGCCACCTCGGCATCCTCGATCAAGGGGGTCAGGGGCAGATGAATCACCCGCCACCAGACCTGCGCGTCGGACAACCGCGTCAGATTGGCGCGCACCGCCAACCAGAACGCCGCGTCGGCATCGGCAAGACCAATCTCGTCCAGGCGCGCCCGCACCGCCGCGAAATCGAGACCATGCAGATAACGCGCGTTCAAGGCGGTCAATTCCGCCGGGTCGAACTGGGGCTGCGAACGACCGAAATGCCGAACATCGAAGGCGGCGACCAATCGCGCCGCGTCCGCCGTGGGGTCGGCGGCCTCCGCCGTGCCCAGGCTGGCCAGCATCGCCAGCATCGGCGCCGGTTCGATGCCTTCGGCGCGAAAGTCGCGCACCGCCTGGGCGCCATCGCGCTTCGACAGGCCTTCTCCGCCCGGCCCAGTGATCAGCGGCACATGACCGAAGGCGGGCGGCGGCGCGTTCATCGCCGCGAACATCTGAATCTGCACGGCGGTGTTGGTAACGTGATCCTCGCCGCGCAGAACATGGGTGACGGCGAAATCGACGTCGTCGATCACCGACGGCAACATGTACAGCCAACTGCCGTCGGCGCGCCGCACCACCGGATCGGACAGGTGCGCACCATGATAGGACTGCGGACCCCGCACCAGATCGTCCCAGGCGGTTTCCTCGTGCTTCAACAGAAAACGCCAGTGCGGCGTGCGCCCCTCCGCCGCGAAACGCGCCTTGTCGGCGGCGGACAGGGAAAGACCCTCGCGATCATAGACCGGCGGCAGTCCTCTGGCACGCTGGCGGCGGCGCTTGTAGTCCAGTTCCTCGGGCGTTTCGTAACAGGCGTACAGGCGCCCCGACGCGGCCAGGGCGTCACTGACCTCGGCATGGCGGGAAAGCCGCGCGATCTGGCTTTTTTCCTCGTCCCAGGTCAACCCCATCCAGGCCAGGTCGTCGCGAATCGCCTGCGCATAGGCGGCGGTCGAGCGTTCGGCGTCGGTATCGTCCAAACGCAACAGGAATTGCCCGCCGTGCGCCCGCGCGAACAACCAGTTGATCAAAGCGGTACGCGCGTTGCCGATGTGCAGATAGCCGGTGGGGCTGGGCGCGAAACGAACCTTCATGAATCCTGTCTTTCAGTCCCGAAATCCATTGGTGATGGGATAACGACGGTCGCGCCCGAACGCAAGACGCGTCGTCTTCACCCCGGGAGGCGATTGCCGCCGTTTGTATTCCGCGCCGTTCAGAAGGCGCCAGACCCTCTCCACCTCGGCGGCGGGAAAGCCCTCGCGGACGATCTCCTCGGGGGCCTGTTCACCCTCGATCAAGCGGGCGAGAATGGCATCCAGACGCACGTAGGGCGGCAGGCTGTCCTCGTCCTTCTGGTCGGGCTTGAGTTCGGCGGTCGGCGGCTTGGTGATGACGCGCTCGGGCATCACCGGCCCGAGGGGACCAAGAGCATCCGCCGGACGGTGGGCATTGCGCCAGCGCGACAGGGCGAAGACCTCTGTCTTGTAGACATCCTTCAAGACCGCGAAGCCGCCGCACATGTCGCCGTACAAGGTGGCGTAACCGACGCTCATTTCCGACTTGTTGCCGGTCGCCAACACCATCGGCCCCAGCTTGTTGGACAAGGCCATCAAGGCCAGGCCGCGGGCGCGAGACTGGATGTTTTCCTCGGCCTCGTTGGCGGCGCGGCCCGCGAAATGCGGCGCCAGCATCGCGGCGAAGGCCTCCATCGCCGGACCGATGCCGATGGTTTCCAAACGGCAGCCCAACAAACCCGCCACCGCCGCCGCGTCTTCCAGACTTTCGTCCGAGGTATAGGGCGACGGCATCATCACGCAGGTAACGCGCTCCGCGCCCAGGGCGTCCACCGCCAGGGCGGCGGCGATGGCGCTGTCGATGCCCCCCGACAGCCCCAGGATGATGTCGGGAAAGCGGTTCTTTTCGATATAGTCGCACAACCCGGTCAGCAACGCACGGTACAGAGATTCCCAGGGGTCCGGCAGCGGCGCCATTTCCCCCGGCAGGGCGGAAAGGCCGCCATCGACGGCGGCGAATTCGGCCAGGGCCTCGTGCGCACTCCACGACGGCAGGCGCAGAACCTCGTCACCGCCGGCGTTCAGGACGAAGGACGCGCCATCGAACACCAGTTCGTCCTGGCCGCCCACCTGGTTGACATAGACCAACGGCAATCCGGTCGCCGCCACTCGCGCCCGCGCATGCGCCGGGCGCATCCCCTGCTTGTCGGTTTCGAACGGCGAACCGTTCGGCACCACCAGAATCTCCGCGCCGTTTTCCTTCAGGTGCAGGGCGACGTCGGGGTACCACATGTCTTCGCAGATCATCAGGCCGACACGATGTCCGGCGATCGTCACCGGCAACGGCGGCGGCCCCGGCGCGAACACCCGCGCCTCGTCGAAGACGCCGTAATTCGGCAAATGCACCTTGTCGCGCTCGGCGACGATAGCGCCGCCTTCCATCACGACAATGGCATTGGCGCAATGGCAAACGCCGTCGTCGCCAACGCGGCGGCGCGGCGCGCCGACCGCCAGGGCGGGGCCATTCTTGGTCAACCGCGCCAGATCGGTCAGCGCGGCATCGATTCGGTCAAGAAAAGCGGCGCGGCGCACCAGATCCTCGGGGGGATACCCCGATAGCGCCAGTTCCGGCGCCACCACTAATTCGGCGCCCCGATCCCACGCCCGTTCGTAGGCCGCCGCCAGTCCCGCCGCGTTGGCGGCGACGGCGCCGACCGTCGGATTGATCTGCAGCAGTCCGATCGTCAAGGAGAGGCGCATTCGAAGACTTTCCCGGTGATCTCCGCTTCGCAACCTAGGGTCATGGCGGAGGGATGTCAACGCAGGACATTTCACCGCGAACACCAGCCAAAAAGCGGAGGACTCTCACTTAAAAGTATGAAGTTTGTGAAATTTCGTGTAATATATTCATACTTATCTAATTCTAAAGGAGGAGATCGTGTCCGCTGCGGCCATGCTGCACGCCCCCGACACCCACGTCCACCTCGACGCGGTAAAAGGCGTTCACTGCCCGTTAAGGACGCCGAACGCCCTGCTGGCGGATTTCATCCAATTCTACGCCCAGCGTTCGGCGGAACGCGGCGAGTTCGTCGATGTCCAGACGATGCGCGGCGTCGCCCGCGACTTTTTGCAAACCCACCCCCTGACCACGCTGACTTTCCACGAGTGCCGCCGCCTTCTCAACGAGGCGGAGGGGCGCACCCTTCCCCCCTTCGAACGCATCCTCACCGAGCCATTGCGTCCGCTGTTTCCGCACTTCGGGGCAACGCCGGAACCGGTGGCGTCGATAACCCACCCGATGCTGTCGCGCCGCGTCATCCCCGGACTGATGTGCGCGATCTCGGCGATGCTGGGCCAGGACCGCGCCGACGCCTGCCGTCTTCAGGCCGAGGCACTGGTCGCCGCCCACCTGAACCCGATGACCGGCGATCCGGTCTGGGCGGAGGTCTTCGCCGACCCTGCAACCCGCGCCCTGACGACCGACATCGACGTGGTGATCATCGGTCACTTCGTGGATTTCGAACGACGGCTTTCCTGGCTGGTGGCGATGGTCGATGCGCACACCGCCTCCGGCAAGACCCTACGGGAACAGGACTGGCAATTTTCAGAACGCCATGCCCTCGCCTTGATCCTGGCGCGGATGCAGGAACTGCGCGCGGCGATGGGCGACTGCGGCGAAAACGGTCTGTCGCAACGCTATGAACCGGAAACGCTGGAAGCGATCACCCGTTTCTTCGTGGCGCTGGATGCCGCCGCCCAACGCGCCGGGATCTCGTGCCAGGTCAGGCATTGGGGCGCAGCAGGAATTCGCGTCCGACCTTGACCCTTGGCTCGCCGCCATAGGCGACGATATCGGCGGTGGCGTAGGTTTCCCCCCACAACTCCGGCAGGAAGGATCCGGTGCCGATGATGTCGACCGGCGCCTTGGCCAAGGCCATGACGCTGCACTTCTTGCCGGAAAAGCCGCTGGACGCGATGATCTTGACCTTCTCGAAGCCGTGGGTGTCGAGAGCCTCGCGCACGTGCCAAATGGCGGCGGCGGAAACCCCGGTGCCGATCAGGTGGCGCAATTCGATTTCCGAACGGTAGCCGCGCAACGCATCGGGCGCGTGCTTGTCCAGAACCGCGTAGGACGACTGTGTGTCCAGCCCCTCGACGAAGCGTCCGCCATGGGTATCCAACCGGATGCCCAACCGTCCCTGACGCGCCAGACCGGGAAAGCGTTTGCAAACCGCCAGGGTATCGCTGACCTCGAGACCGAAATAATCCACCAAAACGAACAACGGCACCTCGGGAAAGGTTTCGTGGAACATCTCGGCGGCGCGCACCGTCGATCCGGCATAGCCGATCAGGGCGTGCGGCATTGTCCCCATGCCCTGGTCCTGCCCGAAGTAATGCGCGGTAGCATCGTTGGAATTGCCGACGAAACCGATCGCATCGACCTTGGCCTGCGCCGCCCGCGACCCGACCGACGCGGCATACGCCATCATTTCGGCCATCTCGGCCCCGGCGCAGTGGCGCGCGTCCATCGCCAGAAAGCTGATCTTCGGCAGCTCGCAACACATCTGATAGGCACCGAAGGCGGCAACCGCGGCGGACCCGATCTTTTGCAGGAACAGGGTTTCCAATTCCGACAACGCGACGAAGGAACCCGTGATGTAAAGCATCGGCTCTCCGGCGCCGACCCAATCGCCTTCGGCGAAGCGTTCCTCGACGGTGACCGCCGCGCCCTTTTCCGCCATCACCTGGGTCAGCCAGGCCAAGGCCAATCGCGGCGTATGCAGAACCGGACGGCGCATGAACACCGCGTAGGTGACGTCGATGTCGCCAAAACGTTCGACGATCCGCCGGGTGCGGGTGAAATACTTGTCGGTATAGAACGGCACATCGCCAGCTGCGGGCTGCGTGACGGCGGCGCAACAAGACGCACCCAGGCGTTTGGCCACCATGGAACCCTCCCCTTCCGGCCCGCGTCCGGTGGCGTCCGGGACGCGGCGCAAAGAACCGGCGTCGCCTACCTTGTCGCCTGACGGGCCAAGGCCCGTGCCTTGTCGCGTTCGGCCTTCAGATGCCCGGCCAACAGGAACGCTAGTTCCAACGACTGATCGGCGTTAAGGCGCGGATCGCAGGCGGTTTCGTAACGATCGCCCAGGGACGCCTCGGTCACCGCCGAGGTTCCGCCGATGCACTCGGTGACGTTCAGCCCGGTCAGCTCGAAATGGACACCGCCGGCATGGGTGCCTTCCGCCGCATGCACCGTGAAGAAGCCCCGCACCTCGGCCAGGATGCGTTCGAAGTCGCGGGTCTTGTAGCCGCTGGAGACCTTTTCGGTGTTGCCGTGCATCGGATCGCACGACCACAGGACCTTGCGACTCTCGGCCTTCAGCGCGCGCACCAAGGGCGGCAGCTTGTCCATCACCTGCTCGGCCCCCATCCGCGCGATCACGGTCAGGTGACCGGGTTCGTTGTCGGGGTTGAGAACGTCGCACAGCCGCAGCAGGTCGTCTGCGGACATTGACGGCCCCGCCTTAACACCCAGGGGATTGCCGACGCCGCGCAAAAATTCGACGTGCGCGCCGTCCAACTGGCGGGTACGGTCGCCGATCCACAACATGTGGGCGGAGCAGTCGTACCAGTCGCCGGTGGTCGAATCGATGCGGGTCAGCGCCTGTTCATAGTTCAGGTGCAACGCCTCATGCGAGGTATAGAAATCGGTCTCGCGCATCTGCGTCACCAGATCGGGGGTGACGCCACAAGCGGCCATGAAGGACAGCGCCTCGTCGATGCGGTTGGCCATGTCGTTGTAGCGGTGCGCCTGCGGCGTATCGGCCAGGAAATCCAGGTTCCACTGGTGCACCGATTGCAGATTGGCATAACCGCCCTGCGAAAACGCGCGCAGAAGATTCAGGGTCGCCGCCGCCTGATTATAGGCCTGCACCAACCGATCGGGATCGGCAACCCGCGCCTCGGGCGTCGCTTCCGGCCCATTGATCATATCGCCGCGATAGGACAGCAGTTCGACACCATCGATCACCTCGGTCGCCGAGGAACGCGGCTTGGCGAACTGTCCGGCCATACGCCCCACCTTGACCACCGGCACCGATCCGCCGAAGGTCAGAACCACCGCCATCTGCAACAGGATTCGGAAGGTGTCGCGAATGGTGTCGGGGTGAAAGTCCGCGAAGCTTTCGGCGCAATCGCCGCCCTGCAGCAGGAATGCCTGCCCCTCGGAGGCATGGGCCAGCGCCCGCTTCAGACTGCGCGCCTCGCCCGCGAAGACCAGCGGCGGATAACCGCGCAGACGATCCTCGACTCGCCGCAGCGCCACGGCATCCAGATAATCCGGCATCTGCACGATCGGGCGGCTCTTCCAGGATTCAGAGGTCCAGTTCTTGGTCTCGACCATGGGCCTTCACACTCCCTCAAAAAATCGACCTTATCGCCCACCGCCGCGCCATGGGGCGCGGGCCGCCAGGGAAAACGGACCCTCCCATATACACGCAATCACCCGCGAAGAGAACCCTCTAATGCCGCCGGGCGCGCATTGCGGGATGACGACAAACCAAGTAATGTATAGGCCCAGGCTCGTGGAGGGGAGATCGGCGCATTCACGCCGGTCGCGTTACAAAGTACTGTTGTGTTCGGCTTCTGATCTTGTTCCTTTGCCTCTCCGGCGGAGTGGCGAAGGCGTGGTCGCAAGACTTCGCCTCGCAGGCCGAGGCCAAGGCGATGCTGGAAAAGGCCGTCGCCTATGTCGAGCTGCACGGCTCCAACGAAGCCGCCCGCGCCTTCATGGAAAAGAACGGTCCGTTCCGGGACCGCGACCTCTACATCTCGATGAGCCGCGTCGATGATGGCGTCCGCCTGTCCCACGCCGACCCCCGCATGGTCGGGCGCAGCATCTTTCAAATCCTGGATGCGGACGGCAAGCCCTATGGCGACATGATCCGCGAGATCGCACGCTCCTCCGGCCAGGGCAATCTGGAATACCGCATCATCAACCCGTTGACCGGCACCCCGATGCGCAAGACCAGCCTGATCCGGCGGGTCGATGACGTCATCCTGGTGGTCGGCGCCTACTACCGCTGAACCTTGCCGGTTTCAGGGTCGTTCGGCGGGTATTTGTATTCCGTGTTGCTGGGGTCCTCGTCGATCAGCTCTTTCGTCTGTCGCGTTTTTTCCTGCACCCAGGACTTGGCGGCGTCGTACTGCTTCTTGCTCCAGGCCGAGGTCTCGTCATAGACGATCTCGCCCTCGCAGGTCGCGCGGCTCGCCACGCACTTCGCCGAACACCCGGCATAGGAAAACCCGTGCCTCGGGTCCTTGGCGTTACAGGCCGCATCGCAGCCGCGATAGGCCGCGGCGCACTGCTCCGGCGTCGGCGATGCCGCCGACGCGGCACCGGCGCCCACGGCGACGCCCCAAGCCAACACCGCCAGCCCCATGATCTTGCCAAAATCCGTCATCATATCCCCTGTCGCTTGTCTTCCTCGCGGATATCGCCGCCGCGTGCATGGGATATAAGTGCGGCGGCGGCGGCGCGCAAACCCCGCCACCGCCCGCGCACCCTCAGACGTAGGTGCACAGATAGGCAGTGTCGGCCGTCACCTTCAGCTGAAATTTCGCGTTCGCCGGGACCTGAAAGCTATCCCCGGCCTGGAACGTCGCCCATTCCGCCGCGCCCGGCAGCCTGACCGTCAGCGCGCCGGAAACCACCGTCATCGTTTCCAACCGGTTGGTGCCGAATTCATAGTCGCCCGCCGCCATCACGCCGACCGTGGCAGGAAGGGATTCGCCCTGAAAGGCGATGGACTTGACCTTGCCGTCGAAATACTCGTTCACATGGAACACGCCGGGACCTCCCTTTTCTGGCGGAAAAGGCGGTTGGTACGCGATCGCGGGCGCCGCGTCGAGGGCTTTTTCAGGCAAGGACCCGTTCACGCGGCCCCACCGGAGTGGTCAGGTTCAGTTCCCCCTGCTCCAGGGCGGACATCAACCCCACGGCCTTCAACGCCGCCTTGATCGCGCCGATTTCGAGACCGGGTTGACCCAGCCGCAGATTGTCTTTCAACGAGCCTTCGAATAGACAGGGGTCCTGCGGCTTGTAGCCGATATTTAGGGAAAGATCGTGGGGAGCCAGGGCGGACAGCGGCACGTTGTCGATCAGCACCTCGCCGCCATCGGGCTTCAACCCGCAGGAAAGCAGCCGCAACAACATCGTCTTGCCGGCGCCGGGACGGCCCGCGATGCCCAGCATCTCGCCGGAAGGGACCACCAGATCGACCTTATCGAGGGCGGGAACGCCCTCGGCGCGCAGGCGACGGCTCTAACGCCGCCGAAACGGACCTCGCCGATCAGGCGCCCGCGCAGGCGCGGCGGCGCGGCGGAGGGCGGCGACGGCAGGGTGCGGTCCACCTCGGCCAAGGCACGGCGGAATTCGCGATAACGGATCAACAGCGTCACCACCGAAGCCAGGGACGCCATCAGCCGCGAGGTCAGGATCGAACACGCCATCAAACGACCGGTGGTCAGTTCCCACGCGTCGATCAAATAGGCGCCGGTGACGATCACCCCGACATAGGCCAGATTGGTGAACAACGCCGACGACGCGAAGGCCAGGGCATGCCAGAAACGCGACCGCCCCGACGCCGCGCCCGCGCGCAGACTGGCGCGGCGCCAACCGTGCCGCAGGGTATCCGGCGAAGCGCCCGCCGACCACCGCCTCGCACGACGACAGAACGTCGGCCAACAGGGAAAAACGGGCCTCCCCGGCGCGGCGAGCCTCGGCCTCCAGGGTCGGAATCGCGAACAGGGCATGCGCCGCGATCAGCGTCACGCCCAACAGCAGAGGCACCAACACCAGGAAACCGCCGACCTAGGCGACGATCAACAGGAACAACATCAGAAACGGCACGTCCGCCGCCGCCAGCAAGGCGGACAGGGCCTCGCCCCAGGGCTGCCCGGCCGCCCGGCCGCCCGATCGGGCTCGGTAATCGACATTGACCGTCGCCTGCAACGCATTCGCGGAATTGTAATTCGCATAGGTGGTATCGACACCGGCGGACACCACATCGACCCCCGCGCCATAGGTGGTGGTGACCCCCGCAGTCACCGCCTGGATGTAATCGGTCCCGCTGACGTCGGCGGTGAAGGTATCGCCAGTGTCCAGGATGAAGGTCAGCGACGAACTGGTGCCGTTGTCGGCGATGTCCGTCACCTGAGACGCGGTCAGGGTGTCGATGGCGCCGCCGGTAGCTCCGCCGGTGACCAAGTTGACGGTCACGTCGGTGGCAAGCCCCGCGTAAGACACCTTGTCGGTGCCCGCGCCGCCATCGATGATATTGGTGCCGCCGCCCACGTTGATGAAGTCGTTCCCGGCCCCAGCGGAAACGATGTCATTGCCCGTCCCCGCATGCACCGTATCGGCGCCAGTACCGGTCGAAATCGAATTGGCGACGCCCTGCGCGGGCAGCACATAGACGACCTGCCCACCGGAGGATTGACTGATATCAGCGACGGTGTTGGCGTCGCGGATCTCGAAATTATAGGTACTGGAACTGGTGAATTCCTGGGCGCGAGTAACGCCGGTGATGTTCATGGTCAGGGTGAAACTGTCATGCACCGGATTGGCGGCGTCCGCCTCGGGGGTCAGGTAGACGATTTTGAAGGTCTGTTCGTCGGTCAGCACCTCAAGCGCCAGAGTCCAGACGCCGCCGCCAGGGGGTCTCAGTGCCGCCGACGATGGAAATCGCCGACGTGTTTCCAGAAATCGTCACGGTGATCGCGGTCAGGGTGGTGAAATAACCGGAAATCTGGACGGAGAACTCCTTGGCGAACTGCGCAGTACCGCTGACCGTGCCGTTGGCGTTGTAGCTGACGCCGCCCACCGACGAGCTGTCGGCGTAGATCACGTCGTTCACCCCATCCGTACCGGTAATGGTTTCCATGGTGATCTGCAAGGCATCGCGCGCATCGATATGCAACACGGCATCGCTGCCGGAAAAGCCGCCCGAGCCGTAACTGGTTGGAGGTGCTGGTGGGGCTGACCACGTTGCCCATGTTGAGCACCAACAGCGGCGTCAGGCTGACCGGGTTCGGCGCCGCGCCGACCCCGGTTGCGGGGGCCGCCGGAGGTTCAAACGGCTGCACCGGGGCAGGGTCGGCGGCCTTGTCGTGCAGCTTGTCCACCGCCTTGCCGATTTCCTGCACCAATTGTTCGACGGTGGCGTCGGAAGCCTCGGCAATCGGGCCGACCAGATCGGATTGAGCGGCCTGCTGCGCCTCGGCCTGCGCCTCAAGCTGGGATTGGCTCGCCTGGAATTCGGGCGCCGCATCCTGGGTGCCGTCGCCATGGTACGACTTGTCGCCCGAGGTCGTCTTGGCATCGTGCTCAGTCAGGCTGCTCATCACCGGAATGGACAAATCCGGCGTTTCCACCAACCCGACCATTTCCAGCAGGGAGGAGGAACTGGCCGCGCCGTTGGTGAACCTCACCATCGGCGGATGATCGCTCATCGCCTCGATCCCGGCGCCCGCCAGCACGTAGCGCGTGCCGTCCTTGGCCTGGATCACCAGATCGACATCGACCACATCGATCCGCGCCACATCCCCTTGCGACAGGGGCAGCTTGAACCCACCGGAAGCATCCGGTTTAATGATCGACGCCTTCTGAGGCATGGTCGAGCCTCCCTTCCTGCATCACCCCAGACGGTGGGGCCGGACCTGGAACATGCTTATTCTTCCGTCACTTCCCCATCATATGGGGATTCCATCGCCTGTTGGCTTGCCTGCTGTTTTTCCAGCATTTGTTGCTGTTGCTGCGCCATCGCCCGCGCCAGTTCCCGCGTGATTTCGCGGATCAGGTTCCGCTGACTGTTGCGCATTTCCTCCAACGTCGCCTCCAGAATGGTGCTCTGGTGGCTGATGCCGCTGGCGATCGCGCCCAAGGGTTCGAGCGAGCTGTTCATCGCGCCGAAGTTTTCCTTGATCTCCCACAGGTGGCGGGAGCCGCCGACATCGACCTCTTCGATCTTCTTCAGGCGTTCCGAAAGATCCTTGAACGAGCCCAGGGTTTCCGACACCGCGTCACGCATCGACTGCTGCACCGCACCGGCATTGCTCAGCTGGGTCTGCGAGATCGAGGCGACCTCGTTCATCTTCACCGCCAACTGCTGCACGCCGGTGGCGATCGCGGTGGACGACGACGCCAGCGCCTGCAAACGACGGTCGAGGCGGTTTTCGGTATCCGAACCGTGATCGTTGACGGTGTGCAGCACGCCCACCGCCTCGTCGATCTTGGTCAGGGTGTCGCGACCGACGTTATCCTGCGCATCTTGGAACAGGCGCTGGGTATCGTTGCCGATCCCCAGCTTCTGATCGATGCCGTTCATAACGTCGATCAGCCGCGTGTTGATCTTCGCCACGTCGGTGTTGGCGGAAAGAATCGAACGCAGCTCGCTCAGCGTCTGTTCATTGGTTTCCTTCATGCGCGGGCCGAAGCCCAGAAGGTCGTTGCTCTTCTTGCTGGCGGCGACGTTGTTCTCGATCGACTGCGCGACCATTTCCAGGCGCTTCGACAGACCGTCAACGCGCGTCGTCAACTGCAACGAGGAATCCTGCGAACGGTGGAACAAGTCCTGCAACGAATTGATGTTGCCCAACAATTCCGCCATAAAGTCGGACAAGAACGCCTCGGACACCCCACCACGAGAGGGGACCGCGCCGCCGCCCATGGTCGGCAACGGACCGCGCACGCGCTCGGTCAGTTCGTTCAGAACGCGCCGGGCATCCGACATCACCCGCCGGACATACCGGCGCACCGTCAGCAGCATCAGCCCCAGCATCAGGCTGCTGACCAAGCCGAACATCGACGCCGAAAAGTCAATGCCCATACCGGCCAACGGCTTGCGCAGTTCTCTGATCAGCTTGACGAATTCTTCCTCAAGATTGGCGCTGTTACCCGCCATGCCATCCAGCATGCCCGCGATACCGGTCAGGGCCTCCAACAGGCCGATGAAGGTTCCCAAAAGCCCCATCGCCACCATGACGCCGACCAGGAAGTTGGGCAGCTCCAAACGGCTGTCGAATTCCGCCGACATCGCCCGCAGCTCGCCCTCGATCGCCTCCTGATCCATCGCCGAGGACAACTTGCCGCCGGTTTCGGCAATCGGCGACAGATAGCGGTACATCATCCGCCGGGTCAGCCAGGATTCCTCCAGTAGCTCCTTCATGTCGCCGCCGCCCAGCGCCTCGCGAAGGAAGCGGCGAAGCACGCACCGTTCCATCAGGGCCTCGAGCAGACGGAAAACCATCAGCCCCGCGCCGGAAACGGCGATCACCAGGATCCCAATATTAAGGATGGGGTTGTCCGCGATCGCGTTCTTCACGAAACCCTGGAAGAGCCAGCCGACCGCCCCCAGCAAGGCCAGCGGCATCAGACTTTGAATGACCGCCAGAAGATCCGAGATCTTGCAGGTCTGTTTGATATGCTTCAACAAGGCTCGCTGGTCCATCACCGGGCGTCCTGAAATACGTTGGCGGAAAATTTACGAAGGGGCGACGTCAGATAGGCCAACACGGTGCGCTGTCCGATCACCACGTCGCCGGTGATCGTCATGCCGGGGGCAAGCAGCCGCCCCGCAAAGTTCTCGGGCAAGGCGATCGGTCTGTGTCACGGCATCTTCCTGGCGCGCTGGTTCATCTGCCAGATTCTCGGCATGCCGGAGCCCGAGGTGGAATTGCTAGCCGCCGGACTGAACCACTTCCAATGGGTGATGCACCTGCGCGAGAAAGTCTCCGGCCGCGACCTCTCCCCCCTGTTCAAGGAAAAGGAAGCCGCCCACGACCCCAGCTTCTCGCCCCTGACCCGCAAGCTTTACCGTACCTTCGGCCTGTGGCCGACCTGCAGCGACGACCACACCGGCGAGTACCTGGCCCCTATGGCTGGGAAGGCGGCGAGCACGGCTTCGACTTCGACGGCGACGAAAAGGGCCGCGACAGATTCAAGGACCTGATCGACGCGGTGATCACCCGCGCCAAGCCTATCCCCGAGGACTGGTTCAAGCACTCCTGGGGCGAACGCGCGGTACAAATCATCGGCGGCATCCTGCACAACCGCCACCGCTTCATCGAAGCCGGAATCGTCCTCAATCGCGGCGTTATTCCCAATCTGCCGCCCGATCTGGCGGTCGAGGTCCCGATGATGGTGGATGCCGCCGGCCCGCATCCGATCAGTCTGGGGCCGCTGCCCGACGCCATCGCCAAGCTGCTGCTGCAACAGGCCAGCGTGCAGCAGATCGCCACCGAGGCGGCGATCCGCGGATCGAAGGAACTGGCGATGCAGGCCTTGCTTCTGGACCCGGTGATTACCTCGACCGACGCCGCCAAGGCGATCCTGGACGAGTTGTGGGAGATCAACCAACCCTACCTTCGTCCCTGCGTGTAAAAAAACGCGTCAGTGTTCGGCGCGGTCGTCCGTATTCATGGGATAGCATCCGCACCCGATGGAGGGGACCATGACCGCGCCGACCCTGATCGTGATGACGCCAAAGTCCGACCCCAAGGCAGGCCCGCCGCGTCCCTGGGCCTCCGCCGCGATGGATCAAACCGCCATCCTGTTGGCCCATTGACGCGCCCATGGTTGGCCGGTGGCGCGGATTGGCGATTCTGGCCTGGAGAACGGCGACATCCGCGCGGAACACCGGCCCGAGGATCTGTCCGCCCCGGTGCAAACCGGCCCGATCGCACTGACCGGCGCGCTGTCGGCCAAGGCGCTGATGCTGTCGGCGGAGATCGCCCGCGAACTGGGAATGGCCGTCTATACCCCCGCCGAAACCTTCTTCGCCCTGGGGGTGTCGGAAGACGAAGCCCGCGCCGCCCGCGATCTGTCGGCCCGGATCCTGCCGCTGCAACAATTGTTCGTGGCAATCCGTAAGGAAGCGGTGACGGCGGTCTGACCGCCGGAAAAATCTTGGGGAGGACGGCGCTCCGGGCTATCATCCGGTCTGCGGCGAAGCGCGCCGCGCCTCAACCCGGCGTTTTCCCCCGATGAAGCGTTTTTTCCTTCCCGCCTTGTGTCTGCTGGCCCTGACGACGCCGGTGCACGCCGCCGACCCGGCGGCGGAGCGCGCCGCCCTGCAATCCCGCCTGGATCGTCTGCAAACCGTGTTGGCCGGGGATGTCTGCGCCGATCCGGCGGCGGCCCGCGCCGTTCTAGCCGAGCCCGTCGCCGCCGACGGGGCAAAGCCCGTCGCGGCGGCGCAATCCCCCGCCGCCACCGACGCCGTGGTACCGCGCGACGAACTGGTCGCTCACCTGAAACGGGCGGTGGCTCTGGTGTTGACCAAGCAAGGCAGCGGATCGGGGTTCTTCATCACCCCCGACACCCTGTTCACCAACGCCCATGTGATCGAAGGCGCTCAAAACGGCGAAGTCCTGGTTCTCGGCCCCGATATCGGGGTGCGCTGCGCCACCATCCTGGCCCAGGTCAAGAGAGCCGGGTTGCAGGGGCGCGACTATGCCTTGCTGCGGCTGCAAGGGGCGACCGCCAGCGCCACCCTGCCGCTGTCCACCACCGCGACCGAATTGCAACCGGTGATCGCCGCCGGATTTCCCGGCCTGTTGATTGAAAACGATATCCACTTCCAGCGCCTGCTGCGCGGCACCCCGACCGGAATGCCCGACCTGATCCTGTCGCAGGGCAGCATCATGGCGGTGCAGAACCGCAATAGCAGTCTGCCGACCATCGCCCACGGCGCGGCGATTTCGGCGGGGAACAGCGGCGGCCCGTTGGTCGATGCCTGCGGTCGGGTGATCGGCGTCAACACCTTCATCCGGGTGGCGGTGGATCAGGCCAGCCACGCCGGATACGCCATCGCCAGCGACGACGTGGTGCGCTTCATCAAGGAACGCGGAGTTTCGCCGACCGTGCGCAACGCTCCCTGCCGCTGATCCCGCTCTACTTCCCGATCGCGGTGTCGATCTGGTTTTCCAGGGCGGCCTTTTCCTTGCACAACGCCTCCAACCGCGCCGCCCTTTCGGCGTCGGGGGTAAAGGAGTCCGCCTTCAGCATGTCGATCTTGGATTGCAGGGCATCGGCTTCGTGCTGCAAATCGGCGCACTGCCCCTTGGTCTTGGCCAATCGCGCCTTCAGGGCCTTGACCTCGGCGCTCAACACGGCGTAGCGCTTTTCCGCCTGAACCCGCTGTGCGGCCACCGCGTCGCGCTGGGCATTGGTGCGCTCCAGTTCCCGCTGCTTCTGCTGATTGGCATCCTGCTCGTTTTCCAGGGTTTGCTTGCGATTCTGCTGCCGCTTGTCGTAGGCCCCGTCGGTCATGTTGACGACGCCGGAGAAAACCCCCCCCTGCGCCGGATCCTGATTGGTCTGGCAGCCGCCCAAAGCCAGCGCCGCGACCGCCGCCGTACCCCATGCCCATGCCTTCACGTTGCGTTCTCCTTATCCGACGCGGGAAATCTTGCGCCGCGCCATCAGGCCGTCCAGGTCCTTTTCCAGCGTGGCGATCTGGGTCTTCAGGGTGCCGATCTCCGCATCCATCGAGGCCGTGGCGCGCGGCCCGGCCTCTTTCGCCGACTGATCGCGGGCCAGCTGGTATTCCTCTTGCCGCTTCTTCAGGCTGGCGACGGTCTGCGTCAGGTACTTGATGTTGTCATCGACCTTGGCGATTTCGACCTTCGCCTTTTCGGCGGTGATCTTGCCCGCCGCGATCTTCTTGTCCAGGGACTCGATTTCCGCCTTGTCACTGGCGATCACCGTACGGCTGGTATCGATCAAACCGGCGAGGCGCTGGTTGTCTGCCTTGACCTCGGCGGTCTTGGCGTTCAGACGCGCTTCCTCGTTGGCATAGCTTTCCTGCTTGCTAGCCACCGCGTAGCCCGCCGCGCCGCCCACCGCCGCGCCCGCGCCGCAGCCGATCGCGGCGCCCGAACCGTGGTGCCGGTTGGAAGCCAGGGCTCCGATGATCGTCCCGGCGAGACACCCGACCAACGCGCCTTCCGCCATCGTCTGATTGAAGGTGTCGGCCTGCTCGCGCATCTTCTTTTCGGCGGGCGACAAATTCTCGTTGTTGGTGGTGGTACAAGCCCCCAGCGCCAGCGCCAGCGCCAGCGCCGCCATTCTGAATCCGGTCTTCGCCATCATTGCCCCCGTTATCGCGCCTAGCGCGCACCCTTCCAGTCGTCCAGCCATTTGCCGCGACTGACCCGGCTGTCCTTACGATAGGTCAGGACGTGCCCCAGGTGAAGCGTCACATAGGGGACCAGACTCTCCAGCCCCAGGTTCTTCAGCTCCACCGATAACAGGTCTTTCTGCCGCGTCAAGGTCTCCTCGCCATAGTCTTCGGCGGTGCGGATCACGGTATCCGCGTAGTACCGCAAATTGTCGTCCATCGCCAGTTGGTCGTCCTTCAACGACGCCGCATAGGACTTGGTGCGCTCGCCGTTCGGATCGCGCGCCCGCTGCGCCTCGACCATCTTCGCCAGGACATCCACCGCCAGCCCATCATCCTTGAGCTTGCGGCCCAGAAATGCCCCCATCCGCAGCGCGGTCTTGGCGGCGCGATCGCGCTGTTCGTCGCGCTCCGCGATATTGCCGCGCAACGCCGACTGCAACTGTTCCAACCTGGATTTCAATTCGGGTGTCGGCGCCGCCTTCACAAGCTGCATCAACTCGACCAGCGGGTCCTCTGCCTTCTTGCCAAGGCCCGCATCGGTGGCCGAGGCCATACCCAACTTGCCCCAGGCCGCGCGCGCCGCCTGCAACTGCGCCGCCGAGCCCAACACCGGCGCCGCGACGACAACACGGAATCCGGTACTTTTGGCGTGGCGCGGCCCGGCATCGTCGAAAAAGGGAACCTCGGCCCGCGCCGACGACCGGATATCCTCCACCGCCGTCAGATAGTTGCCGCCCCGCACCACGAAACCGCCCGCCGCGCCGTGGGCGCGCCCCAGCTTATTCAGGTGGAACGGCTCCAACGCGATTTCATCCAGATTCCCAAGAATGTCGAACAAACCCAGAGGATTGGGCTGCAACAGACCGGTCAATTTTGGCTTGCCATTGGCCGACTGCGTCCCCGCGAACCAGGCATACCCGCCCAATCCCTGCGGCATCGGAAAGCGCGCCTCGTTGAAGTCGGCCTCCGCCACCGCCGCGCCGCCGCGTGCCGCGTATTCCCATTCGGTTTCGGTCGGCAGGCGCACGAACCCCGCCTCGTCGCCATTCTTCGGCAACGCCTTTGCGGCGTTCTTGCGCAGCCAGACGGAGTACCGCTCGGCGAAGGCCACCGCGTCGAACCACGACACCCCACCCCGCGCCAACCGCCCCGCCAGCCCCGGTTTCGGACAGGCATCGTCCATCACCGCCTGATATTGCAGCGTGCTTACCTCGTACTTCGCGGTCAGGAAATACCGTTCCGATTTGCCGCCCGCGAAACTGCCCGCGATCCAGGCGCGGCGCGGTCCCTCGGCATAGCCGCGATCCGCCGAACCATTGCCCAGGGTGACCGCGCGGTCACCCAGAACCCCATCGGCGGGAACCGCCACCTTGCGGAACGCCATCGCGCCGCCGCAGGGCATCGGCAGCACCACATCGCCATCCAGCGGCTTCGGATTGAACAGCTTCGCATCCCAATCGGCGAAGGCGGAGATGGAGAAAAGACACAGAAACAAGGTCAGGGCTCCGCCCTGGACCCACCGGGGTCGCGGACCCCGAACCCCATTCCGGTTTTTCGCCGCGCAGCGGCAATTATTCATCGCGTGGACACGATGGCCGGATGGCGCTTCGCGCGAAAACCAAGACGAATGGGGGTCTGGGGCCTTCAGGCCCCAGCGGGCGCGGGCGGAGCCCGCATCTGTTTCTTCCATCCCCTCACACATCGCGCAATCCCTCCGCCGGGTCCACCTTGGCCGCACGGCGACCGGCGATCGTCGCGGCGGCCAGGGCGGCGATCAGGGTCGCCGCCACCGCCAGCAGATAATCGCCGGGCGGCAGGCGGCAAACGAATTCATTGGCCCCCAGGTTGGCGCCCAACGCCACGTCGAACCCCCAGGCGACGGCCAGATAGACGCCCCCCGACAGCAAACTGCCGGAAGCCGCCACCAACAGCGCCTGCACCGCCGGGAACAGCGCCGCCGCGCCGCCGGAAAAGCCGATCAACCGCAACAGCGCCAGATCGCGGCGCTTGCGTTCGACGTTGGCCCACAGGCTGGCCCCCAGCGACAACAGAAATCCCGACGCGCCGATCGCCACCAGCACCAGAACGATCAGGGAGAGCACGCGATCGATGGCGCGCACGCCCTCGATTTCGGCGGCCCGGGTTCGGACTTCCATTCCGTCGGCCCGCAGAACCTGGGCCAACGGCGCCACCGCGTCGAGATCGCGGGCATACAGACGCACCCCGGCATACAGGCGCGGCACCGCGCCGCGCGGTTCGCCGCCCGCCCCCAGGGCGGCATGTCCGTCGCGGAAATCCTCGGCCCGCATCAGCAGATCGGGCGCGACAAAGGCGGCGGCACGGGCGAAGGCGACCTCCGGCACGATACCGGAAACGGTCAGGGCGAAGCGCGCCGCCTGAGTTTCGCCGCCCACGGTGCGGGTCACCTGCGCGGTCAGGGCGTCCCCCACCGCCACGCCCAGGCGCAACGCGGCCACCGCCGACAGCAACGCCCCCTGTCCGGAGGGCGCGACGACGCCCGGCGGCAGCAAGGGATCGCGCGGCCCGCTGGGAACCATTTCCAGGCCGGGGAAGGCCTTGTCGTCCCCCGCCCGCACGTCGATGGTCGCCGACAACGACCGCGAACGCGGCACCGCGAAACCGACCTCGGGCCGCCGCGTCAGCGCCGCGATCCACTCCGGGGTCAAACGATAGCTGCCGACCACGACGATTTCCAAATTGTGAGGATCGGCCAGCAGGCGCTGTTGCAGGGTCTGCACCATCCCCGATTTCAGCCCGAACAACACCAGCAGCGGCGTCATCACCGCCGCCAGGGCCAGCACCAAACAGGCAGAAACCCGCGCCTCGAACCGAAAGTCGGCGACCGCCAACCGCGCCGCCAGGGATCTGTCGCGCAAGCCGCTCATGACGCGTCCTCCGCCGCGACCAGGCGCCCACCGCCCGCCACCGCCTGGGTGGCGTAGCGGGCGATCCCCAATTCGGCGACCCGCCCCCAATCGTGACTGACCAGAACCAGGGCGACCCCCAGGCTTTTCACCAGGGAGAGCAGCAAATCCAGCACCGCCGCCGCGTTCACCGGGTCCAGCGATGCGGTCGGTTCGTCCGCCAGCAACAGCGCCGGACGATGGGCCAGGGCGCGGGCGATGGCGGCGCGCTGACGCTCGCCGATCGACAACTGCGCGGGCATCTTCGCCAGATGCGGCGCCAGTCCCAGGGTCTCCACCAGACGATCACGATGGCCGCGATCCGGCGCCCCTCCCAACAGCGCGGGCGACAAACCGATGTTGTCGCGCACGGTCAGGAAAGGCAGCAAGCCGCCGGTCTGCAAAATATAGCCGATGCTCCGCGCCCGCCGTTTCGCCAGTCGGTCGGCATCCCCCGCCCGCCACGCCGCCGCCGCGTCCAAGCCATCGAGGACGAAGCCCCCCGCCGCCTCGGGCCGCAGCACCAAACCCAGCAGGTCCAGCGCCGTGCTCTTGCCGCTGCCGCTGGGGCCGGTGATCGCCGCCGCCGCGCCGGAAGCCAGGAAAAACGCCGGAATCTCCAGAACGAAACCGTCCGCGCCGCCGCGCCGACACCGCACCCTGGACAAATTCAGCAAGGGCACCGCCGTCATCGCCGCCGCTCCGTAAGGACCCCGTGGGCTCCGCCCACCCCCGCCAAGGGCCTTGGGCCCTTGGAACCCATATGTTTTTTCTTTTCGCGCGAAGCGCCATCACCCTGCCCCACGATGACTGTCTCCGCTTCGCGGAAAAACAAAGGGGGTCCGGGGTCCGCGACCCCGGCGGGGGTGGGCGGAGCCCACGACCCTTCGTCGCGGCGCGCGATCATGGCAGGGCATCGAGCGGCAGGGCGCAGACCGCCTCGCCAGGGTCGGCGCCGGTATCCAGGGCGACCCAGCGATCGACGTCGTCGTGGACTATCTGATAGAGGCGGAGCTTGCGGTTGACCTCGTCCAGGAAGGCCTGTTGCTGCGCGATCGACCAACTGGACCAGATTTCCTGATCGAGGTCGAGCACCTTGCTGCGATAGGGCAGGCCGTCCAGGTATTCGCCCAACAGGCCCAGATCGGCCAGCTTCGCCGCCTTGGGGGCGTTGACCGCGTTGGGGTCACGGCCCAGGGTGGCGGCGACCGAGCGCATCCGCGCGAAGAAGTCGGTGGGGGACAACTGCGCCGCCTGCCCGGCCTCGGCGATGCCTTTCAGCACCTGCTGCATATTGCTTAGCTGGTTCTTGGTCAGGAGCACCCGCACCTCGGTGGTCGGCACCGTCGGCTGCGCTAGGGCGCGGTCGGCGACCCAGGCGCGGAACAACGGCGGCGCGGTGGTCCCCTCGACCCGGCCCAGATAGGCCAGTTGCATGGCGTGACCCAGCATCGCGGTATCCAGACGGATGCGATCCTCGGCCTTTTCGCCGCCCTTCAGATAGGCGGGGTCCGAGGTACGGGCGGCGCCGGGCGTCGCCTCGCCGCGATAGGCAGCGTTGACCTGGACGACGATGGCGTCGCTTAAGCTGTCCACGATCTGGCCGAAGGCCTCGACCGAGCCGACCGGCACCCCATAATAAAGCGGACGCGGCACCAGGGGATGGGTGGACAACGCGGTGTACTGGGCCTCGGCCTCGGCATGATTGGCGGCGCCTTCGGGAGTTTTCAGGTGCAGGGCGTAAAGGGCGACGCCACGGTGCTGCGCCTCCAGCCGGACCTGTTCGGCGTCCAGCTTGGTGGACGACAACGGATCGCCGCCCTTTAGCGCGCCGGCATCGGAAATCAGGATCGCATAACGCCCGCCAAAGGCATTCCAATTGATCTTGGTCAGCGCCTGCATCACCCCGGCGAAGGCATCCTCGGAAAAGCGGGGGGTGGAGACGGTGGCGGGTTTCAGCGCCGCGACCTTGGCCAAAAAGTCCTTGCCGTCCTTCACCGTCGTCGGATCGGCATAAAGGCGGCTGACATATTCCAGCTTCGGCGCGGCATCGAGGTTGGAGCGATAGGCAACCAACCCGAACTTGACGCGATCCGCCAACCCGGCCTTTTCGACGCGCTCATAGACGCGGCGCACCGCGTCGCGGGTGCGGTCGATATAGGGCCCCATCGACATCGTGCTGTCGATCACGAAGACCACCGCCGCGCTGAAGTTACGCAAATCGGCGGTGCCATCGGCGGGTTTGGCCGGGGACTTGGCGGCGTCTTCGTCCTGCTTGGAGACGGAGGCGACCTCCAGCACGCGCACGCGGTGGCCGTCGCCGGTAAAGGTCTCCTCGGCGGAAAGGATCGGCAGCAAATAGAATTTCTTGGTGATGTCGACATGGGTGGCGGGTTCGATGGAAATCACCCGAGGACCGGCCTTGCCGCCCTCCACCGTCTTGCGCAGCGGCGCCTCCGCCTTGGCCGGGGAGTCCGCCTCCAACAACGGAATCAAATCGGATCGGGCGCGGAACAGCAGGGCGCGATCGCGCCCCGCCGGATTGGTGAAGGCCAGCGCCAACTGCTGCTTCCACGGCAAGGTAAAGTCGGCGGCCAACCAGCCATCGGTCTTGCCCTTGGCGGTCAGCCCGACCTCCAGCCACTCGGCGCCGTTCGCGGCCTTACGGCCATAGACGTAAAATCGCGTCAGGGCCGGTTGCTTGGCGCCCGGCCCAGCGCCGGGTTCGCGCTTCAGGACCGCGCCGGGGCGGGTCAGCACCCGCTGGTAGAGGGTCTTTTTCCCCTCCATCAGCAACGGCGCGCGGTCGGCGGCGAACGCCGCGACGCCGCCAAACGTCGGCAGCAAGGCAAGGACAAAGGCGGCGGCAAGGCGGCGCATGGGGAACCTCATTTCAGGGCGGAAAGCAGGGTCTTGGCCTCGGCATCGCCGGCGGCGGCGGCCTTCGTCAGCCAGTCCTTGCCCTTGTCCTTCTGGATGCCGCCCTGGGGCAGGGCCACCAGAATCTTGCCCAAACGACGCTGCGCCTCGACATCGCCCGCCCGCGCCGCCGGTTCGTACCAATAGGCGGCGGTTTCGGCATCGGGCCGCTCCATCGGGCTAGTTTCCTTGGTCCAGGTGTCGGGGTCGTACATCCGCCCCAGGGTCAGCGACGCGGCGGCGCTGCCCTGGCGGGACGCGTATTGATAGACCAGCATCGCGAAATCGCGGCAGCCCTGACCGTCCAATTCCTTCGCCTTGGCCAGCGCCGCGTCGGCCGTGGGATTGCCCGCCAGATAGCGGACCAAGGCCTCGCGGCTGTCGATGGCGCCATCGGCGGCGACATCCACCGGCTTCGCGGCCACCGTGCCGACATCGCGGACCGTTTCCGCCGCTTTCGGCGCGAACGGCGGCAGACCGGCGAAATAAAGCCCCGCCGCGCCGCCGACCAGCAGCAGCACCGCGACCATCGCCAGAACCCCCAGCGACAACTTACCTTTCGGCGGGTCCATCAACACCGCCTGATCGGCGACCAGGGGGTCGACGATCAGGGGCTCCGGCTCCGGTGCAGCATCGGCGGAAGCGGAAGCACGGGCGCATCATGACGAATCACCTGAGCCCCGCCATCGACGCCCTCGCCCGCCGCGGCCGAGGGCAACAAGCGGCGGATCGTCGCCCGCCCCTGATCCTTGGCGGTATCGGTTTCGATGCCGATCAGCACCATGCAATTGGGCGGCAGCAACGCGATCGGGTCGATCAGTTCCGGCCCCAAGGCAAAGGTCGGCAGCCCATCCTCGACGATGGGCGGCGGCAGTTCGTGCAACACCGGCTGCGTCACCCAACCACGGTCGCGCCCCAGATACGGCTCCGCCCCCTGGTTACGCTGTACCCACAACCGCACCGGCCCCTCCGACAGCGGCAATCCGTGCGCCTTCAACTGGCCGAACCCCGGCCCGCGCGCCGCATCGGCGGTCAGTTCCCAACGTATCGCCATGGCTCAGTCCGCCCCCCGTTCCCCGGTTTCGACAATGCTTTTCAGAATCGCGCCCAGGCGCCGGTTCTGTTCCGCGCTGATTTCGCGGCCTTCCTTCTCTCCGACATTACCGAGCGTGGTCGCGGCAAAGGCATCCAGCCAATCGCAAATCCGAATCGCCGGATAGTTCAAGGGGCGCTCGGAAATCCGCGGCAAACCATCGACGGCGGACGGCGGCGCGAACAGCCGGTGCTCGGGAATGCGACTGCTGATCGGACGCCGCGCCCCCGGCTTTTTCAGGAAGCTCAGGGTATCGACGTATTCGGCGATCGCGCCGCGCGCCGCCAACACCTGCTGATCGGCCAGACGCGCCCGCGTCGCCCCGGCGCGATCCTCGGCCTCGCGCAACAGATCAACGATCTCGCCCTCGACCTTGGCGCGGGAGGCGCCGGCGATCATCTCGTCCACCAGGATTTCCAGAACGTCCTCGGACAAGGCCAGGAAGCGATGGACCTCGGGGCTGCGCGGCAATCCCTTCAACTGCTTTTGCCAGTCCGAGATCAGCGCCTTGGCGAACCCTCGCGAACTGCTGGATTCCGGCCCGGCGGAAAGATCGGCGACCGGAATTTCCAGATCCAGACTGATGAACCCGCCGCCGATCCCGGCCTCGGCGGGACCGGATTCCCGCGCGTCGGCCTCGGCGCGCAGATAAAGCCCGCGCGCCCGTTCCGCCGACGGCTGCATCAGGGCCAGCAACTCGCCCAGCATCGAGGCCCGCTGCGCCAGCGCCTCCACCACCCGCTGCGCCCGCGCTTCCTTTTGCTTCAGTTCGTCGGCACCCTCGACATAGTAATGCTTGCCAAGATCGGCCTCGACCAGTTGACGGGTCAGCCCGTCCACCCGTTCGGCGATGCGGGCCAGCTTGACCTCAAGGCGCGCCACTTGTTCCAGATAGGCCAACAGCGCCGCCATGCCGCCGTCGTCCAACGCCATCATCGCGTCCCACGACGCCGCCGGATCGGCGACATGGGTCGCCACCGTCGGATCGGCGACATAGGTCCGGCGCAACATCGCCAAACGATCGGTTTGAGTGTCCTCCACCGCGATTTCACGGCGACCGTCGGCGCGAATCACCCCCGCCGCCATCCCCGGCTTGCGCACCAGAAACAGGTTGGTGAAGGGCCGGTCCGGGGTCCATTTGTTGACCCATTCGAACTGTTCGAACTTTTCCAACAGCGCCAGCCGCATCATCCCCGCCCAACCGCTGCGGATCAGATCCTCGGTCTCGTCGGGACGCGGCATCAAACGCATGTCGAACATGGTCAGCGCCCAGACCAAACCGGGCTTGCGCAGGACGCGGATTTCCGGCGTCTCGCCCTGGGTCGAGGATATCCATTCGTTCAACGCGCCGCCGATGTCCTGTACGTCGGATTGCTTATGACAGGGCGTGCACATCACCAGGACATTCATTTCCTGGTCGTCGGTATAGCGTTCGAACAAATAAGCGACCTTGCCGCGCAGGATCAGTTCCGCCACCGGATCGCGGGATTCCAGGCGATCCGCCACTTCCTTCAGGTTGGCGACCTTCAGGCGGCCGCGATAGCCGGGAAAGTCCAGCAGGTCGACGCTTTCCAGCAGACCGGCCTGCGGCGGTTCGGCCAGGGAAAAGGTCATTTCCCGCGACAGCGCCGCCAGCATCGAACGCGGCACTCCGACCGAGGACCGGCACTCGCCATCGATCACCGGCGCGACGTTGACCAGATCGCCGTCGTCGCGCCCCAGCCGCGCCAACATATCGACGTTCATGATGCTGTCGCCCTGGGTGAAGCCGCCCGCCTCGTCCGGTTTGACCAGGGCGGTCAATTCGGCGTGGGCGACGGACGCAAAACCCAGGCGGGACAACCCGCCCTGAAGGCGCAAATAGGCGGTGGTCAGTTCCTCGATCCCGCCCCACAGCAGGGAAAACATCTGCGCCCGTTCGCGCGGCGCCAGGAAGGGCGCCAGCTTCGCCGCCTCGGGCCAGAACGAGACCGAGAAAGCCCCCATTGACCCCGGAAAGCGCTTGACGAAATAGTCCATGATGTCGATCACGTCATCGACCGACAGACCACCGGCAAGCCGGTTCCGCGCCAACTTCCTGAACGGCGCCAGATGGGCGCGGATGCCGTCGTCGTCCGGGGCCTCGCCACGCTTTTCCGGGTCGAAGTCCAGGAAATACGTGTTGCCTATGATCTTGATCAGGTCGGCTTCGGACAGAAGCGACAGCTCCACCGGGAAACCGGCCGGCCCCTGCCCCGGACGACGGGTAAAGCGGGTGACGATGCCGGTCGCTTCCTTGCCGCTGCCGGGCGGATTGATGTGGCTGATGAAGTTCAGGCGATTGCCGTCCATCACGGTTTCGACCGCGCCATCGGCCCCACGCGCCAGGGCCGAGATCAAATACGACTTACCCGCCTGCGACAACCCGAAGAACCCCACCGCCATCGGTCGAGACGCCGCCGCGCCCAGGCGCCTGGCGCTATTGCGGCAACGCCGCAGGCGTTCGACGAGACCGTCGGCATCGCGTTCGAGTTTTTCGCTGTCGCCCCGCACGTCGGCCACCCAGGCCTCCGCCGCCGTCGCGCCCTCGACGATCGCCGCGCACCGGCTCACGAGTTTTTCTGGCATGGAAGTCACGACGTCCGTCCTCCTGTTCAGCGAATGATGCTGCCGGTATCGAGCCAATGGCTCTGTTCGCCCGCGCCGAAGGTCGGCAAGGTGAACAGGCTGATGGAAAGCGCGCTGCGCGAGACGGCGGCGGCACCGCCGCCCACCACCGTCACTTCGGTCAGAACCGGACGATCGACCTTGCCCCAGGTCTTGCGCCCCAGCTTGACCGACAGTACCGCCGACTGCCCGTTGTCGCCGTAAAGGGCCTTGCGCGCGCTGTTGTTCTCGCCGCCCGCGAATTCGATCATGTACAGCGGACTGGCCCCCCAGCGCGCCGCGTTCAACTGCCGGAAGCCCAGGATCATCCGCCCCCGCACCTCGAACGAAACCTCGTTGGGGAAGGTGTATTCGGGATTGTCAAAATCGACATCGCGGTAATAGACGTCGGCGTCCTTGATTGTCATCGTCTGGTCCATTAGACCGATCTGACGGACCGTCGAATAGCTGCGGAAGGCATTGGCGCGGAAGAAGAAATTCGGGATTCTTCCCTGCCCCAGAACGCACAGCATGGCGCCCACAGCGGCAGTCGTCTTGGGGTCGTCGATGCGACCGCCGCGATGGAACGGATACCAGTTCCCGGCGCGATAGTCATGCAGCGCCACCACCCGGTCCGGCGGCAACGCCAGAAGCCCACGGAACAGCGCCTGCACGCCGGGCAGGCACGACGGCCGCCCCGACAGCAGCAACACATCGCAATCGTACAGATAGACGATCTCGCACAAGGCGCGGATCGGTCGCCCGATTTCCATCTTGTCGTTGATGAACAAGGCGTGCAGGGCGTTCATGTCGAAGGACAGGCGCACCCCCAACAGATCGAAGTCTTGCGCCGCCGCGGGCGTGGCGCGGCGAACCCCGGCCGCGAAATAGGCCAGCACATCGGGCGAGGGCGCGTCGCGCCCGGCCAAGGCCTCGCCGAAGGTCATCGTCACGGTGTCCGCCCCGACCAGCGGCACATAACGCTCATAGGCCTTCAGCAGCGCCAACCCCAGGGGATAGAGCACCTGCAACGTCAACTGCTGGCGCAGCACCATGTCCTGAACGATGCCGGGTTCCGAGCCGATCAAGGTGGACAGCACCGGATCGGGATCGGCAAGACCGTGTTCGATCAGCGCGGCGCGCAGGCGCGGCACCACCAACTTGGAAATGACATCGTGCACGATGTCGTCGCCCGCCACCTTGAAACCGTCGCGGAAGACCTGATCCGGCTGGATCGAAACGTTGCCGCCCCGCCCTTCGTCCAGGTGATAGTCGCAGATCACCAGATCGGTGGTGCCGCCGCCAACATCGATCGAGGCGACGCGCAACTTGCGCTCGGCATCGTCGTCGCGCTTCCGGCGAAAGACGCGGAAGAATTCATCGGCCCGGCCGCCGAAACGATTGATGGTTTCCGAAAACAGATAGACCGCCTGCGCGCAGGTCGCCTCATCCCAACGGGCGTGATAGGTCGGCAACGGCGGCCACGCCGCCCTGCGTTCGTCCTCTGCCTCGATCCCCAAATCGGCGGGATGCCAGCCAAAGGCCTTCCACACCAAGCCGATCGCCTGGCGCATCCGTTCCTCGAAGATCTGACGTTCCGGCAACGGCATCGACGGCGGCACGGTCAAGATCACCGACCGCAATTGCCGTGGAAGATTGGCATGGCTCAGCTTCATCCGCTGACTAGGGCTGTTGATCTGGTTCAATGCCTGCACCAGGATTTCCGCCAGCATGAAGGTCATCAGGGAACTGCGCGCGTAATGCGGCATGAACACCTGAATCTGCCGCTCCGGCGGCAGCGTGAACAGGGCCTCGCCGGTTTCGTCGATCAGATCGCCAAACGGCGACGCCGTGGCCAGGGGTTCGGTCTCGGCCTTGTTGAAGCTGTCGTTGAATCGCCAACCCGGTTCGAACCGCTTCTCATCCCACAGATACCGTTTCGGACTGGACAGGCCGGTGGCGCCCTCGGTGCCGCGACGACGGCCCGCCAGACGCGCCGCCTCCGCCCCGACGCGGGCGATGGTCGGCCACAGGAAGGCATCGTTGCGACCGCTCAAGCACGAAAAATCCACCTTACCGAAGGTCGCCTCGGCGAATTCGACACGGCTTTCAAACGGCTCGGCATAGACCCGGTGCGGCAGGCTCAAATCCCGCAATTCCAATTCATAGCGGGTGCTCAGGCCGTTACCTTCCTGCGGATGGTCCTCGACCAGGATACCGCAGGTGCGGGAATTTCCGACGTCCAGCACCATGTCCACCTGGATCGGCTTGTGCACGTCATCGGGGCTGTTGGACAACAGCTTCAGGCGCGGCGGCTTGACCTTCACGCCCAACAGCCATAACAGATTGAGATAATGGGTGAAATGCCGCCGTTCGGCGACCGCCGCGGCGATTTCGTCAGAGGCGAAGCGGCGGCGCGCCAAGGCGTCCGCGAACAATCCCTTCAGCCAGCCCTCGATCCACGGCTGGTCGAGGAACCAGCCCATGTCCTCTCCCTTCCAGGAAAGGGCGAACTTGGCGCCGCCATCGACATCGGCCTTGGTCGGCCCCAGATAGGCGGTCCCCGCCACCTCGGCATCGACGATCGCGGTGTCGAAGGCCATCACGATGCGGTGGCTGTGGCCGTTCTCCCCGTCTTCCCCTGCGGCCAGCGGCACGATGCGCGCCCGCGCCCAGTTGCGCGGTCCCTGCACGAAGCCCCCCGCCTGCTGCCGCAAGAACGGCACCGGCAACCAGATATCGGCGAACAGGTCAAGGCTTTCGGCCAGCGGGGTTTCCAAATCGGTGACCGGCGCGGTCGCCACATGGGTGTTGGGGTGAAGATAACGGTCGCTCGCCGCGTTGTGTTCAAGCCGGATCAACCCGGCGGATCCATCGGCACGGCGCGCGAACTGCCCGGGCTCCTCTTTCCTGGGATCGAGGCTTAGGCCGAAGTCCATGAACTGGACGCCCGAACGCATGATCAGGGTCGCTTCGTCTTCAAACCGGATAAGTTTCACCAGCATCGTTTCCTGCCCCGCCGCCCCCGCCGCGCCGTCCGCGACCGGGATCATGGTTCTCTATCCTAGCGCCCCATGTCCACTGAATACGCCTGACCCGAGGGCTGCTTGCCGGAACAAACGGCCTTGCCGTCCTTGCCCTGCGTACATTCGATCCGCGACCGCGCATAGCGCGAACCGTCGTTGCAGGCCGGATCGTCATCGCCGGTGATCACCAGCTTGCCGCCCTGCATCGTCGCCGTGCTGTTGCCGACGCACACCGTGCCGTCGCCACGACGGATCGTGGTCTTGCCCTTGCCATCCTTGAAATCGTGCTCGACCGCCACCGGCAGACCGGTGCGTCCATCCATCAAGCCGCTTTTCGCGGTCCACTTGCCATCCAGGAACGCCGTGTCGCCGGAGGCCTTGGCCTCGGACGGGATCACCAGCGGTTTTCCCTTATCCGGAACGGACTTATCGTCCGGGGTCGGCGGCGTCGGCGATTTGTCCGGAGACGAGGACTTATCGTCCGCCTGCGGCAACGTCGCCGCGTTATCCGGCGACGACGGCGCTACGGCCCCACCGTCCACGCCCACGGCAGCGCCAGGGACCACCGCGCCGGGAACCGCAATGTCCGGCACCGCAAGGTCCGGGATCAGCGGGCGCAACCCCTGCGGCAGAAACGGGGAATCGCACGCCCGCAGCCCCAGCAACAGCGCCAACAGCAGCAGCAACGGCAAAAGCCACAACAACCACCGCCAGTTCCAGCCGCGTCGGGGAACCGCCACCGGCATCACCGCCGCCGGAAGCACCGGCGCGGCGGACGGCGGCATCAAATCTCGGATAACATCGACCTCGGGCTGGCGGGGGCTGGAAAAACCCCAAAAGGTCAAGACCGGCTTGCCATCCACCGCATAGATATGGCTGTCGTCGGGGATGCGCATGACGTGCGGCAACAACCGCGCGTAGACCTCGAAATCATCGGCGGTCGCCCCGGCGGGACGGTCGCGCAACTGCGCGGTCAGGGCCTCGCCATGCGCCACGACGAGCTCCCGCGCCGCCTGCAGGCGGACGCGCATGTCTTCCCGTTCCTCGGGGGTCGCCGCCGACCACGGCACCACCAGACCGCCACTCGGCGCATACCAGTCCACCGCATCGCCGGATTCGTTGCTCTGCGGCACTGCCAGCATGGCGGCGATATCCTCGCCCAATTGACGGCGAATGGTGGCGCGCAACTGCGGCGCGGAATCGACCACCGGACGCCCAACGCTGCCCAGCGCGTCGAATTCGCGCAACCCGGCGGAGCGCAACAGCGGTCCCAATGCGGTGGTACGGCCTTGCATGACGCCAATCCCCTTTTCTGATCCGCCGCCTTGGCGCGGAACGGACTATTCGCAACCCGGCGGCACGACCTTTTGTTCCGTCGCCTGCATGAAAATATCTTTCCAGGACTGCCCCGGACGCGGCGTCACCATACGACCGCCGCTGGCTTCGGCCATGCAACGACCCTTGCCCGAGCCGCCCACGTCGATGACATTGATCTTGAGGTTCGGCTTCTTTTGTTTCAAGGCCCTGGCCACGGCGCACGGGTCGCCGCCGCAACTGTCCTCGCCATCGGTGACGACGACGATGACGCCCGGCACGTTGACTCCGTCCAGCATGTTTCCGGCGCGCTCCAGACCGCGCGCCAGCGGCGTCCCCTGCTCCGGCTGGATGCGATCCACCAGCGACAACAGGGCGGGCCGTTGCGCCGCCTTGAAGAAATTATAGTTGTCGGCGCCTTCGCATTTTCCGAACACCAACAAACCGACATCGACGTCCTTCGGCATCTGCGCGATCACGCCCTTGGTCGCCTCCTTCGCGGCGGCCAAACGCGACCCGGCGCCCCCCCGGTACCCCTGCAACGTCGCCATCGCCGCGCGATCGCCGCGCATCGCGCGGCGCATCAGGGACTCGACGGCGGAGTCCGCCATTTCCTTGGGCAAGCGCATGCTTCCCGAAGCATCCAGCATCAGCATCACCTCGGGCTGTTCCCAGGACTGACGCTTCGGTGGACACGCGGTTGTTCGCGGCGGCGGCGCGGTGGGTTTCTCGACCTTCGGCTTTTCCACCGGAGGCTTCGGCGAGACCTTGGGTTCCTCGACCTTGGGCGGTTCGACGGCGGGCGATTCGATCTTGGGCGGTTCCTCTGCCTTCGGCGTCACGCAAAGTTCCAGACGGCGGCGGATTTCGTCTTCCGCCGCGCGAATTCTG
This sequence comes from Rhodospirillaceae bacterium, assembly GCA_963678075.2. Classification (GTDB taxonomy): domain Bacteria; phylum Pseudomonadota; class Alphaproteobacteria; order Rhodospirillales; family Rhodospirillaceae; genus Oleispirillum. Next base: position 700,048 of record CAXXPK010000003.1, on the reverse strand, counting down.
GCGCGCAGATCGTCCAGATCGTCGGTGGCGGCGGCGGGCGGTTCGACGGCGGGGGGCGGGATTTCATCGCAGCGGCACAACAACAACAATGCGGTAGCGAGCAGCGCCAGGGCCAGCAACGCCGCCAACAACCAGCGCCACCAGGACCGGCGCGGCGCGGCGGCAACGGCAACCGGCGGAACGACCGGCGGCGGCGCGAATTGCCCCGCCTGTCCCCAACCGATCACCACTGGCTGGCCGTTCATCGCATAGACCTGATCGGCGCCGGGATCGACCGCGGCCTGCATCAGCACCGCCGCCGCAGTCTTGTCCGGCAACCGCCGCGCCAGCGCGCGGATCGCGGCCAGACGCTCGGTCAGCAGCGCCGCGACGCGGACACGCTGATCCGGCGGCAGGGCGGATAGCGGCACCGGCTGGCCGGGCAGCGGCGTCACCCAATCGACGAAGCCCCCGTCGGAGGAAGGCATCGGCTGCGCGAACAGGTGGGCCGTGGTTTCCGGCAAGGCGACGCGCAACAGCGCCGCGATCTCGGCATGACGGGCATGCAACGGCGCGCCGGACGACGTGGCGGCGGCATAACGACCCGCTTCGGTGCGGCAGACGCGGACGGCGGAGGACATCGTGATGGAAGCCAGTTGGATGAGGCCCGGACGATCCGGGCGCACACACTGCCTGGGTTATCAGATTCCCGCCAAAAGTTCCAGGCGTACGTGCGGCTTAAGCCTTAATGCGGACGATCGCCGCCGCCACAGACGTCATCCACCAGAAACTCCGGCAGGCTGCCCGACACCCAGGCCGCCGCGACATCGCGGACCTTATCCAAACCATCGCTGGAATAAACCTTCAACCCCACCTCGGCAAACCCGAGGAGCGGCCGACGGCCAATCCCTTCCACCGCCACCGCGGTCGCGCCGTTGTCGGCCAACAGACGCACCGGCACCATGCAGCCGCCCTGCTGATGGGTCGGCACCTCCACCACCCGCGCGCCGACCACCACGCCGTCGTGGAAGTCAAGCAAGGTAAAGGCGTCGCAGTGTCCGAAATGCTGTGAAACCTGGGCATCCAGACCACCGGGAGCATTCGTCGGAATTGCCAGACAGGGGGTCATTGGTCTTTTTCTTGGTTGTGCAATCGTTGAGAAACAGCTTGCCACGCGTCCTGCAACGCCATGGCGGTTTGCGGCACGTCGAGAAGGGTCTTCCCGGCGACCAGGGCGCGCATCGCGCCCTCGGCGAAGGGAATGCGCGCCAGAAGCGGCAGGCCGCGATCCCTCGCCAAGGCCGCCACTTCATCGGCCCGCCCGGCATCAAGATCGGCCTTGTTGAGGAGTATCCCGGCGGGAACCGAAAAATGCCCGCAAAGATCAGCGGCCCGCACCAGATCGGCGATGCCGGAAGGCGTGGGCTCGGTAACCAGGACGGCAAAGCCGCTGCCGCCGACCGCGCTGATCGCCGGGCAACCGATGCCGGGGGGACCATCGCTCAGGATCAGGGGAAGCCCCCGTTCATCGGCGGTGCGGGACGCCTCTTGCCGCAGCAGGGCGATTAACTTGCCGGAATTCTCGGCGCCGGGGTCGAGCCGCGCGTGCAGCATCGGCCCGAACGCGGTTTCCGAGGCGAACCACGCGCCGCACCGTCGCGGATGCATGGTCAGGGCGCCGGGACGGCAGAAATGGGCGCACACGCCGCAGCCTTCGCACCGCGTCGGATCGAAGACGATACCGTCGCCACCTTCGGATAGCGCATCGAAGTGGCAATAGGCGACGCAGCGACCGCAATCACGGCAAAGGTCTTGATCAAACGCGGCGATATGGCCGGAGTCGAAGGCCTGTTCCCGCTGCACCCGATGCGGCAACAAAAGCGGCAGGTCCGAGGCATCGACATCCAGGTCGCAGATCACCGCCTGCCCCGCCAGCCGCGCGAAGGCGGCGGAAACCGAGGTCTTGCCGGTACCGCCCTTGCCGCTGAGGATGGTCAGTTCAAACGCGGGCATCGGAAGTCTCCAACGGAAGGGACGATCGCGCCAGATCGCGCACCCGGACGATCAAATCGATAAAGGCGGCATGGGTTCCGGGCGACACCGCGTCGGCGGGAACGCCCCGGGCATAGGCCTGCGCCACCGCCCGGTCGAACGGCAGATGCGCCAGGATCGGCAAACCGTGGTGCGCGCACCAGGTTTCAACCGCCGCGTCGCCCTCCGCCCCGCCGCCGCCAGCGCGGTTGATCACCACCCCCGCCGGACGCCCGAATGTCGAAAACGCCTGCCAGGCTAGATCGAGATTGTGCAACCCGAAGGGCGTCGGCTCGGTCACCAGGACCACCACATCGGCGGGACGCACCGCCGCCATCGCCGCGCAGGTGGTGCCGGGCGGCGCATCGATCACCACGTCAACGCCCGGTTCCAGGCTCTCGATCAGGCGCCGCGTCACCGCGCGAATCAGCGGCGGGCTCATCGCCTCGCCGACCCGCATCTCGCCCATCAGGAAATCGAAGTCACCGCCCACGGCGGGAACCCGCCCCCAGCGCACCTCTCCCAACGGACGAAGGCCCCGCGCAAACACCCCCTCGCGGCAAACCTCGAAACAGCCGCCGCAGGCATGGCACATTTCGGGGAAGACCACCGGAAAATCGCCGACGACCAGCACCGCCTTGAACGCGCAGATGTCCGAACAAGCCCCGCATCCGGTGCAGCGTTCGGGATGCGCCACCACGGGCACCGTCAGCGCTTCCGGTGCATGACCCGAAAGCGCGGGGGCCAGGAACAGGTGCAAGTTCGGCGCCTCGACATCCAGATCGACGGCAACGCGCCGCCCCGGCCATAGCCGGGCCAGCGCCGCCGCCACCGTAGTCTTGCCGGTGCCACCCTTGCCGCTGGCGACCGCGACGATCATGCGGAAGCCGCCTTGCACAAGGCCTCGGCCACCGTCATTCCGGCACAGCCCTCGACCACCCTCACCCCGGCGGCGGCCAGCGCGGCGGCGGCCTTCGGCCCCACCTGTCCGGTCAGCAGGGTGCGAACCCCGGCCCGCGCCACCGCCTCGGCGGCGGCCAGTCCGGCTCCCTGCCCCATGGCGCCGCCGGCGCCATTGTCGATGTATCCGGCCACCGTGCCCGCCGCATCCGACAGGACGAACCCGGCCGCCCGTCCGAAGCGGGGATCGACCTCCGCCATCAAACCCTCTCCGTGCGCGCTGACCGCCACCAGCCCCAGGTCAACGACCGGCGGCGCCGCCCGTTCCTCGACCGGCATCACGGTCGAGGAGCCACCGAACCGGCCACCGCCGAAGCCGCGTCCCCGGCCACGCTGTCCTCCACCGCAGCCACCCTCTCCGCGCCCACGGTGCGGTCCACTTCCATCTCGATTGGGCATTTCATCCTCCTGAATTTCATCGAAGCTCACCATCTCCGGCGGCGCCGTGACGCCCCCGCCGCCGACGCGATGGCCGCGACGCCGACGCAGGCCCCGCCCGCAACCGGTTTCGTCGTCTCCGGGTGCGGCCAAGGCCACCGCGCCGCTCTCGACGCGGATCGCCCGGCCACGGCTCAGCGCCGTCGCCACCGTGGTCCGCGCCGACGCCAGAAGACGGGAAAAGGTCGGTCGTGAAATTCCCATCAGCTCGGCGGCGGCGACGTGTTCCAGCCCCTCGGCGTCGGCCAGACGCAGCGCTTCCAAACCGTCGAGGGGCAGAACCAATCCTTGGAGTTCGTGCATCGGCACTCCCTGCGGCTTGAAAAAACGTACCGGCATCTCCTCGCGGACGGTGCGGCACTTGCGCGGACGCGGCATCACGGCCTCCTGGTTATGAGCACAAGTTCATAATTGCCGCCGTTCTCGCGAAAAGGCAAGCGAAATGAACGTGCGTTCATAACGACGCCACGCAAAACAAAAGCCCCGCCCTATGGCGGAGGCTTTTAATGGATTGAAAAATCGTCAGAAATAGGCAGCGAGGTTGCGACGGATGCGATCCTTCACCGCCTCGCCCCGGGGCGGCGCCTCGAACGCCTTGCCGGTCACCGCCTCGAACAACGCGATGTAACGGCGGGAGAAATCCACCAACGTGTCGTCGGGGATCGCCGGGATCGGGTCCTTGTAGGGGGCGCAGCGCGAGGCGATCCACAACCGCAGGAACTCCTTGTCCAGGCTGTCCGGTTCCGCGCCCCGCGCATGACGTCCGGCGTACGAATCCGCCTTCCAATAGCGGCTGCTGTCGGGGGTAAGGATTTCGTCGGCCAGGGTGATCCGCCCCTCTTTGTCGGTGCCGAATTCGAACTTGGTATCGACCAGGATCAGGCCGTTCCGCGCCGCGATGTCGCGCCCTCGGGCGAACAGGGCCAGGGAGATCTTCGCCACCTTATCCCACTGCGCCTGGGTCAGCAGACCCTGGGCGACGATCTCGGCGGGGGAAATCGGATGGTCGTGGCCGCCCGCCTCCATCGCCTTTGTGGTGGGGGTCAGGACGGTGGCGTCCAGGCGGTCGTTCTTGAGCATGCCGTTGGGAAAGTCCAGGCCGTACATCGCCCGCTTGCCCGCCTTGTACATCGACCAGATCGAGGTATCGGTGGAACCGGTCAAGAAATCGCGCACCACCACCTCGATCGGCAACATGTCGAGCCGTTGCCCGACCACGACATTGGGGTCGGGATAATCCAGCACGTGATTGGGGCAGATGTCGGCGGTGTTCTCGAACCAGAAGCGCGCGGTCTGGGTCAACACCTGCCCCTTGAACGGCACCGCCGCCAGCACCTGATCGAAGGCGCTTTGCCGGTCGGTGGAAATCAGGATGCGCCACCCGTCCGGCAGATCGTAATTTTCCCGGACCTTGCCCTTATAATAGTTGGGCAGTTCCGGGAAATGGGCTTCGGTCAGGACCGCCGGAATCGCCGCGCGCAGAAGATCGTCCGAAAGCATGGTCAGGCCCCTTGTTGGATTCGATCCGCCGTTATCGCACCCCCCACCCAGGACGGCAAGATTGACGTCCGCGCCCGGCACACCGACGAGCGGGGACGGTAAAACGGACACAGGGCCTTGTCAAACCACTGCAAAATCCGCGGACGACTCATGCGTAAATAGCCTGAAATGATATTTGAACAATCAATTGTGCGGTTCTATGGTGCGCTATTGCCATATTGAACGTTAACTTTGGGATCCGAACCATGCTGACGAATGCGCAGTTGCGGGCGGCGCGTGCCCTGCTTGGCATCGACCAGAGAGAACTGGCGGAAATGGCGGGGCTTTCGGTCCCCACCATCCAACGCATGGAAAGCAGCGACGGCAACGTCCGCGGTATCGTCGATTCCCTGATGAAGGTGGTCGCGGCCTTGGAAAAGGCGGGAATCGAACTGATCGCCGAGGGGGCGGTCAGCGGCGACGGCGGTCGGGGCGTCCGTTTGCGGGCGAGACCAGCGGGTATGGAGAGCTAGGCACGATGGGGTTTCTTGACGGCATCATGGCGGCCCTGGGCGGACTTGGCATCACCGCCCTGATTGCGTTGAGCCCTGTCCGCTCCACCATTTGGATTCGCGGCATCTATGGACTTTGCGCGATCTTCTGCGCCGCGATCCTGGGGCTGTCCTTCACCCACCTGCTGCACGGCGGCGAGGCAATCCGCCTGACCCTGCCGGTCGGCCTGCCCTGGACCTCGGCCCATTTCCGCCTGGACGCACTGTCGGGCTTCTTTCTGATCGTGATCAGCCTGGGCGGAGTTCTAGCCTCGGTCTTCGCGCTGGGCTATGGCCTGCACGAGCCCCAGCCCCGGCGCATCCTGCCGTTCTACCCACCGTTCCTGGCCGGGATGATGTTGGTGCCGCTGGCCGACGACGCCTTTTCCTTTCTGGTGTCGTGGGAAACCATGTCGCTGACGTCGTGGGCGATGGTGGTTTCGGACCACCGCGGCAGCGCCAACACCCGCGCCGGGTACATCTATCTCGTGATGGCCAGCTTCGGCACCATGATGCTGCTGTTCGCCTTCGGTGTGCTGGCGGGAGCGGACGGCGACTATACCTTCGACGCGACCCGCGGCCGCGACTTACCCGTCTGGGGCGCCGCCGCCGCCTTCGTGTTGACGACCCTGGGGGCCGGATCGAAGGCAGGCCTGGTGCCGCTGCACGTCTGGCTGCCCGAGGCCCACCCCGCCGCGCCCAGCCACGTCTCCGCCCTGATGAGCGGCGTGATGACCAAGGTCGCGATCTATGCCTTCATCCGCATCGTCTTCGATCTGGTCGGCGAGGCCGCCTGGTGGTGGGGAATGCCGCTTCTGATCCAGGCCACCGCCACCGCCTTTCTGGGGTTGCTTTACGCTCTGCTGCAAAAGGACATCAAGCGCATCCTCGCCTACAGCACCGTCGAAAACATCGGCATCGTCTTTTTCTGTCTCGCCCTCGCCCTGATCTTCCGCGCCGAAGCCCTGCCCGGCGCCGCCGCCCTGGCGCTGTGCGCCGCGCTGTTCCACACCCTCAACCACGCCGTCTTTAAATCGCTGCTGTTCATGGCGGCGGGCGCCGTCCTGCACGCCACCGGCGAACGCGACATCGAACGCATGGGCGGGCTGATCCACCGCATGCCGATCACCGCCGCGTTGTTTCTGGTCGGATCGGCGGCGATTTCGGCCCTGCCGCCGTTGAACGGCTTCGCCTCGGAATGGCTGATGTTCCAGTCGGTCCTGGCCAGCCCGGCGCTGTCGCAGCCGATCGCCCGCTTCATGATTCCCCTGGCCGGGGCGGTGCTGGCGATTTCGGCGGCGCTGGCGGCGGCCTGTTTCGTGCGGGCATTCGGCATCGCCTTCCTGGGACGCGCCCGTTCCGACGCGGCGACGACGGCGCATGAAACCGACCGCCTCTCGATCGCGGCGATGGCGGCTTCGGCGGCTTTGTGCGTGCTGCTGGGCATCCTGTCGCCGTTGGTTGTCGAATTCCTGCGCCCGGTGGCGATGCTGGCGGTCGGCGGAGCGATGCCCGATCAGTCGATCAGCCCGGCCCCGCTGTCGCTGATCCCAATCAACAAAACGCGCAGTTCGTACAACGGCTTCATCATTTTCTTCTTCATCATCATCTCGTCGTTGTGCACGGCGTGGGTCATCCACCACACCGCCTCGCGCCAGGTGCGCAAGGGCCCCGCCTGGGACTGCGGCTACCCCGACGCCTCGCCCGAGACCCAATACTCCGCCAGCAGCTTCTCGCAACCGTTGCGGCGGGTCTTCGCCAGCGTGCTGTTCCAGGCGCGCGAGCATGTCGAGATGCCGGTCCCCGGCAGCACCGCGCCCGCCCACTTCAAGGTGACCAGCCGCGACCCGGCGTGGGACCTCCTTTTCACGCCCTTGAGCCAACTGGTGATGACCGTATCGGTCCGGCTGAACGTGCTGCAATTCCTGACCATCCGCCGCTACCTCACCCTGGTCTTCGCCTCCCTGATCGTTCTGCTTGTGGTGGTCGCGCTATGGAACTGATGTTCTCCCTTCTGGCGCAAGGCGTGCAAATGCTGCTGGTGGTGGCAATCGCCCCCCTGCAGGTCGGCCTGACGCGCAAGATCAAGGCCCGCCTGCTGCTGCGCCGCGGCGCCTCGATCATCCAGCCCTACCGCGACCTTTGGAAGCTGTTGCGCAAGGAAGCGTTGATGGCCGAGAATGCATCCTGGCTGTGCCGCATGCTGCCCTACGTGGTGTTTTCCACCACCTGGGTCGCTGCGGCATTGGTGCCGACCTATGCCACCGGATTGATCTTCGGCTGGAGCGCCGACATCATCGTCGTCGTTTCCCTGTTGGGCACCGCGCGCTTCGCCCTGGTCCTGGCCGGGCTGGACGTCGGCACCAGTTTCGGCGGCATCGGTTCTTCCCGCGAGATGCTGATCGCCTCCCTCGCCGAGCCCGCCATGCTGCTGGTGGTGTTCACCTCGGCCCTGGTGGCGGGCACCACGCAGTTGTCGGAAATCGCGCTGCACCTGCTGCACCAGCCGATCGGGCTGAGGGTCTCCCTCGGCCTCGCCCTGGTCGCCATGGTGATCGTCGCCCTGGCGGAAAACGCCCGCATCCCGGTCGATAATCCGGCCACCCATCTGGAGTTAACCATGGTGCACGAGGCGATGATCCTGGAATATTCCGGTCGCCATCTCGCCCTGATGGAACTGGCGGCGTGCGTCAAGATGGTGCTGTACGTTTCGCTGATCGCCTGCCTGTTCTTCCCGGTCGGGCTGGCCGATCCCGGATCCAGGCTTCCAGCGATGGCGGCGGGCATGGGCATCTATGCCGTCAAGCTGACCGTCGCCGCCTTCCTGCTGGCGGTGGGCGAAACCACGGCAGCCAAGATGCGGGTCTTCCGGGTGCCGCAATTCCTGGCGATCGCCGGGGTCTTCGCCACCCTGGCGGTGATCCTGTTGTTCGTGTCGCGGGGGATGTGATGTTCGCCAGCGGCTACGACGTCACCCACTTCCTCTCCGGCCTGATGCTTCTGGTCAGCTTCATGCTGCTGTACCAGGACCGCATGTTCCCGATTCTGAACGTCTTCGCGTTCCAGGCCCTGGTGCTGGCGCTGGCGGTCGCCTGGCAGGCCTTCATCCAGGATGCGCCGCACCTCTACATCACCGCCGGAATGGCCCTGGTGATGAAGGCCGGGGTCATTCCCCGGGCGCTGCGCCGCATCGTCCGCAAGCTGGGTATCCACCGCGACATCGAAACCGTGGTCAGCGTCGGCATGACCCTGATCGCCGCCGTTCTGCTGACCCTGTTGGCGATCCTGGTCGTCGTCCCCCTGACCGGAACCCGGGCGGCGGAGACCCGAGAGGATCTGGCCTTTTCGCTGGCGATCGTCCTGCTGGGCCTGCTGATGATGATCATGCGACGCAACGCGATCAGTCAGATCGTCGGCTTCATGTCCATGGAAAACGGGCTGATCCTAGCGGCAACTGCGGCCAAGGGCATGCCCCTGGTGGTGGAAATCAGTGTCGCCTTCTCGGTCTTGATCGCCTTCTTCGTCTTCGGCGTGTTCGTGTTCCGCATCCGCGAACGGTTCGACACCATCGACGTCAACGTGCTCGACAAGTACAGGGGCGAACGGAAATGAACGACGTCGGACTCACCCTGGTTCTGTGCGCACCGATCACGGCGGCCGTCCTTTTGGCGGCGATCAAGCCCTATCGCATCGCCGCCCTGGTCAACATCGCCGCGTCGCTGCTGGCGTTCGCCGCCGCCAGCACCCTGTTCTGGTCCGCGCCCGCCGACAACGACATCCTGTTCGTCGATGGCTTCAACATCTATCTGATCGCGCTTAACACCTTCGTCGGGTTGACCACTAGCATCTTCAGCGCGACCTATATCTCGCATGAGTTGGAAACCGGTTGCCTGACCCCCGTCCACCTGCGTTTCTATCACGCGATGTTCCAGCTGATGATGGGCGCGATGAGCCTAGCCCTGGCCAGCAACAACATCGGCCTGATGTGGGTCGGCATCGAGGTGGCGACACTGACCACGGTGCTGATGGTCGGCATCTATCGCACCCACGAGGCGATCGAGGCAGCCTGGAAATACTTCATCCTGGGCAGCGTCGGCATCAGCCTGGCGTTTTTCGGCACCATCCTGATCTATCTGGTCGCGCAGCCGGTGATCGGCGAAGGCCTGACGGCGATGAGCTGGACCAGCCTGATCGCCTCCGCCGCCCAACTGGAGCCCCATCTGCTCAGCCTCGCCTTCGCCTTCCTGCTGATCGGCTACGGCACCAAGGTCGGCCTGGTGCCGCTGCACGCCTGGCTGCCCGACGCCCACGCCGAAGGGCCGACCCCGGTTTCGGCGGTGCTGTCGGGGCTGCTGCTGAACGTCGCGCTGTACGCCATCCTGCGTTTCAAGATGATCCTGGCCGCCAACCCGAACACCCTGTCGCCGGGTCCGGCGCTGGCGGTGATGGGGCTGGTGTCGCTGCTGTTCGCCAGCTTCATGCTGTACCGCCGCCGCGACATCAAGCGTCTGTTCGCCTATTCCTCGATCGAGCACATGGGGATCATCACCTTCGCGTTCGGCCTGGGCGGCCCCATCGCCAACTTCGCCGGCCTGCTGCACATGACCATGCACAGCCTGACCAAGTCGGCGATTTTCTACGCCGTCGGCCATGTCACCCAGGCCAAGGGAACGCAGAAGCTGGACAACATCTGCGGCCTCAGCGAAACCCATCCCGCCCTCGCCTGGGGACTGGGGCTGGGGGTCGTCGCCATCGCCGGGCTGCCGCCGTTCGGCGTCTTCGCCAGCGAGTTCCTGATCACCACCACCACCTTCGCCCGCGAACCGCTGCTGGCGATCCTGTTCGCGGCCGGACTGCTGTTGGCCTTCGGCGCCCTGTTGATGCGCCTGCAAGGCGTGTTGTTCGGCGCGCCCACCGCTCACTCCAGCCCTCTGAAGGCGTCCCTGGTGCCGCTGTTCGCGCATCTGGCGCTGGTCCTGTGGGCGGGGATTTCCCTTCCCCAGCCTCTGGTCGAATGGTTCCAGAGGGTGGCGGAACTGCTGGGGTAGATCGAGATGACGCACGCCTCGAACGAAATAGCGGGCATTCCCGGGGTGTACGGCACGCCGGTGGACAACCACGCCCCGTGCACACGTCACCGCGTCGATCACATGGGCTGGATCACCGTCTGCGACGTCCTGGAACAGGGCCGCGCCGACCTGATGGGGCTGTGGGCCGACGCGTCGGAAGTCCACATGGCGCTGTTCGTTCAGTCCGAGCGGATCGCGGTGGTGTCGATCTCCGTCGAAGGCGGCGAATATCCCTCGGTGTCGCGCCGCCACCTGCCCTCGCTGCGGCTGGAGCGCGCCATCGCCGACCTCTTCGGCCACAAGCCGGTTGGCATGCCCGACCCTCGCCCCTGGCTCGACCACGGACGTTGGCCGGGCAAGAGACGGTCCACCAAACCCGCCCAGCCCTACGTCTTCCTGCCCACCAAGGGCGAAGGCGTGCATCAGATTCCGGTCGGCCCGGTACACGCCGGCATCATCGAACCCGGCCACTTCCGCTTCACCGCCAATGGCGAGACCATCGTCCGTCTGGAGGAACGCCTGGGCTATACCCACAAGGGCGTCGAAAGTCTGATGGAAGGGGCCGATCTTGATCGCGGCGCCCGTATCTGCGGCCGTGTCTGCGGCGACAGCACGGTCGCCTATGCCATCGCCTACGCCCGCGCCGCCGAGGCCGCCCTGGGGTTGGAGGTCCCCGAACGCGCCCACGCCCTGCGCGGCGTCATGGCCGAACTGGAGCGCATCGCCAACCACATCGGCGATATTGGGGCGATCTGCAACGATGCCGCCTTCGTCCTCATGCTGGCCCATTGCGGCGCCTTGCGCGAACGTACCCTGCGCGCCGCCGACGCGGCGTTCGGCCACCGCCTGATGATGGATCGGGTGATGCCGGGCGGGGTCCGCGCCGACCTGACCCCACGCGGCGAGGACGCGATCGCCGAGCTTCTGATCCGTTTCGACGCGGAATTGCCGCGCCTGATGGAACTGTACGACGACACCGCGTCGATCAAGGAACGCACCAGCACCACCGGCATTTTGTCCGCCGATCTGGCGCGCCGCTTCGCCGCAGGGGGCGTGGTCGGCCGTGCCTCGGGCCGCGATTTCGACGCCCGCCGCGATCTGGCCTATCCGCCCTACGACCGCCTGGACTTCACGGTGCCGCAGATTAATTCCGGCGACGTCAACGCCCGCGTCTGGCTGCGGTTCGAGGAACTTTGGCAAAGCATCTCGCTGATCCGGCAAATCGTCGCCGACCTGCCGCCGGGACCGATCGCCTGCGGTATCCCGACCCAAATCGGCGAGATCCGCGAAGGCTGCGGCGTCGCCGAAGGCTTCCGCGGCGACGTCTTCGTCTGGCTGCGCCTGGACACCGACACCCGCATCCTGCGCTGCCACCCCCGCGACCCCTCGTGGTTCCAGTGGCCGCTGCTGGAGGCCGCGATCGAAGACAACATCGTCGCGGACTTTCCGATCTGCAACAAATCGTTCAATTGCTCCTATTCCGGACCCGATCTGTGAGGCGCCGATGCGAACCCTGATTGCCCGATCGCTGTTTAGCAAACCCCTGACGGTTCCCGCCCCGACCGCAGACGAGGCCTCCTGCCGCGACGTCGCCGCCGCCCTAAACCACCGCGCCCGCCAGCGGCTGGGGCGGTCGCTGGCGATCCGCGCGATCGACGCCGGATCGTGCAACGGCTGCGAGCTGGAAATGCACGCCCTGAACAACGCCTTCTACGACCTGGAACGGTTCGGCCTGCGCTTCGTCGCCTCGCCCCGCCACGCCGACGTCCTGATGGTCACCGGCCCGGTCACCTGGAACATGCGCGAGGCGGTGGAACGCACCTTCGCCGCCACTCCTGCCCCGAAGTGGGTGGTCGCGGTCGGCGAGTGCGCCTGCACCGGCGGCATCTTCGCGGGCAGCTATGCCTGCGTCGGCGCAGTCGAGGCCGTGCTGCCGGTCGATTTGCGCATTCCGGGCTGCCCACCGACCCCGACGGCGATGCTGCAAGGACTACTGGCCTTGCTGGCTCCGACCAAACCGGTCGCAACAGGTTGATCGCGCTGCCTCTTTTCCACAGGCACGGCCGATGGTAGAGTACGCGACCTTTTCCCCTTTGCACGAGATCGCCATGAAAAAACTTCCCGTTCTGCTGTTCGGCCTGTTCCTGCTGGGGGCCTGCGCCCATAACCCGATCTACAACGTCCAGTCCCATCCGGTGCCGCTGAGCGCCCAGGCCCTGAACCTGAAGCAGATGGAAAACACCACCATCGAGGCCGGTCAAAGCCGGGGATGGCGCTTCCAGCCGGTCGCTCCCCGGGGGGGGGGCGAACCTCGCGGCGCGGCGTCATTTTCGCGCCCCCCACTCGCACCAGGGCGATTTTCCCTGGAAAGCTTCGAACCCGGCCTCGAACGGAACGAACCTGGGTGGATGGATGCATGGGCATGTCGCCGTCTGAACTGACCTTCGGAATATCCGCCTGGGCCGCATGGCTGCCGGGGCAAGCGGCTCTGGTCTCGCGCGGGCCGGTTTCGACGCGCGGCCCGCTGCCCCCACCCTGCGACGCCGGATCGGCGGAACCGGATGCAAGGCCCAGGACGCCGCCTGGACGATCCTGCCACCGGACGGCGCGCCGCCCCGGCTGATCCTGTCGTCGCGCCACGGCGAATACGGGCGCACCTTCACCCTCTTGGATTCCCTGGCCGCCGAGGGCGAGGTCTCCCCCGCCGATTTCAGCCTGTCGGTTCACCATGCCCTGATCGGCCTGCTGTCGATCGCGACGCGCAACACCGCCGGACACTCCGCCATCGCCGCCGGACCCGACACCTTCGGCTTCGCCCTGCTGGAAGCGATCGCCTGCCTGCGCGCGGAAAATGCTCCGGTCCTGGTGATGCACTTCGACGACCCCCCCCCCGTCTATGACATGCCGCCGGAACCCGCCCTGGCCCTGGCCCTGCTGCTGACCTCGGACGGTCCCTACGCGATGGAGATATCGCCGGGCGGCCACGGTCACGACAGCCTGCCCCTGGCCTTCGCCGAAATGCTGGACGGCAACGCCCCGGAGGCCCGCGCCGACGGCGCGCGCATGACCTGGAGGTGGCGCCATGCCGCGTAGCGTCGCTCGTCTCTGGCGGGGATTCGGCACCGCCCTGTTCCTGTGCCTGATCGGGCTCGGCGGCTCGCTGATGGCTCTGACCGTCTTTCCCCTGATCTCCCTATCCTGCGGCGCCCCCGAGCGCCGCCGCCAACGCATCCAACGAGCCTTGTACCTGGTGTTCCGGGTCTATTGCGCCGCCATTCACGTCATGGGTTATCGCCCGCATCAAATTCGTCGAGACCAACCGGCTGAAAACGCTGCGCGGCCACATCCTGATCGCCAACCATCCATCGCTGCTGGACGTGGCGATGATCATGGCCGCCGCGCCCGCCGTGCAATGCGTGGTCAAGGCCAGCTTGTGGAATCACCCGTTCTTCCGCCTGACGGTGGGCGGGGCCGGCTTCATCCGCAACGACCTGCAACCCGAGGCCTTGATGCAGGCCTGCGCCGACTCCCTGCGGGCCGGACAGAACCTGATCATCTTCCCGGAAGGCACCCGCACCGTTCCAGGTTCGCCGCCGCGCCTGCAGCGTGGATTCGCCAATCTGGCGGTGCGAACCGAGGCCAACCTGCAACTTCTGACCATCACCTGCAACCCGCCCATTCTGTTCAAGGGAAATCCTTGGTGGCGCGTGCCGGAGCGCCGTTCCCATTTTCGGCTGAAGGTGGGGGAGCAAGTGGACATCCAGGAATTCTTACGATATCCATACCGGACCCTTGGGGCCCGAAAGCTCGTCTCATTCGTTGATCGCTATTACGCGGAAAAACTGACCGATGGACCACTTGGAACACCAAATTAAGACCTTGATCGTCAACGCGTTGAAGCTGGAAGATCTGTCGCCTGAGGATATTTCCTCGGACGAGCCGCTGTTTGGGGACAGCGGACTGGGGCTCGATTCCATCGACGCCCTGGAACTCGGCGTGGCGATCCGCAAGACCTTCGGCGTCAAGATCGAAACCGTGACCGACGAGGTCAAAAACCATTTCGCCAGCGTGAGGACTCTTGCCGCCTTTATCCACGCGCACGGCGCCGCACGGCAATGACTTGCGCAAGGGGAAACGCGCGAAAATGACTCGGGATGAGATTTACACCACGCTGGTCGGCTACCTGGAAGACATGTTCGAAATTCCAGCCGACCGCATCACTCTGGACGCCAACCTTTTTCAGAAACTCGATCTGGACAGCATCGACACCGTCGATCTGGTGGTCAAACTGCAAGCACTGACCGGCAAGAAGATCAAGCCCGAGCAGTTCAAGACGGTACGCACGGTGAGGGACGTGGTCAACCGTGTCCATGACCTCCTCGCGGAATAGACACACGCTCGCCGTCGCGTTGGCCTTGCTGGGCGTGACCTATCCTTTCCTGGTCTGCGCCGGGGCGGGGCGGGTCCCGCCCGCCGCCTGGGTGGGTTTGGCCCGGTCGCTGGCCTTAGGGCGTCTGGCGATGCTGCGCCGTCAGGCCCTGGCCCGGCATCTGCTGCCGCTGCTGATCCTGGTTGTCGTCGCCCTTTCCCTGCTTGGTGTGATGGATGCCGCCCTCGCCGCCCGACTGTATCCGATCCTGATGGGCTTGGCCTTCGCCGCCGCCTTCGGTCTGTCGCTGCTGCGCCCCCCTTCCCTGATCGAGGTCTTCGCGGCGTTGACCGACCCCGCCGACCCCGAACCGGCGGCGCGCGCCTACATGCGCGCGGTCGCCTGGGTCTGGTTCGGTTTTCTGCTGTGCAATGCCGCCGTCGCCACCGCAACCCTGTGGGCGGAACCGTTTACAATGGCCTGATCGCGTACCTGTTGATGGGGACCCTGTTCCTGGGCGAATGGCTGGTGCGGCGGCGCGTGCGGAGGACGGCATGACCCCTGGCGCCCTGCGCGCCCTGCTGGCGGACGGTCGCGACCCCGCCACTCCGGTCACCCCCGACCGTTGCTGGGGACGATTCCGGGCCGACGTAACCGGATTGAGCCTGCGGTTGCGGACGCAAGGCATCCGCCGGGACGCGCTGTGGTGCAAGGACGGCTATGCCTTCGCGGTCGGGCTTTTGGGCATGGCGCAGGCCGGATGCGCGGTGGTTCTGCCGCCGCACGCACAGCCGGGCTTCCTGGCCGAATGCTTTGACGCCTGGGACGCGATGATCAGCGACGACCTGGACGGAGCGGTGCCGCCACTGGCGGAGCCCGCCGCCGACCCGAGGCCCCCTGCCGCGTCAAATTCTTCACCTCGGGCACCGCCGGTCGGGTCGGGCGGGCGGTTCGTTCCCTCGACCTTCTGGAACGAGAGGCCGCCGCGCTGGAAGATCTCTGGGGCGGACCCGGCCTGGGCATCACCCACGCCACGGTCACCCACCAGCACGCTTATGGTCTGCCCTTCAAGATTCTGTGGCCGCTCCTGGCCGGAAGGGCCTTCGCGCCGCGATCCCACGACGTTTGGGAAAGCCTGCCCGACACGCCGGGACTGGTGATCGTCAGCTCCCCGGCGCATCTGACCCGTCTGGGCGGCCTGCCGCCACGCCGCGCCGCCGCCCTGGTGTTCTCGGCCGGGGCGCCCCTGCCGGAGGCCGCCGCCCGCGACGCGGGCAAAATCTTTGGCGCGGCGCCGGTGGAAATCTTCGGCAACACGGAAACCGGCGCCATGGCCCGCCGCACCGGCAACGCCGCTTGGCGCCCCCTGCCCGGCATCACCATCGACGGCGACGCGGACGGGCGACTGGAACTGCGGTCGCCCTGGGTCGATGGTCCGCATCGCGGCGACGACGCCGTCGCGATCGACGCGGACGGCAGCTTCGTGCTGAAAGGCCGCATGGACCGGCTGGTCAAGATCGGCGGCAAGCGAGTCAACCTGACCGAGGTCGAGGCGGCGCTGAACGTCCTGCCCGAGGTCGCCGACGCCGCCGTCGCCCAAATCGGCGACAATCTGGCGGCGGCGGTGGTGCCCTCCGCCTCGGGGACCGCCCAGTTGGAAGCGCTGGGGGCTTTTCGCTTCGGGCGATACCTGCGCGCGCAACTGGCCGACCGCCTGGAACCGATGGCGCGACCGCGCCGCTGGCGCTTCGTCGTCGCCATTCCCGCCGGCGCCATGGGCAAGCGCGCCACCGCCGCCGTCGCCCGCCTCTTCCAGGAGCCCGGCAA
Source organism: Rhodospirillaceae bacterium (assembly GCA_963678075.2). GTDB lineage: Bacteria > Pseudomonadota > Alphaproteobacteria > Rhodospirillales > Rhodospirillaceae > Oleispirillum. The sequence continues at coordinate 683,345 of CAXXPK010000003.1, read as the reverse complement.
TGTCTGACCGTCTCCCCCAGGTCAAATTCGCCGCAGCGATCTTTCCCAACGACCGCCTGACCCTGACCCTGTCCAGCGACCCGGCCAAGGGACGCCTGCGGTTCGAATGCCGGCGCGGCGAACAGGCCTGTTCGTCCGGTCAGATCGCGGTGACGCCATGACCTTCGCGCCCTGCGCCCTGATCCCCAGCCACGACCATTCCGACGCGCTTCCCGCCATCGTCGCGCGGGTCGTCGCCCTGCACGACCCGGACTGCGGCGTCTTCGTCCACCTCCGCCCGCGAAACGGCGGCAAGGGCGCCGCCGTCATCGACGGCTTCCGGCTCGCCGGCGACGCCGGGTACACCCGCGCGGTACAGATCGACGCCGACGGTCAACACGACCCCGACGCGCTGCCGCGCCTTTTGGAGCAGGCCAAGGCGCATCCCCAGGCCCTGGTCAGCGGCGCGCCGATCTATGGACTCCAGCATTCCCGCCGCCCGCAAGATCGGGCGCTGGGTCACCCATCTTTGGGTGTTCGTGGAAACCCTGTCGTTTCGCATCGGCGACAGCATGTGCGGCTTTCGCGTCTATCCCCTGGCCGCCTGCCACGACCTGCTGGCCCAACGACGGCCCGGCCTGCACATGGAATTCGACACCGAGATCATGGTCCGCCTGTTCTGGAACGGCGTGCCGCCGATCGCCGGGCCTTCGCACTGGGCGGCCCTGGCCGAGCGCGGCGCCTTTTGGGGATTGCGCTTCGTCGCCGCCACCCATCGCCTGCTGGGACGCCGCGCCCGCCCAGGCTCAGGACTCATTAAGGTTCGATCCAGAAGAGGAGGAGTACCGCGAGGATGACGGCGGCAAAGAAGATATCCGCGCATCGGTCATATCGGGTGTGGATACACCGCCAATCCTTGAGGCGAGCGAAGAGGTTCTCGATCCTATGACGCTGGCGATAGAGGATTTTGTCGTAAGCGTGCTGGGTTTTGCGATGACGCATTGGCGGGATGCATGTAGCGATCCCTCGCTGTGTCAAAGCCTCTCGAAGGGGATCACCGTCATAGCCCTTGTCGGCGATCAGGACGTTGGCCTTGGGAAATAGGTCGAGCAACAGCATCGCGCCTTTGTAATCGCTCATTTGCCCCTCGCTGAGCAGCAGGATGAGGGGCCTTCCTTGTCCGTCGCAAACCGCATGAAGCTTGGAGTTCAGCCCGCCTTTTGTGCGTCCGATACATCGGGGAAGAGCCCCTTTTTATAGAGGCTCGCGGCGGTCCGATGAGCTTTCAGGTGGGTTGCATCGATCATCAACCGGTCTGGAGGGCCAGCCTCTCCCGTCAAGGCCGCGAAGATCCGGCTGAACACCCCAAGTCGGCTCCAGCGAACGAAACGATTATAGAGGGTTTTGTGGGGGCCATAGACAGGTGGTGCATCTCGCCACCGTAAGCCGTTGCGGATCACATGAACGATGCCGCTGATCACTCGCCGATCATCAACCCGCAGCACGCCATGCGATAGCGGGAAATGCGGCTCGGTCTTCACCAACTGCCTCTCTGACAACCAAAACAGATCACTCGTGGATGGGGTCCTCCCTCCCATGAGTGAATCAGCAGCCGATCTGCCTGACAATAATTTAATGGGTCCTGAACCTAGGCCTGCCTAATCAAGGGGATGCCGCTAGGCCTACCTTATGCCCGCCGTTACGATCTGCATTTCGGGCCGTTGGCTCCGGCCTACAAGACCCCGGCGGCGCCCTTCGAGGCGGCGATAGAACGCATCCTGGCCGAGGCGAAGCCCGCCTGCGAGCGGCCGACCCAGGCCTTCGCCGATTTCCATTTGAACGACACTGCGGCGAACCGCAAGTTCGGCGAGACGCGTTCGGAAATTCGCGACCGCCTGAAGGACAACCCCTGCATGGTTTTCGCATCGCAGATCGTGCCGGTGACGGACCTGATGCGGGCCTATGCTCGGCATGCCTTCGTGGTCAGTCCGCGCGGCAAGGGGCTGGACTGCTACCGCACCTGGGAAGCGTTGCTGATGGGGGCCATCGTCATCGTCAAGCGATCGGCGCTCGACCTCCTGTACTCGGGGCTGCCGGTGGTGATCGTCGAGGACTGGGGCGAGGTCACCCCCGCCGACTTGAAGACATGGCAGAACGCCTTGGGCGGCGCCGAATACCGGCAAGCGGTGCAACGTGTCCTGTCGCGAACAGGATTTCGATCCGTCTTCGGCGTCTCTCGCCGACATCTGCGCGATCCTGGCCGACGAACGCCCCGCCCGGGTGCTGAACCCGCAGTTCTACGGCTTGAGTCTCCCTGTCTCATAACCAAATATAAGCCCAGTCCGTTTGGACTGGGCTTATATTTGGTTGCGGGGGCCAGATTTGAACTGACGACCTTCAGGTTATGAGCCTGACGAGCTACCGGGCTGCTCCACCCCGCGTCAAGGTATGGTCTGTTGAAGCCAAAACGCCCAAGGGCACGGTGCTTTTGGGCGTTTTTTGGTTTGGCGGTTGTGCGAGAGAGCGTGTGTCTGATTTTGTTTTCGTCTTCGTCATGGGCTTGGAAGGCCTGGCAGCGACTTACTCTCCCACACCTTAAGATGCAGTACCATCAGCGCTAAGCGGTTTCACGGTCGAGTTCGAGATGGGATCGGATGGTGCACGCTTGCCATAACCACCAGGCCATCGAAGCCCATGAAGAAGAGTTTAAGTGTCCGATCGTTTCCCGGTTGGGCTTGTTTCTGCAAGGAATAATGAAGCCAGTCGAGCGATTAGTACCGGTTAGCTGAACGCGTCGCCGCGCTTTCACACCCGGCCTATCAACGTGGTGGTCTTCCACGGCTCTGATAGGGATACCTGGTTTTGAGGGAGGCTTCCCGCTTAGATGCTTTCAGCGGTTATCCCGTCCGTACTTAGCTACCCTGCGGTGCCGCTGGCGCGACAACAGGTACACCAGAGGTACGTCCATCCCGGTCCTCTCGTACTAGGGACAGCTCCTCTCAAGTATCCTACACCCACGGCAGATAGGGACCGAACTGTCTCACGACGTTCTAAACCCAGCTCACGTACCACTTTAATCGGCGAACAGCCGAACCCTTGGGACCTGCTCCAGCCCCAGGATGTGATGAGCCGACATCGAGGTGCCAAACCTCCCCGTCGATGTGGACTCTTGGGGGAGATCAGCCTGTTATCCCCAGCGTACCTTTTATCCGTTGAGCGATGGCCCTTCCACGCGGGACCACCGGATCACTATGACCGACTTTCGTCTCTGCTCCACCCGTCGGTGTCGCAGTCAGGCGAGCTTATGCCATTGCACTCATCAGCTGATTTCCGACCAGCTTGAGCTCACCATCGCGCGCCTCCGTT
>CAXXPK010000003.1:0-675000 GCA_963678075.2 Rhodospirillaceae bacterium | reverse complement strand
TGTATCGGACGCACAAAAGGCGGGCTGAACTCCAAGCTTCATGCGGTTTGCGATGGACAAGGAAGGCCCCTCATCCTGCTGCTCAGCGAGGGGCAAATGAGCGATCACAAAGGCGCGATGCTGTTGCTCGACCCATTTCCCGAGGCCAACGTCCTGATCGCCGACAAGGGCTATGACGGTGATCCCCTTCGAGAGGCTTTGACACAGCGAGGGATCGCTACATGCATCCCGCCAATGCGTCATCGCAAAACCCAGTACGCTTACGACAAAACCCTCTATCGCCAGCGTCATAGGATCGAGAACCTCTTCGCGCGCCTCAAGGATTGGCGGTGTATCCACACCCGATATGACCGATGCGCGGATATCTTCTTTGCCGCCGTCATCATCGCGGCACTCCTCCTCTTCTGGATCGAACCTTAATGAGTCCTGAGCCTAGGGGGTCGGAATCCCCCCTCTTCGCCACGGCCAAGACCTGCGTCGTCAGGCCGCGCCGAATCCGGGGATCGCCAGCCGATGTTCGAGCCGCTTCAGGATCAGGGTCGCCACCGTCACCAGCGCCAAATAGTAGAGCCCGACCACCAGGAACACCTCGGTGAAGCGAAAGGTCTGGCTGGCGACGACCTCGCCCTGACCGGTCAGTTCGACGCAGGTGACGACATAGGCCAACGACGAATACTTGATGAGGTAGATGATCTCGTTGCCGATCCCCGGCAGGGCACGGCGCACCGCCTGCGGGATCACCACCCAGACCAAGGCCTGAAGGGTGGAAAAACCCAACGCCTGCGCCGCCAGGAACTGACCGCGCCGGATCGCGCGTAAGCCGCCGCGCACGTATTCGGACTGGTAAGAGGCAGAACACAGGGTAAAGCCGAGCACCGCCGCCTCATAGGGCTCCAGATAGAGGCCGATGTTAGGCAGTCCGAAATAGAGCACGAACAGCTGGCAGACCAGCGGCGTGCCGCGAAACACCGCGACGAAGCCGTCTCCTGCCCGGCGCAGCCAGGGCGCGCTATAGGTGCGCATCCCGCCCAGCACAATGCCGAACAGCAGGCCCAGGGTCACCGACGGCACGATCAGCTTGACGCTCATCCAGACGCCCTGATTGAGGACGGGCACGACCTCGTTCCACAGGAAGGACGGCGACCCGCTCATGCCACGCACCCGCTTTCGAATTCGGCAAGATGGGTGCAGAAGTCGAGGGTCCGGCTGCCGGATTCGATGTCGAGCAGCATTTCCGGCGTCCCCCGCTTTCTGTGCCTGGACGTCGCCAACGGCTATTCCGAACGCTTCGCCGAAATCGTCGAGGAGGTGCGCCGCGCCTATCCGCAAGCGGTGTTGATGGCGGGCAACGTGGTCACCGGCGAAATGACCGAGCAGTTAATCCTGTCCGGCGCCGATATCGTCAAGGTCGGCATCTGCCCCGGGTCGGTCTGCACCACGCGCAAGATCACCGGCGTCGGTTATCCTCAACTGTCGGCGGTGATCGAATGCGCCGACGCCGCGCACGGCCTGAACGGGCTGGTCTGCGTCGACGGCGGCTGCACGGTGCCGGGCAACATTTCCAAGGCCTTCGCGGCGGGCGCCGACTTCGTGATGCTGGGCGGCATGCTGGCGGGACACGACGAAGGCGGCGGCACCATCCTGACCCGCCGCTTCCTGACCCACGAGCTGGACGAAAACAACCGCAACATTGTGCGTACCGAAAAAACCGTCGAGTTCTATGGCATGAGTTCGCAAACCGCGATGGAACGGTACTACGGCGGCGTCGCCGACCATCGCGCCGGCGAGGGCAAACGCGTCGAGATCCCCTATCGCGGCGCGGTCGAGGGCACGGCGCAGGAAATCCTGGGGGGATTGCGTTCCGCGCCTGTACCTACGTCGGCGCTCTACGCCTGAAGGAACTGTCGAAGCGCGCCACGTCGCCACCCGGCAACACCGCGCGGGGTGGAATATCGGAGCCCTCGGTCACCAGATTGCGACCGCGCCACACCGGCACCACGCGTGCCCGACCTGCCGCGATTTCCGCCGCGATCCAGACATCATCCAACCGCCGCTCTCCGGCCCGGTCGAAGGTGCCGCCGGTGTATCCGATCGCCCGCTCCGTCATCCTCGGCTCCCTGTCCAGCGGCCCGCCGCCGATCCGTCAGGCGACGTTTCTACGCCCCTGTCGCGAACCCGACAAGACGCGTCGGCAACACTATAGCTCGATCGCCTCCAGCAAGACACGCCCGAGAACGCGCGACAAACCAGACCAGGGTTTTCTTGACGATTGGTGTGTTGGATCACAGAATCCGGAAGGCGACCGCCCGATGCTGGCGGCATCGTCTTCTTTTTGGATATCCGCGATGTTCCCCCGCCCGTTCCGTTCCGCCGCGTTTTGTCTTCTCGCCTGCACCGCCGCCGCGCACGCCGAGGACGGCGGCACGCTCTCGATCCAGGTGGAAAACGACCGCGTCGCCAACACCGACCGCCACTACACCCACGGCACCCGGTTCGACTGGGTCTCGGACAAGACTACCGACGGCCCGGACTGGGTACGCGAAGGCTTGCAGACTCTCTATCCCCTGGCCGAGGTGCGCGGCGGCCGCGTCGGCTTCGCCCTCGGGCAAAGCATCTTCACGCCCAAGGACACCGCCGCGAAGGGGCCGATCGCGAACGACCGCCCCTATGCCGGATGGCTGTACGCCGGGGCCTCGGTGCATGCGGAAACCACCCGCCGTATCGGCGGACGCGGCACCGACGTGCTAGATTCCGTGGAACTCGACCTCGGCATCGTCGGACCGCGGGCCTATGGCCGACAGGTGCAAAACGGCTTCCACGACCTGATCCAGGTGGATCGCGCCGAAGGCTGGGATAACCAGTTGAAGAACGAACCGGCGATCGCCCTGCTCTTTTCCCGTACCTGGCGACCGGCGGCCTGGACGGCGGAGGGCTTCGAGGCCGACATCCTGCCGCAAATCAGCGCCAGCCTGGGAAACGTTTACACCCACGCCGACGCGGGCGCGATTCTCCGCTTCGGCCACGGACTGGACGTTGACTATGGACCGCCGCACATCCGCCCGTCGTCCACCGGCATCGCGGCGGTCGATCCGGTCCACGATTTTTCCTGGTATGCCTTCGCCGGAGCCAGCGGCCGCGCGGTGGCCCGCAACATCTTCCTGGACGGCAACACCTTCATCGACGGCCCCAGCGTCACGAAGAACCCCTTCGTCGCGGACTTCCAGTTGGGCGTCGCGATGATCTACCGCGACGTCCGCATCACCTTTTCGGAAATTTTCCACACGCCCGAGTTCAAGGAACAGCAAGGCTCAGACCGCTTCGGCTCGCTGACCCTATCGACTCGATTTTAACGGTTGCGGCGGCGCGGGCGCGGCCACCCGCACACGGTTGCGCCCCGCCGTCTTCGCCGCGTAAAGCGCGGCATCGGCGGCCTGCATCGCCTTTTCAAAGGGATCATCGGGCGCCCAGGCGGACACGCCGAAACTGGCGCTGACGGAAAGCCCCCCCTCGTCGGCGGTGGCGATGCGGGAGTCCTCGAAGCGGGCCCGAACGCGCTCGGCAACCCGCATCGCGCTGTCGGCATCGGACCCCGGCAACAGAATCGCGAATTCCTCGCCACCGATGCGGCCCATCGCATCCGAGGGACGAATCAGATCGTGCAAGATGCCGGTGAAGACCTTCAACACGCGATCACCGGCCGCGTGGCCATGGGTGTCGTTGACCACCTTAAAGTGATCCAGGTCGCAGATCACCAGCGATACCGCATGACCGCCACGACGGGCGCGCTCGGCCTCGGCGGCGGCGCGCTCGGTAAAGGCGCGGCGGTTCGGCGCGCCGGTCAGGGGATCGGTGGTCGCCAGCCGGTGCAGCTCGTTTTCCTTGCGCTTTCGTTCGGTGATGTCGGCGAAGGCCGCGTAGATCAAGATCTCTTCCTGCAAGCGCAACAGAGTGGTCGAAATCTGCACCCAGCACGCCCCGCCATCGCCGCGCAACAAACGGACCTCGCGATCGTCGATGCGCCCACGGGTGTTCAACTCGGCCAGCAACGCAGCGTAATGCTCCGCCGATTCCCAATAGGCGGTGGCCGGGACTCCGACCAATTCGGCGATCGGCTTGCCGAAAAACTTCGCCGCCCCCTGATTCACATAGACCACCGCCCCCCGCCCATGACTGGCCAGCATCACCGGCACCGGCGAGGCATCGATAATCGAACGCAGGGCGGTTTCATTCTTTTGCAGCGCCTGTTCTGCGCGTTTTCTTTCGGTGATGTCGGAAAATGCCGAAAACAGCAGAGTATTGCCGTCCATTTCGACCCGCGACGCCGAGAACAACACCCAGAAATGCCGCCCCGCGGCATTGCGCATGGTGATCTCGAAGTTTTCGATCCGTCCGTTGTCGCCTAGGAACCCCTTCAGTTCTTCGCGAAAGTTCTCGTCGGAATAGAAATCGAAGAAATCGCAGCCGTCGGCATCCTCCGGGTCGATCCCGAACAACGCGATCGCCTGCGGATTGGCCTGCACGATGCGTCCATCCTGGCGAATCAGGACATAGGGCAGCGGCAACGATCCGAACACCCGCCGCAGCTGGTCGCGCGACATCCGCAGGGCCTCGCGATTGTCGCGCAGCAGGCTCGGCGCCTCGGCCTGACGCCGCTCGCGCGAAATCGCCGGCCACACCATCCCCATGAAAATCAGGGGGCCGACCACCATCAGCCCAGCCAACCCCAACACCACCGCCCGCGACAGATCTCCACCCAGGCCGGAAAACCCCGCGTCCAGTCACAGACCATGCACCCCGAACCACAGCGCCAGGGCCAGGGCCGACACCGACAACAGCAGAGCCAACGCCAAGGATGCCCGCCACGCTAAGCTGCGGCGTGGCACCGGCGACGGTTCACAAGCAGGACCTTCCGCCGCCGCATCGCGGGCACGCGATGACGCGGAATAATCCTGCTGCTCCGGGTCGGTCTCGATCTTCACGATGGCGCCGTCCGATAATCTTGGGCTGAGCAAAAGACTGGCCTGTCCGTCCAAACGGTTCAAGAACCGATCGGACGAGGCCGGAAGCCCCATAAGTCATAATCGCTTTAGGCTTATAGCCCAGTTTTCGAAGCCGTCAAAATCTGCGGGCGACTCCGCGCCAAGTCTCGACAATCTTCGCCAAGACAGGATTGCGTCAGAGCGCGATGTCGCGGGCGACTTCCTCCGGAAACGTCTCCAACACCATGTTCGGGCGACCGCCTTTTCGAGTAATCACCGCATAACGCGTGCGATATCCGGTGATATCGGGGCGAATCGACCGCATCCGCCCCTCGTGAACCCACTTCGCCGCCAGATGATCGGGCAAGAAGCCGACGTAAAGGCCGGTCAGAATCAGAAAGGCGACGCCTTCGCGATCGGTGGCGGTGGCGCTGGAGCGCAAGCGCTGCAACAAGGGCGCGATCGCCGATGCCTGGGCGTGGGCAGGCATCACCGCGTCGAAGGTGACCAGGGACTCGATGTCGATTTCGGCGTCGGAACGCGCGAACAGCGGGTGCTGCACGGCACAGTACAGGTGCGCCTCTTCCTCATAGAGCTTGAGGTAAACCAATCCCTGCAAGCGCCGCGACTCAGGGATGACGCCGACATACAGGCGCCCGCTCCTTCAACGCCTTCGGGGCGTTGGTGACGCGCATGTGGGGCATGGTGACCAGATTGTCGGTCAACCCGATCGCCATCTCCCCCTTCAGGCGGACATGGATCGCATGGACTTCGCCCCGGAAATTCTCGACCGAGGTCAAAAGCCTGACCAGCGCGTCATAAACCCTGCGACCTTCGTCGGTCAGCGCGAACCCGGCGCGGCCACGGCGGCACAGGCGCAAACCCAGGCGTTTTTCCAAGTCCGACATCGACAGGTTGATCGCGGCGCGAGAGACGTTCAATTCCGCCTCGGCCTGAACGAAGCCGCCGCGTTCGACCACCGTGCGAAAGACCCGCAACAGCCGCAGATCGATATCGCTGACTGCCCCCATACGGAACGTCGAGGCTCGCGCCATAGGTAAGCATCTCCTTAACTTTGCGTTATTCGTTTCGCATTTATCAAAACTAGCGCGAGGGCTAGCCTGTCTCAAGATTTTTCCGGGAACGCCCGCCAACGGACAATTGTCCCTTCCGCGATGGAGCGATGGATGACCTCGACGACCAGCAAGCCCAACGACCTGTCCGCCCATTGGATGCCGTTTTCCGGCAACCGCTTTTTCAAGGCCAACCCGCGCATGATCGTCAAGGGCAAGGGCTGCACCTATACCACGTCCGATGGCAGGGCCTGTCCGGCCTGTGGTGCTGCGGCGCCGGTCACGGGCGCAAGGAAATCACCGACGCGGTGTCATCCCAGGTGGCGGCGCTGGACTACGCGCCGGGCTTTCAGGTTGGCCATCCGCTGGCCTTCGAACTGGCCAGCCGCATCGCGGCGCTAGCGCCGGGCGATCTGGATCATGTGTTCTTCGTCAACTCGGGATCCGAGGCCGCCGATACCGCGATCAAGATGGCGCGCGGCTATTGGCGGGTGAAGGACGAGGCCCAGCGCACCAAGGTGATCGGCCGCGCCAAGGCCTATCACGGCGTCAATTTCGGCGGCATGAGCGTCGGCGGCATTTCCGGCAATCGCAAGATGTTCGGCCTGGGCATCGACGCCGATCACCTGCGCCACACCCTTCTGGCCGAGAACGCCTTCTCGCGCGGTCTGCCGGACAAGGGCGCGGAACTGGCCGACAAACTGGAAGAAATCGTCGCCCTGCATGATCCCTCGACCATCGCGGCGGTGATCGTCGAGCCGTTTTCCGGCTCGGCGGGCGTGATCGTGCCGCCCAAGGACTATATGCAGCGCATCCGCCAGATCTGCGACAAGTACAGCTTCCTGTTGATCTTCGACGAAGTGATCTCGGGCTTCGGCCGCACCGGCCAGATGTTCGGCGCGCAGACGATGGGCGTCACCCCGGACATCATCAACGTCGCCAAGGCGATTTCGAACGGCGGCATTCCCTTGGGCGCGGTGATCGCCTCGCACCGCATCTATCAGACCTTCATGGACAACGGCGGCGTTGATTACGCCATCGAGTTCCCGCACGGCTATACCTATTCCGGGCATCCGGTGGCGTGCGCGGCGGGTCTGGCAATGCTGGACATCTTCGAGAACGACGACCTGCTCGGCAAATGCCGGGCGCTGATCCCCTATTTCGAGGACGCGATCCACGGCCTGAAGGGGCTGCCGCATGTCGAGGACATCCGCAACTACGGCCTAGCCGGCGCGGTGCAGATCGCATCGATGCCGGGCGAACCGGCGCGGCGTCCGTTCGAGATCTTCCAGAAGTGCTGGGACAAGGGCGCCTATGTCCGCTGCAGCGGCAACACCCTGCAATTCGCCCCCGCCTTCATCGCCACGAAGGCCGACGTCGATCGCCTGTTCGGCATCGTCGCCGACGTTCTGAAGGCGCAGGCCTAGGTTTCAACGACAGGTAACGGAAAGCACAGCATGAACACCATCGGACACTTCATGGCGGGCCATGCGGTCGCGGCCAACGGCCGCACCCAGGACGTTTTCAACCCCGCCCTCGGCCTGCCGGCCGCCAAGGTCGCCTTGGCCTCCGCCGCCGAGACCACCGCCGCGATCGAGACCGCGCACGCCGCCTTCCCGGCGTGGGCGGCCACCCCGGCGGCGAAGCGGGCGCAGGTGATGTTCCGCTTCAAGGCGCTTCTGGACGCGCAAGCCCCGCGCATCTGCGCCGCGATCGCCGAACAGCACGGCAAGACCATGGACGACGCCCAGGGCGAGTTGATGCGCGGCATCGAGATCGTCGAGTACGCCTGCGGCGCGGGCGAACTGCTGAAGGGCGAGCATTCCAAGAACGTCGGACCGGGGATCGACACCTGGAGCGAGTTCCAGCCCCTGTGCGTGGTCGCCGGGGTCACCCCCTTCAACTTCCCGGCGATGGTGCCGATGGCGATCGTTTACGGCAACAGCTTCGTCCTGAAGCCGTCGGAACGCGACCCCGGCGCGGCGATGATCCTGGCCGAACTGTTGGCCGAGGCCGGTCTTCCCGCCGGCGTCTTCAACGTCGTCAACGGCGACAAGGAAGCGGTGGACACCCTGCTTTCCCACCCGCTGGTCAAGGCGATCAGCTTCGTCGGCTCGACCCCGATCGCCGAACACATTTACAAGACCGGCCCCGCCAACGGCAAGCGGGTGCAGGCCCTGGGCGGCGCCAAGAACCACGCCATCGTGATGCCCGACGCCGACCTCGACGCCGCGGTTTCCGCGATGATCGGCGCGGCCTATGGGTCGGCGGGCGAACGCTGCATGGCGCTTTCGGTGGCGGTCTGCGTCGGCGATCAGGTGGCCGACAATCTGGTGGCGCGGCTGAAGACCGCGATCGCCAAGATCAAGGTCGGCGCCTGCACCCAGACCAGCATCGACATGGGTCCGGTGATCACCAGGCAGAGCCAGGAAAAGATCAAGGACTACGTCACCTCGGGCGTCGCCGACGGCGCGGACCTGGTGGTGGACGGCCGCGACATCAAGGTTCCGGGCTTCGAAAACGGCTATTTCGTCGACCCCTGCCTGCTGGACCGGGTCAGGCCGGAAATGAAGGTCTACACCGACGAAGTCTTCGGCCCCGTCCTTTGCGTGGTGCGGGTCGGCACCCTGCACGAAGGCATGGCGTTGATCGATGCCCACGAATTCGGCAATGGCACCTGCCTGTTCACCCGCGATGGCGAGGCGGCGCGTTACTTCACCGACAACATCCAGGTTGGTATGGTCGGCATCAACGTGCCGCTGCCGGTGCCGGTGGCGTACCACAGCTTCGGCGGCTGGAAGCGGTCGCTGTTCGGCGATTTGCACATCTATGGCCCCGATTCGATCCGCTTCTACACCAAGCGCAAGGCGATCACCCAGCGCTGGCCGAGCAGCGGCATCGAGGAAAAGACCCTGTTCGCCTTCCCCAACACGGCGCGCTGACGCCGCTTCGGTTCGGAACGGCCAGACATCGCACCGGCGAAGCCCATGACGGGGCTTCGCCGGTTTCGCATCCGCGTGCTAGGGTTGGTATCCGCGTCATTGTCCAAGGATCTCCCCCTTGACCGCCAATCTGCCCATCACCCTCGACATGGCCATCACCTTCGCGGTTCTGATCGGCGTGCTGGCCCTGTTCGTCCGCGATATCCTGCCGCCGCACCTGACGGCAATGTCGGCGATGGCGATCCTGCTGGCGACGCAGGTGATCGATTCGACCGCGACCCTGGCCCTGTTCGGCAATTCGGCGACGATCGCCATTGCCTGCATGTTCGTTTTAAGCGCGGCGCTGGAACGCACCGGCGTGATCGATTTGCTGTGCCGGATGATCCTCGACCTGGCGGAGCGGCGACGCATCCTTGCCATCGCCGTGATGATGGCCGGGGTGGTCGCGGTGTCGGCGTTCATGAACAACACGCCGGTGGTGATCGTGATGGCGCCGGTGGTGATCGCGGTCGCCCGCCGGTTGCAGAACAGCCCCTCCAAGTACCTGATTCCCTTGTCCCACATGGCGATTTTGGGCGGCGCCTGCACTCTGATCGGAACCTCGACCAACATCCTGGTCGATGGCGTCGCCAGCGCGCACGGATTGGCGCCGTTCAGCATGTTCGAAATTTCCGGGCCCGGCCTGGGAATGGCGGTGATCGGCGCCCTGTTCATGGTGACGATCGGAACGCGCCTGCTGCCCAACCGCGAACTGCTGCAAACCGAGATCATGGCCGAAGCGCCGCGCAAGCGCTTCCTGGCCGAAGCGGTGGTCCCCTTCGGCTCGCCCCTGACCGGCAAGCCCCTGAACGAGGTCAGCTTCAGTAGCGACAAGGATTATGAAATCCTCGACCTGATCCGCAACGACAGCGGCGCTCGTAACGGCTTCGCCAACCTGATGCAGGCGGTACGCGGGTTGCGCGCACCGCCGCCACCCGTCGCCGACCCCGCGAAGCCGCGCTCGGCCCTGCGCGACACGCCGCTGCAGGCGGGCGACCGTCTGTTCGCGCAGGAAGACCTGCTGCCGATCACCCAACTGACGCAACGCCCGGTGCAACGGGTCAAGGCGATGATCGCGACGGCGACCATATTGGGGGTGGTGGGATTGGCGGCGTGGCGGGTCATGCCGATCGCCGGGCTGGCGATTCCCGGCGCGGTGCTGGTGATATTGACCGGCTGCGTCAGCCTGGAAAAGGCGTACGAGGTGATCGAATGGCGAATCCTGATGTTGATTTTCGGGATGCTGGGGCTGTCCCTGGCGATGGAAAAATCCGGCGCGGCGCGCCTGATCGTCGATACGGTGGCCGACTTGGTGCAGGACTTCGGATACGTGGCGGTACTGGCTGCGGTCTACGCCACCACCTCGCTGCTGACCGAGTTGATGAGCAACAACGCCACCGCGGTGCTGATGACCCCGATCGTGATCGGCGTCGCGCAACACACCGGGTTGGAACCGCGCCCCCTGGTGGTGGCGGTGATGCTGGGGGCATCGGCCAGCTTCGCGACCCCGATCGGCTATCAGACCAACACCTACGTCTACAATATCGGCAACTACCGCTTCAGCGATTTTCTGAAGATCGGGGTCCCGATGAATCTGCTGATAATGGTCGTGGCGACCACCCTGATTCCGCTGTTCTGGCCGCTTACCGCGCGGCCTTGATGCCCAGGATGGCGGCGGTGGTGGCATCGACCTTCAACTCGCGGCGGGCGCCATTTTCGTCGAAGAACAAAATCACGTAAATCCAGACCCCGCCGTCCTTGATCAGCTTGGAATTGCCGACCTCGCCCTCGATCACCGGCATCACGCGGTCGAGCACGGTGGCCAGCGGCATCACGTCCTGCCCCTCTGGCAGGGATGCGGCTTCGTGTCCGGCCACGACATCTGCGGCGAACGCGGAACCGGCGACCAGACAGGCCACCACCGCCAGAAAGACGGCGATCACCACCAGATCGGGCCAGATCTCGGCGGCGCCGACCCCCTTCAGCAGGATACCGCGAACGATCCTCAGAAAATGGGTCAGGGGCAAACCCTCGCCGATCGCCTGCGCCCAATCCGGCATGCCGCGAAACGGAAACATGAAGCCGGACAGCAGAATCGACGGCAGAAAGAAAAAGAACCCCATTTGCACCGCCTGCAACTGATTGCCGGCGATGGTGGAAAAGGTGAACCCCACCGCCAGGTTGGCGGTGATGAAGACGACGGTGGACAGCGACAGCAGGATCAGACTGCCCTGCATCGGTACCGCGAACAGAACCTTGGCAACAATGAGAATGAACACCACCTGACCGTGCCCGATCAGGATGTAGGGCACGATCTTGCCCAGCATCACCTCGAGCGGACGCAACGGCATCGCCAGCAGGCTTTCCATGGTGCCGCGTTCGCGTTCGCGGGTCACCGCCAAACAGGTCATGATCACCATGGTCATGGTCAGCACCACCCCCATCAACCCCGGCACGACATTGAAGGCGGTTTCGCCCTCGGGGTTATAGCGGCGATGCACCACCAGATCGAAGGGCGGCGGCCCGCGTTTCAGCGACGCGGACGGCCCGGTCAATTCGCGGTCGGCGGCGGCGGACGACAACCGTTCCAGCACCGACAACGCATTGGCGGTGGCGGCGGGATCGGTGGTGTCGGCCTCGACCAACAGCTGCGGCCGTTCGCCGCGCAGCACGCGACGGGAAAAGTCCACGGGAACGGTGACCACGAACTGCGCGGCGCCGGTGGCCAGGATATCATCGACCTCGGCCTCGGTTTTGGTCTAGCAACGTCACCCGGGAAATAGCCGGAAGCCCGCATCGCCACCACCACCGCGCGCGCCACCGGACCGTGGTTGGCATCGCGCACCGCAGTCGGCAGGTGCTTGGGATCGGAATTGATGGCAAAGCCGAACAACAACAATTGCAGCAGCGGAATCCCCACCATCATGCCGAAGGTCATGCGGTCGCGGCGGATCTGCACGAATTCCTTGAAGATCATCGCGGTCAGGCGGGTCAGGGAAAACCGCTCGGACAGGGTCATCGCGCGCCCTCCGCGAAGGTGTCGCGGCTGTCCGCCATCAAATGGATGAAGGCATCTTCCAGATTGGGGCTTCCGGTCGCCAGTCCCCGATGCCGCCCGCCGTCTTCAGTCCGTCCAGCGCATCGGACAGAGCCGCCGCGTCGCCGCCCGCGACATGCACCACCGCCCCCATCGCGGTGGCGGTTTTGACGCAGGACAGCGCCTTCAACCGTTCGACCGGACGGGGATCGTCGTCGCCGGTCACCGCCGCCGCGCACAGGCCCGAGGCGGCGACCACCTGGGCCACCGTGCCGCGCGCCAACAGGCGGCCATAGGCGATATAGGCAATGGCGTGGCAACGCTCCGCCTCGTCCATGTAGTGGGTCGAGACCAGAACCGTCATCCCCTCCACCGCGAAGCCGTGGATATGGTCCCAGAACTCGCGCCGCGCCTTGGGGTCCACCCCCGCCGTCGGCTCGTCCAACAGCAACAGGCGCGGACGGTGCAGGATCGCGGCGGCCAGGGCCAAACGCTGCTTCCAGCCCCCCCGACAAGGTTCCCGCCAGTTGCCCGCGACGATCGGCAAGACCGTGAACCCGCGCCACGAAATCCAGGTTCTCGGCGACCGTCATGTCCTTGTACAGGGAAAACCGCTGCGTCATGTATCCGGCCTGACGCTTGATCGCGGCGGCCTGGCTTCGAATGTCGAGCCCCAGGCAGGTACCTTCCCCGGCGTCCACCTGCAACAAACCGCAGAGCATGCGGATGGTGGTGGTCTTGCCCGAGCCGTTGGGCCCCAGGAAGCCGACGATCCGCCCCTCCTCCACCGACAGATCGATGGCATCGACCACGGTGCGGCCGGAAAACCGCTTGGTCAAGCCGGTGACGGCGATGGCGGCGGTCATGGCGCCGCCCGCGGCAACCGGATCTCCACCGGCTGGCCGGGGCGCAGCCGCGCGGCGGTGGCGGCGTCGGGACGCAATTCGACCAGGAAGGTCAGTTTGTCGCGGCCTTCCCGCGAATAGAGCACCGGCGGCGCATAGGTCGCCTCACCCGAGACGAGGGCGATGGTCGCGGTCGCGGTCGCCGCCGCGCCGCAGCCGTCGCAGCCCAAACCGGCGGTCGCACCGGCGGACAATCCGGCGAACCGCGCCTTTTCCAAGGCCGCTTCCGCCGCCAGGACCGCCTCGGCCTGCGCATCCAGACGGAAGGCCACGTCACCCGCCGCCGCCTGGGCGCCACGCAGGCCAGAACCATGGGGATCGTCCGCTTCGGATGGATCATCAACCGTCCTCCCTCGCCTGCATGCCCCGTCCCACCACCCGCAACATGTCGCGGGCGAAAAGCTCGGGATCGATGGGGCGGCCGACCGCCTGCCCAAGTCCATGGTTCCACATCGCCAGCATCAGAATCGGCCCGATCGCCATGAACGGCGTCATCGGCCCCAAATCGGTGGCGAACTCGCCCCGCGCCTGACCGCGCGCGATGATTCCCCACACCAGGGATATCCCGCGGGACACCACCTCCTTCGTATAGAATTCGGCAATATCCGGGAAATTTCCAGCCTCGGAGAGCACGATCTTGGGGATCGCCCCGGCCTTGGTGCCGCCGACCACCCGCGCGATTTCGGTTATCACGCGGGCCAGCAAGTCCCGCGAGGACCCGGAAAATCCGTCGGCCAGGTTTTCCAGATGGGCGACGGTGGCCAGAATGGTTTCCCGCACCGTCGCCTTGAAGACCTCGGTCTTCGACGGAAAGTACAGATAAACCCCCGCCTTCGACAGCCCGGCACGGACGGCGATTTCCTCCATGCGGGTGGCGGCGAAGCCCTTTTCCGAAAACAACGCCAGGGCGGCGGCGGTGATTTCGGCGGGGCGGCGATCGGCGCGATGGGTCCAGCGCGGCACAGGCGGCCCTTCCCTGTTATATAACTGACCGGTCAGTTATATAACAGGGAAGGGCATCGTACAAGGTGCGGATACCAAAGAGGTCAGGTCAACTGGAAGGGAATGATGACGCGGAAAGTCAGGGTCGATAGCTTCAGGTCGTGTAGAAACGACGGGAAGCGACGGACCCGGCGCAACAGGGCATCGGCCTCGCGATCCAGCACCGAGAACCCGCTACCGGACAGCACCTTGTGGCCCAGCACCTCGCCATCGGCGGCGATCGTAAACTCGATCTCGACATCCCCCTGATAGCCCCTCCGCTGCGCGATCGGCGGATAACGGCGATTTGCCCACAATGCCTGGAAAACCAATACTTTATATCTCCCCAGCGGCGTACCAAGACCAACTCCGCCACCGCCCAGGCGACCGGACACCACGCCACCGCCGCCCCCCGCCGTCTGGGTCGGCGCGGCGGTCTGGGCCGCGCTGCCGCCCTTGCTGGGAGCTTCGGCGGAGGGCGCGGCGGGCGCGGGTTTCGGCTCGACCTTCGGCGCGGGAGGCGGCGGCACTTTCACCGCGCCGCCGGGCGTGGCCGTCGGATTGCCGCCAAACGCGGCCAATTCCAAGGAAAACGCCCCGGCGGGCATGTCGTTGACCGGCTCCGATCGGATCAGCGCCACGCCCAGGGCGCACGCCACGTGCAGCCCCATGACCAGCGCCAGGGAACTGGCCCACAGGCGCGCCGGCGCCGGATCATCGCCATTCCAGGCGACCCAGCCGCCGGCCGTCGCGGATTCGGACGCGCTCATTGTCCCTTCGTCCCCTCCAGACCAACCAGCGCCACCTTCAGGTAGCCGCCCGCGCGCAAGGCATCCATCGCCGCCATCAAGGTGGCATAGTCCACCGAGCGATCGGCGCGCAGGAAGATGCGGGTCTCCTTGTCGCCGCCGGTGCACCCGTCCAGGGCCGCCTCCAGACCACTCATCGCCACCGCGTCATTCCCCACCAGAACCTCGGAATCCGCCTTCACCGAAACGAACAGCGGGGTATCGGGTCGCTTTTGCAGCGGCGCCGAGGACGACGGCAGATCCACCGGCACGTCCACCGTGGCCAACGGCGCGGCGACCATGAAGATGATCAACAGCACCAGCATCACGTCGATGAACGGCGTCACGTTGATTTCGTGACATTCGGCCAGGTCGTCGCAGCCCCCTCCGCCCGCCATTATTCCGCCGCCTCCTGGAAGGGCAGGACGCGACGATCCACGTCGCGGCTGACCAGACGCAGCACCGCCGCCGAAACGTCGCCCAATTGCGAGCGATAGTTGGAGATGCTTCGCGCGAAGACGTTATAGACGATCACCGCCGGAATCGCCGCGACCAGACCGAGCGCGGTGGCCAGCAGCGCCTCGGCGATGCCAGGCGCGACCACCGCCAGATTGGTGGTGTGCACCCGCGCGATACCGATGAAGCTGTTCATGATCCCCCACACCGTGCCGAACAGACCGACGAACGGCGCGGTCGAACCGATCGTCGCCAGCACGCCGGTGCCGATCGCCAAGCGACGCCCGGCGGCGACCTCGATCCGCTCCAGCCGGGTCGCCACCCGTTCCTTCAGCCCATGACCGCAGACCCCGGCGGAGAGCTGCGCCTCGCGCATCGCCGCGGCGATCAGGGCGGCCTCGCCCCCCTCCGTTCCGCCGATGCGGGCGGAGGCCTCGGCCAGGGTGCGAACCTCGGCCAGGGTGGCGATCGTCTCTTTCAGGCGCCGTCGCGCGCGCCTCATCTCGATGCTTTTGGCCAGCGCCACCGTCCAGGTGGCGACCGAGGCCAGCGCCAATCCGACCATCACCACCTGCACCACGATGTGCGCGCCGACGAACATCGCCCACGGCGACAATTCGTGCGGTAAAGCGGCGATCACACCACCAACGTCCGCTGTCGTTTCCATAACCCATCCCCCTTCATTATCGGGTCCGTCAGACCACGGCCCGCAGACCGCTGCCGCTGACGTCCCAGGGCAGAACGTACAAACCACCGCCACGGTGCGGCCCGACGCAGCGGACTGCCGCAGGGTATCCATGACTTGTAATTGATAATGCGGATCAAGCGCAACAACAGGCTCGTCGGCCAGAAGCAAGGCGCACCCTGCGCCATATAGCCGACGCAGCAGGCCAGGGAGGAGCGTTCCCACAAGGAAAGGTCCTGTCCGTCGAACGCCACCGCCCCCTCGGACAAGGGCAGAAAGCCCATCATCGCCTTCAGAAGCGTGGTCTTGCCCGCGCCATTGGGGCCGATCAGGCCGATCACGCCGGAGCCGCCGAACGTGCAATCGATGCCATCCAGAACGGTTCGTCCGCCACGCGCCACCGCGACCCCGCGCAGGGCGAAACCCGCGACCGCCGGATCGGATGCAAAGGATGGCTCCATCGACGTCCCTCCCCTTCAGACCGCGCGATGGCGGGTTTTCAAGACCAAGACTAGGAAGAACGGCGCGCCGACCAACGAGGTCAGCACTCCCAGCTTGAATTCGGGATAGGTCGCGATCGCGCGCACCCCGATGTCGGCGGCCAGCAACAAGACCGCGCCGCCAATGGCGATGGCGATCAAAACCCGGCTGGGACGATGCCCGACCAGGGAGCGCAACAAGTGCGGCACCACCAGACCGATGAAGCCGATGCTGCCCGCCACCGCCACCCCGGCGCCGACCGCGAAGACGGTACCGACGACCAGGCGGAAGCGCAGCCGCGACAACGACACCCCCAGGCTAGCGACGGTTTCCTCGCCCAGGGCCGCCGAGGATGAGGTCCCGATCAGCGCGGGCTCGGCCAGGGGATTGCGCAGCAGCCCCTGCAACGCGGCGCCGGACAACCCCAACGAGGCGCCGACCACGGCCCCCAGAATGGCGCGCGGCAAGCGGATTTCCTGAACGATCACGGTAAAGGGCGCATCGTCGGCGGCGAACAGCGCGGCGACGACGCGACCCGGAGAAATCGTCACCGGGCCGACGCACAGGCTGCCCGCGAACAGCACCGCCACCGCGACCCCCATCGCCGCCAGCAGCACGGCATAGGACGGCACGGCACTGCGGACCAAGTCCCCAGCCGTTCCACCCCGCGCGAAGGCCTCCACCACGCTTCCCACCGACGCCTTCCCCCTCGCACCCGGATGGCACGATATAGAGTTACAGGCCGCGCTCGCGGATCAGGGTAAGAACGAGCAACCGGACCGGCGCAACACCTCGTGCACGCACCGGCAAACACGGTTTTCCCGTGCCCCCGCACGCAAGAAAACGACCTCCAATCCCGGCAGGTCTCCTGGCTTCGCGGGTCCACGCGGCGGATCGACCTTCCCAGTTTCCCAGTGGAACGTGCGATCCACGCTCGCCGCTTACAGTTGCGGAGGCAGCTTCGGACTCGGCGCGCCGCGAACGGCATTGCCCCACCGAATTCCCTTTTCACCCGAACCGCCACAACTGGACGGACCCGGGAACCGAGGCTGCCGGTTTAGCGGGCGGCGGTGGCTCTGTCAAGGGGTGTTATGTTACACTGTACCCCTGCGACCGGAACAGCGCGGCCCGGAGCAGGGCTCCCGTGGACCGGCGGATGGCTTTTGCGGGCCGCTCTTGCGCCCGGCGCGATATCCCTCGCCCCCCAGGCCGGTGCCTTTCGGTTGCCAGGCGGGAACCAGATGCGCCTTGCCGGGACCGATCAGATCGGCGCGCCCCATCTGGATCAGGGTTTCGCGCAGCAGCGGCCAGTTTTCGGCATCGTGATAGCGCAGAAAGGCCTTGTGCAGGCGGCGTTGCTTCAGCCCCTTGGCGGTGGCGATCCCGGCGGTGTCGGCGCGGCGCACCGGCTTCAACGGATTGTAGCCGCTGTAATACATCGCCGAGGACAACGCCATCGGCGCGGGCAGGAAGGTCTGCACCTGATCGACGCGGAAGCCGTTCTTCTTTAGCCACAGGGCCAAGTTCAGCATATCGGCGTCGGTGGTGCCGGGATGCGCGGCGATGACATAGGGGACCAGAAAGAACTCCTTCCCCGCTTTTTTCACCGCCGCCTCGAACATCGCGCGGAAGCGATCGAATTCGGCGATGCCGGGTTTGAGCATCAAGGCCAGGGTCCCTGGCTCGCTGTGCTCCGGCGCGATCTTCAGATAGCCGCCGACGTGATTGGCGACCAAGGCCTGGATATAGGCCGGGCTTTTCAGCGCCAGATCGAAGCGTATGCCGGAACCGATCAGCACCTTTTTCACGCCCTTCACCGCTCGCGCCTTTTCGTACAGACGGATCAACGGGCCGTGATCGGTGTTGAGGTTCTCGCACACCCACGGGTGAAGGCACGACAACCGGCGGCACATCGCCTCGATCCTCGGCGACTTGCAGCCCTGGCGGTACATGTTGGCGCTGGGACCGCCCAGGTCGGAGACCACGCCGGTGAAACCGCTGGCCGAATCCCGGATCGCGGCGATTTCGCGCATGATCGAATCCTCGGACCTGCTTTGGATGATGCGGCCTTCGTGCGCGGTGATCGAACAGAAGGAACAACCGCCGAAGCAGCCGCGCAAAATCGCCACCGAATGGCGGATCATCTCCCATGCCGGGATCTTCGCCCCGTCATAAGCCGGGTGCGGCACGCGGGCATAGGGCAGATCGAACACCCCGTCGAGCTCGGCGGTGGTCAAGGGCGCGGGCGGCAGCGACGCCCACAACAAGCGATCGCCATGGCGCTGGATCAGGGGACGCCCATTCAGGGGGTTGCTTTCCAGATGCGCGACCCGCGCCGCGTGGGCGTAAAGGGCGCGATCGTTGGCCACCGCCTCGTACGACGGCAGCTCCAGCGCCGCCGGCGTGCCGCGCGGCGGCAGAACGCGCTCTTCGGGGTCGTCGGGCAGGCGGGTCTCGTCGATCACGGCGATGCCGTCGGGCGGCGCGTTGGTCGCCACCGCCACGCCGCGAATCTCTCGCGCGTCGCCCAGCCCCTTGCCCGCGGCCAACCGGTGCGCGACCTCGACGATGGCGCGTTCGGCATTGCCATAGACCAAAACGTCGGCCTTAGCATCGAACAGGATGGAGCGCCGCACCTTGTCCGACCAGTAATCGTAATGCGCCAGGCGGCGCAGCGACGCCTCGATGCCGCCGATCACCACCGGCACCTCCCGATACGCCTCGCGGCAGCGCTGGGCATAGACCAAGACCGCGCGGTCGGGGCGCTTGCCGCCCTCGTCATTGGGGGTATAGGCGTCGTTGGAGCGGATGCGCCGGTCCGAGGTATAGCGGTTGACCATGGAATCCATGTTCCCGGCGGTCACCCCGAAGAACAGGCTGGGCTTGCCCAGGGCGGCGAACGGCTCCGCCGACGACCAGTCGGGCTGGGCGATCACGCCGACGCGGAAGCCCTGCGCCTCCAGCACGCGACCGATCACCGCCGCGCCGAACGACGGATGATCGATATAGGCATCGCCGGTGACCAGCACCACGTCGCAGCTATCCCAGCCCAGCGCCGTCATTTCCGCGCGGCTCATCGGCAGGAAGGGCGCCGGACCGAAGCGGTGCGCCCAGAACTTGCGGTACGAAAACAGTCCCTTGTCCGCCACGGCGGGAATTCCTTTCACAATATCCACCCCGACAACGAGGGCGCCCCCTGAATATGGGGTCGGTCGGGACCTTATACCCCGGCCGCCCGGACTCTGTGAACCAGGATACGCTTCAACACGGAAAGACTGTTCTTGAATGCCTGCCCTTCTGGGTATACTGCGTTCTCGTTGCTTCCCCTGCCGGAAAGACCGTCGCGATGCGTTGTCTCCGCCTTGGCCGCCTCCTCTCCCTGATCGCCCTGATCGCCCTTTCCCCATTTCCCGCGCCGTCCGCCCTGGCCGCCATCAAGGCCCGCCCGGTGGTCGCGGCACCGGTGGTAACGGCATCGGCCGAACGCCGCGACGTGCCGCGCCTGGCGCGCACCGTCGGCAATGTCCTGGCCTCGGCCACGGTCCAGATCAAATCCCTGGTCGAAGGCCGCATTCTCGCGGCCTTTTTCACCGAGGGCCAACTGGTCAAGGCGGGGGACCCGCTGTTCCGCATCGACCCGCTCCCCTTCCAGGCGGATCTGGAACAGGCGCAGGCGGTGCTGGCCCGCGACCACGCGCAGTTGGAAAAGGCACGGCTGGAACTGGCACGGCAAAAGGATCTGTCGGGACGCGGCGTCGCCTCCGCCCAGAAGTACGAGCAGGCGCAGGCCGAGGCCAAGGCCCTGGCCGCCACCGTCGCCGCCGACGCCGCAGCAGTCGCCAACGCCAGGCTGAAGCTGGGCTATACCGACATCCGGTCGCCGATTTCCGGCAAGACCGGGCCGATCCTGATCCACCCGGGCAACATCATCAAGGCCAACGGCGACACCGCCCTGGTCGCGGTTTCGGCGATCGAGCCGGTGCGGACTTCGGTCACCCTGCCGCAGCAATCCCTGCCGATGCTGCAATCCCGCCTGCGCGAGAACGGCACCGATCTGGTGGTCGCCGTCCCCGGAGACGACCACCCGCCGATCACCGGCAAGGTCGATTTCATCGCCGCCACGGTCGACCCCCCAAGCGGCACCATCGAGGTCCGCGCCAGCTTCGACAACGCCGACCACCGCCTGGTCCCCGGCCAGTTCGTCACCGCCGCCCTGGTCCTTGAGGTTCTGAAGAACGTCGTGGTGGTGCCGTTCGAGGCGGTCAACACCGGACAGAACGGCTCTTACGTCTATATCGTCGATGCCGAGAGCAAGGCGCGACCGAAACCGGTCGATGTCCTTTACGCCGCCGACGGCGTCGCCGCCCTGGCCGAGGGAACGGTCGAGCCCGGCGATACCGTGGTGGTGGATGGCCAGTTGCGGCTTGGCCCCGGCGTCCCAGTCGTCGCCACCAAGAAAGCATCGCCGCAATGAACGTCGAGCTTTTCATCCGTCGGCCGATCGCCACCACGCTGCTGATGGTGGCGCTGCTGATTTTCGGCATCGTCGGCTACCTGAAGATGCCGGTCAGCGAACTGCCGACCGTGGACTTTCCGACGATTCAGGTGTCCGCCACCCTGTCCGGCACCGACCCCGAGACCATGGCCTCGGCGGTGGCGACGCCCTTGGAGAACCAGTTCTCGACGATCGCCGGCATCGATTCGATGACTTCGACCTCCAGCCAGGGCAATACCCGCATCACCCTGCAATTCACCCTGGATCGCAACATCGACGCCGCCGCCCAGGACGTACAGGCGGCGATTTCCGCCACCTTGCGCAAACTGCCCGCCGACATGACGACGCCGCCGACCCTGCGCAAGGTCAACCCCGGAGATTCGCCGGTTTTCTACGTCTTCATGAATTCGCCGACCCTGCCGATGTCCACCGTCACCCAGTACGCCGAGGGCCAACTGGCGCGGCGGCTATCGACGGTCTCGGGCGTGGCGCAGGTCAACGTCTACGGTTCGCAAAAATACGCGATGCGGCTGCGCATGGACCCCGACGCGATGGCGGCGCGCGGCATCGGTATCGACGAGGTCGCCGCCGCGGTCACCGCCTCCAACGTCAACCAGGGAACCGGCACCCTCTCCGGCCCGACCCGCACCGCCCTGATCTACACCCGTGGGCAACTGCTGAGCGCGAGTTCCTACGTCAATCAGGTGATCGCCTATCGCAACGGCGCGCCGGTGCGCTTCGGCGATTTGGGCGACGTGGTGGACAGCGTCGAGAACGACCGCCTGGGCAGCTGGGTCGGCAAGACCCGCACCGTGGTGCTGGCGATCCAACGGCAACCCGGCTCCAACACCATCGAGGTTGTGGACGCGATCAAGAAGATCCTGCCGACCTTCGAGGCGCAACTGCCGCCCAGCATCAACCTGGACATTTTCTACGACCGCAGCCAGACCATCCGCGCCTCGATCGAGGACGTGCAGTTCACCCTGGTGCTGTCCGCCGCGCTGGTGATCCTGGTGATTTTCCTGTTCCTGCGCAGCGCGTCGGCGACGATCATCCCTTCCCTCGCCCTGCCGATCAGCATCGTCGCCACCTTCGCCGGGATGGCGATGTTCGGCTATTCCCTCGACAACCTGTCGCTGATGGCGCTGACCCTTTCGGTCGGCTTCGTGGTGGACGACGCCATCGTCATGCTGGAAAATATCGTCCGCCACCGCGAAGCCGGGGAACGTCCCTTCGAGGCGGCGATCAATGGTGCGAAGGAAATCGCCTTCACCATCGTCTCGATGACGATTTCCCTGGCCGCAGTGTTCATTCCGGTTATGTTCATGAGCGGCATCGTCGGCCGCCTGCTGAACGAATTCGCGATGACCATCGTCATCGCCATCCTTGCCTCCGGCGTGATTTCCCTGACCCTGACGCCCCTGCTGTGCAGCCGCATGATCCGAGCCGGGCATCAGGCCCACGGCCCCCTGTATCACCGTCTGGAAAGAGGCTTCGACGCGATGCAGGGGGGCTATGAAAAGTCCTTGAAGTGGTGCCTGACGCATCAGCGCGTCACCATCGGCCTGTTCGCGGCCAGTCTGGCCGCCTCCGCCGTCCTGTTCGTCACGGTGCCAAAGGACTTTCTGCCTTCCGACGACACCGGCCGCATCTTCGGCTATACCGAAAGCACGGCGGCGACCTCGTTCGACGAGATGGTACGCAACCAGAAGATCGCCGCCGCGATCGCCGAGGCCGACCCGGCGGTGGCCAACGTGATGATGACGGTCGGCGCCGGCGGATCGCGCACCACCATCAACTCCGGCCGTTTGATCATCAATCTGAAGCCCTTTGCCGAGCGCTCCGATTCCGCCGATCAGGTGGTGCGGCGACTGCGCGGCAAGACCGCGAACATCCCGGGACTGAAGGTCTATATGCAGAACCCGCCGGTGATCCGCATCGGCGGTTCGATCAGCAAGGCGCAGTACCAGTACGTGTTGCAGGACCTCGACCTCGACGCCCTTTACGGCGGTGCCCAACGCCTGACCGCCGCCCTGGCCCGGGAACGGGGGTTCTATGACGTCACCAACGACATGGACCTGTCCGCCCCCACCGTCTCGGTCACCGTCGATCGCGAACGCGCCGCCCAACTGGGGGTCACCGTGCTGCAGATCGAAGAAGCCCTGGCCTCCGCCTTCGGGCAGCGGCAGGTCTCGACCATGTACACCCTGAACGACCAGTATCAGGTGATCCTGGAATTGCTGCCGAAATTCCAGACCGAGGTCTCGGCGCTGGAACGCCTGTACGTGCGCGGCAAGACCGGCGCCCTGGTGCCCCTGACCGCGGTCACCACGATCACCCGTGGCGTGCTGCCGCAGACCGTCAACCATCTGGGACAACTGCCCGCCGTCACAGTGTCGTTCAACCTGGGCGAGGAACTTTCCCTGGGCGAGGCGGTGTCCCGCATCCAGGACCTGCAACGTACCGTCGGCTTCGCGGAAACCACCCAGACCAGTTTCGAAGGCACCGCCAAGGCCTTCGAAAGTTCGACCAAGGGGCTCGGCCTCCTGCTGTTGCTGGCGGTGGTGGTGGTCTATATCGTTCTCGGCATCCTGTACGAAAGCTTCATCCACCCGCTGACCATCCTCTCCGGCCTGCCGTCGGCGGCGGTCGGCGCGTTGCTGACCCTGCTGCTGTTCAATGTGCCGCTGTCGCTTTACGCCTTCGTCGGCATCATCATGCTGGTCGGCATCGTCAAGAAGAACGCGATCATGATGATCGACTTCGCGCTGGAGCAGGAACGCAACCACGACACCCCACCCGATCGCGCCATCGAACAGGCCGCCCTGGTGCGCTTCCGCCCGATCATGATGACCACCCTGGCGGCGCTGATGGGGACCCTGCCGATCGCCCTCGGCATCGGAGCCGGCGCCCAGGCCCGCCAGCCGCTGGGCCTGACCGTGGTCGGCGGACTGGTGCTATCGCAAGCGCTGACTCTCTACATCACGCCGGTGCTTTATATCCAGCTCGACCGTCTAACCAAGCGCTGCCGCAAGATGGTCGCCCATCGGAGCTGAACCCGAACGACTCGGGCGGCGGATTCGCCGCGCATGGCAAACCTTGGGCGCCGCCATGGCCGGATCGTGCCGCCCCCCCTCCTCCCCCGCATTCCGGGGAGGTCGGGGCTTTCCCTTCCAACCCCTTGAGGGTAGGAGCCAATTGGGTTGAATCCTCGCCCGTTTCCTGTCTAGATACATGGCTCATGCCGGGGCTTTGATCTTACGAAGAACCGCGCAGCCGCAAACCAACCGCAATAGAACAGGGTGGAACCGATGAAACGCCTCACAAGCATTCTTGGCATGTGCCTTTTGGCCATGACCGTCTCCGGTCCGGCATTTGCCGCCGCCAAGGTCGTTATTAAGCTCGGTCACATTGCCGAACCGATTCACCCCTACGGTCTGGGGGCCGACCAGTTCGCCAAGCTCGTTTCCGAAAAATCCGGTGGCGAGATCGAGGTTAAGGTGTTCCCGAATTCCCAGTTGGGCGGCCAGAAGGACCTGATCGAGGGCCTGGTGTTCGGCTCCGTCGATATGGCGCTCGTTGGCACCGCCGTTCTGGGCCAGTTCCAGCCGCAGATTTCCCTGTTCGACCTTCCTTTCCTGTTCGACGACCGCGCGCACGCCTATCGCTCGCTGGACAGCGTCGGCATGGAAATCGGCAAAGGGCTGGAACCGCGCGGCATCAAGCTGTTGGGCTACATGGAAAACGGCATCCGCCACATGACCAACAACGTTCGCCCGATCAAGACCCCGGAAGACATGAAGGGGCTGAAGATCCGCGTGATGACCAACAAGATCTACGTCGAAATGATGAAGGCCCTGAGCGCCTCGCCGACCCCGATGGCGTTCAGCGAACTCTATTCCGCGATGCAGCAGGACACCGTGGACGGCCAGGAGAACCCCTCCGCGCACATCTACACCAAGCGCTTCTTTGAAGTGCAGAAGTATGCGTCCATGACCGCCCATGCCTACGCGCCGGAACCGATGGTGGTTTCCATGATCACCTGGAAGAAGCTGTCGGCCAAGCACCGGAAGGTGATCGAAGCCGCCGCCAAGGAAGCCATTGATTGGCAGCGCAAGATCTCCGAGCAGCAGGACAACGGGTACTGGGATAAGATCAAGGCCACCGGCAAGATGGAAGTCATCACCGTTGACCGCAAGCCGTTCATGGCCGCGACCAAGCCGGTCATCGAGATGTTCGCCAAGGCCGTCGGCCAGGACAACATCGACAAGGTCAACGCGCTGCGCGCGAAGGAATAACCGGTTCCTTCCCCATCCGAAGGTCCACTTAAGACAAGGGCCCGGAGGCAGCGCCTCCGGGCCCTTGTCTTGCCCTGGTTACGACACATTTTTCGGCCATGTCTAAGCCCGAAAATACCACCGCCAAGCCCGCCACGCGGCGGCGCGCACCGACCCCGGCGACGGAACATAAGGGCTCAAAGATGGATGGATTATTCAGGCTGATACGGAAGGTTCTGTATGGAATTTCCGTGGGCGCGATGCTGGTGATGCTGGCGATCATCTTCATGCAGGTGATCACGCGTTATATTTTCGGTTTCACCTTCGAGTGGTCGGAGGAATTGGCCCGTTTCCTGTTCGCATGGGTGGTGTTCCTGGGTTCGGCCCTGATCATGGGCGAGGACGGGCATCTGGCGGTGGAACTGCTGCCGCGCCTGTTGAAGGGAACCAAGCCGGGCTTTGCCCTGAACATCTTCATCAATCTGTGCGGTTACGTGTTCATCCTGCTTTTGATCGTGCAGGGGTGGAAGATGACCGAGGTAATGACCTTCCAGACGTCGCCGGGCCTCGGCGTTCCGATGAGCTGGATCTACATCGTGATGCCGGTCTCGGGGGGATTGATGTTGCTCTACCACATCAAGGACTCCCTCAAGATCATTCGTTCGATCCGCGCAGCTTCGGAATAAGGGGCATATCCGATGGAAACCGTACTGGTTCTTTCCTTCATCGTCATGGCGCTGATCGGCGTGCCGGTCGCCTATGCCCTGTGTTTGTCGGTCTCCCTGGTCTTGTTCCAATACATGGACCTGCCGCAGGTGCTGATCACCAACAACATGTTCTCGGGCATCGACAGCTTTTCGTTCATGGCGGTGCCGTTCTTCATGCTGGCCGGCGCCTTCATGTCGGCAGGCGGCGTCACCAAGCGTCTGGTCGGCGTGGCGCTTTCCCTGGTGGGATCGTTCACCGGCGGTCTGGCGCAGGCGGTCGCGGTGGCGGGCATGTTCTTCGCCGCGATTTCCGGTTCCTCCGCCGCGACCACTGCGGCGATCGGCTCGACCATGGTCAACGAGATGGAGCGTACGGGCTATCGCCGCGAACTCGCCACCGGCATCGTCGCCGCCTCGGGGACCGTCGGCATCGTCATTCCGCCCTCCATCACCTTCGTCGTCTATGGCGTGATCGCCAACGTTTCGATCGGCGATCTGTTCATGGGCGGCGTGCTGCCGGGGATGTTGATGGGCGCCGTGATGTGCGGCATGGGCTGGTACATCGCCAAGAAGGAAGGCATTCCGCCGGAAGGCTCGTTCTCCTTCCTTCAACTGTTCCGCGCCTTGAAGGACGCGTTCTGGGCGATGATGACCCCGGTGATCATCATCGGCGGCATCTATGGCGGCATCTTCACCCCGACCGAGGCCGCCGCCGTCGCCGCCGTCTATGGCATCGTCGTCGGACTGTTCATCTATCGCGAGCTTAGGATCGCCGACTTCCCCGAGATCATCTTCAAGGCGGTGATCGGCACCACCCTGATCATGTTCCTGGTCGGCGCCGCCAAGGTCTTCGGCTGGCTGATGACGAATTTGCAGATCCCGCACCATGTCGGCGCCGCCGTGGTCGCCCTGACCTCGTCGCCAATTCTGTTCCTGCTGATCATGAACGTCCTGCTGCTGATCCTCGGCACCCTGGTGAATGCCTCGGCGGCGGTGGTCATCCTGACCCCGATCTTCCTGCCGGTAGCGGAATCCTTGGGCATCGACCCCCTGCACTTCGGCGTCGTCATGGTGGTGAACCTGGCCATCGGCTGCATCACCCCGCCGGTCGGACTGGATCTGTTCGTCGCCTCGGCGATCACCAAGGTGCCGTTGGAAAAGGTCATGAAGGCGACCTTGCCATACCTTTACGTTCTCCTGGGCGCGCTTTTGATCATCACCATGGTGCCGGCGATCTCCACCACCCTGCCCAACGCCCTGCACTAAGGCCTCGGCATCACGCCGCGAAACCAAACGGCCCCCTTCCGGGGGCCGTTGTCGTTTCAGGCTTCCGGCGACTTATCGCCGCTTCGCCGCGGACGCACTCGGACCACCCAACAGGCCGCCGCGATCATCAAAATCGAGCCGCTTTCATAAAGCAGGATTGACGGATCCAGATCCTTGCCCTGCAATACGATCATCCGCGACAGGGCAGTGATCGCGATGAACAGCGGCAGCGAGATCGGGATGCGTTTGTTGGTGTAATACGCGCCGATCATCCCCAGGACCTCGGCGAAGATGAACATCAGCAACAGATCTTTCAATTCCACCTGGCGCTCGCCGATGACGCGCCAAACTTCCTGTCCCATGGCAACCACCGTCATCACGGCGATCACCGCCAGAAAGACTTTTTCCAAAAGCTCAATCAGACGCAGCGCGTCCACCATCGTTTCATCCCCCGTTCCAGCGCGACATTGCGTCATCGCCGCCGCTCTGAGTATATAGGATCGCCTCCATCGCCAAGAATACCCCCCTTTTGTGAAGCTTATGATCGTCGCCGCCCTGGCCGCCCTGTTTTTCAGCACCACCTTCGTGCTCAACCGCGCGATTAGCCTGGACGGCGGCCACTGGTTCTGGACCGCCAGCCTGCGCTATGCCTGGATGATCTCCCTACTGTGCGCGGGATATGCGGTAACCGGTCGCGGCGGTGCTGATGGCGGCGCTGCCGGTCCTGGTCGCGGCCTTCGCCTATCCACTGGGCAACCAACTGCTGTGGGAGGCCCGCGCCGGAAACCACCCGCGCCTGCCGCGCATCGCCACCCCGCCCTGAACGACCCCTTCGCACGGGTTCTGCTGATGTCGCTGGGCTCGCTGCCGCTGTGGCTAGTTCTGGACGCCGTGCTGACACCGCCGCCGCCCAGCGGCGAACTGGTCCTGGCCACCGCGCTGGTCGCGCTGTTTTCCGGGGTGATCGCGACCAGCCTGTTTCTTTACGCCCGCCACCTCACCCGCACCCCGGCGGAGTTGGCGGCGGCGGACTGCACGCAGGCGCTGGAGGTGGTGTTCTCGCTGGCCGGAGAAGTCTGGCTACTGGGAGGCGCCCTGCCCTCCGTCCTTGGCTGGGCCGGGTTGGCACTGACCGTCGCCGCGCTGTTGCTCTACCTGCGGGCGCAGAAGCCGTAAGGCTCGCGGGCTCCGCGCGGAGAATAATTCTGCGAGGGGTCACGGCCCCCTCGCGCTCCCCATGCCTATTGGGGTTTGCGCGAAGAGCGATAGAACCATCACGCGGCGTGACGATCGATAGCCGCTAACGCGGCGAAAAAATATATGGGTTCACAGGGGCCAAGCCCCTGTGCGAGGTCCGGGGCGACGCCCCGGCTTGGGTTTTACCGCCGCAACAGGCGCAGCGCGTTGGCGGTGACCAGCACCGTCGCGCTGGTATCGGCCAACACGGCGGGCCACAGGCCGGTGACCCCGGCCAGAGTGGTCGCCAGAAACAGCAGTTTAAGCCCGACCGCGATGCCGATGTTGGCTCGGATCGTCGCCATCGTCCGCCGCGCCAGCACGATCATCGCCGCGACATCGCCAACCCGCCCGCGCAGGCTGGCGGCATCGGCGGTTTCCAGCGCCACGTCGGTGCCGCCGCCAAAGGCGATGCCGACATCCGCCGCCGCCAGCGCCGGGGCATCGTTGATGCCGTCGCCGACCTTGGCGACGCGCAGTCCCTCGGCCTGAAGCGCCCGCACCTCGGCCAGCTTGTCTTCCGGGCGCAATCCAGCCCGCACCGCGATGCCAAGATCGCGGGCCAACGGCGCCGCCGCCGCCAGGGTGTCGCCGGTCAGGGGGGATTCGTCCACCGCGCTTTGTCCGGCGATCACCACGCCGTCGGCGGCGATACGTTCGCCGGCGCCGACCACCACCACGTCGCCCGCCACCAGGACATCAGCGGCGACGGTTTCAGTGCCATTCGGGTTTTCCCTCAACGCGGTTTGCGGCACCAACGCGACAAGACGCCGAATCCCCGCCCGGGCGCGCCCGGCGGCCAGGGATTCCAGACACTCGCCCAGCAGAAACAACAAAACCACGGTCGCCGCTTCGTCGGTGGCGCCGATCGCCACCGCGCCCGACGCCGCCACCGTCATCAAGGTTTCGATGGAGAACGGATTGCCCGCCCGCGCCGAAGCCACCGCCCGGCGCGCCAGCGGCGTCAAGATTCCGACCATCCGCTATTACGAGGAAATCGGCCTGCCGCCGCCGCCGACACGATCGGCGGGCAACCGAAGAATGTACCCGCCGGATGCGGTGCGCCGCCTGCGCTTTATCCGCCACGCGCGGGAGCTTGGCTTCGAGATCGAGGCGATCCGCTGCCTGAGCGCACTGGCCCAGGACCCCGCGCAACCCGGCGGCGAAGCCGATCGACTGGCCCGGATGCGTCTGCGCGAGATCGAGGACAAGATCGCGCGCCTGGCGGCGCAGCGCGAGGAACTGCTGCGCATGATCGGCGAATGCACCCACGGACGGATCGGCGACTTCGGCGTCATCGAAACCCTCGGCGATCATGGAAAATGATTGCATCCCCGGCATGGATCGCCTTCATAAGTTGCGCGGGAGGATGCTATAAACAGGAAACGACCTTCTTGCCAACCGCGACACAGGATCATCTCCATTGTCCCTCGCCCGCATCCTTCTGATCGACGACGAGCCCCGCGTACTCAACGGCCTGCGCCGCATTCTGGGGCGGCGCTATGACGTAAGCCTCGCGCAGGGGGCGGAGGAAGCCTTCGCGCGCATCGCCGACGAAGGCCCCTTCGCCGCCGCCGTCTGCGACCTGAGGATGCCGGGAATGGACGGACTGACCCTGTTGCGCGAACTGCGCCGCTACGATCCCTTCATGGTGCGCATGGTGCTGACCGGAACCGGCGACCTGAACGCCGCGATCGAGGCGGTCAACGACGGCGAAGTGTTCCGTTTTCACACCAAGCCGGTCCCCACCGACGTCTTGATCGCGTCGCTTGCCGCCGCCGTGCAGCGCCACAACCGACAGATCCGAGAGGCCAGCCTGAGCGGGGACGAGGCACGGACACAGTCCTTTAACGAGGCCATTGCCAACCACGAACTACGCCTGTTCGTGCAGCCGCAGGTCGACATCATCCAACACCGGATCAAGGGGATCGAGGCGCTGGTCCGCTGGCAGCACCCGACGCGGGGCTTGTTGCCGCCCGGCTCCTTCCTGTCCGAAGTGGAAGCGACCGGCGCGATGCGTCAACTGACCGATTGGATGGTGGAGGCCGCCTGCGGCGCCCTGGCCCAATGGCGCGAGACCTTGAACACCGACTTGACGGTGGCGGTCAACATCACCGCCCTGGACCTTGCCGACTCCGCTTTTTCGTCACGAATCGGCGAAGCCCTGGCCCGCCACCACCTGCCGCCCGCAGCCCTGGAGCTGGAACTGGTCGAAGGCGCCGCCCTGGACCGCAACGCCGTTCCACGCGCCACCCTGACCACCCTGGAGAAAATGGGCATCGCCCTCAGCCTGGACGATTTTGGCACCGGCTATTCCGCCTTTGGCCACTTGCTGCATCTGCCGGTAAAGACCTTGAAGATCGACCGCATTTTCGTATCCGATGCAGATCAGAATGCCGACGCCCTGCGCATTGTCGAGGCGATCATCGACCTTGGCCACGACCTCAGCCTGCTGGTGGTCGCCGAAGGCGTCGAAACGCAGGGACAGATGGATGCCCTGCACCGGGTCGGCTGCAAGCTGTTCCAGGGATTCCACATCGCCCACCCGATGCCGGCGGAGGACTTCACCGCCTGGTTCGCGGCGCGCGCCAAGAAGGCCTGGCAAGGTACGGGGAACCATTAACGGCCGCGCGCGGGGTCTTTTCCACACCCTGCCAGGGTCGATTCTAGACGTCGGCCCCTTCCAACGGCAACCGCATCACGAAGGAAGAGCCCCGTCCTCCCGCATCCTCGTCCAGGAACAAGCGTCCGCCGTGACGCCGCGTCACCACGTCGAAACTGATCGCCAGCCCCTGTCCCGTCCCTTTTCCCGCCGGTTTGGTGGTAAAGAACGGGTCGAAGATCTTGCCGCGAATGTCCGGCGAAATGCCGGGACCGTCATCGGCGACGCGGAGTTCCGCCATGTCACCATCAAGGCGGGTGGAAACCGTGATCAAGCCCAGGCCGGACCGTCCTTCCTCCTCGATCGCCTGCGCCGCGTTGACGATCAGATTCAACAAGACCTGACTGATGTCGATGGCACGGCAGGGTACTCGCAACTCGCCCTCGGCCAGATTGACATCCAGACGCGCCACGTGTTTCCAGATTTTGGTGGTGACGATGACGGTGTTTTCGACCAGATGATTGATGTCGGCCAACGACTTGTCCCAGCCGCCGGGGTGCGAGAATTCCCGCATCGACTGCACGATATGGGCAACGTGGGCAACCCCGTTGCGGGATTGCTTGATCGCGGCGGGAAGATCTTCCTCCATAAAACCGAAATTACCCATGTCCAGCAGCCGCCACACTTCCTCCCGCAGAGCATCGTCGCCCACGGCGGCGGCGGCGCGCAGGCCGCCCAGAACCCGCATGATCTCGGACAGAGACTCTTCGATAAAGCTGAGGTTGTCGCCGATGTACTGAATGGGCGTGTTGATTTCATGCGCGATGCCCGCCGCCAGGGTCCCCAGGGCCTCCATCTTCGACGCCTGGTAAAGCTGCATTTCCAGCTTACGGCGTTCCGTGTTGTCGGAAAACACCACCACCGCGCCGGTCAACCTCTCGTCGCGGAACATCGGCGAAATCGTGTAATCGACCGGAAACACCTCGCCATTCTTGCGCCGGAACATCCCGTCGATCGCCCTCTGCGGGCGACCCTCACGGATTTTCATGGCCACGACACACCCGTGGCCGCCCTCGGCCAGGTCCAATCCGGCGGGATCGACGTAGGGACACAGACAGCTGCTCCGCAGGGTCTCCGCCGAATCGAAGCCCAGAATCCGCGCCGCCGCCGGGTTCGCCATGGTGCAACGACACTCCAGATCGGCGGCGAGAATTCCCTCGTCGGTGGCATCCAGCAACAGGCGAAGGCTCTCTTCCCGCTCGCGCAGACCGGCCTCGGCTTTCTTGCGCGGGGTGATGTCCAGCATCATCCCGATCATGCCGTTGAGGCCACCCGTCTTCGGTCGGAACAGCATCTTGTGGAAAGTGATGTCGTGGATGCCGCCATCGGCATAACGCATCTGCGTTTCATAAATCTGGTTTCTGCCCTTTTCCATCAACTCACGGTCGGTGTGATCGCAGATCTCCGCCATTTGCGCCGGAATGATATCGAAAACCGTCTTTCCCAGGATATCGGACTGCGCCCGCCCCAGATAAGCGGCGAAGGCCGGGTTGCAGGCCCGATAGACCAGCGCCTCGTCCTTGAAGAAGACCGGCGCGGGAATCGCCTCCATCACCGCGCACAGCATCCCGAAATCACGCTCAGCCGCCGTCAAGACAACGCCGGGGGGGGGGGGGGGGGGGGGTGAGAAGACACCGGATCGGACGGGGTCAAGACCATCTCCGTTCATCTTTCGCGGGCAAGAAAAACCACGCTCTCATGCCCCGCCGTCGTCGGCGAACACCGCCACCGCGTCGGGAATCCGTTTCAACCGCGCCAGGTTGCGCAGACTTTCGATATGCGTCTCGGACAATTGCACCGGGGCGGACAACACCAACCGACCGTCCGCCGTGCTGACATCCGCGGCCAAGACCATATCGGGCAGCAACAAACCGGTGGCCAGCTTCTTCGCCGGACGTTGCCCGTGGGCAAGGTCGGTGCCGACCTCCAACACCGCGCGGACACGTTCGAACAGCGACGGATCGAAGTGACCGGCACGCAGCGCCAGAACGTCAAAGTCGGAGCGGCTGGGCGACAACCCGGTGGCGACGTTGGAGAGCTCGGTCAATATCTTCAGAATTCGCGCATCCAGGGGAATATCGGTCCCCTTTGGGCCATCCTCGGGAAAACCGCTGCCATCGAAGCCCCGGTTCTGCAAGGAAACCACCTTCGCCACCCCGGCCAGACGCGGAATGTGGGCGATCACCTTGTGCGCCGCCTCGGGAGTGTGATCGATCATCCGACGCTCGACCTCGGACAAGGGCTGTTTGGCGTGCAACTTGGCGATCAGCACCTTGACGCTGCCCGCCAGCGTCTTTTCCAGAAGTTCGTGCTCAGCCATCACCAGGCGGTACTGTTCCTGCGCCGCCCGCAGCCCCGCCTCCATCAACTCGGGGGGCAAGGCTTGGTCAGAAAACGAAAGATGCTGCCATCGTTGATGGCGTCGATCGCGGTCTGCATGTCGGCGTTTCCGGTCAGCATCAAACGAACGGTGTCCGGGGCGACCTCCTTGATCTTGGCCAGCGTCGCCACCCCGTTCATGCCACCCATGCGCATGTCGCAGACGACCACGTCGGGAACCGCGCCCGCCGCGATCCTGGAAACCGCATCTTCCCCGCTGGTCACGGTTTCGATGGTGAACTTGCCGCGAAACTGACGTTTCATCGAAGACAGCAGGTTGACGTCGTCGTCGATCAGCAGAAGCTCGCCATTCATAGCTTGGTGCTCCGCTTCCCGCGCGACCAGCGCCGCCATCCATTCCTTGACCTTGGCCTCCATCCCCAGGTGGCGCACATAGTCGATGTCCAGCGTCACCGGGCGCAAGACACGCTCGCCAAACGGCCAGCGCGACCCGAAACCGCGGGCCAGATGCACGCAAGTCAGCGCCGAACGGTCGGCGTAGACGCAGTCCGACGGGTGGCTTTGGTAAAGAACCGCCTCGATCACCGCGTTATTGAAGCCCCAAAGCCCCAGAAGGTATCCGCCCAGTTCCTCCTGCGAGGCGTCGAAGATATCTTTCTCGACCGTGGTCAGATCCTCGCCCCGTTCGGCGCGGAACAGAACCTCGCGGCTTTTCATCGACTCGGCGTCGAAGAACACCAGGGTACCGATGCACGACAGCATGCCGGCGCAGAACGCCTGATCGCGCTGCGCCTCGCTTAGCCCTTCCTCGCGCGCGAAGCGGCGCGCCAGCCCCACCGCCGCCAGGCCATAGGAATCGAGATCCCGAACCAGCGCGGCGAATTCCGGCGGCTGAGCGAACTGCCGGAAAATCCCCACCGACAGCACCAGGGCGCGGACCGTCTCCAACCCAAAAAGCCGTACCGCGTGAAACACATCGTGAACCCGGCTGCCCAACGAGAAATACGCCGAGCTGGTGATGCGCAGGACCTCGGCGGTCATCGCCACATCCTCGGCGATGATGTCGGCGATGGTCCGCATCGACGAGGCCTCGTTACGCATTTCGGCGGTCAGCCGGAAGTAAAGGTCGGACGGCGTCGACAAATTGTGCAGACTGGCCGCCAGGGTGCGGTCGAGCAACGAGACGATGTCCTCGGTATTGCAGGGCTTGGCAAGATACTGATGGGTCGGCGCAATGGTGCGCAGGACGCTTTTTTCCTCCGTATAACCCGACAGCACCACCCGCACCGTGCCGGGGTGGCGTTTTTCCACCTCGGAAAGCAGCGAGGCTCCATCCAACTCCGGCATCCGCATGTCGGAGACCACCACGTCGAAACCCTTTTCCTCCAGAAGCTTTAACGCCTCCAGCGGACTGTCCATGAACGTGATGTCCCTGTCCTCGCGATGCTTGTGAAGAATCCGGCGCAGGCCGCGCAACAAGTTGACGTCATCATCGACGAACAGAATCGATAGCTTCATGGCGCACCCTCTCCCCCTTCTGGAGGCGTTGTCTCTTGACCGATCGGCAGGCGCACCACGAAAGTCGCGCCCCCACCCGGGGCATCCTCGACGATCAGGCGACCGCCGTGCTTGTTGACCACCACGTCCATGGAAATCGCAAGGCCCTGCCCGGTACCCTTGCCGACCGGCTTGGTGGTGAAAAACGGATCGAACACCCGCTCGCGCAGGGAATCCGGAACGCCGGGACCATTGTCGGCGACGCGAATTTCGACGACATCGCCGTCCTAGCGCGTCGAAATCCTGATCACGCCCATTTCCCCTCGCCCTTCCAAGGACTGCGGCGCATTCACGATCAGATTCAACAATACCTGATTGATGTCAGCCGGTAAGCACAGGATATGCGGCAGATCGGGAGAAAAATCCTTTTCGATGCGCACCGAGTGCTTCCATTCGTTGGTGGTGACGGTCAGCGTGCTTTCGAGCGCACGGTTGATATCGGTGGTCACCTTGGCGGTGCTGCCGGGATAAGAGAATTCCTTCATCGACCGCACGATCTTCGCCACGTGTTCGACCCCGTCCAGGGACTGCCGCACCGCTGCGGGCAATTCCTCCATCAGGTAGGGAACATCCGCTTCCTGGAGAACGGCTTCGACCTTCGCCAAAAGTTCGGGCGAGGCGCCGCCCTCGGCCAGGGCATCGCGCATCGCGTGGCACGCCTTGTCGATACTGCCGATCGAGGCATCGAAGAAACGCAGATTATCGCCGACATACTGGATCGGCGTGTTAATTTCGTGCGCGATGCCCGCCGCCAATTGCCCGACGCTGGCCAGCCGCGAGGATTGCAGCGCCTCCTTCTGCGCCGCCTTCAACGTCTCGATGCAGCGGAACGACAGCACCGCCGCGCCGCCACCGTCCTCAGCGGCCTTCGGTCTGAAGCTCTTCATTGAGGCCCACTCTTCGATCAGCGTGCCGTCAACGCTGAAATGCTCGCTCGACAGTAGCCGTTTGATCCGGGGTTGGACCAACACTGCCGCCAGGAATTTTGCGGCGATGTCCCCTTCCAGCAGCCGGTCGCGGTTCTTGGAGAATGTGGAATGGTCCCAGGCCGGGTCATCTACCCCGAGACCGACGAACCAACGGAACAGCAGATCAAAGTCCAGGCGCTCCATCAATTGGCGTTCCGAACGGATCGAGTAGAACACCTGCAACAGCATGGCCCGCAGCAGCTTCTCCGGTGGAACCGACGGCCGACCCATTCCCGAGTAGAGCGCTGCAAAGTCGCCCGACAACGCCGCTAGTGCCGTATTGGTCATCTCCCGGATCGTCCGCAGCGGGTGGTCCATGCGCACCCGCGTCTCCAGGTCAACGCAGGAGAACAAGTCTCCAGATCGCTTGTCTGTCCCGTGCATCATTCCCTCAGCAACAAGCCACTACCGAGATTGAATTATGCCGATACCAGCCATGCCACCGATTTTTCAACACCCTGCTAGGGCGACGCGGTTTTCCTCTTCCTCCCTGGCGCGTTCCTCGGCCAGACGATCCAGTGCCTGCGCGGTTTCCTTGAACACCGCGACCGAGCGGATCATCGCCCCGATTTCGTCGCCACGGTTGGTTTCCGGCACCGCGACCGACTTATCGCCCGCCGCCAAACGCTCCATCACCCGGATAACGTCGTACACGCCGCCGGAAATCGCCCGGCCCAGCACCACCGTCACCGCCAATACGAATACCACCCCCACCATCAAGGAAATGGTGCCGATGGTCTGATCCAGCTCGGCCGCGGCATCAAGCTCCAATCGTTCGCGCGCCGACCGAAGATAGGTTTCCCAATCCAGGATCCCCGCCTCGGCCACGGCGTATCTGCGCTCCGCCTCGGCCAGATCGGTCAGCGCCATGCCGTAATCGGTATCCAGCATGCCCAGAACCCGCCGCGCCGCGACTTCGTATTCCTTGGAACTTTTGTGAATTGCCTCCAGAAATGGCAGTTCCCTCGGATCAGAGACCTCGGCCTGAAGAAAAAGCCCGGTCAGAGCCTCGACCCCCTCCAACCGATCCACCGCCACCTTCACCAGGCTGGCGCCGACGTCATCGCCGACCCCCACCAAGCGCCAGGTGATCATGCGGAACAGCGACAAATCGGTTTTCAATATGGCGTTCCGCAGGATCGTGAGATTCTGCTCGCGCTGGGAAAACATCGCCCGCACGTCATCGGCTTCCTGCCGCTGAAGGATGCTCATGTGATAGGAAAGAGCGCCGGCCAGCATGGCCGCGACCACCACCAGGCCCGGAGGAACCAGCAGTTTCCAACGCAGAGGCCAATCGCGGAAACGCAAAATCACGTCACGATACTTCCGGCGTGCAATAACGACTCTTTGGCAAGCCGACGACAACTTTTAAGAATTTTACGCAGTCCGGCTCATCCTCGCCAGTGCCGTCTGCGACAAGATCTCCACCCTTTTGAAATTTACGATTGAAAAACCATAGATAATCACGCCATTCTGTTTGTCATCTTGGTTCGCTCGTTCGGCACGAGCCGGCGGCGACCGGATTTCTGGCGGGTCTCTCCAAGTATGTCCTTAACCCTGACTCATCTGCTGTGCCTAACCGGCACCATCGCCTTGGCCTTGCTCCTGGGCATGCGCGCCGGGCGAGGCGCCAAGACCGCCGAGGGGTTCAGTCTGGGCGGCCGATCCTCGGGCGTGGCGGTGATCGCGGGCGGCATCTCGGGTACCG
This sequence comes from Rhodospirillaceae bacterium, assembly GCA_963678075.2. Classification (GTDB taxonomy): domain Bacteria; phylum Pseudomonadota; class Alphaproteobacteria; order Rhodospirillales; family Rhodospirillaceae; genus Oleispirillum. The sequence goes on along the minus strand of CAXXPK010000003.1, from coordinate 637,419 downwards.
TGATCGGTGGCGCCGCCACCATCGGCACCGCGCAGCTTGCCTACAGCCTGGGGCTGTCCGGCTGGTGGTTTACCCTGGGCTCCGGCATCGGCTTTATCCTGATCGGCACCTTCTATGCCCGACCGCTGCGCCATTCCGGGCTGGAAACGATTTCCCAGTATCTGGTGATCAATTACGGACGCGGCGCCGGCCCCATCGCCAGCCTGGCTTCATCGCTTGGCATTCTGTTCAGCGCGGTGGCCAGCGCCCTGGCCGCGATTCCGATGATTGGCCTGATGTTCGGCCTATCGACCTGGGTCTCCGCCCTGGTCATCGTCCTCCTGGTGATCGGCTACGTCGCCTTCGGCGGCATGAAGGGCGCGGGCGTCGCCGGACTGTTCAAGCTGGTGGTGATCTGGCTGACCCTGTTCGCGGCGGGCGCCGTCGCCGTCGTCTTCCTGGCCGGACAGCCCGAGCTTTCGACGCGCTTCCCCGCCTTCCCCTGGTTCAGCCTATTCGGGCGCGGAGGCGCACAGACACTGGGCAACCTGTTTTCGCTGATCGTCGGCATCATCTGCACCCAAACCTACATCCAGGCGCTTTATGCCGCCTCGGACTCGCGAACCGCCGCGATAGGCGCCTTCACCGCCGCCGCCATCACCATTCCGGTGGGGCTGCCGTCGGTGGCGATCGGCATGGCGATGCGCATCACCCACCCCGAGATTCCGCCGGTCCTTGCCCTACCGCTGTTCCTGCTGGAAAACATGCCGCCGGTGATCGCCGGCATCGGCATCGGCGGGCTGATGCTGTCGGTGGTCGGCTCCATCGCCGGACTGACCCTGGGGATCGGCACCATGCTGTCGCGCGATATCGGTCAGGCGGTCCTGGGCCTGTCCCGCGACCGCGACATCCTGCGCCTGAACCGCGTCAGCGTGCTGGCGGTCACCGCCATTGCCGCCTGGATCGCCGCCACTCACCTGGACAGCTATGTGCTGGACTGGAACTACATGTCGATGGCCCTGCGCGGCGCGGGCATCTTTCTGCCCCTGACCCTGGCGATCTTCGCGCCCAAGCGCCTGCCTGCGGCATGGGCGGTGGCGTCAATGGCGGCCAGCACGCTGGCCGCCGTCGCCGGTCGTCTGGTCTTCGATCTGCCGATCAACCCGTTGTTCGTCGGCATCGCGGTCAGCGCGGTTTTCGTCGGCGGCGGGCTGCTGGCTGGACGATGCGCCCCCCTCGCGCCCCCCGGACCGGGCGGCACGGTCGACCCACCTTGACCCCGGCGACGATGCCACGTAGCCTGTTGATCGTTCAGTCACCAAGGGGACCTTGCCACGAACGCGTCGCGCGGTCGTCGGCGAACCGGAGCTGACAATGGGGGACGTTCCAGACACCCGCGCGCCACACCGAAGGCGGGCAATTCTTTTCGGCATCCGCGCGAAGCTGTGGCTGGCGTTCGGGGCGGTCGCCGCGATGACTGTGGTGGCCAGCGCCATCGCCTTGCGATCCTTCGGCACCGCCAGCGATACCCTTGACCGCATCGCGCAACGACACTTGCCGGCAATGGTCGCCCTGAACCGGGTGGCGCAACAGGGCAACCTGCTTCTGTCCACGGTGCCGCCGCTGATCTATGCCGAATCTCTCGACTCCTTGAAAGAACACGAGCACGCCGTCACCCTGGCCGAAGAAGCATTCATCTCGGCCCAGGCCCAGACCCGCGCCGCGCTGGAGTAATTCGGCGGCGGCGACAAACTGGATGCGATCAACGGGCTTTTGTCCCGCATCGGCGCGCATTTGCAAATCCTGCAGTCGGCCATGGAGCACGGTTGGCGGCTGCGGACACAATTGGACACATTGATGCGGCGGCAGCGACCGCTCTCGCAACGCACCCCGCACACCCTGCTTCCGGTCATCGCCGAACAGATCCCGGACGCCACGCCGCGCCACCTGAACGAGATCGCGTTCGAGCTTGACCGGATGCCTTGGATCGACGACGCCATCCGCGCCGAGATCCGGCGGATGGTTGCGCTCCGCCGCGGCGAAATCCAGGCGCACGCCATGGCGGCAAGACAGTTGGATCGCATCCGCTCCCTCAGCGCCAGGCTCGACACCGAAATCGACCGCCTAATCGAGGGCTGGCAGGCCCTGAGCACGATCGACAACGACGCACTGACCGCCAGCCTGAACCACAGCCGCCTGATCCTGTTCCTGACCAGCGGCTGCGCCGTGGCCGGCGCACTGGCCATCGCCTGGCTGTATGTCGGGCGGCGCGTGGTGCGCCGCATCACCGCCATCGAAACCAGCATGCGCACCATCGCGGCGGGCGACTTCGACGCACAGATCCCGGCGGGCGGCACCGACGAGGTGACGCGCATGGCCGAAGCGCTGGCGGTCTTTCGCGACGCCATGCGCCGCCTTGCCCATCTGGCGCACCACGACCCGCTGACCGGCCTGTTGAACCGCAACGGCCTGACCACGGTGGGCGCGACCCTGATCCGCGACCACACCCCCGGAGCCCTGATCTACTTCAACCTGGAATCCTTCAAGGACATCAACGACACCTTCGGTCACGACAGCGGCGACCACATCCTGGTCGAGGTCGCCGCGCGCCTGCGCACGGTCGCCGCCGAACCCTGGCTGTTGGCCCGTCTGGGCGGCGACGACTTCGCGATACTGGCTCCCGACTGCGACGAGGCAACGGCATTGACGCACGCCGCCCTCATCCAGGGAGCCCTGACGGTGCCGATAACCAGCGACGTATTGACCGTCGATCTGCGCGCCGCCATCGGCGTCGTCGCCTATCCCGCCTTCGGCGTCACCCCGCACGAACTGTTGCAACGCGCCGACATGGCGATGAACGCCGCCCGCACCCACGAGGATGCGCCGATCCGCCTGTACGAACCGGCCCTCGGCACCACCGCCGAGCACCGCAAGACGGTGCGGGCCGAACTGCGCCAGGCCCTCGACGGCGGGCAATTCCATCTGGCCTTCCAGCCAAAAATCGAAATCGCCAGCAACCAGGTGATCGGGGTCGAGGCCCTGATCCGCTGGGCGCACCTGCAACGCGGCGCGATCCCGCCCTGCGACTTCATTCCGATAGCCGAACGCTCCGGCCTGATCCAGCCGCTAGGCGCCTGGGTCCTGGAACAGTCCTGCCATCAGGCCGTGGCGTGGGCCAAGCAGGGGATCGACCTGTCGGTCGCCGTCAACTTCTCAGCCTCGCAGTTTCTGCAGCCCGACGTGGTGAAACAGGTCAAACATATCCTTCGTGAAACCGGCCTGCCGCCCGAGCGCCTAGAAATCGAGATCACCGAAAGCGTCTTTCTGCGCGGTGAAACCGATGTTCTGCACCGTCTGCGTCGGTTGCGCGACTGCGGCATCGGGCTGGCGCTAGACGATTTCGGCACCGGCTATTCGTCGCTATCGTATCTGAAACGTCTGCCGGTCAGTTGCCTGAAGATCGATCAATCCTTCGTGCGGGACATGTTCCTGCGCGACGACGACACCCGCGTCACCTCGGCAATTATCCGCATGGCCCACGACCTGGGCTTGAGCGTCGTCGCCGAGGGGATCGAAAGCGACCTTCAGCTCGATTTCTTCCGCGAGGCCGGTTGCGACATCGGCCAGGGATATCTGTTCGCGCGGCCAATGGCGGCGGCGGCGATCGCCGCCTTCATCGACGGCGACACCGGTCCGGGGAATAAACCATGCGACGCCTGAGTCTGGCCGCCCTTTGCGCTCTCAGCCTGATCGCGGCCCCCGGCCCGGCCGCCGCCTTTCAAGCCGCCGTGCTTTACAACCTAGGGGGCAAGCTTGACAAAAGCTTCAACGAATCCGCCTTTCGCGGGGTCGTCGCGGCAGGGGACTCCCAGCTTTCCGTCACCGAGTACGAACCGCGCGCCGACGCCGCCCGCATCCCGATGCTACAACAAGCGGCGCAATCCGCCGACCTGGTCATTGCCATCGGCTTCGCCTATCGCGACAGCCTGACCCAAGCCGCGCAAGACAACCCGAAGACCCATTTCACCATCATCGACGACATCATCGACCTGCCCAACGTGCAGTCGGTGCGTTTCAAGGAGCACGAGGGCGCCTTTCTCGCCGGAATCGCTGCGGCCATGGCCTCGAAATCGCGGGTCATCGGCTTCGTCGGCGGCATGGACGGCGCGCTGGTGCGCCGCTTCCAGGCGGGATACGAGCACGGCGCCCGCCATGCCGCGCCGAAGGTCCTGGTGATCTCGCGGATGATCGGCCCAACCATCGAGGCCTTCGCCGACCCGATGGCGGGCTATCTGGTCGCCACGCGGGAAATCCAGGACGGCGCCGACGTGGTGTTCGCGGCGGTGGGGGCATCGGGACTGGGCGTCTATCAGGCGGCCGAAGACGCGACGGCCATGGCCATCGGCGTCGATTCCGACCAGAATCATCTGTTCCCCGGCACCATGCTGACCTCGGTGGTCAAGGATGTCGGCGCCACCGTCGGACGGGTTCTGACCGACGCGGCCAACGGCGCATGGACCCCCGGAACCCTGACCATCGGGCTGCGGGAAAACGGCCTGAAGCTGGCGATCGGACGCTACAACGCCACCCTCCTCACACCGGACATGCGGGTGGCGATCGACAAGGCGAAGGACCGGATCATCGACGGCTCCCTGGTCGTCGAGGAAACCCCCGCACCCCCGCACCCCCGCGCCCACCGTTATCGACGGCGATTTGTAACGGCGGATCGTATCCGACATCTCCCTCCCCGGCCACCACGGCAAGACGCCGGGGTTTCCCCATGCCCGAACCACGCCCCGGAATAGATCTAAATAAGATACACGAATTATAATGTATAGATTCTAAATGTGTATCATTGCATGCATTGAGCGCACACGATAATACGTAAAAACCCGGCTTATACATGGGCTAGCTTCGTATATTCAAGAAATGGAGACAAAATGATTTGAATTTGCCTTCGACAAGACATAAAAATTGTCCGCTCCGAATCATAAAAAAATCAAGAAACCACTTCGGCTTCATTCCTTGGGCAGAGGAAGATCATGAAATATATGGTAAATTTGCGCCTTCCGGTAAAGCTGTACGCCAGTGCCTCGATCATCCTTGGGCTGGTCGTGGTCATGGCCGGTTCTTCGTGGTCAGCATTCAGAGAGATCGATCAGGCCTTTCTCTCGGTTCGTTCCGCCGTTGAAATCTCCACCCTGGCGCAAACCGCGCAAGTGCAGATGGCCGGGGCCGGATACGGCAACCTGGGTGTTTCCCGCGTGCAAACGCCGGAAGACCTGACCCGCTACGAAACGGCCAGCATCACGATGCGCGACGCCTCCGCCAAGACCCTGAGCAAGGCGCTCTCCTCCGCGACCGACACGCAGGACCATGCGCTGCTGCAAACCATGCAGGACAAGGTCAAAGGCTACGACCGGATTTCCGGCGATGGCCTGAGCCTGCGCCGGGATTACATGAACAAGCTCAAAGACCTTTACGCCATCGCCCCGAAACTGGGCGCGGCCGTGGACCGTGCCCTCGACTAAGCGGTCGAGCGGGAACCGCGGATGCTCAAACCGATGCTGGCGGTAGAACGGCAGTTGTCCACCTCCCGCACCTATCTGCTGCGCTATCTGTTGACCAACAGCGACGACGATGCGGCAAAGCAGAAAGCCACCCTCCAGGCCTCTCGCGCGACGATCGCCGACGCGGCAAAAGCCGCCAAGGGCGGCACCATGGAGGCCCCTCTGGCCGAAATCGAGACCACGATCGCCGCCTACGAACAGGCGGCACGGGCCCTGACCGAAATGGCGGCGAAAAGCAACGCCCTCTGGTATGGCGAGACGCACGGCCTGCGCCAAGAAATGAATACCGCCACCGACAAAACCGTCGCCCACCTGCTGGCGACCAGCCAGGCCAACATCGAACGGGCGACTGACAACCTAACCGAATCCTCGTCCCTGCTGTTGAGCATGGCGGGACTGGTGGTGACCCGCTACGGCCACGCCTGCCCGACCCGCTTCATCGAGGTGGTGGAGGCCGCCCACCCCGTCCCCGATGCCGCCGGTCAGCACGCCGCCGAACGCATGCTGGAACGGGTGCAGGGGCTGTCCGCCGACGACCTGCTGGTCTGTTTGATTTCCGGCGGCGGCTCCGCCCTGCTGGCCCTACCGGGGCAGGGCATCGCATTCGAGGAAAAGCGCGAGATCAACCGCCAGCTTCTGCTGTGCGGCGCCGACATCACGGAAATCAACTGCGTGCGCAAGCATCTGTCGGCGATTAAGGGCGGACGCTTGGCCGCCGCCGCCGCGCCCGCCCGCGTGCTGACCCTGGCGCTGTCCGACGTCGTCGGCAACAACCCCGCCACCATCGGCTCCGGCCCCACCGTCCCCGACCCCTCCACCCTGGAGATGGCGCGCGCGGTGATCGCCCGTTACAACGTCGTCTGCCCGCCCGCGATGACGGCACATCTGGCCGACCCCGCATCGGAAACCCAGAAGCCCGGCGACCCGCGCCTGGCGAACACCGAATACCGTCTGGTCGGCAGCCCGATCGCTACCCTGGAAGCCGCCGCCAAAATCGCCGGCGAGGCCGGTTATGCCGTTATCAACCAGGGCGACGGCATCACCGGCTTTTCCCACGTCGCCGCCCGCGAACAGGCGGCTCTGGCTCTGGCGGCCCGGGACAAGGGCAAACGGGTGTGCATTCTTTCCGGCGGCGAAACCACGGTGCAGGTACGCGGCAAGGGGCGCGGCGGACGCAACAGCGAATTTCTGCTGGCCCTGGCCATCGCCACCGAAGGCACGCTGGAGATTCACGCGCTCGCCTGCGACACCGACGGCATCGACGGCACGGAAAGCAACGCCGGCGCCTGGTTCGCGCCGGAGCACTGGACCAAGGCCAAGGCCCTCGGCCTCGACCCCGAGGCCTTCCTTGCCAACAACGACGCCTACAGCTTCTTCGAGGCGCTGGACGCCCTGGTGGTGACCGGACCGACCCTGACCAACGTCAACGACTTCCGCACCATTCTGGTCGATCCCGGCTGATGCGATATCGAAACGAAGAAAGCGCCGTCCCAGGGGGCGGCGCTTTCTTCGTGCGTTGACGTGGACGTTACAGGACGACGGCGGCAGCGACCCAAACCGCGATCGCACCGACCAGACCCTGCACCAGGGTACCGCCGGTTTGCAGACGATAACCGGTCTTCGGATCCATGTTCGAGAACTGCGTCACCGACAACTGCTCGCCGACCATCTTGGCGATGCCGGAGTTCTGCAACACCTTGCCGAACGAACCGCCGGCACCGGTGATGATGATGATGGTGGCGGCGGCGAGAATCGCCTCGCCCAGCCAGCCGGAACCGGAAAGCATCTCCTTATCCGGCTTCTTCGGCAGCAACAGCGCGAAACCGAAGCCGATCAAAAGCGCCACCACCGGCTGCCCGATGAAGTCGAGAAATTGCAGCGCGACGCCGGTCCCAAACGGTTTGGTCGGGAACAGCGCGATCGATCGCAGCACGATCAGAACGATCGGCAGGACGATCGGCAACAGGCTGGACAGCGGCGACGGCGCGTCGTCCAGCGACGGCAGGGCGACCGGTTCCTCGCCTTCCTTGTAGGGAGGCACATCGACCTTCGCCGCGACGGTGACCGCGAACACCCAACCGGCGGCGGTAGCGATGGCGGCGATCAACAGCCCCCACATGATGACCAGGCCCAAGTCGGCCTTGATGATGCCCGCCGCCGCGATCGGGCCCGGAGTCGGCGGCACCATGGTGTGGGTGGCGTAAAGCTCAAGGCTGAGCGCGATCGCGCCGGAGGCCAGGGTGATGCCCGCGCGCTTCGCCAGCGCCTTGTTCAGGGACGACAGAATGACGAACCCGGAATCGCAGAACACCGGAATCGATACCACGTAGCCCATGATCGACATGGTCAGGGGAACGTTCTTTTTGCCGGTGATTTTCAGAATGCCTTCGGCCAGACGCCAGGCGCCGCCCGATTTCTCCAAAAACGCACCGATCATCGAACCCAGGATGATGACGATGCCGATATAACCGATGGTGCCGCCAAAACCGTCGTTGACCGACTTCACCACCTTGTCGAGCGGCATACCCGACAGAATGCCGAATCCAAACGCGATCAACAGTAAAGCCAGAAACGGATGCAACTTAAACTTCGCCGTCGCGACAATGATAAAGGCAATGGTGAGAACCAGAAGGGCGATAAGCTACATGATGCGTGTTCTCCCGGAAATTGTGGTTCAAAAATTCCACATGTGATAATTTCTCATGCTTCCCAGTCAGCTTTCAAGCTGTGTCATGCTGCTTTCGCAGCGACGTTGGAACGGGCCGTGGAACCTCCTTGCCGGAAGTAAAAAGCTGCGCGAAACTTGGGGGCTTCCGAACACTCGACAAGGATCGGTAAAATGGGCGGGTTGCGTTCGGTGTGTGTTTTTTGCGGCTCCAGCCACGGCGCGCGCGTCGCCCACGGAGACTCCGCCGAAGCCTTCGGAATGGCGCTGGCGAAAGCCGGCATCCGACTGGTCTATGGCGGCGGCAAGGTCGGCCTGATGGGACGTCTGGCCGATGCCGCAATGGCGGCGGGCGGCGAGGTGGTGGGGGTAATTCCCCGCTTCCTGATGGACCGCGAGGTCGGCCACACCGGCCTGAACGAGATCCACATCGTGGAATCGATGCACGAACGCAAGGCAATGATGGCGCGGCTGTCCGACGCCTTCGCGGTGCTGCCGGGCGGCATCGGCACGTTGGAGGAATTCTTCGAGGTCTGGACCTGGGGACAGCTTGGCCTGCACCCGAAACCATGCGGCGTGCTGAACGTGCAGGGGTACTATGACTGCATGCTGGGCTTTCTGGACGACATGGTGGCCGAAGGCTTCCTGAGGTCGGCCCAGCGCGAGACCCTGACCATCGCCGGCAACCCCGAGGCCCTGATCGCGGCGCTGACCGCGTCACCGGCGGCCCCCACCGGACGGGCCTGCCTGGAAAGGACCTGACCCCCGGAAAGCCCTCTCCTCCGGTTGATGTGCCTTCCGCGAATGGACACATATGTACCAGGGACATAACGCCTCCCGGCGTCGCCATTCCGTGGCGTGGAAGAGTGTGCAAAATGACCTTGTTCCGCGCCGCCTGCATGACGTTCTTGCTGCTACTGGGACCCGGCCTTGGCTTCGCGTGGGCCCGCGCCCCCACGTATTGATCCTCAACTCGTATCACAAGGGCTACAACTGGGCCGACGAACAGTCGGAAACCATCCTGGAAACCCTGGAAAAGGCCGTCCCCAACGCGACCAAAGACGTCGTCTACATGGACTGGAAGCGGCACCCGACCCAAACCACCCTGAAAGACATGGAAACCACGCTTTGGCACCGTTATGCAGAACAGGTGGTAGACCTGATCGTCACCACCGACGACGCGGCGCTGATCTTTGCCTTAAACCACCGCGACACCCTGTTCAGCCACGCCCCGGTGGTGTACTCGGGCGTCTTCCCCGACACCGCCAAGGCCCTGGCCGCGAACCAGCCGAACGTCACCGGCGTTTATGAGTATCTGGACCCGGAGGAAACCATCGCCTTCGCGCGCAAACTCAACCCCGGCTATCGCCAAGTCTATGTCATTCACGACAGTTCCGAGACGAGCCAAGCCTTCGAGGTGGAAATCCGCGACGCCGTGGCGAAAGTCGTTCCGCCGCTGGAGTTGCACGTCCTGCGCAACCTGACCTTCGGCGAAATCCGGCAGAACCTCGGCATGCTGCCCAAGGATTCCTTCGTCCTTTTGGCATCCTACGCCAGGGATGCGACCGGACTGGTGATGTCGCCGGAAAACTTCGCCGGCCATTTTTCCGCCGCCTCGGCTTTCCCGGTTTATACCTTTTACAATCACATGATCGGAACCGGCGTGGTCGGCGGCGTGGTCCTGGACGGCCAACTGGAAGGACAGGCCGCCGCGAAACTGGCGATCAGCATCCTGCACGGCATTCCGGCTTCGATGCTTGCGCCGGTGGATCGCGAAACGTTGCGCCCGACCATCGATTACGCCCCGGCACGTCGCTTTGGGTTAGCCCTGGATAGGCTTGGACCAAACGTCCGCATCCACGGCAAGCCCTTTTCATTCATCGAGACCTATTGGAAACTGGTGCTTCTGGTCAGCGGCGGCTTCGTCCTTTTGCTGACCTTGGTGGGCCTGCTGCTGATCAACATCGGGCAGCGCCGCCGCGCCCAATCCGACCTGCTGACCAACTTTTCGAAACTGGACAAAAGCCGGGCCGCCCTGCAACGCAGCGAGGAACGCTATCGTCTGGCGGCGCAGGCCTCCCGCGACATCATTTGGGACTGGGACATCTCAAGCCGCCAACGCGGTCTGTCCGGCCGCGTACGCGAGGTCATGGGTTACAGCGCCGACGACTGCGCCGACATCGACCATTGGTTCACGCTGATCCACCCCGACGATCTGGAAAATGCCCGCGCCAACCTGGACGATCACTTGGCGAGACGAACCGCGGAATACCGACACGAATACCGAATCCGCCGCGCCGACGGTCAATACATCTGGCTGCAAGCCAACGGACGGGCCCTGTTCGACGATCAGGGACCCCCCTTATCACATGGTCGGTTCGTACACCGACATCACCGCGACCAAGGAACACCAGCAGCGCGTGGCTTTTCTTGCCTTTCACGACGCCCTGACCGGTCCACCCAACCGCGAACAATTACGCACCACCGTCGATCAAGGCATTTCCCGCCTGAAACATAACTGCGGCGAAGTGACGCTCATCTTCATCGACATGGATAACTTCAAGTACATCAAAGATTCTTCAGGCTACAGAGCGGGCGATCAGTTGCTGATCGAGGTAGCGCGACGCCTGTTGCTGGTGGCGGGAAAGGACATCGTGGTTTCCCGCCTGGGCAGCGACGAATTCGTTCTGGTGGCGGAAAACCTTTCGGATGCCGCCATCTCCGGCTTCCAGACAAAACTTCTGGAAAGTTTCCGCGCCCCCTTCGATATCCAGGATCACCGTTTCTACGTAACCTGCAGTGCCGGGGTCGCCTCTTACCCGAAGGACGGGGGCTGTTTCGACGAACTGCTGCAGAACGCAGACAACGCCATGTACCAAGCCAAGAAATTGGGCAAGGGAGAATTGTCGCGCTTCAGCCCGGAGATGAAGAAGCTGGCGGTGGCGCGCATCCAACTGCACAACCGACTGCAAGATACCAAAGACCACGACGCGTTCTCCCTCGACTTCCAGCCACAGGTGGACTGCCGCAGCGGTCGCCTGCGCGGGGCGGAGGTCCTGCTGCGCTGGAATGACGCCGAGATGGGACAGGTTCCCCCGGACCGGTTCATTCCGGCCTGCGAGGAAACCGGCCTGATTGCCCCGATCGGGCGCTGGGTACTGACCCACGCCTGCCGGGATCTGAAACGCCTGCGACCGCCACCGGACCTGGACTTCGTCATCAGCATCAACGTCTCAGTGGTGCAGTTGATGCAGCACGGCTTCGAGCAAGAGGTGCTGGACATCCTGCAACACGAAAACATCGACCCTCGACAGATCGAACTGGAAATCACGGAAACCCAGTTGATGGGCGTGTTCGAGGCTGGCAGCCAACGCCTGCGGACCCTGATGGATGCCGGACTGAAAATCGCCTTGGACGACTTCGGCACCGGCTATTCATCGCTGACCTATCTGCGTCGCCTGCCGCTCGACACCCTGAAGCTGGACAAGGAATTCATCCGCAACCTGCACCGGGAACAGAATGACCGACATCTGATCGGCTCGATCATCCAGATCGCCCACGACATCGGATTGGAGGTCGTCGCCGAAGGCGTGGAACGTCCTGAACAACGCACCATCTTGGACGATGCGGGGTGCAACTGGCTGCAAGGCTATATGATCGGGCGGCCGATGAGCGCCGCCGCGCTCGAAACCTTTTTGAAAGACTGGCGCGGCTTCGTCTGAGCCCCCCGGCGATCACGGTTCCTCGCGGCGGGGAACGAAGGCGCGGGCCTTGACCATCGCCACGCTCTTTTGTTCCGGGGTCAGATCGTTCTCTAACTTCAAACGAAGTTGCGCGGCCATCGGGTCGCCAGCGCCCTCGGCCAGGACCGCCCACATCGCGGCCATGACCAGATCTTTTTCAACGCCGCGCCCCAGGGTATAAAGCCCCGCCAGCTTGCCATAGGCCTGGGGCTCGCCCTGCGCCGCCGCTCGCGAGAACCAGGCGAAGGCGGCCTCCGGTTCGGCCATCAGCGCCACGCCCAGGGCGAACTGCGCCTCCGCCAGGCCTTGTTTCGCCGCCGCCTCGAACAGGGCGCGGGCCCGCACCGGATCGCGCTTTACCCCATCGCCGTCCCAATAAATCTTGGCCGCGTTGTATTGCGCCTCCGCCAGACCGCCCCCGGCCGCCCGTTCGTACCAGTAAAGCCCGGCCTCGCGGTCGGAAGAGGCTCCCTCGCCCCGGAACAGCATGTAGCCGAGATTCAACTGCGCCGACGGATGGCCGGCCTTGGCGGCGCGTTCGTACCAAGCCAGGGCGGCGGCCGGATCGGGAGACCCGGCCCCCACCCCATCCTTCAGCATCGTCGCGTAAAGATACTGCGCCTCGGCATCGCCGCCGCGTGCCGCGCCGCCCAATTCCTTCAGCGCGGTTTCGATGTCGCCGGACCGCAAGGCGGCACGCCCCTGCTCCGTCCCCGCCCAGGCCATGGACGCCGCCAACAGCGCCCCGGCCACCGCAAGGCCGCGAAGCCCCTTTATCCCGATTCCCATTCCATCCCCCATCGTCGGCGCGCCCCTAAACCGGCACCAGTTCCGGCTCGGCCGCGTCGTCCATCGCGCCAGGTTTCGGGTGATGCGCCGCGTCCTCGGCGATCACGAAGGTCAGGGCGCCCTCCTTGACATCGACCCGCACCGTGCCGCCGTGCATCAGGCGGCCGAACAGCAGTTCCTCGGCCAACGGCTTCTTGACGTGATCCTGGATGACCCGCGCCAGGGGACGCGCCCCGAACGCCTGATCGAAGCCTCGCTCCGCCAGCCAAACCCGCGCCGCCGGGGTCAGTTCGATGGCGACCGCGCGATCCTCTAGCTGGATTTCCAACTGCAGCACGAATTTGTCCGCCACCTTCAGCACGATTTCCGGGGTCAGGTGGGCAAAGGCGATGATCGCGTCCAGGCGATTGCGGAATTCCGGCGTGAACAGACGTTCGATCGCCTCCTTGTCCTCGCCCTGGCGCTGCCCCCGCCCGAACCCCAGCGGCGCCCGCGCCAAATCGGAGGCCCCGGCATTGGTGGTCAAGATCAAGATCACGTTGCGGAAGTCCACCGACTTGCCCGCGTGGTCGGTCAAATGCCCGTGGTCCATCACCTGCAACAGAATGTTGAAGACGTCGTTGTGGGCTTTTTCAAGCTCGTCCAGCAACAGCACACAATGGGGATGCTGGTCCACCGCGTCGGTCAACAGCCCGCCCTGAGCGAACCCGACATAACCGGGCGGCGCGCCGATCAGCCGCGACACGGTGTGGCGTTCCATGTACTCGGACATGTCGAAACGGATCAGTTCGATCCCCAGGATTTTCGCCAGTTGGCGCGCCACCTCGGTCTTGCCGACGCCGGTCGGACCAGAAAACAGATAGTTGCCGATCGGCTTTTCCGGATCACGCAGACCGGCCCGCGCCAGCTTGATCGCGGAGGAAAGCTCGTCGATCGCGGCCTCCTGACCAAAGACCACGGTCTTCAAGTCGCGATCCAGCGTCTTCAAGGCGGCGCGATCGTCCTTGGACACCGCCTTCGGTGGAATGCGGGCGATTTTCGCCACCACCGCCTCGATATCGGCGACCGTCACGGTCCGGCGGCGCTTCGCCGGGGGCAGCAACATGCGCGCCGCGCCGACCTCGTCAATGACGTCGATCGCCTTGTCCGGCAACTTGCGGTCCGAGATGTAGCGCAGCGACAGATCCACCGCCGCCTCGATCGCCGGAAGGGTATAGCGCACCCCGTGGAAGGCCTCGTAATACGGCTTCAGGCCCTTCAGAATCTTCACCGCGTCGTCGCGGGTCGGCTCCGGCACGTCAATCTTCTGAAAACGACGGACCAGGGCGCGATCCTTTTCGAACTGGTTGCGGAATTCCTTGTAGGTGGTGGAGCCGATGCACCGCAGGTTGCCCGCCGCCAGCGCCGGTTTCAGCAAATTGGACGCATCCATCGAGCCGCCGGTGGTGGCCCCGGCGCCGATCAGGGTGTGAATCTCGTCGATGAACAGCACCGCGCCGGGATAGGCCTCCATTTCCTTGATCACCTGCTTCAGGCGTTCCTCGAAATCGCCGCGATAGCGGGTCCCGGCCAGCAACACCCCCATGTCCAACGCGAACACGGTGGCATCGGCCAGCACCTCGGGCACCGCGCCATCGACGATTTTCAGCGCCAGTCCCTCGGCCAGCGCGGTCTTGCCGACGCCGGGATCGCCGACGTAAAGCGGGTTGTTCTTGGTGCGGCGGCACAGCACCTGGATGGTGCGTTCGGTCTCGGCATCGCGGCCGATCAGGGGGTCGATGCGCCCCTGCCGCGCCTTTTCATTCAAATCGATGCAATAGGCGGCCAGCGCCTTGAAGGCGGGCTTCGGCGCCTCGTCGTCGGCGCCGCGCACCGGGCGCGGCTCGACCATGTCCGGATTCTTGGCGATGCCATGGGCGATATAGTTGACCGCGTCCGGGCGCGACATTTCTTGCAACTGCAAGAAATAGACGGCGTGGCTTTCGCGTTCCGAAAACATCGAAACCAGAATGTTGGCCCCGGTCACCTCTTCCCGTCCCGAGGACTGGACGTGAATCACCGCCCGCTGCACCACCCGCTGAAAACCCGCGGCCGGCTTCGGGTCGGGCGAAACATCGTCCGAGGTCAGGGAGATCAACTCGGTATCCATGAAGGCTTCGATGTCGCCGCGCAATTTTTCGACATCGACGCCGCAGGCGCGCATCACCGCCACCGCGTCGCGATCTTCGGCCAGGGCATAAAGCAGATGCTCCAGCGTCGCGTACTCGTGACGGCGGGCCGTCGCCTCAGCAAGGGCACGGTGCAGACTGCGTTCGAGATTGCGCGACAACATCGGCGTTACTCCTTTTCGATCGTGCACTGCAACGGATGCTGATTCCGTTTGGCCAGATCCATCACCTGTCCGGCCTTGGTTTCGGCGACCTCGAAGGTGAAGACGCCGCACACCCCGACCCCGCGATGGTGGACCTTGAGCATGATTTCCGTCGCCTCCTCGTGACTTTTGTTGAAAATCCGCTCCAGCACGTGAACCACGAACTCCATCGGCGTGAAATCGTCGTTCAACAGCAGCACGCGATACATCGACGGTCGCTTGACCAGGACACGCGCCTGCACCGAGACGCCGACGCGCCCATCGTCCTCATCCGACGGCCGTTCCTCACCCATCCGCGGCGGCCACATCTTTTCAACACCTTCAACCCGTTGCCGCATCGTCCTCGACACCTCCCCCTCCACGAACCGCAACGTTCGCTCTTGATATGGGGGAAGCCTGGGAACGGCGGACCCCCCCGATAAGAAAACTCGGGTCCGCGCGCCTTACGGCAACATACGCGAAACCGGTGGCGCGGGCAGATTCAAGCGCCCGAAAATACCGTCCGTCGTCGCGGTCAGGAAAAACGTCCGGTCGTCGTGCCGCCGCTGATCGGGGTAGGGCGAGGACGGGGCATAGGCCTCGGCGAAGACGCCCTTCGACGGCAACACCCGCTGCACCGCATCGGGGAAGGACAGCCCGTCATAGGCCGTCGACGGATAGGCCCAGGCATGGAACCAGGGCTTCCCGTCCAAACAGCCGGTGCCGGTCCAGAAGAACCCCTGCCCGACCAGGCGCAGCGGCTGGAAAAGAGGGGTGAATGCCTGGTCGGCTCGCAGCGCCGCGACCACCGCCGCCGCCTGTTCCGCCGTCCATGCGCCGCCCACCTTCTCGCCACGCCAGGGCATGCGCGGATCGTCCACGCCGATCTTCAAATTCGACCAGTCGATACGCAGAAACAATTGCTCGCGCACAGCCATCGCGCCGCCGACCGGCCCCTTAGCCTCGACCACCCGCACGTCCTCGTCCCAGATTGCGTTGTGGACAAGGCGCAGGCTGGTCTGGCCCGCCGCGCACGACGCCCGCAGATCGTCCCCCGAAAGGAACGAGAACCAGGTCAGGCGCCGCACCGCCGGGCCCTCAACCTCGCCGGTCGCGGCGCACCCGGCCAGGACCAGCAGCGCCAGCGCCGAAGCGCCGCATGAGAAACCGTTTCCCTTTACCCGCGTCATTGGCGCTTTCCCCCTTTTCTGAAAACATCCTTGGATTTTGGGGCCTTGCGCGGCAAGAATCCAGGGCATAACGCACAATCGGTCGATTCACCGCGACTCGGCGGGAAAATTGGCCTGGACAGCCGAGTCGTCGATATCTTATGGTGACGTTAACGAACCTCGGGGGAAACCGGGGCGGCGGCCAAGACCGCAAGGGATACCGTACATCGTTTCTGGTTTGAGGACGTTTCCGATGGATGAGCGCGTGACGGCCATGACCGCCTCGCTCAAGGCGCCGATTCAAGGCACACGTGGGACCCCCAGGCCGACCCGCCCCATCCGGGCCTCGGCCTTGGACCTGTTGCTGCTGCTCTTCACCCCCGGATTGGCGCTGGCGAAATACGCCTCGTTCGTGATAGACACCAACACCGTCCGCACCATCTATGCCGAAAACGCGGACACCCAGAATCACCCCGCGTCGCTGACCAAGATGATGACCCTCTATCTTCTGTTCGAGAATTTGGAGGCCGGTCACGTCACCCTGCGCAGTCCGCTGGCGGTCAGCGCGCGGGCGGAACGTCAGCCACCCAGCAGCCTGGGCTTAAGGTGCGGTCAGAAAATCTCGGTCCATACCGCGATCGAGGCCCTGATCATCAAATCGGCCAACGATGTCGCCGTCACCGTCGCCGAAAATCTGGCGGCCAGCGAAGTCGCTTTCGCGTCGCGAATGACCGCGAAGGCGCGGCAACTGGGAATGTCGCGCACCACCTTCTGCAACGCATCCGGCCTGCATCACCGCGATCAGGTCACCACCGCCCGCGACCTGGCCCGCTTGGCGCGCGCTGCAACGTGACTTCCCGAAGTATTACAAGTACTTCTCCCTCAAGGAACTCGACCACGAGGGACAGACCATCCCCACCCACAACAATCTGGTGGCGCACTATCCCGGCACCGATGGACTGAAGACCGGCTTCAACCTCGCGGCCTCCGCCGTTCGCGACAACCACCGCCTGATCGCGGTGGTGATGGGCGGCAACACCGCCCGCTGGCGCGATCAACGCACCGCCGATTTGCTGGATCGCGGGTTCGAGGACGTGGCGGTCACCGCCAACCGTCCGGCGCGGTCGGACGACACTACGTCCCGTTTGGCCGGCCTGAACGGGAAAAACCGGACCGCGACCTTCGGCCCCGCCAACCTTGGCGAAGGCGATGCCGGATCGCCGGAAGTGCCGACACCACGGCGCCGCGCATCGACGGTGACGGCCAAATCCGACAACTGGGGCGTTCAGGTCGGCGCCTATTCCGACCGCAAGACGGCGGAAGCCGCGGCCCGCGTCGCGATGGCGGCGCAAACCGATGCTACGGCCAGCCACGCGCGCAGCCGCATCGACCCGCTCAAGGCCAGCCAGAAAACCCTGTATCGCGCCCGCGTCGTCGGCCTAAGCTTCAGCGATGCGCATCGCGCGGCGCGTCTTCACCGCCAGCGGCCTGAAGGTCGAGATGTCGATCCTGCCCTGGCCCCGCGCCCACAACGAGATGCGGCAAGGCCACGCCGACCTGATCTGGAGCCTGACCCGCACCACGGAGCGCGAAAGCTATCTGGCGTTTTCCGACCCGCTGTGGCTGTCGCCGAACCTGATCTTCGTCCGCGACGGCGAAAATCCGACCCCCTGGCAAGATTGGGGGGCGATGCGCGGCAAACGCCTGGGCGTGGTGCGCGGCGATAGTTACGGCTTCGATTTAGAAACCCCGCGCCGCGACAACGGCATCCGGGTCGAGATGGCGGGCAGCGACGACGCCCTGTTCTCGATGCTGCTGAATCGCCACATCGACGCCTTCGTCATGAACTGGCAGGTATTCCTCCATTGTCGGCGCCGGCGCGGTCTGGGTGCGTCCGCGGTGGTCGGCAGCGGGCTCGCGATTCCCGACGTCCCCTACCACATCGGAGCATCGCGCCGATCGCCCGCCGGGATAGCGGCCCTGCTGGAGATCAATCGCGCCATCGCCGACCTCCGCAAAAACGGCGCGTTGGCCGCCCTGCTGCACGAAGGCCTGGACCCGACGTCGCCCCCCGGAGTCGCCCCCAGCCGCATCGCCTGAATTGGATCAGGCCAATTCCGGCGGCACCGCGAACCCTGCGGCGACCAACCGCTCGGCGACCGCCGCCTTGGCCGCCGCCAGGCCGCCCAACGACGTCGCCTCGCAACGGATGACCAGCTCCGCCTGGGTGTTGGACGCGCGCAACAGCCACCAATCGTCCGCCACCGTCACCCGCACCCCGTCGATATCGATAAAGTCCCCGCCCGCCGCGCTCAGGGCTTCGGTCAATTCGTCGATCACCACGAACTTTCGATCATCGGGACAGGAAACCCGCACCTCGGGCGTGTTGAAGACACGCGGCAAGCCCGCCTGCCAATCGGCCAGTGTACCGTCATGCGCGGACAGCACGTTCAGCAGCCGCACCGCCGCATAGAGGGCGTCGTCATATCCGTAATAACCGTCAGCGAAGAAGATATGGCCGCTCATCTCGCCGGCCAGCGGCGCCCCCAGTTCGGCCAGTTTGGTCCGTATCACCGAGTGGCCGGTGCGGCTCATCACCGGAACGCCGCCCAGGCGCCGCACCTCGTCGAACAGCACCTGGCTCGCCTTGACGTCGGCGATCACCGTCGCCCCCGGATGACGCGCCAACACGTCCTGACACAGCAGCGCCAGAATACGGTCGCCGCAAAGGATGTCGCCGTTGCCATCGACTACGCCCAGACGGTCGCCATCACCATCGAAAGAGACCCCAAGGTCGGCGCCGGACTCCCGCACCGCCGCGATCAGGTGAGTCAGATTGGCGGGAATGGCGGGATCGGGATGATGGTTTGGAAAGGTCCCGTCCATCGCGTCGAACAGCACCCGATGGCGCCCCGGCAGCGACGCCGTCATCGCCTTGACCGCGGGCCCGGTGGCGCCGTTTCCGCAATCCCAAACCACCGACAACGGCCGCGCCGGACGGACGTCGGCCAACAACCGCGCGATATAGGCGTCGAACACCTCGCGCGGAGAAACCTCCCCCTCGCCGGACACGAAATCCCCTGCCTCGGCCCGCCGCCCCAAGGCCCGGATATCCGGGCCGAAGAAGGAACGCCCCAGCATTTCCATCTTGAAGCCGTTGTGATTCGACGGATTGTGGGACGCGGTGACCATGATCCCGGCATCGGCGGGCAACGCCGCCACCGCGTAGTGCAGCATCGGCGTCGGCCCGCAACCGATCGGCAGCACGGCGACCCCGGTTGCGGTCAATCCGTTGATCAGGGCCGCGGCCAGATCCGGAGAGCTGACCCGCCCGTCGCGCCCGACCGCCACCGTGCGACCGCCCCTGGCCACCAGATCGGAACCGAACGCCATGCCCAACGCCCCCGCATCCGCGACCTTCAGCGTCCGCCCGACGACACCGCGAATGTCATAGTCGCGCAGGATGCTGGGATGAAAACGGTGCGCCAGCGCGGTGGTCAACCGACCTCCTTGCCGGAAGCCGCAGGAACCGAACGACCGACGCACGAATAGACAAAGCCCTTTTCGGCCATTTCCCTGGGATCGTAGATGTTGCGCAGATCGACCACCACCGGCGCCGCCATCAGCGACTTGACGCGGACGAGATCGAGACTGCGGAAGGCGTTCCATTCGGTCATCACGACCAGAACGTCGGCCCCCTCCATCGTGGCATAGGCATCCTCGCAGAAGGTCACGCCATCGGGCAACAGGGGCCGGGCCTCGGCCATGCCCTCGGGGTCGAAAGCCCGCACCTTGGCCCCCGCCGCCAGCAATCCGGGAACCAGATCCAGACTGGCGCTATCGCGCATGTCGTCGGTGTTGGGCTTGAAGGTCAAACCCAGAACCGCCGCCGTCTTGCCGGACAGAACACCACCCACCGCCGCCGCGACGCGGCCGGCCAACGCCTTCTTGCGACGGTCGTTGATGTCCACCGTGGTTTCGATCAGACGCATCGGAGACCCGTAATCCTTGGCGGTGCGAACCAGGGCCAGGGCATCCTTGGGGAAGCACGACCCGCCATAGCCGGGACCGGGGTGCAGGAACTTCTTGCCGATGCGCCCATCCAGTCCGATGCCGCGCGACACGTCGTGCACGTCGGCGCCCACCGCCTCGCACAGATCGGCGATTTCGTTGATGAAGGTGATCTTCATCGCCAGGAAGGCGTTGCCCGCGTACTTGATGAGTTCCGAGGTCTCGCGGCTGGTGAAGACGATCGGCGTCTCGATCAGATAAAGCACGCGGTAAAGCTGGCGCATCACCGCCTGCGCGCGTTCCGTCTCGGCGCCGATGACGACACGGTCGGGGCGCATGAAATCGTTGATCGCCGAACCCTCGCGCAGGAATTCCGGGTTCGAGACGACATCGAACTCGGCATCGGGCCGGGCCTTGCGGATGATCTCCTCGACCTCGCGGCCGGTGCCGACCGGCACCGTCGATTTCGTCACCACCACGGTATAGCCGTCCATGGCGCGGGCGATTTCGTCCGCCGCCGCATAGACGTAGGACAGATCGGCATGGCCGTCGCCGCGACGAGACGGCGTTCCGACCGCGATGAAGACGGCATCGGCCCCCTTCACCGCCGCCGTCAGGTCGGTGGAAAACGACAACCGACCGGCCTTGACGTTGGCGGCCACCAATTCATCAAGGCCCGGTTCGAAGATCGGAATCTCGCCCTGATTCAGCCTGTCGATCTTGCGCACGTCCTTATCGACGCACACCACATCGATCCTGAATTCCGAAAAGCAGGTTCCCGACACCAGCCCGACATAGCCGGCTCCGATCATCGCAATGCGCATCGTCGAACAACTCCATCATGGGTCCGCCCAAACGGCGGAAACATCGAAACCAACCGGCAAAAGCCTAGGCCAAAAGCTCGCGCAGCGCCGCCCGCACGTCATCGGCCAGATCCGGCCGGGCCAGGGCAAAGGCGATATTGGCACGCAAAAAACCGACCTTGTCGCCGCAATCGAAGCGGGTGCCTTCGAATCGCAAACCGTGGAACGGCACCACTGACAGGGTCGCGGCCAGCGCGTCGGTCAGCTGAATCTCGCCACCGGCGCCCCGTATCTTGCGTTCCAGCGGCGAGAACACCACCGGATCGAGGATGTAGCGACCGATGATCGACAGCGTCGAGGGCGCATCCTCGGGCTTTGGCTTTTCCACCAGGCCCTTGGCCTTGGCCAAACGACCGTCGTCGGTCTCGATGTCGAGAATGCCGTAGCGCTGGGTGTGCTCGCGCGGCACGTCCTGCGCCGCCGCCAAATTGCCGCCCAGGACGTCATAGGCCTGGGTCATCTGGGCCAGAACAGGGGGGTCGGCCAGAATCAAATCGTCCGGCAGAATCACCGCGAACGGCTCGCCGCCGACCAGATGCCGCGCGCACCACACCGCATGCCCCAGCCCCAACGGCTCGGTCTGGCGGGTATAGCTGATCTGACCCGATCGCGGCATGAAGCGGCGCACCGCGTCCAGCGCCTCGTCCTTGTGGCGTTCCTCAAGCAGGCGCTCCAGCTCCGGCGCGTAGTCGAAGTGGTCTTCCAGGGCGTTCTTGCCGCGCCCGGTGACGAAGATGAAGTGCTCGACGCCCGCCGCCACGGCCTCTTCCACCGCGTACTGAATCAGGGGCTTATCCACGACCGGAAGCATTTCCTTCGGCATCGCCTTGGTCGCGGGCAGAAACCGCGTCCCCATGCCGCCGACCGGGAAAACCGCCTTGCGTGCTCGATGACCCATGAAAGCACTCCAAACCGCTGAAAAGTTGGCGCCGATTGCCGAAAAACGATCCTGGTTATAGGCCCGCCGACGCCCCGAAGTCCAGCCCCGGCGCATGCCCCCCGCAGGGAAGACCCGCCTCAGGAACCGGGGATGATATCGGTGAAACCGATGGCGTTGAAAAGGGCCCGCAGCTCTTGCCGCGCCGCGACGTGCGACACCGACAGATCGACCGCGATGCCCGGCGTCCTGAGGTCGAGAAGCGTCAACCCGGAGAGAAACAGCTCGCGATAGATCACACGCTCGCCCAGCCCCGCCACCGGCGTGAAACCGATGCGTTCGGAAAGGGCGGCGATCGCTTCCTCCATGGCGCGCTTGTTGCGCGCGTCCAGATTGGACAGACGGTTGCGCAGCACGAACCAGCGCAACGCGGCACGCCCCTGACGAGCACGTTCCTTGCGGGTGTCCCAGACCAGTTCGGCATAGTGGCTGGGGGAGAGCACGCGGTGCGTCCCCGGTTCGACCCGGCCCAACACATCCAGATCGATAAAACTGTCGTTCAGGGGGGAGATCAGGGTGTCGGCGAAGACATGCCCGGCGCGCGACAGCTCGGTCGCGGCGCCAGGCGTATCGATGATCAACAGATCCTCGTGATGGATCGCCGCCAGCGCCAACTCCGCCAGTTCCTCGATACCGTCGCCCGCCATCGTATAGACGGTCGGCACCGGCAGGATAACCCCGGTCCGGCGCACCGTTTCGATGCGGTTCTCGACATAGCGGGACACCGACTTTTGCCGTGGATCGAGATCGATGATGCCGACCCGCCCGCCCGCATTGGCAAAGGCGACCGCCATGTGCATGGCGATCGTGGACTTGCCGGTTCCTCCCTTTTCGTTGCCGATCACCACGACATGGGCCGGCCTTTCATTCTCGCCGCTGGCCGTCACGTTTCCCCCGCGTCCTCGCGCCGTCGAATCCGGCGCATCGCCAATTAGGTAGCCACATTCCACGCCCCACCGCAACCCCACCATATTCATGAAAGCGCTGGACATCGCCGCCCCGGCATGGTTGTCTGCGCCCCTCGCATGCCCGGCCTCTTCGTGACCCGGCAGGTTTGTTGTGCGCGCAACCTGAAAAGGACCGCCCCGGTGACCACGCTTCGTTCCCTCGCCCTGTCGATCGCCGCGATGATCGGTGTCGTCGTCGTATCGAACGTCCTGGCGCAGTACCCGATCAACGACTGGCTGACCTATGGCGCGCTGACCTATCCGGCCGCCTTTTTCGTCACCGACCTGACCAACCGCATCCACGGCCCGGCGGCGGCGCGGCGCGTCGTGCGCTGGGGGTTCTTCTGCGCGGTGGCGATTTCCGTGATCCTGGCGACGCCGCGCATCGCCATGGCCTCCGGCGCCGCCTTCCTCGCCGCGCAGGTGCTGGACGTCACCCTATTCAACGGCCTGCGCCGCCGCACCTGGTGGCAGGCCCCGCTGGCTTCCTCGCTGATCGGGTCGGCCCTGGATACCGCCGTCTTCTTCAGCGTCGCCTTCACTGGCGAGGACCTGCCTTGGGTGACCTGGGCCTATGGCGATTTCGCGGTCAAGGTCGGAATGGCGCTTTTGATGCTGGCACCCTATGGCGGCGTCGTGCGCGGACGCTTCGCCCGCGCCTGAACGCCCTTCGTTTTTATCGCTTTGTTAAGGCCACGACGGTAAGGTTTCCGGTGAACCGGCCCGGGCCGGTTCGTTCCGGTTTCGACTTCCGGCGGAGACTGTTATTGCCATACCCATCCGCCCGCGCCGCCCTTCGCCTTGGCCGCGCCGCGATCGTTCTCGCGGCGGCGGTGCTGGCCGCTTCCTCCGCCGACGCCCAGGTCCGCGTCAACGGACGCACCCTGCCGGACCCCTGGGGAATTCCCCGCACCGGCAACAGACCGCCGAAGGCATTCCAGATTCCCAACTTTCGCGAGGAGTTGCGCCTTTTGGTCGATGGCCTGGCGCAATACGCGGAAAGCCGCGACCCCCGCTTCATTCTGATTGGCCGGATGCCACTGGGACTGATGGCGACCAGCGACTGGGCGCGCCAGCGCGAGGCGCTGGTCGATCCCGCCTCCATCGACCGCGAACCGATCCCCGACGACGCGCCCGGCGGACCGTACCGCCGCATCCTGCGGGATTTCGACGCGATCGCCCTCGACAACGTCAACTGTCCGCCGGTCCCGCCGAAACCCGACGCCCCCCGGCCCACCGTGGCCGAGGAAAAGCGCGCCGCCAAGACCCTGAGCCTGCCCGCCATCGGCACCCGAGAAACCCCAAGCCCCTGCCCGGCGGTCGTCCGCCCCATGAGAATCCGGCCAATATCGAGACCCTGGGCGCGGTCAAGAACGGGCTTTGGCTGCGCAGCCCGCGCGCCTATGCCTCGAAGCAGGAATGGCTGCTGGCGATGGGCAAGAACAACGCCGACCTGGTCATCGTCGATGCCTTCTACAAGGCCGACCAGCCGCTGACCAAGGCCGAGGTAAACGCCCTGAAACACAAATTCATGGGGGCGCGACGTCTGGTCTTGGCCGAAATCGACTTAAGCGTCGCGCGCGACGACCGCTTTTATTGGAAGAGCGAATGGCGGGTCGGCGAGCCCGCGTTTCTGCGAGAACCGCAACCCGGAATTCCAACCGGCATCCTGGTCAATTATTGGGATCCGGCCTGGAAGGAAATTCTGGGAACCCATTTCAAGGGCCTGATGGACCTTGGCTTCGACGGTGTGATGATCGACGACATGAACGCCGTCACCTACAGTTCGTTGAAGCGTCTGTCCGATCTTCTGGCCGCGGCCTTTGCCAACCTGATGGTCGAACCGGGCAGCCGCGTCGCAACCACCGCCGAGGGCTGCTTTGCCGCGTTCGCCCGTCACGGCGTCCGCCTGGCGCTGTTGACCCCCAAGGCGATCGCGGGTCTGGCGCTTTTCCCCGATCCGCGCGCCCATTACAGCTTTACCCTGCGCGCCGCCGCCTGCATCGGCGGACGCCCCCCAAGGACGCCGATCTTTGGTGCCGCGAGGCCCTGGGCCTGCCCCTGAACGCGATCGGACATCTGGCGGTGGCGCAGGACCTTCCCGGTCTTTGCCTGGGCTATGACGGCCCGCCGCCGGCGGTTGCCCGCTGGGCGCGGCGGAAATACGTCGGGCGCTGGTTTCTGACCGACGACATCGTCTCGCTGGACGACGACGGCAACCTGCGCTTCATCGCCAAGGCCGACGACACTCTCCCCTGCGAGGAAGCGGGTTTTCTGCCCGATGACGTGGAACGGGTGCTGGCGGCCCATCGCATGGTGGCGGCGGCGGCGGTGCTGGCGATCACCGGCAAGGACGGAAAAACCCAGGTGGTCGCGGCGGTGGTCGCCAAGGACGGACTGCCGCGGGGTGACGCCGTGGCGGAGGTCCTGCTGGCCGCCGACATCTTGGCCGAGGCGGCGAAAAGCCTGACCCCCTATGCCTTGCCGAAGCGCATCGTCTTCGTCGATGGAATTCCCCCACACCGACGAAGGCCGCGTCCACCGCGCCGCGTTTTCCAGGGAACGGCAAGTCGGGCAATAGCGTTCCTCGAACCGCATCGGCGCCCGACAGTGCGGACACAAAATCGCCCGCAGCCGCCACAGGCCGACCGCGACCACCCCCAACGGCCCGACGGTCGCCCCAGCGACTCCCCAGACCTTGGTATTCAGCCCCTTGCGACGCGCCCATTCCCGCGTCCACGCGGAACGGGCGGCCAAACCGCCCGCGTACCCAACCCCGATCATCCATGCATTCATATCGGTCACCCCATGTCCTGGTCAGGCCATCGCGGCAACCGGACCGGGGGACGTCCCACCCCTAGGCTCAGGCCCCATTAAATTATTGCCAGGCAGATCGGCGGCTGATTCACTCATGGGAGGGAGGCCCCCATCCATGAGTGATCTGTTTTGGTTGTCAGAGAGGCAGTTGGCGAAGACCGAGCCGCATTTCCCGCTATCGCATGGCGTGCCGCGGGTTGATGATCGGCGAGTGATCAGCGGCATCGTTCATGTGATCCGCAACGGCTTACGGTGGCGAGATGCACCACCTG
This sequence comes from Rhodospirillaceae bacterium, assembly GCA_963678075.2. Taxonomy (GTDB): domain Bacteria; phylum Pseudomonadota; class Alphaproteobacteria; order Rhodospirillales; family Rhodospirillaceae; genus Oleispirillum. The sequence continues at coordinate 611,307 of CAXXPK010000003.1, read as the reverse complement.
TCTATGGCCCCCACAAAACCCTCTATAATCGTTTCGTTCGCTGGAGCCGACTTGGGGCGTTCAGCCGGATCTTCGCGGCCTTGACGGGAGAGGCTGGCCCTCCAGACCGGTTGATGATCGATGCAACCCACCTGAAAGCTCATCGGACCGCCGCGAGCCTCTATAAAAAGGGGCTCTTGCCCGATGTATCGGACGCACAAAAGGCGGGCTGAACTCCAAGCTTCATGCGGTTTGCGACGGACAAGGAAGGCCCCTCATCCTGCTGCTCCAGCGAGGGGCAAATGAGCGATCACAAAGGCGCGATGCTGTTGCTCGACCTATTTCCCAAGGCCAACGTCCTGATCGCCGACAAGGGCTATGACGGTGATCCCCTTCGAGAGGCTTTGACACAGCGAGGGATCGCTACATGCATCCCGCCAATGCGTCATCGCAAAACCCAGTACGCTTACGACAAAACCCTCTATCGCCAGCGTCATAGGATCGAGAACCTCTTCGCTCGCCTCAAGGATTGGCGGCGTATCCACACTCGATATGACCGATGCGCGGATATCTTCTTTGCCGCCGTCATCATCGCGGTACTCCTCCTCTTCTGGATCGAACCTTAATGAGTCCTGAGACTAGGGCGAAACGCCGTCCACCGCCTCGGCGACCGCAGCGCGCAGGGCCTGATCAAACCGGTCGAACGCCACCGTATCGGCCGGAAGCCCGAAGCGCAACCAACCGGGCTAGGCAGCGAAAGCCCGCGTCAACACCCCACGTTTAGCCAGGGCATGGTACACCGCGAGGGAGGCCTCGAAGTGTGTCAATCTGAATAAATCCGTACCGCCGACCACAGTCATTCCGACCGCCATCAACAGGGCATCCATGCGCGCCGTCATCGCCGCCAGTTCGCGACGCGACGCGGCGATCCAGGCCGCGTCGGACAAGGCCCGCGCCCCCAGGACCGCCGCCGGACCGGAAACCGCCCACGGCCCCATCGCGGCGGAGAGCCGCTCCCTGAAATCCGGCGGACACAGGGCAAAACCCAGCCGCAGCCCCGCCAGACCGAAGAACTTGCCGAACGACCGCATCACCAAAAGCCCCGGAACTCCGGCGAAGGCGGCCAGACTGGCCTCGGGCATGGCATCGCAGAAGGCCTCGTCAACGACGATGAAGCGCCCGGCGCGGCGACGATCGCGGCCCCGGCGGCGACGCCATAGCCGACCCGCGCCGCATCGATCAGAGAGTCCTGCAGGGCGGCATCGGGCAACGCCGATACCGGATAAGGGGTGGGGTTGATCCCCGTCGAAAGATCCAGCCACTCATCCCTTGGCACGCCATGGCGCGCCGAGGCCGCCGCCAAATCGCCGCCATGAACCGGCAGGGCATCGTCGATCACGTCGAATCTCCTCTAAGCCGGAAACGTACGTCTCCGGCGGTGCTTCCGGCGACACCATAAATGCGCCCGCGGTATGAGACAAGGGCGGGTTGCCCGCTTCTTCCGACGGAATCTTTGATTTCACGGGCAACGTTGTGCACAGTCGGCGACAAGGCCGTGCCGCGAAAAAACGCCAATCCCGTCAACGGCCCCCATCTTCCGAACGAGGCCGAGGATGCATGGTCAAGACCCTCGCGCAGGACCCCACCCCACGGGGCGAGATATCACCGGACGTACCCGGCAAATCGACCGGGGAAAAGAAGCCCGGTCGCGCCCGGTTGATCCTGCGCGTCCAGGATGGCGATTCCAACCTTCAACGCATCCTGCCCTTCGGCCTGGGCCTACCACTGCGCGGCCTGTCGCTGCATTCCCATGGCAGACGCCTGACCCGTCTGCACCGCGCATCATCCACAAGCTCTATCCCTGCCTGCAAAAGCTGGAAAGCGCGGCGCTGGGCCATGAAGGCGCGCTGTTCGGCGAATTGCCGCTGGAGGACGCGCTGGAGAACGACCACGCCATCGAACGCGCCATCAAGGTATTCGAGGTCGCGTGGCAACTGGACATGATCGTCGTCATCGGCGACAACGGCAAGAAGAACGGCTCGGGCAAGCGCGCCCAACCTGCGGGAGCCTGCGGGATGTCCGTCGAACAGGCGGAGCAGGTCTATATCGAACGCGCGATCCGCGTCATCTTCGCCCAGAATCAAGAGGTCCTGGAACGCTTGCCGAAGGAAGCCCTGAGCCTTGACGCACTGCCGCGCTTGCGCATCCTGGCCGGAATGAACGCCCTGGCGCTGGGCGAGGTGCGGGTCAAGCTGGGGGGCGCTTCGGCGCGATTTTCACCGACCGCGTGGATGCCGACTGGCTGAACGCATTGACCCACCTGAACGCCTTTCACATCCACGCCCTGGGCGAGGTCTTCGGCACCGCCGTTTCCGAGATTCTGGACTGGGACGCGCGGTACCTATTCACCTTCGCCCAGGCCTTCACCAGCCCCGAACAGATTCACGACCTGGGACTCGACCTGCGGCTGGCGCAATCCCCGGAGACCCTGCGCGCGATCGGCACCTGGGAAGTCCGCGACGTCACCGACAAGATCAACGAGGAACTCAACAAGCGCGGACGGCCCAGCATCAAAAACCGCCAGTGCGAAACCGACATCGCGATCTTCCGCACCATGCTGGGGGCCGACTTCACGACTCTGGTCAAGCAAACCGGGGCCGATCATCCAGTCCTTCGGCAATCTTCCGCGCAACATTCGCAGGATGACGCCCAGTCCCCAACGCAATGAAATCATCGAAAACTTGAAGATCTTCTGTAGTCGCTATCTCGAATACATGACGCCAGAGGCGCTCTCCACTCTGGACCTATCGACCGAGATCGAACCCAACGACACGGCGGGTCCGACGATCACCGAAATCGTCGGCATCATGAACGGTGTTTGGGGAAAACCCGGCCTCGGGCGCGTCTTCTTCGAGCAACACCTGCAACGCAACGACGGCATCGCCGCCCTGCGCGGCCTGCTGGACGACTATCGCGACATGGTTAAGCGCGGATCGATCCAACGCAATCAGGACATCGCGACGATCATCTCCACCTCATCGGTTCTGGACCGCGCCATCTCCCGCTATATCAGCGCCTGAAATCAAAGCAGGAATATCGTCGCCAACCCCAGAAAGGCGAAAAACCCCACTGAATCGGTCAACGCGGTCAGAAACACCCCGGAAGCCACCGCCGGGTCCACCTTCAGACGATCCAGGGTCAGCGGAATCAGAATTCCCGCAAGCCCGGCGACCACAAGATTGGCCACCATGGCGCAGGCGAGCACCACGCCGATCATCATGGTGCCGGACCACAAATAAGCGACCAGCCCCGCCACCATCGCAAGGCCGATACCGTTAATCAGGCCGACCGCGATTTCCTTGCCAATCACCCGGCGCGCGTTGCCCGGCGTCAGTTCCTTCATCGCCAGGGCGCGCACCGAAACCGCCAGGGTCTGGGTGCCGGCGTTGCCACCCAACCCCGCGACGATCGGCATCAGCGCCGCCAAAGTCACGATGCGGGCGATCGTACCCTCGAACAGGCCGATCACCGAGGCCGCCATCAGCGCCGTGCACAGATTGACGCACAACCAGCCAAAACGCGCCCGCACCGTTCCCCACACAGCACGGAAGATGTCGGAATCCGACACACCGGCAAGGCGGAGCATGTCGTCCTCGGCCTCTTCGTCGATGACGTCAACGATGTCGTCAACGGTGATCCGACCGATCAAACGCCCGTCGTCGTCCACCACCATGGCGGACACCCAGTCGCGATCGCGGAAGGTCATCGCCACTTCTTCCTGGTCCATGGCCGCCGGAATCGGCTCCACATCTTCATCCAGGATGTCGCTCAGCGCGGTTTCCGGCTGCGCCCGCAACAACCGCGCCGGGGAAACCCTCCCCACCGGATGATGGCGCAGATCCACCACGAACACCTCGTAAAAGGAATCCGGCAGTTCGTCCTTGGTGGTGCGCAGGTAGTCCAGGGTATCGCCGACCGTCCAGAAATCCGGCACCGCGATCAGCTCACGCTGCATCATGCGTCCGGCGGAGTGCTTGGGATAGGCCAACGCCTGTCCGATCGCCGCGCGACGTTCCGCGGGCAACGCTTGGATGACGCGACGGCGTTCGTCTTCATCCAGTTGCGCGATCACCGCCACCGCGTCGTCGGACTCCATCGCCTCGACCGCGGCGGCAATGCCGATCACCCCCATCACCCCCACCACCTGGTCCTGCACGCCTTCGTCCAGGTCCGGCAGAATGTCTGGGTCGAAATCCTTGCCCAGGGCAAGAACCAACTGCGCGCGATCGTCGGCGGGCATCAGTTCGATGATGTCGGCGGCGTCCGCATAATGCTGATCAAGCAGCAGGGCGCAGGCACGCGGCATGTCGCCGACGGCAATCGCCTCGGAGATCAAACGCAGCAAGACGTCGGTGAAATCCTCGCCGGGGAACAACTCCTCGATATCCAGGGCGGCGGCGCGCGCCTCCACCTCGGCGATGTCGGGGGTCTTCTTGGCATCTTCGGGTGCGCGCGGCGCCTGATCGGGAGTCATCGGAACCTCCGTTGTCCTCCGGCGCGGAGGGCGACAAAAACGGCGGACAGGCGGATGCCCTCGCCCAACCAGAAAGGGAACGATACCCCGCTTTTCAGGGGGAGTCCTGAAAAACCGAGACGGCACCGACGCGACAACGAAAAACCCGCTCGGGCGGGCGACACGCCCCGCGACGGCGAGTTTTTTCAAGAGATGGTGCGGCCGAGAAGACTCGAACTTCCACCCGTGTTACCGGACAGCGACCTCAACGCTGCGCGTCTACCAATTCCGCCACGACCGCATCCCTTTGGGCAGCCCACCCACGCAAACGCCGGGGGTTGCCAACGAAGGAAAGGTGACATACCAAATCCCTTTCCCCCTGTCCAGAGGCATTGATGCCCGTGGACGATGCTTTTCGGACGCCGCCATGACCGCCGCCCTGCCCCCCTTCATTGCCCCGGTTTCGCCCGCGCCGTCGGCCGTCTTGCCGTTCGCCATCGACTGGCTGCGGTCCGACCGTCCGGTCGATTACCCCGAGGCCGTCGCCTTCATGGAGGCACGGGTCGCGGCGATCCGCGAGGGCAACGCCAACCCGGCGATCTGGCTGCTCTCCCACCCACCGCTTTATACCGCCGGAACCAGCGCCGACCCCGCCGACCTGCTCTCCCCCGACCGCTTCCCGGTGTATGCCAGCGGACGCGGCGGGCAGTACACCTATCACGGGCCGGGACAACGGGTGATCTATGTCATGATGGACCTGAAGACCCTGGACGGCGACGTCCGCCGCTTCGTGCATGCCCTGGAAGCCTGGGGAACCTCCACCCTCGCCCGCTTCGGCGTCACCGCCGAAACCCGCGCCGACCGCGTCGGCCTGTGGATGACGCGCGACCACGGGCGCGAGGACAAGATCGCCGCCATCGGCGTGCGGGTGCGCCGCTGGGTCAGCTTTCACGGCATGGCGATCAACCTCCGCCCCGACCTTACCCACTTCTCCGGCATCGTCCCCTGCGGCATCGCCGACCATGGCGTCACCAGCTTGGCCGACCTGGGCATCGCCGCCGACATGAACGCCCTGGACGACGCGCTGATCGAAACCTTCGGCACCGCATTCGCCAACCTGGCGGAGTGAGAACCAGACCGGGCTCCGCCCGAGCCTCGCTGAGGAAAACCGTCGCGAGGAAGGAAACCGTTGCGAGGGACTTAAGGCCCCTCGCGCGCCCCATTCCCTTTTCGCCACGAACCTAAAAACCTCCATCATGCCGCATGGAGGTCCGATTGCGCTCCGCGCGAAAACAGGAGTGACCGGGATGGACCGGAAGCGGAAGGGCAGGTTTGTGTCGCGGGATGAGGTGTAACGGACGTCCCGCAGCCTCCGGTCCACTTGGAGCGCATCGGCTCAATCGCGTTTATAACGCCTCCAGGTGACAGCGGGCGTTAAATTGCAGGGAGCCCTAGCAAGCTGTTGAAAAATCCGATGGCCTGCCGAGCACCGGCATGATTCAACATCGGCAATAGGTTGCGACCGAGGGGGTGATGCGGGGAGTGGAGACAGCACCATGCCCACCACTTCTTCTTCCCTCCGCACAGCACACCGACATCACGGTGCTGAAACAGCTCACCGCGATCCATCTCGACGTTGCGATCTGAACGGCGCGCAAAAAGCTCTCCGTTGCCGCACCGTCATCCGGCAGGCCAAATTTATTTGGAATATTTATTTGACAAATATTCTTATACAGGCCAACCTTCGCTTCAGACCACAAGGAGCGTCACCATGACCACCCCCATTCACATCGCAACCGAAACCCACGGCCATGTTGGCCTGATTCGCCTCAATCGCCCGAAGCAACTTAACGCCCTGTGCGACGCCCTCGCCCACGAGGTGATCGCCGCGCTTTCGGCCTTCGACGCCGATCCGGAAATCGGTGCCATGGTGATTGCCGGCTCCGACAAGGCGTTCGCGGCGGGCGCCGACATCGCCGAGATGCAACCGAAGTCGTTCTCCGACATGTTGTTGGAAGACTACCTGGGGGCATGGGACCGCCTGGCCGCGATCCGCAAGCCCGTCGTCGCAGCGGTGCGCGGCTTCGCCCTCGGCGGAGGCTGCGAACTGGCAATGATGTGCGATTTCATCATCGCGGGAGACGATGCCCGTTTCGGCCAGCCGGAAATCAAGATCGGCGTATTGCCGGGAATGGGCGGCACACAGCGCCTGACCCGACTGGTCGGGCGCAACCTCGCCATGGACATGGTTCTCACCGGGCGCACCATCGACGCGGACGAGGCCAAGGCTGCCGGTCTGGTCGCCCGCGTGGTACCCGCCGCCGAAACCCTGGACACCGCGTTGCGGGCGGCGGAGACCACCGCAGAATACAACCTGCCTTCGGTCATCCTGGCCAAAGAGGCGGTTCATCGCGCTGAGGAAACCACGCTTTCCGAGGGCTTGCGCTTCGAACGGCGGTCGTTCCACGCCGCCTTCGCCACCGAGGGACAAAAGGAAGGCATGACCGCTTTTCTCGAGAAACGTCCGCCGCATTTCACCAACCGGTAACCCTGGAGGTTTCCCGATGACCGATGACATTCTGTTTCGTGCCGACGGCGGTGTCGGCACCATTGTGCTCAATCGCTCGCAGGCGCTCAACGCCCTGACGTCGGAAATGATCGCGGCGATGCACACCCGTTTCGACGCCTGGGCCGCCGATCCGGCGATCGCGGTCGTCCTGCTCAAGGGCGAGGGCAAGGCCTTTTGTGCGGGCGGCGATATCCGGGCGGTGCGCCAGATGAGCCTGGAAGGCCGCCACGCGAAAAACTACGGCTTCTTTTCCACCGAATACGGCCTGAACCACGCCACGAGCGTCTTTCCCAAACCCTATGTCTCGCTGATCGACGGCTTCTGCATGGGTGGCGGCATGGGGCTCTCCATGCACGGGCAATACCGGGTGGTTACGGAAAACGCGGCAATGGCCATGCCCGAGACCGCGATCGGCTTCTTCCCCGACGTCGGCGCCACCCACGTTCTGGCCCGTCTGCCGGATCGCATCGGCCTCTACCTCGGCCTGACCGGCACGCGGGTTTCGGCGGCGGACGCGCTCTACTGCGGCCTCGCCACCCATTTCCTCCCGTCCAACGATATCCCGGCGTTCGAGGCGGCGCTGCGCCGCGATCCCTCATCCCTGCAGCGCTTGCTCGCCGCCCTGCCTCTCGATGCCGGCCCCGCCGAAATCGCCGATCATCGAGGCGAAATCGCCGCCGCCTTCGCGGACGCCGACGTCGCGGCGACCCGCCGCCGCCTCGCCGCGATGCCCGGGGACTGGGCGGCGCGCACCTTGGCGGAAATCCGCCGAGCCTCCCCCGACGCGCTGCTTCTGACCGCGCGGCTGATCGAAGACGCGCGCGGCAAGGACCTGCGCGCATGCCTCGACGCCGAACTGGACGCGGCGACCGTGACCATCCGCACGCCTGACTTCCTTGAGGGCGTGCGCGCGATGCTGGTGGACAAGGACCGCCGCCCCCAATGGTCCTCGGCGCTGACCCCGGCATAGAGCGCCGGTGCCTTGCCGGAAAGCCTCGGTCGCCGGAGGCAAAAAATCAGTTGATGGAGCACTGGACACGATGGCCGAAAGCACCCCCAAGAACCGCGATCACGAGACTCAAGAGGCAAACGTGCCTGAAAGCTCGAAGATGCTGCGCTTCACTCCACACGCGCCGGAGCTTCGCCGAATCTTCAAGCTGCGCACTTATCGCTACTACCTCGTCGGCTCCGGCGAAAACGGCGAGGCATGCTTTCTGGAGGCCCTCGCCGAGAAGCTCGAAGTGAGAAACCTTTCCCTTAAAGGAGAAGGCACTGCGGCGGGATGGATGGGCACGGCGGCGGAACCGCATGCACGCCCTGTCTATTGGAACCGCTGAAAAACGCCTTGCACCCCCTCGAGAGGCCAAAGCATGACGAAGGAAACGAACGCGAAATGATGACCCACCCGGATATCGTGACCGTCAGCGTCGCCAAGCAGATTGCCGAACACATCCGCGTCGCGATCATGGAGGGGCGCTACAAGGCGGATGACCGCCTGCCCTCGGAAAGCGAATTGGCGCAAAGCTACGGCGTGTCACGCCCCACCATCCGCGAGGCGTTGAAGCGCTTGGCCGCGCAAAATCTGATCCGCTCGCGGCGCGGCCCCACCGGCGGCAACTTCGTCACTTGCCCGAAGCCGACGGAACTGGCGCAATCCTTATCCAGTGCGGCAATGCTGCTAGTCAGCATGGGCGCCTTCGACCATGACGAAATCGCTTCGGCGCGCCAGACTCTCGAGGGCGCTTGCTGCCGATTAGCTGCGGAACATCGTACCGAGGACCACCTCGCTCGCATGGAAGCCGAAATCGCGGTGCAGCGGTCGGACGAGACCTCCGATGCGAATTTCTGCGCCTCCGACGTGCGATTCCATCGGGCACTGGTGGAGGCCACGGGCAACGGCCTGATCGGCCTATCCATGCATGCGGTGGTCGAGGCAATGATGCCGGTGGTCAATCTGGTGATTTTCCGCGAACGCAATCGGCACCGCATCGCCGGTCTGCACGAGACTCTACTCGCCGCGATTCGGAAGCATGACGCCGATGCCGCCGAGACAGCCTTCGGCGTTTTGATGGACGATCTGCGCGCGCTCTATCGCGAATCCTTGGCACACCGCGCGCGCTAAGCAACGACGGCGAAGCCGCCATCGGCAAAGCCTTCGCCACGCAACGAGGAAAGGATTTAAAACATGTCCACATTCAAGGGACTTCTTCTGAGCCAGGAGGGCAAGGCGGTGCGCGGCGAAATCACCGCACTGTCAGACGATCGCCTGCCCGAGGACGACACCATCGTCGACGTCGCCTATTCCACCCTCAACTATAAGGACGCGATGATTCTGAACGGCCTGGGACGGCTGGTCCGCAACTATCCCCACGTGCCGGGCATCGATTTCGTCGGCACCGTGGCCTAAACCACCCACCCAGGGCTCGCCCCCGGCGACGCGGTGATCCTGACCGGTTGGCGCGTCGGCGAAATCCGTTGGGGCGGACACGCGCAACGCGCGCGGGTGAAGGGCGACTGGCTGGTCCCCTTGCCGCAGGGCATGACGCCGCAGCGCGCTATGGCGGTGGGGACGGCGGGTCTGACCGCGATGCTGGCGATCATGCGGCTGGAGGACCACGGCCTGACCCCGGCGTGCGGACGTCCGATCCTGGTGACCGGCGCGTCCGGCGGACTGGGCAGCGTGGCGATCAGCATTCTGTCGCACCTGGGGTACGCCGTCGCGGTGGTGACCGGCAGCGCGGCATCCTGCTCGTCGCGATTTTCCCGCGTCACCGGCATATGGATGAAGGGAATGCTGTGCCATTCGACAAGGGCACGCAGGTCTGGATGGTTGGAAACCACCGCCGGAATATCGATGGCCGGTTCGCCGACGCGGTGACGGTAAAGCAGGTCGTTCAGGCAGTGGTCGGTTTTCGACACCATCAACAGCACGCGGCTGCGCTGCGTCATCGGAAACACCTCGATCGTCATGTTGCGGCGGACCCGGCAGAATTCCAGCGCGGCATCAACCACCAGCTTGGCGTGCGGGTCGGCGGGGATTTCGAATTCCGAGCGCATGAAGAACTGCCCGGTTGAGGAATCGGCATAGGTCGCGGCCTCGGTGACGTTGGCGTTGCAATCGGCCAGCGCCTTGGCGACCGTCGCGATGACGCCGATGCCGTCGGCACAGCGCACCGTCAGCACGAAACGATCGGTCCCGACAACGGCCTCGGTCGGCGCATCGGAACCCTTGGAAACGCTGCTCGTCGCCTTATTCAATCCTTCGATGGGCGGTTCGCCGCACAAACGGCGTCACCGCGAATGCCGGTTACGAACTGGACAGAACATCAAAGCCCGCCAACGGCAGGGAGGCGGGAATCGGTTCGACCCGCACCGCCTGCACGCGCGCCGTGGGAGGACCGTCCCAACAGGCGCGGATCATGGCCTCGACTTCCTGCGGCGAGCCGTCGAACGTCGCCTCGACGGAGCCGTCATGGCAATTGCGCACCCAACCCAGAAGACCTCGGCGGTCGGCTTGTTCCTTCGTCCAGGCGCGGAACCAGACCCCCTGAACCTTGCCCTCGATCGTCACGCGCACGCGCAACCGATTGCTGTCGTCCATCGACTTCATCCTTACTGAAGCCCAATTCCGGCGCGTCGGGACTTTGCCTCAAATCCCGGCGTCATCCAAGTCTTTTCAAACCAAGGTCGCCAGCGCGACGGCGGCGCGAACCTCCTTGGCGATGGCGTCGGCGCGGCGGTGGGCCTCGGCATCCTCGCCCCAGACCGACGCCTGAAAGGCCTCGTCCAGGCGAGACGCCTCGAACGCCGCCTCCGCCGCGATCCGCCCCTCCAGTACTGCCAGCGCCAGCACCACCGAACCGAAGGCCCCGGCCAGGGTATGCGCCGCAGTCAACCGCCAGTGATCGTGGCGGGAGAAAGCGTCGCGGATCGCCAAGACCGATTCATCCGGCTGCGCGATTGTCACCACCCCGGCGGTTACCCGCAACCGCGCGCCAAAGGCGGACTCAGCCCAATCCAGCAGGGGCTGCCAGGCCTTCGCCTGGTTTTCCGCCAGGACGCGCGGATAGGTCGCGCGATAGCACAACAGATCCGCCCGCGCGTAACCGGCCAAGGAATCCAACACTGCGGGAACGGTCTCGGCAACCCCGTCGATCGCGGTATTGGTCAACTGCGTCAATGGCATGCGGATGGGGTCGATCTCGGTTTCCTGAGCCTCCCACTCGTCGGCCACCGCCTCGGCCAGGGGGCGGGTCGGCAGCACCAGGATCTTCCGGCGCGGCGTCTTGACCGCGCGCCCGTCAAGCAGCACGGCGAAGCCATCCTCGTCCTCCTTGACTCCCACCGCCTTGTAAAACCGCTTCGGACGAGCGGGCCGCAACGCGGCCGCCGCCCGGATTCTGTCTTTGATCATCGTTCCTGCCTGGTCACTTGCCGAATAAGCCCTTCATCGCGCCACCGAAGGCCTTGGCGGGGGCGCTGATATCGGAGGTCGGGCCCGAGGACTTAGCCGGAGCCTCGCCCCTCGCGGTCCGACAGGGATGCGCGTCCTTGGTTCCCTCGTTCAAAAGGGTATCGCCCAACAGCGACAGGCCGCCGGTCGCCACCGCCGCGCCCACCTTCAGCGCCGCCTTGCCCGCGCCCAGGGCGTCGATGCCGACCGACGGCGAAGCCAAGGTGCCACCGACCCGCACCAATCCGGCGGTGGTCTGGGTGATGCCGACGCTCGGCCCCTGCGGCATCAGATCGAAACCCAGATCCAGGACCTCGCTGCGCAGATCGACCGAACCGCCGACCACCAAATTGAGGGCATCGGTCTCCGCCGCGACGCCCTTGCCGAGGGCAGCCTTGCCCTGCTTCACCGGCACCCGCACCACCAGGCACGACAGCACCGTCTTTTCCCGCATCGAGAACCCCGCGTCAACCATGGTCAGACCCGACATCGCCCAATCGCCGATCGCCTTGCGCAACTCGGCGTTGTTGAACTCAGCCTTGCCGGTTTCCAGACGAACGTCGCCGGTCAGCCCCGCCATCAAATCGCGGACCGAGCGCCCCAATCCCTTCAAGGTCACGCTCAGCGTGGTCGGCCCGCCGCACATCACCTTGGTCAGGCCCATGTCGGTGGCCGCCTGGGCCAACGCAATATCCTTGCCGGACAGGGCCATGTCCAGACCCGCCGGCCCGCCCTTCGGCCGCGCATCGAGAACCAGCTTGCCGCCCACCACGCCGCCACCGACGCCGAAGTCCGGCGCCACGTTCAGCAGGCCATCCTTCAAAACCGCCAGCAACTTCGCCTGGTCGAGTTTGATCCCACCCGGCAGAGTCAGAACGCCGATCGCGATCTTGGCCTCGGCATCGACCGCGTGCAGCCCGTCCAGCGGCAACGGATCGGCGGCGAAGACACGTCCATCGCCCTTCTTCGCCGGGACGGTCGCGCCCGACGTCTCCGAACCGGCGGCGGGTTTGACGGCCAAGCCATCCAACAACTTCGACAGGTCGAGGACATCGGCCCCGATCTCCGCCATCAATTTCGGCTTGGCGGCGGACAGATCGACCGACGCGGCGATCTTAATCTCTTGCCCGGCGAGGCGCAGGATACCATCGCTTAAGCGATGCCCGGCCGAGCCAAAACTTTTCACGGCAGCCGTCAGCGCCAATGGCGGCACCGCCGCCAGATCGGCGCCGATCGCCTTGCCGATCTGGTCATAGGACTTGCCGTCGAAACCGATTTTCAGGTCGATTTCCTTGCCCGCCATGGGCTGACCGACCTGCCCCTTCGCGGTGACCGTCACCCCCGGCACCGTCACCCCCAAATCGATCGTCGCCGGACGATTCCGAGTCAGGGCCTCGATCGGCCCCAGGCTCCCCTTCGCGGTCACCGGCAGGCCATTGTAGACCACGTCGAGAACCAGCTTCAGCGGATCGGAGAAACTGGATGCCGTGGCCTGTAGGTTTTTCACTTCCAAAGCCAGGGACTGGCCGCTCCGCGCGTCGTCAAGGGCAAGAGTCAGGTTGCGAATATCGACCTCGCGCACCGCGACGGTCGGCATTCCGCCCGACTTTTCCGCCACTGGCGCGGGCGTCGCCGGGCCGGTCATCGCCGGACCGGACGCCGGCGTGAATTCCCAGTTCGCCGAACCGTCCTTGCGCCGCGCCAGATTGACCGTCGCGTCATGCACCACCAGACGGTTAACCTGAACGCTGCCGGTCAATGCCGCCAACAGGCCGATCTCGGCCTCGGCGCGGCCGATCGACAACATTTCCGGCGGGTTGGCCCATGGCGCATTGGCCAGGGTAACGCCTTCCACCACCGCCGCCGGGGACAGCGAAGCCTTCAACTTCAGCGGACCCGCGATCGTCACTTTGCGCCCCGTCGCGTCTTCCGCCGCCTTGATGATCCGCCCCCGATAGGAATCGACGTCGATCGACGACAGCACGCCGTAACCGGCGGCAATCGCCACCGCCAGGACGCCAACCGCGACCTGGGCAATTGTCCGGACTCTCATGAATCATACTCCCGCATGGTGACGAACCGCCGCCCGGCGATCCCGCTTCCCATTATTTAGGGAGCCTGGATTATCGCGACATCCCCCACGATCGGCAATCTGCTTCGCACCCAGCTTTCCAGATCCGCGAACGACGCGACCACGGCGTTGGCCCCCGCCCCGGTCAAGGCCGCCACGTCGTGGTTACCCCAGGCGACTCCGACCGAACGCACCCCCGCCGCCCGCCCCATCGCGATGTCGTACACGGTATCGCCGATCATCACGGTCTCCACGGGCAAGACCCCGGCTTCCGCCATCACCTTTTGCAACATGAACGGATGCGGCTTACCGGGACCGTCGTCGGCACACCCCACCGCCACGAACCGGTCGCCGATGCCGTGATGCGCCAACAGAGCATCCAGGCCGCGCCGCGATTTTCCGGTGGCAACCCCCAACAAATATCCCGCATCCGCCAATTCGATCAGGCACTCGCGCCCCCCCTCGAACAGGGCATCGGGCGATGCCTGGGTGGTCCGACGTTCCATGTACAGGCGCTTATACTCGGCCGCGATATTGCCTAAATGTTGTGGCGAAATACCGCCAGAAATGTGGCCACTGCTTCGGGCGGGGATAGGCCGATGATCCCACGGATAGCCCCCGGCGACGGAGGCTCTTGCCCAGCGCACAAAAATGCCTTTGTCATACAATGGACTATCGTTTCCGCGCTATCGACAAGGGTTCCATCCACATCGAACACCGCCAACCTGTATGCCATGGTTTCGCCCCGACCCTCTTTACAACTGTGGCGAATTGCGCTATCCATTGGGCCGGGAAAAGATCCTTTTCGGGTCGGCGCTCCATTGAGCATCGGCGCGGATCTTGGGGCTTTCAAGACCTAAAAATTACCTTTTCTGGGGGCCGGAATGAGTAATTCTGCAAGCACTGCGGGTACGGCGATGACCGGAGACCGCAAGAAAGAAATCATTGGTTTGTTCCTGGGTATAGCGTTCCTGCTGTACACCTTGTTTACCACTCCGCCGGAAGGCCTTTCGGTTTCCGCTTGGAAGGCGATCGGCGTTACCCTGCTGATGGCGACCTGGTGGATGCTCGAGGCGATTCCGATCGCCGTGACCGCCCTGGTGCCGTTGGTTCTGTTCCCGTGGCTGGGCGTCGCCCCTGCCACGGTGGTAGCACCGAACTATGCATCCAACCTGATCTGGTTGTTCGTCGGCGGTTTCGCGCTGGCCTACGCCATGGAAACCTGGAACCTGCATCGCCGCGTCTCTCTCTTGGTGCTGAAGGTTTGCGGCACCAACCCGAAGACGTTGATCCTCGGGTTCATGGTGGCGACCGGCTTCCTGTCCGCGTGGATGTCCAACACCGCCTGCGCCGCCCTGATGATGCCGATCGGCATGGCCATCGTGAAGATGGTGCAGGAAGGCGAAGGCAAGAGCGAGATCGAGAAGAAGGCCGCGACCAACTTCGGCATCTGCGTGATGCTGGGTATCGCGTTCTCCGCCTCGATGGGCGGCATGGCCACCCTGATCGGCACCCCGCCCAACGCGGTGATGGCCGGCCAAGTGGCGCAGATGACCGGTACCGCGATTCCGTTCGCCAACTTCATCATGGTCGGCGCGCCCACCGGTATCGCATTGTTGGCGATCTCCTGGTGGACGCTGCCGATGTTCTTCCCGATCAAGGCCCTTGATCTGTCCCACGCCGGCGCCATCGTTGACGAGGAACTGGAGAAGCTGGGCCCGATGAGCAAGGGCGAGACAATCACCACCATCCTGTTCGTCTGTACCGCCTTGGCGTGGATTCTGCGTCCGCAGCTGGTGAGCCTGCTGCCGTCCGTCGAAGTCGCGGGCAAGATGGTGCCGCTCAAGAAATTCATCACCGACTCGACGATCGGCATGACCACCCTTCTGCTCTGCTTCATCATTCCGGTGGACTTCAAGAAGGGCCGCATGGTTCTGGATACCTCCCTGTTCTCGAAGGGTATTCCGTGGGATGCCATCCTGCTGTTCGGCGGCGGGTTTGCCCTGGGCGGCGCTCTCGACAAGTCCGGCGTCTCGGCTTATGTCGCCAGCCAGATGAAGGGCTTGGCAGGCATGAGCTCCATCGTGATGATCACCATCCTCGCCTTGGTCTCCATGCTGCTGACCCAGATGACGTCCAACACTGCGGTGGCCGCGACCTTCGTGCCGCTCGCCATCTCCATCGCTCAGGGCCTCGGCGTTTCGCCGCTGATCATGGCGATTCCGGTGGCTTTGGGTGCGTCCCTGGCGTTCTCCCTGCCGGTGGCGACCCCGCCGAACGCCATCGTGTTCGGCTCCGGGTTGATTCGCGTGCCCGACATGTTCAAGTCCGGCATGACCTACAACCTGATCGGTATCGTGATCTCGATCGCCGTCATGTACGTGATGATGCCGATCGCCTTCGGCGTGAAGCTCTGATCCCAAGGCTTCGGCGGCCGGAAACGGCCGCCGACCACCCAAAGTAAAAAGGCCTGCCGCATCGCGGCAGGCCTTTTTCATGACCGGAACCTTCCGAATCAGTAATCCAGATCGAACATCGGCTCGTCGCGGCCAAGGACTTCCTCGAACCCCAAATCGGCGAAGGTCGAAACCATGTGCGGCGGCAACGGCGCGGCGACCCTGAGCACCCCGCCCGCCGGATGCGCGATCACGATGGCGCGCGCGTGCAGGTGCAATTGCTTGACCCGCATCACGCCATCGGCTTCCGGCAAAAAGGCCGTGCGACCACCATACTTGCCATCGCCCAGGATCGGCGTTCCGATGTGCGCCATGTGGGCCCGTAGTTGGTGGGTACGTCCGGTGCGCGGCATCATCGCCACCCAAGCGGCCCTCTGCCCGACCGCATCGACAACGCGGAAGTCGGTGACCGCGACCTTGCCGTCATCCTCGTCCACCGCGATCTTTTCCACCGAACCGTGCTTAACCTTGGCCAGCGGCGCCGAGATCCGCCCCTGTCGCGGCTGCGGCACCCCGGCCACCACCCCCCAATAGAGCTTTTGCGTGCGGCGCTCGCGGAACGCGGCGGTCAGATGGGCGGCGGCGGCACGGGACCGCGCCAGCACCAGAACGCCCGAGGTGTCCTTGTCCAGGCGGTGCACCAGACGCGGCCGTTCGGACGCGCCGAAGGCCAGGGCATCCAGCATCGCATCGACATGCGTCGCGGTATCGGTGCCACCCTGCACCGCCAGACCGGCGGGTTTATTGATGACGATGACGTGTTCGTCCTTGTGGATGACACAGGTGCGAAAGGCGACGATTTCGGCATCGGACAACGCCGGCGTGGGACGCGGCATGGCACCCACGGGACGCGGCACGATCGGCGGCACCCGCACCGTCTGACCGGCGACCACGCGATCCCCCGCCTTCGCCCGTTTGCCATCCAGCCGGACCTGCCCGGTGCGGCACAGCTTTTCCACCTGGATGCGCCCGCATTCCGGCACATGGCGCAGGAACCAGCGATCGAGACGCACGCCGTCGTCGGCGACGTCCACCATCAACATCCGCACCCCGGGGGTCGGTTTGTCGTCCTGCATCGTCATCGTTCCTCTTTCAAAGATCACGCCGCGATGATCTGACGGACCAGATTAATCGCCATGAACAGCGCCGCCAGACCGGCCAGAACACTGCCCGCCAGATGCAAAAAGGCGGTCGCGATCTCGCCGCGTTCGATCAGCACCGCCGCATCCAGCGAAAAGGTCGAGAAGGTGGTGAACCCGCCCAACATGCCGACCGCGATAAAGGCGCGGGTTTCCTGGCTGACGGAACAGCGCAGCGCGACAAGCTCGACCAGCATCCCCATCAGGAACGACCCCACGACGTTGACCGCCAGGCTTCCCATGGCGCCACCGCCGGCCACCGCCAGCATCATCGACCAACTCATTGGGAATCGTCTCCGTCGGGTTTTGTCTTTTCCGCCCGCAGGCGGTTCCAATACGCAAGGCGCTTGCCGATCTCGCGCTCGAAACCGCGTTCGACCGGACGATAGAAAGACTCGCGCGGCAGGACATCGGGGAAATAATTCTGCCCGGAAAAGCCGTCCGCAGTATCGGGATCGTACTGATAGCCGGAACCGTAGCCCAGCTCTTTCATCATCTTGGTCGGTGCGTTCAGAATGTGCATCGGCGGAGCAAGCGACCCGGTGGCCTTGGCCGCCCGCGCCGCGGCCTTATGCGCCTTGTAGGCGCCCACCGACTTCGGCGCGGTCCCCAGATAGACCACCAGATAGGAAAGCACCAGATCGCCCTCGGGCGAGCCCAGTCGATCATAGGTTTCCCATGCCGCGACCGCCTGGGTCAGGGCGCCGGGATCGGCCAGGCCGATGTCCTCGACCGCGAAACGGGTCAGCCGCCGCAGGATATAGGCGGGGTCCTCGCCACCATCCAACATTCGCGCCAGCCAATAGAGCGCCGCGTCGGTGTCGGAACCGCGCAACGACTTGTGCAGGGCCGAGATCAGGTTGTAGTGCCCCTCCCCCGCCTTGTCGAAAACCGGCGCGCGACGTTGCACGACGCGGGCGAGATCGGCGGGAGCGAAGGTTTCGCCCGGCTTCGCCATGGCGGCGACCGCCTCGACCATGTTCAGCAGCATCCGCCCGTCACCGTCGGCCATCGCCTTCAGCGACTCCCTGGCCGCCGCATCCAACGGCAGGGCATGGCCAAGTTCCGCCTCGGCACGGGTCAGCAACGCCTCCAACGCGGCATCGTCCAGGCGCTTCAAGACGATCACCTGACAGCGCGACATCAAGGCGGCGTTCAGCTCGAAGGACGGATTCTCGGTCGTCGCGCCGACCAGAACCACCGTGCCGTCCTCGACATACGGCAGGAAACCATCCTGCTGCGCCTTGTTGAAACGGTGAATCTCATCGACGAACAGCAAGGTTCCGCGACCGCTCGCCTTGCGTTCCTGTTTCGCCGCCTCGAACACCTTGCGCAGGTCGGCGACCCCGGAAAACACCGCCGACAGTGGCTGAAACACCAGATCGGTGCGCGTCGCCAGGGCACGCGCCAGCGTCGTCTTGCCGCAGCCGGGCGGCCCCCACAGAATCAAGGACGGCACCCGCCCCTGCGCCAACTGACGGCCCAGCGGGCCATCCGCGCCAACGACATGATCCTGCCCCAGGATCTCGCCCAGATCGCGCGGACGCAGACGGTCGGCCAGCGGATGCGGCGCGGCATGTCCCGCCGCCGCTTTACCCGTCGCTTCGCTCTGGAACAGTTCGTCGGTCATCGCATCCGTCCCCGCGCCGCCGTCAATCGACGGTCACCGCCAGCCGTTCGCCGTTGCGCAAGATTTCGACCCGCCACCCCTTGCCGCCCTGGGCCAACGCCTTCACCGCGGTGGCGACGCTGTCGATATGGCAGCGGTTGATGGCGTTGATATGGTCGCCGGGACGGAACCCCAAACGCGCCGCGATCGAACCGCGCCCCAGCTTGGTCACGATGACGCCACCGGTGCCGAGCGGCTGGCCGGTTTCCTCGGCCAGGGCCGGATTGAGATTGGCCAACTCGGCCCCCGACAGCGGCGTCCGCCCACCGATCGCCGTGGCGTCGCGCGGCGGCGTTTCCGGCGGCTCGATCAGATGCACCGCCAGGGCCAGGCGTTCGCCGCGACGCAGGACGGTCAGCTTGGCCTCCGCCCCCACCGCGATGGCGGCCAGACGATAGCGCAAGGCCGCAACGTCCTGCACCTCCCGCCCATTGATCGCCAACACGATATCGCCCCCCTTCAACCCGGCGCGCGCCGCCGGACCGCCGGGATAAATGTCGTCGATGATCGCCCCATAGGGATGGTCCAGGCCAAGGCTTTCGGCCATTTCGGCAGCCACGCTCTCGCCGCTGGCGCCGAACCACGAGCGAATGGGGCGCCCGTTCTCCAGGATGCTTTGCGCCACCGCGCGCACCATCGAACTGGGAATCGCGAAGCCGATGCCGATGCTGCCCGCGCCGCCCCGGCTGTAAATCGCGGAGTTGATGCCGACCAGACACCCCTTCATGTCGATCAGGGCGCCCCCCGAATTGCCCGGGTTGATCGCGGCGTCGGTCTGAATGAAAAAACCGTAGTCCGACACCCCCACCGAGGTCCGGGCCAACGCCGAAACGATGCCCGAGGTCACGGTCTGGTTGAAGCCGAAGGGATTGCCGATCGCCAGCACCAGATCGCCGACTTGCAGGGCATCGGCATCGCCGAAGTTGAGATACGGCAGACGATGCCCGCCGGTATCGATCTTCAACACCGCGATATCGGTCTTGGGGTCGCGTCCGACGATGGCGGCGGGGAATTCGCGCCGATCGGCCAGGACCACCGTGATCTCGTCCGCGCCCTCGATAACGTGAGTGTTGGTGACGATGACCCCGGTCTCGCCGACGATGACGCCGGACCCCAGCGCGCTTTCCACCCGCTCGCGCGGCACCGACTGGCCAAGCCCGAACTGTTCGCCGAAGAACTGCCTGAGGAAGGGGTCGTTCATGAACGGATTCACCCGCTCGCGTACCGTCACCACCTTGCGGGTATAGATATTGACCACCGCGGGCGCCGCCGCCTTGACCAGGGGAGCAAAGGACAGCGTGACCTCGACACGGTCGGTCGGAACCTGGGTTTCCGCCACCGCGGGCGACGCCAGAAGCGTCAGAATCACCCCAGCGATCCCCATGCAACGCGCGCTTCGCATCCCGTATCCTTCCAAACCCAAGAAAAGGCAAAGGCGGCCCAAGGGCCGCCTTTGCCGCACATTCGTGCCGGAGGTTCGCGCCCCCAAGCCGAGCCGGGGCCTTACGCCTCGGCGGCGACCTCTTCGTCCATCACCTGGGTCGGACCGGAGTCCTTGCCCTTTTCCGCCGGATCGCGGTCGATCAGTTCGATCAGCGCCATCGGCGCGCAATCGCCATAACGGAAGCCCGCCTTCAGCACGCGGCAATAGCCGCCTTGACGGGTCGCGTAACGATCCTTCAGCACCGAGAACAGCTTGGCCACCACGGCATCGTCGCGCAGCTGCGCGAAGGCCTGGCGACGCGCGTGCAGGTCGCCGCGTTTGCCCAGGGTGATCAGCTTTTCGACGACCGGACGCAAATCCTTCGCCTTCGGCAGAGTGGTTTTGATCTGCTCGTGCTTCAAAAGCGCGGCCGCCATGTTCGCAAACATCGCGCTGCGGTGGGAACTGGTGCGGTTCAGCTTACGGCCGCTCATACGATGACGCATTCCATCCTCCTCTGCTGTCGGCTCGCGCACGAGACCGATGATGCCTTGCCCCGCCGCCGCGGGTTTCCCCAGGGACGGCGTGCCGGGTCCGCCACGGACCCATTCAAACGACCAGAAGTCAGCCTTAGTACGGCTCTTCCAGCTTCTTGGCCAGTTCCTCGATGTTTTCCGGCGGCCAGTTCGGAATGTCCATGCCCAGATGCAGCCCCATCGAAGCCAGCACTTCCTTGATCTCGTTCAAGGACTTGCGACCGAAGTTCGGGGTACGCAGCATCTCGGTCTCGGTCTTCTGGACCAAGTCGCCGATGTAGATGATGTTGTCGTTCTTCAGGCAGTTGGCCGAACGCACCGAAAGCTCCAGCTCGTCCACCTTGCGCAGAAGGTTCTTGTTGAACGGCAACTCGTCCGCCTTCTCGCTTTCCGGCTGGGTCTGCGGTTCCTCGAAGTTGACGAACAGCTGCATCTGATCCTGGATGATGCGAGCGGCCAAGGCCACCGCGTCTTCCGGGGCCACGGTGCCGTCGGTAACGATGCTCATCACCAGCTTGTCGTAGTCGGTGACCTGACCGACGCGGGTGTTGTCCACCTCGTAGGCCACCTTCAGGACCGGCGAGAAGATCGCGTCCACCGGGATCAGGCCGATCGGGCAATCCTCGGGACGGTTCTGCGACGCCGGGACATAGCCCTTTCCGGTGTTGACGGTGAATTCGCAATTGAACACCGCCCCCTCGTCCAACGTGCAGAGCACGATGTCGGAGTTGAGGATCTCGATATTGGCGCCCACCTCGATCATGCCCGCCGTCACCACGCCGGGACCGACCTTCTTCAGGCTCATCCGCTTCGGACCCTCGGCATGCAAACGCAGCGCGATGTTCTTGACGTTGAGAATGATGTCGGTGACGTCCTCGCGAACGCCCGGAACCGAGGAGAACTCGTGCAGCACGTTCTCGATCTGGATCGCGGTGACCGCCGCACCCTGCAAGGACGAAAGCAGCACACGACGCAGCGCGTTGCCGACTGTCATGCCGAAACCGCGCTCCAAAGGCTCGGCGATGATCTTCGCTACCCGCATCGGGTCGTCACCCGGTTCGATGGTCAGCTTGTTCGGTTTGATCAGTTCCTGCCAATTCTTCTGAATCACGGGGTGCCTCATCAGACATAACGGGGAATGGTCCCCAAAGCCGAACAGATGAAGCGACGTGTCCCCGGTCTTCCGGGAAACCGTCGCGTTCATCCGAATGGAGCCTTCTTACACGCGCCGACGCTTGCGCGGACGGCATCCGTTGTGCGGGATCGGAGTCACGTCATGGATCGCGGTGATGGTGAAACCCACCGCCTGCAACGCGCGCAGCGCCGATTCCCGACCCGAACCCGGGCCCTTGACTTCAACCTCAAGGGTCTTCATCCCGTGGTCCATGGCCTTTTTGCCGGCATCTTCGGCCGCCATCTGCGCCGCGTACGGCGTGGACTTACGGGAACCCTTGAAGCCCATGGTCCCCGACGACGACCAGGAAATCGCATTCCCCTGAGCGTCGGTGATGGTCACCATGGTGTTGTTGAATGACGCATTCACATGCGCCACGCCAGAAACGATATTCTTGCGCTCGCGACGACGCGGACGCGCGGCAGCTGTCTTAGCCATGTGCCATCAGCCCCTTATTTCTTTTTGCCAGCGATCGGTTTAGCCGGACCTTTGCGGGTGCGCGCATTGGTATGCGTACGCTGACCGCGAACCGGCAGACCGCGGCGATGACGCAGCCCACGATAACACTTCAGGTCCATGAGCCGCTTGATGTTCATCGTCACTTCACGACGAAGGTCGCCCTCGACGGTGTAGTCGCCGTCGATGACCTCACGAATGCGCAGCGCTTCCTCATCGGAAAGCTGGTTCACCCGCCGTTCGTCGGTAATGCCGACCTTGCCGCAGATATCCTTGGCCATCTTCGGTCCAATGCCGAAGATGTGGGTCAAGGCAATCACCACGCGCTTGTTGGTCGGGATATTAACGCCTGCAATACGCGCCAATGCCGCTTCTCCCTAGCACTAACCTTTGGTGCCGCATCGTTTCGCGGAAAATCCGAAGTCGCGGGATTATACGAAGAACTTTTCCCGAGTCAACGGCTTCCCACATGGGCACCGAATAATATTCCCACAACGGGCATCAGCCCGCCACTGCCGCCACCAACTGCCGCGTCACGACGTCAATCGCGGCGGCACCATCGATGGTCTTCAACAACCCACGCTTTGCATAGTACGGCAGGAGCGGGGCGGTCTGTTTGTGATACGCTGCAAGACGCGTCGCCACGGTTTCCGCGGTGTCATCCTTGCGGCGGATAAATTCTGTCGAACCGCAGGCGTCGCAAACGCCCTCGGTCTTCGGACGCCGGAAGGTATCGTGGTAACCCGCGCCGCACTTCGCGCAGGAAAACCGGCCGGTGATGCGTTCGACGATCATTTCGTCCGGCACCCTGACCTCGATCACCGCATCCAGACCCATTCCCTTGTCGGCCAGCATCGCGTCCAACGCCTCCGCCTGCGGAGTGGTCCGCGGAAAGCCATCCAGGATGAACCCCTTGGCACAATCCGGCTGCGCGATCCGGGACTCGATGACGCCGACCATCACGGCATCGGGAACCAAGCCCCCGGCCTCCATGATCGCCTTCGCCTTCAGACCGACCTCGGTCCCCGCCTTAACCGCAGCGCGCAGCATGTCGCCCGTGGACAGCTGCACGATGCCGAAGGTGTCCTGAAGCACGCGCGCCTGCGTTCCCTTGCCACAACCGGGCGGCCCCATCAGGATAATCCTTTTGCCTTCCATCTTCATCGTTCGTCTCGCCCGGTTGACCGGGCCGCCCCCCCCTGATACGCTCTGTTCCCCGTTTCGCGTCAGCGACGACGCGAGCCCCGGTTCAGCCGCGATTTCTTGATCAGTCCTTCGTACTGGTGCGCCAACAAATGCGACTGCACCTGAGTCACCGTGTCCATGGTCACCGAGACCACGATCAGAAGGCTGGTGCCGCCGAAATAGAAGGGCAGCCCCCACTTGAACATCAACAACTCGGGCAGCAACGTGACCAGAACCAGGTACACGGCACCAACCGTGGTCAGGCGGTTCATCACGAACCGCAGATAGTCGGCGGTGTTCTTGCCGGGCCGAATGCCGGGAACGAAGCCGCCGCCCTTCTTCAGGTTGTCGGCGGTCTCGTCGGGGTTGGACACCACGCTGGTATAGAAGAAGGCGAAGAACACGATCAGCCCCGAAAACACCACCATATAGACGGGATTTCCGCGCGAGAACAGGGACAGCACCGGACGCAGCCACTCCGGCGTATTGGCGCCGGCCATCTGCGCATAGGTCACCGGCAGCCCCATCAGGGCCGAGGCGAAGATCGGCGGAATCACGCCCGAGGTATTGATCTTCAAAGGCATATGCTGGGTGTCGCCGCCGGTCATCCGATTCGCCGAGACCTGGCGCTTCGGATACTGGATCAAGACGCGACGTTGCGCGCGCTCGACATAGACGATTCCCGCGATCACCGCCAAGGCCATCACCAGGAAACCGACGATCACGAAGGCCGGCAGCGCCCCGGTCTTCCCGAGTTCCAGGGTGTGCGCCAAGGCCGCCGGGATACCCGCGACGATACCCGCGAAGATGATCAGGGAAATACCGTTGCCGATGCCGCGCTGGGTAATCTGTTCGCCCAGCCACATCAGGAACATGGTTCCGCCGATCAGGGTCACCACGGTGACCGAACGGAAGAACAGGCCGGGGTCCATCACCGGGGAAACCCCGCTGGACGACACCATGTTCTCAAGACCGGTGGCGATGCCATAGCCCTGCGCCGCCGCCAGCACCACCGTCAGATAGCGAGTATACTGGTTGATCTTCTTGCGACCGGCCTCGCCTTCCTTCTTCAACTGCGCGACGGAGTCGGAAGCGACCCCCATCAGCTGCATGATGATCGAAGCCGAGATGTAGGGCATGATGCCCAGCGCCAGAATCGACATGCGCTTCAACGCGCCACCGGCGAACATATCGAAATTGCCGAGAATGCCGCTGCCATGCTGCTGGAACACCTGCTCCAGCAGCATGGCATCGATGCCCGGCACCGGGACCCAAGTTCCCAGACGATAGATCACCAGAACGAACAGGGTGAACCAGATCCGACTTTTCAGTTCCGTCGCCTTCGACAGAACGTCCCAGTTCATGTTCGAGGCGAGTTGTTCGGCAGCGGACGCCATGTGCGAAGACCTCGGTTGCGGAAAGCCTGGAAATCCATCGCGGTGCGCCGGACAAGTCCCGTGGCGGCACCACAAAGGCTGAAAACATCGACTAACGACGCGGACAAATCCGCAAGAGAAAACGGCCGGCTCCGGCACGGTCGAGCCCCGCCGGAGCCTTGCCCGTCAGCCCTTAGGCCTCGGCCGGAGCCTCGGCCTTGGGGGCGGTCACGGTCACCGACCCACCCGCTTTCTCGACCGAGGCGATCGCACCCGGAGTGGCGCCCGCCACCTCGATCGTCACCTTGGTGGAAAGCTCGCCGGTGCCGATCAAACGCAAACCGGCCAGCGGCTTGTGAATGATGCCGGCCACCTTCAGGGCTTCGGCGTTCACGGTCTGCTTGAGATCGAGCTTGCCGCCGTCGATCGCCTGCTGCAAGCGGGCAATCGTCAGTTCCGCATATTCGATCCGGCCGACGTTCTTGAACCCGCGCTTCGGCAGACGGCGATAAATCGGCATCTGGCCGCCTTCGAAGCCATTGATGGCAACGCCGGTACGGGATTTCTGGCCCTTGACGCCGCGACCGCAAGTCTTGCCCTTGGTGCAGCCGATGCCGCGCCCAACTCGGGTGCGCGCCTTGCGGGCTCCCTCGTTATCGGCAATCTGATTGAGTTTCATCTCGTTATGACCTTTTTTCGATGCGGTGGCTTACTTGGCCTCATCCACCTTCAAGAGGTGGTAAACCTTGTTGATCATGCCGCGCACCGCCGGAGTATCCTCCAGCTCGCGGGTGCGATGCATCTTGTTGAGCCCCAGGCCCACCAGAGTCGCGCGCTGATCCGACTTGCGTCCGATCGGGCTGCCGGTCTGCGTGACCTTGATCGTCTTCTCGGCCATCCGTCTTACTCCTTCACCGCAACGCCGTCGCGACGACCGACAATGTCGCCGACCTTCTTGCCACGCTTCGTCGCGATCATGCGCGGCGAATTCAACAGGGTCAGGGCATCGAACGTCGCCTTGATCATGTTGTGGGCGTTGGCGGAGCCGGTGGACTTCGCCACCACGTCCTGGACGCCCATGGTTTCGAAGATCGCGCGCATCGGACCGCCGGCGATGATGCCGGTACCCGGTTCCGCCGAGCGGAGAATAACGCGACCAGCGCCAAAGTGGCCATGAATGTCGTGGTGCAGGGTCCGACCCTCGCGCAACGGCACGCGGATCATGCCGCGCTTCGCCTGCTCGGTCGCCTTGCGAATGGCTTCCGGGACCTCGCGAGCCTTGCCGGTACCATAACCGACACGCCCCTTCTGGTCGCCGACCACCACCAACGCCGCGAACGAGAACCGACGCCCGCCCTTGACCACCTTGGCCACACGGTTGATGTGAACCAGCTTATCGACGAACTCGTCATCACGATCGCGCTCGGGGGAGGCGTTCTTCTTCGGACGACGTTCGGAATTCGGATTACCAGCCATACTTCTTCATCCCCTCAGAACTGAAGTCCGCCGTCGCGGGCCGCATCGGCCAGGGCCTTGACCCGGCCATGGAACATGTAGCCACCACGATCGAAGACCACCTCGACCACGCCCGCCGCCTTGGCACGCGCCGCCAACAGCTTGCCGACGGCTTCCGCCGCGGCCTTGTCGGAGGTCTTGGCGAGAGCGTCGTAGATCTCCTTGTCGAGTGTCGAAGCCGCAGCGAGCGTCACACCCTTCACGTCATCGATCACCTGAGCGTACATGTGCTCGTTGGTGCGATGCACCGACAGCCGCGGACGCCCATTTGCCTTCTTGCGCAGGGACCAGCGAGTCCGGGCCTTGCGGCGTTCCATAAGTTCTTTTGCCGTCTTCATGTTTCAGCCCTTACTTCTTCTTGCCTTCCTTGCGCAGGATGGTCTCGTCCGCGTACTTCACGCCCTTGCCCTTATAGGGCTCCGGCGAACGGTATGCGCGGATCTCGGACGCCACCTGCCCGACACGCTGCTTGTCGTTGCCCGAAATCTCGACCTGGGTCGGCTGCGGACACGCAATCGTGATGCCTTCCGGGATCGGAAAATCGACATCGTGGGAGAAACCGAGCGCCAGCTTCAGGGTCCTGCCCTGCACAGCCGCGCGGTAACCCACGCCGACGATATCCAGCCTCTTGGTGTAACCTTCGCCGGCACCCTTGACCAAATTGTTGATCCGGGCGCGAACGGTGCCCCACATGGCCCGCGCGAACTTCGTATTGCTGAGGGGCTTCACATGGACCTTACCATCCTCAAGCTTGGCCTCGACGTCATCAACGACGTCGAAGGACAGCTCGCCGAACTTACCCTTGGCGTGCACGGTCTTTCCAACGATGGAGACCGTCACGCCGGCCGGCACGATGACCGGATATTTGCCAACTCGCGACATGACTGCCCCTTCCTTAGAACACCTTGCACAGAACTTCGCCGCCGACGTTCGCCTGGCGCGCTTCGAAGTCCGACATCACGCCGCGCGGCGTCGAGAGGATCGAAATCCCCAAGCCGTTGTAAACGCGCGGCAAGTCCTTGGCGCCGGAGTAAACGCGACGACCGGGGGTGGATACCCGCGCGATCTGCGAAATCACCGGCTCGCCTTCGTGGTACTTCAGCTCGACCTTGAGTTCGGAAATGCCCTTGCGGACCTCGAACTCTTCGTAGCCGCGGATATAACCTTCACGGATCAGAACGTCCAGGACGCTCTTGCGGAAGCGCGAAGCCGGGGCGGCGACCACCGATTTCCGCGCCCGCTGACCGTTGCGGATGCGAGTCAGCATGTCCGCCAATGGATCTGTCATCGACATGAGTGCGCCCTCCTACCAGCTCGACTTCGTCATGCCCGGGATCTGACCGAAAGAGGCCAGATCGCGCAGCATCACGCGGCCCAGTTTGAATTTGCGGTACGTACCGCGGGGACGACCCGTCAGATTGCAACGATTGCGCTGGCGAACCGGCGACGCATTGCGCGCCACTTCAGCCAACTTAATGGTCGCTTCGAAACACTCTTCCGGCGTGACATCACGGTTCATCACAACAGCCTTCAGACGCGCCCGGCGCCCGGCAGCCTTCGCCGCCATACGGATGCGCTTCTTGTTGCGCTCGACGACACTGGTTTTCGCCATGTTTGCTCTCCCGGCCTTATTTGGCGAACGGCATATTGAAACCGGTGAGGAGCGCCCTAGCTTCCTCGTCGGTCGGGGCCGTCGTGCAGATGATGATGTCCATGCCCCGCACCGCATCGACCTGGTCGTATTCGATTTCGGGGAAGACGTTCTGTTCCTTCAGACCAAACGCGAAGTTGCCGCGCCCGTCGAAGCACTTGCCGCGAATACCGCGAAAGTCGCGGACACGGGGCAGGGCAATGTTGACCAAGCGATCCAGGAATTCGTACATCCGGTCCTTGCGCAACGTCACCTTGCAGCCGATCGCCATGCCTTCACGCAGCTTGTAGGTCGCGATCGATAGACGCGCCTTCGTCACCACCGGCCTCTGGCCCGCGATCATCGCCATTTCCTTGGCGGCGCCCTGGACCTTCTTCTGGTCGGCGACGGCCTCGCCCAAACCCATGTTCAGGACGATTTTGGACAGCTTCGGCACCATCATCGGATTGGTATAGCCAAACTTGTCCTGCAATTCCTTGCGAATCACCGAATCGTAGTATTCGCGCAAACGAGCAGCCATTGGACCCGCCCCCTCTACTTGTCGATGACTTCGCCGGAAAGCTTCGCAAAGCGAACCTTTCGGCCGTCATCGAGAGTCTTGAATCCGACGCGGGTCGGCTTGCTTTCCTTGGGGTCGACATGCGCGACGTTGGAGACATGGATCGCGGCTTCCTTTTCCACGATACCACCTGCCGACATCTGGCTGGGACGCGTATGGCGCTTGACCATGTTCACGCCCTGCACAACGACACGGTCGGCGGAGGGAAGCGAACGCACCACCTCGCCTTTCTTGCCCTTGTCCTTGCCGGTCAGGACGACGACGCGATCGCCCTTTTTAATCTTCGCAGCCGACATCACAACACCTCCGGCGACAGAGAAATGATCTTCATGTAGCCCTTGGCGCGCAGCTCGCGCACCACGGGGCCGAAGATACGCGTGCCGATCGGCTCGTTCTGCTTGTTGATCAGAACCGCCGCGTTGCGGTCGAACCGGATGACGCTGCCATCAACACGACGAACTTCCTTCGCCGTGCGCACGATGACGGCGCGGTGCACATCGCCCTTCTTGACGCGACCGCGCGGGATCGCATCCTTCACCGACACCACGATGATGTCGCCGACAGAGGCGAACCGACGCTTGGCACCGCCAAGAACCTTGATGCACTGCACCCGCTTCGCCCCCGAGTTATCGGCAACGTCCAGGTTGGTTTGCATCTGAATCATGGACCGTTTCCTTTATCTTGAAACAGATATTCGAAATTATTCCGCGTCAGCGGCCAGAACTTCCCAGGTCTTGGTCCGGGAAATCGGGGCACACTCGCGAATACGCACCATATCACCCACCTTGAAAAGATTGTTTTCATCATGGGCGGCATACTTCTTACTACGCCGAATGAACTTCTTATAGACGGGGTGCATGAAGCGACGTTCGACCTTGACCGTCACGGTCTTGTCGTTGCAATCGCTGACCACCACGCCTTGCAGAATACGCTTAGGCATTCTTCCCCACTCCGCGCTTGGTGCCCATCACCGTCTTGATGCGCGCAATGTCGCGACGCACCTGGCCCACCCGGGCCGTGTTTTCCAGCTGCCCGGAGGCCCGCTGGAACCGCATGTTGAACTGCTCCTTCTTCAGAACCAGAAGATCTTCCTGAAGCTGATCGAGCGACTTTCCGCGCAGTTCTTCCGCCTTAGCCATGGCTTAGACCTCCTCGGCAAACAGACGCGCGACGAAGCGGGTCTTGATCGGGAGCTTGGCCGCGGCCAACTCGAACGCCCGACGCGCCACATCTTCATCCACGCCGTCGACTTCAAACATGATCCGCCCCGGCTTCACGCGGCAGCACCAGAATTCCACCGAACCCTTACCTTTGCCCTGACGGACTTCGGCCGGCTTCGAGGTCACCGGAAGGTCCGGGAACACCCGGATCCAGACCCGGCCCTGACGCTTCATCTGGCGGGTAATAGCGCGGCGCGCCGCTTCGATCTGACGCGCGGTGACGCGCTCCGGCTTAAGAGCCTTCAGACCGTAAGCCCCAAAATTCAAATCAGATCCGCCCTTCGCCAGACCGTGAATACGGCCCTTGTGCTGCTTGCGGAACTTCGTGCGCTTTGGACTCAGCATTGTTCTTACCCTTCTTAGCGCTGCTCTTGCGCGCGCTTGTCCTGAGCCATCGGATCGTGGGCCATGATTTCGCCCTTGAAGATCCAGACCTTGACGCCGCAGGTGCCGTAGGTGGTGAACGCGGTGCCGACACCGTAATCGACATCGCCACGCAGCGTGTGCAACGGAACCCGACCCTCGCGGTACCATTCGGTACGAGCGATTTCGGCGCCGCCCAAACGACCCGCGCAGTTGATCCGGATACCCTGGGCGCCCAGACGCATCGCCGACTGCACCGCACGCTTCATGGCGCGACGGAAAGCGACGCGACGTTCCAGCTGCTGCGCGATATTCTCGGCAACCAGCAGCGCATCCAGTTCCGGCTTACGGATCTCGACGATGTTCAAGTGAACTTCGCTGCCCACCTTCTTCGAGAGCTCCTTGCGGAGGGTCTCGATGTCGGCACCCTTGCGACCGATGATGATCCCCGGACGCGCGGAGTGGATGGTGATCCGCGCCTTCTTCGCCGGACGCTCGATGACGATCCGGCTCACCCCGGCCTGAGATAGGCGCTTCTTCAGGTGTTCGCGGATGCTCAAATCCTCGAGCAACAGCTGGGGATAATCGGCGCCCTCGGCATACCAGCGGGAATCCCAGGTCCGGTTGATGCCGACGCGCAGGCCGATCGGGTTGACTTTATGTCCCATCAGACGGTCTCCTCGCGCTCAGTCACGACAATGGTCAGGTTCGAGAAAATCTTCTCGACACGACCGGCACGGCCCCGCGCACGGGCGTGGAACCGCTTCATCGTAATCGACTTGCCGACGAAGGCTTCCGCGACGACCAAAGAGTCGACGTCGAGCTGGTGGTTGTTTTCCGCGTTCGCGATGGCGGACTGGAGGCACTTCTTGACCTCGCCCGCAATCCGGCGCTTGGAGAACGTCAGTTCCGCCAGAGCGGATTCGGCGGTCTTGCCCCGGATGGACGTCGCCACCAGGTTAAGCTTCCGCAGGCTGGTCCGAATCACGTGGCAATATGCTTTCGCCGCGTTATCCGGCAGCGCGCGCTTGGCCGGCTGCTTACCCATCTTACTTCCTCTTCGCCTTCTTGTCGGCAGTGTGCCCGTAACAGGTACGGGTCGGAGCGAACTCGCCGAGCTTATGACCGATCATTTCCTCGGTGACCAGCACCGGGATGAACTTCTGCCCATTGTGAACCCCAAAGGTGAGGCTCACGAACTGCGGCATGATCGTCGAGCGGCGCGACCACGTCTTAATCACCTCATGTCGGCCGGAAGCACGGGAGGCTTCAGCCTTCTTCAGGAGGTATCCGTCCACAAACGGACCTTTCCATACGGAACGAGCCACAGTCGTTCTCCCTTACTTCTTCTTGGCCAAATGACGGCTGCGCATAATCAGCCGGTCGGTTTTCTTATTGCTGCGAGTCCGCTTGCCCTTGCACTGCTGACCCCACGGCGTCACCGGATGCGCGCCACCGTTCGTGCGGCCGCCCAACGGGTGATCGACCGGGTTCATACAGATGCCACGCACATGCGGGCGACGTCCCAGCCAACGATTGCGACCCGCCTTGCCCAGGTTGATGTTCTGGTTGTCCGGATTGGACACCGCACCCACCGTGGCGAAGCATTCGCCGCGTACCAAACGGAGCTCGCCGCTGCTCAACCGCAACTGCGCGTAACCGCCATCCTTACCGATCAGCTGGGCGTAACAGCCCGCCGAACGCGCCATCTGCCCACCACGACCGAGTTTCATCTCGACGTTGTGAACGATGGTGCCCACCGGCATGTTCTTCATCGGCATCGCGTTACCGGGCTTAATGTCGGCCCGTTCGCTCGCCACCACCACATCGCCAACCGCCAAACGCTGCGGCGCCAGGATGTAGGAGACCTCGTCGTCCTCATAGCGGATGAACGCGATGAAGGCGGTGCGGTTGGGATCGTATTCCAACCGCACGACGGTCGCGGGAATATCCAGCTTCCTGCGCTTGAAGTCAACAAGGCGATATTTGCGCTTGTGCCCGCCGCCACGCCACCAAACGGTGGTGCGACCGGCGTTGTTGCGCCCGCCCGAGCTGCACAGACCCTCGGTCAGGGTCTTTTCCGGCTTGCCCTTGTACAGTTCGGAGCGATCCACCAGGATCAGCGCCCGCGTACCCGGCGTCGTCGGATTGAACGATTTCAAAGCCATCGTCTTACACCCCTGTCGCGACGTCTATCGTCTGGCCTTCGGCCAGGGTCACATACGCCTTCTTCACGTCCGAGCGCTGCCCGGGACGACCCTTGAAGCGCTTCAACTTGCCCTTCTGACGCAGGGTGTTCACAGCCGTGACCTTCACCCCGAAGATGCCTTCGACCGCCGCCGCGACTTCGAGCTTCGAAGCATCCAGCGGAACCTTGAAGGTCACCTGATTGTGTTCGGACCCAAGCGTCGCCTTTTCGGTGATCACTGGGGCGCGCACGATGTCGTACATGCGCTCCTTCGAAATCTTGATCGCCTTGGTCATTTCAGACGCGCCTCCAGGTGTTCGACGGCGGACTTGGTCAGGACCAAGGTGTCGCGCCGCAGAATGTCGTAAACGTTCGCGCCCTGCTGCGGCAGCAAATCGATGCCGATCACGTTGCGCGAAGCCAGCGCCAGGTTGCCGTCAACTTCCGGTCCGTCGATGATCAGCGCCGAGGCCCAGCCCAGCGCCTTCAACTTCACGGCGAAGTCCTTGGTCTTGGCCGAGCCGAACTTGGCCTCGTCCAAAATCACCAGCTTATCCTCGGCCACCTTGGCGGACAGCGCGGTCCTCAAGCCCAGCTTCCGGAACTTCTTGGTCAGGTCATGAGCGTGATCGCGCACCACCGGCCCGAAGATCGTCGCACCGCCACGGAACTGCGGGCTACGCAGCGAACCCTGACGGGCGTGACCCGTACCCTTCTGCTTGAAGGGCTTCTTGGTGGTGCCGGAAATGTCGCTGATGCCCTTGGTCTTGTGGGTGCCGGCGCGACGCTTCGCGAGCTGCCAATTGACCATACGGTGCAGAATGTCCTGCCGCACCGCGACACCAAACACGCTCTCGGCGAGTTCGATGGAGCCGACGCTGACCGCGTCGAAATTGATCACATCCTGCTTCATCGCCGCTTATTCCTTGTCCTGTTCGGCGGCAGTCGCCTGCGCCGGGGCCTTGATCGCGGCCGGGAAGGGAACAGCCTCGGGCAGCTTCTTCTTCACTGCGTCGGAAACCAGAACCCAACCGCCTTCTGAGCCCGGAATCGCGCCCTTGACCAGGATCAGGCCACAACCGCAATCGGTGGAAACCACCTGAAGGCTCTGCTGGGTGGCGCGAACGTCGCCCATGTGGCCGGCCATCTTCTTACCCTTGAAGACCTTGCCTGGATCTTGGCACTGACCGGTCGAACCGTGAGAACGGTGCGAGACCGACACGCCGTGGGAAGCCTCGAGGCCGCGGAAGTTGTGACGCTTCATGACGCCGGCAAAGCCCTTACCCTGGGTGGTGCCGGCAACATCGACATACTGACCGGGCACGAAGTGCTCGACCGAGAGTTCGACGCCGACGTCCAGAAGGCAATCCTCGGAAACCACGAATTCCGCCATCTTCTTCCTCGGCTCCACCTTGGCCGCCGCGAAGTGACCGCGCATCGCCTTCGACACGTTCCTCACTTTCGCGGTTCCGACGCCAAGCTGCACCGCAGTATAGCCGTGGGTATCGACCTTACGCGTCGCCACCACGTGGCAACCATCCACCTTAAGAACCGTCACCGGAATATGGCGGCCGTCCTCGGTGAACACGCGGGTCATGCCCTTCTTCTGCGCAATCAGACCGGATCGCATGATTACCGTTCCTTCAGAGCTTGATCTCGACGTCGACGCCGGCCGCGAGGTCGAGCTTCATCAGCGCGTCCACGGTCTGCGGAGTCGGATCCACGATGTCCAACAAGCGCTTATGAGTCCGAATCTCAAACTGTTCGCGCGACTTCTTGTCGATGTGCGGGGAGCGGTTCACGGTGAACTTTTCGATCCGCGTCGGCAACGGGATCGGGCCCCGCACCTGAGCACCCGTGCGCTTGGCGGTATTCACGATCTCGCGCGTGGACTGGTCCAGCACGCGATGATCGAACGCCTTCAAGCGAATGCGGATGTTTTGACCTTCCATCATGGCTTTCACACCGTTTTTTGAGATGAGCGTCCGAAGTGCGGGCTATTCAAACGTACCCGGACGCCCAACCGTTTCCATCTTTATTCGACGATCGAGGCCACCACGCCGGCACCGACGGTCCGGCCACCTTCGCGGATCGCGAAGCGCAGGCCTTCATCCATCGCGATCGGCGCGATCAGATCGACTTCCATCGAAATGTTATCGCCCGGCATCACCATCTCGACGCCTTCCGGCAGAACCACCGAACCCGTCACGTCCGTCGTCCGGAAATAGAACTGAGGACGATAGTTCGAGAAGAACGGCGTATGACGACCGCCTTCTTCCTTGGTCAGAATGTACGCCTCGGCCTTGAACTTGGTGTGCGGCGTGATCGAACCCGGAGCCGCCAGAACCTGGCCGCGTTCCACGTCTTCACGCTTCATGCCGCGCAGAAGAGCGCCGATGTTGTCGCCCGCTTCGCCCTGATCCAGCAACTTGCGGAACATCTCGACGCCGGTGCAGATCGTCTTCACCGTGTCACGCAGACCGACGATCGCAACTTCCTCGCCCACCTTCACGACGCCGCGCTCGACGCGACCCGTCACCACCGTGCCACGACCCGAGATTGAGAAAACGTCCTCGATCGGCATCAGGAACGGCTTGTCCTTCGGACGCTCCGGCTGCGGAATGTAGGCGTCAACCGCCTCCATCAGCTTCATGATCGAGTTCCGGCCGATCTCGTCGTCACGGCCTTCCAGGGCCGCCAACGCCGAACCCTGAACGATCGGAATGTCGTCGCCGGGGAAATCGTACGAGCTCAAAAGCTCCCGGATTTCCATCTCCACCAGCTCCAACAGCTCCGGATCGTCAACCTGGTCAACCTTGTTCATGTAGACGACCAGCGACGGAACGCCCACCTGACGCGCCAACAGAATGTGCTCGCGCGTCTGCGGCATCGGACCGTCCGCTGCGGAAACCACCAGAATCGCGCCGTCCATCTGCGCCGCGCCGGTGATCATGTTCTTCACATAGTCGGCGTGGCCAGGGCAATCGACGTGCGCGTAGTGACGGTTCTCCGTCGCGTACTCAACGTGCGCCGTGTTGATCGTGATGCCGCGAGCACGCTCTTCCGGCGCCTTGTCGATCATGTCGTACGCGCTGAACTGCGCACGACCCGCTTCCGCCATCACCTTCGTGATCGCCGCCGTCAGCGTCGTCTTCCCGTGGTCAACGTGGCCAATCGTGCCGATGTTGCAATGCGGCTTGTTCCGCTCGAACTTTTCCTTGGACATCTTTGCCTACTCCGTCAATTCGTGTGTGTGTCTTTAGCCGGCCATCTTTTCACGGATCTCATCGGCCGCATTGCTCGGCACGTCCGCGTAATGATCGAAGATCATCGTGTACTGGGCGCGGCCCTGGCTCATCGAGCGCAAGGTATTGACGTAACCGAACATGTTGGCCAACGGGACGTGCGCCGTTACCACACGGGCGATGCCGCGGCTGTCCATGCCGTTGACCTGACCACGGCGGCTGTTCAAATCGCCGATGATATCGCCCATGTATTCCTCGGGGGTGACAACCTCGACATTCATGATGGGCTCGAGAAGCTTCGGCCCGGCCTTGGCGATGCCCTCGCGGAAGGCGGCGCGCGAGGCGATTTCAAACGCAAGAACGCTGGAGTCGACGTCGTGGTAGGCGCCGTCGATCAAAGTCGCGCTGAAGTCGGTCACCGGGAAGCCCGCGATCACGCCGTTATCCAGCGAGTTCTTGAGACCCTTTTCCACGCCCGGAACGTATTCCCGCGGCACCGAACCGCCGACGACCTTACTTTCAAAGACGAAACCCGTCCCCGACTCGCCCGGAGCGAACACCAACTTGATGCGCGCATACTGACCCGAACCGCCGGTCTGCTTCTTGTGGGTATAGTCGATTTCGTAGGTCTTCGAGATGGTCTCGCGATAGGCCACCTGCGGCGCGCCGACGTTGGCCTCGACCTTGAACTCGCGACGCATGCGATCGACGATGATCTCGAGGTGGAGTTCGCCCATCCCCTTGATCACGGTCTGACCGGAATCCTGGTCGGTGGTGACGCGGAAGGACGGATCCTCGGCGGCCAGACGGCTGAGCGCAACACCCATCTTTTCCCTGTCGGCCTTGGTCTTCGGTTCGACCGCGACCTCGATCACCGGATCGGGGAATTCCATGCGTTCCAGGATCACCGGATCGGTCGGCACACACAGGGTGTCGCCGGTGGTGGTGTCCTTCAGGCCGACCAGGGCGACGATGTCGCCGGCAAAGGCCTCCTTGACTTCTTCACGGTTGTTGGCGTGCATCTGCAGCATGCGGCCGATGCGCTCGCGCTTGTCCTTCACCGTGTTGACGACATAGGAACCGCTTTCCAGCACGCCGGAATAGACGCGCATGAAGGTCAGCGAACCGACGAAGGGGTCGTTCATGATCTTGAAGGCCAGACCGGCGAACGGCTCGGCATCGGAAGAATGACGCTCCACCGGGGTCACGCCGTCCATCGCTACCCCCTTGATCGCCGGAACGTCCAGCGGGCTCGGCATATAATCGACGACCGCGTCGAGCAAGGGCTGCACGCCCTTGTTCTTGAAGGCCGAGCCGCACAGCACCGGCACGAACTTCATGGCGATCGTACCCTTACGGATGCACGCCTTCAGCGTCGCCTCGTCCGGCTCGCTGCCCTCGAGATAGGCCTCCATCGCCGCATCGTCCATCTCGACCGCCGTCTCGAGCAGCTTTTCGCGATATTCGGCGGCCATCTCGGCCATCTCGGCCGGAATGTCGCGGTACTCGAACTCGGCGCCCAGGTTCTCATCTTTCCAGATGATAGCCTTCATGATCACCAGATCGATCAGGCCTGCATAGTCGGCCTCGACCCCCACCGGCAGATGCATCACCAGCGGAACCGCGCCCAGGCGATCAACGATCATATCGACGCAACGAAAGAAGTTCGCGCCCATGCGGTCCATCTTGTTGACGAAACAGATGCGCGGAACGTGGTACTTGTCGGCCTGACGCCACACCGTCTCGGACTGCGGCTCGACGCCGGCCACCGAGTCGAACACCGCGACCGCGCCGTCAAGCACGCGCAGGGAACGCTCCACCTCGATGGTGAAATCCACGTGGCCGGGGGTGTCGATGATGTTGACGCGATGGTTCTCCCAGAAGCAGGTGGTCGCGGCCGAGGTGATGGTGATACCCCGTTCCTGTTCCTGTTCCATCCAATCCATGGTCGCGGCGCCATCATGCACCTCGCCGATCTTGTGCGAACGACCGGTGTAATAAAGGACGCGTTCGGTCGTCGTCGTCTTCCCGGCATCGATGTGAGCCATGATGCCGATATTGCGGTAGTCCGCGAGGGGAGTCTGGCGTGCCATTGTCGTCGTTCCTGGTCTTTTCGATGTGTCTTGGGATTACCAGCGGTAGTGCGAAAAGGCCTTGTTGGCGTCGGCCATACGATGCGTGTCTTCCCGCTTCTTGACGGCGCCGCCGCGATTGTTGGCGGCATCCAGCAACTCGCCGGACAGACGATCAACCATCGTGGTTTCGGACCGCTTGCGGGCAAATTCGATCAGCCAGCGAATCGCCAGGGCCTGACGACGGTCGGTACGAACTTCGACCGGAACCTGGTAGGTCGCACCACCGACTCGCCGGGAACGCACTTCGATCGCCGGCTTGACGTTGGTCAGCGCCTCGTGAAACACCTTCACGGGATCGCCGTTGACCTTGACGGAAACACGGTCGAACGCACCATAAACGATCTGCTCGGCGGTGGCCTTCTTGCCATCCTTCATGATGCTATTGATAAATTTGGCCAAAACGAGGTCACCGAACTTAGCATCCGGCAGTACTTCACGTTTCTCGGCTGCATGACGACGAGACATCTTCCTGGGACCTCTATATCTATTACTTCGGGCGCTTCGCGCCGTACTTCGACCGACGCTGACGACGGTCCTTCACACCCTGGGTATCCAAGGTGCCACGAATGATGTGGTAACGCACACCCGGCAAGTCCTTCACACGACCGCCGCGAATCATCACCACGGAGTGCTCCTGGAGGTTATGACCTTCACCCGGGATGTAGGTCGTCACCTCGAACCCATTGGTCAGGCGCACACGAGCCACCTTACGAAGCGCCGAGTTCGGCTTCTTCGGGGTTGTCGTGTAAACACGGGTGCAAACCCCGCGCTTCTGCGGACAAGCCTGCAGCGCCGGAACCTTGTTACGGTTCACTTGCGGTTCCCGCGGCTTGCGGATCAACTGGTTGATCGTCGGCATTGAGTGTTCCCTATGCTCATTCACTCGAAACGCGCATCCGGCCCTTCCTGACCTCACCGAATTTGTGAGCCAGAGAACAAATCCCCCCTTCACCGCTGTCCCTAAGGAGCGCTGAAAGGGAAGAGTTGTGACCGAAACGGCCGATTTCCATCAACAATCTTCAGGTACCGGGTGTCAGGCGCGAGCGGCTTTCCAGGGAAGACCTTGGAAGTTCCGCGCACTCGGCGGTCGGTACCCTCCGAATGAGGCGCGCACTATACGTAACGGGTGCCCCCCCGTCAATCGGATAATCGGGGCCTTGTTCAGCCCCGTTTTTCACCCCGAAAAAGCGAACGCCGCCGGGAAACGGCGGCCTTCGCAAACGGGTTCGGGGACTCGCCTTACTCGGCGGTCGGCGGCGTATCCGTCTCGACCGGAGCCTCCACCGCGACCACTTTCGCGGTCTCGGGGAAGGTATCGCGGTCACGGTCGGCGGCCAGGCGCCGCAGGCGGCTCATCGCCGCGCCGGTACCCGCCGGGATCAAGCGACCGACGATGACGTTCTCCTTCAGCCCGATCAGGCTATCGACCTTGCCTGCCACCGCCGCCTCGGTCAACACGCGGGTGGTCTCCTGGAAGGAGGCCGCCGAGATGAAGGAGTGCGTCTGCAGCGACGCCTTGGTGATGCCCTGCAGCACCGGCTTGGCGGTCGCCGGACGTCCGCCGTCCTTTTCGGTCCGCTCGTTCTCCGCCTTGTAGTCGAAGCGGTCAACCAACTCGCCGGCCAGGAAGGTGGTGTCGCCGCGCTCCGTGACCTCGACCTTCTGCAGCATCTGGCGAGAGATCACTTCGATGTGCTTGTCGTTGATCCTCACGCCCTGCAGACGATAGACGTCCTGGATCTCCTTGATCAGGTAGTTGGCCAGGGCCTCGACGCCCAGCACCTGCAGGATGTCGTGCGGAACCGGGTTGCCGTCCATCAGGGCATCGCCGCGGCGCACGTAGTCGCCTTCCTGCACCGTGACGTGCTTGCCCTTGGGGATCAGATATTCCATCGGATCGCCGTCTTCCGGCACCACCAACAGGCGGCGCTTGTTCTTATAGTCCTTGCCGAATTCAACGCGACCGTCGATATCGGAAATGATCGCGTAGTCCTTCGGCTTGCGGGCTTCGAACAATTCCGCCACACGCGGCAGACCGCCGGTGATGTCGCGGGTCTTCGACCCTTCGCGCGGAATACGCGCCACCACGTCGCCGGCATGCACGGTCTGACCGTTCTCCACCGACAGGATGGCGTCCGGCGACAGCAGGTAGCGAGCCTCCTGACCGTTGGACAGGGTCAGCATCTCGCCCTTGTTGTTCTTCAGGGCGATACGGGGCTTCAGATCGGTGCCCTTGGTCTGCTGCTTGAAGTCGGTGACGACGCGAGAGATCATGCCGGTGGCATCATCCATCACTTCCTTCACCGAGACCCCTTCGATCAAATCGACGTAGGAAACCACACCCTCGCGCTCGGTGACGATCGGCATGGTGTAGGGATCCCACTCCGCCAGCTTCTGACCCTTTTCCACGGACGCGCCGTGATCGACCAGAAGCTTGGCGCCGTAGGGTACGCGATAACGGGCGCGTTCGCGTCCGGTCGGCCCCAGCAGCACCAGTTCCATGTTGCGACCCATCACCACCGGCACGCCGTCGGAGTTGGCCACCACATTGCGGTTCTCGATCTTCACCGTCGCTTCGTAGGGCGCCTCGACCGCCGAAACCTCGGCACCGCGCTGCGCTGCGCCGCCGATGTGGAAGGTCCGCATGGTCAGCTGGGTACCCGGTTCGCCGATCGACTGCGCGGCAATCACGCCCACCGCTTCGCCCATGTTGACCGGAGTCCCCCGCGCCAGATCGCGGCCATAACACTTGCCGCAGATGCCGACCTCGGCTTCGCAGGTCAAGACCGAACGGATACGCACCATTTCGATGCCCGCCGCTTCGATCCGCGCGACGTCCTTTTCGTCCATCAGATCGCCCTTGCGGACAATGATCGAATCGTCGGCCGGGTCCAGAACGTCGTCCAACGCGGCACGACCCAGAACGCGGTCGCCCAGCGAGGCCACCACGTTGCCGCCTTCGATCACCGCAGTGGCGATCAGGCCGCGTTCGGTGCCGCAGTCTTCCTCGGTGATGATCGCGTCCTGCGCAACGTCCACCAGACGGCGGGTCAGATAGCCCGAGTTCGCGGTCTTCAAGGCGGTATCGGCCAGGCCCTTACGCGCGCCGTGGGTGGAGTTGAAGTACTCCAGCACGGTGAGGCCTTCCTTGAAGTTGGAAATGATCGGCGTTTCGATGATCTCGCCCGAGGGCTTGGCCATCAGGCCGCGCATGCCCGCCAGCTGCTTCATCTGCGCCGCCGAGCCGCGAGCGCCGGAGTGCGCCATCATGTAGACCGAGTTGATCTTCACACCGGCGGCCACCCGCGAAATTTCCTTCATCATTTCGTCGGCGACGCGATCGGTACAGGCGGACCAGGCGTCCACCACCTTGTTGTACTTTTCGCCCTTGGTGATCAGACCGTCCTGGTACTGCTGTTCGAATTCCTTCACCTGGACTTCGGTCTCGTGGATCATCCCGTCCTTGGTGTCGGGGATCACCAGATCGTCCTTGCCGAAGGAAATCCCGGCGTTGCAGGCCTCGCGGAAGCCCAGCTTCATTATCCGATCGGCGAAGATCACCGTCTCTTTCTGGCCGCAATGGCGATAGACGGTATCGATGACGTCGCCGATTTCCTTCTTCCGCAGCAGGCGGTTGACCTGCGAGAACGGCACCTCGGGATGAAGCGGCAGCAGTTCGCCGATGATCATCCGGCCCGGCGTGGTTTCAATACGCCCGGTGACCAGTTCGCCATTGTCGTTATAGGCGGTGACGCGGGCCTGCACCTTGGCATGCAGGGACACCACCTTGTGCTGCAACGCGTGGCGGATTTCATCCAGGGTGGAGAAGGCCATGCCCTCGCCCTTTTCGCCATCGGCCTGCATCGACAGGTAATACAGACCCAGAATGATGTCCTGGGTCGGCACGATGATCGGCTTGCCGTTGGCGGGCGACAGAATGTTGTTGGTGGACATCATCAGGACGCGCGCTTCCAACTGCGCCTCCAGCGACAGCGGCACGTGCACCGCCATCTGATCACCGTCGAAGTCGGCGTTGAACGCGGTACAGACCAGCGGATGCAGCTGAATCGCCTTGCCCTCGATCAGGGTCGGCTCGAACGCCTGGATGCCCAGACGGTGCAGCGTCGGCGCGCGGTTCAGCATCACCGGATGTTCGCGGATGACCTCTTCCAGGATGTCCCAAACCTCGGGACGTTCCTTTTCCACCATGCGCTTCGCCGCCTTGATGGTGGTGGCGATGCCATAAAGTTCCAGCTTCGAATAAACGAAGGGCTTGAACAGCTCCAACGCCATCTTCTTCGGCAGGCCGCACTGGTGCAGCTTCAGCTCCGGACCCACGGTGATCACCGAACGACCGGAATAATCGACGCGCTTGCCCAGCAGGTTCTGACGGAAGCGACCCTGCTTGCCCTTCAGCATGTCGGATAGCGACTTCAGCGGACGCTTGTTGGCGCCGGTGATGGCGCGTCCGCGACGCCCGTTGTCGAACAGAGCGTCCACCGCTTCCTGCAGCATCCGCTTTTCATTGCGGATGATGATGTCCGGCGCGCGCAGTTCGATCAGCCGCCGCAGACGATTGTTGCGGTTGATGACGCGACGATACAGATCGTTCAGATCCGAGGTCGCGAAACGACCGCCATCCAGCGGCACCAAGGGGCGCAGTTCCGGCGGAATCACCGGAATGACTTCCAGAATCATCCATTCCGGACGAGTCCCGGACTCGCAGAAGGCTTCCACCACCTTCAGGCGCTTCACCAGCTTCTTGCGCTTAGCTTCCGACGTGGTTTCACGCAGGTCGGCGCGCAGGGTCTTGCGCTCTTCCTCGATATCGATCTGGGAAAGAATCTCGCGCAGGGCCTCGGCGCCGATGCCGGCGCGGAAGCTGTCCTCGCCGTATTCCTCGACCGCCATCTGGTACTGGTCTTCCGACAGCAGTTCCAAACGCTTCAACGGCGTCAGACCGGGCTCGACGACCACGTAGTTCTCGAAATAGAGGACGCGTTCCAGATCCTTCAGCGTCATATCGACCATCAGGCCGATGCGGCTGGGCAGCGACTTCAGGAACCAGATGTGGGCGACCGGCGCGGCCAGTTCGATGTGGCCCATGCGCTCGCGCCGGACCTTCGACAGGGTGACCTCGACGCCGCACTTTTCGCAGATGATGCCGCGATACTTCATGCGCTTGTACTTGCCACACAAGCACTCGTAGTCCTTGATCGGGCCGAAGATACGGGCACAGAACAGGCCGTCGCGCTCCGGCTTAAAGGTCCGGTAATTGATGGTTTCCGGCTTCTTGATCTCACCGAACGACCAGGCCCTGATCTGATCCGGCGAAGCAATCGCGATCTCGATCTGATCGAACGTCTGCGTGCCCGAGACCTGGCCGAAAATCTTGGTAAGTTCGTTCATGCCACTGCGCTCCTTGGAATGCGCTTTATAAACTTGGGGTACGGCGCCCCCGGGCGGCGCCACGCCGTTCGG
Organism: Rhodospirillaceae bacterium; assembly: GCA_963678075.2. Lineage (GTDB taxonomy): Bacteria > Pseudomonadota > Alphaproteobacteria > Rhodospirillales > Rhodospirillaceae > Oleispirillum. Next base: position 567,951 of record CAXXPK010000003.1, on the reverse strand, counting down.
GGACGAAAGGCCGAAACCGTCAGAAGTCGCGCTGGCTCAGCTCGACGTTCAGGCACAGCGACCGCATTTCCTTGACCAACACGTTGAAGGATTCTGGAATGCCCGCCTCGAAGGTGTCGTCGCCACGGACGATCGCCTCGTAGACCTTGGTTCGGCCCGACACGTCGTCGGACTTCACCGTCAACATTTCCTGCAAGGCATAGGCGGCGCCGTAAGCCTCGAGCGCCCAGACTTCCATTTCGCCGAAACGTTGCCCGCCGAACTGCGCCTTGCCGCCCAACGGCTGCTGGGTGACCAGGGAGTACGGACCGATCGAACGTGCGTGGATCTTGTCATCGACCAGGTGATGCAGCTTCAGCATATAGATGTAGCCGACCGTGACCATGCGATCGAACGGTTCGCCGGAGCGACCGTCATAGAGCTGCGACTGCGCCGACGAACTCAGTCCGGCGATCTTCAGCATATCGACGATGTCGTGCTCGCGCGCACCGTCGAACACCGGGGTCGCCATCGGCACGCCACGACGCAGGCCTTCGGCCATGTCGATCAGTCCCGGCTCATCCAGCGGAGCGATGTCCTTGGCTGTATAAACCTCGCCATACACGGCGGACAGGAACGATCGGATTTCATCGGCACCGCCGCGACCGGCGCGGTAGGAGTCAACCATCCGACCAATCTGCTTGCCGATATTGGCGGCGGCCCAGCCCAGATGGGTTTCGAGAATCTGTCCGACGTTCATGCGCGAGGGCACGCCCAACGGGTTCAACACGATATCCATGTGGGTGCCGTCGGCAAGGTAAGGCATGTCCTCGACCGGCAGAATGCGCGAGATCACGCCCTTGTTGCCGTGACGACCGGCCATCTTGTCGCCCGGTTGCAGCTTGCGCTTCACCGCGACGAAGACCTTGACCATCTTCAACACGCCGGGCGGCAGTTCATCGCCGCGCTGCAGCTTATCGACCTTGTTCTCGAAGCGTTCCTGCAACTTCTGCACGGTATCTTCGAAGTGACGCTTCAGAACCTCGGCGCGGACCATCACCTCGTCGTTGGTGACCGCGATCTGCCGCCACTGACCGGGGGTCCAGTCGGCAAGCAGGGCATCGGAAATCACCTCGCCCGCCTTCATCCCCTTGGGGCCGGCGACCACGGTGTGTCCCATCAGCAAATCGCGCAGGCGCTGGTTGAACGAATTCTCCAGAATCGCCTTTTCGTCGTCGCGATCCTTCGCCAGGCGTTCGATTTCCTGACGCTCGATCGCCATCGCGCGTTCGTCCTTATCGACGCCGCGGCGCGAAAACACCCGCACATCGACGATGGTGCCGGTGACGCCCGGCGGCACCCGCAGGCTGGTATCGCGCACGTCGGTGGCCTTTTCACCGAAAATCGCGCGCAGCAGCTTCTCTTCCGGGGTCATCGGCGATTCGCCCTTCGGCGTCACCTTGCCCACCAGAATGTCGCCCGCCTTGACATCGGCGCCGATGTAAACGATGCCCGCTTCGTCCAGGTTCTTCAGGGCGTCTTCACCGACGTTCGGAATGTCGCGGGTGATTTCTTCCTGACCCAACTTGGTATCGCGGGCCATGACCTCGAATTCCTCGATGTGGATCGAGGTGAACACGTCATCGCGGACGATGCGTTCCGAGATCAGGATCGAATCTTCGTAGTTGTAGCCATTCCACGGCATGAACGCGACCAGCACGTTCCGGCCCAGGGCCAATTCGCCAAACTCGGTCGAGGGACCGTCGGCGATGATGTCGCCCCGCTTCATGAAATCGCCAACCTGAACCAGCGGACGCTGCGTGATGCAGGTCGATTGGTTGGAGCGCTGGAACTTCGCCAGGGTGTAGATGTCAACGCCGGTATCGGCGGCGCCGGTTTCCTCAGACACCGCGTGGATTACGATACGGGTCGCGTCCATCTGCTGCACCCGACCGGACCGCCGCGCGACGATCGCCGCGCGGCTGTCCTGGGCGACCGCGGCTTCCATGCCGGTGCCGATGAACGGCGCCTCGGCACGCAGCAACGGCACCGCCTGACGCTGCATGTTGGACCCCATCAGCGCGCGGTTGGCGTCATCGTTTTCCAGGAAGGGAATCAACGCCGCGGCGACCGACACCAACTGCTTCGGCGAGACATCCATGTACTGAATTTCGGACGCCGGAACCATCAGCACGTCGCCGGCCTTACGCGCCGGCAGCAGATCGTCGGTGAACTTGCCGTTGGCGTCCACCGGCGCCGAGGCCTGGGCGATGTGATAGCGCCCTTCCTCCATCGCCGACATGTAGACCACTTCGTCGGTGACGTGACCGTCCATGACGCGGCGGTACGGAGTCTCGATGAAGCCGTACTGATTGACCCGCGCGAAGGTGGCCAAGCTGTTGATCAGGCCGATGTTCGGGCCTTCCGGGGTTTCGATCGGGCAGATGCGGCCATAATGGGTCGGGTGCACGTCGCGCACCTCGAAGCCCGCCCGCTCGCGGGTCAGACCGCCCGGGCCCAAGGCCGACAGGCGCCGCTTGTGGGTGATTTCCGCCAGCGGGTTGGTCTGGTCCATGAACTGGGACAACTGCGACGAACCGAAAAATTCGCGCACCGCCGCCGCCGCCGGTTTGGCGTTGATCAGATCGTGCGGCATCACGGTATCGATATCGACCGAGCTCATCCGCTCGCGGATGGCGCGTTCCATGCGCAGCAGACCGATGCGGTACTGGTTCTCCATCAACTCGCCGACCGACCGCACGCGGCGATTGCCCAGATGATCAATGTCGTCGATTTCGCCCTTGCCGTCCTTAAGGTCAAGGAGAACCCGGATAATCGCCAGGATGTCGTCTTTCCGCAGAACGCGCAGGGATTCCGGCGCGACATCGGTGGACAAATCCAGGCGCGCGTTCATCTTGACGCGACCGACCGCCGACAGATCGTAGCGTTCGGTATCGAAGAACAACCCCGAGAACAGCGCCTCGGCGGTGTCCAAGGTCGGCGGTTCGCCCGGACGCATCACCCGATAGATATCGACCAGCGCTTCCTCGCGGCAGGAGTTCTTGTCCGCCGCCAGGGTATTGCGCAGGTACGGCCCGGTGTTGCTGTCGATCCGCAGCACCGGAACCTCGATGATCTTGGCTTCCGCCATCGCATCCAGGATGGCCTGCGTCAGTTCGTTGCCGGCCTCGGCCAGAACCTCGCCGGTATCCTCGTTGACGATGTCCTCGGCCACATGGCGACCGATCAGTTCGGACGACGGAATCCGCACGCGGGTGGCGTTGGCGTCGGCGATATGGCGCAAGATACGCGCCGTGATCTTCTTGCCCGCCTCGACCAGGACCTCGCCGGAATCCGCATCGACCAGATCGTAGTCGAGCTTGACCCCGCGCAGAGCCTGCGGGTCCAGGGCGGCGCACCAGCTTTCGGCGTCGCGGGTATAAAGAACGCGGCCATAGAAGGCACCCAGGAGTTCCTCGGGGGACATGCCCTCGGCTTCCACCGGGTCCAGCTTCTTGCCGTCTTCCGCCAGCGACTTACGGCGATCGGCGGTGGCGGCAGAATCCAGCGCGTAAAGCAGCGTCGTCACCGGCAACTTGCGGCGGCGGTCGATGCGCACATAGACCAGATCCTTGGCGTCGAATTCAAAGTCGAGCCACGAACCACGGTATGGAATCACCCGCGCCGCGAACAGGAACTTACCCGAGGAATGGGTCTTGCCCTTGTCGTGGTCGAAGAAAACGCCCGGGCTGCGATGCATCTGGGAAACGATGACGCGCTCGGTGCCGTTGATGATGAAGGTACCCTTGGTCGTCATCAGGGGCATGTCGCCCATGTAGACGTCCTGCTCCTTGATGTCGCGGATGGAACGGGCGCCGGTGTCCTCGTCGATATCCCAGACCACCAGACGCAGCGTCACCTTCAAGGGCGCGGCGAAGGTCATGCCACGCTGCTGGCACTCGTCAACGTCGTATTTCGGGACTTCCAGCTCGTAACCAACGAATTCCAGTTCGCCTCGGCCCGTGAAGTCTTTAATCGGAAAAACCGACTTAAAGACCTCCTGCAGCCCGGAATCCTGCCGCTGGTGAAGCGGCACGCCGATTTGCAGGAACTGGTCGTAGGAGTTCTTCTGAACCTCGATCAGGTTGGGCATGGTCGCCACGGACGGAATCCGTCCAAAACTCCGACGCACCCGTTTGCATCCCGAGAGAGAGCCCGACATCGCCACTCCTTATGCACGTCACTAGCTTGTTCCACCGAACCGCACCATGCGCTCCGGCGTAGTCCTTGACGGGGCCCTGAACCCAGGCACCATCGATCTTCCCACCCCCGTTCCGGGGGGGGGGCGCTTTCTGTCAAGCGGTCCGGAAAAACCGGGCCTCTTAACAGAAAGCGCAGACGGGCCACCCCGCACGCGCGCCTAGCAAGCGCGGTGCAGGACGACCCAAATCTTGATAATTAGACGCGACAACGCGTCTTACTTCAGCTCGACCGTCGCGCCGGCTTCTTCCAACTGCTTCTTCAGAGCGGCGGATTCGTCCTTCGAACAGGCTTCCTTCACAACCTTCGGAGCGCCTTCGACCAGATCCTTCGCTTCCTTGAGGCCCAGGCCGGTGATGGCGCGGACTTCCTTGATCACGTTGATCTTCTTCTCGCCAGCGGCGACAAGAACGACGTCGAATTCGGTCTGCTCTTCCACCGGAGCGGCGGCAGCGGCCGGACCGGCGGCGGCAACCGCAACCGGAGCGGCGGCGGACACGCCCCACTTCTCTTCCAGCATCTTCGAAAGCTCGGCGGCTTCCATAACGGTCAGGGCGGACAGCTCGTCAACCAGCTTACCCAAATCGGCCATTTCTATTAACTCCTTGTCGGGCTTGAACTTTTCGATATTTGTTAGACAACCCGCTTACGCTGCGGCGCCCTGATCGGCATAGGCCGCAAAGACACGCGCCAACTGGCCCGCCGGAGCCTGCACCACGCCCGCCACCTTAGTGGCCGGAGCCTGGAGAAGACCCAGAAGCTTGCCGCGCAGTTCGTCCAGGGACGGCATGGTGGCCAGGGCCTTGACCCCGTTCACATTCAGAACCGTGCTTCCCAACGAACCACCGACAATCACCAGTTTGTCGTTCTTCTTGGCGAATTCGACGACGGCCTTGGCCGCGGCAACGGGATCGACCGAAGTCGCGATCGCCGTCGGCCCGGTGAAGAAATCACCAGTGCCCTCGAATTCGGTACCCGCCAGAGCGAGACGCGTAAGCCGATTTTTCGTCACCTTGAAGTGCGCGCCAGCTGCCCGCATCTGTCCACGCAAGGTCGTCATCTCTTCGACCGTCAGACCCTTGTACTGGGTGACGACGACGAGCGAGACCTCGTTGAACAGAGCGTTCAGGGCACGCACCAGTTCGGATTTTTCCTCTCGGTTCACTTTCGTCTCCGCTATGTTGATCCGGTCCCGCCCCTTCACGGAAACGGCCCCGGATCGGCATCCCCGCCGGCACGCCCCCGGAAAACCGGGAAACGCCCCCTTGGGGATCGACGAACCTGCCCTCGAAAGTTCAAGCCTTATCGCCGCGGTCTCCCGCCACGATCGAAACTTGCCACTCCCGTCTGCGCAGGTGGATGCCCATTAAACCAGCCTTTCGGCCAGGGCCTGCGGTCTCGGACAGGTAGTTAAGGAAACCGGCGGACCGGTCTCCCCAGCCGGTCCGCACGGGGGAACAGCCCGCGCGCACCGGAATTCCTTGATCAACCGACGACGTCGGCGATGGAAAGCTTCAGGCCCGGACCCATCGTCGAGGAGAGCGAAACCTTCTTCAGGTAAACGCCCTTCGCGCCCGACGGCTTGGCCTTGTTGATGGCGTCGACGAAGGCCTTGACGTTATCGGCCAACTGCGCCTCGGTGAACGAGGCCCGACCGACGCCGGCGTGAACGATACCCGCCTTTTCGACGCGGAACTGCACCTGACCGCCCTTCGCCGCCTTCACCGCTTCCGCGACGTTCATGGTCACGGTGCCCAGCTTCGGGTTCGGCATCAGGCCGCGCGGACCCAGAACCTTACCCAAACGGCCAACTACGCCCATCATATCGGGGGTCGCGATGCAGCGATCGAAATCCATGGTGCCGCCCTGGATGATTTCCATCAGGTCCTCGGCGCCAACCAGCTCGGCGCCCGCAGCCTTCGCCTCGTCGGCCTTCGGCCCCTTGGCGAACACGGCGACGCGCACCGTCTTGCCGGTGCCGTGCGGCAGGGAAACCACGCCGCGCACCATCTGGTCCGCGTGACGCGGATCGACGCCCAGATTGAGAGCAACTTCGATGGTTTCGTCGAACTTCGCCTTCGCCGCGCCCTTGATCAGCGCCACAGCCTCGGCCAGGGGATAAAACTTGTCGCGGTCGATGCCTTCATAGGCCGCCGCCATCCGCTTCGCAACTTTTGCCATGAGCTTACTCCACCACCAGAAGGCCCATGGAACGGGCGGAACCGCGAACCATTTTCATGGCCGCTTCAACAGTGTGGCAGTTCAGGTCCGGCATCTTCGCGGTCGCGATTTCGCGGATCTGGCCTTCCGACACCTGGCCGGCGGTCGCCGTGCCCGGAGTCTGGCTGCACTTCGTCACACCTGCGGCCTTCTTCAGGTAATAGCTGATCGGCGGCAGCTTGGTGATGAAGGTGAAGGTCCGGTCGGAAAAGGCGGTGATCACCACCGGCACCGGCATCCCGACTTCCATACCCTGGGTCTGCGCGTTGAAAGCCTTGCAGAATTCCATGATGTTCAGACCGCGCTGACCCAGCGCGGGACCGATCGGCGGCGACGGATTCGCCTTGCCCGCCGGCACCTGGAGCTTGATAAATCCCAAAATCTTCTTAGCCATTTCTCTCACTCTCTAAAAGCGACCGAAACCATCCGGTTAACGCCATGGACAGGACTGCGGTGCGACCTTGGCTCTAGTCTCCCGCAGGTTTTCACCGCGCCCCGAAGGACGCGGAAACTCAACTGACCTTCTCGACCTGCGCGTATTCCAGTTCCACCGGAGTCGAGCGCCCGAAGATCGACACCGCCACCTTGATGCGGCTTCTTTCTTCGTCCACTTCCTCGACCGTGCCGTTGAAGCTGGTGAACGGCCCGTCGCAAACCCGAACCTGCTCGCCGATCTCGAACACCACCGAGAGCTTCGGACGATCCACGCCCTCTTGCACCTGGGTCATGATCCGCTGCGCCTCGGCCTCGGTGATCGGCACCGGACGACCGCAGCCACCCAAGAAGTCGGTGACCTTGGCGGTGTTCTTGACGAGATGCCAACTTTCGTCGGTCAACACCATCTTGACCAGGACGTAGCCGGGGAAAAACTTGCGTTCGGCATTGACCTTGGCGCCGCGGCGGACTTCCACCACTTCCTCGGTCGGGACCAGGATCTCCTCGAAGAGATCGACCATGCCCTTCTGCCCCGCCTGCTCGCGGATCGACTGCGCGACCTTCTTCTCAAAGCCGGAATAGACGTGGACGACGTACCAGCGCGCCTGCATCAGTTCAACCCCCAAGCCCGAGAACAGTCTGAATTCCCAGCGAAAAAATCGTATCGACCAGAAACAGGAAAACCGAGGCGACAACGGCCATGGACATCACCATGACGGTCGAGAGCATCGTCTCCTTGCGGCTTGGCCAGGTAATCTTCGCCAGCTCCTGCCGAACCTGACGAACAAACTGACCGGGAGAGGTCTTAGCCATATACCACATCCAAACCTAGCTGCCGCGCCGCACGCGGATCGCGCCATGACGGCGCGTAAAAACACCCTACAAGGGCTTCGTCGCGGACTGGCAGGGGTGGCAGGGATCGAACCCGCAACCCCCGGTTTTGGAGACCGGCGCTCTACCAGTTGAGCTACACCCCTAACGTCCGCGTACAACTGAAGCCATTGGGGAAAAAAGCCCCCAACACCAAAGGCGCGAGAGACTAGCTCTCTCGCCCCTGGCAATCAAGCACTTTTCCTCCGGGTTCCACCGGTGGAAAAGTTTCGCGGTCATCTTTATTCGACGATCGAGGCCACCACGCCGGCACCGACGGTCCGGCCACCTTCGCGGATCGCGAAGCGCAGGCCTTCATCCATCGCGATCGGCGCGATCAGATCGACTTCCATCGAAATGTTATCGCCCGGCATCACCATCTCGACGCCTTCCGGCAGAACCACCGAACCCGTCACGTCCGTCGTCCGGAAATAGAACTGAGGACGATAGTTCGAGAAGAACGGCGTATGACGACCGCCTTCTTCCTTGGTCAGAATGTACGCCTCGGCCTTGAACTTGGTGTGCGGCGTGATCGAACCCGGAGCCGCCAGAACCTGGCCGCGTTCCACGTCTTCACGCTTCATGCCGCGCAGAAGAGCGCCGATGTTGTCGCCCGCTTCGCCCTGATCCAGCAACTTGCGGAACATCTCGACGCCGGTGCAGATCGTCTTCACCGTGTCACGCAGACCGACGATCGCAACTTCCTCGCCCACCTTCACGACGCCGCGCTCGACGCGACCCGTCACCACCGTGCCACGACCCGAGATTGAGAAAACGTCCTCGATCGGCATCAGGAACGGCTTGTCCTTCGGACGCTCCGGCTGCGGAATGTAGGCGTCAACCGCCTCCATCAGCTTCATGATCGAGTTCCGGCCGATCTCGTCGTCACGGCCTTCCAGGGCCGCCAACGCCGAACCCTGAACGATCGGAATGTCGTCGCCGGGGAAATCGTACGAGCTCAAAAGCTCCCGGATTTCCATCTCCACCAGCTCCAACAGCTCCGGATCGTCAACCTGGTCAACCTTGTTCATGTAGACGACCAGCGACGGAACGCCCACCTGACGCGCCAACAGAATGTGCTCGCGCGTCTGCGGCATCGGACCGTCCGCTGCGGAAACCACCAGAATCGCGCCGTCCATCTGCGCCGCGCCGGTGATCATGTTCTTCACATAGTCGGCGTGGCCAGGGCAATCGACGTGCGCGTAGTGACGGTTCTCCGTCGCGTACTCAACGTGCGCCGTGTTGATCGTGATGCCGCGAGCACGCTCTTCCGGCGCCTTGTCGATCATGTCGTACGCGCTGAACTGCGCACGACCCGCTTCCGCCATCACCTTCGTGATCGCCGCCGTCAGCGTCGTCTTCCCGTGGTCAACGTGGCCAATCGTGCCGATGTTGCAATGCGGCTTGTTCCGCTCGAACTTTTCCTTGGACATGACGTGAAATCCAATGTTTCCGGTGTTGTTGGATAATGAGACAGGAAGGAACCGCCCACCCTGTCCGAACCTCTGCCCGCCGGTCCGCCAGACAATCGCCGCGTAACCGACACAATCCCCCGAAGCGCCTAAAAATTGGAGCGGGTGAAGGGAATCGAACCCTCACAACCAGCTTGGAAGGCTGGGGCTCTACCATTGAGCTACACCCGCACACTTCCCCCGCCCGGCTTCGGGCTATACGCCACCCCACGAACAAAAACACGCCCCGGCTTCCCAGTCGTGGCGCCAAGGATGGTGGAGGGGGCAGGATTCGAACCTGCGTAGACATAAGTCGGCAGATTTACAGTCTGCTGCCATTAACCGCTCGGCCACCCCTCCGCACCCTGCCGCTCGGCGGGTCGTCCAGGACGCGTCCGGCCCCGCGGGACCAGTGCGTTGGAGTGCGCAAATATGAGCATTTCCCACCCCATGTCAACATCAAAGTCGGGGCTTTCTGTTTTCTCGCACGGGGGTCCGGCTTCGTGCTAAGAGTCGCGGGTCGCGGCCTTCATCGCGACATCCGCGCCCGGCCGGAACCGCCGCGCCAATGTCAACACCTGGGGCCACGCATGACCCGTTTCAAGTCCCGGCGCGAAGCGCCAAGCCGCGGCCCGGCAACCGATAGCAGCCGCGATCGCCGCCCCGCCGCCACAGAAGTCTGGCTTTACGGCCTACACGCGGTGGCCGCTGCCCTGGCCAACCCGGACCGCCGCCCGAAGCGCCTGCTGCTGACCCAGGACGCCGCCGAGGCCCTGGCCGACACCGTCGCCAACACACCGCACGCGATCGCCCCCACCGTCGTCGAACGCCGCGACATCGACCCTCTGCTGCCGCCCGGCGCGGTCCACCAGGGCGCGGCCCTGCACTGCGCGCTGCTGCCCGCGATCGCGGTCGAGAACATCGAAGACGCCGCCGCCGATGGCGAGGCCCTGCCGGAACGACGCATCGTCGTTGCCCTGGATCAGGTCAGCGACCCCCACAACGTCGGCGCCATCCTGCGTTCGGCCGCCGCCTTCGGGGCCCTGGCGGTGATCGTGCCGGAACGCCACGCGCCCGAGGAAAGCGGAACCATCGCCAAGGCCGCCAGCGGCGCCCTGGAGACCGTGCCGCTGATCCGCGTCGCCAACTTCGTCCGCGCCCTGGGGACCTTGAAGTCCAAGGGGTACTGGTGCGTCGGCCTGGATGGCGAGGCGCCCTCGACCCTGGCCGAGCAGGACTTGCCGGAAGCCCTGGTGCTGGTTCTGGGGGCGGAGGGCGCGGGACTGCGCCGCCTGACCCTGGAAACCTGCGACTTCACGGCGCGCCTGCCGATCCGTCCCGGCATGGAAAGCCTGAACGTTTCCAATGCCGCCGCCGTGGCGTTGTACGCCCTGCTGACCTAGAAATCGCGCGGCCCCGCCCCGAAAAGGGAGCCCTCGCGACTCCTTTTTTCCAGCCGCCGGGGCCGCCGCGCCGACCGCAAAGCCCCTTGCGTCACACCGGGAAGCCGCGATACAAGCGGTCGCAAGGGCCGGTTTAGCTCAGCTGGTAGAGCACCTGATTTGTAATCAGGGGGTCACGGGTTCAAATCCTGTAACCGGCACCATTTCCCTAAGATATTGGCGGTCCTCCGCCCCCCTTGCCAAGGCCACCGTCACCCCGAGCCTCCGGAACGATCGTGAAAGACGCTCAAGGGGGCGGCGTATGTTGACCCGGATTTCCTCCTCCGCCATCCTAGTCGCGCCATTCCCACCATCCCGCGAGGACACGCCGATGCCGGTTTCCGATCCTTTGAGCCGCTCCCCCTCCGGCCAGTTGCGCGCTCGCGGCCTGGGGCTGCCGCTGCCGGGAACGCCCGGCCCGCTGAACGCGATCACCGACGTGCCCGGGGTCGCGGTGGGGACGACCACGCTGTCCGAGACGCATGTGCGGAACGCCATCGACGGCGCCACGTCAGGCCCGGTGCCGGAGGGCTCGGTCGGCGGCGGCACCGGCATGATCTGCTACGAGTACAAGGGCGGCGCCAACACCGCGAAGCCTCCGATTACCTGGAACAAAAGGGTGTAGTTCACCCCAGTCTGCACATTGATCGAGACGTAGCGGTTGACGGTCTCCCCCACCTCGCGCGGGGTGATCGAAGCCACTCCCTTGTTCAACACCCGTCGCAACATCGGCTCGCCCTTGGCCACGCCCATACGCAAGCGATTGGTATAATTCGGCAATTGTCCCGCGATTTTCAGGTTGAACAGGCCCTCGCCCTTGATGGTGTGGGCGGCGACGATCAGCGAGCGCATCGTCATGTCGGCCTTGCACGCCGCGACCAGGGCGATCGCCTCGTCCTCGATCGAAACGTCCATCTGCGACAGACGCGACTGGATGACCACCGTCACATAGGCCATGGAAAAGGTTAAATGCGCGATGGTGATGGTGGTCATGCCACGGGTTTCCGGCCAGCCGACCAAATTCTGCAAACTGACGAACAGCAGCAGCAGCGACAGGCCGATGATCACTTCCGGCATCACCAAGGGGGCGGTGATCAGGGTGGTAAAGGCGGTCCGTCCGCGAAATCATCCGAAACGCGCCAGCACCAGACAGGCCAACGTTCCCAGTACCACCGCGCCGGTCGCATTCATCACCGCGATCTGCAGACTCAGCCAGGCGGCGCCCAGGACCTGATCGTTTTCCAGAAGCGCCACGTACCACTTGGTCGAGAACCCGGCCCACACCGTGACCAGACGCGATTCGTTGAAGGAATAGACGATCAGCGAAAAGATCGGCACGTACAAAAACGCGTAGCCGAACGCCAGCACCGAGAACAGGACAAAAGACCGCCATCCTCTCATTGCGCCACGTCCTCCGCCCGCTTGTTGCTTGCTTCCTGCGCCTTCTGAAAGCGGACGATCGGCACCACCAACAGCAGCAGCGTCGCCACCGCCACCGCCGAGGCCACCGGCCAGTCCTTGTTGGAGAAGAACTCGGTCCACAGCACCTTGCCGATCATCAAGGTGTTGGGGCCGCCCAGAAGGTCGGGGATGACGAACTCGCCCACCGAGGGAATGAACACCAGCATCGACCCGGCGACCACACCCGACATGGAAAGCGGCAGGGTGATGGTCAAAAACACCTTGCCCGGACGGCGCCCCAGATCTGCCGCCGCCTCCAACAGCGATTCATCCATCTGCGACAGGGTAGCGAACAACGGCAGAACCATGAACGGCAGGTAGAAATAGACCATTCCGACCAGGACCGAAACATCGGTGTGCATCAGGGGCAGCGGTTGGTCGATCACTCCCAGCCAGATCAGGAAATTGTTCAACAGGCCGTTGTTCTTCAGAATGACGATCCAGGCATAAACGCGGATCAAGAACGAAGTCCAAAACGGCAGGATGATCAGCATCAGCAACGGCACCCGCCTCTCGGCCTTCACCTTGGCGATGGCATAGGCCATGGGGTAGCCGAGGAACAGGCAAATCGCGGTGGCGATCGCCGCGATGCGCAGGGAATTCAGGTACACCGACCAGTACAGGCTGTCTTGCACCAACAGCAGGTAATTCTGGAAATTGATGCGCAGCACCATGAAGCCGTCCTTGGCCCAGGTCAGCAACGGCGTATAGGGCGGCTGCGCGATCACCGCCCGCGAGAAGCTGATCTTCAGGACCACCAAAAACGGCAGGCCGAAGAACAGCACCAGCCACAGAAACGGCACCGCGGTGACCATGGCGCGCCCCCACGACACCGTACCCATCGCCAACCCACGCACCTGCGTGACGACGGAAAACCCCAAAAGCCAGCGCCAGACGTAGCCGATGAACGCGACCGACGCGGGGCCGCCCGAGGGCGACGAGGGCATGGGAGGCGGAACCGACGGCACCATCATGATTGCAGAACCACGCCATTTTCCGGTTCCCAGGTCAGCCAGACCTCTTGTTCCCAGGTCAGCCAGACCTCTTGTTCCCAGGTCATCGGCGAGATGGTGTGGCGCGCCAGGTTGGTCAACTGCACGTGGACCAGGGTCTTGTTGGGCAGCGCCACGTAATAGATCGAGACGTCGCCCAGATAGGCGATTTCCGACACCACGCCGCGCAGAACGTTGAATTCGCTGTCCGGCTTGACGTCGGTGACGGTCATCTTTTCCGGACGCAGGGCGACCGAGATCGGGGTTCCGGCGGGCAGCGGCTCGCCATGGGCGATCGCCATAGTGGAACCGACCTCGTCGCAATGAATGAAAAGAACGCCGTCGGATTCGCCGGTGACGCGACCGTCGAATAGGTTCACCGAACCGATGAAATCGGCGACGTAACGGGTCGCCGGATATTCGTAGATGGTCGCCGGACCACCGATCTGCAGGATGCGGCCTTCGTCCATCACCGCGATGCGGGTGGACATGGTCATCGCCTCCTCCTGGTCGTGGGCGACCATGATGAAGGTGGTCCCCAGCTGCTCTTGGATGTTGACCAGTTCGAACTGGGTATGTTCGCGCAGCTTTTTATCCAGGGCGCCCAGCGGTTCGTCCAACAGCAACAGGCGGGGATGCTTGGCCAGCGACCGGACCAGCGCGACGCGCTACCGCTGCCCCCCCGACAACTGATGCGGTCGGCGCTTCGCTTAGGGAGCCAGACGGACCAGATGCAGCATCTCGGCGACGCGTTCGCGAATCTGGGCCGAGGTCGCGCCTTCCTGCTTCAAACCGAAGGCGATGTTCTGTTCCACCGTCATGTGGGGGAACAGGGCATAGGACTGGAACATCATGTTGACCGGACGACGATAGGGCGGAACATGCGTCATGTCCGCCCCGTCGATCATGATCCGTCCGTTGTCTGGGGTCTCCAGCCCGGCCAGCATCCGCAACAACGTCGTTTTGCCGCAGCCCGAAGCCCCCGAACTCGCCCTGAAAGATCTCCAGACTGACGTCGTCCACGGCGTAGTGGGACCCGAAGGCCTTGGTCACGTTCTCGATCTGAACGATCGGACGAGCCTTCGGGTCTTGCCAGGATTCAAGATCCTGCGACGCACGCGCGCCCTGGGCTACCGGTATCCTTGCCCCCCGGTTCCGGTTACAGTCCGGTCTTGACGCGGGTCCAGGCACGCACCCGATAACGGATCAGTGCCTGGTCGTTTTCCGGCAGCATGTAGAGCTTATCCATCACCGCTTTCGACGGATAGATGCCGGGATCGGTGCGGATTTCCTCGTCCACCAGATCATTCGCGGCCTTCTTGGCGTTGGCGTAGGACACGAAATTGGAAATCTTCGCCACCACCTCGGGCTTCATGATGAAGTTGATGTATTCCAACGCTTCCTTCGGATTCGGCGCATCCTTCGGAATCAGCATGACGTCGGTCCACAGCACCGCGCCTTCCTTCGGGATGATGTACTATATTGACGCCGTTGACCGCTTCCTTGGCGCGGGCCTTGGCCTGCAAAAGGTCGCCCGAATAGCCCTGGGAAACGCAAACATCCCCGTTGGCCAGGTCGTTCACGTACTGCGAACCCTGGAAATACTTGATGTAGGGACGAATCTTCTTGAAGACGGCGGCGGCATCATCGCCAGCGAGGTCACGTCGGCATCCGGGCCCAAAACCGCCTTCACCTTATCGACATTGATACCGATGCCGGTGGTGCCCCACATATAGGGTACACCATGGGCGTTGGTGGGATCGATCGAGGCCATGGCGGCCATCAACTGCGGGTCCATGTTCTTAAGGTTGGGCAGTTTCGCCTTATCCAGCCTCTGGTACAGACCGGACTTGATCTGCCGCATCGCGAACGGGCGCGCCGTCGGAAATACCACGTCGTAGCCAGACTTCCCGGCCAAGAGCTTGGCTTCCAGGACCTCGTTGCTGTCATAGACGTCGTAGACGACCTTGATGCCGGTTTCCTTGGTGAAGGTTTCCAAGGTATCGTCGGCGATGTAATCCGTCCAATTGTAGACGTGGACCACACGCTCCGCCGCCCGCGCGGGGACAACGGCAAGGTTGCACGTCAAGGCTGCCGTAAACGCGGCGCAAGTGGCAATACGCATCTGTTGGTGGTCTCCCTATTCGATCTCGTGATCCATTTCACGCCCGACCCGAGCGCGAGGAAGCCGCCTCGACCGGAAACGACTCCCCTTTCCCTTCGCGGAATGTGGCCTGAAAATCCGCCAACGACAAGAGGCCGCCCACGGATCACGCCGTTTTTGCGGAAAATGGTCTTAAGGCGCGGGATCGGGGCGGGCGGGCAACCAGTCCTCGGCATGCCCATCCAGAAACCGCAGTTCGGAGCCCAGGGTCCCCATCGCCGCATCCCACCGATGCAGGACATACCCGGGGGGTGCCGCGCATCGGGCGATGCAGGTGGCCGCACAGAATGCCCGCGACACCGCCGTGGCCGTGCAGCAAATTCGCCCATTTTGCGGCGTCCGGCGGCGATTCCCATGGAATCCAGCCAGTCGATGCCGGTGTCGAACGACGGATGGTGCAGGAACACCAGGGTCGGTCGCGCCGGGGCCTCGGCCAAGCGCGCCGCCAACCAGTCCAATTCGGCCGGCGGCAGCAAGGCGCGGAAGGGGGCGTCGGTGGCGGCATCCAGGGCCAACAGGCGCAACGGAAAGGCATCGACCGCATAGGCCATCCAGGCCGCGCTGGAATCGCCGGGATAGGGGCCAAAGGCGGCGCGAATCGCGGCGCGGTCGTCATGATTGCCCATCGCCACGAACACCGGCATGCGCAAGACCGCCAGCGCCGCCGCCGCCCGCCGCGCCGCGCCCACGTCGCGATCATGGGTCAGATCGCCGGTAACCAAGGCCACGTCGGGACACGGAGACAGCGCGTTGACCGCATCGACCACCCGCGCCAACGCCGTGTCGGCATCGACCAAACCATACACCGGCGCACCGTCGGCGGTCAGATGCGGGTCGCTGATGTGGGCGATCAGCATGGCGTCCTCAATGCGGACCGGGGCAACGATTGACCTCCACCGCCAGATGGACGATCCCCGCCACGCCATTCAGACGCGCCTTGTAGTCGGCGGGGGACAAGAGCGCCGCCGCGACCACCGAAATCTGCGCCGCGTAGCGCCCGACCCCGATCGTCCACACATGCAGATCCGATATCCGCGCGTCGTCGTCGCACTCGATGGCGGCGGCAATGGCCTGCAAGACCTGCTCCGGCGCCTGCGCGTCCAAAAGAATGGCGGCGGACTCCCGCATCAGCCCGACCCCCCAACGGGCGATCAGGGCCGCCCCGGCGACGCCGACCAAGGGGTCCAACCAATCGGCGCCGAATCCCCAGGCGAAGCCCAGCGCGGCGATCGCCAACAGCGAGGCCACCGCATCGGCCAACACATGGAAATGGGCGGCGCGATGATTGTGATCGACGCCGTGATCATGGTCGTGATCGTGGTCATGTCCCAGAATCAGCGCGCTGGCCAGATTGACCGCCAGCCCCAGGGCCAGTGCATGGGTCGCCATATGCAAGCCGTCGGCCAGCAGCGCCATCGAGCCAAAGGCCAGACCCGCCGCGATTTCCGCCGCCATCACCGTCGCGGTGACCGCGACCACCGCGCTCAACCGGCGTTCCGACACCAGTTTCGTGTCCTGTTCGAAGACGTGATCGTGCCGCCAGGGCTTCAGAGAATGGGTGTGCATGGTTCGGCCCTTTCCATCACAACGCGGCGGTCAGAACCTGCTTCGCCACATCCGGCGTCACCGTTTGGTCCTCGCCCAGCGCCGTCATGCCATGCGCCACCAGATTGGCGCACACCGCCGTCACCGCCTCGGCTCCCAACCGGGCATCCGACAACCGCACCGGCAGCCCGAGAGACCGGAAGAACGCCTCGGTCCTTTCGATCGCCGCGTCGATGCGCGCGTCCTCGGCCCCATCGCACAGATGCCAGACGTTGGCGGCGTATTGCAGCAGCTTGGCGCGCTTCGCCTGCCGCCGGACGCGCAGCATCGCGGGCAGCACGATGGTCAGAGAACGGGCGTGATCGACACCGTAAAGCGCGGTCAGTTCGTGACCGATCATATGGGTCGCCCAGTCCTGCGGCACCCCCACCGAAATCAGCCCATTCAGCGCCTGGTTGGCCGCCCACATCAGATTGGCGCGGGCCTCCATGTCGTCAGGATCGGCCAGCGTCACCGGCCCCACCGCGACCAGGGTCCGCAGCAACGCCTCGGCATAGGCATCTTGCACCATGCCCTGGGCGGAGACCGTCAGATACTGTTCGACGACATGGACGAAGGCATCGGCGACACCGTTGGCGACCTGACGCGCGGGCAGGGTACGCGTCGCCTCGGGGTCGAGCACCGCGAACACCGGAAACACCGAGGGATGTCCGAAGGGCAGCTTGGCCCCCAGCCCCTTGTGGGTGATGACCGCGCCGCAGTTGCTTTCCGATCCGGTGGCGGGCAGGGTCAGCACCACGCCCAACGACACCGCGCCCTTAATCCTGGCCTTGCCGGTGACTAGGTCCCACGGCTCCGCCCCATCGTATTTCAGCGCGGCGGCCAGAAACTTGCTGCCGTCGATCACCGAGCCGCCGCCCACCGCCAGAATGAAATCCGCGGCATGGGCGCGCGCCGCTTCCGCCACCCGCATCATCGTTTCATAGCTGGGGTTGCGTTCGATGCCGCCGAATTCGGCGACGGCCCGCCCCTTCAAGGCCGCCATCACCTGATCGTGGACACCATTGGCCTTGATGCTGCCGCCGCCATGGGTCACCAGAACCCGCGCCGACTCGGGGATCTGTTTGCCGATGGCGGCGATCTGCCCCTTGCCGAAAAGGATTCGCGTCGGATTCACATAGCTGAAGGTCTTCATGGCGGCGGGGACTCCCGATACTGTTTGGCTTAAGATCCCCACTATCGCCTTTTACGCTGAGCTTGCCAATCCGCCGCTAAATGACCAACGTTGAAAACCCGCCCCACTCTGGCGCATGCTGCGGGGGCAACCAACGGAGCCAGCAGATGCCGATCCTGGGACCGGAGACCGGATACGAAATCGACCCCGCCGACAAGACACGCCCCCCCCCGCCGGGCGGGTCTTTCTGGTGGTGATCGACGAGACCGAGGAGTTCAAACCCGCGCTGGACTACGCCTGCCTGCGGGCGAAGCGTTCGGACGGACAGGTCGCCCTGCTCTACGTCATCCCACCGGTGGAGTTCGAACACTTCATGTTCGTCGGCGACGTAATGCGCGAGGATCGCCGCAAGGAGGCGGAAGCCCTGTTGCACAGCCACGCCGACCATGTCCTGGCATTGTCGGGCAAGCCCCCCTTCGATCCACCTGCGCGAAGGCGACCGCCGCGAGGAACTTTTGAAGTTCCTGGAGCAGGAAACCGTGCATGCCCTGGTGTTGGGCGCCGACACCGGCAAGGGCGACCCCGGTCCGCTGATTTCATCGTTGATGGGCAAGGACCTAAGGCGCGTTCACGTGCCAATGGCGATCATCCCCGGCAGCCTGAGCGCGGAGGAAATCCGCGCCGTCACCCTTTTCTGAAACGAACAAAGCCCCCATGCGCTTGCTGCGCTTCGCCCCCCCGGGCCAGGAAAACCCCGGCCTTCTGGATGCGCAACGAGACATCCGCGACCTTTCCGGCATTGTCGCCGGGATCGGCGCGGCGGAAATCTCGCCCGCCGGACTGGCGCGTCTGGCCGCGATCGACCCCACGACCCTGCCCATAGTCGCCGGAACGCCGCGCCTGGGTACGCCGATCGCAGGGATCGGCAACATCATCGGCATCGGCTTGAACTACGCCGACCACGCCCGCGAGACCAAGGGCGAACCGCCGCCGGAACCGATCCTGTTCTTCAAGCATAACGGCAGTCTGTCCGGTCCCTTCGACCCGATCCATTCCCCCCCCGGATCGCAGCGCCTGGATTGGGAAGCGGAATTGGCGGTGGTGATCGGCAGCGCCGCCCACCGCGTGACCGAGGCGGAGGCCTTCGCCCATGTCGCGGACTACATGGTGGCCAACAACGTTTCGGAACGCGACCATCAGTTCAAGCGTCAGGGACAATGGGCGAAGGGGAAATCGGCCCCCGGCTTCTGCCCGCTCGGCCCCTATCTGGTGACCCGCGACGAGATCCCGGACCCGCAGAAACTGGCGATCCGTCTGTCGGTCGATGGCGAGGTAATGCAAGACAGCGCCACCGATCGGATGATCTTCCCGGTGCGGTTCCTGGTCGCTTACCTCAGCCAGTTCCTGCGCCTGCTGCCAGGCGACGTCATCCTGACCAGCACCCCGGCTGGGGTCGGTTTCGGTCGCAAGCGGTTCCTGAAACCCGGCGAGACGGTCGAGGTCACGGTCGAAGGCCTGGGGTCGCAACGGCAGACCGTGGTCGAGCCCTGACCCTTCCGCCCCAACGACAAACCGCCCGGCACGCGTAACGGAATGCCGGGCGGTTTGTTTTCAAAGCGTCGTCAAGCCGCCCGCACGTCCTCGAGGAAGCGCTCGATTTCCTCTTGCATGGTCCGCGCGGTCGCCGACAACCGCATCACCGCCTGACGCGATTCCTCGGACAGGGAGCCGGTGCGGTCGGCGTTGCTGCTGACCATCACGATATTGCTGGAGACCTCTTGCGTGCCCTGTGCCGCCTCGGCGACGTTGCGGGCGATCTCGCGGGTGGTGGCGGACTGTTCCTCGATCGCCGCCGAGATCGCCGTGGTGTCCTCGCCCGGTTGGTTGATGGTGCCGACGATATTGCGAATCGCATCCCCGGTCTGTTCGGTCGCGGCATAGATGCTGGCGATCTGGGACGAAATATCCTCGGTCGCCCGCGCCGTCTGATTGGCCAGGTTCTTGACCTTGCCCGCCTCGCCGGCGCGCGCCGCCTCGACGCTGCGCGGCTGGCTGACATGACCGTCGAAGGTGACGATCATCTCTTCCAGCTTGTGCTCGCGCTCCTGCAGCTGGATCTTCACCAATTCCTGGTAGACCGAAATCGACAGGTCCATGTCCAGGAACACCGCCTTGGTCACCGCAGAAACCAGATCCCCCCGCTTTTCGGCGCAGCGCTTGAAGGCTTGGTTGATTTCCGCAATCAGACGGGTCAACACCAGGGAATAGCCGCCAATGTACCAGCGCGGCTCCAGCCCGATGCGGGCATGCGCATGGCCGACCGCCATCACCCCCTTCATGAAGGCGTCGTCGAAATCGCCCTTGAACAAACGTTCCCGATGGGCGCCCTGCGTCGCCTTCAGGCGTTCGACCACGCCGTCTCCGGCAACCAACCGCTTGAGGGCAGGAACCCCCTGCAGGTGCGTATAAAATTCATCCAGAATCGCACGCAACTTGGGGCGCACCACCGGCCACGCCTCGCGCAGCGCCGCGACCGAGCGATTATCGATGCGCAGGAATTGGAGACGCGTGCTCCGGTCCACATCAAATTCGAACATCATTCCCTCTGTGACTGCCCAGCAGGCGGTATTGTTAAATCTTTGGTCGGGTTGCCCCGGGCGAATGCTGGGGCTTTCCTGTCCGGCGTCAACTGAAATATGAAGAAATTTAAAATTAAGCCACAAGCGTAGGGAACTTTTTCGTAAAAATTAACCGGTGCGAAGTCTTGCCGCCTCGCGCCGGTCACCACGGTTGATATCCGGGCGCGGATATGCGCCTTATCGGAAAGTCCGATCTGTTCCACCCGCCCCAGGGCCTTGGCCAGGATCATGTAAACGCGACCGATGTCCGACCCGGTCAGAACCGCGATCAGGACATCGGAACGATCGGAGCGCCGCGCCCGCGCGGTCAGGGCCTCGAACTCCGACAGATAGCGAGTGACGAAGCCACGGAACTCGGACTCCGCCCCGAAGGCGATCCTTGATCTCCTGCATCTACGATTTGGTCAGGGACCGCGACAGGTGACGCAGGAACGCCCCCTGGTCGCCACGGTGATACCGCTTCCACAGATCTTCCTCGATGGTCGGCTGGAAGGCCCGCGTGATATCGACGGATACCGCCTGCAGGCGTTCGATCACCTGCACCGCGTCCTTCAGGAACATATCGGTTTCGACATCCGCCTTCTGACTTTCCAGGTCCTTGGCGCGCGCCTCGGCCTCGTCGGCGGCGGACAGGATCGCCTTGGTCTTCTGCACGTAGAGCGCGCTCAGCTTATGCGCCCGGCCTTCCAACATTTCGCCGGTCGAAGCCAGCCCCATCGACTTCGTGCGACGCCCCCCCGGCATCGGCGAGGCGCGGGACATCTATGCCCTGTACGTGGTCGGCAACAGCATGTCCCCCCGCTTCGAGGAAGGCGAACTGGTCTATGTCAGCGAACGCCGCCCGGCCCGGATCGGCGACTATGTCGTGGTGCAAACCATGGACGCCGACGACGGCACGGTTTATGCTTACTGCAAGCGCCTGCTGCGCAAGACCGACCACACCCTGCTGCTGGAGCAGTTGAACCCCGGCGCCGAGATCGTTCTGCCGATGGAAACCGTGCGCGCCGTCCATCGCATCCTCACCCTGAACAAACTGTTCGGCATCTGATCGATCGGACCCGCGTTGTCTTCTTCCCCGCTGAAGTTTCCATCCCGCGCCGCCCTGATCCTGATGGCGGCGATCTGCGCCTCAGCCCCCGCGAACGCCGCCTTCGAGACCTGGCTCTTCCCCGGCGCCGCCCTGCCGTTCCGCCTGGAGGATGTAACCTTCAGCCGCGACGATCGCCGCGAGGCGGTGGTCGAAACGATTCGCGACATGGCGCGGCGACAATTGCAGGCGAGCGGCCTATTCCGCAACGGCGCGGCGGAGCACGTCATCATCGACCTGCGCGATGTCGAAACCGCCGCGACGGTGACCCCCGATGGAGAGGGCATCGGTCGCGCATCGATTCTTTATCGTGTCCGCAACACCCAAGGCCGCGTGCTGTTCAACGACCGTATCACCACCGAATCTCGGGTGACGGTGCGCGAATCCATCCCCCTGCAGCAATCGACGCAACGCGCCGCCCGCTACCGCGCCTTCACCCTGAACCTGGACGCCTTCGGTCGCCAATTCTGGCGGATCGCCACCACATTCGACGCCCTGCCCGACGCGCGCATCGACCGCATCGTCCTCGACCGGTCGCTGGAAACTCCGGAACGTACCGCCGACTTCGCCGAACGCATCCGCGCGGCACTGGAAATCCAGGCCCCGATGTCGCGCGCCGCCACGGCGGAGCCGCTGGAGTTGCGGGTCACCGCCGTGTCCTTCCGCGAAACCACGCCGCCCATGGCGGAGACGGTCGGCGGAGAAGCCCGCTTGTCCCTGACGGCGTACGATGCCAACGGCGGTATCGTGTGGCAAAGCGACGTCGCCGGTACCGCCCGGATCGACCGCCGCACCGCCCTTCTTTCCGGCCTTTCGCCAATCGATGCCGCGCTGGCCACCGCGACCCAATCCGCCGTGCAACGCACCGCGCCGGAGTTGGGCGCGGCGGTGGCGGAAAACAAACGCCTGCGGGCCGTTGCCGCCCGCCACCACCGGCCCTTCCGCCTGGAGGGAATCGACGCCGGAGCCACCCCCGGCGACGGCGGAGCGCTGGCCCGCCTGCGCGCCTGGAACCGACCGGGCCAACCCCTGGCCTCCAGTTGGAACGCCACCGGCACCCCCTCGCGCCTGCGCATCGATTCCCCATCCATGCATTTGAAGAAAACCGCGCCCGGCAAGGGAATAGCCGAGACATCAGCGGCTTACTCCGCAACCGACAGCGAAGGACGGGTTCTGTTGATGACCCGGCAGAAGACCCAGGCCCCATTTTCCACCGCCGACGCCCGACTTCGCGGCACCTCACCCGGCGAATGGGCCCTGCGAGTCGGCCTCCGCGACAGCTGGAACGGCCTGTTGGACGAGATCGCCATCCTGGGCGCACCCTTGGCGGCAAAGGACGATTCGGCGTCCACGCGCTGAGGTCTTGCCGGAGAACATCGAGTCATGATGAGGTTGACCCTTGTCGTCGTGGGACCCCCTCGACGGTCAGAGCAGGGAGGCTCGTGATGGCCGGTCCCCCCCCGAACAAGACCTTCGATCTTGCGGCGACGCATCCGCGCCCGACCGTCCGCGCCGCGCAGCCCAACGCTTGGGCCGCGCCGCCACGCCTGCCCGGTTCTTCCGGCTTCGTGCCGATGGAGGTTCTGCTGCGCGAGATGGGGCTTGCCGCCCCCTCCGGCAAAGGCGCCGCCGATGCGCCGCTGGTGGCGCCGCACGGCTCCGACACCGCCGAGTTTTCTCCGCCCCGACCGCTGCGACGACCAGCGGCGCGGTTCGCGCATCTGTCCCCGGCCAAACCCGATGATCGTTGATCGTTGATCGCCGACATCCCGGCCGCCCTCGAACCTCGTGGGAATCTCCTTGCGCCGCACGGCGCCAAGGCGTAAATCCTTTACCTTTATCGCGTCCAGCCAGGAACAGTGCCTCATTGTGTCGATCACGCGGTCCGTCGTCTCCGCCATGAGCGAATCTGCGCAGGATGCCCTTAAGGTCTCCCGCGACCTTTACGTCATCATGGTTCCGGTGATCGTTCTGGTGAAGATCCTGCAGGAAATGGACCTGATCCGGTACGTCGCATTGCCCCTGAAACCATTGATGAACATGGTCGGACTGCCCGCCGAAATGGGACTGGCGTGGGCCGCCGCCCTGATCAACAACGTCTATTCCGGGATCATCGTCTTCCTGCAACTCGCCCAGGGAGGAACCACCCCGTTATCCGCCGCGCAGGTGACAACCCTGGGTACGATGATGCTGATCGCGCATTCCCTGCCGGTTGAAGGCGGCATCGCCCGTAAGTGCGGTGCGCGTTTCCTCGCGCAGGCGGCGATCCGGTTGGGAACCGCCCTTCTTTTCGGCATCATTTATCATGCCGTTACCTCGGCCACCGGATCACTGCAAGAAGCCGCCGCGATCCCCCTGCCCTTCGACGACCCGGCGGCAAGCGCCAGCCTGACCGCCTGGGCGATCGGCGAGGCTAAGAAACTGGTTTCGATCAGCTTGGTGATCTTTTCCATGCTGCTGGCGATGAGGGTGCTGCGCCGCCCGGGCATCCTGCAGGCGATCAGCCGGGCGCTGGAACCGATGATGCGCCTGATCGGGATCGGCCCCAAGGCCTCCACCATCACCATGATCGGCATGACCCTGGGCATGTCCTACGGATAGGGCATCATCATTCAGGATGTGCGCAAGGGCGAACTGGGACCGGAGGACGTGTTCTGTGCCCTGTCGTTCATGGGCGTCTGCCACCCGCTGGTCGAGGATACCCTGCTGATCCTTCTGATCGGCGGCCACCTGTCGGTGGTGTTGTGGCTGCGTCTGGCCCTGTCGCTGCTGCTGATCGCGACGATGGTCCGTATGGTGCGGCGCTTGCCGCCGCACGTAAAGACCCGCTTCCTGTGGGTGGCGCATCCGGCAGCGGCCTGAGCCCCCCCTTCCCCGGACGAACGAAAGGGCCTGCGACTACGATCGCAGGCCCTCGTTTCGTCATGGCAACAACAATGCGGAGTCCCCCTCCGCACGCCGGATCAGGCGCTGCGGATGCGGCTAAGGAACTGATTGACGATACCGCGCAACTGGTCGGCGCGTTCCTCGACCTCGTCCGCCGCCCCCAGCACGTCCTTCGAGACCCGCCCCGTCTGCTCGGCGACGACGCTGACGGTCTCGATGCCGCCGGTGACCTCGGCGGTGCCGTTCGAGGCTTCCTGCACGTTGCGGGCGATCCCGGCGATGGCATCGACCGCATCCAGGGTCTCGTGCTGAATGGCACGAATGCGATCGCCGATTTCCTCGGTGGCCTTGGCGGTCTGGGTCGCCAGATCCTCGACCTCGCCCGCCACCACCGCGAAGCCCTTGCCCGCGTCGCCGGCGCGCGCCGCCTCGATCGTGGCATTCAGGGCCAGCAGGTTGGTCTGCGCCGCGATGCCGTTGATCAGTTCAACGACGGTACCGATTTGCTCGGCCGTCGCGTTCAGCGCGGTGACCTTGGCCTGGATTTCCTCGGCCCGGGCACTGGCCTGTCGCGCCACGTCGGAGGAATGCGCCACCTGCCGCGCGATTTCGGCGATCGCGTTGTAAAACCCCTCGGACGCCGCGGCGACGTTCTGCGACGCCCGGGTCGCGGCCCCGGCGACGATCGTCGCCTGTTCCGAGGTCTGGATCGCCGCCTCGGACATCGTGTTGGAGCTTTCCTTCATGCCGGACGCGGCGTGTCCCACCGCCTGCACCACATCAACGATTTCCTTTTCCAGGCTGTCGGCCAATTCCCGCAGCACGCGCCGACGCTCGGCCTCCAGGGTTTCCTTGGACTTCTCCTCACGCTCCTTGGATTCCAACAAATTGGTCTGGAAGACCTTCAAGGCGCGCGCCATGGCGCCGACTTCGTCGGAACGCTCGGTCTCGGTCACCTCGAGCGTCAGATCGCCCTCGGCCAGCCGTGTCGTGGCTTCGGTCACCCGCTTCACCGGCAAAACGATGCCGCGACCGACCACCCAGGCGATCGAGATCCCGGCCAGCAGAGCAACGACCGTGGACCAGACCATCACGTGCATATTGCGCGTGGCGCTGGCCTGCGATTCCTCGTCAATCCACTTCATGCCCTCTTTCTGGCCGGAAATCGATTCCGCCATCACCTTTTGCGCGGCACGGATTTCCGCGGGAACTTTCTTGGTCGCGATCTCGCTCACGCTCAACGCGATGTCCGCGGCCGTCGCGAAACTTTTCACGTAAGCGGCGGCGGCGGTTTCCGGCTTTTGCGTCGACTCGCCATGGCGGCCCTTGGTCTGCGCCTTCAACAAACTGACCGAGGAAACGAACGTCTCCAGCGCCTTTTCGGTGTTGGTGCGCGCCCACTTGGCGGGAGTGGTGAAGAACTCCCCGGCACGGATCTCCGCCGTCATCATGTCTTTCTGGGCGGAACTGGCCAGGGCCTCGCCGACCGCGTCGTTCATGTCGGAAGCGGTTTGTCCGACCTGATTCAAAACCTGATGGATGGTGCGCGAGGAACTTTTAACGCCGGAACTGAGCGCGATGTTGTACTTGCCGAACAGATCCTCGGAAGTCGTGGCCATCCCGTTCAGCGCCCCGATGTGCTTGGCGATCGCCGCGCCCGAGGCCTTGACCTTGGGGTCGTCGCTGTTGCTTAAGGCATCAGCGGACTTTTTGGCATCGGTCAGGGCCTTGTTGACCTCGTCCAGGATAAACAGGCTGCCGTGCTGCAGATAAACCGTCATCAACGCTTGAAAGTTCAGGATGTCGGATTCCAACGCATAAATCTGGCCCATGCGCTGACTGGACTGCGACACGGTCAGAAGATTTCCGGAAACCGAACGCAGGGAGGTCAGACCCGCGCCGGCCACGACCAGCAAATGCATCTCTTCCGGGACGCCGGGGTTTGGCCGCATCCGGTCCTCATCGAACGATACCGTTTCATTCACGGGCGGGCTTGCCACCTGACCCTCCACCGCTCATCCCTTCGGCAGTTCGACGATCTGCCAATAGGCATCCAACATCTGCACAAGATCGTAAAAACTGTTACCGATCTCGCTTTTCACGATGTGCCCGGCAATATGCGAACGATAGGCGGCGGTCATATCCTCGTCGGATTTCGAGGTGGTCAGCACGAACACCACGGAATCGCTCAACCCAGGCTCATCTCGCAGGGTCTGGATGAATTCCAGCCCGCCCATCCGCGGCATGTTGAAGTCCAGCAGAATCAAATACGGGCGCGGCACCTTGCCGGCGCGCATAAGTTCCAGCGCCTCGACCCCATCGCGGGCGCGCACCATCGGGTTGGCGATCCGCCTGCGTTTCAGAGCGCGCGCCACCCCCACCGCATCGATGTCGTCGTCCTCGATCAGGAACAGGGTCACAGCCCTGGCTTCAGGTATAACTTCTGGCATCGAGAACCTCCTTCAGCTTGGCTTGGTCTGGCCATGTAAACGTGAAAGCCGTCCCGCTTTTGCCATCGGACTGGACGGAGATGGTGCCGCCGTAAAGCTCGACGATCTTTCGCACCAGGGCGAGCCCCGTGCCGCTACCTTCGACCTCGTCGCGAGGTTTCAGGGTTTGGAACAGACCAAACACCCGCTCGTGAAATTCCGGCGGAATCCCCGGCCCGTCATCGGCGACCGAGAACACGAAAACATCGCCGTCCCACCGCCCGAAATCGTAATGCGACCGTCGGTACGGTCGTGATGCTTCACGGCGTTGCCAATCAGATTGCGCAACACCTGGGTGAACGGCGTGACCAGCGTCGCGAAGCGGGGCATTTCCCCCTCCAGATGCAGGGAAAAACCGGGCGGCGGCGATGACAGGTCGAAGGCCTCGCGGCACAGTTCGTCCGCCGCCACCTCCGCGATGTCGCCTTCGATGCGACCAACCCGCGAATAGGCCAGCAAAGCGTCCAGCAATCCCTCCATCCGCGTGATGCGGCTTTTCAGCAGGCGCAGATGATTGGCGATTTCTTCGGTCGGCGGCTCCGGCAGGTCCTCGACGATCCATTCCGACAGCTGACTGATTCCCCGCAGCGGGGAACGCAGGTCGTGCGACGCGACATAGGCGAAGGTCGCCAATTCCTTGTTGCTGCGTTCCAGTTCGGCGGTCCGACGCTGCAATTGCCTTTCCTGCCGCTTGCGCGCGGTGATGTCGGTAATGGTGAAGCTGACATCACCCGTTGGGTCGTTGGGATCAACCGGAGCGGCGTTTCAGGATGACGTCGATGACGACGCCATTCTTGCTCTTCCTGGAGACCTCGACCCCGGCCTTTCCCGTCTCCGACAACTGCGCGAAGGCCCCCTGCCGACACGCACGTAGTCGGCGGCGGGCTGGTAGAAGCGACGGGTCGATACCCCCAACAATTCGTCGCGGTCATAACCAACCAACGCCGAAAAGCCTTCGTTGGCTTCGACCACGCCTTCCTCGCCACGCAGGGCCATCGCCGCGGGCAAATAGGGATCGCCCAGAGGAATCTGAAACCCCAGCACCGGACCGGGACGATGCCGCAACGGCGACACGAACTGCACCACGTCCCCCCGCTTGCGCACCAGCAGGGTTTCCATCGTGCGGCTGGGGGTCGGCCAACTGCGCAGCAACGGGAAAAGGTAGCGTTCCGGATCGATTTCCAGCAACAAGCACAAACCGGAGGACTTCAAAGCCGCATCTGGGTCAGCCAAGAACATGGGGATCACCACGTCAAGAACCGGAACCCCATCGGCTCAATGAAATTGGTGCCAACCGCGGCCAGGTCGTAGCCATAGTCCCACACCTGATTATCCAGGAAGGGCCGATGCTGGAACGCATTCATGTCGAGTTCGCCGTCACTGACCGCCTGATTCGGCATGCCATAGTTGGAAAACGATACGACCTGAATCTCGATCCCCGCCTGGGCAAGGAGCGGCTTGACGAAGTCCATCACCCGTTCGTGGGTTCCCGGCGTAACCCCGACCCTATAGACCTTGGCAAAAGCAGCGGAGGACAAGACGATCGACCCGACGATCACGGCAAAAGCCAAAGCAGTGGTGAAAAAACGGCGATTCATAATGCCTTGTCCTCCTTGCGGTGAGATCTTCCCTAGAAGGCCGGAACGATACTGCCCTTGAATGTCTCAATGATGAATTTCCGCACCGGCGCGGAATTGTAGGTGGCGACGAAGGCCTTCACCCAAGGGGCATTCTGGTTGCCTTCCTTGACCACGATGACGCAGGCATAGGGACTTTCCGCGCCTTCGACGATCAGGCCATCACGGGTCGGCACCAACCCGGCCTGAATGGCGTAGTTGGTGTTCACCGCTGCGGCGGCAAGGTCGGGAATGGCGCGCGGCAGCTGGGCGGCATCCAATTCCACGAACTTCAGGCCCTTCGGATTGGCGATGATGTCCGGCACCCCGGCGCGCAAGCCCGCCTTTGGCTCCAGCTTGATCAGACCGGCGTGCTGCAACAGCAACAGCGCGCGTCCGCCGTTGGTGGAATCGTTGGGCAGGCCGACGCGGTCGCCCTTCTTCAGGTCGGCCAGGGCCTTCACCTTGTCGGAATAGATCCCCATCGGCAGGATGATGCTCTTGCCGACCGGCACCAGTTTATAGCCGCGATCCCGCACCTGATTGTCGAGGTAAGGCTGATGCTGGAACGAGTTGATGTCCAGATCGCCGTCGTTCAGGGCCTGATTCGGCAACACATAGTCGGAAAAGCCGATGACCTCGATGGAGACCCCCTGCTTCGCCAGCTCGGACTTGACGAATTCGGCGATCTGTTCGTGCGGACCCTGGGTGACGCCAACCTTGTAGGTCTTGGCCTCGGCGGCGGAAGTCACCGCCAGAATGCCGACGGCGGCGGCGGCGACGCCGCGCAGGAAACGGGACAAAGACATCGGAAGGCTCCTTGCGATCGATTGCGGAAAAGACGGGATCAACGCACGCGTTTGTTCAGGCGTCGCGCCAGGCGGTCGCCCGCAGTCTGGATCAATTGCACGACGACGATCAGCACCACCACCACGGCGGCCATGATGTCGGGACGGAACCGCTGATATCCATAGCGGATGCCCAGGTCGCCCAGACCGCCGCCACCGACCGCGCCGACCATCGCGGAATAGCCGATCAGCAGAACGGTGGTCAGGGTCAGGCCTAGCACGATGGCGGGCAGCGCCTCGGGCAGCAGCACCTTGAAGACGATCTGCAGCGGCTTCGCGCCCATCGCCTGCGCCGCCTCAATCAAGCCGGCATCGACCCCCCGCACCGCGCCCTCGATGATGCGAGCGATGAAGGGGGTGGCTGCCACCGTCAACGGCACGATCGCCGCCGAGGTACCGATCGAGGTTCCGGCGACCAGCCGTGTGAACGGAATGATCGCCACCGCCAGAATGATGAAGGGAATCGAACGGGTGGCGTTGACCAAACCGCCGACGACGCGATTGAAGACCGGCAGTTCGAACAGCTCGCCACGACCGGACGTCGCCAGCATCACCCCCAACGGAGCGCCCAGCGCGGTACCGATGGACAGCGCCACCAGCACCATGTAGGCGGTCTCCCACGCAGCATTAGCCAGCAGGGACAGAATCTGGATCGACATAGCCGATGATCTCCGCGCTCAAATTCCGGGACTGAACGAAGGCGATGGCCTTTTCGGCCTCCGCCAGACCGCCCTTGCCTTCGACGAACAGGATGCCGAAGGGACGGTTCTGGATGTAATCCACCTGCCCCGCCAGGATATTGAAGTCGATGCCGGCGATGCGGCTCAACTGACTGATGATCGGTTCATAGGCATTGGGACCGGTGAAGACGATCTTCACCACCGGGTTTTCGCCGGGGGCGCCCGGCCCCTCGTGGATGATGCGACGCAGGGACTTCGGCAGCGCCGCCTCGATCTCGCCCGCGATCAGCGCCTGGGTGGTCGGATGCTCCGGCTTGACGAAAACGTCGAAGATATTGCCCTGTTCGACGATCTGTCCGTCGTCGATCACCTCCACCCGGTCGCAAAGATCGCGCACCACGCTCATCTCGTGGGTGATCACCACCATGGTCAAGTCGAGACGACGATTGATGTCGCGCAGAAGATCGAGAATCTGCTGCGTCGTCTCGGGGTCGAGGGCGGAGGTCACCTCGTCGCACAACAGCATTTTGGGTTCGGCGACCAGGGCGCGGGCGATGCCGACCCGCTGCTTCTGACCGCCCGACAGTTCCGCCGGATAACGATCGCGCTTGTCGGACAGGCCCACCAGATCCAGCATCGGCGCGACGCGAGCGGCGATCGCGTCCTTCGGCACCCGCGCCAGTTCCAGCGGCAGCGCGACGTTGCCGAACACGGTGCGCGAGGACAACAGATTGAAGTGCTGAAAGACCATGCCGACGCTGCGGCGAAAGGCCGTCAGTTCGACGCTGGACAGGACCGAAATATCGACGCCATCGACCACGACGCGGCCGCCGGTGGCGTTCTCCAAACGATTAATGGTGCGGATCAGGGTGCTTTTGCCCGCGCCCGAGCGCCCGATGATGCCAAAGATTTCCCCCTTGCCAATGGCAAGATCGATCCCCTTCAGGGCATGGTGCGCGGCCTGACCGCGCGCCGCAGGAAAAACCTTTTCCAGACCTTCCAGACGAATCATGTCGGCGCCTTGAAACAAAAAAAACCGCCGCAGCCATGGGCCGGGCAGATTTCAACCCGATGCTTTAGCTGCATTTGTACCGCGCCCGCAAGCTGTTCGCTCAAATCGGTGCGGTTGCGAGTCATAAAACCACCGCGACAAAATGTCAAACATTTTTTATATACAAAATGTTAGTGTTGTATATGGAGCGACAAATCCTTCACGGTTCCGGCGAGAAGATGGGATTTTCGGTATATTGCGCCCCCAAACCGGACGGCAAGACCTTGCCCCACCGCCTCGCCAGGAAAATCCGCGCGAACCGACAAAGACTCGGGCGCTTCGTCACGGCCGTCCGGAAAAAATACCGGGGCTCGACTGGAAGCGTGTGGATTGAGTTGCTTTAACATTTTTGCACTGTCCATATTTTACCGCCTCTTTGCAAAAAAAACCTGCTCGCACAACCTTGGAGACGCCCCCCCCCACACGCCCCATCATCTAATGACTTCAACACATTCCATCATCCGCGACGCCCTTTTCGGCCCCATCGACCCCCAGGCCGCCGCTCATTTTCGCAGCGAGATTACGCCATGCGCCACAAGCACAACATTCCCGCGCTGTTTTCCCCGAAAACCGTGGCCGTGATCGGCGCCTCCACCAATCCCGGAAAGGTCGGACACGCGGTCGTCGCCAACTTGCTGGAAGCGCAATTCACGGGAAAGATCTATCCGATCAATCCCACCGCCACGACGATCCTGGGATTGCCGACCCTCCGCTCGATCAACGATCTGCCCGAGAATATCGACCTCGCGGTCATCGTCCTGCCGGTGGCCGCCGTGGTTCCCGCCATGGAGGCGCTGGTCCGCCGCCGGGTGCGCGCCGCCGTCGTGATCACTGCGGGCTTCAAGGAAGTCGGCGGCGACGGCGCCGACCTGGAACGGCAATTGGCCGGAATTTGCGCCGACCACGGCATCGCCATGGTCGGCCCCAACTGTCTGGGACTGATCAGCACCCAGGGACACGTCAACGCCTCTTTCGCGGCCAACACCCCGCAGGAAGGAACGGTCGCCTTCTTTTCGCAGTCCGGGGCATTGTGCACCGCCATCCTCGACTGGGCGCTGGGCGAGAACATGGGATTCTCGCGCTTCATCTCGCTCGCAACAAGGCGGTGATCAACGAAGCCGACATGCTTGAGTATTTGCGGACGGATACCGCCACCTCGGTAATTCTCGGCTACATCGAGAACGTCGAGGACGGCGCGAAATTCCTGAAAAACGCGACCAGGGTCACGCGGGAGAAACCGGTGATCTTAATCAAATCCGGCACCACCGCAGCCGGAGCCAGGGCAACTTCGTCCCATACCGGCGCGATCGCGGGAAACGACGCCGCCTATGTCGCCGCCTTTCGCAAGACCGGCATCATCCGCGCCGCCGACATGGTCTCGCTGTTCGACCTCGCCCAAGCCTTTTCGACCCAGCCCCTGTCCAAGGGGCCGGGCCTCGCCATCGTCACCAATTCCGGCGGCCCCGGGGCCATGGCCGCCGACGCCGCCGAGAACTCGGCGCTGGAACTGGCGCACTTAAGCGACGAGACCGTCGCCAAGCTGAAAAGCTTCCTGCCCGCCTATGCCTCGCTGGCCAACCCCATCGACATCATCGGCGACGCCCCCGCCGAGCGCTACCGCAAGACCCTGGAAACGGTGATTTGCGACCCATCGGTTCACGCCGTGATCGCCGAAACCGCGACCGCCATCGCCGCCGCCCGCGCCGGGGGAGCCACCGAGATCGTCGAGTTCCAGGCGTAGGAGATCCTGGCCGCCTATGGCCTGCCCTCCCCGCGCACGATCCTGGCCGCCAGCGCCGAGGATGCCACGGCGGCGGCGGCGGCGATCGCCGCCCCGGTGGCGGTGAAGATCGCCTCTCCTCAGATTTCCCACAAATCCGACGTTGGCGGGGTGCGGGTAAATCTGGCCGGACCGGAAGCGGTCGGCACGGCCTTCACCGAGATCGTGGAACAGGCCCGACGCCTGCGCCTGGGTGGGCGACGTCCGCCTTGTCCTGACCCCACCGTGACCGGGACGGAGCGTCCTTATCGGTCGCCGCCGCACTGTCCATCGACCGCCACCGACAACACCACCAGTTCGTCCTTCGGCGCCTCGCGCGGCAGAAACGTCCGGATCGAGCGGCAGACATCCTTGGGCAAGCACAGACGCATCGGCCTGGTGAAGCCGCTGTCCGGCAGCACCAGTTGCTCCTGCGGCGGCGACTTCGGCGTATAGATGAACCAGCCGTCCTTCAGCACGGCATGACGCGGGGGCTCCATCCCCGCGCCGGTTCCCTTAATGCGAGCCTCCACCACCTGCATGGTCTTGGTGCGGACCTTCCAGGTCTCGCGCCATTCCACATACTCCATGGAATGTTTCCACGACAGGGTGAAGCGCGGCGCGTAGACGGCGACGGCATAATGCCCCACCGCCACGCACAACAAGGCCGGAACCACCGCCACCTCAACCCGCCTCTGGAAGCCGCCGCAGGCGGAACCACAGATAGCCGATGAAGGCGAAGGAGGCGACAAAGCCCAACTCGTCGGTCACCGGCAAGGCGGCAACCAGCAAGAAGGCGGCAGCGGCGGCCCACAGGCGTTCCCACCACGTCAGTCGCCGCCCGAGGAAGCCGATGCTCGCCATCCCCCACAGACCGATCGACAACACCGCCTTGGCGATCACGTAGGCGACGGCGGGGAAATAGCCGATGGACGCGGCCAGCGGCCCCCCGTCCTGCAACATCAGGGCCGGCGCATAAACCGCCATACAGGGAACCACGAAACCCGCGATCGCGATCCGCAGGCACTGGATGCTGATGGAAAGTCCGGACGCCCGCGCGATCGGCGCGGCGGCGAAGGCGGCCAGGGCGACCGGTGGCGTCAAATCCGCCATGATGCCGAAATAGAACACGAACATGTGGCTGACGATCAACGGCACGCCCAACCCCAGCAACGCAGGACCGACCAGGGAACTGGTGATGATGTAGTTGGGGATGGTCGGCACCCCCATGCCCAAAATCAAACAGGTGATCATGGTCAGCACAAGGCTGAGGAACAGGCTGTGCTCGCCGACCGCGACGATGGTCCGCGCGAAATTGGTGGCGGCGCCGGTCAGGGTCATGATGCCGACAATGACGCCGACCAGGGCGCAGGCAATACCAACCGCAACGGCGTTGCGGGCGCCCTCGGTCAGGGCCTCAACGACGACGCCGAGCGTCCGGCGTCCGCCCTTCTTCATCAACAGCAACACCACCGCCAGAAAAGCAAGGACCAGAAACACGACATCGACGCCGTACTTGAAGAACAAGCCGCCGGCGGCCCCCAGGGCAACCCAGAAGGCAACCCGCAGCCCGACCGGCTCGACCCGCGCCGCGATCGGCAGCCCCATCACCAGGGCGGCGGTCACCGCGAGGCTGATGGTGCCGGAAAACAACGGTGTGAACCCCTGGAACAGCAGATAGACCAAAAGCACCAGCGGCCCCAACAGATACCAGCCGTTCCTCAGAGCCTTCCTCCAATCCGGCAACTGGTCATAATCCAGCCCACGCAGTCCCAGGCGCGTCGCCTCCAAATGCACCATCCCAAAGGCCGCGCCGAAGTACAGTATGGCGGGAACCACCGCCGCCTTGACGACCTCCGTATAGGCGACACCCAGGGTCTCGGCCATGATGAAGGCGACCGCGCCCATCACCGGCGGCATGATCTGACCGCCCATGCTGGCCGTGGCCTCGACCGCACCGGCAAACTGAGGTGTGAATCCGATTTTCTTCATGATTGGGATGGTCACTTGGCCGGTGGTCACCACATTGGCGACGCCCGAACCGTTGACCGTGCCCATCAGGGCGGAGGACACCACCGCCACCTTCGCCGGGCCCCCGCGGGTGTGGCCGACGATGCCGATCGCCAGATCGGAAAACAACTTGATGATCCCGGCCCGCTCCAGAAAGCTGCCGAACACGATGAACAGAAAGATGTATGTGGCGGAGACATACGTCGGGGTGCCGTAGATTCCCTCCATCCCCATCGCCAACTGATCGATCACCTGATCGAATCCGAAACCGCGATGCCCCAGCGGACGCGGCAGATATTCTCCGAACAGGCCGAAGGCGACGAAACCGGAACAGATCGCCGGCAGCGCCCACCCCAAGACCCGGCGTGCCGCCTCGAACACAAAGACCAGGGCAAGACTGCCGACCGCGATATCGGCGACGGTGGGATCGCCCGCGCGCAGGATGAGATCTCCTTCGAACACCCACTGGTAAAGCCCGGTGGCGAAGGCGGCGCCCGCGCACAACCAGTCGAAGGCCTTCAGCGCGACCGGTCGCCCCGGCTTTGCCGAGGCGGTACCGAACACTATCAGCAGCAAAAAGCCGACGTGCATCGCCCGCAGCACCACCGACGACAGCGGCGCATAGGCGGCGGTATAGATCTGCCAACTGGAAAAAATCAACGCAGCGGCAAACAAAACCTTGCCAATGAGCGTGCCAAGATCGGGAGGAGGATTGTGCGGGGCGGCATCGTCGTGCGGAACGGGAGAAACGGTAGCGGTGGAGACAGCCATGGAGACCTCTCGGAAGGCGAAATCGCAAAGAATGCGGACGGTCGGATCACTCCGACCGTCCGTGAAGGCTGCGCGGCGGACTACTTGATCAGTCCGACTTCCTTATAACACTTTTCCGCCCCAGGATGCAGCGGCAACGGCATGCCGGCCAGGGCCTTTTCCGGTTTGATCGCTTTCGCCACCGAGTGCGCGGCGACCAGGGCATCCAGATGGGTGTACATCGCCTTGGTCATCTTATAAACGACATCGGTCGGCACGCCCTTGTGGGTGACCAGATAGTTGCCGATCGTCACCGTCGGCACATCGGTGGTCTGCCCATGATAGGTGTTGGCGGGAATGAAGCCCGGCTGATAGACCGGCTGACCGATCTTCGCAATCTGCTCCGGCGTGATCGGTACGATCACCACGGCGGTGGTCGCCGCCAGTTCGCGAATGGTAGCCACGCCCAAGCCCGACGACAGCAGCGTCGCGTCGAGCTGGTTGTTCTGGATCAGTTGCGCGGATTCCGCATAGGGCAGGTATTCGGTCTTCGAAAAGTCGGAATACTTGATGCCGTTGGCGGTCAGCAGCGCGCGGGCATTCAGTTCGGTCCCCGATTTCGGCGCGCCGACGGAAACCCGCTTGCCCTTCAAATCGGCCAGCGTCTTGATGCCGGAATCGGCCCGTGCCACGAAGTGCACATAGTTGGAATAAATCGCCGCCAACCCGCACAACTTATCGAGTTTCTTGGGGAACCCCGCCTCGGCGTTGCCGGTCCAGGCATCGGCCAGCGCATCGCCCAGGGTAAAGGCCAGTTCGCCACGACCCTTTTGCAACAGGTTGAGATTCTCCGCCGACGCCTTGGTCGCCTGCACGCTGGTCCGCACGCCGGGGATCGCATCGACGTAAAGCTTGGTCAGGGCCACCCCCAACGGATAGTAAACGCCGCTGGTGCCGCCGGTGACGACGTTGATGAACTGTTCCGCCGACGCCGGTTGCGGCGCCAAGGACAGACCCGCGGCAGTGGCAAGGCCAAGGGTAAGGGTACGCAACACACTCTGCCGAAGGCTCTTTGCCATCTTTGGTATCCTCCCAATAAATTGCCATGGCGAACCTACACATAGGGAGTGTTCCGAAGATGACGATACCCCGCAAGGGTTTTCATGCGCTTTTCCCTCCGCCGCCCAAGAATCCGCCGACTGGCCGCAACTTAAACGACAGAAACCGGCACGCCAGGGTTACAAGCGCCCTCGCCCGAAGGGCAAAGCAACAGGGATGGAAAGAGGGAGAGGAATGGTGCCCAGGGGCGGATTCGAACCACCGACACACGGATTTTCAGTCCGTTGCTCTACCAACTGAGCTACCTGGGCACTAAACGACGGGGCCGGGCAATGGCTCGGCTGTCGTGGAGGTCCGACTGTATAAAAAAGTTTCCGGCCGCTGTCCAGCGCCAAAACGCGCCTTTTGCTTTTTCAGAAAACTTGATTCAGTTTCAGTCGTCCTTTTCGCCGTCGTGAATGGTTTCCCAGACGTCGTCATCGTCGTCGTCGTTTTCGACCGGGATCGCATATTTCCCCTCGAACCAACAGCCAAGATCGAGCAGGCGGCAACGGCGGGAACAGAATGGCCGTTCGCTGTAAACCGCGGGCTTGCCACAGGTCGGGCAGGGCCGAGCCTTCCAGTCGGCGGGTTGGTCGGTCATGACGTGGTCTCCCTCCGCAGGTGAAAGCGCCCGGCCAGCCGGGTGCCGGTGATAGTTTCCGCCTCGACCAGGGCGCCTTTGCCCGCGCCGTCCAGCCAACCCAGCACATCGGCATCGACGACAATGGCATGGGCCTCCCCCGCCAGGACGGCGCGCACCGCCGCGCGCAGGGATTCCAGGGCGGCGGTTTCGGTGGCGGCGGCGCCATCGCCCAGGGTATCGCCCCACAGGGTCTCGTGAAGGGAAAGGCCGCGCCGGGCGCGCACCAGTTCGATATGCCCCATCGCCGTCCAACCGATGATCCGCACCCGCGGATCGACGGCAGCGACGCGACGGATACGCTCGATCAAGCGCTTGCGCTGCGCCTCGGTATGGCCGCGCCGGGATTCCGGCACCGTATCGACGACCACCGCGCCACCAACGTTGCGCAAACGCAGTTCCGCGATCAAACGATCCACCACCGCATCGTTGACCCGCCAGGCCGCATCGGCGGCGGTATCGCCGCCGGTATCCACGTCCACCGTCAGAAAGGCGCGGGTCGGCTCCAGAACCATGCGGCCACCGCCCGGCAGATCGACCAGCGGCGCGATCGCCGCCTCCAACGCATCGTCGCCCCCCGCCCCGGCGAAGGGATCGCCCAATCCGGCCAACAGCGGCACGCGCTCCACCAGAACGCCGCGCGCCGCGTGCGACAACACACCGCCGGAAACCGCGACCGAGGCAACCTCCAGCGCCATGTCGACCAACCATTCGGCAAAGGGATCGGGCGCCGCGATCAGACAGGCGGGCGAACCGCCTTCCGCCATGCGAACCGCTAGGTTTGACCAGCGATGACGCAGGTACTCGCGATCGCGGTCCATCGCCGCCACCGCGAAGCCCGCCGCCGCGCCGCGCGCCACCCAACCCTCGTCGGGGGAGGCCCCGGCCTTCGCCCACTGGGTCAGGCGTGACGCATCGGCGGCCTGCAAACGCTGAGAAACGGAAATTCCGGATCGAAAGGGCGAGAAAATCAGACGCGGCGTCACCAGCCGGATCATTCCGGTCAGGCGCGGCCCCTTTTCGGCACGGGCCGGACGCTCGATCATCACCAGAACCGCATGCCCCTCGGTCAGGTCCTCGGGCTTACCCGGCCACGCGGTCAGGGGCAACAGACCGGGCGCGGCACCACCGACATCGACCAGCACCGCCCGCGCCGCCGCCAAGGTACCGATCACCCGGCCACGCCAGACCGCGCCCTCGGCGGTCTCGGGGGTGCCGCGAAACAGCCGCACCTCCAGCACCGTATCGTCGGAATCCTTCAGAATAGCCCGGGTTTCGCCGGGATGACGGGTTGCCGCGACGGTCAGGCGAGACATCGCTCACCCCTCCCGAGGGTGTCGCACGCCCGCCGCCGCCAGCAGGTGCGCCGTCTCCGGCAGGCTTAACCCCACGACATTGCCGTAGGACCCGTTGATCGCGGTCACGAAGCGTCCGGCCAAGCCCTGCACGGCATAGCCGCCCGCCTTGCCCCGCCATTCGCCGGAGGCAACGTACAGGCGCATTTCCTCGTCCGACAGGCGTTTGAAGGTGACCGCGGTGACAACGCATTTCAAACGCGGCGCCGCCAACCCCGGCGCGATCACGCAGATCCCGCCATAGACCCGATGCCGCCGCCCCGACAGCAACTCCAGGCAACGGCGCGCCGTCGCCGCGTCCTCCGCCTTCGGCAGGATGCGACGACCGCAGGCAACCACGGTATCGGCGGCCAGAACCACCGCCTCGGGATGATCCGCCGCCACCGCGCGGGCCTTCGCCTCGGCCAGACGCAGCACCAAACCCGCCGCCAACTCGCGCGGGCGGGGGTCCTCGTCGATATCGGGGGGACATATCTCGTCCGGCAACAAACCGATCTGCGCCAAAAGATCGCGGCGCCGCGGCGAGGCCGAGGCCAGGATCAGGGACGGCTTGTCGGCTGCCATGTCCGTGTCCGCCCCGCCGTCTTACTTGAAGCGGAAGGTGATGCGACCCTTGGTCAGGTCATAGGGGGTCATTTCGACCTGCACCCGGTCCCCCGCCAGCACGCGAATGCGGTTCTTGCGCATCTTGCCGGAGGTATGCGCCAGAATCTCGTGCTCGTTGTCGAGCTTCACACGAAACATCGCATTGGGCAGAAGCTCGGTCACGGTGCCGGAGAATTCAATCAGGTCTTCTTTCGCCATTAGTCCCTCATCACACGCCGCAAAGGCGAAACCGTCCCATTTCGGACGCCTCCTTTACTGCGCCGGAAGTCCAAACGAATCAAGAAATTTCCACGAATCCGCCGCGCAAAACCCATCGCCGGTGGCCTTAGCGCCGCAAACGACGTAGGCCCATCCGCATGCGGCTCCACAAATCGCGGCCACGCCGCCGCACCTTCATGCCACGCAGCTTGCGGTCGCCGACGAAGGCCTCGGCATGTTCGTCGGGGATTCCGGGTTCCGGCGCAAGGACCCCATCCAGCGGCCATTCCCGCAGCATGCGCGCCGCCAGATCGTCGCGCACCCGGCGATAGGCATCCATGCGGGTATCGCGGTTACCCTCGACGAGAGTCGGATCCTCGGTCGGCCAGAACAACACCTCGCACGCCATGGTGCGGGTGAGCTCAAGGGCATGCAGATGGGCTTCCCGCGTCAAGGCGACGATCACCTCGAAATTATGGTCATGCAGGTCCTCGAAGGTCTTCGGTTGGTGCGCATACCCCCCATCGATGCCGCGTTCAGCCAACACCACGTCGATGAAAGGACCCCCTCGTCCGACCGTCACCCCCACCGAATCGACGTAGGCCCGTGCGCCATAGGTCTTGCGGAACAAGGCGGCGGCCATCGGCGATCGCACCACGTTGGCGGTGCAGGCGAACAGAACGGCGGACGGCGGATTCCCCATGACCTAACCCTTGAGATGCAGAACGCACAACAGCGTGAACAGGCGCCGCGCGGTTTGATGATCGACCTCGATCTTATCGGCAAGACGCTCGCGCATCAGGTCCGAACCTTCGTTGTGAAGGCCGCGACGCCCCATGTCGATCGCCTCGATCTGCGACGGCGAGGCGGTCTTGATCGCGTTGAAATAGCTTTCGCAAACCAGGAAATAATCACGAACGATGGAGCGGAAGGTCTTCAGCGGCAGGACCACCCGCAGGCTGTCGGCGGCGGGCGGCGCGCCGTGACGGCGCACATCGAGCAACAGGCGGTTTTCGGAAATCGCCAGATGCAGCGCATAGGGACCTTCCTCCGGCCAATCCAGCGGGCGAAAGGAATTCTCCTCCAGAAGGTCGAAGATCGCCACCGCGCGTTCGTGCTCGACCTCGGGGCGCGGGTGCACCAGGGTATGCTCGGCCAGGGTGACTTCGGCGATGCTGTAGAGCTGGTCCATCCGCCCTCTCGTCCGGTTCAGGTCGTCTTCGGCAGGCGCAACGCCACCGAAAGCGCGTGCGCCGACAATCCCTCGGTCTCCGCCAGGGTCACCGCCGCCGGGCCGATCGCCGCGATCCCCGCCGCCGTCGCCCCCAACAGGGTGGTCCGCTTCAAGAAGTCGAGCACGCCCAAACCGCTGGAAAACCGCGCGCTGCGCGCCGTCGGCAGGACGTGGTTGGGGCCACCGACGTAATCGCCCAGGGCCTCGGGCGTGAACCGCCCCAGGAAAATCGCCCCGGCATGACGCACCATCGCCGCCAGGCCGTCGGGGTCGGCCACCGCCAATTCCAGATGTTCCGGCGCGACGCGATTGACCAATTCAACCGCCCGCACCAGTTCCGGCACCACGATCACCGCGCCGTGATCGCGCCAACTGGCCGACGCGATATTGGCGCGCGGCAAGGTTTCCAAACGCTTTTCCACCGCGCGCGTCACCACGTCGGCGAAGGCGGCGTCATCGGTGATCAGGATCGCCTGCGACGCCGCGTCGTGTTCCGCCTGAGACAGCAGATCGACGGCCAACCAGTCCGGATCGTTATCGGCATCGGCGACCACCAGAATTTCCGACGGACCGGCGATCATGTCGATGCCGACGACGCCGAAGACCATGCGCTTCGCCGCCGCGACATAGGCATTGCCGGGACCGACGATCTTGTCCACCGGCGCGATGGTCTCGGTGCCATAGGCCAGGGCCGCCACCGCCTGCGCGCCGCCGATGCGATAGACCTCGTCCACGCCCGCGCGCTTCGCCGCCGCCAGGACCAACGGGTTGATCACGCCATCGGGGGTCGGCACCGTCATCACCAGACGCCGCACCCCCGCGACCTTGGCCGGAATGGCGTTCATCAGCACCGACGACGGATACGACGCGGTGCCACCCGGCACGTACAGGCCCGCCGCATCGACCGCCGTCCAGCGCAGGCCCAGCCGCACCCCATCGGCATCGGTATAGGCGATGCCCTCGGGGATTTGCCGTTGGTGAAAGGCCTTGATGCGCGCCGCCGCCAGATCCAGCGCCGCCAGAACGTCATCGGCGCAAGCCGTCTCGGCCGCCGCGATCTCGGCGTCGGAAACCCGCAAGGTGGCGGGGGTCAGGGTTTGACGATCGAATTGGGCGGTCAGCCGGATAAGGGCGGCGTCGCCGTCCCGCCGGACCTCGGCGATGATCGCGGCCACCGCGTCCTGCACATCGGCGGCGGATTCCCACGTGTCGCACAACAGGCGCGCGAACTCGGCCTCGAACTGGGCGGCGGCGGAATCAAGACGCTGCGGCATCGGTCGCCTCCCGGAATTTGGTGAGCCAGCCCTGCATCTCGGCGGAATGGGTCTTAAAGGTCGGGCGGTGGAAAACCAGGCGCGAGGTGACCTCGCAAATCCGTTCGACCTCGACCAGACCATTGGCCTTCATGGTCGCGCCGGAAGAAACCAGATCGACGATGCGGCGACACAGCCCCAACTGCGGCGCCAGTTCCATGGCGCCGTTCAGCTTGACGCATTCGGCCTGCACGCCGCGCGCCGCGAAGTGCTTGTGGGTCAGCGCCGGATACTTGGTGGCGACGCGGATATGGCTCCAGCGCGAGGGATGATCCTCGGCCAGGGTATCCACCGGCGAGGCCACCGCCAAGTGGCAGCGGCCGATCCCCAGATCCAACGGCGCGTAAATGTCGGGATAGTCGAATTCCATCAGCACGTCGTTGCCGCAAATGCCGATGTGCGCGACGCCGAAGGCGACGAAGGTGGCGACGTCGAAACTGCGCACCCGGATGATGTCAAGATGCGGAAGATTGGTCGCAAAGCGCAGCTTGCGCGACTTCGGATCGTCGAAGTCGGCCTCCGGCTCGATACCGCTGGCGCGGACCAGGGGCATCGCCTCGTCCAGGATGCGGCCCTTCGGCAGGGCCAGGATAATCCGTTCAATGTCGCGCATCGGCGATGGTCCTTCTAGCCGCGCAAACGTTCGATATCGGCGCCGCACGCCGCCAATTTCTGCTCCAGGCGCTCATACCCGCGATCCAGGTGATAGACACGGTTGACGACGGTCTCGCCCTCCGCCGCCAGCCCCGCCAGGACCAGCGACATCGAGGCCCGTAGATCGGTGGCCATCACCGGCGCACCGGACAGCCGGGAAACCCCGCGCACGATCGCCGAACCATTATGGATGTTGATATCCGCTCCCATGCGTTTCAACTCCGGCACATGCATGAAGCGGTTTTCGAAGATGGTTTCGGTGACCATCGCCGCCCCTTGCGCGGTGGCGAATAAGGCCACCACCTGCGCCTGCATGTCGGTGGGAAACCCGGGATGCGGTTCGGTCATCACGTC
Source organism: Rhodospirillaceae bacterium (assembly GCA_963678075.2). Lineage (GTDB taxonomy): Bacteria > Pseudomonadota > Alphaproteobacteria > Rhodospirillales > Rhodospirillaceae > Oleispirillum. The sequence continues at coordinate 524,688 of CAXXPK010000003.1, read as the reverse complement.
GGCGCCGCGAATGTCGCGACCCTCGGCACAGACCAGAATCCCGTCGGGACGGACGTCCACCGTCACCCCCGCCGCCGTCAGCACCTTGATCAGGGCCGCCATCTGCGCCGCATCGGCGTGCTGCAACAGCAGACTGCCCCGCGTGATCGCCGCCGCCACCGCGTAGGACCCGGCCTCGATCCGGTCGGGCAACACCGCGTGATTGGCGCCGTGCAACGATTCCTTGCCCTGCACCACCAGCCGCGAGGTACCGACGCCTTCGATCAAGGCGCCCATCGCGATCAGGCAGTTGGCCAGATCCGAGACCTCGGGCTCGCGTGCCGCGTTGTCGATAATCGTCTCGCCATCGGCCAGGGTCGCCACCATCAGCAGATTCTCGGTCCCGGTGACGGTGACTTGCGGAAAGACCAGATGCGCCCCCTTCAGGCGGCCATCGACGCGAGCCTCGACATAGCCGCCATCGATGGAAATTTCGGCGCCCATCTGCTCCAACGCCTTCAGGTGCAGATCCACCGGCCGCGCGCCAATCGCGCAGCCGCCCGGCAGCGAGACGCGGGCTTGGCCCTCGCGCGCCAGAATCGGCCCCAGGACCAGGATCGACGCACGCATCTTGCGCACCAGATCGTAATGGGCGGTGGTGTTGGTGATGGTCTTGGTCGAAAGCTCCAGCACCCGACCGCCGCTGCCACAGCCATGACCCTGGCCGTTCATGTGCAGGGTAACGCCCAGCGACATCAGCAGGTTGGCCATCGTCGTGATGTCCACCAAATGCGGCAGATTGGCGAGGGTCAGGGTGCCGTCGGTCAACAGGCTGGCGGTCATCAACGGCAAGGCGGCATTCTTCGCGCCGCTGATCGGGATCACGCCCTTGAGCGGCCGTCCGCCCCGAATTCGGATACTGTCCATGCATTTATCCCAGCGCGGGCCAGCCGCGCGACAAAACCAGTTCCTTTACAGACGCGGCAGGGTAACGCCGGTCTGGCTCATGTATTTGCCGGAACGCGAACGATAGGTCACCTCGCACGGGCTGTCGCCCTTCAGGAAGATGAACTGGGCGACGCCCTCGTTGGCATAGATCTTCGCCGGCAGCGGCGTGGTGTTGGAAAATTCCAGCGTAACGTGACCTTCCCAGCCGGGTTCCAGCGGCGTCACGTTGACGATGATACCGCAGCGCGCATAGGTGGACTTGCCCAGGCAGATCACCAGAACATCGTCGGGAATCTTGAAATACTCGACGGTGCGGGCCAGCGCGAAGCTGTTGGGCGGGATCACGCAGATTTCGCTGCTGCGATCGACGAAGCTTTTTTCCGAGAAGGCCTTGGGGTCCACCACCGCCGAATCGATGTTGGTGAAGATCTTGAATTCGGTCGAGCAACGCGCGTCATAGCCGTACGACGACAACCCGTACGAGACCACACCCTCGCGGTGCAGCCGGTCCTTGAACGGCGAAATCATCGCCTGTTCTTGCGCCATTTTGCGTATCCAATGATCCGGCATCACGCCCATGATCGGCTGCTCCCCTTTGCTTATCCGCGCCTGCGACAGTCTTAGCGACTTGGGCCGGGGTCGGCAAGTCCGCATCCCGTCGCGCCCGCGCCTGTTCGCGACGCAGGCCAAGATTGCGGCGCAAGGCTTCCGCCGCCTGATTGTCTTGATCGATCTTGGGCATCGCGAATCCCCCATGCCACCGTTGCCGCGACAGAATAGAGCAAGGCGCGATTTTTTTCGCAAGGGACTTGCCAGACGCCTCCGCCTTGTGTATTAAAGCCGCCTCACGCCACGACGGCGAGTGTACCCCGAATGTGCCGCCGTAGCTCAGGGGTAGAGCACACCCTTGGTAAGGGTGGGGTCGACAGTTCAATTCTGTCCGGCGGCACCATTCTTCCCCCTCATCGACGCAATGGGCGTCGAAATCCCGCACGAACCGACCGCCCGCCGCGATGCGGATCGCGACACATCCGGGCTGGGCCTCCAACGCTCAACCTTCGGGATGAACGCCGTTGCTTCGAATCCCCGGCGACCTTCCGCCGGATGGAAAACCTTGACATGAGAAACCTCGTTCCGTGTGATTGCGAACGAGGCCAGATTCGGACAAACAGTTATCGGTGTAAAAATATCCAATCATCCTGGGTGATTGGACATTTGGGGAATTTAGCTGGGGTTAGGAAGCGGGAGGGCTCCCGCGTGGATTTCTCATGTTGCGTTTCTTGGCCCATTCTCGAACCGTCTCACACAGGATTCCGCGATCCTTGGCCCATCTGCGCCACGCCGGAACGTCATTCCGCCGCCTCATCGACATCTCTGGCGGCCAGCATCCATGGGTGTCTTTGATTTCTTGCGCCCATCTGACGAACGCCACTTCATCGGCACCTCCGTCAACCGGAGCTTCCAGCACGACCGGTTCAGGCAACACCGTGACATCTTCAACCACCACATCATCAAAGCATCGTGTCGGCGATGCCAGTGCATTCACCCCTTCGTGGAAGCGGGGCGTCATGGCCGCCACGTCCAGACGGTCGATTTCCACGCGCCTGCCGTCCTGACCAATCCCCGTGACCTTGTATCGGCCGGAAGTCAGGGCATCTCGCACGCGCAGTTCGATACTTTGAAGAAGAGTGCTCCTCGCCCATAAGCGCAGGCTCTCGGCTTCGCATTGACGGGCCTCCTCATGCTTATTAATCAGCCTTATATTCCACGCTTCCAGGTGCGCCCATGTGCGATCCACCTCTGCCTCTACGCGTTCGAAACGCGCCAAAGGCAGCGTCGTGGGTTTGATGTCGAAGGCACGATTATAGGCCGCCACCCTGCACGGGCAGACGCGTTTGGCGAACTCCCATAGGGTTTTGGGACGAGGGGCTGCCGCTTGGCCTTCCTGGGGCAAAGAAATGGACGCATCTCTGCTCCCCGTTGCGTTCCTGGTGGGGGCCCACTCCATGCCGCATGCGGTCAAGGTTCCGTCATACAACGCGCAGACCAAACGGCGGGCGGCGGGCAGGAATTTCGGAAGGGGCTGTAGAAATCCTTCGCCTATGGTGGCCGGGTATGACGTTCCCCTTTCCCCACCAATCATGCTGGGATAGCCGACGCGCTCTTCGTCTGCAACGCAGTCCAGAGGAACATCTCCGGTGACGATCCACCTCAAAGCCTGCTCAAGGACACAGTCCCCATGTGTCGGCAATTCTCGCCGCCCCTGTTCCGGACGAGGAAAAATCGCGCGCAACTCCCCGAAATTGAGGCGAACACCTCGGAACGCGTGGATTCCCGACGCCCCATAGACTCGGGAAAGTCCCCAGTCGATATAGGAGAGGTTCTTCCAATAGGATTTCGGGACCGATTGAGCTTCCGCAAAGGGTCTGAGCGATGGAGGGGCCTCAATCTCGGAAGGTTTTTTGCCTCTGGCGTCGGAAGGGGCCGCATCCTCGGACAAGGGTCGAAATTTCAACAGAGGCGTTCCGTTCGGTTCCATTCTTCAGTAATCCGCTTGGGCTTCCGCAGGGATCGGCGGGGAAATGCGGTGCGGTGCCGCGCATTCTGAGGGCCAACCTTCAGGCGACACGCCCCAGGGTTTCCGCGATGAAGCCGTTGATGCTCTTTCCCTCCGACGCGGCGGCGGCGGCAACTCGGCGGTGGAGTTCGGGCGGGATGCGCACCGAGAAGTTGCCGGAATAGGGCCGCTCCGGTTCCTTACCGCGTTCGCGGCACCAGTCCTCGTAATCGGCGATGGTATCGGCAAAAGCGGCCTTCAGTTCCTCGACGGTGGTTCCCTGAAAGATCAACACGTCGCGGGTATTGACCACTTCGCCGTGAAGCAAGCCCGCGCCCTCGTCCAATTCCACAGCCGCCACATAGCCCTTGTGCGTCATCGTGCTCATGGTGTGACTCCCGCCTCGTTCAAAAACCGCCAAACCGACTTCAACGCACCCTTGTCGGCTTCCTTCCTCGGGTGCGGTCGATGGAAAACCACGTCAACCCCGTTCAGGCTCACCCGGACCCGCGATCCGCGCCCTTCCGAAACCGCCGCCCCGGCGGCGAGGAAAAGCGCCTCCACATCGGACCATGCGACGTTCGACCGCACGGGATCGGCGAAGATGCTTTCCTGTATCGACTTTGCATATCTATTGATACCATAAAGTGGTGTCAGGCGTCAGCCCGCAACGGCACCACCCGCGCCGTGCCCTCGGCCCCGTCCAGCAGGGCGGCAAGAATTTCCGCCCGCTCGCGGAATAGCGGCAAGAAATGCCTTCCGGGCGCTCTGAAGTATCCTTTTCCATCAAAGAGATAATCAAGATCCTGGGCAGGCATGGAATTTGCTGCGCGCGAGAACCGGACCGGCCTTTCTTGCCGGAGTTTCCGGATGGAGGAACTGAACGATGACATTCATTTCAGAAACCGATCGCACCGGCGCGGCATCGGCCCTGACCGCGATCGGCGGCACGGTCGGCGGCACGACGGCGGCGGATGGCGCGGCATGGACGCGGCAACTGCGCGCCGCGACCGTTCGCCAAATCCTGGGCGGCACCCTGGCCTCCGCCACCGCCATCGACGCGCAAACCATCGGTCAGGTCGAAGAGACCGCCAGCACCGAACCCGGCGCGGAGGACACGTTCCTGGACTTCATGAAGATGACCCCGATGGAACGGATGCGCGCGCAAATCCTGAGCGGTCTGGGCCTGACCGAGGAACAGCTGGCCGCCCTGCCGACCGAGGAACGTAAGAAGATCGAGGATAAGATCCGCCAGATCATCGAGGAAACGGTGCGCCGCGAGACCGAGGAAAAGACCGCGGAAAGCACCGAGCCCGAAACCACCGGCGCCACCACCGCCAACAGCGGCACCACGGCACGCACAGCGAAGGCCGATGCCGCGAACGCCGCCACGCCGATGCTGGAACAGGTCCTTCCCTTCCTGCGCGAGGACGGCGGACAAGCGATCGGCGGCAAGGCGGCCAGCCCCACCGAAACCGACGACCGGAAACGCGATGAGGCGTGACCGGTCAGAAAGTCGCCGTCGGTCAGCGGCCCTTGGGCGTCAGCACCGTGTCTCGCGGCGCACCGATCGGGGCGAGCCCCGGATGGTCTAGGGTGAAATGCAGCCCCCGGCTTTCCCGTCGTTTCCGCGCCGAACGGACGATCAAGCGAGCCACCGCCGCCAGATTGCGCAATTCCAGCAGATCGGCGGTGATGCGGAAATCGCCGTAGTAGTCGTCGATTTCGGCGGAGAGCAGATCGATGCGATGCTTCGCCCGTTTCAGCCGCCTGGTGGTGCGTACGATGCCGACGTAATTCCACATGAAGCTGCGCAATTCCGCCCAATTGTGCTTGACCACCACCGCCTCGTCGGAATCGGTGACCCAGCTTTCGTCCCAGGGTTTGGGCGGCGGCGGCGCTATCCCATCCAGGCGGGCGGCAATGTCCTGCCCCGCCGCCCGCGCCAGCACCAGACACTCCAAAAGCGAACTCGAAGCCAGGCGATTGGCGCCATGCAGACCGGTGTGGGCGGTCTCGCCGATGGCATAGAGCCCTTCGACATCGGTCCGTCCGCGCAGATCGGTCATCACCCCGTCGCAGGTGTAGTGAGCGGCGGGCACCACCGGCAGCGCCTCCCTGGTCATATCCAAGCCCAGTTCCAAACAGCGTTGGTGAACGGAGGGAAAGTGCGCGGTGATGAATTCCGCGCCACGGTGCGTGATGTCCAGGTAAACGTGTTCAATACCCAGGCGCTTCATCTCGTGATCAATGGCGCGGGCGACGATGTCGCGCGGCGCCAGTTCCGCGCGTTCGTCGAAGCGCGGTATGAACCGCTCGCCGTCGGGCAGACGCAGCACCCCGCCCTCGCCACGCACCGCCTCGGTGACCAGAAAGGACTTGGCCTCCGGATGGAACAAGCAGGTGGGGTGGAACTGGGTGAATTCCATGTTCGCCACGCGGCAACCGGCGCGCCAGGCCATGGCAATGCCGTCACCGGTGGCAATGTCGGGGTTGGAGGTGAAGCGATACACCTTGCTGGCGCCGCCGGTGGCCAGCACCACGACGCGGGCGGCGATCGCCTCGACATGGCCGCCGTCGCGGTCGAGAGCGTAAACGCCGGTCACCCGGCCACACCGCTTGCCCGGAAGTTCTTCTCGGATCACGTCGATGGCGATGTGACGTTCAAGCAGGGTAACCGAGGGATGCTCGCGGATGCGATCGACCAGGGTGGTTTCCACCGCCCGCCCGGTCGAGTCGAACACATGCGCGACGCGTCGGTGGCTGTGGCCGCCTTCGCGGGTCAGGTGATAGTCCGATCCCCGCGCGCCTTCCTCGCGGGAGAAGGCAACGCCCAGATCGGCCAATCTTGCAATCGCGGCAGAGGCATTCTCGACGATGAAGCGCACCGCGTTCTCGTGGCACAGGCCCACCCCGGCGATCAGGGTATCGGCGATATGGGACTCCACCGAATCGCTCGCATCGAGAACGGCCGCGATACCGCCCTGCGCGTAAAAGGACGAGCCCTCCTGCAATTCGTCCTTGCACATCACGGCGATGGAGACACCGGAGGGCAGCAAGTCGAGCGCCAGACTGAGACCGGCGGCGCCGCTGCCGACGATCAACACATCGAAGGACTTCTGTAAAACGGATGCGGACATGGCGGCCCCTTCCCCTTCCACGGATTTCACAAGGAGACCCAGTCGAGGCCGATATCGACTGCGGGGGCCGATTGCGTGATCCGCCCGACGGAAACGTAATCGACGCCGCTTTCGGCGATGGCGCGGATGGACTCCAGGGTCACCCCGCCCAAGGCCTCGGCCTTGCAGCGCCCGGCGACGATGGCGACGGCGCGGCGCAGCGTCTCCGGCTCCATGTTGTCGAGAAGCACGATGTCGGCCCCCGCCTCCACCGCCTCGGCCACCTGTTCCAGGGTATCGCATTCGACCTCGACGGCACGCACCGCCGCGTTGGGATATCCTGCGGCGTGGGCGCGTTCCACCGCCGCGCGCACGCCGCCGCAGATCGCTAGGTGGTTGTCCTTGATCAGCACCATGTCGTAAAGGCCGATGCGGTGGTTACGCGCCCCGCCCATGCGCGCCGCGTACTTGGACAAGCTCCGCAGGCCCGGAATCGTCTTGCGGGTATCCAGAAGTTCCGCGCCGGTGCCGGCGATGGCCTCGACGTAACGGGCGGTCAGGGTGGCGATGCCGGAGAGCAGTTGCAGCAGATTGAGGGCCGGACGCTCGGCGGAAAGAAGGGCGCGACCCGGTCCCTCGATACGGGCGATCGCCGTCCCCGCCTCGACCCGGTTGCCATCGGCGACAAGCGGCGTGAAGACGATTTCCGGCGACACCGTGGCGAACACCCGCGCCGCCACCGGCAGACCGGCGACGACCATGGCATGACGGGCGGCCATGACGCCGGAAAAGCGCATCGCCTCGGGCACCACCGCGTGAGAGGTAACGTCGCCGCCCGCCACCCCGGCGGGACCCAGATCCTCGGCGACTTCGATGCGCGGACCGCCATTGGCCAAGGCGAGATAGATCTTTTCCAGGGTATTGTGCGCCATGTGCGGACACTCGGCGGGCACGCAGCCACCGCCGGCCGGAACCGTAAGGAACATCTTATCCGGCGCGGCGCGGCGCATTTTATGCAGAATGTGCCGTTCGGTGGCGACGATCACGGTGCGCGCCGGGGTCTCCGTGGCGAAGGCCAAAAGGGTACTGGTCGCGCCGACGCGATCGGCGTGCTTCAGAATCGCCGCCGGACATTCCGGGTGGGCGGCAACCACGGCGTCGGGATGCGCCCTCTTCAGGGCCAGAAACCCCTCCTCCGAAAACGCCTCGTGTACGAGGCAGCTTCCCGGCCAGAGAACCATCTTCCGCCCCGTCTTGACGGCAAGATATGCCCCCAGATGGCGATCGGGAGCGAACAGGATCGGCGTCGGTCGCGGCGGCCTTGCGCGACAGATCCAGGCTATCGCCGACAAAATCGGCAAGATCCTGAATCTCGCCGTCGTCGTAATAGTGGGCGAGGATTACCGCGTTTCTTTCGCGGCGCAGGCGGTCGATCGCCGCCACCAGTTCGGCGGGGGGGGGGGGGGATCGGCAACGGTCAAGCCGCCGCCGCCCGGAAGAACCTGTGATCCCGTCATTGCCCTGCCAACCGCCCCCGGAAAAGGCCGCCCACCGGGGCGGCGTTGCCAACGAGCGCGCAGCATAGCCTTGAAGCCCGCCACAGGAAAAGCCCGTTGCGGCAATGAACGATGATCCTTGATGAACGAAGCGCCGCCGTCGTCGAAACCGGCAACCGGCAACACGACGAGACGTGACCGATCAGGCGAAGGCGATCGGCGCGCCCTTGGGCGCGTCGATCAGTTCATCGTCGCGCATCACGATGCGTCCGCCGATCGCGGTGATCACCGGCCAGCCGGTGACGGTCATCCCATGATAGGGGGTCCAACCGCACTTGCTGACGATCCAGTCGTCGGTGATGGTGCGCCGCGCCTTCAAATCGACGACGGTGAAATCGGCGCGGCCGCCCGTCACAATCCGGCCCCGACCGGCCATGCCGAACATTTCGGCCGGGCGGGTACTGGTCAGTCGCACGAAATCGTCCAGCCCCAAGCGCCCGGCGGCGACGTGATCCAGCATCACCGGCACCAGGGTTTGCACGCCGGGCATTCCCGACGGGCTTTTCGGATAGGGTTGAGCCTTTTCCTCGCGGCTGTGCGGCGCATGGTCGGAACCGATGCAGTCCACCACGCCTTCCCGGATCGCCGCCCACAACGCATCGCGATGGTATTCGTCGCGGATCGGCGGGTTCATCTGCGCCAGGGTTCCCAGGCGTTCGTAGGCCTCGGGCGCGGCCAGGGTCAGATGCTGCGGCGTGACCTCGACCGTCATGTTGCCGGGACGCCGGTGCAGGATCGCCATTTCCCCGGCGCTGGTGACATGCAGCACATGCGTCGCGCGCCCGCTACGCCGCGCCAAATCGATCAGGCGGGTTGTGGACCTGACCGCCGTTTCCTCGTCCCGCCAGACCGGATGCATGGAGACCGGGGCGCCACCCTCGACCAGATGAAAGCGCTCCTTCAGGCGGGTTTCGTCCTCGGAATGCACCGCGACGCGGTGTTTTCCGCCGGCGAAGATGCGTTCCAGCGCCGCCTGATCGTCCACCAGCAGGGTGCCGGTGGAAGACCCCATGAAGACCTTGATGCCGCAACAGCCGGGCAGGTTTTTCCACGCCTCCAGATCGCCCGCATTGTCCGCCGTCGCCCCCAGATAGAACGCGAAGTCCACCCAGGCGCGCCCCGTCGCGCGCGCCACCTTGTCGGCCAGGGTCTCGAGCGTCGTCGTCGCGGGCTTGGTGTTGGGCATTTCGAAGATCGCGGTGACCCCGCCCAGGGCGGCGGCGGCGGTACCCGAGGCCAAGTCTTCCTTGTGCTCGGCCCCCGGCTCGCGAAAGTGCACCTGGGTATCGATCACCCCGGGCAACACGGTCAGGCCGGAGAGGTCCTCCTCGATTTGGCCGCGCCCGACGGGAATCGTGCCGATCGCGGCGATCAGCCCGTCCTTGACCCCGATATCGACGGTGTCCACGCCCTTGGGCGTGACGACGGCGGCACGGCGCAGCACCCAGTCGAAGCAGTCGGTCATGGCTTATCCTTCCCGGAGAGAGGTGATTTCAAACGGTCTTCGGAATACAGGACCGGCTCAGCGCGCGGCCAAGACATCGAAGACATCGCCCGCCGGGGATATGCCCTCGATCTGGCGGCGGTGCCACAGGGCATAGAACAGCAGGTTCCAGGCCGCCTGACCCGCCCGTTTGTCCGGTTTGACGCCGGACAAACCCGCGAACAGACCGCGCACGCCATCGGGATCGCAGACTTCGGCCACCCCGGCCTGCGCCGCGACCAACGGCCCCAAGCGCGAGGCCCGACCGCCGATCCATTCCGCCACCGGCACCGTGAAGCCGCGCTTCCTGGCGAAGGGCTGACTTTGCGGCAAGTGCTTTTCCAGCCAGCGCCGGATCACGTATTTCCCCAGCTTGCCGTGCACCCGAAGCGAATCCGGCAAGGTCTGGGCGAAGCGCGCCATTTCCATATCCAGGAACGGCACCCGTCCCTCGACCCCGTGCGCCATCAGGCAGCGATCGAGCTTGGTCAGAAGATCGTTGGGCAGCCAATCCAGACAATCCAGCGCCTGCTGCGCCTGCAACCCCCGCACCCCGGCCAGCTTCACCGCCTTTTCCTCCGCAGCGATGCCCTGCCGCCAAGCGGCGCCGCCCTGGCGCAGCACCCCCAGGCCGTCCATCGCGCCCTTGGCCCGCATCGCCTTGCGGAACGGCCAGGGGCGCACCGCGCCGCGATACCGGCCATAGCCCGCGAACAGTTCATCGCCGCCCTCGCCGGAAAGGATCACCTTGACCGATTTCGCCGCCTCGCGCGCCAGAAACCAGGTCGGCACAATCGCATAGTCGGCGACCGGATCGTCCATCGCCGCGACGATTTGGGGCAGACAGGCCCAGAAGTCGGCCTCTTGCACCGCCACCTCGACATGCTCCGCCCCCACCGCGCGCGCCACCGTGCAGGCGTGCGCGCGCTCGTCATGGACCCCGGTTTCCGGGAACCCGGCGGTGAACGCCCTGACCGGCTGCGCGTTCAGGCGCGCCATCATCGCCAAAACCGCCGAGGAATCGACGCCCCCCGACAGGAACATGCCGTAGGGCACATCGGACCGCTGGTGAAAATCCACCGCGTTCTCGAACACCTTGTCGAAACGGGCCACCGCCTTTTCGCCGCTGGTCTGCCAGGCCGCCGCCTCGGGGTCCGGGGTTGGCCAGCAGGAACGGTATTTATGTTCCGTCACCAGACCGTTCTCGATCAGCAGGGTCTCGCCAGGGGCCAGGCGCTTGATGTCGGAGAAGATGGTGTCCTTGCCGGTGGTGAACTGCAGTTGCAACAGCTCCACCGCCTTGGCCGGATTGACCGCCGCCTCGGCCCAATCGGCGGCGATCAGGGCGCGGGGCTCCGAGGCGAAAGCGACGCCGACCCGGGTCGGCATGTAGTACATCGGCTTGATGCCAAACGGATCGCGACCAAGCACCACCTTCTCCCCGCGCGGATCGTGCAGGGCCAGCGCGTACATTCCCCGCAGGTGGAAAACGAAATCCAGGCCGTCGCGCTTGTACATGTAAAGCGGCGGCTCGCAATCGGAGTGGGTGGAGAAATTCGCATCCGGCAGGTCGGCGCGGAGTTCGCGATAGTTATAGATCTCGCCGTTGCCGACCAAGGCGGTGCCGCCCGGCCCATGCAACGGCTGGTCGCCACCGGTCAGATCGATGATCGCCAGACGCATGTGGGTGAAGGCCACGCAATCGCGCCGCAGGTCGCCCCGACCATCGGGACCGCGATGGGCCAGGGCCTTGGCCATCGCCTGTAGGGAGGCATCGCGGCGATTGAGGATATCCCGCGCCTCGGGTGTCGTGATGATCCCGGCAATGCCGCACATGAAACCGCCGTCCCCCTGCCCCGTTACCCATCCCCGAAATGGGAGGTCAGACTATCAGGCTGCCCCGCCCCCCCGTTGTGACTGTTGTCACGCCTCCGCCGGAGCTTCCGCCAGAATTTCCGCCGCCACCTGCGCGAAAAACGCACGATAGCGGTCGATCACGATAGGGGCGCTGTAATCCTTGGCAAAGGACTCCCGCCCCGCCATCGCCATCGCCGCCGCTTCCTCGGGATTGTCGAGCATCCAGGCGATCGCCTGCGCCATCCCACCGGGGTCATCGACCGGCACCAAAAGCCCATTGCGAGCATGATCGATCAACATTCCCGGCCCTTGCGCATCGGCGGCGACCACCGGCGTACCCTGTGCCCAGGCCTCCAACACGACATTGCCCAGGGGCTCGTGCCGCGACGGGCAAACGAACAGATTGGCGGCGGCCAAAACCGGCGACACCGCCCCCTGCCACCCCAGAAACCGCGTGCGTGGCTTGATCCCCTCGGACAGGGCCAATTTCTCCAGATTCTCGCGCTCCGGCCCGTCGCCCGCCAACCACAAATACGCGTTGGGAACCCGCGCCATCGCCTTGATCAGGATGTCGAAGGCCTTGTTCTCGTGCAGCCGCCCCATCGCCACCACCAACGGCGCCGGCGGCGGCGTCCAGTGATCGGCGCGCGGCATCGGCGCGGCATCGGGATCGACATCGACGAAATTGGGAACATAGTGGGCGCGGTCGGCGGGCCAGCCTTCGCGCACCAGATAGTTGACGATGTCCGGCGTGTTGCCGATCAGGTGGTCGCAGGCGCGGTAATACTTGAGATCGTAATACCCCCCCAGCCGCGCCACGCGCACGAAGTTCCCCTTCGGACACATGGCGGTGGCGCGGTTCATCCAGGTCATCACCACATGCGGCTGGAACTTGGCGATTTCCTTGGCGAAGGAGCGCCTGGTGGTGAAGTCCAAGGCCCCGCCGAACGGCAGTTCGACCGGGTTCAGCCCCGCCCGCCGCAAACGCTCCGCGCGTTCCGGATTGCGGCGGATCAGGACGTGCTGATGCCCCCCCGCGCGATGCAAGACAATCACCAGACGTTCGAAGAACGCCTCGGCCCCTCCCTGCTCGGCTCCCGCCATGGCCTGCAAAACCCGGATCGTCACGTCAATCGTCCTCCTGGAAGGGGGCAAAACACCCCCGCCGCGTCATCCCATCACCAGCATCACGTGCGGTCAAGCACGCGATTTTCAGGGCAGTCGCGCATCGGCGCGCCTTATTCGTCTTCCAGTGTCGCCTTAAGGTAGGAAAGCAGGGGATAAAGCCCAGCGCACAACGCGATCAGAACCCCCCATCCCCCTTCCTTGTACCCTTTGCGGCTGACATAGCACTTATAGAATCGTGAAAAGAAACGCCGCACGTTGCTGGCAAGACCGCCCACATTTCCACTGCTCCGCAAATCGCGGGCGCGGGCCGTGGAATAGCGGTCGAGCCGCCGGATCATATCGCTGATGCCGGTATCGACATAGTGGTCCAGACGATTAACAAGGGTCGGCCCCTTCACCACCTTGGCACCGTTCCGCCCGGTCCAGGTCAATGCCGGATGCACCCGTTGCGCGCCCCAGACCTTGGCGCCACGACGCGACAGGCGGGGGACGGCGGAGGTCCCGAACGATGCCCCCCAGCCATAGCATACCCGGTGTTCGCCGATGTAATTGTCCACGGAAAGATCGTGGTAATCGGCCGCCGAGGCAGCGATCACGGCGCAAATTTCCCGGGCCAGTTCCGGCGGCACATGTTCATCGGCGTCGATTTCCAGAACCCAGTCGCCGGTACAGGCGGCCAACCCATCGTTGCGGCGCGGCCCTTCCAGGTCCCAACCGCCCTCCAGCAGGTGGGCCTGATCGGTGAAGAAGAGCGCGATGTCGCGACTGCCATCGGTGCATTTGTCCAGCACCACCACCAGTTCATCGGCGAAGCCCAGTTTCTCTAGGCACGCCGCCAGGCAGGCCTCTTCATTGTGGACCACCACCAGGGCGCTCAACGTCGTCATCGGTTTCCCCTTTCACCGGACAGCAGGGACAAGGCGGCGGAAAAGACCGCATCCACCGTCAGCCCATCCATCAGGGTATCGGTGGTGCGATGGTTATAGCCCGGACCGCCCACCAGATCGTCATAGCCTTCCCGCGTGCGCACTACCTTGCAGCGCGCGCCCCAGGGGGCGTAAAGCCGTTCGTGGCTGGGGCCGAACAGCCCCAGGGTCGGCACCCCCGCCGTCGCCGCCAGATGCATCAGCCCGGAATCGTTGCCGACATAGAAGGCACAGCGCCGCAGCGCCGCGAACACCGTCAACAGATCGGTTTCCCCGACCACCGCCAGCCGACGTTCCGGCGGCAGCGCATCCAGCAGCGGCTGCGCTGCGGCGGTTTCGCCCGGCGCCGCGAACACCGCGACCCGCGCGCCTTCGAACGGCGCCTTGGGAGCGGTCAAACGGTGGATCAATTCGACGAAGCGGTCGATCCTCCAGGTCTTGCCGCGCCAATTGGCGGCGGGACAGACCGCCAGCACCGGACCGCCGCCGGAAATCAACGCCGCCGCCGCATCGTCATGACGCGGCAGGGTCCACAGCTTCGGCGCGGGCGGCGGGTCCAGCCCCAGGACGCAGGCGTTTTCGACGACACGATGGCACGGAGCCTCCGGCTCGGGCAGACGCAGCCGATGCCGCGCGCACAAGCTCCAGGCCAACGCCGAACGGCGCAAATCGATCACCGTGTCCCAGCCGGTGCCGACGGTCTCGGCCCACAGCCGCAGCCAGTGGGCGGCATAACGGCCCTTGGTCATCGGAATCACCCGATCCAGACGCGGCACCCCGGCGAACAGCGACGCGGCGACAACACCGCAGGCCACCGTGAACTGGGCCTCGGGCCGGGTCTCGACCAGATACGACAACACCCCCGACGACAGGACGGCATCGCCGATGCGGGTCGAGGTAACGAACAGAATCCGGTGCGGCACGGCCATCCCCAGCGATTTCCTGACGTTGCGGAAGATCGCGTCAGGGTTTGACGACGGGGCGGCGGATCGTATCGCCGTCCCATGCCGAAAGACTGTCGGCCAACGCCGCCGCGACATCCATCGGCACGCCAACCAGCGCCTTGATATACAGCCAGGAAAACCTTGCCGTCAAACCCGCCGCGCGCCGCTTACGCGCCGATCGCCAGGCACGCCGCGCCGCGCCCCGAACCGCCACGCGACGACAGCGGGCGGAAAGTTCGGGATGCGCCGCGACAAAAGCGGCCACCGCCGCCGAAAGATCGTGCTCCGCCTGACCGCCGCCGCGCCGTTCCTGACTGGGAGAGACGGAATGCCCGGCGCTGACCGCGACCTGCAATTCCCCGATTCTCCCCCCCAGGGAGGCCTGTAACGGCGGCAAGAAATCCGGCAGAAAAATCCCGGGATCGAAGAACCCCGGATCGCGGAACAAGGCGCGGCGGATCATCATCCGCGACGGCGGCACCGTCACCGCGCTCAACAGGGCATGGGTGGCGTCTTCGATCGGCGCGATCTCGGGCGGGATCTCCGGCAGATCGAAGGCGAAGGTCACCGGATCATCGGACAATGCATGCGCGGCCAGGCGGGAACACTGGTTATCGACGGCGACGATATACGAAACCTGGGTCATGGGCGCGTGCTCTCCACCCGGCAGATTAGAGCAATTTCACCGATCGGCCCACCCCCCGCGCGCGCCAATGGTTGCCTCGACGCGCGGATTACTTGCCGCGCGTCTGCCTCAACGCCGCCTGCGCCGCCGCCAGACGCGCAATCGGCACACGATAGGGCGAGCACGACACATAGGTCAGCCCCACCGTCTGACAGAACGCGACGGAGGCCGGATCGCCGCCATGCTCGCCGCAGATGCCCAGCTTGATCCCCGGACGAGTGGCGCGCCCGCGCTCCACCGCGATCTTGATCAACTCGCCGACGCCTTCTTGATCCAACGTCGCGAAGGGATCGGCATCAACCACGCCCTTTTGGCAATAGATCTCCAGGAAGTTGCCCGCGTCGTCGCGCGACATCCCCATCGTGGTCTGGGTCAGATCGTTGGTGCCGAAGCTGAAGAATTCGGCGCTTTTGGCGATCTCCCCGGCACGCAAGGCGGCCCGCGGCAATTCGATCATGGTGCCGACCTGATAGGTCAGGGTCGTCTTGGTGGCGGCGAAGACTTCCTTCGCCACGGCATCGACCACCGCCTTCATCATGTCGAGCTCGGTCTTGCCCATAACCAACGGGATCATGATTTCCGGCACCACGCTTTCACCCGTCGCCTTCGAGACCTCGACCGCCGCCTCAAGAATGGCACGCGCCTGCATCTCGTAGATTTCGGGATAGGTGACGCCCAAACGACAGCCGCGATGCCCCAGCATCGGGTTGGTTTCGTGCAGCAAGCCGACCGCCGCCTTGACCGTCGCCAGATCGACGCCGGACGCGGCGGCGACTTCCTTCTGCTCTTCCTCGGTGTTCGGCAGGAATTCGTGCAGCGGCGGGTCCAGCAGACGCACCGTCACCGGCAAGCCCTTCATGATCGTGAACAGATCGACGAAGTCCTTGCGCTGATAGGGCAGCAGCTTGTCCAGCGCGGCGCGGCGACCAACTTCGTTGCGCGCCAGGATCATCTCGCGCATCGAAATGATCCGCTGCGGGTCGAAGAACATGTGCTCGGTGCGGCACAGACCGATACCTTCCGCCCCGAACTTGCGGGCGGTCGCGGCATCCAGCGGAGTTTCCGCGTTGGCCCGCACTTTCATGGTGCGCACTTCGTCCACCCAGCTCATCAAGGTGGCAAAATCGCCGGTCATTTCCGGCTGAATGGTCGGCACCTCACCCAGCATCACCTCTCCGGTGGAGCCATCGAGGGTGATCAGATCGCCTTCCACGACGACGATGTCGCGGACCCGCATTTCCCGCGCCTTGACATCGACGCGGATTTCACCGGCACCGGCGACGCAAGGCGTGCCCATGCCGCGCGCCACCACCGCGGCGTGCGAGGTCATGCCGCCACGGGTGGTCAGCACGCCTTCGGAGACGTGCATGCCGCCAATGTCCTCGGGGCTGGTTTCGGTACGCGCCAGAATCACCTTTTCGCCGCGCTTCGCCCAAGCCTCCGCCTCGTCGGCGGTGAAGACGACACGGCCCGACGCCGCGCCGGGAGAGGCGGGCAAGCCCTTGGCGATCACCGTGCGCTTCGCCTTGGGGTCGAGCATCGGATGCAGCAACTGATCCAACTGGTGCGGTTCGACGCGCATCATCGCGTCCTGCTTCGACAAAAGACCTTCGGCCACCATATCGACCGCGATCTTGACCGAGGCGCCGACGGTGCGCTTGCCGTTACGGGTCTGGAGCATCCACAGCTTGTTCTGCTGGATGGTAAACTCCATGTCCTGCATGTCCTTGTAGTGCGCCTCAAGGATATTGCGGATTTTCACCAGATCGGCGAACAGCGAGGGCATGCCCTCTTCCATCGCGGGCAGGGTGGAGCCATGCTTGACCTTCCCCTTGACCGTCAGATGCTGCGGCGTACGGATGCCCGCCACCACGTCCTCGCCCTGGGCGTTGACCAGATATTCGCCGTAGAAAGCATTCTCGCCGGTCGATGGGTCGCGGCTGAAGGCGACGCCGGTGGCACAATCCTCGCCCATGTTGCCGAACACCATCGACTGCACGGTGACTGCGGTCCCCCAGCTTTCCGGAATGGAATGCAGACGGCGATAGGTGATGGCGCGCTGGTTCATCCAACTGCCGAACACCGCGCCGATCGCGCCCCACAGCTGGTCCTTGACGTCCTGCGGGAAGGGCTTGCCCAACCCGCATTCGACCAGGGACTTATAGCGTTCGACGACGCCGCGCCAATCGGCGGCGGTCAGATCGGTATCCTGATTGACGCCGGCATCGCGCTTGGCCTCGTCCAGAATATCCTCGAACAGGTGGTGTTCGACCCCCAGGACGACGTCGGAATACATCTGAATGAAACGGCGATAGCTGTCATAGGCGAAGCGTTCGTCGTTGGCGCACTTGGCCAAGCCTTCGACCGTGAGATCGTTGAGGCCGAGATTGAGAACGGTGTCCATCATCCCCGGCATCGAGGCCCGCCCCCCGGACCGCACCGAAACCAGCAACGGGTTCAGGGGATCGCCGAACGAGGCGGCGATCGTCGCCTCCACCCCTTTCAACGCCGCGTCCACCTGATCGACCATCCCAGCGGGATAGGTGTCGCCGTTGCTGTAATAGAAGGTGCAGACCTCGGTCGAAATCGTGAACCCAGGCGGAACCGGCACGCCGACCCGGCTCATTTCGGCCAGATTCGCTCCCTTGCCACCCAGAAGGTTGCGCATCTCGGCACTGCCCTCGGCCTTGCCGTCCCCGAAGGTGTACACCCACTTCGTCATGGTTGCGTTCCTCATCGTGTGTTTGCCCGCCGTCTCTAGCCTTCGAGACGCGAAAAGTCCGCCACGGTCTCCATCGCCGCGCCGATCCGCGACAGCAACCGCAAGCGGTTGACGCGCAACTTCGGGTCCTCGGCATTCACCGTCACCGCCGTGAAAAACGCATCGACCGGCCCACGCAAGGTGGCCAGGGCCGCCATCGCGGCGGTGAAATCCTCTCGCGTCAACGCCGCGCCGCTTTCCGGGATCGCCCGATCTAACGCCGCGAACAACGCAATTTCCTCGGGGCTCGTCAAATCGGCCACGACCGGCGCAACGGCAAAGGAACAGGAGTCCTTCTTTTCCTCGATGCGCACGATATTGGCGGCACGACGATAGGCCACCAACAGGTTACGCCCATCCTCCGCCGCAAGGAAGGCTTGCAGCGCCGCGACGCGCGCGCGGAAGCGCACCACGTCGTCATCCTTGTCGCGGGCGAAGACGGCCGAAATCAGATCGTGGCCGACCCCTTCCTCGCGCAGATGGACCTTCAGCCGGTCGGCCAGAAAGTCGATCAACTCCTCGACCACCGTGTCGCGCGGACGCACCGCGACGCCGCCCGCCGCATACAGATCGTGGGCGGCGGCGAACAGCGGGCGCAAGGCCAGCCGCAGACCATTGTCCAGAACCAGCCGGATCACCCCCAGGGCGGCGCGGCGCAAGGCATAGGGATCGCGGGAACCGGTGGGCTTTTCATCGATGGCGAAGAAGCCGACCAGGCTGTCGATCTTGTCGGCCAGAGCCACCGTCACCGACAACGGCGCGGTCGGACAGGCATCGTTCGGTCCCTGCGGCGGGTAATGTTCGGCCACCGCCTGGGCGACATTCAGCTCTTCCCCGTCGTGCAGCGCGTAATAACGGCCCATCACCCCCTGCAATTCGGGGAACTCGCCGACCATCGCGGTGGACAGATCGGCCTTGGCCAGACGGGCGGCGCGCGCCGCCTTGTCGGCATCGGCGCAAAGGGCGACGGCGATCTCGCGCGACAGCACCTGCAACCGGTCGGTCTTGGCCAGCACCGAGCCCAGGGACGCATGGAAAATGCGGTCCTTCAGTGCGGCGACGCGAGAATCGAGCCGCGCCTCGCGGTCGGTGTTCCAGAAGAAACGCGCGTCCGACAACCGCGCCCGCAGCACCCGTTCGTTGCCGGCGACGATGTTCGCGCCGCCATCGGCGGACTGCATGTTAGACACCACCAGGAAGAACGGCGCCAGGGAACCGTCGGCGGCGGTCAGCGAGAAATACTTCTGATGGGTGCGCATCGAGGTGCTCAAGACCTCGCGCGGCACCGCCATGAAGGCATCGTCGATGGCGCCGACCAGCACCACCGGCCATTCCACCAGACCGGCGACTTCGGCCAGCAGACCCGCGTCCGGCAGCACCTTAAGACCCTTGACGGCGGCCAATTTGTCCGCCTCCGCCGCGATCAGGGTCCGACGCTCGGCGGGGTCCAGAACCACCTTGGCCGCCGTCAGCTTCGCCACGTAGTCGTCAAAACCGGACACCGCGAACCGCGTCGGCGCCAGGAAACGGTGGCCGACGGTGGTATCGCCCGCATCGCGCCCGGCGAAGGAAATCGGCACCACGGCGCCCGCGAACAGACACAGAATGCTTTCCAGCGGACGCACCCAACGCTCGGACCGGGTCCCCCAGCGCATCGACTTCGGCCACGGGAAGCGCGGCAGGACCTCGGCCAGAAGATCGGCCAGAACCGCTGCGGTCGGACGACCCTTGCGCTGGATATCCAGGAAATAGAATCGGCCCTTCGGGGTATCGCGTTCCGCGAGGTCGGAGCGCGCCACGCCGTTGGCCTTCAGGAAACCGTCCAGCGCCTGGGCGGGAGCGCCGACCTTGGGGCCGCGCCGCTCCTCGGATACATCGGGCTGGGCCAGCGGCAGACCATCCAACACCAGGGTCAGGCGGCGCGGCGTGGCGAAGGCGCAGGTCCGCGTCGGAGTCAGCCCCTGCGCGGCCAGGGCCTTGGTCACCAGACGCGCCAGATCCTCGGCGGCGCGCGCCTGCATGCGAGCGGGAATTTCCTCGGACAACAGTTCAAGCAGTAACTGGCCGGACATCAGCGGGCCACCCCCGCGGTCAGAGGCAGCAAATGGCCGCGCGTACGCAGAAACGCCTCGCAACAGGCCTTCGCCAGGGCGCGGACGCGCCCGATATAGGAAGCGCGCTCGGTCACGCTGATCACGCCGCGCGCGTCCAGCAGATTGAACAGATGCGACGTCTTCAGGCAGTAATCGTAGGCGGGCAGTGCGACGCCGCCCGCGATCAGGTCGGCGCATTCCTTTTCCGCGTCGCGGAAATGGGCCAACAGAATCTCGGTATTGGCGAGTTTGAAATTGTGGCGGGAGTATTCGACCTCGGCGGTGTGGAACACATCGCCATAGGAAACGCCACGCCCGTTGAAGTCGAGGTCATAGACGTTTTCGACCCCCTGCACGTACATCGCCAGACGTTCCAGGCCGTAGGTCAGCTCCACCGGAACCGGCGAGCACTCGAAACCGCCGACCTGCTGGAAATAGGTGAACTGGGTGACTTCCATGCCGTCGCACCAGACTTCCCACCCCAACCCCCAGGCCCCCAGGGTCGGCGATTCCCAATCGTCCTCGACAAAGCGGATGTCGTGGGCGTCGGGATCGATGCCAAGCGCGCGCAGGCTGTCGAGGTAAAGCTCCTGCATCGCGTCGGGCGAGGGCTTCATCAGCACCTGATACTGATAATAGTGCTGCAAACGATTGGGGTTCTCGCCATAGCGCCCGTCGGTCGGCCGCCGCGAGGGCTGCACATAGGCGGCGCGCCACGGGTCCGGCCCCAGGGCCCGCAGTGTGGTGGCGGGATGAAACGTCCCGGCCCCGACCTCCATGTCGTAGGGCTGTAGAATCAGACAGCCCTGATCCGCCCAGAAGCGATGCAGGGTCAGAATCAAATCCTGAAAGGACGGCGCGCGCCGCGATGCGGCCGATGCGGTGTATGCGTTCACGGTGCCCATCGAAAATCGTGTGGCCAAAGCGGGTAAGAAACGTGCAGGAAATCTACCGGGGCGACCCGGCACGGTCAAGATGAAGCGGCGGGTCAAGCACCGCTTCCGGACATTTTTATGACTTTTGGCGAGCCGGGCAATCGGCGCGGTCGCAGCCCTCCGCCGCGCCGCGCAGGCGATAAACACCGCACACCGGACATCGCTCCAAGGTTTCCGCCCCCTTCTCCGGAGGGGTGGGAGTCCTCTCCCCCGGCACCCCGTCCCGCCCGCCCGCCAAACGGCGAGCCACGGCGGCGACGGCAAAACCGACCACCACCACCACCAAAATCTTCGCCAAGCTCAACATGTCGCGTCCTCCAGCACTTCGTCCAGCGCCGCCGGATAGATCAGGGTCAAACCGCCCTTCGGTCGCAGCAACACCGCCGCGCAGGCAATCCAATCCGCCAGCATGCCAGCGTCGTCCTGATGATGCGCGGCGGCCCGACCGTCGTCGGGGGCGCGGTTGCCCCCCGAAAAGAACGGTGGATTGGCGATCGCCGCATCGACCCCCCGCCAATCGCCGGGCAAATCGGCCGGGCGACGCAGATCGCCCTCGGCCACCGTCACCCGCTCGGAAAGGCCGCTCAATTCCGCCGAGCACCGCGCCAGATCGGCATAGTCCGCCTGCCGTTCCACCCCCCAGACCCGCACCCCGGGACAGCGCGCCGCCAAGCACAAGGCCGCCGCGCCGGTGCCGCAACCAAGATCGATCGCCCGGCCGCCGTCGCCGACGCGAGCGGCGGCGGCGGCCAGCACAACCGGGTCGATGGCGGCGCGATAGCCCGCCGCCGGTTGCAGCAGCCCGACCCGCCCGCCCAGCAGGATATCCTTGCTCAGGTTTGCCTTCATCATAAGGACGACCATAAGGCAAGCCCCGGCGTTTGCGAACCCCCGCGCGCACCGCAACGCTTGACCGCGCGAGAAGGCGCCCCGTATTCTGGCGGCGTCCTTGGAATCGTTCCTTTTCATGCGTGGGTGATGTGGTGTCCAACGTCGTCAATCTGTCCTCGGGGCGCAGCCGTTCGTCCTCCGCCTTCGAGGATTTGCGCAGCCTCGTCGCCGACGATCTGGACGGCGTCAACCACACCATCGTCGCGCGCATGAACAGCCCGGTGGCGCTGATTCCACAGTTGGCCGGACATCTGGTCGCCTCTGGCGGCAAACGGCTGCGACCAATGCTCACCCTCGCCTCCGCCAAATTGTGCGGCGCCAAGGGCAACCGTCAGGTGAAGCTGGCCGCCTGCGTCGAGTTCATCCACACCGCCACCCTGCTGCACGACGACGTGGTTGACGAAAGCGACTTGCGCCGTGGCCAGGCCTCCGCCAACGCGGTATGGGGCAACCAGGCCAGCGTTCTGGTCGGCGACTTCCTGTTCGGCCGATCCTTCGAACTGATGGTCGAGGTCGGCTCGCTGCGGATTCTGGAGATTCTCTCCCACGCCTCCATGGTGATCGCCGAGGGTGAGGTACTGCAACTGACCACCGCCAACGACACCGAGACCGACGAGGCGGCGTACCTGGAAGTCATCGAATCAAAAACCGCCCGCCTGTTCGCCGCCGCCTGCCAGATCGGCGCGGTGATCGCCGAACGCCCGGCCCCCGAGGAAAAGGCGCTGGAACAGTTCGGAATGAATCTGGGCGTCGCCTTCCAACTGATCGACGATGTCCTGGATTATTCCGCGGTACAGGAAAAGCTGGGCAAGACGGTCGGCGACGATTTCCGCGAAGGCAAGATCACTCTGCCGGTGATCCTGGCCTTCCGACGCGGCGACGACGAGGAACGCAGCTTCTGGCGACGCACCATGGAAGACCTGGACCATGACAACGCCGAAGCCGACCTGGCCCGCGCGCAAGGACTGATGGTTCGCCACGGTGCCCTGAACGACACCATCAAGCGCGCCCGCCACTATGGCGACCGGGCCCGCGACGCGCTCGCGATTTTTCCAGAAAGCCCCATGAAATCCGCGATGTTGGAGATCGTGGAATTCTGCATCGATCGCGCCTTCTAGCCCCAAAAAAGCGCTGGACAAGGGTGGGGCCGCATCGTATAAACCCGGCCTCGGCCAAGGGACGGAGTGTAGCTCAGCCTGGTAGAGCACTGTCTTCGGGAGGCAGGGGCCGGAGGTTCGAATCCTCTCACTCCGACCAACGGTCGAAAAAAAGCGCCGGACGATGATCGTCCGGCGCTTTTTTCTTGTGAGCGTCGCCCGCGTTCAGTGCGAAGTGGCGGGCAGATTGTTCATCTTGGTCAGCAGGTATTCCGAAACCTGATGCACCAAGCGCTCGACAATGGTCACCGGCAGCACCGAACGCGCCACCATCGGCTTTTGCACGTCCTCGTCCTGGCCGTACTTGTCGATCACCCGATCCAGGGATTTCTCGGTCAGTTCCGCACCTTCGTTGGAGACCAACGTGACCACCGCGTCCTTGTCGGCATCCTCGACGATCGCATCGGCGACGACGGCGCTGACGTGGGCGCGCCCGGCGATCGCCTTTTGCTTCTTCGGATCCTGGGAACGCACGATCTGCAGCAGATCGTCGTCGGAAAGGATTTAGCTGAAACGCAAGACCGGCAACGCCACCTGATCGACGTCCTTGGCCAGCGTCACGGCAACATCGTGCGGAACGTTGGGGTTTTCCTTCAGGTTGATGGCCAAGGCCTCGCGCACGCGAACCTCGGCGTCCTTAACCATGATGCGGAAAATCTGCTCTGCCATCGCGCGCTCGGATGGCGAGAAGATTGCCCTGATCGAACTGAATCGCAAGCTTCGCCGCAGTGTCCGCACGGGTTTCCCCCGAGGGATCGGCCAGCAGCTTGTGAACGTCGCTCTCGGTCAGGCGGGCCTCTGTCATCCCCGCAGTAACTCCCCTAACAGCTCGCCACCCATGGGCGAACACCCTGTGCTTTGAACACCATAGCCATTTATCCGGTGCATTCCAAAAAAAATCCGCACCCCATGCATCTTTCGCCACTTCGAAACCGTTTTTTTCCGGAAAACCGGGAAAAAAGACCAAGCAACGGCGGAAAACCAAGGGATCGCTTTCGCCGCCACCTGTCTTGCCCCCGGCTCGCTCAAGATTCATCCCCGCGCATCTTGCGCGTTTCGCGCATTTCTTTATTGTTCTCGGCGTTTGTTTCCGCACTGCGGACAAGGCCATTTACCTGCCAGGGGAACGCGCCAACATGGACGTTGATATCAAACAGTACATCCGGTCGGTCCTGGACTTTCCGAAGCCCGGAATTCTTTTCTACGACATCTCGACCCTGCTGGGAAACGCCGAGGCTTGGCAGATCACCATGGGGCGCATGGCCAATCTGGCGCGCGCCTGGAACCCCGACATCCTGGCCGGCATCGAATCCCGTGGCTTCCTGGTGGCAGCGCCCCTGGCGCTCAAACTTGGGTCCGGATTCTTCATGGTCCGCAAGAAGGGCAAGCTACCGGGAGCGACCATTCCCTACGAATACGACCTGGAATACGGCACTGACACCATCGAAATTCAAACCGATGCGGTAAAGCCCGGCAGCCGCGTCGTCATCCTGGACGACCTGCTGGCGACCGGCGGCACCATGCGCGCCGCGGCGGATCTGATCCGCAAGGTCGGCGGCAACGTGGTCGGCGCCGCCACCATCCTGGAATTGTCGTGCCTGAAGGGACGGGATCGCCTGGACTTCCCGTGCATCTCGCTGGCCACCTACGACGAATAAGCAAAACGACGCGATCGCGGGTGGCCGGATCAAGCCCGGCCATGACGCCTTGCCGTTCGCAGGAACCGGAAGCGCGGAAACCCGTTCCAGGCGACCACGGCGGTAGCCTTTACGCCGGCCTGCCTTCGTCCCAGGCCATCTTCTTGCGATAAATCGTCGAAGCGCTGATTTCCAACCGCGCGGCGGCACGCGGCACGTTACCGCCACAGGCCGCGATCGCCGCCTCGACCACCGGCCCCTCATGCGGAACCACGACGTTGCGCAGCACATTCTGCAACTGCCACACGTTGCCCGGCCAATGGAAACCCAGCAACCGCGCCTCCGCCTCCGGCGAAAAACCGGTGAAGACCTTGCCCTCCTCCCCCGCCAAACGCGCCAGAACGGCGCGGGCGACCTCGATGACATCGGCATCGCGCGCCCGCAGCGGCGGCAATTGCAGCGGAATGACGTGCAAGCGGTAATAAAGATCCTTGCGGAACCTTCCGGCCTCGACCTCATCCCACGGATCCTTATTGGTGGCGCAGATGAAGCGCACGTCCGCCTTGACCGGATGATTGCCGCCGACCTTTTGCACCATGCCGCTTTGCACGAAACGCAGCAGCTTGGTTTGCAGATCCATGTCCATTTCGCAGATTTCGTCGAGGAACAGGGTGCCGCCGTCGGCCAACCGCGCCGCGCCCTCGCGGTCGGCGGCGGCCCCGGTGAAGGCCCCCTTGACGTGACCGAAGATCTCGCTCTCCATCAGATCGCGCGGAATCGCGCCACAATTGATGGCGATGAAGGGCTTGTTGCGGCAAGGGCTGCATTTGTGGATCGCCTCGGCGCAGAGTTCCTTGCCGGTGCCGGATTCGCCGGTGATGAACACCGTGGCGCGGCTAGGCGCCACCGAATCGATGGTGTGATAGATCGCCTGCATCGGCAGCGACGAACCGACGATCCCGTGATAGCCATGGCTGTAGTCGTCCTTCAGGCGCTCGACGATGCGTTCCAGCGAGGCATGCTAGACAACGTTGCGCACCGTGACCACCAGCCGGTCCTTGGTGAACGGCTTGACCAGGAAGTCCCGCGCGCCGTTCTGCATCGCCTCGACCGCGACATTGATCGAACCGTGCGCGGTGATCACCACGCAGGCGCAGGGCAGCTCCTCCGCCTGCACGGTCTTGAGAATCTCAAGGCCGCTGATGTCCGGCAGGTGGATGTCAAGAAGCACCACGTCCGGCAGTTCGCTCCGGATCGCGGCCAAGGCCGCCTTGCCCGTCGCGGCAATCGACACCGCATAGCCGCAGCCGTCCAGGAAGGCCGCGTACATCTCGGCCATCGACGGCGTATCCTCGACGATCAGGACTTTCGGATTGGTTTGCGCCATCATACCATCTCCATCACTCTTGCGTGACAAACTTCACGCTAGATCAAATCGTTCCGACAGGGAAGCGGCAGACGGAAAAACCCTGGGGACGACACGCGACCCCAGGGCAAGACGACAGACAAACCGCCCCTTTACAGAGCGGCCGGACAGTCCCCGCCCATCGGCAGGTCCAGGCCCTCGGACGCCGGGAACTTGTGGTCCAGAGCGTAACCGGCGGCGCGCACCGTACGGATCACATCGGTGCCGTCGTCCTCGTTCAGGGCCTTGCGCAAGCGGCGGGTGTGGACATCGACAGTGCGCGGCTCGACATAGATGTCCGGCCCCCAGACCGCGTTCAACAGTTCCTCGCGCGAAAACACCGACCCCGGATTCTGCATCAGGAACTGCAGCAGCCGGAACTCGGTCGGTCCCAGATGAATGTACCGGCCGCCACGGGTGACGCGGTGAGCGTTCAGGTCCATCTGGATATCGTCGAATTCCAGCACCCCCTTGCTGGGTACCGCCGCCGAGCGGCGCAGCAACGCCCGCACCCGCGCCAATAGCTCGGAACCGAAAACGGCTTGGTGATGTAGTCGTCGGCGCCGGTGTTCAGCCCCCGCACCTTGTAGCCTTCCTCGCCACGCGCGGTCAGCATGATGATCGGCACCTCGCGGTGACGGGGCTTGCGGCGCAACTGGCGGCAGACCTCGATCCCCGACATCATCGGCAGCATCCAGTCCAGCAGCACCAGATCCGGCGCATTTTCGGCGACGACGGTCAATGCCTCCTCGCCGTCGGTGGCCTCGCACACGCGATAGCCTTCCTTTTCCAGGTTATGGCGGAGCACGGTGACAAGCGCCGCCTCATCCTCCACGACCATGATCATCGGCTTCATAGCATCTGGTCCTCCGTCAACCGAACCGACCGGTGATGTACCCTTGCGTCAACTTGTGCCGGGGATTGGTGAAAATCTGCTCGGTATCGCCGACCTCGATCAATTCACCCAAATGGAAGAAGGCGGTGCGCTGCGACACACGGGCAGCCTGCTGCATCGAGTGCGTGACGATGACGATGGTGAAGTTCTCGTGCAGTTCGTCGATCAGTTCCTCGATCTTCGCGGTGGCGATCGGGTCGAGGGCCAAACACGGCTCGTCCATCAGGATCGCCTCGGGACTAACCGCGATAGCCCGCGCGATGCACAGGCGCTGTTGCTGTCCGCCGGACAGCCCGGTTCCCGGCGACTCCATGCGGTCCTTGACCTCGGCCAACAGGCCCGCCTTTTCCAGGCTAGTCAGCACCATTTCGTCCAGCTCGTCCTTGTTGGCGGCAAGGCCGTGGATGCGCGGACCGTAGGCGACGTTGTCGTAGATCGACTTCGGAAAGGGATTGGGCTTCTGGAACACCATGCCGCCGCAGACGCGCAGCTGCACCACGTCGATCTTGGGGTCGTAGATGTCCTCACCATCCATCATCACGGTGCCGGAAACGCGGCAGCCGTCGATGGTGTCGTTCATGCGATTGAAACAGCGCAGGAAGGTCGATTTGCCGCAGCCCGAGGGGCCGATGAACGAGGTCACCTCGCCCTCGCGGATATCGAGCGTGACGTCTTTCAGTGCGTGCTTGTCGCCATAATGCACGTTGGTCTGCAGCGCCTGAATCTTCGCTGTCATCGGAGCGACGTCTCCTTCCAGAGAACGGATATCCGACAGGGAAAGCCTTGTGTCGCGCACGTTTGCGGTCTCCATTCTACCACCGTCTTTCGAACTTACCGCGAAGAACCACGGCAGCGGCGTTCATGATGATCAGGAAGGTCAACAGCGCGATGATCGCCGCCGAGGTTCGCTCGACCAAGGCACGCTCGGCGCTGTCGGCCCAAATATAGATCTGCACCGGCAACACCGTCGCCGGATCGGTAAACCCGCCGGGAATATCGACGATAAAGGCCACCATGCCGATCATCAAAAGCGGCGCGGTTTCGCTCAGGGCGCGCCCCATGCCGATGATGGTGCCGGTCAGAATGCCGGGCATCGCCAGCGGCAACACGTCGTTGGTGACCATCTGCATCTTCGATGCGCCCAGTCCCAACGCCGCCTCGCGAATCGACGGCGGCACCGATTTCAACGAAACCCGCGCCGCGATGATGATGATGGGCAGGGTCATCAGGGTCAGCACCAAGCCGCCGACCACCGGCGCCGAGCGCGGCAACCCGAAGAATTGCAAGAAGACCGCCAACCCCAACAGACCGAAAACGATCGAGGGAATGGCCGTAAGGTTGTTGATGTTGACTTCGATGATGTCGGTCCAACGGTTCCTGGGCGCGAACTCCTCCAGATAAACCGCGGTCGCGACGCCCAAGGGAAAGGACAGCAGCAACGTCACCAGCATGGTCAGGAAAGAGCCCATCACCGCCCCCCAGATACCCGCAAGCTCCGGTTCGCGGCTGTCGCCTTGCGTGAACAGCCTCCAGTTCAGGCGGGGTTCGATGCGATGGTCGGCGATCAGGGCATCGACCCAGGCGATTTCCTTGTCGGTCATCCGGCGTTCGCCCTCGGGCAGGGTCCGATCGACGTGTCCCTTGATCAGCATATCGACATCATCGGAAGCCGGGACCCAGACCTCCTGCTTCTTGCCGATCAAGTCCGGCGACTTCACCACATTGTCGCGGATCTCGAAAGTCGCGCCGGACGACACCAACCCGTTCAGAAGGCGGTGGTCCTGACGGCTCGCGACATCGGGAAACAGGCTTTGGATGCCGTCGCGATAAACCTTTCCGTAATTGGCGCCGCGCATTTCGGCGGCATCGCGCAACCCTTGAGGATCGATCACCGCGACATCGAAATGGATCGGCAGGCGAACTTCCGTCTGCACGAAAGCGGTGTACCCCTTGCCGAAGATGCTGACGAACAGCAGCACCATGAAGAGCAGCGCGGAGATGATCGCCACCAGCCCGCCGATACGGAACCGACGCTCCGCCCGATAGCGTCGGCCTATCCCCGCCGCCACCAGCTCGCGGGCACGGGCGCCGCGCGACGCATTGACCGTCATCTCACTCATATTGTTCCCCATACTTCCGAACGACATGCAACGCGAAGATGTTCAAGGCCAGCGTCACGCAGAACAGCACCAGGCCCAGGGCGAAGGCCGCCAGCGTCTTGGCGCTGTCGAATTCCTGGTCGCCGGTCAGCAGGGTGACGATCTGCACCGTCACCGTGGTCACCGCTTCTAGCGGATTGAATGTCAGATTGGCGGACAAACCGGCGGCCATCACCACGATCATGGTCTCGCCGATGGCGCGGGATACCGCCAGCAGAACGCCGCCGACGATGCCGGGCAGGGCTGCGGGGACGATCACATTGCAAATGGTTTCGGACTTGGTCGCGCCCAAGGCATAGGCCCCGTCGCGCATCGCCTGCGGCACCGCGTTGATGACGTCGTCGGAAATCGAGGAAACGAAGGGAATGATCATCACCCCCATCACCAATCTGGCGGCCAACGCGCTTTCCGAGGCGACGGACATCCCCATGCCCTCGCCGAGGCGGCGGATGAAGGGCGCCACCGTCAAGGCGGCGAAGAAGCCGTAAACCACGGCCGGAATACCCGCCAGGATCTCCAACAACGGCTTGGCCACGGCGCGGAAGCGGCCGGTGGGCGTATTCCGACATGTAGATCGCCGACATCAGGCCGACCGGCACTGCGACGCACATCGAGATCAGGCTGATCAACAGCGTGCTGGTGAACAGCGGCACCGCGCCGAAAGAGCCGGAACTGCCAACCTGATCGGCGCGCAACGCGGTTTACGGGCTCCAATGCAGGCCGAACAAAAAGTCGAGGGGCTGAACCTTGGCGAAGAAGCGCAGCGATTCGAACAGCAGGGAAAGGACGATGCCCACGGTGGTGAAGATGGCAACCAGGGAACTGGCCACCAGAAACACCGTGATCACCGACTCGACACGGTTGCGGGCGCGCAGGCCGATATGGATACGGCTGAAAGCGAAGCGCGCGGCCAACAGCGCGGCCACCAAGCAAAGCACGGCAAGGGCGGCATTGCCGATGGCGTACATGCGGCGAAAAGTTTCCGCCGCCGCCTGAATCTCGGGCGCGGGAGAAGCGCGCACCACGTCACCCAGGGCCAGATTGCGAATGTCGTTCCAAATCAGATCCAACCGCGACCTCGGCAGCGCGGCACAGGCGTCGGGCAGACCGGACAGAACCAGCCACTTGACCAGGACCGGCTGCAACGCCACCCAGAAAAGCGCCACCAGAAGCGCCGGGATGCCGCACCAGATCGCGACGTAAAGGCCATGGTACATCGGCCGCGAATGCAGATCGGCCTGCCGCCCCGGCGCCACCGCGCGAGCGCGATCCGTCCCGAAACGATAGGCGATGACCGAAAGCCCGGCCAGAACCAGCAGCAGAACACCAGGCTCAGGACTCATTAAGGTTCGATCCAGAAGAGGAGGAGTACCGCGATGATGACGGCGGCAAAGAAGATATCCGTACATCGGTCATATCGGGTGTGGATATGCCGCCAATCCTTGAGGCGAGCGAAGAGGTTCTCGATCCTATGACGCTGGCGATAGAGGGTTTTGTCGTAAGCGTACTGGGTTTTGCGATGACGCATTGGCGGGATGCATGTAGCGATCCCTCGCTGTGTCAAAGCCTCTCGAAGGGGATCACCGTCATAGCCCTTGTCGGCGATCAGGACGTTGGCCTTGGGAAATAGGTCGAGCAACAGCATCGCGCCTTTGTGATCGCTCATTTGCCCCTCGCTGGAGCAGCAGGATGAGGGGCCTTCCTTGTCCGTCGCAAACCGCATGAAGCTTGGAGTTCAGCCCGCCTTTTGTGCGTCCGATACATCGGGCAAGAGCCCCTTTTTATAGAGGCTCGCGGCGGTCCGATGAGCTTTCAGGTGGGTTGCATCGATCATCAACCGGTCTGGAGGGCCAGCCTCTCCCGTCAAGGCCGCGAAGATCCGGCTGAACGCCCCAAGTCGGCTCCAGCGAACGAAACGATTATAGAGGGTTTTGTGGGGGCCATAGACAGGTGGTGCATCTCGCCACCGTAAGCCGTTGCGGATCACATGAACGATGCCGCTGATCACTCGCCGATCATCAACCCGCGGCACGCCATGCGATAGCGGGAAATGCGGCTCGGTCTTCGCCAACTGCCTCTCTGACAACCAAAACAGATCACTCATGGATGGGGGCCTCCCTCCCATGAGTGAATCAGCCGCCGATCTGCCTGACAATAATTTAATGGGTCCTGAGCCTAAGGCCTCGCGCACGGCCGGGTGCAGAATCTCGGCGATGCTGCTGATGGTCTCGATGTGGCTCCAGACGATGCGGTGCGTGGTCGGGAAGAAGGGCGGCAGATAGCGCGCCGTGATGTAGCAGTATTTGTCGATGGCCGTGGACAGGACAGTCGCAGGGATGCGGAAAACCAAACTGCGCGGCCTTGATAAGGTGGATTGGGCCTTCGCTTTCTCGGCAGCCGCCTACAATCTGCTGCGACCACCCAAACTGCTGGCAGGGGAGATGCCCACATGAAGCGCCCGCCCGCCTTTGCCAAAGTCTTCGAAGGCCGCTGGAGCATCGTCGAGATGGACACTTGGCCAGATGATCATCTCGACCTTCTGGAGCCCGCCCACATTACCTTTGGTGGCGCCTCTGATGGCGAACTGGTGTTCGGCGCGGTCAAGAGATGGCTCGACGTGCGTTACGGGAGCCGGGATGGTGCCGTCTGCGCCGAATTCTCGTGGGAAGGCCACAACGACGCCGATATTGCTTGCGGGAGAGGATGGGTCGCCCTCGGCACTGCTGGCCGATTGGTTGGCCACATCTACATCCATAGCAGCGATGAATCAGGCTTCGTCTGCGAGCCACTCTGACTTCTTCAACACCCTGGTAAAGCAAGCCATCAAGAGCCGATGGATCAATAGGTTTGCACTCGATGACGTAATGGTCGAAGAAACTCATTCTCGGGGATCGAAAGATACCGGGGGCACGTTTACGCGTCCCGATATCAAGGCAGCGGGAATTAGACGTTACATCTATCTCCCCAAACGGTTGGAGATAGTGACCTTCGAGGTGAAACCTGCCGAGGCAATCAGTGTTATGGGCGTGCTGGAGGCGATCGCTCATCATGAGGCGGCACACCGGAGTTACGTTCTCTACGCGACATCGCGGGCGATTTTCGAGAAAAGTAGCGAAGGCGAGCGAATTCTAGAACTCGCTCAGAAATACAGCATTGGCGTTCTGCTGACAGAAGAAGCCGATAATGTGGAGACGTGGGAAATTTTGCTCGATTCGGTGCGACACGAACCCGATCCGGCGCGTCTCGATCGGTTTCTCACGGACCTTCCTAGCGACGAAATGAAGAAGCAATTGTCTAAATGGAAAGAGTAGGTGAAGCGGCTAGAATGCGCGTGAGCGCTAATTTAGCTTCATCCCGTACAATAAATAATCTGCCTGAAACGGGACCACTCCCGAACAGTAGCGTAAAGCTGTGACGTTGCCTGCTACATTCGGTCAGCAGAGACGGCACCGGCCAATCTAGCTTGGAACCCCTATCTGGAGAGCTTGGCACCGTGGCCAGGAATGCCTTGCCGGGCGCAGCCTGGGCAAAGAGGGTGCCCCATATATAGCTTGCAGCCTCGAAACCCGTCATTCCGTTCACGGCCCATCCCTGCCGTCTCTGGTTTTCGCGCGAAGTGCAGCGGCGTAACGGGCGTCGGCGTGGTGGTTGATGGCCAGGGGCGCAGCGAAAAAGGGAACGGATACACAGGGCCCGCGGCCCTGTGCGGGTGTGGGCGGAGCCCGCAAGTACCCGGTTTGTTTTCGCCCGGCGATTCCACGTCCCCCATCGTCATGCCCGTCCCCAAGCTTGACTCGGGGGTCCACGCCTTGTTCTACAATCCTTTGAAAAACAACAACTCGTGGATGACCGGGACACGCCCGGTCATGACGATGGGGGTGCGGAAAGGTTGCGCGAGAATGAACCGGACAGCCGTGGCAGCGCGCGGCCTTCTACCCTCCCCTAAATCGTCACCGGGCCGCGCGGGGTGAAGCGCGGCAGGCGGATGCGTCCCGGCGTACCCGCGCCGGATTTGCACAGGACCAGGGTGCTCCAACCACGATGGCGGAAACTGGCGACCTTGACCAACCCCTGCGCGCGGTGAGCGGCCAGCACCATCGCTTCCTGCTTCACCAACAGACCCGACAGCACGGCGACGCCGTTCGGCGCCAGGGCGCGGTTCAACGCGGGCGCCATTTTCATCAGCGGTTTCGCCAGGATGTTGGAAAGGATCAGGGCATAGGGCGCGTTGCCGCGCACCAACGGACTGCGATAGCCGTCCCCGGCATCCGACCGCATTGCATGGGCAACGCGATTGCGCACCGCGTTAAACCGGGTGACCCGCACCGATTCCGGGTCGATGTCCACGGCATCGACCCGGACCGGCCAGATCTTGGCGGCACCGATCGACAGGATGCCCGAACCGCACCCCATGTCGAGAACGCGGGCCGGGCGTTTATCCAGCCGCTTCAAGGCATGCAACGCCAGCAAGCAGCCCATGGTGGTCGGATGCTCGCCGGAACCGAAAGCGGTGGCGGCATCCACCAGAATGGCGACGCGACCGGATCGATTGGGCACCGCCACGTGGCAACCGTGAACGAAGAAACGCCCAATCGGCAACGGCGGAAAGCTGACCAGATTTTCGCGCAGCCAATCGCGCTGCTCCAACGCCTCCAGAGCATACCCCGGACAGGCGCCCCCCAGTTGGGCGGCGGCGGCGGTCAACGCGGCGGCGATGCCCGCGCGGTCGGGGTCGTTCTCGCCGATCGCTTCCAGGGACCAGATGCCCTTGGCCTCGTCCGCCTCGAACACCAGCAACGCCGGAGCGAACGGCTCCAACGCCTGTTCATAGGCCTCGACCGCCGCCTTGTCGCTTTCCAACGCCAGACGCCACTGTTCCACGGCTTATCTCCTTAATCGGCGGGTGCGACGAAACCCGCCATCACCTTTTTCAAACCCGCCTTCTCGAAGGCGATTTCCAGTTTGTTGCCATCCACCGCGCGGACCTCGCCATAGCCGAACTTGTCGTGGAAGACCCGCTGCCCGCGCCTATAGGCGGATTCGGTCCCACTCCCGCCCCCGCCGAACGACGGCTGAGCCGCTACCACGGCGCGCGACGGCGGCGGCACGAAGGCCCCGCCACCGGCCTCGGAAATCCGCGCGATATGATCGACGGGCAAATCGTCGATGAACCGGCTGGGCATATTGTTCTGCCACTGACCGTAAATCCGCCGGGCCGCCGCGAAGGTAACGACGACGCCTTTTCGCGCCCGGGTCAGACCGACATGGGCGAGTCGGCGTTCCTCCTCCAACCCCTTGCTCCCGGATTCGTCCAAGGCCCGCTGATTGGGGAAGACCCCATCTTCCCATCCCGGCAGGAAGACATGGTCGAACTCCAGCCCCTTGGCGGCATGCAAGGTCATCACCGACAGGCGATCGACATCGTCCCCCGCCTGATTTTCCATGACCAGACTGACGTATTCCAGAAATTCGCCCAGGTCGGCGAATTCGTCGTGGGCGGCGATCAGTTCCTTCAGGTTTTCGACCCGGCCCGGCGCATCCGGCGACTTATCCCGCCGCCACATCTCCAGATAGCCCGACGCCTCCAGCACTTCGGAGAGCAGGGAGCGCGGATCGGCGCCCTCGGCCAGCCCGCGCCAGCCCTCGACCTCGGACAAAAACCGCGACAAAGCCCCACGCGCCCGCGCCGGCAACGCATTCTGCGCGATCATTTCCTCGGCCACGCGGGTTATCGGCACCCCCTGCCCGCGCGCCGCCGTCCGCAGCAACTCGACCGTCGCATCGCCGATTCCCCGGCGCGGCAGGTTGACGATGCGTTCGAACGCCAGGTCGTCGGCGGGCTGCCGGATCAGCCGCAGATAGGCCACCGCATCGCGGATTTCCTGACGCTCATAGAATCGTGGGCCGCCGACCACGCGGTACGGCACGCCCGCCCTCATCAACCGTTCTTCGAAGGCGCGGGTCTGGTGCCCGGCACGCACCAGGATGGCGATTTGCGACAGCGGCACCTTGCGGCGTTGCAGCGTCTCGGCTTCCTCGACGACGACACGGGCCTCGTCCTCGCCGGTCCAGACGCCCCGAACCTTGACCTTTTCCCCCCACTCGCCCGCCGCCGGACGCAGGGTCTTGCCCAAACGATCGGCATTGCGCGCGATTAGGTGCGAGGCGGCGGCCAGGATATGCCCGGTGGAGCGATAGTTGGTTTCCAACCGGATCACCTTGGCGCCGGGAAAATCGTGGGCGAAGCGCAGGATGTTGCCGACCTCCGCCCCACGCCAGGAATAGATCGATTGATCGTCGTCGCCGACGCAGCAGAGGTTGCGATGCCCCATCGCCAGCGCCTTCAACCACAAGCCCTGCGCGACGTTGGTGTCCTGGTACTCGTCCACCAGAATGTAGCGGAAGCGCCGCTGATAGCGTTCCAGCACATCGGGCGCGGCCCGGAACAGATCCAGACATTTCAGCAGAAGATCGCCAAAATCGCAGGCGGACAAACGCGTCAGTTCGTCCTGATAGGCGCGATAGGCGGCGACCGCACGCCCCCCCGCATATTCCGCGCCGGGATCGGCGCCGACCTGATCGGGACCGACACCGCGATCCTTCCACCGCTGAATCACTGCGGACAACGCCTGCGGCGGCCAGCGCTTGGTATCCAGCCCCAGCCCCGCCGACACCTGTTTGATCAGCCGCAACTGATCATCGGCGTCCAGGATGGTGAAGTCCTGCGGCAAACCGATACGCGCCCCGTCGCGGCGCAACATCCGCGCCCCCAGGGCATGGAAGGTCCCCAGCATCACCGACGCCGCGTCGTCGCCGATCATCGCGGTGACGCGTTCGCGCATTTCCCGCGCCGCGCGATTGGTGAAGGTGACCGACAGAATCTGCCACGGCTGCGCGAATCCCCCGGCCAGCAAATAGGCCAGCCGCGTCACCAGCACCTTGGTCTTACCGGTACCCGCGCCGGACAGCACCAACACCGGGCCCTCGACGGTGCGCACCGCCTCTCCCTGCTCGGGATTGAGTCCGGCAAGCAATTCTTCCGGCGAAGGACCAAGCGGCGGCGGAGCGAACCCGTCGTCCAGGGTAAAAGGATCGGACATAACGTCTATCGGCCATTATTCAGGTGAAGCGGCGGCGAAGGGGTGTTGTGCCTCATTCGCGCCCGCCGTGGCAAGGATAACCCACGCGCGTCTTTTCCGGTTACCGCACTGGTTCGAGAAAACCCGGCAAAAAGCTCGGAAACTCCTTACCCTCGCCGGACCCCGGTTGCTAAAACCAGGAGGCCCGCCTGCAACATCGCGGGAAAACAAAAATCGGTTTCAGCAAACCGCCACGTCCGTTCACGCCGGCACGTGGCGTGCGTTTTCTCATTCGGCGCCCGTTCGAGAGCATCATGCCGCGTATCTTCAGATTCGGCCACGCCGGATCGCGATTCCAGACGATCAGAACCACCGCCACCTGGCAGTTCGCCGCGCGCTGGACACAACGACTGTCGGTATGGTTGGGCGGCATCGCCGTCGCCCTCGTCGCGATATTCTTCGCGCAGATCACCGAACGCGCCTTCGCGTACTGTCATCAAGCGATTTCCTGGCATCCCGCCATCGCGTTGATCATCGCGGCGTTGAGCCTTTCCGCCGAACAGCGCAAGAACGTGCTCTCGATCCCCATTGCATTCGCCAAGATCGCGCTGACCGCCATTGGTCTTGCCTCCGGCGCGTCGGGCGGCCGCGAGGGGCCCACGATCCAAGTCGGCGCGTCGCTGATGCTGCAGATTTCGCGCATCTTTCACATGAACACCGCGTTGAGCGAACGCAGCATGACCCTAGCGGGCGGCGCCGCCGGGATCGCGGCGGGCATCACCTCCATCGCCTTGGTCGGGAATTCCCCCTATTTCGGCCACTCGTTGGTGATGCTGGACATCGGTCGGGGGTGGTTCGCGGTCGGCGTGATCGGCCTCCTCGGCGGGCTCCTCGGCGGACTGTTCTCGCGCCTGCTCGTCACCGCCAGCCAGCGCGGTCTGCCCGGCGCAGTCGGTCGCCTTGCACGGCGCCGGCCAGTGGCCTTCGCCACGTGTTGCGGCCTCGCCCTGGCCTGCATCGGCCTCGCCTCGGGCAACACCACATACGGCACCGGATACAACGAAGCGCGGGCATTGCTGGGCGGAGAAACCCTTTCCCATGCCTTCTTCCCGCTCAAGATTCTCGCCCCTGCGGTGTCCTATTTAAGCGGCATTCCCGGCGGACTGTTTTCACCATCTCTTTCCTCCGGCGCGGGTTTGGGGGCAACGGTCGCCAACTTCCTTCCCGACACTCCTGCGAATGCCTGCATCCTTCTGGGAATGGCGGCGTATTTTACCGGCATCGTGCAATCGCCGATCACCGTCGCGGTGATCGTCATGGAAATGACCAGAAACCAGGGCCCAGGCCCAGGACTCATTAAGGTTCGATCCAGAAGAGGAGGAGTACCGCGATGATGACGGCGGCAAAGAAGATATCCGCGCATCGGTCATATCGGGTGTGGATACCCCGCCAATCCTTGAGGCGAGCGAAGAGGTTCTCGATCCTATGACGCTGGCGATAGAGGGTTTTGTCGTAAGCGTGCTGGGTTTTGCGATGACGCATTGGCGGGATGCATGTAGCGATCCCTCGCTGTGTCAAAGCCTCTCGAAGGGGATCACCGTCATAGCCCTTGTCGGCGATCAGGACGTTGGCCTTGGGAAATAGGTCGAGCAACAGCATCGCGCCTTTGTGATCGCTCATTTGCCCCTCGCTGAGCAGCAGGATGAGGGGCCTTCCTTGTCCGTCGCAAACCGCATGAAGCTTGGGGTTCAGCCCGCCTTTTGTGCGTCCGATACATCGGGGAAGAGCCCCTTTTTATAGAGGCTCGCGGCGGTCCGATGAGCTTTCAGGTGGGTTGCGACGATCATCAACCCGCGGCACGCCATGCGATAGCGGGAAATGCGGCTCGATCTTCGCCAACTGCCTCTCTGACAACCAAAACAGATCACTCATGGATGGGGTCCTCCCTCCCATGAGTGAATCAGCCGCCGATCTGCCTGACAATAATTTAATGGGTCCTGAACCTAGGGAGCGGTCACCGCGCGGTTGCGCCCCCCGGCCTTGGCGGCATGCAGGGCCTCGCCGGCGCGGCGCATCAATTCCGGCGGCGATTCGCCCACCCGCCATTCGGCGATGCCCAACGACATCGTCACCTGCCCCAGGGTGGTCTGGGTGCGACGGTTGACGACGCTGCGCGCCGCGATCCCGGCACGGATGCTTTCGGTGACCGACCGACCAATCAAGCGCAACACCTGTTCCCCGACCCGTTCGCCGAAATTGCCGCTGAAGTTCTGGAAATTGTCGATATCCATGACGATCACCGACAGCGGCTCGCGGTCGTGTTCCGCCAGAAGCACGGTTTCCTTCGAGGCGATTTCGAACACCCGGCGGGTCGCCAGACCAATCACCGCATCGGAACGTCCCTCGCGGCGCAGGGCCTCCAAATGTTCACGGGCCTGCACAATCTCGCGCGAGGACTGCTCCAGATTTTCCTCAAGCGAGCGGCTGAGATCGACGAAACGCCTTGTTTCCTCCGCCGCCTGGGTCAACACCAGGGCCAATTCCTCCGGTTCGGCGACGCCCCCCTCCAGGCGGTCGGTCACCGCCTCGATGGCCAGACCGTATCCGCTGGCGCCGCAATGCGCCGCGCCGACGTATTCCATGGCGCGCAGAACGCTTTGGCGGACGCTTTCGCTGGCCGCCTCCCAACTGGGATCGTTTTCCGGTTCGGCCAGGAAACGCGCGTGAAGGCTGGCGCAACGGGCCTCGGTAAAGGGCTGGGCGGCATCGACGGCGCGATTGAGTTCCGGCATCGTGGCCGCGCAATAGACGTACCACAGGGCATAGTTGCGGGGATGCGGCACCATCCCGTGCAGGGTCATCGCATCCGCCGCGCGCCGCGCCGTCGCCAGGGCTCGTTCCGGAGTCTCGGCGAACCCCATCGTCCCCAAACCTTACCCCGTCCTGATCCGGGACCTTCGCATGGTGAAGCCTGCGGCGATCCAGGACACGCCCCGAAGTGCTTCTCCCCTAAACGCCGAAGTATTTTGCCTGCGGATGAAGCGCGACAATGGCCGAGGTCGATTGTTCCGGCTCCAGCTGGAATTCATCGGACAACGAAACACCAATCCGATCCGCCCCCAGAAGCGCCAGAATCCGCGCCTGATCCTCCAGATTCGGACAGGCCGGATAGCCGAAGGAATAGCGCGATCCGCGATACCCCTGATTCAACATCGTTTCGATGTCGCGATCGTCTTCTGCCGCGAAGCCCAATTCGGCGCGGATCCGCTTGTGGGTATGCTCGGCCAGGGCCTCGGCCAATTCCACCGATGCCCCGTGCAGGTACAGATAATCCTGGTACTTGTCGGCGGCGAACCATTGCCGCGCCACGTCGGAGGCACGCGCCCCCATCGTCACCACCTGCAAGCCGATCATGTCGCGTTCGTCGCTGGATACATCGCGGAAGAAATCGGCGAGGCACAGGCCGCCTTCACCGCTTTGCCGTGGAAAGGCGAAGCGCGCCGCCTCCACCCCGGTTTCCGGGTCGAACAGCACCACCGCGTCGCCATCCGCCACGCACGGCCAATAGCCGTAAACCGCCTGCGGTCGCAGAATCTCCTCGGCTTCGCACCGGGCGACAAGATCGTGGAAGATCGGGCGGATTTCCTTGGCCGCGACCGCCTTCCAGTCCTCCAGGCTGCGTCCCTGCTTCTTGTAACCCCACTGGAACTGATACAGCATGCGTTCGTTGACAAAGGGAATCAGGGCCTTTACCGGCACCGATTCGACCACCCGAGCGCCCCAGAAGGGCGGCGTCGGCACCGGCGCGTTCTTCGCCAGTTCGACGCGACGCAAGGCCAAGGCGGCGTAATCCAGCGGGCGCTCCGCCGGGCGCTTGGCGCGACCCAACTCGCGGTTCCGGTGCGACGGCCTGCCCCGGCGTTTGTCCTGTTGTCCCGCCAGGAAGGCGTCGAAGCCGCCATCGGCCACCTTCGCCATCAGGTCCAACCCGTCGAAGGCATCCCGCGCATAGGCGACCCGCCCGCACCCGGCATAGGCATCGACGCAGTCTTCCTCGACGAATTTCCGGGTCAGCGCGGCGCCGCCCAAAATCACCGGCGGGGACAGGCCGCGACGCGCCATTTCGACCAGGTTGTCGCGCATGATCACGGTGGATTTGACCAGCAGGCCGGACAGGCCGATGACGTCGGCCTTATGCTCCGCCGCCGCCGCCAGAATATCCTCGACCGGCTGCTTGATGCCCAGGTTGACCACCTTGTAGCCGTTGTTGGTAAGGATGATGTCCACCAAATTCTTGCCGATGTCGTGAACGTCGCCCTTCACCGTGGCCAGCACCATGACGCCCTTATGCGATCCTTCAACCCGTTTCATGAACGGTTCCAGAAAGGCCACCGCCGCCTTCATCGTCTCCGCCGATTGCAGCACGAAGGGCAGTTGCATCTTGCCCAACCCGAATAGCTCGCCCACCGTTTTCATGCCATCCAACAGCAGGGTATTGATGATCTCCAGCGGCGAATAGCTCTTCATCGCCGTCTTCAGATCGTCATCCAGGCCAACGCGATTGCCATCGACGATGCGGCGCTTCAGCCGTTCCTCGACGGTGGCGGGTTCGGGCCGCGCCTCGGTCGCGGCATCGGCCTTGTTCTCGAACAACGCGATGAACGCCTGCAGCGGATCATAGCCCTCCGTCCCACGCGCCAGGATCAAGTCCTCGGCGGCCTTCGCCTCCGCCGCCGGAATGGCGTACAACGGCATGATCTTCGAGACATGCAGAATCGCCCCGGTCATCCCCGCCTTCACCGCGTGATCCAGGAACACCGAATTCAGCGCATGGCGGGCGGCGGGCTTCAGCCCGAACGACACGTTGGACAGCCCCAGGACGATCTGGCAATCGGGCATGTCGGCGCGAATTTGGCGAATCGCCTCCAGGGTTTCCAGGGCCAAGCGCCGGTCGTCCGGATTGCCGGTGCAGATGGTGAAGGTTAAGGGATCGAACATCAGATCCGACGGCGGCAGGCCGTGCTTGACGCAGGCGAAGTCGTAAAGCCGCCGCGCGATCCGCAGCTTGCCCGCCGCGTCCTTGGCCATGCCATCCTCGTCGATGGTCAGGGCCACCACCGCCGCGCCGTATTTGCGCGCCAGGGCAAGGCGCTCGGCGGCCTCGGCCTCGCCATCCTCGAAATTGATCGAATTGATGATCGCCTTACCGCCGTACAGCTTCAGCGCCGCCTCGATCACCTTGGTGTCGGTGGAATCGATCACCAGCGGCGCATCGACGCTGCCGCGCAGGCAGGTGACCACTTCCGTCATGTCCGACATCTCATTACGCCCGACGAAGGCGGTGCAGACGTCCAGGGTGTGAGAGCCTTCCTTCACCTGCCCCCGCGCCATGCCGACGATGCCGTCCCAGTTCTCGGCATCCTGGAAATCGCGGAATTTCCTGGACCCATTGGCGTTGCAGCGCTCGCCGATCGACAGGAACGCGTTTTCCTGGCGCAACGGCACTTGGCCGTACAGCGACGCCACCGCCGGCACCCAATGGACGCTGCGTTTGACCGGCGACGGACGGTACTTGGCGCCGCCCAGACGGCGCAGCATGGCATCCACCGCCGCGATGTGTTCGGGCCGGGTGCCGCAGCACCCCCCCGCCATGTTGATCCCATCCTCGACCACGAAGCGTTCGTGCCATGCGGCCAGTTCGGCGGGGGTCAGCGGATAATGGGTCTTGCCATCGACCAGCTCCGGTAGCCCGGCATTGGGCTGCACCGAAATCAAACCCGGCCAGTTTTCCGACAGCCACTTCACATACTTCGCCATTTCCGCCGGGCCGGTGGCGCAGTTCAGCCCTATCGAATTCACGCCCAGCGCCTGCATCGCGGTCACGGCGGCGGCGATGTCGGTGCCGACCAACAGGGTCCCGGTGGTCTCCACGGTGATTTGCACCAGAATCGGCAGCGACGCCCCAACCGCGACATTGGCGGCCTTGGCGCCGTTGACCGCCGCCTTGATCTGCAACGGGTCCTGACAGGTTTCGATCAGAAAGGCATCGGCGCCGCCCGCGATCAACCCGGCGCACTGGGTGGCAAAGGCGGTCTCCAGGGTATCGTAGACGATGTGCCCCAGACTCGGCAGCTTGGTCCCCGGGCCGATCGACCCCATGACGAAGCGATCGCGTCCGTCGGCGAAGCCCTCGGCCGCCTCGCGCGCGACCTCCGCCGCCCGTTTGTTGATCTCGAAGGCGCGGTCGGCCAGATCGAATTCCGCCAGGGTCACCGGCGACCCGCCGAAGGTATCGGTCTCGACACAATCGGCGCCCGCCGCGAAATAGCGGGCATGAATATCACGAACCACGTCGGGGCGGGCCAGGATCAACGCCTCGGTACAATTCTCGTGCCCCAGGAAGTCGGTCTCCACCGACAAATCCAGCGCCTGCACCAGGCTGCCCATGCCGCCGTCGCACAGCAACACCCGTTCGGAAAGAGCGGTCAAAAAATCACGCATCGGCCTCAGTGCCTCTTGGTTTCGAGCCTAACCGGCGGTCGCGCCGCCGCCTCTGCCGGGCGGCTGGTCGCATCCGCGTGTTCAGATTTGGGGACGAACCCCCAGCAGATGACAGATGGCGAAGGTCAGATCGGCGCGATTCAGGGTATAAAAGTGAAAATCGCCGATGCCGTCGTCGGCCAACGCCCGCAACTGTTCATAGGCCAGGGTCGCGGCGACCAGCCTGCGGGTTTCGGGATCGTCGTCCAGCCCATCGAAGGCGCGGTGCATCCAGGCCGGTACCGTGGTACCGCACGCTGCGGAAAACTTCACCACCTGCGCGAAGTTGGTGACCGGCAGGATACCCGGCACCACCGGAATAAAAATGCCGGCCGCGGCAAAATCGTCGCGGAAGCGACGGAACAGATCGACATCGAAGAAGTACTGGCTGATCGCCCGGGTCGCACCGGCATCGATTTTCCGTTTCAGGTTGTCGATATCGGCCTGACGCGACGGCGACTGCGGGTGACCTTCGGGATAGGCAGCGACGCTGATCTCGAAATCGGCGATACGCTTCAACCCCGTCACCAGGTCCGAGGCATGGGCGTAGCCGTCGGGGTGCGGAACGTAGGTACCCTGCCCATCCGGCGGATCGCCGCGCAGCGCCACCACGTGGCGAATGCCCGCGTCCCAATAGGCACGGGCGACGGCGTCGATTTCGGCCTTCGTCGCCGCGACGCAGGTCAGGTGCGCGGCGGGCTTCATCGCGGTCTCCCGCGCGATACGAACCACCGTGTCGTGGGTGCGTTCGCGCGTCGAACCGCTCGCGCCATAAGTCACCGAGACGAAGCTGGGACGAAGTGGCTCCAAACGCTTCACCGCTTCCCAAAGGGATTCGGCCATTTTCTCGGTCTTCGGCGGAAAAAACTCGAAGGAGACCCGCACCGGATGGCCGGCCGCCGCTGGAAGCCCGCCCTGTTCCTCTTGATGTTCGCTCATCCCTTCATATCCTTCAGTTTTTGTGCAACCCAGATGCCGACGCTCAAGGGATCGCCGTCAAGGTGTCGTTCCGCGATACCGTCCAGACCGGCATCGGCGAACCAATGCGCGACCTCGTCCGGGGGGAACCCCAAACGCACGTGGTTGTGCCGTTCGCGCAGTTCATCCCGCGCATGCGGCAGAAAATCGACGATCACCACCCGTCCGCCGGGGGCCAGCACCCGCGCCGCCTCGCACACCGCGACGGCGGGGCGCGGCGCGTAGTGAAGAACCTGATGGAAAATCACCACATCGAAACCGGTGGCGTCGCCCGACAGATGTTCCATGTCGCCATGACGCACCAAGCAATGCCGAAGTCCCGCCCGCAACAGATTTTCCCGCGCCAGCGCCAGCATTTTCAGGGACAGGTCGATGCCTTCGGCGCGGGCGACGGAACCGCCCAGCAGAGTCAGCATGTGGCCGGTGCCGGTGCCGACGTCAAGCAGGCCGTTCACCGGGCGATCCAACACGAGTTCGCGAACCGCCGCGTCAACCACCGCCGCATCCACCTGCAACCCACGCAACCCATCCCAATCCGCGGCGACGGTGGCAAAATAGGCCTGCGCCCGCGCCGACCGCGCCGCCGCCAAGCACGCCAACCGTTCGCCGTCGGCACGCAGCGCCGGATCGGCGGCGGGCAACGCCGACAACGCCGCATCGACCAGCCCGATCACCGGGCTTTGCCGCGCCAAGCGATAGAAGACGAAACTGCCCTCGCGGAAGCGCTCCAGCACGCCGCCCTCAACCAGAACCTTGAGATGGCGAGAGATTCCC
Organism: Rhodospirillaceae bacterium; assembly: GCA_963678075.2. Classification (GTDB taxonomy): domain Bacteria; phylum Pseudomonadota; class Alphaproteobacteria; order Rhodospirillales; family Rhodospirillaceae; genus Oleispirillum. The sequence continues at coordinate 480,202 of CAXXPK010000003.1, read as the reverse complement.
GGCTGACTGCTCCCCAAAAGATCGGTCAGATCGCTGACCGTCAGATCGCCCTCGGCGCACAGACGCGCCAAACGCAGGCGAGTCGGTTCGGCCAGGGCCCTCAAGCAAGTCAAAATCGCGTTCACGCGGGAAGCTCCTCGGATGGGAATCGCAGTATATAAATGGATGTTTATATGTCAATGCACAACAGAGCGACGCCCATCACACCTCCGCGCCAAACTGTACGATTTTTGCCACAGCTACGAAAAAGCACAGGCCGCGCAAGACAATGCCACTAGCAAAACGCGCGCGGCATATGATACTTGGGAAAGAGTATCGGGGCTTTCCAGTTCCCGTTCGGTTTTTGTCGATTATCGCGCGCCCCGAACTGATAGAGAGACCCCCATGCTCGGTTTGCCTTCATCCGTTTTCCGTGTCCTCCGCCGCGTCACGTTCGGCGCGCTGTGCGCCGTCTCCCTGGCCGCCACGCCCGCCCTCGCGGACCTTGCGGACGATGCCAACGACCCCGCCGAGCCGTTCAACCGCGCGATGTTCGACTTCAACATGGCGCTGGGCCGCGTCGCGCTGGCGCCGGTGGCGCGCGGCTACCGTGACTACACCCCGGATCCGTTGCGCATCGGCATCCACAACGCGCTGATCAACCTACGTTCTCCGATCGACCTGTTGAACACCCTGCTGCAAGGCGATTTCCGCCGCGCCGGGATCGTAATCAAACGTTTCGTGGTGAATTCCACCGCCGGCATCGGCGGTCTGATCGATGCCGCCGCCGACACCGGCGACGAACGCCAGAAGGAAGACTTCGGCCAGACCCTGGCGGTCTGGGGCGTCGGCGGCGATCCCTATGTGGTGTGGCCATTGCTGGGTCCTTCCAGCCCGCGCGACAGCGTCGGCGGCATCGTCGATGTCGTTTCCGACCCGCTGTTCTGGATCGGCATGAAGTCGGACTGGGACATGGCCGAGCCGTTGATGTGGACCCGCGTCGGCATGACCGTGATCGACAACCGCGTGCCGCTTCTGGACCCGCTGGAAGAACTGGAACGCACCTCGGTCGATTTCTATGTCGCGGTACGCGACTTCGTGCGCCAGCAGCGGATGCTCGACATCATGAACCGCAAGTCCTCCGATCGCCCGAGCGAGGGCGAGGGCTATCGCTTCAACTTCTCGCCACAGTCGTAAGTGCCCACCAACCTTCGATCTAAGGATTCCTTCATGCCGACCGTGTTGCGGCACGCTTTCCCGTGGTTTAAGGGGGCGGCGTGCGTTCTTTTGCTGCTGTTGATGTCCGCGCCCAAACCCGCCGCCGCCGAAACCGGCGGCCGGGCCGTCGCGTTCATCACCCGTCTGGTTGACCGCGCAGTCAACGACGTAATCGGCGCGAACATTCCGCAGCAGCAGAAGGAAGAACGCTTCCGCCAACTGTTCGTCAAGGCCGCCGACATTCCCGGCATCGCCGCCTTCGTAATCGGGCGCGAATGGCGCACCGTCACGCCGAATCAGAAGAAAGCCTTCGTCGAGCTGTTCGAGGATGTCTCCATTCTCACCTGGATTTCCCACCTTAACGAGTACAAGGACGTCAAGATCCAGGTTTCCGGTTCCTACGCCGACAAGGCCGACATCTTCGTCGAAAGCGCGGTCGCTGCCCGCGAAGGCAAGCCGATCCCGATCGTCTGGCGGGTACAGGAACGCGACGGCGGCACGCTCAAGCTGATCGACGTGGTGATCGAGGCCAACAGCATGCTGATCAACACCCGCAAGCAATATGCCTCGGTGATGAAGCGTGACGGCGGCCTTGATGGTCTGATGGCGACGCTGGAACGGATGCGCGCCGACTTGCACGACGGCAAGAAACCCGCTCCAGTACCACAGCAGTAACCGCCTCGCGGCCCACGACAAAAAGCCCCGGAACAAGTCCGGGGCTTTTTGTCGTGAAAAACCCGTGGCGTCGTTACCCCCGCGTCAACGGCTTGAACTTCAAGCGGTGCGGCTGATCGGCATCCGATCCCAGGCGACGGTGCTTATCGGCCTCGTACTGTTCGAAGTTGCCTTCGAACCATTCGACATGGCTGTCACCCTCGAACGCCAGGATGTGGGTGGCCAAACGGTCGAGGAACCAACGATCATGGCTGATCACCACCGCGCAGCCGGGGAATTCGACCAATGCATCTTCCAGAGCGCGCAAGGTCTCGACATCCAAGTCATTGGTCGGTTCGTCGAGAAACAGAACATTAACGCCGGATTTCAGCATCTTCGCCAGATGCACGCGATTGCGTTCGCCGCCCGACAACTGGCCGACCTTCTTCTGCTGATCGGTGCCCTTGAAGTTGAACGACCCGACATAGGCGCGCGACGGCATCTTGCGGGAGCCCAAATTAACGTCGGTCTCGCCGTCGGAGATTTCCTCCCACACCGTCTTGTTGGGGTTGAGGGAATCGCGGGACTGATCGACGTATCCCAACTTCACCGTTTCACCGACCCGGAAGGCGCCGCCATCCAGCTGCTCCTGACCGGTGATGATGCGGAACATCGTTGACTTGCCCGCGCCGTTGGCGCCAATCACGCCAACGATGCCGCCGGGAGGCAGTTTGAAGGACAGATTTTCGAACAACAGACGGTCGCCATAGGCCTTGGACAGGTTTTCGGCCTCGATCACCAAGCCACCCAGGCGCGGGCCGGGCGGAATGACGATCTGGGCTTCCTCGACGGTGCGCTTCTGGGCGCGTTCGACCAGATCGTCGAACTTCGAAATACGCGCCTTGGATTTCGCCTGCCGCGCCTTCGGCGACTGGCGAATCCATTCCAGTTCCTCGCGGATGGTGCGCTGACGGGCGCTTTCCTCGCGGGATTCCTGCGCCATGCGCTTGGATTTTTGTTCCAGCCACGAGGTATAGTTGCCCTCGTACGGGATGCCCTGACCGCGATCGAGCTCGAGAATCCAACCGGTCACGTTGTCCAGGAAGTATCGATCATGGGTGACCACCACCACGGTGCCGGAATAATCGTGCAGATGCTGTTCCAACCACAGCACCGATTCCGCGTCCAGGTGGTTGGTGGGCTCGTCCAGCAGCAGCAAATCGGGCTTGGACAACAGCAGACGGCACAACGCCACGCGGCGGCGTTCGCCTCCCGACAGCACGGACACGTCGGCATCGCCCGGCGGGCAGCGCAACGCATCCATGGCGATTTCGACGGTGCGCTGCAAATCCCAGCCATTGGCGGCGTCGATCTTTTCCTGGACGTCCGCCTGTTCGGCGATCAGCGCGTTCATTTCGTCGTCGGTCATCTCCTCGGCGAAACGGGCGGACAAGGCCTCGAACCGGTCCAGCAGGCCCTTGACCTCGGCGGCGCCCTGCATGACGTTGCCCAGCACGTCCTTGGCCGGATCGAGGTGCGGTTCCTGCTCCAGATAGCCGACCTTGGCGCCTTCGGCGACCCAGGCTTCGCCGCCGAACTCGGTATCGATGCCGGCCATGATCTTCAGCAACGTCGATTTGCCCGCGCCGTTCGGCCCCAGCACGCCGATCTTGACGCCAGGCAGGAACGACAGCGACAGCCCCTTCATGATCTCTTTCCCACCGGGATAGATCTTGGTCAGCTGCTTCATCACATAGATGTACTGGTAGGCGGCCATCGGGAACTCCGGTCAAACGGCGAACGCAAGAGAGCCGCACCGCGAAACGCGGTCGGCCCGAATCGATTTTTGTCGCGCCAGACTCTACGGACTCGCGCGGCGAAAGCAACCCCCTATTCGCAAGGCGACGCTGGACGCATGCGACATTTCAACCTACCCTCTTGAGTCGCCCCACCCCAACCGCTGGAGGCCCATGCCATGGACCAGTCGCATCGCTATGCCGATCTCTCGCTTAACGAGACGCAGTTGATCGCCGATGGTCGGCACGTTCTGTGTGCCTACGTGATGCGGCCGAAGTCCGGCGACTATCTGGCGGCGGCGGCCCATTTCGCCGCCGAATCCTCGACCGGCACCAATGTCGAGGTTTGCACCACCGACGACTTCACCCGCAGCGTCGATGCCCTGGTCTACGCCATCGACCCGGCACGGGAAACCATGAAGATCGCCTATCCGATCGATCTGTTCGACCGCAACATCATCGACGGGCGGGCGATGATCGCCTCGTTTCTCACCCTGACCGTGGGCAACAACCAGGGGATGGGCTGACATCGAGTACGCCAAGCTGCACGATTTTTATGTGCCGCCTGCGTTCCTGACGCTGTTCGATGGCCCCGCCGCCAAGCCGTGCCTCTCGACGGCCGCGTTCCACAACGCGGGCTTGATTTCCCGGAACACCCCGTGCGATCGCAACAATCCGATAACCGCCCTACCGACGGTCACGGGAGAGGGGTTCTCGTAATCGACAGGGTTCATGGATTTGGCCAGAAGCACCGAGTTAGCGATCATCAAATTCATGATCTCGCGCTCGCTGGCGGGATCGACTGCCCGCTTGCCTTTTTCGGAACCCGCCCCCACGCGCTCTTGCGGAGCCACCTTTGAAACAGATTCTTTTTGGGATGGGGATTGTAGGAAAGAGTAGCGGCCATCGGTGTCCACCATGGTGGACTCTTTTTTCTTTTCCGATTCGTGCATCACCTCCATGGCCACCTCGACTTCCTCCAGGTCGTCGACCTCCATCCGCTTTTCCATCCGCTCCCGTGCGAGTTGCGCTTCCAGTGCTTGTTCGGCGTCAATCAGCTCGGCGAGGCGGGCGGCGAGTGGGCGCAGATCGATGCCGCCCGTGCGCTTCCGGAGACGATCCATGGAAATGTGAACAGTGAGGTCGGCCGAGATCCAACGCGCCGCATCCCAGATGCTCTCGACCAGATCAATCAGTACCGTCATCTCGCCGTCATCATCGATGATGCCGAAGAATCCGCGTCGGATCATTCCCGCGACCGCCGCCGTGGTGATCTTGTCTTCCCGGCGAAGACCCTGGAAAGTGTCCGCGAGGCGGCACGTCTCGACGTACGTGTCGTGCCGCGTTGCACGCCCGGGCCTCTTCAGCACAGGTTGCGGTGCGGGGAATTGGCCCATGGCGCGTCCTGCCCAAGAAAGTGTGTTCAGTTCCATCGTCGTCTCCTCTGGTTGGCGAGGAGGCATAAAAATCCCGTGGCGCGAAACTTTGCGCCTGCTGGGCGGGTATAATCTTGATAGAAGAGGAGCTGTTCGTTTTAGTCCCCAACCACCAAGAATGCCGCCGCCACGGATTAGCCTCCGGCGGCGTTATTCTTTTGTGGCCCACGATCTCTACGTCATCGGTCTCTCCGAACGCTGCGCACAAAAAAACGACCGTCCATCGAAATGGCGCGGCCGATACAATCGATTACAATTGGTTGTTGCGACTGCCCCTTGAGGACGGCGATATCATGGTTTATATATGGCGTTGCGGGTCGAAAAAACGCGCCGGATGTCCTCATGGCCCATTACCTCCTCTGAGGTGTGGATTCTGACGGATCTTTCGGTTCTTTCGACTCTTTGCTTCTGCGGGTCCATCCACGACGCCACTACCTTGGGATGGATCCGATACTAACGGCCAGGGCGAAGTGCCACCCGCCCGGGCCACCACTATGGACTGCTGAATAGCGAGAATAAAATATCATCCGGTTTGCCACCTGATTCAATCCGGGGTCGTCCCGCACGGATGCCGCCCCACCCCACCCCTCGAAAGCCCCCAAGCCCTGGCGAACGTTGGAAGCTCCTCGACCGCAACGGCCACATCACGCCCCGCGGCGTGGCTTTTCTCGACACCAACGGCATCGACTTGACGCCTGAAGGACGGGATTTTCTCCAGACACACGGCATCGAAAGCGATCCGGCGGCGCTCGCGCAGGAGATTGCGCGGGAGACGTATCTCCGCACTAGGCGCCCGCTCGGCGTCGCGATGATCGTGACGGGACTGGGCACGTTCCAACTTCTCATCTCCACCACGTTAGGGCAAGCCCTGGTCCCTTCGGGTCTGGAATGGGGGCTTCTAGGTGTCGGGCTTTTTGGCCTGGCCTGGAACGCTCCCACCGTCTGGAAAGGTCGGAAGAGGTTCGGAGCCGATGTCCAAGCCTAACCCTGTCTAACCACTCCCCACGAGGTGAGCCGTGGCCGAACAAAAGACCGTTGATGAAATCTTTGCTGCTGCCGGCGCGAACCCGGATAGGACAAACGCCTGAAGAACCTTGCAATCATGGCTGTATCCCCATAATAATATCCGCTTGACGGATACCGCCTCACAGGTTATCTTTTTCTCATGATCAAGACGGCTGCAGACAAGCGCACGGCGCAGTTTCTCGAGGGCAGGCGCGTCCCGGAATGGCAGGGACTGGAAAAGCAACTCCACAAGCGCATTGCCGTTCTGAACGAGGCCACCTGCATCGCAGATCTGGCCGGCCTGCCGTCCAACCGTTTTGAAGCACTTGAGGGCAACCGGAAGGGTCAATTCAGCATCCGCGTCAACGACCGCTGGCGGATCTGTTTCATCTTCAAGGAAGGAGATGTCGAAGATGTCGAAATCGTCGATTACCATTGAGGCGATAAAGCTGCCGCCGATTCACCCCGGCGAAATCCTGGCGAACGAACTGGCCGAAATCGGCGTGTCGGTTTCTGCGCTGTCCCGCGCCATCGACGTGACGCAAAGCCGGATGGCCGAGATCGTTATGGGTAAGCGCTCGATCACCGCCGACACGGCCCTGCGCCTCGGCGCCTATTTCGGCACCTCCGCACGGTTCTGGCTCAATCTCCAGGCCGCCCACGACCTGGCGGTAACCGAACTGCGCGACGGGGAGAAGATCGTCTCCACCGTGCGCCCCCGGGCGGCGTGAGGTGAACCGACACGCTGAATCGCATTTTGAAAGGCGTGGTTATCGTCGGATGCGTCGGAATGGGTTTCTGCCTGTTCGCCGAATTTTCGAGGATCATGATCACAATTCTTTGGACTGGGATGTTTTCCCCCTTCTTCGGCACTGCCGTTCCTGACGCACTCAACGACGTTATGTTTCGGGTGCTCTGGAAGGGGCCATGGGCCTTGGCCCCATGTATGTGCTTCGCCACAGCTACGGTCGAAGGGGTCCGTCGAGTGCTGTTGAAAACAACTCTCTCGCCCAAGGGCACGAGGTGAACCCGTGATTCCGAAATTTCACTTTAACAGGAGGTGCGCCACCTACGACGTTAGGCTCAGGACCCATTAAATTATTGCCGGGCAGATCGGCGGCTGATTCACTCATGGGAGGGAGGACCCCATCCATGAGTGATCTGTTTTGGTTGTCAGAGAGGCAGTTGGCGAAGATCGAGCCGCATTTCCCGCTATCGCATGGCGTGCCGCGGGTTGATGATCGGCGAGTGATCAGCGGCATCGTTCATATGATCCGCAACGGCTTACGGTGGCGAGATGCACCACCCGTCTATGGCCCCCACAAAATCCTCTATAATCGTTTCGTTCGCTGGAGCCGACTTGGGGTGTTCAGCCGGATCTTCGTGACCTTGACGGGAGAGGCTGGCCCTCCAGACCGGTTGATGATCGATGCAACCCACCTGAAAGCTCATCGGACCGCCGCGAGCCTCCATAAAAAGGGGCTCTTCCCCGATGTATCGGACGCACAAAAGGCGGGCTGAACTCCAAGCTTCATGCGGTTTGCGACGGACAAGGAAGGCCCCTCATCCTGCTGCTCAGCGAGGGGCAAATGAGCGATTACAAAGGCGCGATGCTGTTGCTCGACCTATTTCCCAAGGCCAACGTCCTGATCGCCGACAAGGGCTATGACGGTGATCCCCTTCGAGAGGCTTTGACACAGCGAGGAATCGCTACATGCATCCCGCCAATGCGTCATCGCAAAACCCTCTGTCGCCAGCGTCATAGGATCGAGAACCTCTTCGCTCGCCTCAAGGATCGGCGGCGCATCCACACCCGATATGACCGATGCGCGGACATCTTCTTTGCCGCCGTCATCATCGCGGTACTCCTCCTTTTCTGGATCGAACCTTAATGAGTCCTGAGCCTGGGCCCCTGGCGCCCCGCCAACTGCGGTTTCGACGTGGCGTGGAACCCCCTCTTCCGCGACCGCTTCGCCGGAACGCCGTTGTCCACCGCGGCCTTTTCCTTTGATGGCCGCACCATCCGCGGCAACGCGATCATCACCGCCACCGGCATCGAGGGCGGCGCGGTCTATGCTCTGTCCACGCCCCTGCGCGACGCCATCGCGGCGACCGGCCCAGCCCTCCTGATCATCGACCTCGCCCCCGACCGCGACGCCACCGACCTTACCCGCGCCCTGACCCGTCCGCGCGGCGCACGATTGTTCGCGACACACCTGCGGCGCAGCTGCGGCCTGGACGGCATCCGCGCCGCCCTGCCGCGCGAAACCACGCCCGACATCGCCAACCTGCCCCCGATCGCCCAGGCCCGCGCCATCAAGGCCGCGACGGTGACCTGCCTGCGACCGCGCCCCCTGGCCGAAGCCATCAGCTCCGCGGGCGGCGTCCTGCTATCCGAACCCGACGAGACCCTGATGCTGCGGCGCCTGTCCGGCGTCTTCTGCGCCGGAGAAATGCTGGATTGGGAAACCCCGACCGGTGGTTACCTGCTGGCCGCCTGCCTGGCCCTGGGGTACGCCGCCGGAACCGGAGCCGCCGCCAGGATACAGAACCAATCCTCCCCGATTGGGTAACCCCCCATGGACTGCCGTTCGAAAATCAATTATTCTTGTTTTTCCTCGTGTTACCCGCACCGCGTCCGCAACGGAGAGCCGCCATGCATGAGAGCCGTATTCCGACGGTCGTCTCGACCACGCCCTTCGAAGAGCAGAAACCCGGAACCTCCGGCCTCAGAAAGGCGGTTTCGGTGTTTCAACAACCGCACTATCTGGAGAATTTCGTCCAATCGGTGTTCGACAGCCTCCCCGACCACGCGGGCCAGACCCTAGTGGTCGGCGGCGACGGGCGCTTCTTTAACGCCGAGGCGACTCAGGTCATCCTGCGCATGGCCTGCGCCAACGGCATCGGACGCATCCTGGTCGGACGGAACGGCCTGCTGTCCACCCCCGCCGTGTCCTGTCTGATCCGAAAGCACAAGGCCTATGGCGGATTCGTGCTATCGGCCAGTCACAACCCAGGCGGCGCGCACGGCGATTTCGGCATCAAATACAACATCGGCAACGGCGGCCCGGCGCCGGAATCCCTGACCGAGGCGATTTATGCCACCAGCCGCCGGATTCGCCGCTACCGCACCATCGCCGCGCCGCACTGCGACCTCGGCCGATTGGGCGAATACCGATTGAACAGCACCACGGTTGAAGTGATCGAACCGGTCGCCGACTACGCCACCCTGATGGAAAGCCTGTTCGACTTCGACTCCATCGCCAACCTTCTGAAATCACCCCACTTCCGCATGCGATTCGACGCAATGCACGCGGTCACCGGCCCCTACGCCCGGGCGATTCTGGAAGACCGTCTGGGAGCCCCCATGGGCAGCGTCGTCAACGCGGTGCCGCTGCCCGACTTCGGCGGGCAGCACCCCGACCCCAACCTGACCCACGCCGCCGATCTGGTCGCGGCGATGCGGGGACCGAAGGCACTGGACTTCGGCGCCGCCTCCGACGGCGACGGCGACCGCAACATGATCCTGGGAGCCAACGCCTTCGTCACCCCCAGCGACAGTCTGGCGATCATCGCGGCGGCATCCGATCTGGTTCCGGGCTATGCCGGACGGCTGTCGGGAATCGCCCGGTCGATGCCGACCAGCCGCGCCGCCGATCGCGTCGCCAAGGCCCTGGGCGTACCCTGCTATGAAACCCCGACCGGCTGGAAATTCTTCGGCAGCCTGCTGGACGCGGGCAAGGTCACCTTCTGCGGCGAGGAAAGCTTCGGCACCGGCTCCGATCACGTGCGCGAAAAGGACGGCCTGTGGGCGGTGCTTTATTGGCTGAATATCCTGGCGAAAAAATGCCGTCCGGTTGCCGACATCCTGGCCGAACACTGGCGGACTTATGGCCGGGACTACTATACCCGCCACGACTACGAGGCCATCGACTCGGAGATCGCCGCATCCTTGATGCGCGACCTCAAATCGGCGCATCTGACCGGCAAGCGCTTCGGCGAACGCGAAATCACGCTCCACGACGATTTCGCCTACACCGATCCGGTAAACGGCGAGGCCACCACCGGACAAGGGGTGCGGATCGGCTTTAGCGACGGCGCGCGCATCGTCTTCCGGCTGTCGGGGACCGGCACCAGCGGCGCCACATTGCGAATCTACCTTGAGCTATTCGAGCCCGATTCGAAGCGACATGGGCTGGACCCGCAAGTCGCCCTGGCCGAACTGATCGCAACCGCCGGGAAAATCAGCGGCCTGAAATCCCGAACCGACCGCGACGCCCCCGACGTCATCACGTAACCGCGTGCGCGATTTCGGCGAACGACAAGGAACGACTGGATTTTTTCCGCGTCCGACGAATGATCACGAATGCGGTGCGCATTTGTGCCGCGCGGTTGGGACGTTGTCCGCGCGGCATCGAAAGCGCGAAAAATCACCCTGGCGCATCGTGTGTTGTGGTTTTTCCATCAGGAACAAGGATCAGCCCGCCATGACCGAACACACCGAAACGAAGATCCGTGCCCGGGCCTTTGCCTTGTGGCAAGCCCACGGCTACAAGGAAGGCCAGGACATGGATTTTTGGTTGTTGGCCGAACGTGAAGTCCTGAACGCCGCCGCGCCATCAACAGCCACGTCGGCGCCCGAGGCCGCGCCAAAGGCCGCAGTCAAACCGAAGGTTGCGACCAAACCGAAGCCCGCCGCCAAATAAACCGGTCGCGCGGACCATCGACCCCAAAGACGCGGCGGTCCGCGCGACCGGAACCAATCGGCAGGCGCCACGCACAAAGGATGGACATGGGGAACCCCCAGAAAGCCTCCGGTGAAGCCGCCGGATTTGCCCGGATTTTCGACGCGACGCATAACGATCCGTTTGGATTCCTGGGCCCGCACCTCCAGACCGACGGCGAGGCGGTGATCCGTGCCTTCCTTCCCGATGCCGACCGTGTCGAGGTCATCGCCCCCGATGGTCGCGTCGTCGCGGCGATGACGCGTTGCGGCCAAGTGGGGGGATTCATCGCCCACCTACCGGACCCGGCCCTGGCAAAGACGGCCTATCGCCTGCGGCTGCACCACGACGAGCACGCATGGGAAATCGACGACCCCTATCGCTTCCCCTCCAACCTCGGCGAACTTGACCGCCACCTGATGGCCGAGGGGCGACACCGCCGCATCTTCGACAAACTGGGGGCGCATCCGACTGCGGTCGAGGGGATCGGCGGCGTCAACTTCGCGGTATGGGCGCCCAACGCGCGCCGCGTCAGCGTGGTCGGCGACTTCAATGCCTGGGACGGACGACGCCACCCGATGCGCCTGCACCCCGGCTGCGGCGTCTGGGAAATATTCATCCCCGGCCTTGGCGAAGGCACCCTTTACAAGTTCGAATTGGTGGGCGCGGACGGAAAATTGCTACCGCTGAAATCCGACCCCTACGCCTTCACCTGCGAACAACCGCCGCGTACCGCCAGCCGGGTGGTCCGGCGCGGCACCTATACCTGGAACGACGTCGAGTGGATGGACGGTCGCAAGGCGGCCAACGCTTTCGATGCGCCGATGTCGGTCTACGAGGTCCACCTGGGGTCGTGGCGGCGGCGTCCGGAAGACGGCAACCGCTATCTCAGCTATCGCGAATTGGCCGAACAGCTGGTTCCCTACGTCCGTCACCACGGGTTCACGCATATCGAATTGCTGCCGGTCAACGAATACCCCTTCGACGGCTCCTGGGGCTATCAGCCGATCGGTCTGTTCGCGCCGACCAGTCGCTTCGGCACCCCCGACGACTTCCGCGCACTGGTCGATGCCTGTCACCAGGCGGGAATCGGCATCATCCTCGACTGGGTTCCCGGCCACTTCCCCGAAGACTCCCACGGGCTGGCTTGGTTCGACGGCACCCACCTGTACGAACACGCCGACCCCCGCCAGGGCCGCCACATGGACTGGGGAACCCTGATCTATAACTTCGGCCGCGCCGAAGTCCGAAACTTCCTGATCGCCAATACCTTGTTTTGGCTTGAAGATTTTCACATCGACGGACTGCGGGTGGATGCCGTGGCCTCGATGCTGTACCTCGACTACAGCCGGAAAGACGGCGAATGGATTCCCAACGCCTTCGGCGGCCACGAGAATTTGGAGGCAATCTCCTTTCTGAAGCGATTGAACGAAATTCTTTACGAGGAACACCCCGGCGCCTTCACCGTGGCCGAGGACTCCACCGCTTGGCCAATGGTTTCGCTCCCCACCTACCTTGGGGGCCTAGGCTTCGGCTTTAAGTGGAACATGGGTTGGATGCATGACACCCTGCGCTACATGAGCAAGGACCCGGTGCACCGCGCCCATCACCACAACGACATGACCTTTGGCTTGCTCTACGCCTTCCACGAGAATTTCGTGCTGCCGCTCAGCCATGACGAGGTGGTGCACGGCAAGGGATCGCTTCTGGACCGGATGGCCGGCGATCGCTGGCAAAAGTTCGCCAACCTGCGCGCCTATTTCGCCTTCATGTGGACGCACCCCGGCAAGAAACTGCTGTTCATGGGCGGTGAATTCGCGCAAACCGCCGAGTGGGACCACGACACCAGCCTGAACTGGCATCTGACCTCCGATCCACTGCATGCCGGAATGCAGGCGGTGATTCGCGACCTGAACGCGTTCTACCGCCGCACGCCGCCCCTGTTCCGTGCCGACTTCGAACCCGCGGGCTTCGCCTGGATCGACTGCTGCAACCCGGAACAGAGCGTACTGGCTTACTTGCGCCGCGACCCGGCGCATCCGGGTGGCGAGGTGGTGGTAATCGCCAACCTGACGCCGGTGGTCCGCCCCAACTATCGCCTGGGCGTCCCGCGCGAAGGCTTCTACACCGAGGCGATCAACACCGATTCCCACCTTTACGGCGGCGACAACATCGGCAACGACGGCGGCGTCACGGCGGAACCCATCCCCGCCCACGGCCAACCGTTCTCGATTGTCGTCACGCTGCCACCGCTGGCCGTTCTGATCCTGAAAGCGGGCGACGACACGCCCTGCGGAGAATAAACATGGTCACCGTGATCTGGCCCGGCCGCCCCTATCCCCTGGGCGCGACATGGGACGGCAACGGCACCAACTTCGCCCTCTTCTCGGCCAATGCCGAGGCTGTCGAACTTTGCCTGTTCGACAGCTCCGGCAAGAGGGAAACCGACCGCATCCTGCTGCCGGAATACACCGATCAGGTCTGGCACGGCTGCCTGCCCGACGTGAAACCCGGCCAACTTTACGGCTATCGCGTCCACGGCCCCTACGAACCCTCCGCGGGACACCGCTTCAACCCCAACAAACTGGTGGTCGATCCCTACGCCAAGGCGCTGACCGGCGACATCATCTGGCACCGCAACAACTATGCTTATCGCCTTGACCACCCGCGCGCCGATCTGTCGTTCAACCGCCAGGACAACGCACGGACCATGCCCAAGGGAGTCGTCGTCGAATCCCCCTCCGGCCGCCATCCGACCCGGCCCCCCGACGTGCCGTGGCAGGACTCCCTGATCTATGAAATGCACGTGCGCGGCATGACCATCCGCCACCCGCAGGTGCCACTGGCCAAACGCGGCACCTTCGCCGGTTTGGACTCAGCGCCGGTGATCGCGCACCTGAAATCGCTGGGCGTCAACATCGTCGAACTGTTGCCGATCCATCCCTGCGCCGACGAACAGCATCTGGTCGAAAAGGCGCTCAGGAACTACTGGGGGTACAGTTCGTACAATTATTTCGCGCCCTCGCCACGTTATCTGTCGGGACGCAACATCGCCGAATTCCGCACCATGGTGAATCTGTTGCACGATGCCGGCATCCAGGTGGTACTGGACGTCGTCTTCAACCACACCGGCGAGGGCAACCACCTGGGGCCGACCTTAAGCTTCCGAGGCATCGACAATGCCTCGTATTATCGCCTCAACCGCGACGACAAACGCTTTTATACCGACTTCACCGGCTGCGGCAACACGCTGAACATCTCGCACCCGCGCGTCTTGCAAATGGTCATGGACTCGCTGCGCTATTGGGTCGAGGTGATGAAGGTCGATGGCTTTCGTTTCGACCTGGCGACCACATTGGCGCGCGCGCCGGACGCCTTTTCGCAGGAAAGCCCTTTCCTGACCGCAGCACGCCAGGACCCGGTGCTGTCCCGCGTCAAGATGATCGCCGAACCCTGGGACCTTGGCCCAAACGGCTATCAACTGGGACAGTTTCCCGCCGGTTGGTCGGAATGGAACGACGTCTACCGCAACAAGGTGCGTCAGTTCTGGAGAGGGGACTCCGGCCTGATGGGGGATTTCGCCTCCAGCATCACGGGGTCTTCCTCCCTGTTCGAACGCCAGGGCCGCCGCCCACGTGCCACCGTCAATTTCGTCACCGCGCACGATGGCTTCACCCTGACCGACATGGTTTGCTTCGAGCGCAAGCACAACGAGGCCAACCAGGAAGGCAACCGCGACGGCAGAGACTATAACCTCAGCTGGAAGTGCGGCGTCGAGGGTCCCTCCGACGATCCGGCGATCCGCGCCATGCGGATGCGCCAGAAACGCAATGTGATCGCCACCCTTCTGCTGTCGCAGGGGGTACCGATGCTAACCGCCGGCGATGAACTGGGGCGCACCCAGGGCGGTAACAACAACGCCTATTGCCAGGACAACGAAATCAGCTGGCTGGACTGGACATCCCTGTCCGACGATGACCGCGACTTTCTGGAGTTCGTGCGCGCGATCGCCAAACTTCGGCGCGAACACCCGGTGTTCCGCCGCCCGCGCTTCTTCCACGGACGCCGTCCAGGCAAGGGGCCGATCAAGGACATCACCTGGCTGTCCCCCAGGGGCGACGAACTGGCGGCCGAGGACTGGGGATTGTCGTATGCTCGCTGCCTCGGCTTTCACCTGGGCGGAGAGATCGGCGAATACTTTTCGCGGCAGGGCGACAGCCTCGACGACGAGCAGTTCATCGTGCTGATGAACGCCCACTACGGCGCGGTTCCGTTCCGCCTGCCGGGGGCGGATTTGGGGCATTGCTGGCGAGCGTTGTTCGACACCACCGTCTCCTTGCCCTTCCCCAAATTCGAACAGCCGCTCTATCGCTGCGACGAGGTTTATCCGTTGCAGGGCCGCTCGCTTGCCATTCTGATTCATGCCGATTGCGCCCCGCGCGGTGGCGCCGCCGACCCCATCGATGCAGGAAAGGACTGACCACGGTGACTCCTCTGCTGCCCGAGACCGAAACCCCTTCCCGCCCCCTCGACCGCTTGGCCGAAGTCGCGGGGATTCAAGATTCCTATTGGGACATCGCGGGAAACCATCACATCACCACCGCCGACGCCAAGCGCGCCATTCTGGAGGCCATGGGAATCTCCGCCGCCACCGACGCGGAAGCCGCGCACAGCCTGCGCGACTGGCAAGAACGCCCCTGGCGCGAACCGTTACCACCGGTCCTGGTAATCCGCCGCGCCGATCCCGCCGCCGATACCACGGTGGAAATCGCGATCCCCGACGACTTGGCTTTTTCGCACATCGACTGGCGGCTCGCCGTGGAAAACGGCGACATTCACACGGGCTCGTTGGCCGTCTGCGCGCTGCCGATCGCCGCGGCGGCCGATATCGGCGGACGCACCGTGACACGACGGCGGCTTGACCTGCCCTCCCCATTGCCCGACGGTTATCACGATCTTTCGGTGGATTTCGGCGAAATCCACGCCACCACTCGCATCATCCTGGCCCCCAGCCGCGCCTTCGTCCCGGAGTGGATGGAAAAGGGCGAACGACGGTGGGGGCTCTCCTGCCAGGTCTACGCCCTGAAACACGCCAAGGATTGGGGAATCGGCGACTTTGACGGCTTGTCCGCCTTCGTCGAAAGCGCGGCGAAGCTGGGGGCGACGATGGTCGGCATCAACCCGCTGCACGCCCTGTTTCCGGTCTGGCCGGACGCCTGCAGCCCCTATTCGCCATCCAGTCGGACGTTTCTGAATCCCTTGATGATCGCGCCCGACGCCATTCCCTTCGCCGCCGACAGTCCCGGCCTGCACGCACTGGTCGCAGCCCCGGCTTTCCGTTCGGCGCTGAAGGCCGCGCGGCGTGGCGACTTCATCGACTACCCCACGGTCAGCGACCTGAAGAACAAGGCGTTGTTCGAACTCTACGAAGACTTTCTGCAACTCCCGCCGGAACGCCTTGCCACCTTCGAGGACTTCTGCGCCACGGGAGGCAATGCCTTGCGCCGCTTCGCCGAATTCGCGGCCTTGTACGAGACCATGGGCGGCCTGTCCTGGAACACTTGGCCCGCCCCCTTCCAGGACCCCGAAAGCCCCGAGGTCGCGGCCTTCGCCCTGGTCAACGCCGAACGCGTCACCCCGACCATGAACGGAGCCTATGTCTCGTACCCGTTCGACGATCTTTTGGGAATCGTCGCACTGGAAAGCTGCCGCAACCGTTGCATGGTGATCGGCGAGGACCTGGGCACGGTACCGGATGACTTCCGCGAGCGTCTGGAGGCCGAGCGCCTGTTGTCCTATCGCGTCGTCTATTTCGAAAAATGGCCAAGCGACCTGTTCAAACGACCCGACACCTATCCGCCGCTGGCCCTGGTGACGCCCACCACCCACGACATGCCAACCATCGTCGGCCACTGGTTGGGTCATAACATCGACCTGCGCGCCGAGGCCAAGGTCTTCGGCGACGGCGAAGCCGCCGAGCGCAAAAACCGCGAAGCCGAACGCGCCGCCCTGGCCTCGGCTCTGGCCGACCAGAAACTGACCGACGCGCCACCCACCTCGGCGACGCCGGAAAGCCTGACCGCCCTGACCGACGCGGTGCATCGCTTCGCCGCCCGTACTCCGTCGCAATTGCTGATCGTCAACCCTGGCGATCTGTTGGGAGAAACCACCCAGGTCAACCTGCCGGGAACGGTGAACGAACACCCCAACTGGAACCGCCGGATGACCGTCGATGCCGCGATCAAGCGGGAACGATAAAACCCGCGCCGTCACGCAGCCAGAACACGATCCACCCCAAAATACCGGAGGATCAGAGCTTCGGCGATGGTTTGCGCGGCGACACCGTCGGTCTGCTGGGCAATCGGCGCGACATCGCCGAGGATCGAGAGGAAGGCCTCCAGAACCACCTCGTCGAAATGGCTGCCACGCCCCTCTTCCAGGATCGAAAGAACCTGATCCAACGGCAAGGCCTTCTTGTAGGGGCGACGGCTGATCAGGGCATCGAAGACATCGGCCACCGCGAAAATCCGGGCAGTAAGCGGGATCTCGCCGCTGCGGAGCCCCTTGGGATATCCAGATCCATCGACCTTTTCATGATGGCGGGCAACCAGGCGTCGGAGGCAATGATTTCCACGCCGTGCGCGACATGCTGTCGCATTTCCGCGAGCTCCGCCTCGTCCAATCGCCACGACTTCCACAGAACCGCGTCGCGCACCGCGATCTTGCCGACATCGTGCAACAACGCACCTTTGATCAGCCCCCGGATCGCCCGGTCGTTGAGCCTCATCTTCTCGGCGATACGGACGGCATAGAAGGTGACCCGATAATTGTGATCCCCGGTGTCGCTGTCGCGCTTGGCGGTGGCGCAACCCAAGGCCTTCAACATATCCAGATTCGCCTTAAGCAGATTCCTGGACGTATTGAACAGATTGGATTGAAGAAAACGCACCACCGGATACGTCAGGACGACGGTGATCGCCAAGGTCACCATGATCAGCACGACGGCCGTCGCGTAGATCGAATTGATTTCGCGCACGGTCTCGGGCGATGCCCGGTGAAACCCCTCGAAAAACCAGCCGGTCGAGGGTCCGAACGGCACGCGGACGAGAAACACTTTCGCGCCGCCACCGATCCCTTTTTCGCAATGTCCCCTTTGCACGTCGATGTCCGCCGCATTCAGGCCGGCATCGAATTGACCTTCAATGCCGGGAAAGGCCGGCAAAACGGTCAGGCTTTGCACCGCGTCGCCCGCATCGACGACCCGCACCGCGACTAAATGATCCCGTGTCCGAGCCGCATAATCGATCAACGCGCGGTGCTTCCCAACCGCCCGAAGGGGATCTTCCTCGTCGGAACCGAAGGTCTCCCCCAGTTGCTTGGCCTGGGACATCGCCAAATCGGCCAACAATTGGCGGCTGAGCTCCACGCCAAGATGGTGCACGGCGAAAACCGCGACCAAACAGACCGCCACCCCGAACGCCGCGATAGCGCACAGCACCCTGCGCCGCTGCGCGGCCAAGGTCTGCCAGAAATCCTCGTTCATTTTTCCGTTACCCCGGGATGGCGCGGCGCGCCCCCGAAAGTTTCCCGCCAAATTGAACCGCGCCGCCAGAGGCGCGGGCCCGCTGCCCGAGGACCCAAGACGGAAATAATCGCCCGAACGCCTCCACGCCAGCGATCTCCGTCATGTTTTCACAAAAATCGTCGCCCCCTCAGGTGAAGCCGTTGATCCGGTCCTCGTCGAACAGGCGCTTGTAATAGGTTTGGCTGGTGTAAAGCGCGGCGACGGGATTATGGCCAAGCACCCGATCCTTGGCGATCAGGGTGGTGACCGACGCCTCGGAATGGCGGATGAACAGGCTGTCGTGGCCAACGCACAAGCCGACGATGACGTTAAGGTCGGATTTCCGGGCATTGAGGACCAGGGCCTGGAGCACCGGGTTGCAGCAGGCCTCCGGTTCGCCGGGTTTGACCTTGATGGTATTGGGGATGCCGATTTCGGTCTTATCGGTCGCCCCCACCTTGCACACCACGGCATAGGGCTCCATACCGCCCAGGCGCAGAAACCTCGCGAAAATTCGGGTTTCCTCGATCAGGCCGACGCAGGTGGCGATGCCGATCTTCTTGGCGAAGACCAGGGTCTCCTCGACCCGCGTCAGTTTGCCATAGTACTGCCCCTCGACCTCGGCCGAGGCGCGCGCCATGCGTTCGTCCAGTTCGCCGCCGCGATAGGCGGCCAGTGCCTCCTCACGAAGCCCCGGCTCCAGCGCCTGGGTCAGACAGAAAGAGGGGTACATCTTGTCCTGCCGATAGCAGTTCAACTGCCGGAAATCGGCACAACTGTGGTCGTCGTTTTTCGCCATCGCGGACCTCACAGATCCAGAGGTTTGATGTTCCAGATCACCTTGGCGTAGTCGTGAATGGTGCGGTCGGACGAGAACTTGCCCATGTTGGCGACATTCAGAATGCTGCGCCGCGTCCATTCGGTGCGATCCAGATAGGTGCGGTCCACCTCTTCCTGACAGCGGATATAATCGGCATAGTCGGCCAACAGCAGGAAGTGGTCGCCGCCACGAAGAAGCGCGTCGATCAGGGATTTGTAGCGGGTCGGATCGCTGGGCGAGAAGAAGCCGGTGCGGATCATGTCCAGGGTGCGGCGCAGTTCCCCGTTCCCGTTGTAATACTCCCACGGATCGTAGGACCCGGCGCGCAGATCCTTCGCCTCCGCCACATCGAGGCCGAAGATGAAAATATTGCAGGCCCCCACCTCGTCATGGATTTCGATGTTGGCGCCATCCATGGTGCCGATGGTCAACACCCCGTTCAGCGCGAACTTCATGTTGCCGGTACCCGAGGCCTCGGTCCCCGCCGTCGAAATCTGTTCCGACAGTTCGCTTCCGGGAATGATGATCTCGGCGCTGGAAACCTTGTAGTCGGGAATGAAGACGACCTTCAATTTGCCCTGAGTGGCGCGGTCGTGATTGACGGTTTCCGCGACGTCCAGGACCAGGCGGATGATCAGCTTCGCCATATCGTAGCCAGGCGCCGCCTTGCCCGCGAAGATCACGGTGCGCGGCACCACGACGGCGTGCGGATCGTCCTTCAGGCGGTTATAGCGGGAAATCACGTGCAAAACGTTCAACAGCTGACGCTTGTATTCGTGGAAGCGCTTGACCTGGGTGTCGAACAGACTGGCCGGATCGACCTCGACATGGCAGCAAGTGGCGATTTCCTTGGCCAGCCGCTGCTTGTTGGCGAACTTGATTTCCTGAAACCGTTTTTGGAAGAAGACATCGTCGGCCAACGGAACCAAGGCATGCAAGCGGCTGAGATCCTTTTCCCAGCCATTGCCGATCGCCTCGGTGATCAGGGTGGACAGATTCGGATTGGCCTGACGCAACCAGCGGCGCGGCGTGATGCCGTTGGTCATATTGACGAACTTTTCCGGCCAGATGCGGGCAAAATCGGCGAACAGCCCCTCGCGCAGCAGCTTGGTGTGCAGCGCCGCGACGCCGTTGACCTTGTGACTGCCGACCACCGCCAGATGCGCCATGCGGATGTGCCGGGTATGGTCGTCAACCAACGACACCCGCCCCAGAATCGACGGATCGCCGGGGAAGGAGCGCCGCACCTCACGCAGGAAGACATCGTTGATCTGATAGATGATTTCCAGATGGCGCGGCAAGATCGCCTGTAGCATATCGATCGACCAGGTTTCCAACGCCTCGGGCAGAAGGGTGTGGTTGGTATAGGCGAAGGTCCGGCGGGTGACGTTCCACGCCGCCTCGAAGCCCATCGCGTGGTCGTCCATCAACAGACGCATCAACTCCGCCACCGCCATCGCCGGATGGGTGTCGTTCAGCTGGATCGCCACCTTGTCGGCGAAGATCGACAGATCGTCATGGGTGCGCAGATAGCGATGAATGATGTCCTGCATCGAGGCACTGACGAAGAAGTATTCCTGCTTCAGGCGCAGTTCCTGACCATCCTGGCTTTTGTCGTTGGGGTAAAGCACCTTCGACAGGGTTTCCGAGATCGTCTTGCTGCGCACCGCCTCGATGTAGTTTCCCTGATTGAAATAGTTGAGGTCGAATTCACGGGTGGACCGCGCCGACCACAGACGCAGGTTGCCCACTGTCTCGGTATCGAAGCCGGAAACCGGCGTGTCGAAGGCCATTGCCATCACTTCCTCGGCATCCACCCACTGACAGATCTCTTCGCCACTGGCGTTGCGGAAGCACAGGTTACGGCCGCCCAGGCGCACCTTGTACAGAACCGACGGACGCGCCACTTCCCACGGATTGCCGTAACGCAGCCAGTTTTCCGGCTGCTCAAGCTGCTGACCTTCCTCGATCCTCTGGGTGAACATCCCGTACTCGTAACGGATGCCGTAGCCGATGCCGGGATAGTCGTGGGTGAACATCGAATCCAGGAAGCACGCCGCCAACCGCCCCAGGCCGCCGTTGCCCAGCGCGGCATCGTATTCGTGGCTTTGCACCGCGCCGAAATCGAGGCCCATGTCCTCCAGCGTGCGCAGGGTGACATCCATCACCCCCAGATCGATCAGCACCTTTTTCAGCGACCGTCCGATCAGGTATTCCATCGACAGGTAGTAGACCAGCTTCTTGTCCTGGGCGTAGCTTTGCCCGGAGGTCTTAACGTTGCGTTCGCTTAAGACGAAGCGCAGCAGATGCGCCAACGCCAGGAACCAATCCCGCAGTTCCGCACCATCGGGGGAGCGACCGACCGTCTGAATCATCGAGCGCATCAGCGCCTTCTTCAGACTCTCGGTATCCTTGAAAACCTTGAACAAGTGTTCATCCATACAGCCATCGGTCTTCATTCGGATCGACATGGCGGCCCCTATCGTCTGGATTTTTGCACGGTCTCATAGACTTCCCGGTAATGCACGACGGCGGCCCGCCACGAGAAATCCCGATTCATGGCGCGCACCTGAACCTCCCGCCAAAGGGCGGGACGGTCGAACATGGCGCGGGCACGCGCCAGGGCGGACAGCAAGGCATCGGCGGTTTCATCGTCAAAGACAAAGCCGGTCCCATCCAGGGATTCATCAACATCGACGACGCTGTCGGCCAGCCCACCGGTTCGCCGCACCACCGGTATCGTACCATAACGCAGCGCATACATCTGCGTCAGTCCGCAGGGTTCGAAGCGCGACGGCACGACGAAAAGATCGGACCCCGCCTCGATCGCGTGCGCGAAGTCCTCGTCATAGCCGATGTGCACGGCGACGCGACCGGGAAAGGCGTCCGCCGCAGCACACGCCAGACGCTCCAACCCCGCTTCGCCGGTGCCTTGCAGCACCACCTGAAAGCCCATCTCCAGAACCTTCGGCAAGGCCTCCAACACGACGTCCAGCCCCTTCTGCCAGACAAACCGCCCCAGAAAACCCAGCAGCGGCGCGGTGGCATCGGGTTCCAAACCGGAGGATGCCTGCAATTTTGCCTTGCAGACCGCCTTGCCGGACAGATCGTCCGGCGCAAAGGGCGCGGCGATCGCGGCGTTGGCTTCCGGGTTCCAGATGTCCTGGTCGATGCCGTTCAAGATGCCGCGCAAGCGATCGGCGCGTTCCAGAACCACGCCTTCCAGGCTGCATCCAAAGGCATGGGTCTGGATTTCCCGCGCGTAGGTCGGGCTGACCGTGGTCAGATAATCGGCGAACACCAACCCTGCCTTGAGAAAACTGACGTTGCCATAGAATTCCATGCCGTCGATGGTGTTGAATCTTGGATCGACGGCGATCTCGGGCAGCACCTCTGGCCCGAACACGCCCTGATAATGCAGATTGTGAATGGTGAACACGGTCCCCGGTGTCGCCCCGCCCCACTGCCGCAGATAGATGGGAATAAGGCCGGTCTGCCAATCGTGGGCGTGGATGATATCGGGCTGCCAGCCCATCAATCCGCCGGACACGCCGATCATTGCGGCGACCCGCGACAACAGCGCGAAACGGCGGAAATTGTCCGGCCAATCGCGCCCCTCGGGATCGAGATAGGGGCCTCCGGCACGGGCAAACGCCTCGGGACAATCCAGCAGGATCACTTCCAGCATGCTATCGGGCATCCGGGCCGGGATCAGGCGCGCCGGACCGAACCTCAGCGAATCGCCCAGCGACAGGGGCGTCCCCGGATCGACCACGCGGGCCATCGCCTCGGGATAGCCCGGCAGCAGAACCCGAACCTCGTCGCCAAGAGCCCGAAACGCCTTGGGCAGAGCACCCACGACGTCGGAGAGCCCCCCCGTCTTGACCAGCGGGAAGACTTCCCCGGCAACGAACAAAATCTTCATTTCAAAAAGTGATCCCGGTTCTCATTACTGCTTCGACTATGGCACAGCCTTCCCCGCGACTGTAGGGACAAAACGCCGCCGCGGGCGGATTCGGGACAGCCGCGTGACAAGTCTCCGCTCCCATCGCGTTTTGCCTTTTCGTCCCGGGCCCCATGGCATAACCTGTGGTCGAAGAAGTAAGACACGCCGCAAAGGGGGGCCGGCCATGGACGTCAGTCAGTACGACCTCAACACCTCCTTAAAGAATACGTTGGCCCTGGTGCTGGCGGGCGGACGCGGCAGCCGCCTGATGGACTTGACCGACAGCCTCGCCAAACCGGCGATCCCCTTCGCCGGCAAGTTCCGCATCATCGATTTTCCGCTGACCAACTGCATCCATTCCGGCATCCGCAAGGTCGCGGTGCCGACCCAGTACCGTTCGCACCAGTTGATCCAGCACGTGCAACGCGGCTGGGGTTTTTTGAAGGCGGAGTTGCAGGAATTCATCGAAATCTGGCCCGCGCAGCAACAGACCGCCGATGAAAGCTGGTATAGCGGCACCGCCGACGCGGTCTATCAGAACATGGACTTCATCCGCGCCATCGCCCCCACCTACATCCTGGTGCTGGCGGGCGACCATGTTTACAAGCAGGACTATTCCAAGATGTTGGCGCAGCACATCGGTCACGGCGCCGAGACGACGGTCGCCTGCGTCGAGGTACCTCTGGCCCGCGCCTCGGAGTTCGGCATCGTCCGGGTGGACGAGCACGACCGGATCGTCGAGTTCATGGAAAAACCGACCAACCCGGCACCGATTCCGGGGCGGACGGACGTCGCCTTCGCCAGCATGGGCATCTATATCTTCAACGCCGACTTCCTGTTCGCGCAATTGATCCGCGACGCCGGCACGCAAGGGTCCAGCCGCGATTTCGGCAAGGACATGCTGCCCAACCTGGTCGGCCGGTCCAGCCTGTTCGCGCACCGCTTCTCCGACAGCTGCGTCCGCGCCGTACGCGAGATCGAACCCTACTGGCGCGATGTCGGCACGGTGGACGCCTATTGGGAAGCCAATATCGATTTGACCAGCGTCACCCCGGCCCTGGACCTCTACGACCCCGACTGGCCGATCTGGACCAGTCAGGAACAGCGGCCACCGGCGAAGTTCGTGTTCGACGACGACGACCGCCGCGGCACCGCCCTCGATTCCGTGATCGGCGCCGGATGCGTGGTTTCCGGCGGCACGGTGCGGCGGTCGCTGTTATCGAACAACGTGCGGGTGAATTCCCACTCCCTGATCGAAAACAGCGTGATCCTGCCCAACTGCGACATCGGCCGCCACGCCCGCGTCAACCGCGCGATCATCGCCCAGAACACCAGCATCCCACCCGGTCTGGTGATCGGCGAGGACCCGGAATTGGACGCCAAGCGCTTTTACCGCTCGGAAGGCGGCATCATCCTGGTTACCGCCGCGATGATCGAGGACCTTTAGGCTCAGGACCCATTAAATTATTGTCAGGCAGATCGGCGGCTGATTCACTCATGGGAGGGAGGACCCCATCCATGAGTGATCTGTTTTGGTTGTCAGAGAGGCAGTTGGCGAAGATCGAGCCGCATTTCCCGCTATCGCATGGCGTGCTGCGGGTTGATGATCGGCGAGTGATCAGCGGCATCGTTCATGTGATCCGCAACGGCTTACGGTGGCGAGATGCACCACCCGTCCATGGCCCCCACAAAACCCTCTATAATCGTTTCGTTCGCTGGAGCCGACTTGGGGTGTTCAGCCGGATCTTCGCGGCCTTGACGGGAGAGGCTGGCCCTCCAGACCGGTTGATGATCGATGCAACCCACCTGAAAGCTCATCGGACCGCCGCGAGCCTCTATAAAAAGGGGCTCTTCCCCGATGTATCGGACGCACAAAAGGCGGGCTGAACTCCAAGCTTCATGCGGTTTGCGACGGACAAGGAAGGCCCCTCATCCTGCTGCTCAGCGAGGGGTAAATGAGCGATCACAAAGGCGCGATGCTGTTGCTCGACCTATTTCCCAAGGCCAACGTCCTGATCGCCGACAAGGGCTATGACGGTGATCCCCTTCGAGAGGCTTTGACACAGCGAGGAATCGCTACATGCATCCCGCCAATGCGTCATCGCAAAACCCAGTACGCTTACGACAAAACCCTCTATCGCCAGCGTCATAGGATCGAGAACCTCTTCGCTCGCCTCAAGGATTGGCGGCGTATCCACACCCGATATGACCGATGCGCGGATATCTTCTTTGCCGCCGTCATCATCGCGGTACTCCTCCTCTTCTGGATCGAACCTTAATGAGTCCTGAGCCTAATCTTAGTCCACCGTGGCGCGATAGCCCCGCATCGAACAGAACTCCTTGCCGCACATGCTGCAGGCGTGGTCGTCTTCCGCCTTCCCGCAGTAAGCCGCCGCCGTCGCCGGATCGATCGCCAACGCGATCTGATCCCCCCAACGGAAATCAAAGCGCGCGCGGGACAGGGCATCGTCCCACCGCTTCGCCGAATCCAGCCCCTTCGCCAGATCGGCGGCATGGGCGGCGATGCGAAAGGCGGTCACGCCGGTGCGCACGTCGTCACGGTCGGGCAGACTTAAATGCTCCTTCGGCGTCACCACGCACAGCATGGATGTTCCCATCCAGGCGATCATCGCACCGCCGATGGCGCCGGTGATGTGGTCGAACCCCGGCGCCGCGTCGGTCACCAACGGCCCCAGGGTGTAAAGCGGCGCCTCGCCGCAGAATTCCGCGTGACGCGCCATGTTCTCGGCTATCTTGTGCATCGGCACATGGCCAGGACCTTCGATCATCGTCTGCACGCCATGGCCCGCCGCCACCCCCGCCAGTTCGCCCAGAATCGCCAACTCGGCGAATTGCGCGGCGTCGTTGGCATCCGCCGTGCAACCGGGGCGCAACCCATCGCCCAGGGAGGCCGCCATGTCATGGGCCGCCAGAATTTCGCAGATTTTGCCAAAGCGTTCGTAAAGAAAATTCTCTCTTCCATGGGCGGCGCACCAGCGGGCGATGATGGCGCCGCCGCGACGGACCACACCGGTGGTGCGCGACGGAGCCAACGCCAGAACGTCGCGCGTCACCCCTGCATGAATGGTGACGTAATCCACGCCCTGCTCGGCATGATCGATCAGGATTTGGGCGTAGATATCCCAGGTCAGATCCTCGGGCCGCCCGTTTCAGGGCTTCGTACAGGGGAACCGTGCCGATCGGCACCGGCGACCGGCGAAGGATCGCCTCCCGTATCGCCGCGATGCCTTCACCGGTGGACAGATCCATCACGGTATCCGCCCCCCCAGCGCACCGCGTCGATCATCTTGGCGACTTCCTGCTCACGATCCGACGTCGTTCCCGACGTTCCGATGTTGGCGTTGACCTTGACCCAGAACGCTCGCCCGATCGCCATCGGCTCCAGTTCCGGATGATTGACGTTGGCGGGAATGATCGCCGCGCCGCGCGCCACCTCGTCCCGCACGAATTCCGGCGTGATCGCGCCGTCGTCGCGCCCCAGGGATTCGCGGATCGCCACGAACTCCATCTCCGGCGTGACGATGCCCGCTGCCGCCTGATCGCGCTGGGTAACGCGACACCGACCGCCCGCCACGGACCTCCACCGACAGATCGTCACGACGGCCCAGCCACGCGGCGCGCGGCAGCGGCATGTCTCCGGCCTCGCCCCAGGCATGGGGACCGCCGGTTTCATCCAGGCGCAACGGCGCTTCGCCTTCCAAAAGCACCTCGCGAAAGGACACCGCGACTTCGGGGTAAAGGCGGCCCACGACGGAGGCCCGACGGCTGATGGAATCGGTGGCCGACCTGCGGCAAAAGGACTGCGTGGACATCGAAAAGGGCTCCTCGCCAACGCGGTGGAAACCCGGGAGCGAGGCAGATGAGGCACACCATCGATCATCGCGGCGCGCACCCCCATCCCTTCGCCGGCATGACCCGGATCAGGTTCAAAGAGTCACCGCGCTGCCACATGGCCGGCGGTATCTCAGCCTCCTGACGAGGCCCCCTTGGGTTCGCCGAAAGACTGGCGCGGCGCGCCCATCCTGTCAAACTGAAACCGATTTTTCGCGATCGCCCCCTGGACGGCGGCAATGATCACGTGCTTACTAGGGGGATAGGACCGAACGGTGTAACGGTGCGTGCGGTCGTGCGTCGTCGTCAAAACCCGGAGCGGCCCACAAAAACGACCGCGCCCAGGACCCACGACCAGGGAGGAATGGCCCATGCCTCATACCCGTTTTACCATTATCCCCATCGTCGAAAACGCACCACGCGACGGCTTCGTCGCGGAACACGGATTCGCCCTTTGGGTCGAGACGCCGCAGGGTGCGATTCTGTTCGACACCGGACAGGGCAAGGCCCTGATCCCCAATGCCGAACACCTGAACATCGACCTCGGCGCGGCGCAGTTTCTGGTCCTGAGCCACGGCCACTACGACCACACCGGGACGATCGAACCGGTCCTGGCCAGAAACGACAGCCTGATGCTGGTTCACCACCCTGAGATTTTTCGTACCCGTTTCAGCCTGCGTCCCGGCGAAGCGCCACGCGACATCGGCATCCCGCCCGCCGCCGCCGCCGCGATACGTTCCCTGCCGCCGCAGCGGACCTGCTGCTCATCGGCCCCGGTCAAGATAGTCCCCGGCGTCGGCACCACCGGCGAAGTCCCACGCGCCACGCCATACGAGGACGTGGGCGGACCCTTCTCCCTGGATACCGAGGGGCAAACCCCCGACACCATCCCCGACGACCAGTCGTTGTGGATCAAGACCGACAAGGGGCTGGTGGTGATTTGCGGTTGCGCCCATTCCGGCGTCGTCAACACCGTGCATCAGGCGCGGCGGGTCACCGGCGAACACCGCGTCGCCGGATTGATCGGCGGATTCCACTTGAACGCCGCCGGAGAGCTCCGGCTACGGGAAACCGCCCGCGCCCTGATGGACTGGAACGTCGGCTTCGTGATGCCGTGCCATTGCACGGGGCAGGCCGCCACCGACTACCTGCGCGACACCCTGGGCGACCGCGTCAAGACCCTGGGCGTCGGTGACGTTCTGAAGTTCTGAAGAAAACGAACGTTGGAAAGACACGGCCCCGCGTCCGATGCGCGGGGCCGTTCTTGTTTCAAGCCTGCCCGGCGAACGCGGCATCGGACGCAACCGCGGCCAGCGGGTCGTCGCCGAAGCGGTTGTTCCCCGTCTGCCCCGCGCGAACGTACCAGACGATCAACACGATGATGCCGACGATCGGGATCAGACTCAGAAGGACCCACCACCCCGACTTGTCGATATCGTGCAGACGGCGGACCGACACCGCGATGGATGGCAGCAGGAGCACCAGGGAAAGCACTCCGTTGAACAGCCCAACGCCGCCCCCGAATAAAAAGCCGTCGATGAAGCCGGTAATGACCCCACCGATCACTCCAAACAGGAACCAATACCAAAACTCGGAACGCGACGCACGCCCGGTGAACGTGACGTACTTGCGGAAACATGTCTTGATCGCGGTTGGAAAATCCATCTAAGCCCCCATGAAAACGCAACGGACGCACCCTATGAGTGCGTCCGTCAGCCTGCGCCCACCGTCCCATGTCGTCAACGCGGGATCTTATCCTTTCGCGCGAATGTCTTGCCGTCGTCGCGCAACCAGAAATAGATCGCGGGAATGGTCAGCAGGGTCAAGGCGGTGGAGCTGGCCAAGCCGAACACCAGACTGATGGCGAGACCCTGAAAGATCGGATCGGCCAGGATGAAGGCGGCCCCGATCATCGCGGCCAGGGCGATGAAGCCGATCATCGAGGTGGCGGAGAACGGCGCGCCGAACAACCAATGCCCCAACACGATGCCGATCAAGGTCAGCAGCACCGGCACCAGGATCACCAGCGGCACCTTGAACGAACCGAACTGCGCCACCACCAGCAGATAGATCGCCAACAACGCCACGCCGAAGGCCGCCCCCATGTCGCGGAAGGTGACATAGGTGACTTCCCACTCGCCATCCCACAACAGGGTCAGCCCGGCCTCGTCCAACGGCTGCCCGTGATAGGACAGCGCGATCAGCGGGGCGGCCGTGGTCCGGTCCTTCAGGGCCTTCTCCACCGCGAACATGCCATAGATCGGCGCCTCGTATGCCCCCGCCAGTTCCGCCGTCACCATGTCGGCGAAACGCCCATCGCGGCGGTACACGGTGGGCGAGGACGGATCCTCGACCACCCGCACCACATCGCCCAGTTCCACCACGCCCTTGGCGCCGAGAACTGGGGTGGAAAGCAGGCGTTCGTCGATGGTCAGGGCCAAACGCGGCAGACGCACCGCGATCTCGATCGGGTTGGTGCCGTGGCCGCGATGGGAGTACCCGACCGAAACCCCCGAAAACAGGGCGCGCAGGGTATCGAACACCGCCTCTTCCTCGACCCCGTGGAATTCCAGCGCTTCCTGGTCGATCACCAGGCGCAGACGGCGCGCCGTGGACCCCAGGGAATCGTCAATATCGACGACGAAGGGGACATCGCGGAACGCCTGCTTGACGCGCGCTGCGGCGGCATGCCGTGCCTCCGGCGTCGGACCATAGACCTCGGCCAGCAGGGTCGCCATCACCGGCGGACCGGGCGGCACCTCGACCACCTTGATCGCGGTCCCGTCCGGCACCGGCAAACCGGACAACCGCCGCCGCGCATCCAAGGCGACGGTATGGCTGGCCCGCTTGCGGTCGCCCTTCGGCTGCAGATTGACCTGAAGCTCGCCCAGCTCCGGCGCGCCACGCAGATACGAATGGCGCACCAGTCCGTTGAAGTTGAAGGGCACGGCGGTCCCGGCATGGGCCTGAATATCGACCAACTCCGGCAAGGCGGCCAACCGCGCCGACGCAGCCTTCAACACGCGTTCGGTCTCCTCCAGCGCCGATCCCTCGGGCAGATCGATCTGCACCTGGAATTCCGACTTGTTGTCGAAGGGCAGCAGCTTGACGGTGACGCTTTTGGTCGCGAACAGCCCCATCACCAAAAGGGTGGCGCCACCCACCACCAGCAGAAAGCGTTTTGACCGCGTGCGCCCGGTCAAGAGCGGCACCGCGACGCGACGATAGAATCCGGCCAAACGCCCACCGTCGTGGTTGTGGGCCGCGCCGCCCGCCGCCCCGCCATGCGGAACAGCAGCCAGGGGGTGATGGTCACCGCGACGAAGAAGGAAAAGATCATCGCGGCGGAGGCATTGACCGGGATCGGGCTCATGTACGGACCCATCATGCCAGACACGAACAGCATCGGCAGCAGCGCCGCGACGATGGTCAGGGTGGCGACGATGGTCGGGTTGCCGACCTCGGCGACCGCCGCGATCGCCTTTTCGGCGATGTCGCGGTCATCCTTCATCCCCCAATGGCGCGAGATATTTTCGACGATGACGATGGCGTCATCGACCAGAATCCCAATCGAGAAAATCAGCGCGAACAGACTGACGCGGTTGATGGTGTAGCCCATCCGGTGGGAGGCGAACAACGTCAGCAGGATGGCCGCCGGGATCACCACCGCCACCACCACGCCCTCGCGCCAACCGATCGCGAAGGTAATCAGCAGAACGATGGAGACCGTGGCCAACGCCAGATGGAACAAAAGCTCGTCGGCTTTCTCCAAGGCGGTTTCACCGTAGTCGCAGGTCACCCTGACCTCGACATCGGCGGGAATCAGGCGCCCGTGCAGGGTGTCCCGGCGTTGCAGGATGTGTTCGGCGACGGCGACCGCGTTGGCCCCCTTGCGCTTGGCCAGGGCAATGCTAGACCGCCGGACGTTCGCTCAAGCCAGAGGCATCCACGACGCCGCTTTTGTCCAGTTGCCAAACGCGGGCATCGGCGATGGAGGCACCGACGACGATGGTCGCCACGTCCTTGAAATAGACCGGGCGCCCATCGCGGGTGGTGATAAGAAGGTTACCGATGTCGCCCATGCCTTGCAGGGTATACCCCACAATCACCGCTGGCTGGGTCCCCGCCTCGCGCACCCGGCCCAGGGAAAACGCGCAGTTGGCGTTCTTTACCTTATCCACCAGCTGGTTCAGGGTAACGCCATAAAGGCTCAAGCGTTCGGGATCGGGCTCGACCCTGATCTGGTCAGGATGCCCGCCCGCGATGAAGGTCAGGCCGACCTCCTCCACCTTCACCAACTCGCTTTGCAGCTCGTCGGCGATGGCGTGCAGCGCGTTGTCGTTCCAGCGGTCTTCCTTGCCCGGTTTCGGGGCTAGGGTCAGAACCACAACCGGTACGTCGTTGATGCTGCGCCCGACGATCAAGGGCTCGGGAATGCCGACCGGGATTTCACCGATGTGGGCGCGAATGGTTTCGTGCACCCGCAGCAACGCCGCGTCGCGGTCGGTGCCGACAAAGAAACGGGCGGTAACCATCGCCTGATCGTCCACCGTCTGGGAATAGACGTGCTCGACGCCATCGATCTCCTTGACGATGGTCTCCAAGGGCTTGGTCACCAGCTCGACGGCATCCACCGCCTTCAACCCGTCGGCGGAGACCAGAAGGTCCACCATCGGCACCGAAATTTGCGGTTCTTCCTCGCGCGGCAACTGGACCAACGCGATCAATCCCACCGCCAATGCCGACAGCAGCAACAGCGGCCGTCAGCGGACTGCGCAGGAAGACGCGGGTCAGGTGACCGGAAACGCCCAGTTTCATCGCGCATCCCCTTCGCCGGTCGGAACCTGAGGCAGCAACACATCGCCGTCACGCAGGCCGCTCAACACCTCGACCCCACGGGCGCCGCGCGAACCGGTCTGTACCGCCAACGCAGTGCCGTCCGCCAGCCTGGCGAAGGTGACGCCGAAGCGCGTCGCAAGATAGTTTTCCGGCACCATGAAGACCTCGCGCAGGCCGGTCTTGACCCCGACCAGGGTGCGTTCGCCGACGAAATAATCGCCCAATCCCGAGACCTCGACATCGGCGACGACGCGGCCGTTGGACAGCTTCGGATAGACCTTGACGACACGACCGACGCGATCCTGGCCCGGCCGTGCATCGGGGGCCAGACCGCGCGGCCCGACCGCCACCGGATCGCCTTCGCGGATGAAGCGGGCATGACGTTCCGGCACCTCGATCCGCAACAGATAGGCGCCAGTGGCGATGGTGGCGATCGGTTCGCCCGGCATCACCACCGCGCCCTCGGTGACGTGAACGGTGAGCACCCGGCCATCGCCGGGGGCCAGCACCGCGCCTTCCTTCATCTGCTGTTCCACCACTTGACGCGCCGCCGCCTGCGACGCCAGGCCTCGGTCGGCCACCGCCATCGCGGTGCGCGCCGCGTCCAGCCGAGCCTTCGACACCACGCCCTGCTTGAACAACTACTGGATGCGCCCCAGGTCGATTTCCGCCTGGGCGCGCTCGGCCCGTAGCGACTGGGTCTTCGCTTCCAACGACTGGATTTGCAAAACCAGCTTGGGGTCGCCGATGGCCGCCAGCTTTTGCCCACCCTGAACTTGACCCCCTTCATCCACCATAAGACCGGCGACGGTGCCGCCGTTGCGAGCGCGGGCCTGTTGCATGCGGGCGCTCTCCACTATGGCATAGACCGTCTTCCTGTCCTCGACCACTTGGCGACACACCGTCCGGGCGCCGTCGTCGGCGGCTTGCGCCAAGGACGAGACCACCGCCATCGCCGCCACCAAACCGATCAAGCCTTTCGCCGTGATGGACATAGGTCGTCCCCCTTCGTCGTCCGCCCGCAATACCCGGGCCATGAAACCGCTATTGACTAATATATAAGCCGTTGCTAATTTAGCAAGCATGAATACTGTGACCGTCGCCACTCATGCCAAACAGGCCGCCGACCTGTTGCGCGCCCTCTCCAACCCGGGGCGCCTGACCATCCTTTGCATGCTGGCAACGGGCGAACGCACAGTCGGCGAACTGGAACGGGCGGTCGGATTGTCGCAATCCGCGCTATCGCAGCATCTTGCGGTTCTGCGGCACAAGGGCTTGGTCAAAACCCGACGCTTTCGCCAAAACGTATTCTACACTATCGGAGATGATCGCGCGATGCGTGTCATCGACACACTGGCAGGATTGTATTGCCCCACCGCCGCGACAACACCAGGAAGTGCATCCAAGGACGCGCGCAACGATCCATAGAACGGGTCCGAAGCGCCATCGCGACGACGGGCCTTTCATCTGAAGGAGGAGCAGACAGCATGGCTCATATCGTCATCATGGGCGCGGGTATCGGCGGGGTCCCGATGGCCTATGAAATGCGGGACGCGGCGGGCAAGGACGACACCATCAGCGTCGTCAGCAACACCCCGACCTTCCACTTCACGCCGTCGAATCCCTGGGTCGCTGTCAACTGGCGCACGCGCGAGGATATCGAGATCACGCTAGAGCCGGTGTTATGCAAACGCAACATCGGATTTTCCCCGGTCGGCGTCGCCAAGGTCCACCCCAAGGAGAATCGTCTGGAACTTCTGGACGGCAGCGAGATTCTTTACGACTACCTGATCATCGCCACCGGACCGGCCCTGGCCTTCGACGAGATCGAGGGCTTCGGCCCGCACGGCGGCCTGACCCAATCGGTTTGCCACGTCGATCACGCGGTGGAAGCGGCCAAGGCCTGGGAAACCTTTTGCGCCAACCCCGGCCCGATCGTGGTCGGCGCGACACAAGGCGCCTCGTGCTTCGGTCCCGCCTATGAATTCGCCGCGATCATGGACACCGACCTGCGGCGGCGCAAAATCCGCGACAAGGTGCCGATGACCTTCATCACCCCGGAACCCTATATCGGTCACCTGGGCCTGGACGGAGTCGGCGATTCACGGGGAATGATGGAAGGCATCCTGCGCAGCCACCACATCAACTGGATCTGCAACGCCAGGATCGAGAAATTCGCCGATGGCGCCGCTCACGCCCTGGAACTGGACGAGGACGGCAAGGAAAAGAAACGCCACGTCGTCCCCTTCGCCTATTCCATGATGCTGCCCCCTACTGCGGCATTCCGGCGGTGATGGGGGTCGAATACTTGGTCAATCCGCGCGGGTTCATCGTCGTTGACAAGCATCAACGCAACCCCAGTCATCCGAACGTCTTTTCGGGCGGGGTTTGCGTGGCGATCCCGCCGGTCGGGCCGACGCCGGTACCGGTCGGCGTGCCAAAAACCGGCTACATGATCGAATCCATGGTCACCGCCACCGCCCACAACATCGCCAACCTGCTGCACGGCGAGGAACCGGGCCGCGAGGCTACCTGGAACGCGATCTGTCTGGCCGACTTCGGCGACTCCGGCGCGGCCTTCGTCGCCTTGCCGCAAATTCCGCCGCGCAACGTCAACTGGTTCTCGACCGAGTGATGGGTGCATGCCGCGAAGATCGCCTTCGAGAAGTATTTCATGCACAAGATCCGTGCCGGAGCCTCGGAACCGATTTACGAGAAATACGTCCTGAGGGCGTTGGGCATCACCAAACTCAAGGACAAGATCTTCCACACCGCCCCGGACGAACCGAAGCTTTAGCAGGGTATTGAAAAATCGGTGGCATGGCTGGTATCGGCATAATTCAATCTCGGTGGTGGATTGTTGCTGAGGGAATGATGCACGGGACAGACAAGCGATCTGGAGACTTGTTCTCCTACGTTGACCTGGAGACGCGGGTGCGCATGGACCACCCGCTGCGGACGATCCGGGAGATGACCAATACGGCACTAGCGGCGTTGTCGGGCGACTTTGCAGCGCTCTACTCAGGAATGGGTCGGCCGTCGGTTCCACCGGAGAAGCTGCTGCGGGCCATGCTGTTGCAGGTGTTCTACTCGATCCGTTCGGAACGCCAATTGATGGAGCGCCTGGACTTTGATCTGCTGTTCCGTTGGTTCGTCGGTCTCGGGGTAGATGACCCGGCCTGGGACCATTCCACATTCTCCAAGAACCGCGACCGGCTGCTGGAAGGGGACATCGCCGCAAAATTCCTGGCGGCAGTGTTGGTCCAACCCCGGATCAAACGGCTGCTGTCGAGCGAGCATTTCAGCGTCGACGGCACGCTGATCGAAGCGTGGGCCTCAATGAAGAGCTTCAGACCGAAGGCCGCTGAGGGCGATGGCGGTGAAGGCGGTGGTCGCAACCCCTCGGTCGATTTTCGCGGCGAGAAACGATCCAACGATACTCACAAGAGCACCACCGATCCCGATGCCATGCTCTACCGCAAGGGGGCAGGCATGGAGGCTAAGCTGTGCTTTATCGGTCATGGGCTGATGGAAAACCGTTCGGGCTTGATCGTGGACACCCGGCTAACTCGCGCATCGGGTCACGCTGAACGGTTGGCGGCACTGGACATGATCGAGCCCCTGGGCGACCGACCGCGCGCAATTACGTTGGGTGCCGACTGCGGCTACGATGCCGCCGATTTTGTCGAGGAACCGCGGACGCTCAACGTGCGTCCTCACATGGCGCCGAAGCCCCAGGCTCAGGACTCATTAAGGTTCGATCCAGAAGAGGAGGAGTGCCGCGATGATGACGGCGGCAAAGAAGATATCCGCGCATCGGTCATATCGGGTGTGGATACGCCGCCAATCCTTGAGGCGAGCGAAGAGGTTCTCGATCCTATGACGCTGGCGATAGAGGATTTTGTCGTAAGCGTGCTGGGTTTTGCGATGACGCATTGGCGGGATGCATGTAGCGATCCCTCGCTGAGCAGCAGGATGGGGGGCCTTCCTTGTCCGTCGCAAACCGCATGAAGCTTGGAGTTCAGCCCGCCTTTTGTGCGTCCGATACATCGGGGAAGAGCCCCTTTTTATGGAGGCTCGCGGCGGTCCGATGAGCTTTCAGGTGGGTTGCATCGATCATCAACCGGTCTGGAGGGCCAGCCTCTCCCGTCAAGGCCGCGAAGATCCGGCTGAACACCCCAAGTCGGCTCCAGCGAACGAAACGATTATAGAGGGTTTTGTGGGGGCCATAGACGAGTGGTGCATCTCGCCACCGTAAGCCGTTGCGGATCACATGAACGATGCCGCTGATCACTCGCCGATCATCAACCCGCGGCACGCCATGCGATAGCGGGAAATGCGGCTCGGTCTTCGCCAACTGCCTCTCTGACAACCAAAACAGATCACTCGTGGATGGGGTCCTCCCTCCCATGAGTGAATCAGCCGCCGATCTGCCTGGCAATAATTTAATGGGTCCTGAGCCTAGAGGCGGGAAACCAAAACATTGCGGAGGGCCGCGGGCCCTCCGCGTCTCCCATCGGCTATGGTTCCGAGCAAAAGCGCCGTCGATCCGTCACGCCGCGCGAGCCCGGCCTGGCATTATCGCCCGCGATAGGACGGCATGTCCTGATCTGGAATCCACACCCCCTTCGGGGTTTCCCCGGTTTGCCAGAAAACATCGATCGGCATACCACCGCGCGGGTACCAATAGCCGCCGATGCGCAGCCAGACCGGCGCCAACAGATCCACCAGACGCCGCGCGATCATCACCGTGCAGGTCTCGTGAAAGGCTCCGTGGTTGCGGAACGATTGGAAAAACAGCTTCAGGGACTTCGATTCCACCAGCCAACGCTCCGGCACGTAATCGATCACCAGATGCGCGAAATCCGGCTGACCGGTCACCGGGCATAGCGAGGTAAACTCCGGGCAGACGAAGCGCACCACGGTGCGCGGCTGTTCGTCACCCTCCCACGGCACACGCTCCAACACCGCGGCCTCCGGCGTCGCGGCGGCAACGGCGGCGCGTCCCAATTGCGTCAAGACGGGTTCGGCTTTATCGTTCATGTCCGTGTCCTCCTGCTTCTGGGAATAGCGGATTTTCCGCGCGTCCGCACCCCGCGTTTTGCTTTCCCGGCACGGGACGACGCCTTCCAGACCGCCCCGCTTTCGGAGCCCGCCGATGCCGATCCGGCCTTCCGACGACTGGCGCCGCCTTGACGCGGCCCCCACCTGGCTGTCGCACGCGGCGGCACTGAACTCGCCACCGGGCGACAGCGCCACCCGCCCTGTGTGGCAAGCCATCGCGGAACATCGCTTCGACCGCGCCATGGCCCTGACGCAGGCGGCGTTCGCCCAAGGCATCGGCGGCGATCTGTGCGAGGCGATGGGCCTGCTCTGCCGCATCGCCAAGCGCGAGGATATGGCCGGAGATTTCTTTGGCCAGGCACCGTCGCCGGACGCCCGCGCCTGGCGCAATCGCGGCGTCGCCGCCCTGTGGGCGCGGCGCTGGCCAGAGGCCGCGACCGCCTTCGCCGAGGGACGGGGCGACGACACAGACGGCCGATGGTGCCGCGACGCCCTTGGTCTGATGGCCACCGTCGCCCGCCGTTGGGATCTCGCCGCCAGGGTCCTTGGCGCCCCCGCCACGATGGTTTGCGACGACGGCCTGGGGCCGCTGGCCCATTTGTGCCGGATCGCCGCCGCCCTTGGCCTGGGCGGCACGGACGCCGACCTTGGCCCCGATCTCCGCCCCGCGCTGTTGACCGCGCCCGCGAATGCGATTCCGCCGCCCAACCCCGGCAGCGGACGCCCGAACCGGCGGCTCGGCGGCGAGTTGATCCTGTTTCTCGCCTGCGACCCGATCTACCTGGACCGCTATGGACTAAGCGCGCTGGCCAGCTTCGCGGAAGCCCATCCCGGACGACGGTTGAGCACTCACCTGCATCTCTACGACCCCACGCCAGATGCAGGGGATCATCGCCCTTCGCCTGGACCCGGAGCTGATCGACGCCATCGTCTCGTCCCGCGACGGCATGGGACAAACCGGCGAATCCTACCTTCTGGCCTTCGACAAGGAAAAGGCCCGCTTCGAGTTCCGCACCACGGTACAGACCACCGGCAACGATCGCTGGATGATGGGCACCACCATACGTCCCCTCGACTACTGGGAAAAGGCGCGATCCAACAGCAACGGCGGCATCGGCCAGTATACGGACAGTTCCGGCAGCCCGGTTCTGGTGGCCTATGACGAGTTGAACATCCTGAATCTTGAATGGTACCTGTTTTCGAAAGTCAATCACGCCGAGGTGGTCGCCCCGATCCGCCTCCTCGGCATCGACATCGCCGCCCTGAGCTTCTTCCTGGTGCTGTTCGTCGGCATCGGCGCGCTGTTGTTCGCCAACAACTTCACCGCACCAATTCTGAAGGCGAAGGAACTGGCCCAGTCCATCGCCTCTGGACAGCTTGACGTCGAAATCAAGACCGACCACATCGACGAACTGGGCGACCTGTCCCGCGCCCTGGACACCATGGCGCACCGCCTGCGCGAATACGACTGGCTAAAATCCGGCACCGAGCAACTGGACGACTCCCTGCGCGGCGAGCACGATCCGGCGCAATTGGCCTGGCGCCTGCTGGCATTCATGATCGGCCATTTCCAGGTCCCCCTGGGCGCGGTCTACCTGACCCGCGGCGATGCCCGTGTCCTATCGCTGTCGGCTCGTCACGGCTGGACCGACCGCGACGGCGAGCGCCTGACCAGCATCGGCTTCGGCGACGGCATGATCGGCCAGGCGGCAGAAACCCAGACCCCCCTATTCTTCGACACCACAGACCCCGACGCGCCGGTCCTGGACTACGGCACGGGCGAGGCCAAGCCGTCCAGCTTCGCGGCCATCCCCCTGGTCTTCGAAGGCACGACGCTGGGTGTCATGCTGTTGGCGGGTTTCTCGCGCTTCGACAAAACCCAGCGCCATTTCCTGGACGAAACTTGCGGCAACATCGGCGTGCTGCTGGCCGCAGCCGAAAGCCACCAGACGATCGAGGCGCTGCTGAAGCGCGCCAAGAAACAGGAAAACGACCTGCGCATCAACAACGCGGAATTGCAGCGCCAGGCACAGGCCCTGATCGAATCCGAACGCGAGTTGCAAACCCAGCAGGAAGAACTGCAATCGCAGCAAGAGGAACTGCGCGTTACCAACGAAGAGTTGGAGGGACGTACCCAGGAACTGGAAATCCGCAGCAAGGCGATCCAGCAAAAGAACGACGAGTTGACCACTGCCCGCGACGAAATCCGCCAGAAGGTCA
This sequence comes from Rhodospirillaceae bacterium, assembly GCA_963678075.2. Lineage (GTDB taxonomy): Bacteria > Pseudomonadota > Alphaproteobacteria > Rhodospirillales > Rhodospirillaceae > Oleispirillum. The sequence goes on along the minus strand of CAXXPK010000003.1, from coordinate 441,085 downwards.
AGGACCTGGAAACCGCCAACAAGTACAAGTCGGAATTCCTGGCGAACATGAGCCACGAGCTTCGGACGCCCTTGAACAGCATCTTGATCCTGTCGCAGTTGATGGCGGAAAATCGCGGCAACAGCCTTTCCGCGCGACAAGTCGAATCGGCCCGCACCATCAACGCCTCGGGCAGCGACTTGCTGAAACTGATCAACGACATCCTCGACCTTTCCAAGGTCGAGGCCGGAAAGATCGATCTGACCATCGAGGAAATGCCGATCAACGGCTTCGTCGCCGATCTTGAGCGGGTCTTCCGACCGGTTTCGGAAAATCGCGGCATCCCCTTCGCCGTGACCATCGCCGACGACATCCCCCAGGTCTTGATGACCGATTCCCACCGCCTGCAGCAGGTGGTGCGCAATCTTTTGTCCAACGCCTTCAAGTTCACCAAACCAGGGGGACAGGTCGGACTGTTGATCGCCCACCCACAAGCCGCCGATTTGCCGGCCGGATGCGAGCTGGCGCCCGAAACCGCCGTCGCCTTCGTCGTCACCGACTAGGGCATTGGCATTGTACCGGAGCGTCAGGCCGACGGCGGCACCAGCCGCAAATACGGCGGCACCGGTCTGGGGCTATCGATCTCGCGGCGTCTGACCGAAGCCCTGGGCGGCGTCATCATGGTGACCAGCAAACCGGGCAAGGGCAGCGCCTTTTCGGTGATTCTGCCGGGAAGCGGCGCCACGGCCCCGGCATCGGCGCGACGGAGGAAATTCCCGACGACCGCCGCAACCTCGCCCCCGGCGAAAAGTCACTGCTGATCGTCGAGGACGATTCCGATTTCTCGCGCGTTCTGTGCGAACTGGCCCGCGACCACGGCTTCAAGTGTCTGATCGCCGCCGACGGCGAATCCGGCCTGCATTTCGCCGATTATTACAAACCCAGCGCGATCATCCTCGACATCGGTCTGCCCGGCATCGACGGCTGGGAAGTCATGGCCCGCCTGAAGGACAACCCGGAAACCCGGCACATTCCGGTGCACTTCATCTCGGGCACCGACAGCGCTTTGGATGCCTTGCGAATGGGCGCCGTCGGTTTCCTGACCAAGCCGATCAGCGTCGAGCGCGTCGAAGAGGTCTTCTCGAAGATCGAAGACGTCATCAACAAGCCGGTCAGTTCCCTGCTGGTGGTCGAGGACGACCCGGTGCAGCGCGAGGCGATCCGCCAGTTGATCGGCAACGGCGACGTGGTCTCCACCGTCGCCGGCAGCGGCACCGAGGCACTATCCGCCCTCGCCGACCGCCCCTTCGACTGCATGATCCTCGACCTCGGCCTCAAGGATATGAGCGGCTTCGAACTTCTGAAACGGCTGCGCGGCATGAAGCAATGCGCCCGCCTGCCGATCATCATCTACACCGGGCGCGATCTGACCAAGGACGAGGAAGAGGAACTGCAACGCCACGCCGAAAGCATCATCATCAAGGGTGTGCGTTCGCCCGAACGCCTGCTGGACGAAAGCACCCTTTTCCTGCATCGGATCGAAGCCTCGTTGCCGGAACGCCAGCGCGCGATGATCCGGATGATGCACGACCGCGATACCTCCCTGAAAGACCGCTCCGTGCTTCTGGTCGATGACGACATGCGCAACGTCTTCGCGCTATCCAGCGTGCTGGAAGACAAGGGCCTGAATGTCATCATCGCCCGAAACGGTCGTGAAAGCCTGTCCAAGCTGACCGAAAATCCCGACATCGACCTGGTGTTGATGGACATCATGATGCCGGAAATGGACGGCTACGAGGCGATGCGCGCAATCCGCAAGAAACGCAAATACGCCAAACTGCCAATCATCGCGCTGACCGCGAAGGCGATGAAGGGCGACCGCAACAAATGCGTCGAGGCGGGGGCCAACGACTATCTGGCGAAGCCGGTAGATACCGAGAAACTTCTATCCCTGCTGCGCGTGTGGCTCTACCGATGACCATCGATCCGGCCGGACCGGAAAACCAACGCCTGGAGATCCGCCTGCTGTTGGAGGCGATCTACCAAAAGTCCGGTTTCGACTTCCGCGGTTATGCCTCCGCCCACATCAAGCGCCGCCTGGAACACGTGCGGGTGCGGGCGGGGCTGGCCTCGTTCTGCGACGTGACCCACCGCCTGATCTGGGACGACGCCTTCTTCGACGAGGTCCTGACCGCGCTGTCGATCAACGTCACCGAGATGTTCCGCGACCCGTCGTTCTACCTCCGCGTTCGCGAAGCGGTCATTCCCCACCTCAAGACCTATCCCTTCATCAAGGTCTGGCATGCCGGATGCGCCGCCGGGCTGGAAGTCTATTCCATGGCGATCCTGCTGGCGGAGGAAGGCATGAAGGACCGGGCGCAAATCTACGCGACCGATATCAACCCGCCGGTTCTGGAAACCGCGCGGCGCGGAATTTACCCTCTCGACGTAATTCGTCAATACACGGCGAACCACCAGAAAGCCGGGGGCACGACATCGTTTTCGGAATATTACACGGCGGACTACGACTCCGTCGCCATCGACAACAATCTTAAAAAGAATGTTCTTTTCTCCCCTCATAATTTGGTGGCCGACGGAATCTTCTGAGAGATGAACATTATATTCTGCCGCAACGTACTAATCTATTTCGGGGATGAGTTACAGAACAAGGCAATCAAGTTATTTCTTGACAGTCTCTGCAATGGTGGTTTCCTTTGCCTTGGGTCGAAGGAAAGTCTGCGTTTCAGCGACCATGCCGACACCTTCGACGTCATCGATGCGCGGGAGAAAATCTACCGCAAGCGTCCGGTGAGAACACCCACAGTTCAGGGGGACGCATGACCGTGAACGCGATCGTCGTTGGGGCTTCGGCCGGAGGACTGGGGCGATCGGAACCGTCCTCTCCGCCCTGCCCCAGGACTTCGCGGCTTCCGTCATCATCGTCCAGTACATCACCGCCGATGCCGGGGATGCCCTGCCCAACCGATTCCAGAGAGATTACAAGCTGCCGGTCAAGGAAGCGGAAGACAAGGAACCCGTGACCGCGGGAACGGTCTTCGTGGCCCCCGCCGACTTCCACCTTCTGGTTGAACCAGGACGGCGTTTCAGTCGGTCAAGAGAAGAACGGGTCAACTTTTCCCGTCCCTCGATTGATGTTCTGTTCGAAACTGCGGCGAAAGCCTTCTGCAACGAGCTCGTGGGTGTTATCTTGATCGGCGCCAGTGCCGATGGCGCGATCGGACTGGCCAAGGTCAAGCGCATGGGAGGTCTGAGCGTGGTACAGGATCCCAAAACCGCCGAAGTGGACATCATGCCCCGCGCGGCGATCGGTGCCTGTGCCGTCGATCATATCCTGCCGCTGACGGCGATCGGCCCCTTCCTTGCGCATCCGCGATCCGGAGGCGGAAAACCGTGCAAGCCGATACCCTGATCGTTGACGACAATCCGAACAACCTGTTCGCGCTGGAAAATCTTCTGGCGGCGCCGGAGCTGAACATCATCAAGGCGCAATCCGGCAACGAGGCCCTGGCCAAGACCCTGTCGTACGAATTCGCGATCGCCTTGTTGGACGTGCAGATGCCGGAAATGGACGGTTTCGAAACCGCCGCCCTGATGCGCGGCAACAACCGCACCCGCAACATCCCGATCATCTTCGTCACCGCCAACCGCACCGAACGCGAACACGTCTTCCGCAGCCATGACTCGGGCGCCGTGGATTACCTGTCGAAGCCGCTGGACGCCGGGGTCCTGAAAAGCAAGATCAACGTGTTTCTTGAACTGCACCGCCAACGCCGCGAACGGGAGGACAAGACCCACGAACTCGACGCCAAGATTGCCGAAATGGAGCGCCTGAAGAATCTGCTGCAGGAACGTAACGAGCAATTGCGCGTACTGTCGCGCACCAACCGCCTGACCGGCATTTTCAACCGCTTGAGCTTCGATGAAACGCTGGATTACGAGTGGCGGCGTTGCACCCGCAACAACAAGCCGCTGACCCTGATCATGGCCGATATCGACTATTTCAAGGCCTACAACGACTGCCTGGGTCATATCGCGGGCGACTATTTCCTGAAACAAGTGGCCTGGGCACTGTCCGCCGCGCTCCTGCGGCACGTCGATACCATCGCTCGCTACGGCGGCGAGGAATTCGCCGCGATCCTGCCGGAAACCGACGAAGGCGGCGCGATCGCCGTGGTGACAAGGATGCGCAACGCGGTCAAGGCGTTGTCGATCGTGCATCCGGCCTCCAGCGCCGAAAATCACGTCACCATCAGCCTGGGCGTGGCCGCGTTGGTTCCGAACACCGATGCCTCGCCGATGCAATTGATCGAAATGGCCGACGCCGCGATGTATCAGGCCAAGACCCTGGGCCGCGACCGTCACGCCCTGTTCAGCCAAACCCACTGAGACACGGCGTTCCCCGATCCAGCAGCCCCCTCAAGAAAAGAACCGAAGACGAAAAAACCGCCTGACCCGAACTGCGGATCGGCGGCAGAAAACTTGGAGCGGGTGAGAGGAATCGAGCCCCCGTCGTAAGCTTGGGAAAGGGCGACAAGGCCTTTTTCGGACAGCCGCAGTGCAAGACTGAAGCTTCCGGTGCAGGCCGAACCGCATTGGATGAAGATTACCAAGGGGTGCTATCTCGGATACCACCGCAACCAGGAAGGCGGGAGTTGGGTCGCCCGTTTCCGGAGCGACGCCGGACAGCAGAAACAGACTAGGTTGGGTCCCGCCGACGACGCCATGGATGCCGACGGCATCACCGCCCTGACTTTCGAGCAGGCTCAAGCCAAGGCAAGAGACTGGTTCCAGGTCATCGCCAACGGCGGCATTCGTACCGCCCGTGGGGCATACACCGTCGCCGATTGCATGGAAGACTACCTGACCTGGGTGAAGTCCCACCGGAAATCCTTCAAGCATCTCCGCACCTACGTTGATGCCTATATCATCCCAAAACTTGGGAAGATCGACTGTGAGAAACTGACGCCACGGCGGCTTCTAGCCTGGCACCAGGCGATCGCCGACGAACCACCGCGTCTCCGCAGCGGCAAGAAAGATAAGGAGATCAAATACCGGGAAGAGGACCCGGACCCCCTGGAGGCGCAACGCAAGCGCCAACTGCGCGCCAACCGCCACCTTGTGACTCTGCGAGCCGCGCTCAACCGGGCATGGCGGGACGGAAAAATCTCCAGCAACAACGCCTGGGCTCGCCTTCAGCTTTTCGCCGGCACAGAAAAGCCGCGATCACGCTTCCTCAACCGCGACGAAGCAAAACGCCTGATCAACACGTGCCCACCCGACCTGAGAAAGCTAGTCCAGTTGGCTTTACTGACTGGTGCCCGCTATGGGGAGCTATGTGCCTTCGAGGTACGCGACTTCAATCCCGATTCAGGCGCCTTGCACGTGGTGCGCAGCAAAAGTGGCAAGGCCCGACACATCTTCCTAACTGACGAAGGTATTGCCTTCTGCAAGACACTCGCTCTTGGCCAGCGCCCCGAAGCACCCCTCCTCCGCCGATCGGACGGTTCGAGTTGGGCTCGCGACCTCCACTTCCGCGGGTTCAAAGGTGCCGTCAAGCGGGCAGGGCTAGATCAGGACTTCACCTTCCATGAACTGCGCCATACCTGGGCCAGCCTGACCATCATGGCCGGTGCTCCACTGATGGCCGTCGCGGAGAACCTCGGGCACCGCGACACCCGCATGGTGGAACGCCACTACGGGCACCTAGGCCCAGGACTCATTAAGGTTCGATCCAGAAGAGGAGGAGTACCGCGATGATGACGGCGGCAAAGAAGATATCCGCGCATCGGTCATATCGGGTGTGGATACGCCGCCAATCCTTGAGGCGAGCGAAGAGGTTCTCGATCCTATGACGCTGGCGATAGAGGGTTTTGTCGTAAGCGTACTGGGTTTTGCGATGACGCATTGGCGGGATGCATGTAGCGATCCCTCGCTGTGTCAAAGCCTCTCGAAGGGGATCACCGTCATAGCCCTTGTCGGCGATCAGGACGTTGGCCTTGGGAAATAGGTCGAGCAACAGCATCGCGCCTTTGTGATCGCTCATTTGCCCCTCGCTGAGCAGCAGGATGAGGGGCCTTCCTTGTCCGTCGCAAACCGCATGAAGCTTGGAGTTCAGCCCGCCTTTTGTGCGTCCGATACATCGGGGAAGAGCCCCTTTTTATAGAGGCTCGCGGCGGTCCGATGAGCTTTCAGGTGGGTTGCATCGATCATCAACCGGTCTGGAGGGCCAGCCTCTCCCGTCAAGGCCGCGAAGATCCGGCTGAACACCCCAAGTCGGCTCCAGCGAACGAAACGATTATAGAGGGTTTTGTGGGGGCCATAGACGAGTGGTGCATCTCGCCACCGTAAGCCGTTGCGGATCACATGAACGATGCCGCTGATCACTCGCCGATCATCAACCCGCGGCACGCCATGCGATAGCGGGAAATGCGGCTCGATCTTCGCCAACTGCCTCTCTGACAACCAAAACAGATCACTCATGGATGGGGTCCTCCCTCCCATGAGTGAATTAGCCGCCGATCTGCCTGACAATAATTTAATGGGTCCTAAACCTAGCCGACGTCGCTCGGCCATAGATAAGTGCACCACCCGCCATCCCGGCTATACCGCCTCCATGCGCATCCGCAAGCGGATCGAGGAAGCCTTTGGCTGGATCAAGACAGTCGCAGGGATGCGGAAAACCAAACTGCGCGGCCTTGATAAGGTGGATTGGGCATTCGCCTTCTCGGCAGCCGCCTACAATCTGCTGCGACCACCCAAACTGCTGGCAGGGGAGATGCCCACATGAAGCGCCCGCCCGCCTTTGCCAAAGTCTTCGAAGGCCGCTGGAGCAGCGTCGAGATGGACACTTGGCCAGATGATCATCTCGACCTTCTGGAGCCCGCCCACATTACCTTTGGTGGCGCCTCTGATGGCGAACTGGTGTTCGGCGCGGTCAAGAGATGGCTCGACGTGCGTTACGGGAGCCGGGATGGTGCCGTCTGCGCCGAATTCTCGTGGGAAGGCCACAACGACGCCGATATTGCTTGCGGGAGAGGATGGGTCGCCCTCGGCACTGCTGGCCGATTGGTTGGCCACATCTACATCCATAGCAGCAATGAATCAGGCTTCGTCTGCGAGCCACTCTGACTTCTTCAACACCCTGGTAAAGGCCTTCTTGTCGGTCTTCGCCATCGCCTTGACAAAGGGATAGGACTCGCAACCGACATCCATCACCAGTTCGGTGAAGGCATCGCGGGTGCCGGAGGTCGGCGGCGGACCCAGCACTTCGATCGCATTGGCGGGCAGGGACGGGTTCACGTCCTTCCAGGTCTTGTAGGGGTTGGCGACAAGCTTGTCGCCGCCCTTCGGATCGGGAACCGACTTCGCCAGGGCGAGGTACAGATCCTTGCGCGAAACGCTGAAACTCGGGCCATTCTTGGCATCGGCGACGACAATGCCGTCAAAGCCGATGGTGATCTCGGTGATCTTGGTGACGCCGTTCTTGGCGCAGGTCTCGATTTCAGAGGCCTTGATCGCACGGGACGCATTGGTGATGTCCGGGTGATCGACGCCGACACCTTCGCAGAACAGCTTCAAGCCACCGCCCGAACCCGTGGATTCGATCACCGGGGTCTTGAACGAGGTGGTCTTGCCGAACTGCTCGACAACCTTGGACGCGAACGGAAACACCGTCGATGATCCGACAATGCGGATCTGATCGCGGGCTTCGGCCGCACCGGCAAAAGCAACCGTCGCAAGGGCGGCGACGGCAAGAGTACGTTTCATCACAGCGAGAGCCTCCGGTAAAAGGGTTTTCGGATATCGGGCAAACCGCAGTCCCGGCAAAAACCCCGTGCCGTCCGCAAGGCCAAGGTACCCACGGACGGCGAAGCAATTGTGAAGGCAAGGTTATGGTTTTATGACAACGCCTCCTCTTGGCCGCGGCACACAGAGGATATAGGGTCCCCGCCGACCGCCCCCAACCGGGAATCACGCCACGCCCGCGGCGCGACGGCATGACGACGCTTCGCGCTGGAACCGAACGAATGGGATTCAGAAAGCCCGATGGGGCGCCCCCGCCCCAGGCTTACCCGCGCAGGGCGCGGATATTGGCGGCGTAGTCGGGGGTGGAAAACACCGCACTGCCCGCCACTAGAACATCGGTCCCGGCCTCGGCGCAACGTTTCGCGGTGGCGGGATTGATGCCGCCGTCGATTTCGATCTCGATGGCGCGGTCGCCAATCATCGCCTTGATCCGGGCGATTTTTTCCAACTGCGACGCGATGAACGATTGCCCGCCGAAGCCGGGATTGACGCTCATCACCAAGATCAAATCCACCGCGTCCAGCACATAGGCCAGCACGCTTTCCGGGGTCGCCGGATTCAAGGACACCCCAGCCTTCTTGCCCAGGCTTTTGATCAACTGCAACGACCGGTCAAGGTGGCGCGTCGCCTCGGCATGCACCGTGACGATGTCGGCCCCCGCCTCGACGAAGGCGGGGATCAACGAATCCACCGGCTCGATCATCAGATGCACGTCGAAAGGCAACGGCGAATGCTTGCGCAACGCCTTGACCACCGGCGCGCCGAAGGTGAGGTTGGGAACGAAGTGACCGTCCATCACATCGACATGGATGTAATCCGCACCGGCGGCGGTAAGCGCGCGGACTTCATCGCCCAGGCGGGCAAAGTCGGCGGAGAGGATCGAGGGCGCGATTTTCAAAGGACGGTCTCCGTCAGGGACACGACCGGGGGAGCGTCGCCCCCGGCCGAACCGGCGTGGGTCATATCCCCAGAATCGGCTTCTTTTCGTCCGAAGGGGATTTCGCGATCTTCGGGTCGAGCTCGCCCGAGGCATAGCGCTTCGCCATGTCGGCAAGCGGGATCGCCTTGATCTTCGAGGCGCGGTTGCAGGTGCCGAAGGCTTCGTACCGCTCCAGGCAGACCTTTTCCATCGCCGTCATCGCCGGCTTCAGGTACTTGCGGGGGTCGAATTCGGTCTTGTCGGTGGCAAATACCTTGCGGATCTGGCCGGTGATCGCCATGCGGCAATCGGTGTCGATGTTGACCTTGCGTACGCCGTGCTTGATGCCTTCGACGATTTCCTCGACCGGAACGCCGAAGGTCTGGGGCATCTCGCCACCGTACTGATTGATGATGTCCTGCAATTCCTGCGGCACCGAGGACGACCCGTGCATCACCAGATGGGTGTTCGGCAGGCGTTCGTGGATCGCCTTAACCACGTCCATCGCCAGAATGTCGCCGGACGGCTTGCGGGTGAATTTATAGGCACCGTGCGAGGTCCCGATGGCGACGGCCAACGCATCGACCTTGGTCTTCGCCACGAAATCGGCGGCCTGATCGGGGTCGGTCAGAAGCGCGCTGCGCTCCAGCTTGCCCTCGAAGCCATGACCGTCTTCCTTGTCGCCCTTGCCAGTCTCCAGCGAACCCAAGCAGCCCAGTTCGCCTTCGACCGAAACGCCGATCAGGTGGGACACGTCGGCCACCGCCTTGGTCGAATCCAAGTTGTAGAAATAAGTGGCCGGGGTCTTGCCGTCCTCCATCAAGGAGCCGTCCATCATCACCGAGGAAAACCCGGCGCTCACCGCCGACAGACAGGTGGCTAGATTGTTGCCATGATCCTGATGCATGCAAACCGGAATGTTGGGGAACATCTCGACCACGCCCATGATCATGTGCTTGATCATCACGTCGCCGGCATAGCTACGCGCACCGCGGCTCGCCTGCAAAATCACCGGGGCGTCGGCCTTTTTCGCCGCCGCCATGATCGCCAGAACCTGTTCCATGTTGTTGACGTTGAACGCCGGCACGCCGTAACCGAATTCCGCAGCGTGATCCAGCAGCTGCCGCATGGAAATCATTGCCATGGCGTCGCTTCCTCCACTGTCCTGTTCAGTTTATCTCGACTCCCGGCGCCCGCCGCCGCATCCGGCGGGACCGTGGTCCGATTTTTTCAGCCCAAGCGATTCTTCACCGTCGAAACCACATTGTCCACGGTGAAGCCGAAATGCGCGAAGAGTTTTTCGGCGGGCGCCGAGGCGCCGAACCCGGTCATGCCGATGATCGCGCCGTCGCCGACATAGCGTTCCCATCCCATGGTCGCGGCGGCTTCGATCGCCACCCGCACGCCGGTCTTGCCCAGCACGCCCGCGCGGTAATCGGCGGGCTGTTCGTCGAAGAGTTCCCAGCACGGCAGCGAGACGACGGCGGTGGCGATGCCCTCGGCATTCAGGACCTTCGCCGCCTCAAGCGCTAAGGCCACCTCGGACCCGGTGGCGATCAGGGTCGCGGCGCGTTCCCCCGCCGCTTCGGACAGGACATAGCCCCCCTTCGCAGCGCGGTTTTCAATGGTGTATTCGGTGCGGAAGGTCGGCAGATTCTGACGCGACAGAGCCAGCACCGTCGGGCGCTTCGTTTGCTCCAGGGCGGCGTCCCAGCACTCGGCGGTTTCCACTGCGTCGCCGGGGCGCATCACCAGGACGTTCGGCATCGCGCGCAAGGACGCCATCTGCTCGACCGGCTGATGGGTCGGCCCATCCTCGCCCAGGCCGATCGAATCGTGAGTCAGCACATAAATGACGCGCAACCCCATCAACGCGGAAAGGCGCAACGCCGGACGCAAATAGTCAACGAAAACCAGGAAGGTTCCGCCATAGGGGATCAAACCGCCATGCAGGGCGAGGCCGTTCATCGCCGCCGCCATGCCGTGTTCGCGGATGCCATAGTGGATGTAGCTGCCGGCATAATCACCGGGCTTCACCGGAATCTGGCAATCGGCCCTGGTCAGGTTGGAGCCGGTCAAGTCCGCCGATCCACCGATCAGTTCCGGGATCGCCGCCGCCAGCACGTTGATAACATCCTGGCTGGCCTTGCGGGTCGCCACCTTCGGCTTGGTTTCCGACAGCGCCTTCTTGTGCGCCATGAGGGCGGAACTCCAGCCGCGCGGCATCACCCCCGTCATCAGATGCTGGAATTCCTCGTAAGCGTCGGCGGGAAGGAAGCTGATCCGCGCCTCCCACGCCATGCGCTGGCCGCCCCCCTTGACGCCGACCAGACGCCACGCATCCAGCACGTCTTCCGGCACCTCGAACGGCGCGTACGGCCAGTCCAGCGCGGCGCGCGCGGCGGCGATTTCGGACGCGCCCAGGGGCGAGCCATGAATCTTGTGCGACCCCTGCATGTTCGGCGCGCCCTTGCCGATCACGGTGCGGCAGGCGATCAACGTCGGACGGTCGGAGTCTTGCGCCGCCGCGATCGCGGCTTCGATCGCCACCGGATCGTGGCCGTCCACCCGCGCCGTCGCCCAGTCCGCAGCGGCGAAGCGCGCCAACTGATCCTCGGAGGTGGACAACCCGATCTTGCCGTCGATCGAAATGCCGTTGTCGTCCCACAGAACGATCAGCTTCGACAGCTTCAGGTGACCGGCCAGGGAAATCGCCTCCTGGCTGATGCCTTCCATCAGACAGCCGTCGCCGCAGATGACATAGGTGCGATGATCCACCGCCGCGTCGGAAAAGCGGGCATTCATCATCCGCTCGGCCAACGCCATGCCGACCGCGGTGGCGATCCCCTGCCCCAACGGCCCGGTGGTGGTTTCCACACCGACCGCGCGGCCGTATTCCGGGTGTCCGGCGGTGCGCGCCCCCATCTGACGGAAGTTCTTGATCTGGTCCAGGTCGATGTCTTCGTACCCGGTCAGGTACAACAGCGCGTAGAGCAGCATCGAGCCATGCCCAGCGGAAAGCACGAAGCGGTCGCGGTCCGGCCACTTCGGTTCCTGCGGATCGAACTTCAAAAAGCGCGAGAACAGCACGGTGGCGACGTCGGCCATGCCAAGCGGCATCCCGGGATGGCCGGAGTTGGCCTTTTCGACCGCGTCGGCGGCCAGGAAACGGACGGCGTTCGCCAACCGGGAGTGAGAGACGGCGGTCGGCGGCGGAGTCGCGTTGGTCATCGCGGGAAGTTCCTTAAAATTGCGGATCGCAAGGCAGAGCGAAAGCCGGGGATCAACCGGCTTCCACCATGTGATAACTGGTCAGCACCTGCCGCTCGCCATAGGGGCCGCTGATCATCAGGGTCTGGGTGCGGGCGAAGTTTTCCTCGACGGTGACGCCATCCACCAGGATGCCGTCGGTAACGCCGGTGGCGCAGAAGAACACCTGATCCGAGGAGACCAGATCGTCCATCATCATCCACTTGTCGGTGGTCAGACCGAAATCGGCGATCACCTTACGCTCGGCGTCCGACTGCGGATCGAAGCGCCCCATGAAGTCCGCGCCCAGCGCGCGCAAGGCGCAGGCGGTCAGAATCCCTTCCGGCGTACCGCCGGTGCCGAGCAGCATGTCCACCCCGGAATCCGGGAACGCGGCCAGCAGCCCCCCCATCACGTCGCCCGCCGGATACAACGAACAGCGCGCGCCCGCAGCATAGATCTCGGCGATCATTTGTTCGTGACGGGGCTTTTCCAGCAGGAAAACCGTCAGTTCACGCACCGGCTTGCCCAGCGCGCGGGCCAGAACCTTCAGCTTATCGGCGATCGGAGCCTCGGGGTCGATCAGGCCCTTCGCCTCCTTCGGCACCGCGATCTTTTCCATGTAATAGGACGGGCCGGGGTCGAACATCGTGCCGCGCGGCGCCATCGCGATCACCGAAAGGGCATTGGCGATTCCCTTGGCGGTATAGCTGGTGCCTTCCACCGGATCGACCGCGATGTCGAACTTGGCGCGATTACGGGCAAGGCCGATCGCCTCGCCACAATACAGCTCCGGCGCCTCGTCCTTGGCGCCCTCGCCAATGACGATGGTGCCTTCGATCGGCAGCGCGTTCAGTTCTTTGCGCATCGCTTCGACCGCCACGCCATCGGCGGCGTTCTTGTCGCCGCGCCCGGCCCAGTCATAGGCGGCCAGCGCCGCGGCCTCGGTCACGTTGCGCAGGCTGTACGCAAACAACGGCGTCCGTTGCTGAATCGGACGATACACCATGTCGAACCCCCGTCGATGACGCCGCCCTTGTCCGGGCGGCACTGGCAGCCACTGGCCTCCGTCGATCGGCGGAAGGCGATGGAAGCAAACGCAGCATCGGCCGCTTGGACGCTCCGTTGCCGAATTAAGACGTCGATATTACGGGCGGGGATACCTCAGCATCAACCGCGGCGCAAGCCCCAAGACCATGCCATCGGGATCGCCCCGCCCACACGGCCCCACCCCAAAAACCTCACCTACACCACGCGACGACTGCTCAGATAGAACGCCACCGCCTGCGAACGATTGTCAACGCTCAGCTTCTCGTACAGGTTTTTCAGGTGAAACTTCACGGTATTCAAGGAAATATCGAAGCGTTTGGCGATTTGCGCGTTGGTGATGCCACCGGCTAGGGCGGTCAGCAGCTCACGTTCGCGCGGCGTCAACGATGCCAGGGGATCGTTCAACGCGCGCGCCGAACGGGCGAAGGGAAAGACCTTGCGCCCATCGGCCACCGCCGCGATGGTTTCCAGAAGATTGGCGCCGGGATCGGACTTGGAACAGAAGCCCCAGGCCCCCAGCATCTCGGCTTCGACCGGGATCGCGGGATTGGAAGATCCGGTATAGACGATCAGCTTGGCGTTGCGCTCGCGGCGCAAAAACGCCTCCAACACACCACGCCCCCCCAGATAGGGCATCTCCCACCCGATCACGCCGACGTCGAAACGGACGTTTTCCGCCGCCGTCAAAAACCGCTCCCCATCCGGCGCCATCGACACCAGAACAAAGCGATCATCCGCCGCGAACAACCGGATCAAGCTGCTTTGCAGCAGCGGATTCTTTTCGGCGATCATCACTTCGATGGGGGATTTCCGTTGAACCGGCTTTCGTTTCTTTCCGGACATTAGCCCCGCCCCCCTTGAAACTCTTGACGCTGACGGCAAGAACACCCCCGCCGCCGCCGCTTTCGTTTCGGCAAAACACCGACCCGGCGCGCGCCGCCCCCTCGGAGCGGCCACGCACCCAACGACAATACCGCAACCACCCGAATAGGCAAGCGGGCAGGTCTTCACTCCCACCCATTCATGTAGGTGGGGCAGCGTGCTGAAGTAGACTCTCGCGAACACGGAATCCGATTCACGCGAACGCGACGACCACGGCAACGCCCTTGCGGCGTCGTCGGACGGCCGTCGCGAAATCCAGGCGACTCGAAAACCCCAAACGACGAAAAATCAGAATTGCGGGCGGTTCTTGCGATTGAACTGAAGCTGCCGATCGGTCAACTGCATACCCAGATAAACCCGCGCCTCGTCCGAGGTCATAGACTTCGACAGAGGAATGCGCAGCAGCACCTCGGCATCGCGATAGCGCATCTGGTTGACGTTGGGAGGAAAGGTCAGTTCGGCCGAGAACACCTGCTTGCCCAACGGATGCGGGAAGAAATCGGGCAGCGCCACGAAATAGCTGAAGGACTGGCGACGCTCGCCATCCTTGTTGGCAGCAACCGCCGCAGGACCCAGCTTGGCGGAGAAGCCGATGGTAAGAACCATTTCCACCACGCCGGTCTTTTTATCGACGGAGCATTCGCCGGTGTAGCCGATGATTTCGGTTTCCATGACGGTGTCGGTGATATCCTCGCCCTCGCCGCAGAACTGGGTCAGACGCGCCGTGTCACGGTCGATTCTGATGGTGGGGCAAGGCGGCGGCGGCTCCTTGGGTTCGAACACCGAACACCCGGCCGAGCCGCCGGTCAATGCCAACGCCAGCGCACCGCGAACCGCGACATGCCGCAAGGATGCGGAGATCGAACCTGAAGTGGACGTCATTGGCGTGCCCCTTTTCTGACCGGAACCTGTCCCGGTGATAGCCTAAGCCGAAGGCGACGGCAACCGGCTTCACGCTCCGCCTTCGGTTTCGCGGCCTTTCGGTTTCGCGCCGGATTTGCTACATGCTGACGCAGAACCGATGAAGGAACCGCCATGACCGCCACCGCCGCGCCACCGCTTTCCGTGATTCTGGCCGCGCCGCGCGGCTTCTGCGCCGGAGTCGATCGCGCCGCGCAAATCGTCGAACGCCTGCTGGAACGACATGGCGCACCGATTTTCGTACGGCACGAAATAGTCCACAACCGTTTCGTGGTCGATGGACTGAAGGCGAAGGGCGCGGTCTTCGTCGATGAACTGGACGAAGTCCCGGACGGCGGCACCGTGGTGTTTTCCTCCCATGGCGTGCCAAGGGCGGTTTCAGCCGAGGCAAAACGCCGTAACCTGCTCAGCCTGGACGCCACCTGTCCGCTGGTCGCCAAGGTCCATATGGAGGCGACGCGCCATGTCGCGCTTGGCCGTCAGGTCATTCTGATCGGTCACGCCGGCCACCCGGAAGTGGTCGGCACCATGGGGCAGGCACCGCCGGAACGCATTCTGCTGGTGGAAACCGCGACGGATGCCGAAACCGTGGCCCCGGCCACGCCGCTGGCCCTGGCCTTCATTACCCAAACCACCCTGTCGGTGGACGAAACCAAGTCCATCGTCGCCATTCTGAAACGCCGCTTCCCCACCATCGAGGGCCCCAAGCGCGAGGACATCTGCTTCGCCACCACCAACCGCCAGGCGGCGGTCAAGGCGATCGCCGGAGCCTGCGATGCGGTCTGGGTGATCGGCGCGCCGAATTCGTCCAACTCCCGCCGACTGGTCGAGGTCGCGACCCACGCCGGATGCCCCGACGCCCGCCTGTTGCAGGGAGCGGAGGATGTCGACTGGCCCAGCCTGGAGACGGTGCGCACGCTGGGCATCACCGCCGGAGCCTCGGCGCCCGAGGTGCTGGTGCGCCGCGTGCTTGACGCCCTTGCCGCGCGACGCGCCCTGACCGTCACCGACACCCCGCACACCATCGAGGACGTCGTCTTCAAGCTCCCGCCGGAACTCCGCGACGACTGATCCCAGCCAACCATGATTGGTGGGGAACACGGCTGGCCGGCATGAAACCCCCCTACCCTTCGCTCCATCTTTGCCTTATACCCATGCCTCTTGACGAAAGGGGTCCGCGATGGCCGTTTACACCGATGTCACCGACGACGCATTGGCCGCCTTCATGGCCGCCTACGCGGTGGCCGACGTGGTGTCGTTCAAAGGCATCGCCGAAGGGGTCGAAAACTCCAACTTCCTGGTCCGGACCGAAGACGGAACCTCGTACATTCTCACCCTCTACGAAAAGCGGGTGAACCCGGACGACCTGCCTTATTTCCTGGGATTGATGCGCCTCCTGGCGACCAAGGGCGTGACCTGCCCGCTGCCGATCGTCGCCAAGGACGGCAGCGTTCTGCGAACCCTGAGCGGACGACCCGCCGCGCTGTTCAGCTTCCTGAAGGGATTGTCGCCGCGCAGCATTACCACCGCCCACTGCGCCGGGGTCGGCGCAACGCTGGCCCATCTGCATCTGGCCGGCGCCGATTACCCCAAGGCACGCGCCAACACCTTAAGCGTCGGGGGCTGGCGCCCGCTGTTCGCGCAGTCCGCGCATCTGGCCGACGGCGTGGTGGCCGGATTGTCCGCCGAGCTCGACCACGAACTGGCCGCCCTGGAAGCCGCCTGGCCGACCGGGCTGCCCTCCGGGGTGATCCACGCCGACCTGTTCCCCGATAACGTCTTCTTCCGGGGGGAGGCGGTGTCCGGCGTCATCGACTTCTATTTCGCCTGCAACGACATCTATGCCTATGATCTGGCCATTCTGATGAACGCTTGGTGCTTCGAACCGGGCCTCGACTTCAACATCACCAAGGCGCGCCATTTGCTGTCCGCCTATGCCGCAGCACGGCCGCTGTCGCCCGCGGAAATCGCCGCCCTGCCGTTGCTGGCGCGCGGCGCCGCGATGCGCTTTCTGCTGACCCGTCTTTACGATTGGCTGCATACCCCCACCGGCGCCCTGGTGCGCCCCAAGGACCCGCTGGAATACTTGCGCATTTCGCGCTTCCATCGCGGCATCGCCGGAGCCAGCGCCTATGGCCTCGGCTGAGTTGACCCCGGTCGATCTGTTCACCGACGGAGCGTGCTCGGGCAATCCCGGCCCCGGCGGCTGGGGCGCGCGGCTGCGCTGCCGCGCGGTCGAACGCGAACTTTCGGGCGGCGAGGAACAGACCACCAACAACCGCATGGAAATGATGGCGGCGATCGCCGGACTGGAAAGCCTGCGCCGCCCCTGCGCGGTGCGCATTCACACCGACAGCCAGTACCTGATGAAGGGCATCACCGAATGGCTGCCGGGATGGAAGGCGCGCGGCTGGAAAACCGCCGCCAAGGAACCGGTCAAGAACGTCGATCTTTGGCAACGGCTGGAGGCCGCCTTGGCCCCCCACCGCATCGCCTGGACCTGGGTCAAGGGTCACGACGGCCACGCCGAAAACGAACGCGTCGATGCCCTGGCCCGCGCCGCCGTTCCCGGCCGCAAGAAGGGATAACCCAGGCCACGGACCCAGGACTCAGGCCCCACCTTTGCCGAAAAAGACCGCCACCGGTATGGTAATCCTTCAACCATTCGAAGGGCCCTCGATGGCCGCCGCGCACAATCCCACCGATTACCTTTCTGGACGCTGCCTCGTCGCCATGCCGGGAATGCAGGATTCGCGTTTCGAACATGCCGTGGTTTATCTGTGCGCGCACTCCGCCGAAGGCGCGATGGGGCTGATCCTCAACCGGGAACTGCCGGACATGCCGATCACCCATCTGATGGAGCAGCTGAACATCCCGGCCTCTCCGGCATGCGCCAACCTCAAGGTGCACTTCGGCGGCCCGGTCGAGCCCGGCCGTGGCTTCGTCTTGCATTCCGCCGACTTCATGGCGGAATCAAGCCTGCTGGTGGACAAACGCCGGGCGCTCACCGCGACCCTGGACATCCTGCGCGCGGTGGCGGAAGGGCGCGGCCCGCGCCATTGCCTGATGGCCTTGGGCTATGCCGGGTGGGGCGCCGGGCAACTGGATGCCGAAATCAAGGCCAACGCCTGGCTGATCGTTCCCACCGACGATACCCTTCTGTTCGGCCCGGAAAATCAGAAGAAATGGCAACAGGCGATCGAAAAGCTCGGGATCGAAATCGGCAAGCTCTCGTCAACCTCGGGGAACGCATAAGCCCCACGACCGAAGGTCCAAAACGCGGACCTCAGGTCTTCTTCTTGGGGTTGGTCAGGGACTCGGAAAGCCCCTTGACGGCGGAGATGGAAATCGGCGCCGCAGCGGGCTTTTTCTTCGGTTTCTTGATTTCGCGATTGCTGCGTTGCTGACCCTTGGACATGACGTCCTCCCTTGCTGATGCCGGTCGAATTCACGACCGGCGAAAAACGAAGCCCCCGACGGGATGCATCGGCTGAATCATCAACCGTCCCGCCGAGGCCGTCGTTTATTGCGATGGGTCGTCGCCGCCATCGAAGCGGAGGCGGAAGTTAGCCCAGAACCTTCAGATTCTCGGCCGACATCTTGCCGCTCTTGCGGTCGGAGACGAGATCGTACCCCACCTTCTGTCCTTCGTTCAGGCTGCCAATGCCCGAACGCTCGACGGCGCTGATGTGCACGAAGGCATCGCTGCCGCCGTCATCCGGCGCAATGAAGCCAAAACCCTTCTGGGCGTTAAACCATTTCACGGTTCCCGTAGCCATAGGAAGATCCTTTCAAAAAATACTGCTTGCCTGCGGTCGCGGGCCGTCGAAATCGCAGAGTGTCAGGCGAGACTAGGCTCAGGACTCATTAAATTATTGTCAGGCAGATCGGCGGCTGATTCACTCATGGGAGGGAGGACCCCATCCATGAGTGATCTGTTTTGGTTGTCAGAGAGGCAGTTGGCGAAGATCGAGCCGCATTTCCCGCTATCGCATGGCGTGCCGCGGGTTGATGATCGGCGAGTGATCAGCGGCATCGTTCATGTGATCCGCAACGGCTTACGGTGGCGAGATGCACCACTCGTCTATGGCCCCCACAAAACCCTCTATAATCGTTTCGTTCGCTGGAGCCGACTTGGGGTGTTCAGCCGGATCTTCGCGGCCTTGACGGGAGAGGCTGGCCCTCCAGACCGGTTGATGATCGATGCAACCCACCTGAAAGCTCATCGGACCGCCGCGAGCCTCTATAAAAAGGGGCTCTTCCCCGATGTATCGGACGCACAAAAGGCGGGCTGAACTCCAAGCTTCATGCGGTTTGCGACGGACAAGGAAGGCCCCTCATCCTGCTGCTCAGCGAGGGATCGCTACATGCATCCCGCCAATGCGTCATCGCAAAACCCAGCACGCTTACGACAAAACCCTCTATCGCCAGCGTCATAGGATCGAGAACCTCTTCGCTCGCCTCAAGGATTGGCGGGGTATCCACACCCGATATGACCGATGCGCGGATATCTTCTTTGCCGCCGTCATCATCGCGGTACTCCTCCTCTTCTGGATCGAACCTTAATGAGTCCTGAGTCTAGAACTTCAGCGATTCCACCCGCACCACATTGGGCAGGGCGCGCAGGGAGTCCAGGACGTCGGCTTTCAGCGCACCATCGACCTGAACCAAGGCGACGGCATCCTCGCCGACCGCGTTGCGGCCCAGGTGAAAGGTCGCGATGTTGACCCCAGCCAATCCCAAAGCGGTTCCCAGCTTGCCGATCAACCCCGGCTTATCCTTGTTGGTGAAGAACAGCATGTGCGGCGCGAATTCGGCTTCGACCGGAATGCCGTTGACTTCGACCAGACGCGGACGACCCGCGAACAAGGTCCCGGAGACCGAACGGGTCTGGGTCTCGGTGGTCACCGTTAACTTGACCAGGGTTTGGTATTCCTCGCACTTCTCGCGCTTGGTTTCGGAGATCGCGATGTTGCGTTCCTTCGCCACGGCGGGGGCGCTGACCATGTTGACCGCGTCCAACATCGGACGCAGCAACCCCGACAGCGCGATCGCGGTCAACGGCCTGGTACTCAGATCGGCGACCATGCCTTCGTATTCGATGGTCACCGCCTTGATGCCGGTACGGGTGATCTGGCCGGCGAAGCCGCCCAAATATTCGACCAGCTTCATATAGGGCCTCAGCTTCGGCGCATCCTCGGCCGAAACGGAGGGCATGTTCAAGGCGTTGGTCACCGCGCCGGTAAGCAGAAAATCGGAAATCTGTTCCGCCACCTGCACCGCGACGTTGACCTGCGCTTCCTTGGTGGACGCCCCCAGATGCGGCGTGCAAACCACCCTGGGGTGACCGAACAGGGCAGTTTCCTTGGCCGGTTCTTCCTCGAACACGTCCAGGGCCGCGCCCGCGACACGACCGTCGTCCAGGGCCACCTTCAACGCCGCCTCATCGACCAGGCCGCCGCGCGCGCAGTTGACGATGCGCACGCCCTTTTTCATCTTGCCGAACGACTTTTCGGAAATGATGCCGCGCGTCGCGTCGGTCAGCGGGGTGTGCAGGGTGATGAAGTCGGCACGCGCGAACAGTTCGTCCAGCCCCACCTTCTCGACACCCAGATCCTTGGCGCGTTCCGGCGACAGGTAGGGGTCGAAGGCGACGACCCGCATCTTCAGCCCGATCACGCGTTCAGCGACGCAGGAACCGATGTTGCCGCAACCGACCACACCAAGCGTCTTGCCGAACAGCTCGACCCCCATGAACTTCGACTTTTCCCACTTGCCCGCGTGGGTCGAGGCGGACGCCTGCGGAATGTCGCGGGCCAGGGCCATCATCATCGCGATCGCATGCTCGGCGGTGGTGATCGAGTTGCCGAACGGCGTGTTCATCACCACGATGCCGCGCGCGGTCGCCGCCGGAATATCGACGTTATCGACACCGATGCCGGCACGACCGACCACCTTCAGATTGGTCGCGGCGGCGATGATCTCGGCCTTGACCTTGGTGTCGGAGCGGATCGCCAGACCGTGATAGTCGCCGATGCAGGCTTTCAATTCGTCCGGCGTCATACCGGGCTTGTAATCGACCTCGACGCCGCGCACCTTGAAGATCTCTTCGGCGAGCGGGCTCATCTTATCGGAAATCAGGACTTTCAGCATGGGGAAGCTCCCTTGCGGAGGATGACAACGGAAATGGGGGACCGCGGGGTCCGGCGATATGCCGGACCCCGTCGCATCACGGCCTCAGGCGGCGAAACTTTTCGCGATTTCGGCCAGAGCCCATTCAACCCATGGGAACAGGGCCTCAAGGTCGGCAGCCTCGACCGTCGCCCCGGCCCAAATCCGCAAGCCCGCGGGGGCATCGCGATAGGCGCCGATATCATAGGCGACGCCTTCCTTGTCGAGCAGGGAGACGATCGCCTTCTGCTCCTTCTGCTGACCCTCGGCATCCAGCTTGGCGAACCACGGCGCAACGATCTTCAAACACACCGAAGTGTTGGAACGGATCGCCGGATTGGCCGCCAGAAAATCCACGTTCGGGCTTTTTTCCACCCAAGCGGCGATTGCCGCCAGATTGGCTTGGCTGCGCGCCATCAGGGTGGGCAGACCGCCGATCTGCTCGCCCCACTTCAGACCGTCGAGCGCATCTTCAACCGCCAGCATCGAGGGCGTATTGATGGTTTCGCCCTCGAAAATACCCTCGATCAGCTTGCCGCCCTTGGTCATACGGAAGATCTTCGGCATCGGCCAGGCTGGGGTATGGCTTTCCAGGCGAGCGACGGCGCGCGGGGAAAGAATCAGGATGCCGTGCTGGCCCTCGCCGCCCATCACCTTCTGCCAGGAGTAGGTGACGACGTCGAGCTTATCCCAGGCCAGGTCCATGGCGAACGCGGCGGAGGTTGCGTCGCAGATGGTCAGGCCTTCGCGGTCGGCGGGAATCCAGTCGCCGTTCGGCACGCACACGCCCGAGGTGGTGCCGTTCCAGGTGAACACCACGTCACGGGCGAAATCGACCTGCGCCAAATCGGGAATTTCGCCATAGGGGGCGTTCATCACCCGCACGTCGGTCAGCTTCAGCTGCTTGCGGACGTCGTCCGCCCAGCCGGAACCGAAACTTTCCCAGGTCAGCACGTCGATACCGCGCGGGCCCAACAGGCTCCACAGCGCCATTTCGACGGCGCCGGTGTCGGAGGCGGGAACGATCCCCAGACGATACCCGGCGGGGACGCCCAGAACCGCCCTGGAGCGGTCGATCACGTCCTTCAAGCGCGCCTTGCCGATCTTGGCGCGGTGCGAACGGCCAAGACAAGCGCCAGCCAGGGCTTCCAGGCTGAAGCCGGGACGCTTGGCGCAGGGACCAGAAGAAAAATTGGGGTTGGCCGGTCGCAGGACCGGCTTGGCGATCACGTTCATCGGAAACTCCCTTCCACTGCAGAAGGGCTTGACGACCCGTTGGGAGGTCGCGGCCCACCCGCGTTATACGGGAGAGTCGAGATTTTCGTCAATCGCAAAGCCATCCGGTTGCGACGATCCATGTTTCACATAAGGATCATCGATCCCAAACCACGATCGCAGTATGAAAATCTGGAATAAGGCCAGGATTGCATTGACGGCCGCGCAGGCCGGACACATAACGCCGCCCCACGCCCGCGCGGAAAACCTATGAATAACAAAGGAATGGTGGCGGCGTGGTGCGATATAGCTGGAAACAGACCAAGGACGCACCGGTCAAGGACAAGGTGGCTTGCGCGGCAACGTTCGGGAAGTCATGGACGCATCGAACCGAGTCG
Source organism: Rhodospirillaceae bacterium (assembly GCA_963678075.2). Classification (GTDB taxonomy): domain Bacteria; phylum Pseudomonadota; class Alphaproteobacteria; order Rhodospirillales; family Rhodospirillaceae; genus Oleispirillum. The sequence goes on along the minus strand of CAXXPK010000003.1, from coordinate 418,474 downwards.
CCACCTCCAGTCGCGAAATTCGCGACGCGGCAACAACACTGGCGACCGACACCGGGGCGCTAAACGCCGTGGTTGAACGGTTCCTTGGCGACCTCCGTTCCGCCTAACGCCTCCACCGGCACCGACCAACCCGTCGGCGGGGCCGCCTTCAGCTTATCTGCGGGGAGCGGCTACGCGTTTTTCAGCACCCACCCCACGGTTGCTGGATTCGCATTTTATTGAAATATCAACGCGATTTAAGCATCAAAAAAATATTGAATATTTCCCGCCACGGGGGGAAAGTTCTAAATTAGAGGGATAAACTGGTGGGGTTAAATCGCGCATATGGCGCACCCACATCAGGGGGAGGCCCCTCGTTAACCGCGAACACGTCATGCCTCAATTCGAGGCAAATCCTCAGGAGACGTCTGATGGCTCTCTTCTTTGCGTGCGTGGGCCTGTTGATCGCAGGCTATTTCATTTACGGCGGACTGGTTGACCGCATCTTCGGACCCGACGCCAATCGCGTCGTCCCGTCCACAACCAAGGCCGACGGCGTGGACTTCGTCGCCATGCCTACCTGCAAGGTTTTCCTTATTCAGCTTTTGAACATCGCTGGCCTTGGCCCGATCTTCGGACCGATTCTGGGCGCCCTTTACGGACCCTCCGCGCTGCTGTGGATCGTCTTCGGCAGCATCTTCGCCGGCGCGGTGCACGATTACTTCGCCGGAATGCTGTCGTTGCGTTCCAACGGCGACAGCGTCCCCAATGTCGTCGGCAAGGAGCTGGGGCCGATCTTCAAGCAGTTCATAAACTATTTCTCGGTCATTCTGCTGCTGCTGGTCGGCATCGTCTTCGTCCTCGGGCCCGGCAAGCTGCTGTCGGCGCTGTCCGGCTGGCCGGTCAATTATTGGGTCGCGGCGATTTTCTGCTACTACTTCCTCGCCACCATCCTGCCGGTCGACAAGATCATTGGGCGTCTGTATCCGATCTTCGGCGCGCTGCTGTTCCTCATGTCGATCAGCCTGACCGTGATGATCCTGTTCTCCGGCGAACATCAGGTCTTGCCGCAGGGATTGTCGCTGGCCAACACCCATCCGAAGAACCTGCCAATCTGGCCGTTGATGTTCATCACCATCGCTTGTGGCGCGATCTCGGGCTTCCATGCCACCCAATCGCCGATGATGGCGCGTTGCCTTGTCAACGAAAAGCGCGGGCGCTTCGTCTTCTACGGCGCGATGATCGGCGAAGGCATTATTGGCCTGATCTGGGCCACCCTGGGCCTGTCGTTCTATGAAAGCTCTGGCGCTCTTGGCGCCGCCATTGCCAAGGGCTCGCCCTCGTACGTGGTGAACGAAATCAGCACCGCGCTTTTGGGCGGCGGCCTCGGCACCACCCTGGCGATCTTGGGCGTGGTCATCCTGCCGATCACCTCGGGCGATACCGCCTTCCGTTCGGCGCGTCTGATCATCGCCGAATACATCAAGATGCCGCAGCAAGAAATCATCAAACGTCTGATGATCGCAGTGCCGCTGTTCGCCATCGGCTTTGTCATCTCGCTTGGCAACTTCAACGTCATCTGGCGCTACTTCGGCTGGGCCAATCAGACCCTGGCCATGGTGATGCTGTGGGCGGCCGCAGCCCATCTGATCAAGAACGGCAAGTTGCACTGGATCTGCACCATCCCTGCCACCTTCATGACGGCGGTGACCTTCGCCTACATCTCGGCGGAGAAGATCGGGCTCAACCTGCCCTATGACATCGCCAACTGGATCGGCTTCGCCGCCGCCGTGCTTGCCTTCATCGCCTTCTTCATGGCGTTCGGACGCAAGAAGGCCAATGCGGCGCCACCGACCGAATGATCCCATCCTTCGGACACGACAGGAAAACCGCCGCGGACAAGCCCGCGGCGGTTTTTTTCATGCTCTCCCCGACAACCAACGCAACCGATGTGACCGGGACGCGACACCGGCCAACAAAGTTACGTTATATCATGTTTTTTGTTGACCGCTTTTCCCTCCTCCCGTAGACCTCCTCCTCACGCTGGTGTCCAAGGGGCATTACAACGCCCTGAGGATGAAAAGGGAATCCGGTGCGGCGCCAAGGAAACATCGCGCCAAGGCCGGAGCTGCCTCCGCAACTGTAGACGGCAAGCGCACGATCCGAAACGCCACTGGGAAACCGGGAAGGCCGATCGTGCGCGACGACCCGCGAAGCCAGGAGACCTGCCAGCAGACGTCGCTTTTCCGAGAGCGGAGGCTTTCGGAGACGGCCATGCCGTTGCGGTGACGTGTTCACCGCAACGGGGAGGCCATCCCCCTCTGTGGTCCGTTTAATCGCCGCGCGGATGTCCCGCGCCCGCATAATGGGGGATATTTATGAAAAGAACGCCACCTTGCGCCAGCCTCTCCTGGCCCGCCCTGTCCATCGCCTGCCTCGCCGCCACCGCCGCACCGGCTTTTGCCGAGGATGCGCAAGATCTTGGCAAGATGGTGATTTCCGCCAACCGCACGGCAACGTCGATCGATACCGTCGGCAGTTCGGTCACCATCATCGCCGCCGAGGAAATCGAAAAGAAACAGGCGGTCACCGCGCTGGACGTGATCAAGGACGCCCCCGGCATCAACCTTTACTCCAACGGCGGCATGGGCAAGTCGTCCGGGCTTTACATGCGCGGCATGGGCTACAAGAACATCCTGGTCCTGATCGACGGCGTCGAAGTGGCCGATCCCTCCGGCTCCCAGACCAGCTATGACCTGACCCACATGCAAGCCGACAACATCGAGCGCATCGAGGTTCTGCGCGGCAACCAGAGCACCCTTTACGGATCGGACGCCATGGGCGGCGTGATTTCCATCACCACCAAGTCCGGGCGGGGCAGTAAGAAACCCTATACCGGAACCACCTCGATGGAATACGGCGCCTACAACACCCGCAAGGGCGACATCAACGTGCAGGGCGAATCCGGCCCGGTCTATTACAGCGGTTCGCTGCGCAGCATCTTCACCGACGGCTTCGACATTTCCAACACCACGCCCGGCGACGAAAAGGACGGTTACAAGAATCGCGGCGCCGACTTGCGGGTCGGATCCGACGCTCTGACCGACGTCGGCGTTCTTGACCGCCTGAGTATCGAAGGTATCGGCCGCATCCTGCGCGCCGATACCCAAACCGACGGCAGCGGCACCGTTGACGGCATCGAACAGTACCGCATGTTCCAGCGATCGGGGTCGCTATCCGCGACCGCAGACATGTTCGGCGGCGTTCTTTCCAACCACGTCGCGGCGGCGCAATCGCAAAGTCGGCGCGATTATTACAAGGACCACACGCGAAAGACGGCAGACCCCTTCTTCGACGGAGAAAAGACAAAATACGAATACCAGGGAACGCTGAAAGCGATCGACGACCATACCCTGGTATTCGGGGCCGACCACGAACGCGAGCACATGACCACCGGAAGCGTTTCCTCGCGTAGCGTCGTCAACGACGGCTTCTTCGGCGACTATCAGATCAATCTTCTCGACGATAGTCTGACCCTGACCCTTGGCGCCCGCCAGGACGACCACGAGAAATTCGGCGACACCACCACCTATCGCAGCACCGCTGCCTATCTTCTAAAAGAAACCGGCACCCGTTTCCACACCAGCTATGGCACCGGATTCCGCGCCCCCAGCCTTTACGAGCTGTATCACCCGACCTATGGGCGCGACACCCTGAAGCCCGAGGAATCGAGCGGCTATGACGTCGGCATCGAACAGTCCTTCCTGGACGATCGGCTGACCATCGACACCACCTTCTTCAACACCCGAATGACCAACGAAATCATTTATGAGGCAACGCCGAAGAAGTACCGCAACGTCGCCTCGTCTCGGACCTTCGGCGTCGAAAACTCGGCTTCTTTTGAAATCAGCAAGGAGTGGGGGATCGGCGGCAGCCACACCTATCAACAGGCCCGCGACAATTCCACCGGGATGGTCCTGGCGGTGCGCCCACACCACGTCGGCAATGTGCGCGTGTCCTATAGCCCGGAGGAAATCGCCGGGCTCGACACCTGGGTGCACAGCCGCATGGCGACCTGGAGCTACGACTCCTACGCCAACAAAAGTTTCACCGGCGGCTACGCGGTCATCGACTTCGGCGCATCGTATGCGATCAACGACTGGAGCAGCGTCTACGGTCGCGTCGAGAACGTCACCGACAAGCTGTGGCACACCAAGGGCGAATACGCCAAGACCGGCCGCGCCGGATACGTCGGCATGCGCATCAAGTTCTAAACGAACGGGGCGGCGGCCACCACGCCGCCGCCCGCGTCGTCAGCTCATCACCGGGCGACCCAAGCCGACGTTGCAGAACGACCCTTCCATTCCCGCCGCGATGTCGAGAAGGCGGCGATCGTCCCCACCGCGCCCCACCACCGACAGCCCCACCGGCAGATCGCCGGGGGTATGACACGGCAAGGTCGCCGCACACAGGTTCAACAGATTGCCGACCGTGGTGTTGCGCAAAACCAGGGAATTGATACGGGTGTACGCGTCATCCTCGACCAATTCCGAGAACTTGGGCGCGACACAGGCAACCGTCGGCATCAGAATCGCGTCATAGGGCACCATGGCGGCATCCATTTCGGCGATACGGGCCGCGCGCAGGGCCTGCATGTCCAGATAATCCGCCGCCGACAACGCGGCACCGCGCTCGATCCGCACCGCCACCCGCAGGTCGTAAAGATCGCGATGTTCCGCCAGCGTGGCCCGATGCCAGGCATAACTTTCCGCCGCCACCAAACCGCCGCCCGCCAGAAGGTCGGGGATAGCCTCCAGATGGGAGAACCCCACCTCCTCGATCCGCGCGCCCGCCGCCGACAACGCCGTCAAGGCGCGCCCAAAGGCCTTTGCCACCGCCACATCGATACCGTCGAGAACATAACTTTGCGGCACCGCGAAGCGCAACCCGGCAACCCGCGCGGGCACGATCCGGGGCGCTTCACCCCGGCTGAGAATCGCATCCAGCACCGCGCAATCGGCAATCGCCCGCGCGATCGCCCCGACCGAGTCAAGACTTTGCGACAACGGCACAGTTCCCCTTAAATCCGATCGCGCCTGCGTCGGTTTGACCCCGGCCAAACCGCAAAACGCGGCCGGAATGCACACCGAACCGCCGGTATCGGTGCCAACCGCCGCCGCCGCCATGCCATCGGCCACCGATGCCGCCGCGCCGGAGGACGACCCGCCGGGGATACGATCCCGATCCCAGGGATTTCCCGGCGTACCGAAATGGGGATTGACGCCCAGACCGGAAAACGCGAACTCGGTCATGTTGGTATGGCCGACGATCACCGCGCCCGCCGCGCGCAAGCGCGCCACGGTTGGCGCGTCGGTCACCGCAGGCGGCGCATCGGCCAGCACCTTTGACCCGGCACGCGTGCGAAAGCCCGCGACGTCGAACAGGTCCTTGATCGAAATCGGCAGACCAGCCAACGGCACCCCGGCGGCACGGCGCAGATCGGCGGCGCGCGCCTCGGCCAGCGCGCCTTCGGCAAAGACCTCGGTAAACACGGCTCGCCCCTGCTCCGTTGCGGCCCGATCCAGGGCCTCGACGGTCAGGGCCTCGCCGCCGGTCACGCCTTCGGCAACGTCACGGCGCAACTGAACGAATGCGCGCAAATCGGTAAACATGATGCGAATCTCCGGTCAAGACACCACGGGCTGGACTTCGACCTCGTAGACATGGTTCAAGCGACGCTTAAGAACCGGGTCCTCCAGCTCGATCTCGAACCGAGCCGAGGGGCGGATGCCGCCCATCGCGGGCAAGGTCCCGCAGAACATCGCCTGCCCGTCGCCAAAGCCGCCATGCTTGGCCACCCAACCGTCGATCAACTGCCGTGGCGGCAGCAAACTGGCCACCTTGCCCTCTTGATACAGGACGCGCGCGCCATCGATCGTGGCGAAGGACCTTAGGATCAGGTCGTCCCAGTGCGGGGCGACTTCGTCAAAGGCCCAGACCATGCGGCTGATCGGCTTGGGGCAAAGTTCTTTCGACACCGCGACGGAACAGGACTCCACCTTGCGGTCGGTGTGATCCGAACCAACCCCGACCCACAACCGCCCGGCCGCACCCAGGATCACCGCCTCGGCTTCGCCGGAGCCGTCGCCGCCCAACACCTGGAAGTGGGACGCCGTGCTCAGACGATCCACCGACACCCGATAGTACAGCGGCACCGAAGACGGCGGCGCGACGCCCAATTCCGCCAGTTCGGCGGCCTTCGCGCTCATCGCGAGCATCGGAATGTCCAGGCCTTCAAGCTCCGGCGCGTCCTGGACCGTGTAGTCGGCGACTGTCGCGCCAATGTCGAAAACGTTCTTCGCCAGAATGCGGTAGACCTCGGCCCCCTTCAGTCCCATCCGGTCGAAGGTCGAAACCTCGACCTTGATCTTCCCCTTGGAATCGGCGGGCAGGGTCTCGCTCCAGAACGGCTTCTCTAACTGCTTGTACAGCACCAAGCCGCTCCAACTGCCGACATAGTTCAGCGTCGTCCCTTTCATTTCGGCCATCGCCGCCGTCGATCCGAACACCGCGGCCAGTGCCGCCGCCATCGCCACCTTCACACCACGCATGAGAGCCTCCTGATTTTTGTCGTTCACTGCAAAACCGAAGCGTCCGTCACCAATCCGCCCAGATCATGGATCTCGGCATTCCGGATATCCGTAATCAGCATGTACCCCGGGTCATGGGTGATCGCGAAAGGCAGCCGGGCTTCCTCCAGCACCGCTTGCGGCGTCACGCCGCAGGCCCAAAACACCGGAACCTCGCCCGCATGGACCGGCACCGCGTCGCCATAATCGGGGGCGTTCAGGTCGGCAATGCCAATCGCCGCCGGATCGCCGAAGTGCAACGGCGCACCATGGGCCAACGACAGACGAGCCGACAAACACATGGCTTAGATCGCGTCGGCGGGCGAAAACGGCCGCATCGTCATCACCGTCGGACCGGAGAACCGACCTCGCGGCGCTGTCGCGACCGAGGTCTTGAACATCGGCACTTTGCAGCCACAGTCAATATGGCGCACCGAAAGACCGGCGTGGAGCAACGCATATTCGAAGAAAAACGAACATCCCAGGACAAAGGTCACCAGATCGTCACGCCACAAGGCCTTCAAATCCGTAACCCGATCGACGCAAACCCCGTCGCGAAAGACCTTGTAGCCGCAAACGTCGGTGCGGATGTCAAGATCGGCCGCCACCGAGGCGAGGGCCGTGGCCCCTGGTTTGGTCACGCCCAAAAGCGGACAGGGCTTTGGGTTGGCCAAACAGAATTCCAGGAATTCGCCGGAAACCGCCTGGGGAAGAATGGCCAAATTGGCCTGCACGAAACCATCCGCCATGCCCGCCGTGGGTTCGTCGATGGCACCGGAGCGAATCAAGGCGCGAACCTGACCCGCCGACATCGATCGGTAACGGGAAGAATCGCTGGATGTCATCGCATATCCCCCATCTGATTGCCAAGCGGGTTCCATGGTGACAAAAGAGATGGATCACGTCCAAACGCGAATCCTGATGGTTACCCATCAATATTGCCTATGGATTAGGCCGTGGCCGTGGGGTGCTCATTTGCTGTGCGAAACGCCAGATCCGAAACCGCGCGCGACAGCGACGTGTCGGACGCATGCGGGAACGAGGTGGTAAAGGTCAAGGCGGGCAATTCCACCGCGACCCGCAGCAGCGCCAAACGGCCCGCGTCCAGTTCACCCTGCACGATCTCTTGCGGGAGAGTACAGATGCCGATGCCGTCCACCGCCATGCGGACGATGGTGGCCAGGGAAGAGCTGTTGTGAATGGGCGGGCGAACCTCGCCGCCCTGAAACAACGCTTCCAAATCCACATGCGGACGCGACGACCGGGGAAAGGTGATGATCGGCACCCGCCGCAGATCGTCCATCCCCAAAAGACGGGCATGCAGACCCAGGCGGGGACTGCCCAGCCAGACCAGGGGATAGGTTCCCATCGGCAGGTTTTCGATGTCCGGGTTGGCGACCGGCCCCATCAGAAAGGCAATATCGATATCCCGCGCGGTCAAGCGACGCAGCAGATTGGCCGTGATGTCGATGTCCAGCTCCAACGACAGCGACGGATAGGTTTGAGCCAGACGCTCGATCAATCGCGGCAGCCACGTATGGGCAATGGTCTCGACCACACCCAGAATGACCCTTCCCTGCACCACGGCGGGGTCGCCGATCCTGGCCACCATCTCGCCCTTGAGCCTGAGAATACGTTCGGCATAGGGCACCAGATCGCGCCCCTTTGCGGTCAGCGCCACGGCGCGCGCTGCGTTCGAACAGACGCACCCCCAATTCGTCCTCAAGCGCGCGGATACGGGCTGAGACCGCCGGCTGCGTGGTGTTCATGCGGTCCGCTGCCAGGCGAAAGCCGCCATTGGAAGACCGCGTTTCCAACGCTTGGCAGCGATCCGCGCACGGCGTATTCTCCCCCCTCACCGATCCACGGCATGCCAAGCAACGCGGGGAAAGATCGGACTCCGGCCCCGCATCACGGAGCAATTTCAAGCATCATGTCCTTGCCAAGGCTTCCTTCATGGTTTTCGATCTCGGCCAAGGCCATTGCGGCTGCCCGGCGCTTCCCCGCGACGCTGGCGGTCATTCTGGCCCTGACCGTCCTGGTGCAAATCGGAGAGGTCGATCTGCCCTGGGCGCGTTTGGATTTGTGGCTTTTGGGATTGACCTGCGCCATCCCGCTGTCGGTTCTGCCGGTTCTGTTGGCCGAAGCCCGTCCCCGCGTTCCGATCGCCCTTCGCCTGTCGCTGCCTTGGCTGGCGGCGGTCGGCGGCGTGGCGCTGGGGATTCTGGAAGCGCCCGCCATCCCCACGCTTCTGTTCTTGTTCGCCGCGAACTGCGCCCTACTGGCCATTCCCGAAGTTTCCTCGCCGCGAGGCGATGGGGCCGCATGGTTGCGAGGCGTGGCGGCATCGGTCCTGCTCTCCAACCTCGCCGTCCTGATCATCTGCATCGGCGTCTCGATCCTGGTCTGGACGATCGACGCCCTGTTCGGCACCCATCTGGCCCGTGAGGTCCTGGAACGCCTGTGGAAACTGGGGGCCACCCTGCTGTCGCCGGGATGCATCCTGGCCCTGTGGCCGTTGGGCGCCACCTCGGCCCCGGCGCCAAGGTGGATCCGGGGGATGATCGATTGGCTGTTCGCGCCGCTGACCTTGGCCTTCGCCGCTATTCTGCACGTCCATGTCCTCAGCCGGGCCCTCTCGGGCGAATTGCCGAAAGGCGTCATCGGCATGACGGGCGGGGCCTTCTTCGTACTGGGCGGCATGGCCTGGACGAGCGCCATGATGCTGGACGACGAAGGCCCGATCCGCCGCCTGTTGCGCCGCGCCTTCCTGCCCCTGTTGATCGTCCCCGGCATCGGCATGGCGATCGCGGCCTGGGCCCGCATCGACGCCTATGGCCTGACCGAGAAACGCTACCTTCTTCTGGCGGCGGCCATTTTAGGGATTCTTCTGCCGGCGTTTCAGGTTCTACGCCGCGCCGTGCCGCGCCCCGGCCAAGTCATGGCGACCCTTACGGTCATCGGTTTGCTCTGCTCTTTCGGTCCGTGGGGAGCCTGCGAACTTTCCCTGCGGAGCCAAGCCCACCGCCTGACCGAACTGTTGCAACGCGCGACATGGTCTGACCCCGACGCCTCGCACGGACTGCAACCGGCTTCGCCCGAGGACGCCAAGAGCATCAACAGCGCGGTCCGCTATCTGGTCAGCCGCAAGCACGAAGACCTGATCGCCGGCGCGAAACTGCCGCCGCAGGACCCAGGCCGCCCTTCTTCCCATCAACGCAGCGGGGATATCGCTGCGGCATGGGGATTGAACCCTTCCACCCGATCCACGTCTCCGATCCTGACCTTACCCGCCTGGAAAAGCGCGTGGCACCCGATGATCCCGGTGACCGGATACGATCGCATGTTCCAGATCGATTTCTATAACCGCAAAGCCAGCCCCAACGCGGCCATCGGAGTCAGTGTCTCTCCCGACGACGTGATCGTGCTGACGACGCCCGACAAACGCAGTCTAAGCTTCGAGATGTCCCCCCTTCTGGCGCACCTGCCGCCGGACAAGGGCAATCCGATCGTCATCGACGCAACCGGCGACAACGCGGCGCGCGCACGCTTGGTCATCACGCAGATCAGCCGGGATCGGCCCTCCCCCAACGATCCCGCCCGCCTCAACAACATCAGTGGATATCTGTTGTTGAAGGCCCCCTAGGCTCAGGACTCATTAAATTATTGTCAGGCAGATCGGCGGCTGATTCACTCATGGGAGGGAGGACCCCATCCATGAGTGATCTGTTTTGGTTGTCAGAGAGGCAGTTGGCGAAGATCGAGCCGCATTTCCCGCTATCGCATGGCGTGCTGCGGGTTGATGATCGGCGAGTGATCAGCGGCATCGTTCATATGATCCGCAACGGCTTACGGTGGCGAGATGCACCACCCGTCTATGGCCCCCACAAAACCCTCTATAATCGTTTCGTTCGCTGGAGCCGACTTGGGGTGTTCAGCCGGATCTTCGCGGCCTTGACGGGAGAGGCTGGCCCTCCAGACCGGTTGATGATCGATGCAACCCACCTGAAAGCTCATCGGACCGCCGCGAGCCTCCATAAAAAGGGGCTCTTCCCCGATGTATCGGACGCACAAAAGGCGGGCTGAACTCCAAGCTTCATGCGGTTTGCGACGGACAAGGAAGGCCCCTCATCCTGCTGCTCAGCGAGGGGCAAATGAGCGATTACAAAGGCGCGATGCTGTTGCTCGACCTATTTCCCAAGGCCAACGTCCTGATCGCCGACAAGGGCTATGACGGTGATCCCCTTCGAGAGGCTTTGACACAGCGAGGGATCGCTACATGCATCCCGCCAATGCGTCATCGCAAAACCCAGTACGCTTACGACAAAATCCTCTGTCGCCAGCGTCATAGGATCGAGAACCTCTTCGCTCGCCTCAAGGATTGGCGGCGTATCCACACCCGATATGACCGATGTACGGATATCTTCTTTGCCGCCGTCATCATCGCGGTACTCCTCCTCTTCTGGATCGAACCTTAATGAGTCCTGAGCCTAACCGCCCTCCCCGGCCAGAAGGCTTCGAAATGAAACGACTTGTCCTGATCGCGCTCTGCCTCGCGGGGCTTTCCTCGGCCGCCGCCGCGAAGGCCCTGGACACCACCCCACGGATCGCGGTGATGTCGGCCATCGCGCCGGAATGGCAGGCCCTGCTGCGCGCGACCAGCAACCAGAAGGTCCACCAGATCGGCGGCACCCGCTTCGTCACCGGCGAATTGTCGGGAAAGAACGTCGTCCTGTTCCTGAGCGGCGTCAGCATGGTCAATGCCGCGATGACGGCGCAACAGGCGATTGACCACTTTCAGATCAAGGCGATCGTGTTTTCCGGCATCGCGGGCGGAGTCAACCCGGCGCTAGGAATCGGCGACGTGGCGGTCGCCGAACAATGGGGGGCGTATCTGGAAAGCGTGATGGCGCGGGAAACCGACGGCGCGTTTACCCCGCCCAAGTTCTCGGCCACCCCATACCCGAACTTCGGCATGATCTTTCCAACCTATACCAAGGTCACGCGAGACGGGAACGCCCCCCGGAAAAGCGCTTCTGGTTCCCGGTGGACGCCGGATTGCTGGCCGTGGCGCGCAAGCTTGCCGACACCACTAAGCTAGAGTCCTGCACCGCGCGGGGGCAGTGCTTGTCGCGCGCGCCCAGGATAGTGGTCGGCGGCAACGGCGTTTCCGGCTCGGCCTTCGTCAATAACGCGCGCTTCCGCGCCTATGTGTTCGATACCTTCCAGGCGCAGGTGTTGGACATGGAAAGCGCCGCCGCCGCCCATGTCGCCTTCAGCAACCGGGTTCCCTTAATCGCCTTCCGCAGCCTATCGGACCTGGCCGGTGGAGGCCAGGGCGAAAACGAAATCCGCACATTCTTTAACCTTGCCTCGACCAACTCCGCCAAGGTCGTCACCGCGTTCATCAAGGCGACGCCGTAAAAGAAAACGCGACAGCGGACTTGACATGCGCTGCCGATAACGACAACCATGTTGTCATTATCCCACGCAGGAGTCCGCCGCATGCCCCCCGACCCGCAGGAAGCCGAACTCTACGAACTGATCGTGCGCATCCGCGCCTGCTTCAACCGCCTGAGGACGGTGGCGGAGGGGCTGCACCGCGACGTCGGGATCAACCCGTCGATGCGCGCGGTGATGGAGTCCCTGGCCGCGCGGAGAGGCCAGAGCGTCCCCGACATCGCGCGGAGCCGAGGGGGCAGCCGCCAACATGTGCAGACCATCGTCAACGCGCTTCTGGCGGGCGGTTTCGTCGCAACCGTTGACAATCCGGCGCATCGGCGATCCCCCCTTCTCGACCTGACCAAAAGCGGTCGGGCCACCTTCGCCGAGGTCTCCCGGCGCGAGGCGGCTCCCCTGGCCCGGATCGCCCGGGATTTCCCCGCCGCGCCACTTCGCGCCGCGCGGCGGGCCCTGGCCGAGTTGGAACACCGCCTCGACGAGGAACTGACAAGGACATAACGCCATGTCGCTGAAAACCGACATCCGCGCCCAATTCGGGCGTCCAACCGGAATGATCAGGCACATCGTCGGCTGGATTCTCTCCAGCCGTTCCTCCAACCGGGAACGGAACCGCTGGGCGGTCGGCCTGATCGCGCCAAGAAGCGGCGAGACAGTCCTGGAAATCAGCTGCGGTCCGGGGGAGGCCTTGCGGCTCTGCGGCGAACGGAAGGGCGGCGGGCGCATCGTCGGCATCGACCACTCCGAGGCGATGGTGAGTCAGGCGCGGCGGCGTCTGGCTGCGGAAATCGAAGCGGGGCGGATCGCGGTCAAACTGGGCAGACTGGAAAAGCTCGACGCGGCGGCGGGCGCCTTCGACCGGGTGTTCTCGATCAACGTGATGCACCACCTCCCCAACCTCGACGACGCCTTCAGCCGCATCGCCGCGACCACCCATCAGCCGCACCCCACCCCGGCCAGGATCGCCGCCATCCCAATGAGATGATAGGCATGCAGGCTTTCATGCAAAAACAGCACGGCCAGAATGACGCCGAACATCGGAATCAGGTGGATGAACATGCCCGCCCGTGCCGCGCCGACACGGGCGACGCCGATGTTGTAAAGCAGAGAGGCCAGGACCGACGGAAAGATGCCCAAATAGGCAAGCGCGGCGAAGGTCTCCGTCCGCCAGACCGGCGCATAGGCGAACAGCGCCTCCCCCACGCAGAGCGGAACCAGCACGATGAAGGCCACCGCGATCTGCGCCCCCATCAGGCCGATACGGTCGATTTCCGGCGGGATGCCGCGCAGCCACAGCGTATAGAAGGCCCAGGACACCATCGCGCAAAAGACGATCAGATCGCCTGCCGAGAACTCCAGCGCCGCCAGACGCGCCCACTCGCCGTGCAGGATGATGGTCAACACGCCGGAAAACGACAGGGCCAGTCTGAACACCTGCCCCAGGTGCAGCCGCTGGCCATGGAACAGCGCGCCGAACAGAACGATCAGGATCGGGATGAACGAGTTCAACAGCAATCCGTTGGCGGCAGCGGTCCATTGCAGGCCGACATAGACCAACGAGTTGAACGCCACCACCCCGGCCAACGAAACCCCCAGCACCAGCCAGCGGTGGCGCCAATACAGCGGCCAGTCACGGCGCATCGGACGCCACGCGAACGGCAGCAGGCAGACAAAGGCGATCGCCCGGCGCCAGAACAACAGCGTCAGCGGCGGCACATCGCCCCGCATCGCCCGCCCGACGATGAAATTGCCCGCCCAGAACAGCGGCGGCGGGACCAACAGCAGCAACCCAACGACCTGCGGCCCCAAAAAACCACGCTTTACGTCTCATCCCCCCGCCGCCGCGCGAATCGCGGCCCGCGCCACTATCCCGCGATCCGATCCGCCGGTCCAGCCCCCGTCCAACTTGCGGAGGCCACGCGAAGCGCCTCAAACAACGAAACCGTGGATGAAATGGAACGAAAAGGAGACTTTTGTGCCGACGGCTGTTTTCGACACGGTCGGCAAGGCCGCATGACCCGCCCCGTCCCTTCGGACGGATGGCCTGAGTCATCGGCCTTGAGAAGCCGACCCACGATCGGACGCCCCAGGCGGGCTCCGCGCCTTTTGTCGTGCCTTCCGATTCCGCAAACGGAATCAAAACAGCCGGTGACATTCCCATGACTTCACGGTTTTCCAGTCTGGCCGACCTTGGTTGGACATCGTTTTTCGCTTCCCAGTTCCCCCCCGAAGACTCTCCGGGTTTCTGCGCCGTCCGCGTCATGGCGGTGCATCGCGGCCTGCTCGCCATCGCGGGAGACGGCCTCGACACCACGATTTCCTCCCACTTGCCGAGCGCAACGGCGGAGGAAGACTTCCCCGCCATCGGCGACTGGCTGATCGTCGAACGGAACAGCCTGCGCCCCGAACGCATCCTGCGACGCTCCAGCCTGTTCAAACGACGAGCCGCCGGAACCGGCCGCGACATCCAACTGATCGCCGCCAACGTCGATACGCTGTTCGTCGTCTCCTCCTGCGACCAGGACTTCAACGTCGCGCGGTTGGAGCGCTACCTGATCCTGGCACGGGAAGCCGGGGTGGTGCCGGTGGTGATTCTGACCAAGGCGGACCGGGCCGATGCCCCGGAGGATTACGCCAAGGCAGCGCGACGCCTCCTCTCCGGCCTGATCGTCGAAACCCTCGACGCCCGCGACACCGCCGCCGCCGCCGGGCTTGGCGCGTGGTGCGGACGAGGGCAGACGGTGGCCCTGCTCGGCTCGTCCGGCGTCGGCAAATCAACGCTGATCAACAGCCTTTCGGGGAGCACCGCCGCCACCGGAGAAATCCGCGCGGACGACGGCAAGGGACGGCACACCACCACCGCCCGCGAACTGCACCGCCTGGAACACGGCGGCTGGCTGCTCGATACCCCCGGCATGCGCGAACTGCAACTCGCCGACGCGCACGCCGGAACCGAGGAAGTCTTCGATGACGTCACCGCCCTGGCGCAAGACTGCCACTTCTCGAACTGCTCTCACGATGGCGAACCGGGATGCGCGATCAAGGCCGCGCTGGCGGCGGGAACCCTCGACCCGGACCGCCTCGCGCGGTGGCAAAAACTGACCGCCGAGGATGCCTTCAATACCGCAAGCCTGACCAAACGCCGCGCCCGCGACCGTACCTTCGGCAAGATGGTCCGCGCCGTGATCAAGGACAAAACCACCCCGAAACGGCGCTAAACCCACCGCTACGGCCACACCGCCACCGTCATGGCCGGGCTTGTCCCGGCCATCCACGCCTTTCAAAAGGACCGGTTAAAACCGGGTTCCACCCGGACCCGCGAGGAGGCTCGGCCTCCTCGACCTCATTCCCTTGTCTCTCCCAGAACCCACCCTCGCCGGTCATGCGGCCCACGAACAAGAAGGAAAGGAGTCTGTTCGATGCCCATCATTCGTCAGGGATATACCGAAGCCGACCTGCGCAAGGGTACCGGTCTGAAGCAACGGTAATTGCGCCCAATCCGGCGGCGCACCCGCGCGGTAACACGGTGTTCAATTCGGTATGGTGTCCCCGGAATTCCCGTAATTCCGGAATTCCCGAGAAGGGATTCAGTCTTTTCTGTCCCCCTTCCTTTTCTGTGGATGCGCCCAGAAGTGCTTTGCGTAATCTCTGTAAATCGGCGCCACATCCATCAGTGACGGCACATGACCTCTAACGACAAGCGAAAGATATTGGGAGATGCTTATGGTTGCTTTAAGTGCAACTTTCTCATCGCCCCATTCGGCTGGACGAACCGATTGCGTGCAGGCGCGTTCGCGCCGGGGAATAGCGATATGAGCAAGCACCGTGTTCCGGTGCCTGCGCAGGCTTTCAAATTCGGGATGTTTTAGTGCACGAGTATACAGCGCGCATGGCGTGGCGAGTTGGCGCCGCTTCTTCTGGCGACAACCATCCATCTTGTCCTTAATTGTATCGATATTTCTGCGACAAATGAAGTCTATGATTTCTGGATTATCATTTACGATACAAGGATTCTTGGCGCGTCAGGCTGTAGCACTGACTGCTTCACTCAATATTGTAATAACTAAGGAGGGTGAACTTAAGAGATTCATGGCGTGCGGAATGGAGGCAACGTCGTGGCGATCATCCCAAAGACGCCGTAGTGCCATTACCAACTCGCGGTAAAGGCTCTCGCGGATAGTATTGAAAGTCCAAGCCTCGTAGGTGTCGTTAAATCTTTCGATGAAGCTGAGATTCGAAGCGGTGGGTTTGTAAGCTTCGTAAAGTGAGATTGCCAGTTCTGTCTCGCGTTCGATAGATTGCGTGATTTCAATTAGGCATCTCAGTTTCGGTGATGGCATTCTATTTAGCCTGCCCTAGCAGGGTATTGAAAAATCGGTGGCATGGCTGGTATCGGCATAATTCAATCTCGGTAGTGGCTTGTTGCTGAGGGAGTGATGCACGGGACAGACAAGCGATCTGGAGACTTGTTCTCCTACGTTGACCTGGAGACGCGGGTGCGCATGGACCACCCGCTGCGGACGATCCGGGAGATGACCAATACGGCACCAGGCCCAGGACTCATTAAATTATTGCCGGACAGATCGGCGGCTGATTCACTCATGGGAGGGAGGACCCCATCCATGAGTGATCTGTTTTGGTTGTCAGAGAGGCAGTTGGCGAAGATCGAGCCGCATTTCCCGCTATCGCATGGCGTGCCGCGGGTTGATGATCGGCGAGTGATCAGCGGCATCGTTCATGTGATCCGCAACGGCTTACGGTGGCGAGATGCACCACTCGTCTATGGCCCCCACAAAACCCTCTATAATCGTTTCGTTCGCTGGAGCCGACTTGGGGTGTTCAGCCGGATCTTCGCGGCCTTGACGGGAGAGGCTGGCCCTGCAGACCGGTTGATGATCGATGCAACCCACCTGAAAGCTCATCGGACCGCCGCGAGCCTCTATAAAAAGGGGCTCTTCCCCGATGTATCGGACGCACAAAAGGCGGGCTGAACTCCAAGCTTCATGCGGTTTGCGACGGACAAGGAAGGCCCCCCATCCTGCTGCTCAGCGAGGGATCGCTACATGCATCCCGCCAATGCGTCATCGCAAAACCCAGCACGCTTACGACAAAATCCTCTATCGCCAGCGTCATAGGATCGAGAACCTCTTCGCTCGCCTCAAGGATTGGCGGCGTATCCACACCCGATATGACCGATGCGCGGATATCTTCTTTGCCGCCGTCATCATCGCGGTACTCCTCCTCTTCTGGATCGAACCTTAATGAGTCCTGAGCCTGGTGGCTGCGCTGAGCCACGGGCATCGCCTGGACGATCCCCGGGATTCGGTGATCTGCCGCCGCTGGGTGGAAATCGTCGATGGCATCCCCGACGGCAAACTGTTTCAGATCATCCCGCAGACCCTGCGCGGCCTGTTCCGCGACCCCGAGTATCAGGCGCGCTTGGAACGCGCCGGACTGACCGCCGGACAGCCGATGAAGCTGGAGGCGATCGGCCCCCTACGTGGTCAGCTTCCGCCGCTTCGTGGCGGCACACAGCCGCCCCGGCGACGAAGCGGTGACGCGCGGCGTGATCGCGGGCCTGCGGCTGGAATTGCGGCGGTTGAAGCGGCAGTTCGACCACGTCTTCGATCAGGCCTCGGCGATCGAGGTGGAACGCGAGCGCCTGGCGGCGGAAAACCACGAACTGCGGCGCGAGGTTCTGTCCCTGCGCCTGGAACGCGACGAGGCGCAACGTCAGGTCGGCGATGCCCGATCGAAGGCTTTCCGCTTCCTGCGACTCTATCTGTTCATGCTGAAGGAAGAATTGCAGCGCCGCAAACAAGACCCGATCCGCATAGTGACGGTGGAGGTGGCGATCGAAACCAACCTCGCCACCCTGGAAGCCCTGGGCTGTCAGGAACAGGTGCAGAAGACCGCCCGGGAGATCCTGGGGCCAGAGCTTTACGGCGCCTATTTTGACGGCGGGCCAGCCCCCGAACGACCGACACCGCAGCCGACGATCCGCAGCGTCGAGGCCGCGTCACAAAAGCTGATGGCGCCCAGCATCTAACCCTTCCCCCCGGATACAACAACGGGGCGGCCAAGGCCGCCCCGTTCGCTAAGTTGTCTTCCAGACCGTCTTACTTTTTGACGACGCTGCTGATCCTGTTCACCACCTGCGGTGCCTTCGCCGCATGCCCGGCATAGATCGTCTGCCGCCCCTGCGACGCCCAGGACACCGATTCGCGGCCCGGCACATGCACCACGACATTGCGCAGCTGCTGCCCCATCGCGCTCACGGTATAGGCCGCGGCGGCAATGGTCGCCGCCGAAGCCTGCGCGGCGGCAGGAGCCTTCGGAGCGGCCTCAGTTTTTCCCGGCGCGGACTTCCCCTTCGCGGCGGCATCCCGCTTCACGAAAAAGGCGCCGACGACCGAGGTCGCCAACCAGATCGAGGACAACGCGGTCATCACCACGGCGAACCCCAGGGTTCCTCCCAACCATGCCGGGGTTTTCTCGGCGGCCTGCACCACCTGCGCGACGTCGATCACCGACGCAACGCTACCCCACACATCCAGCCCATGTTCGATCATTGTCTCGTCTCCATCGAGGTTTCCTGACGGCGCGGCGCGATCGACCTTCGACCGCACGACAACGCGCCACGACCACCCCCGGCGACCCCCCGCGGATGACCGTAGAAGTCTTCGGTGGACGCAATTGCGCCGGTTCCAGAAGGCATCACCTCCTCCGACACAGCCACGCGCGGGAACATCCTGACGGTCTTATCGCCGCCATCCGGGCCGAATTGCGAAGCACCCGATGCATCGGGCCGCCATCAGCGGAACCGACCGCTCCTCGCCACGCCCGGATCAGAGACACCGGACGTCCCTGCGCTGGGCGGACACTGCCCCAGCAGACAAACACGCCCCACGCCTCCGACTCTCAACGCAGGGTATTTATATCATGGGGGGGCTGAAACTGGAAGGAATTTGACATGTTTTCGCCCCAGTTATCCGCGCCTTTCCGTCATCTCCCCCTTTCCACAAACGAAAAGGGCGGCACCTGTGGTGCCGCCCTTCGTAGGATTTGGAGACAGAATGATAGACGTTTATTTCTTACGAATGGTGCCGAGAGAGGTCACCGCTTGCGGTGACTTCGCCGAATGGGAGGCGTAAATCGCCTGACGTCCCTGAGCGGCCCACGTAACGGCCGCCAAACCCGGAGCGTTCACCACGACGTTGCGGATCGGTGCCTGCACCATCTGCACCGCCGCCGCGATGATCGCAGCCAGGGGGATCTCGTTCGAGGCCGCCGCCGAAGCCTGCGTAGCAGCGGCAGGAGCCTTCGGAGCGGCCTCAGTTTTTCCCGGCGAGGACGCCTTCTTATTGAAGTAGGAGCCCACCAGGGAGGTCGCCAGCCAAATGCTGGTCAACGCGGTTATCACCACGGCCATGCCGAGAAGGCCGCCCAGCCAAGCCGGGGTCTTTTCAGCGGCCGCAGCCGCCACCTGCGCGACGTCAACGATCGACGACACTGCAGTCATAGCTTCCAGTTCCAGAGCCATACTGGGCACTCCATCGTGTTTTGCGTCCAGGCGCCGCTGCCCCGGGTTCGAAAACCCTAAAACAACGGCGGAACTCTACGCAAGATACGTTACCGATACATGGGGTGGAAGCGGGGCGAATGCCCCGCTTCCACGAAACAATTACTGCTTCAAGGTCGCGATGAAGTAGCCGGCGATCACCGCCGTGCCAATCACGCCCGCCACGTTCGGGCCCATCGCATGCATCAGCAGGAAGTTCTGGCGGTCATGCGACGCACCGACCACCTGCGAAACGCGGGCGGCCATCGGCACCGCAGACACGCCGGCGGAACCGATCAGCGGGTTGATCGGGTTGGAACGGTTGATGGTGGCGTTCATCAGCTTCGCCATCAGAACACCGGCAGCGGTGGCGACGCCGAAGGCGACGATGCCCATCACCAGGATCTTCAGGGTGTCGAAGCGCAGGAAGTTCTGCGCAGTCATCGTCGCGCCCACCGAAGTACCAAGAAAGATGGTGGTCATGTTGATGATTTCGTTCTGCGCCGACTTATCCAGACGTTCGCAGACCTTGCTCTCGCGGATGAAGTTGCCGAGGAACAGCATGCCCAGCAGCGGTGCCGCCGGCGGCACCAGCAGGATGGTCAGAGCGCAGCTCATTGCGGCGAAAATCAGCTTTTCGGCGCGGCTAACCGGACGCAGGGACTTCATGCGGATGCGCTTTTCGGCATGGGTGGTCAGCGCATTCATGATCGGCGGCTGGATCATCGGCACCAGCGCCATGTAGGAATACGCAGCCACCGCCACCGCGCCCAGAAGGTGCGGGGCTAACTTGCCGGCCAGCAGAATGGTGGTCGGACCATCGGCGCCGCCGATGATGCCGATGGTGGCCGACTCACCTTCGGTGAAGCCCATCGCGTAATACGCGGTGAAATAGGTCGCGGCCACGCCGAACTGAGCCGCGCCGCCCAACAGCAGGGTACGCGGGTTCGCTATCAGCGGCCCGAAGTCGGTCAACGCACCGACGCCCAGGAAGATGATCGGCGGGAACAGTTCAAGATGAATGCCCTGCATGATGTAGTAATACAGGCCACCCGCTTCCATGTGGCCCTGGGCGTTCATCGCCGGAGCGTTCCACATGTTTTCGCAGGGAAGATTGGCAAGAAAGGCGCCAAACGCAATCGGGACCAGCAGCAGCGGTTCGAACTCCTTGACGACGGCAAGGTAGAACATGACCGCACACACCGCCCACATCGCAACCATGCCCAGGTCCACGCTATAGAACCCGGTCAGATCGCGAATCAGTTGAAGTGTACTATCCATCGTGGAAAGACCTTATCTTTTGGTTACGCCGTTTTGGCTTGGCCCCGTATCAGCCCAGGGTGCAAAGAACCTGGTTTTCGTTGACGGTCTGGCCCTGCGCGACATCGATCGACTTCACGACACCGCTGCATGGAGCGGTAATCGGGGTCTGCATCTTCATCGCCTCAAGCTGCATCAGCTCGTCGCCTTCCTTCACGGAAGCGCCCACCGTGGTGATGATCTTGGTCACGGAACCGGCCAGCGGGCAGGTCACGACGGTACCACCAGCCGGAGCGGCGGCGGCGGCCGGAGCGGCCTTCGGAGCCGGAGCGGCGGCCGGAGCCAGAGCGGCAACCGGAGCAGCAACGACCGGGGCCGGAGCGGCGGCGGCAGCGGCGGCGCCAACGACTTCCACGTCGACGTCGTAGGTCTTGCCTTCAACGGTGATCTTAAGCTTGGTCATTTTCCCATTATCCCTTCTTAACGGCGCTAAGCCCGGAAACATCACGCGGCGACTTCATCGTATGCGATGTAAAATCGTCTCACGCCCCTGGTTGACCCAGGACGTACCAGGCACTGCAGGAGCGGTGACAACCACGCTCCTCAACGGCTGTTGAATCATCTGGGCCACCGCCGCAAGAATCGCAGCGAGCGGAACACCAGACGCCGTCACCGACGCAGACGGAGCGGCAGCCGCAGCCACAACCGGTGCTTTCGAGACGGCCTCAGTTTTTTTTGGCGGTTTCTTCGCAAAATAAAGCGCGGTCAGTTCGCTGGCCCACCACAGGCCGGTCAGCGCAACCATCACCACGATCATTCCCATAATACCGCCCAGCCACGCGGGGGGGGGGCATCCGCCCCAGCGGCTGCGACTTGTACAACGTCCATGACGGACGAAGCCGCGTCGGCAAGTTGTACGTAGTCCATTTTGCTTTCTGTCTCCAAGTAGGTTTCGGGTTCGCCTCAGGCGGCCGGATCCGCATCCAGCCGCCTGAGAAACCCTTCGACCCGTTCTTACAACGGAATGTTTCCGTGCTTCTTCGGCGGCCGGGTTTCCCGCTTGGACAGCAGGGTCCGGAGAGCCAAAGCAAGCGCCGCGCGAGAACGTGCCGGGTTGATCACATCGGTGATCTGCACGCGACCTGCGGCCTGGTAGGGATTCTGGAATTCCTTGGAATACTCGGCCACCTTCGCAGCGCGAGCCTTCGCCGGATCCTTGGCTTCCTTGATCTCCTTGCCATAGAGAATGTTCGCCGCACCATCGGCGCCCATCACCGCGATTTCCGCGGTCGGCCAGGCAAAGACGACGTCGGCGCCGAGCGAACCCGGGCACATCGCCAGATACGCGCCGCCGTAGGCCTTGCGCATCACCAGGGTAACCTTCGGAACCGTCGCCGAGGAGTAGGCGAACAGCAGCTTCGCGCCGTGACGGATGATGCCGCCACGTTCCTGCGCGACGCCCGGCAGATATCCGGGGGTGTCGACGAGGTTCAGCAACGGGATGTTGAACGCGTTGCAGAAGCGAATGAAGCGCGAGCCCTTGTCCGAGGCGTCGATATCGATGCAACCCGCCTTGAACGCCGGCTGGTTGGCGATGATGCCGACGACGACGCCGCCGACACGAGCCCAACCAACGACCATGTTCTTGGCGAATTCCTTGTGGACTTCCAGGAAGTCACCGCCATCGACCAGACGAGCGATAACCGGACGGACGTCCAAAGGCGCCTTGTTGGTTTCCGGGATCAGGTTGTTCATTTCCGGATCATCGGCCAGGACCAGTTCGTTCGTCAGATGATGCGGTGGCTCTTCCATGTTGTTGGAAGGCAGGAACGACAGGATCTTGTGGGTGATGGCGATCGCGTCGCGATCGTCCTCGGCGATGAAGTGAACGTTGCCCGACACCGAGGCATTCGCCTGGGCCGAACCGATTTCCGCCATCGTACAGACCTGACCGGTCACCGCCTTAATCACGTCCGGACCGCAAATGAACATGTTCGCGGTGTTGCGGGTCATGATCAGGAAGTCCATGAGGGCCGGCGAATACGCCGCACCGCCCGCGCACGGACCGGCAATGATCGCGATCTGCGGAACCACGCCCGAAGCCAGAACGTTGCGATAGAACACATCGCCATAGCCGTTCAGGGAATCGGTCGCTTCCTGGATGCGCGCCCCACCGGAATCGTTGATGCCGATGATCGGCATGCCGGACTTAACGGAGAAATCCTGCAGGTTGGAGATCTTGCGCGCGTGGCGAGAACCCAGCGAGCCACCGGAGGCAGTGAAGTCCTGCGAGTAAGCCGCAACCGGCTTGCCGCCGCAGTAGCCCACACCGGTGATGACACCGTCGCAGGGGATATCCTTGTCATCCATGCCGAAGCCGCGGGTGTTGTGACGCACCAGCAGACCGAATTCCTGGAAGGTTTCCGGCATGAACAGCAGGTCCAACCGCTCACGGGCGGTCAACTGACCCTTTTGGTGGCGCGCTTCGGCCTTTGCGGGCCCGCCGCCAGCAAGCGCTGCGGAGCGGCGCTTCTCAAGTTCTTCGAGGAGTTCTTTTGCTATCGCCATTGGGACACTATTTTCCGATAATTATAAGGCAGGGACAGCATATGTATCATTGTTCTTCACTGCTTGCCAGCCTCGTGTGACACCGGGGTTTCACGCACCGTCTATCGCGCCCAACCCCCGGAAAACCGGGCTCGAAACGCATCGTTTCCGTCACCTTCGACGGAGAAAGACGACCTGCAAAGAACGCAAGCCAAACCATTCGCAGCGCGGCGCATTCCGCGAAACGGTTGTAATTCCAAGGGGCCGAATCCCGCGTCCGGCGCATGCCAAAACCACGGCCGGGAGAAATCCCCGCCGCCGCCAAAAGTATAGCCAAAAGCAAAGAGTTCGGAAAGATGACCAAAGAAGAAGTGGTCGCGATGAGAAAGCAAAGGACCATCACGGTCACGCCGATCATCGGCGAAACCGCGCCCGCTGCCGTGTCCCGGACCCCCGTCCGAAGCACGACCTCAGCGATGGAGGCCCCCAAAAGCGGAGCCCCGACGCATCCCGTGAATACAGGCATTGTCGAGCCAGCCCCTGCTGTTTCTTCACACGGTCCGACCCTCCCCAGGGCCGGTCGCATGTTGCTTTTCGCGCCAGCCGTTTAACATGAAACCCGGGGCAGGGCAATTTAATCCGTATGGATAGGACAGCGTTTCTGACCCCCCCCCCCCCGGGGGGGGGGGGGGGGGGGGGGGGGGGGGGGGGGGCTGGGGGCGGCCGTGGAAACTCAGTCTTTCCAAGGGATTACCCCGCGATAACCGAACCCCAGCGAGACCTTTCGTCCGCCGCGACAACGGCGAAAACCTCGGAATCCCCAGGCTCCGGGCCGTCTTTTCCCTCCCAAAAGGAGGAGGATTCGCGCCCCGCGCCGCATCGCCCGCCACCGTGGGAAACGGAGTCCCGCCGCATCATCCGGGTTGCGCGCGACCGAAGGATCGCATACCCCTATGCTGCTAGCTACATTCGCTTAAGGAACGGACTCGCCGTCATGTTGATCCTGCGGCATTCTGACGACATCCCGGCGGAGATCCGCCACGGGGTGGTCGCCATCGGCAATTTCGACGGCGTGCACCACGGCCACCGGGCCGTGATCGCGACCGGCCTGGCCCTGGCGCGCGCCGAGGCCAGACCCTTCGGCGTGCTGACCTTCGAACCGCACCCACGTTCGGTCTTCCAGCCCGAACCGGCGCCGTTCCGCCTGACCCCCCTTCGCATCAAGGCGCAACTGATCGAGGAAATGGGCGCGGACTTCCTGTTCGTGCAAGCCTTCGACCTCGCCTACGCGCAGACCACCGCCGACGACTTCGTCGCTGGCACCCTGGTTAGCGGGCTTGACGTCCGCCACATCGTGATCGGCCACGACTATGCCTTCGGCAAGGGCCGTACCGGGACCCCGGAATCCCTGAAACGGGCCGGCGCGGCGCGCGGATTCGGCGTCACCGAACTGGCCGCGGTGACCGGTCGCACCGGGGTGATCCTGTCGTCCACCGCCGCCCGCGACGCCATCCGCGAAGGCCGCTGCGAGGACGTGCGGGCGATTCTGGGGCGCGACTGGGCGATCGAAGGGCGCGTCGAGCACGGCGAGGCACGGGGACGCGCCATCGGCTTCCCCACCGCCAACATCCATCTGACCGACACCCTGCGCCCGCGCGCCGGGGTCTATGCGGTCACGGCGCGGATCGAAGGCGACGACCGCGAACTTTCCGGCGTCGCCAACTATGGTCGCCGCCCCACCTTCGACGGCCAGGGCACGGTGCTGGAAGTGCATCTGTTCGACCTCGCCGAAAGTCTTTATGATCGCCACCTTCGCGTGGCGTTTACGCACTCCCTGCGCGACGAGCGCAAATTCGACGGTATCGCGTCCCTGCAACGGCAAATCGAAATCGACGCCGCCGCCGCCCGCCGGTATCCGACCGAATCGACCCTAGGAACGAGCGTATGAGCGAAATGAGCGTGGAGACGAAATCGACCGTGTTCCTGCCCACCACGTCCTTCGGGATGAAGGCCGGGCTGCCGACACTGGAACCCAAGCTTCTGGCCCACTGGCGGGAAAACGACCTGGAAGGGCGCCTGCGCAAGGCGGGAGCGGATCGCGAGCCGTTCATCCTTCACGACGGCCCGCCCTATGCCAACGGCAACCTCCACATCGGGCACGCGCTCAACAAGATTCTGAAGGACGTGATCGTCAAGAGCCAGCAGATGATGGGCAAGGATGCCCGCTATGTGCCGGGATGGGACTGCCACGGCCTGCCAATCGAGTGGAAGATCGAGGAAAAGTATCGCGCCGTGGGCAAGGACAAGGACGCGGTGCCGGTGGTCGAATTCCGCGAGGAATGCCGCCGGTTCGCCGCCCACTGGATCGACGTGCAGAAGACCGAGTTCCGGCGCCTGGGCATCGGCGGCGACTGGGCCAATCCCTACACCACGATGAGCTTCCCTGCCGAGGCGCGGATCGTCGCCGAACTGGGCCGTTTCCTGCTGAACGGCGGCCTTTACAAGGGCGCCAAGCCGGTGATGTGGTCGGTGGTCGAAAAGACCGCCCTGGCCGAGGCCGAGGTCGAATACCACGACCATACCTCGACCACCATCTGGGTGCGCTTCCCGGTGGCCGCGACCAAGATCGCCGCCCTTGAGGGCGCGTCGGTGGTGATCTGGACCACCACCCCCTGGACCATGCCCGGCAACCGCGCGATCGGCTATGGCGCGGCATTTACCTATTGCATCGTCGAGGTCCAGGCGGTGGACGGCATGAGCCTGGCCCGTCCGGGCGAGCGCATCGTCGTGCTGCGGGACCTGGTCGAGGTGGTGACGGCAGAAGCCAAGATCACCGACCATGAAATCGTCGCCGAAGTATCGGGCGCCGACCTTGCCGGGACCATCTGCCGCCATCCGTGGCACGGCCAGGGCTATGATTTCGACGTGCCGCTGTTGGCGGGTGACTTCGTCACCACCGATGTCGGCACCGGCTTCGTCCATATCGCCCCCGGCCACGGCGAGGACGACTGGCGCCTAGGCGTCGCCAACGGCATCGCGGTGCCGGACACGGTGGGCGACGACGGCACCTATTACCCGCACGTACCGCTGTTCGCGGGCAAGCACGTCTTCAAGGTCGCGCCCGACATCCTGAAGGCGATGACCCAGGCCAACGCGCTGCTGGCCTCGGGCAAGCTGGTCCACAGCTATCCGCATTCCTGGCGATCGAAGGCCCCCCTGATCTTCCGCAACACGCCGCAATGGTTCATTTCGATGGACACCAACAATCTGCGGAACAAGGCGCTCGAGGCGATCAACGACACCCGCTGGGTCCCGACCCAGGACCGCAACCGCATCCGCTCCATGGTCGAGGGCCGTCCCGACTGGTGCGTTTCGCGCCAGCGCGCCTGGGGGGTGCCGATCGCGGTGTTCATCGACAAGGCCACCGGCGAGCCCTTGCGCGACGCCACGGTGATGCAACGCGTCGTCGATGCGGTGCGCGAAGAGGGCGCCGACGTCTGGTTCACCGCCCCGTCCGAACGCTTCCTCGCCCCGGAATACGACGCGGCGAACTACG
The DNA here is from genome assembly GCA_963678075.2 of Rhodospirillaceae bacterium. Taxonomy (GTDB): domain Bacteria; phylum Pseudomonadota; class Alphaproteobacteria; order Rhodospirillales; family Rhodospirillaceae; genus Oleispirillum. The sequence continues at coordinate 391,482 of CAXXPK010000003.1, read as the reverse complement.
ACAAGGTGATGGACATTCTGGACGTGTGGTTCGATTCGGGCTGCACCCACGCCTTCGTGCTGGAGGACCGCAACGACCTCGCCTGGCCCGCCGCCCTCTACCTGGAAGGCTCGGACCAACATCGCGGCTGGTTCCAAAGTTCGCTGTTGGAAAGCTGCGGCACCCGCGGGCGGGCGCCCTATGACACGGTCCTGACCCACGGCTTCGTCCTCGACGAACAGGGGCGCAAGATGTCCAAGTCCTTGGGCAACGTGGTCGCGCCGCAGGACGTCACCAACCAGATGGGCGCCGACATCCTGCGCCTGTGGGTGGTCGGGTCCGACTACACTGAGGACTTGCGCATCGGCAAGGAGATCCTGTCGCGCACCACCGACGTCTATCGCCGCCTGCGCAACACCCTGCGTTACCTGTTGGGCAACATGAACGGCTTCTCGGAAACCGAGCGCCTGCCCGCTGCCGAAATGCCGGAACTGGAACGCTGGGTCCTGCATCGGTTGAGCGACTTGAACGACCACGTGCGGCTCTGCTGCACCGAAACCTTCGCCTTCCACGAACTGTTCCAGGAAATCCATAACTTCTGCGCCATCGACCTGTCGGCGTTCTACTTCGATATCCGCAAGGATTCGCTGTATTGCGACGCGTTGGACTATCCGCGCCGCCGCGCCTGCCGCACCGTCCTGGACATCGTCTTCAACACCCTGGTCGCATGGCTGGCGCCGTTCGTCTGCTTCACCGCCGAGGAAGCCTGGATGTGCCGCTTCCCCGACCGCACCGACAGCATCCACGAACAGGCGTTCCCGGACATCCCCGACACCTGGAAGGACGAGGATCTGGCCGCGCGGTGGGAAAAGATTCGCTCCGTCCGTCGCGTCGTCACCGGCGCCCTGGAAAAGGAACGCGCCGCCAAGCGAATCGGCTCCAGCCTGCAAGCGGCGCCGACGGTGTATCTGCCCCCCGACCTCGCTGCCCTGTGCGAAGGCGTGCCGATGACCGACATCTGCATCACCTCGGACATCACGCTCTCCACCGCAGTGGCTCCCGAAGGGGCCTTCATGCTTGAAGACGTATCGGGAGTCGCGGTGGTTCCGGCCCCGGCCGAAGGGGCGAAGTGCTCGCGCTGCTGGAAGGTCCTGCCCGACGTCGATACCCACGAACACGCCGGAGTCTGCGGCCGTTGCGCCGACGCCATCGACCGGTGGGAGGCCGCCGAATAACCATGCGCCGCGGACTCATCATCGCCCTCGCCGCGATCCTGCTGGATCAGATCAGCAAGGCCGCCGTCCTCGACCTGATGCAGATCCCGCGCGTCATCGAGGTACTGCCGGTGTTCAATCTGGTGCTGGCGATGAATCGCGGCGTCAGCTTTTCGCTGTTTACCTCGCACGCCGAATATGCGCCCTATCTTCTCAGCGCCCTTTCGGTCGTGGTCTGCGTCGCCCTGGCGTTCTGGATGCGCAACGAAAACGGACGCCTGTCCCGCCTTGCCTTCGGCCTGATCGGCGGCGGCGCCATGGGCAACGTGATCGACCGCCTGCGCTTCGGCGCGGTAATCGATTTTCTGGACGTTCATTGGGGAAGCACGCATTTTCCCGCCTTCAACGTCGCCGACTCCGCGACTTCCATCGGTACCGCGCTGCTGATGTTCGACGCCTTGTTCTCCCGCCACCATTCAAGGTAAGATTCCGCCACCATGACACAGACCATCTTGAAACATCGTCGTTCTTCCGTCGCAGCGCCCCGCCTGGGACGCGTCGGATTCGTCCTTGTCGCCGGACTGGCCCTGGCCGCCTGCGACAACGTGAAACAACAGTTGGGCTTCAACCGCGAGGCGCCGGACGAATTCACCGTGCTCTCCCGCGCGCCCCTGTCGGTCCCGCCGGATTTCGCGCTGCGCCCGCCGCAGCCCGGTGCCGATCGGCCGCAGGAAGGGTCCGAACGCGACCGCGCAAGGACCGCGCTGCTGGGCCGGTCCGCCAAGAACCCACGGGTCTATGCTCGTGAGCTGGCCGCCGACACCAGCCTCAGCCCCGGCGAAAAGACGGTCCTGACCAAGGCCGGGGCCAACGAGGCGGAAGCCGACATCCGCGAGACCGTGGAACGCGAGACCTCGACCCTGGCCAAGGAAATGGAATCATTCACCGACTGTCTGGTGTTCTGGCAGGATCGCTCCTTCAAGGGGACCCAGATCGACGCAAACAAGGAATCTCAGCGCATCCGCGAGAACATGGCGCTTGGCCGTTCGCTTTCGGAAGGCGAGACGCCGAAGATCGAGCATCGGTCCAAGGGCATGCTGGAAGGCATTTTCTAAACCCGCCGCTTCGCGCTTTTCCAAAGGAGGACGCCGGATGCGCCCGCGCACGCCGCCTCGTCCATTCGTGACCGCCATCGTCGTCGGCCTTGCTCTGCTGCTGACGACGCGGCCCGCTGCGGCCAAGGTCTTCGACCCCGACGTCTTCACCCTTAAGAACGGCCTCACCGTCGTCGTCGTCGAAAACCACCGCGCGCCGATCGTCAGCCACATGGTCTGGTACAAGGTCGGCGCGGCCGACGAGCCGGCGGGCAAGACCGGACTGGCCCACCTGCTGGAACACCTGATGTTCAAGGGTACCTCCGCCGTCCCCGCCGGACGGTTTTCGCGAATCGTCGCCGAACGGGGCGGCATCGACAACGCCATGACCAGCCGCGATTTCACCGCCTATTACCAGCGCATCGCCGCCGAACACCTGCCCCTGGTGATAAAGCTGGAAGCCGACCGCATGGCGCATCTGAAGCTGGCCGAGGCCGACTTCCAAAGCGAAAGCGAAGTGGTGCGGGAAGAACGCCGTCAGCGGGTCGAAAACGAACCCGGCGCGATGCTCTCCGAACGCCTGTCGATGGCGTTGTGGATGAACCACCCCTACGCCCGTCCGATCGGCGGCTTCGATTCGGAAATCCGGGGACTGACCCGCGCCGACGCGCTGGCCTTTCACAAACGCTGGTACGCGCCAGAGAACGCCATTCTGTTGGTCGCGGGCGACGTCACCCCGGCCTGGGTACGGGAGCTGGCGGAAAGTACCTTCGAGCGCATCCCGCGCGGCCAAACTCCGAAACGCCTCCGGCCACCAGTGGAGGCACCGGCCGCCGACATCCGCATCGCCTTCTCCGCGCCGACGGTGCGACAGGCGAAATGGTACCGCACCACCCTCGCCCCCAGCTGCGGCACCGCCGACGGCAAGACCGTCGCCGCCTTCGAGGTGTTGGCCGAGATCCTGGGTGGCGGCGCCACCAGCCGTCTTTATCGCGCCATGGTGCTGGACGACAAGCTGGCGGTCGGGGTGTCGGCTTCTCACAACGGCATGGCGTTGGGGCCGGGCAACTTCTCGGTCGCCGCGACACCGATGCCGGGACACACGCCGGAAGAGCTGTCCGCCGCCGTCGAAAAAGCCATTGCCGCGATCGCCCGGGACGGTGTCGGCGCCGACGAACTCGCCCGCGTCACCTCGCGCCTGCTGGCGGAACGCGTCTTCGCCCGCGACGACCTGTTCGCGGCGCCGCAGGCCCTGGCCCAGGCGTTGGCGGTGGGATGCTCCATCGCCACCATCGAAAACTTCGGCGACGATGTCGCGGCGCTGTCCGTCGATGACATCCGCGCGGCGGCACGGACCCTGACCGGGCCAACCGCCCAAGGCATCCTGACCCCGGCGGAGGACGCGCCATGATCCGCCGATGGCTTCTGCCGATTCTGCTGTGCCTTCTGGTCGCGCCCGCCGCGCGGGCGGCGCAACCGACCCAGGTGATGGTCAGCCCCGGCGGCATCACCGCCTGGCTGGTCGAGGACCACGCCAACCCGATGATTTCGGTGTCGTTGGTGTTCCGGGGCGGCGCCGCCGCCGACCCGGCGAACCGGACCGGGCTGTCCACCCTGGTCTCCGGCATGCTGGACGAAGGCGCCGGCGAGATCGATTCGCGGGCCTTCCAGGATCGCCTGGACGCACTGAACGTCTCGCTGGGGTTCTCGGCGGCACGGGACAGCTTCTCGGGCGGGATGGAAACCCTGTCCGCCAACCGCAACGCCGCGTTCGACCTGCTGCGGCTGGCCCTGACCCAGCCCCGCTTCGACGCCGAACCGCTGGAACGGATGCGCGCCGCCTTTCTGACGCGGCTGCGTCAGCGCCAGGAAAGCCCCTCCGCCCGCGCCGCCGACGCCCTGTTCGCCAGCCTGTTCCCCGATCATCCCTATGGCCGCCCGACCCAAGGCACGCCGGAAAGCCTGCGCGCCATTTCCGCCGCCGACCTGCACGATTTCGCGCGCCGCCGCTTCACCCGCGACCGCCTGATCGTCGGCATCGTCGGCGACATCGCCGCCACCGAACTGGCGCGGCTGTTGGATACCACCTTCGGCGGCTTGCCCGCGACCTCGGACCTGCCGCCGGTGCCGCCCACGGCCCCGCATCTGACCGGCGCCACCACGGTAACGACAATGCCGGTGCCGCAGGCGGTCGCCCTGTTCGCGCAATCCGGGCCGGGCCGGGCCGATCCGGACTGGCTGGCTTTTCAGGTGATGATGTACGTGTTGGGCGACGGCGGGTTTTCATCCCGCCTGACCGCCGAAATCCGCGAAAAGCGGGGGCTGGCCTATGGCGTCGATGCGGAATCGACCCCCCTGGCCGCCGCGCCTTTGGTGATCGGCAGCGTCGGCACCCAGACCGCGAAAATCGGCGAGAGCCTGCGGCTGATCCGGTCCGAGTGGGAAAAGATGCGGCGTTTCGGCCCCACCGACACCGAGGTGGCGAAGGCGAAAAGCTTCCTGTCCGGTTCGCTGCCGCTGCGGCTGAATTCCAGCCCGGCGATCGCCCGCACCCTGACCGCGCTGCCATACAACGGCCTGCCCCCGGATGAACTGGACAACCGCGCGGCGGTGCTGGCGGCGATCACGCCGGAACGGGTGCGCGCCGTCGCGGCGCGTTGGCTGACGCCGGAAGCACTGACCGTCACGGTGGTCGGCGACGCCGCCGGAATGACCCTGACGACGCTCACGAAGCCGTGAAGATCGCGCTGCTGGACCTGATCCGGGCGCGGCGGCTGACCCTGTTCCTGGGTTGCGCCGACCGCGACTCCAAGACCGGTGCCCCGCACAACAGTCTGGTGGCGTTCGGCCCCAACGGCGAGGTTCTGGGACGGCACCGCAAGCTGGTCGCCCACGGCGGCGCGGAATCCTGGTCGAAGGCGGGGACGGAGCGAATCCCGATCGACTGCAGCGGCCTCAGGGTCGGGGCGACGGTCTGCGCCGGCATCTGGTTCCCCGCCCCCCCCCCGCGCTGCACAACGCGGGGGCCGAGGTCCTGACCCTGTCCGCCGCGTGGCCGCCCGGCCCGATGGGACCCAACGGCAAATGGGAAGCGGCATCCGCCGCCACCGGCCTGCCGCTGTTCGTATGCAACCAGACCGGACGCACCGGATGACCCACAGCGGCGATCCGGCGGTGCTGCTGTTCGACTGGGAGCGCGACGGCCTTTCCGGCGACGACTTCACCCGCATCGCGGTGTGAGACAACCATGGAAGACCTGGACGTAGCGGTGATCGGCGCGGGCGTGATCGGCCTGGCGGTGGCGCGCGCCCTGGCGCAAGCCGGACGCGAGGTGGTGATCCTGGAGCGGGAGGCCACCTTCGGCACCGGCATCAGCACCCGCAATTCCGAGGTCCTGCACGCCGGACTGTATTACCCCACCGATTCGTTGCGCGCCCGCGTCTGCGCGCCGGGGCACCGCCGACTGTACGCGTACTGCGCCGAACGCGGCATCGCGCACCGGAAACTCGGCAAGTTGCTGGTCGCCGCCGACGCGGAACAGGCGGCGCGGCTGGGCGCGGCGGGGTTGGCCGCCGGGGCGTGGTCGGCCGACGCGGCACGCCCCTGCCCGCGCCTGCACCTGGCGAAGGGCAATTATTTCTGCCTGAGCGGACGGGCGCCGTTCTCGCGGTTGATCTATCCCTTGCCGGTGCCGGGCGGGTTGGGGGTGCATTTGACCCTGGATCTGGCCGGACGCGGACGCTTCGGCCCCGACGTCGAATGGATGGAGACCGAGACCTATACCGTCGATCCGTGTCGCGGCGATTCGTTTTATGCCGCGATTCGCCGCTATTGGCCCGGCCTGCCGGACGGCGCCCTCGCCCCCGATACCTGCGGCATCCGGCCGAAGATCACCGGCCCCGGAGAACCCGCCGCCGACTTCTGGGTTGCGACCACCGCCTTCACCGCCATCGCCCTCAGCGGCCTTCGGTCTGAAGCTCTTCATTGAGGCCCACGCTTCGATCAGCGTGCCGTCGACGCTGAAATGCTCGCTCGACAGCAGCCGTTTGATCCGGGGTTGGACCAACACTGCCGCCAGGAATTTTGCGGCGATGTCCCCTTCCAGCAGCCGGTCGCGGTTCTTGGAGAATGTGGAATGGTCCCAGGCCGGGTCATCTACCCCGAGACCGACGAACCAACGGAACAGCAGATCAAAGTCCAGGCGCTCCATCAATTGGCGTTCCGAACGGATCGAGTAGAACACCTGCAACAGCATGGCCCGCAGCAGCTTCTCCGGTGGAACCGACGGCCGACCCATTCCTGAGTAGAGCGCTGCAAAGTCGCCCGACAACGCCGCTAGTGCCGTATTGGTCATCTCCCGGATCGTCCGCAGCGGGTGGTCCATGCGCACCCGCGTCTCCAGGTCAACGTAGGAGAACAAGTCTCCAGATCGCTTGTCTGTCCCGTGCATCATTCCCTCAGCAACAATCCACCACCGAGATTGAATTATGCCGATACCAGCCATGCCACCGATTTTTCAATACCCTGCTAGCCAGAGTATGAGTGTCCTGCAAGGCCTTGTCCTTGGACGCGACAGGGCTAAGTTACCTGTTCGTCTCGCAGGGAGCGAAAATTCTTGACTCGAAACTCGACTAGCATAGAACCACCCCTGAAAATATATGATAAATATGCGTATTATGCGCAAAATAACAAAATATTTTCCAACATCGGACAGCCTGACAGAAAATTATTGGGGGATGGTGTTTTAACGCCCCCTTCCCCATTCATAACCAATCACCGCCCGGGGTGACGGCGGGGTTCCAGGTCTGATAGACTCGGCCCCCCGAACGGTTCGTCCCGTCCTTCCCTGGTCGAGGTCCGCCATGTCCATTACCCCTTGCTGTCCCGCTCTGCCCGACACCCCTGCCTGGAGGGCGCTGGCCGCCCACTGCGGGGCGCTGGCCGGGGTTCGCATCCTCGATCTGTTCGCGGCCGTTCCCGACCGTTTCGACCGTCTAGCCCTAAGCCTCGACACCAACGCCGGTCCGTTCCTGCTGGACCCGTCGAAGAACCGGATGACCGAGGAGACCTTTGTCCTACTGGCGCAGCTGGCCGACGAATGCGGCCTGGCCCAGGCGATCGCGCGAATGTTCGCAGGCGAGAAAATCAATACCACCGAACGCCGCGCCGCGCTGCACGTCGCGCTGCGCACCGGCGGCGACGTCATGCCGCAGGTGCGCGCGGTGCTGGACAAGGTGGCGTATTTCGCCGAGCGGGTGCGCGGCGGCGACTGGCGGGGCGCCACCGGAAAGGCGGTGACCGATGTCGTCAACATCGGCATCGGCGGCTCCGACCTTGGCCCCGCCATGGTCTGTCAGGCGCTGACCCCCTATGGCCGCGACGACCTGCACACGCATTTTGTCTCCAACGTCGATGCGGCGCACATCGCCGGAGTCTTGCGCGGTCTGGACCCGGAAACCACCCTGTTCGTCGTCACCTCGAAGACCTTCACCACCCAGGAGACCCTGCGCAACGCCCGCACCGCGCGGGATTGGCTGGTCGGCCACCTGGGCGAGGCGGCGGTGGGCAAGCACTTCGTCGCGGTGTCCACCAACGCGGCGGCGGTCTCCGCCTTCGGCATCGACACCGCCCACATGTTCGGCTTCTGGGATTGGGTGGGCGGGCGCTATTCCCTGTGGTCGGCGGTCGGGCTGTCGATCGCGATCGGTCGCGGGTTCGAGGTCTTCCGCGACCTGCTGGCCGGGGCCTTCGCCATGGACGAGCATTTCCGCACCGCTCCGCCCTTGGACAACCTGCCGGTGGTACTGGCGCTGACCGGCGTCTGGAACCACACGGTGCTGGGGATTCCGGCGCTGGCGGTGCTGCCCTATGACCAGTCGTTGGCGCGCTTTCCCGCCTTCCTGCAACAGCTGGAGATGGAGAGCAACGGCAAACGGGTGACCGCCGACGGCCAGCCGGTGACGCTGCCGACCGCGCCGGTGGTGTTCGGCGAACCGGGAACCAACGGCCAGCACTCGTTCTATCAGCTGCTGCACCAAGGCACGCAAGCCGTCGCCTGCGACTTCATCGTGGTCGCCCGCTCCCACCACGAAATCGCCGACCACCAGCCGATGCTGCTGTCCAACGCCCTGGCCCAGGCCGAGGCCCTGATGCGCGGACGCACCCAGGCCGAGGCCCTAGCCCAGTTGCTGGCGCAAGGCCTCGACCGGGCGAAAGCGGTCCGTCTGGCGCCGCACAAGACCTTTCCCGGCAACCGCCCCTCCACCACCCTGCTGCTGCCCAGCCTGACGCCGGAGACCCTGGGCATGCTGATCGCGCTCTACGAGCACAAGATTTTCGTGCAAAGCGCGATCTGGGGGATCAACGCCTTCGACCAATGGGGGGTGGAACTGGGCAAGGCCCTGGCCGGGGCGATTTTGCCGGAACTGCTGGGGGGCGACGTCGGCGGCGACCATGACGGCTCCACCGCCGCCTTGATCGACCTGGTCCGCGCCCTGCGCGCCCCCGAAGGCGTCGGCGACGCCGACGATACCTCCGACGGGGAGGGCAGCGGCGAAGGCGGCGACGAAGACGGAGGCGGCGAAGGGTGAGCATCCGCGTTCTTCCGCCCGACCTGGTCAACCGCATCGCCGCCGGCGAAGTGGTGGAGCGCCCGGCCTCGGCCCTGAAGGAAATCGTCGAAAACGCGCTGGACGCGGGGGCGGCCCGTGTCGCGGTGGCGATCCGCGACGGCGGCCGCGCCCTGATCGCGGTCACCGACGACGGCTGCGGCATGACCCCGGATGAAATCGCCCTGGCGGTGGAACGGCACGCCACCTCGAAACTGCCCGACGGCGATTTGACCCACATCGACCATTTCGGCTTTCGCGGCGAGGCCCTACCCTCGATCGGCGCGGTGGCGCGTTTGTCCATCACCTCGCGCCCACACGGCGCCGACGCGGCGTGGTGCCTCGCCGTCGAAGGCGGCGTCAAGAACGACCCCGTCCCCACCGCCCACCCGCCCGGCAGCCGCGTCGAAATCCGCGATCTGTTCTTCGCCACCCCGGCCCGCCTGAAGTTCCTGAAAACTCCACGAACCGAGGCGAACCACGCCCTGGACGCGGTGACCCGGCTGGCGATGGCGCACCCGCAGGTGGGATTCTCGTTCTCCGACGACGGGCGGGAACGCCTGACCCTGGCGCCGGAAAAGGGCGATCTGTTCGACTCCCGCCTCTCCCGCCTGCGCGCGATCATGGGCCGCGACTTCGCCGAAGCGGCGGTGGCGGCGGACGTGGAACGCGAAGGCCTGCGCCTGACCGGCTATGCCGGGCTGCCGACCTTCAACACCGGCACGACGCAAAACCAATACCTGTTCGTCAACGGTCGCCCGGTGCGCGACCGCCTGCTGTTGGGGGCGGTGCGCGGCGCCTATCGCGACGTGCTGGCGCACGACCGCCACCCGGCGCTGGCGCTGTTCTTGACCGTCGATCCCGAATTCGTGGACGTCAACGTCCACCCGGCGAAGGCCGAGGTCCGCTTCCGCGACCCCGGACTGGTGCGGGCGATGATCGTTTCCGGCCTGAAATCCGCGATCGGCGATGCCGGTTATCGCGCCGCCGACGCCGCATCGGCCCTGACCGCCGCCTTCCGTCCGGAACCGGGATATGGCGGCAGCGGCGGCGGATACGGACACGGCGGCACGGCGCGCGGCAACCCCTATGCCGCCTTCGACGCCGCGCTGGCCTTCCAGGCGCCGCCCGGCATGAACGAGACGGCGGCGCTGCCCGGTCTGTCCCTGCAGCCCGGCGGCGCGGCGCGCGGCAGCGGCGGCGAAAACGCGCCCTCCCCGCCGGAAAACGGCGAGGCCTTCCCGCTGGGGCAGGCCCGCGCCCAACTGCACGAAACCTATATCGTGGCGCAGACCGCAAGCGGTCTGGTCCTGGTCGATCAGCACGCCGCCCACGAACGCATCGTACTGGAACGGATCAAGGCGGAGATCGCCGTCAATGGCGTGAAGCGTCAGGTTTTGCTGCTGCCCGAGGTGGTGGAACTGGACGAGGCCGCCGCCGACCGCCTGCTGGATCGCGACGCCGAACTGGCGGGGCTGGGCCTGACGGTGGAGCGTTTCGGCGCCGACGCCGTGGTGGTGCGGGAAATTCCGGCGGCGCTGGGCCAGACCGATGTCCGCGCCCTGATTCGCGAAATCGCGGACTCCCTGACCGAGTGGGACGATGCCTCGGCCCTGACCGGCCGCCTGGACCGCATCCTCGCCACCATCGCCTGTCACGGGTCGGTACGCGCCGGGCGCCGCCTGTCGGTCGAGGAAATGAACGCCCTGTTGCGCCAGATCGAACGGACCCCGCGCGGCGGCCAATGCAACCACGGCCGCCCCACCTATGTGGAACTGAAACGCGCCGACATCGAACGCCTGTTCGGGCGCTGAGGAAAGCCTATTCCGCCGCCTTGCGGCGGGCCGCCAGACGGTCCTTTTCGATGTTCGGCAGGAACACCGTCAGCAAGCCAATCGCGGGCAGGAACGAGCAGAGGTGATAGACGAAGCGGATGCCCTGGAGATCCGCCACCTGCCCCAACACCGCCGCGCCCAACCCAGCGACACCGAAGGAAAAGCCGAAGAACAGCCCGGCGATGGTGCCGACCTTGCCCGGCAGCAGTTCCTGCCCATAGACGACGATCGCCGAAAATGCCGAGGCCAGAATCAAGCCGATTACCACGGTCAGGATCGGCGTCCAGAACAGATTGGCGTACGGCAGCATCAGGGTGAACGGCAGCACCCCCAGAATCGAGCACCAGATCACCACCTTGCGGCCAAAAAGGTCGCCGACCGGGCCGCCGATCAACGTGCCCACCGACACCGCTCCCAGGAAGATGAACAGATAGACCTGCGACTGCCGCACCGACAGGTGGAAGGTCTCCATCAGGTAAAAGGTGTAATAGCTGCTCAGGCTGACCATGTAGACGTTCTTCGAGAACACCAACATCGCCAGCAAACCCAGGGTGATCATCACCTTGCGGCGCGGCAGGACCAGCGCGGCGGTCGCCCCGGCGGGGTTCCTCGCCGCGTTCGCGCGGGCTTCGCGGTACCACAGGCCGACCCGCCACAGGACCAGGGCGGCCAACAACGCGGCGACCGAGAACCACGCCACCGAACCCTGGCCGTTCGGCACCACGATCAACGCGGCCAACAACGGACCCAGGGCGGTACCGGAATTGCCGCCCACCTGGAAAATCGACTGCGCCAGACCGAAACGCCCGCCCGAGGCCATCCGCGCCACCCGCGAGGATTCGGGGTGAAAGACCGAGGACCCGATCCCGACCACGGCCGCCCCGACGAGCAGAAGACCATAGCTTGACGCGGCGGCCAGCAAGAACAGGCCACAAAAGGTCGAACACATGCCCAAGACCAGGGAGAACGGCTTCGGATTCCTATCGGTATAGAAACCGACCCAGGGCTGCAACAACGATGCGGTCAGCTGAAAGGTCAGGGTCAGAATGCCGATCTGGCCGAAATCCAGGTGATGGTTGACCTTCAGGATCGGATAGATCGCCGCCAGCAACGACTGCATCATGTCGTTCAGCATGTGACAAAAACTTAAGGACAGAAGCACCGCGACGGCGGTGGTTCCGGTAGCGGAGCTCTGACGCACCGGCATTCTCCGAAAAGACCGAAAGTGGAGCAATAGTGCTGCCATATCCGACGCGCCACGGCAATGGAGAACCCCGGCGCGCATCGGTTCTTGCCCCCGCCTGCTGCGAAAATGCCACAGGATTTGCAGCGGCAACCATCCGGCCCCATATGGCATCGAGGGGAACGAGGACCCCGTACCGGGGGGGGCCGGCTTTCCACGACCAAGGAGGCCACCCATGCTGTTCGAACTGTTCTTGCGTCGTTTGATCCGCCAGGGCGATCTGACCGTGGTCCGCCCCAACGGAAAAACCTTTCACATAGCGGGCGCGCCGTTCGACCGCCTGCCGCCAGAGACGCGCCCCAAACCGGTGTGCCTGGTCTTCACCGACCCCAAGGTGATCCGCCATCTGCCCTGGCAACCGGCCCTGGCCTTCGGCGAGGGGTACATGGACGGCACCATCCGCGTCGAGGACGGTTCGCTGCACGACCTGTTGGCCTTGTTCATGATCAATCTGGAACGCAGCCAAGCCAACCCGCTGTCTCGCACCAGAAACGGGATCAACCGCCTGATCCGCCGCCTACACCAAAACAACCCGGTGCCGCGATCGATCAAGAACGTCGCCCACCACTGCGATCTGTCGCCCCGGCTGTACGAACTTTTCCTGGATGCCGACCGCCAGTACTCCTGCGCCCATTTTCCGACCGGCGCGGAAACCCTGGAGGAAGCCCAGGCCGCCAAGAAACGTCACATCGCCTCCAAACTGCTGCTCCGCCCCGGACAAACCGTTCTGGACATCGGCTGCGGTTGGGGAGGCACCGCGCTTTACCTGGCCAAGACCTTCGACGTTTCGGTCACCGGCATCACCCTGTCCGAACCGCAACTGGCGGTGGCCCGCGCCCGAGCCGAGGCGGCGGGGCTGACCGACCGGGTCAAATTCGAACTGATGGACTACCGCGCGGTGAAGGGCCGGTTCGACCGCGCCTTCTTCCGCACCGTGCATCATTGCTTGGCCAACGACGGTGTCGCCCTACTCCACACCATCGGCCGCACCGAACCGCCGGGCAGCACCAACGCCTGGATTCGCAAATACATCTTCCCCAGCGGCTATTGCCCGGCCCTGTCCAAAACCATGGCGGCGGTCGAACGCGAACGCCTGATCACCACCGACGTCGAAATCCTGCGCCTGCACTATGCCGAAACCCTGAGGCACTGGCACGACCGCTTCCAGAGCAACCGCGCCGAAATTGCGGCGATGTTCGACGAACGGTTCTGCCGGATGTGGGAATTCTATCTGCTCGGCACGGAAATGGCCTTCCGCTACGAGGGCGAGGTGGTCTTTCAGATCCAGATGACGCGATCGAAAACCGCCGTGCCGGAAACCCGCGACTACATCGCCGCGTTCGAAGCGGCGCACCCGCTGCCGCCACACTAACCGGGGGGCGACCCTAAGACCGCCCCCACGGCAGGCTCAGGACGCCTTGCGGCGGCGGCCTTCGGCATCGGCGGCCTTGATCACCCAGAATACCGTTTGCGGCGAAACCTCGTAGGGTTCGTTGTGGATGGTCTCGCCCGGCGCGCAGGCGGCCTCGGCCACCCGCATCAGATCGGCGTCGGAGACTCCCTTCAGCCCCAGCCCCTCCAGCGTCGTCGGCAAACCGACGGCGGCGCAGAAGGCATAGACCCGGTCCACCATCTCCGGCGGGCGATCGGTCAGGAACAGCGCCGCAAGGACGCCGATCGCCACCTTCTCCAGCGCCGCCGTGACCGCGCCGCCCTTCGCCGCGCTGAGTGCCAGGACGCCGTATTCCATCAGGGTATCGAAACACAGTCGCGCCAGGGCGTAAGCGGTCGTCGGTCCCGGGCGTCCGGTCATGTTGCCCGCCCGCGCGAACGCGGCAGCTTTCCGCCTCGAACCAAGTGGACAGGGCATCGCCCATCCCGGAAACCAGGAAGCGCGCGGGCGCGGCGGCGACCACTTCCGTATCCACCAACACCACGTTCGGATTGCTGGGCAACAGCAGATAGCGCGCGAACACCTCCTCGGGCGTATAGATCACCGAAAGCGCGCTGCACGGCGCATCGGTGGAGGCCAAGGTCAGCACGATCACCACCGGCAGCCTACGCTCGTGGGCCACCGCCTTTGCGGTATCCAGCGTCTTGCCGCCGCCGATGCCGACGATCACCTCGGCCTTTTGCGCGGCGGCGACCAGGCGATGGATTTCGTCATCGCAGCACTCGCCGCCAAACGGCTCGGTCGCTGCGTCCACATGGCCGGACATCTCCCGGGCGATGCGATCGCCCAGGCTTTTCGCCACGACCTTATCGACAAGCACCAGGGCGCTTTTCCCCAGGCGCGCGGTTTCCTCGCCCAGGACGGACAGGGCCCCCACCCCTTGCACGTAGCGTCCTGGAAAAATCGCGGTGGTCAGCATGGCTTTCCTCCCTCGTCACGGCAACCTGGGGAAGATCATACCCCCGACAGCGACAAAGAAAGTACGGCGTCAACCGCGCCAGCGCAGGAAACTGATCGCCGCCTTACCGTAGGTGCGGCGGTCGTCCGCGACGAAGCCCTCGGGCCAGACGGGATGGTCGGTGGCGGCGGTTTCGACCACCACCACCGCGCCGTCGCGCAGCCACCCGGCGGCAGCGGCGCTGGACAACGCGGCGACGGCGATGCCGTCGGCATAGGGCGGGTCCAGGAAGACCAGGGAGCACGGAATCGGCGACCGCGGCAGGTGGGTGGCGTCGGTCTTCAGCACCGTCGCCTCGATCTTGAAGGCGCGAAGATTGGCGGCCAACGCGGCCAGGGCGCCGGGGGCGCGTTCGACGAAGGTGACGTGCGCCGCCCCGCGCGAGGCGGCCTCCAGCCCCAACGCCCCGGTCCCGGCACAAAGATCGAGCACCCGCGCCCCGTTGAGAGTGAATTCGTGCGGCGGATACCGATGGACCAGCACGTTGAACAGGGACTCCCGCGCCCGGTCCGAGGTCGGGCGCACGCCCTCTCCCCCCGGCGCGACCAGAACCCGGCCGCGATGCCGCCCGGCGACGATCCTCATGGCTTCTTCCGTCCCTTGCCGCCGCGCGACCCGCCTTCGGGTTCGAAACGGTGCGGCTTCGGCGCGCGCGGCGGGCGACCGCCGGGCTTGGCTTCCGACGCAGGCTTGTTGGTCGCGGGCTTCGGCGGCGCGGGCGGCAGGCCGTCCCGTTCGCGCTGGCGGCGGTCGCGCCCGGCCTGCGCGCCCGAGGGTAACTTGGCGCGCACCGCGTCGCCCATGGTCTCGCGCAGGATCTTGGGCGGAATCTCGTCCACCGCGCCGGACGGCAAATCGCCCAACGCGAACGGCCCATAGCGAACCCGGATCAGGCGATTGACCCCCAGACCGAGGGCCAGCATCAGCTTGCGGATTTCACGGTTCTTGCCTTCGGTCAGGACCACTTCCAACCAGGCGTTGGCCCCCTGCTGACGGTCCAGAACCGCCTTCACCGGACCATATTGCACATCATCGACCACCATCCCGGCGGCCAAACGATCCAGCGCCTCTTGCCGCACCAAACCATGGACCCGCACGCGGTAGCGCCGCGTCCAGTTGTTGGAGGGCAGTTCCAACCGCCGCGCCAGTTCGCCATCGTTGGTCAGCAGCAACAGACCCTCGGAGTTCAAATCCAGCCGCCCCACCGAAATTACCCGCGGCAAACCCGGCGGCAGATGCTCAAACACGGTCGGACGGCCCTCCGTATCCTTGTGGGTGGTG
Source organism: Rhodospirillaceae bacterium (assembly GCA_963678075.2). GTDB lineage: Bacteria > Pseudomonadota > Alphaproteobacteria > Rhodospirillales > Rhodospirillaceae > Oleispirillum. The sequence continues at coordinate 375,817 of CAXXPK010000003.1, read as the reverse complement.
ACCAGCCCCACCGGCTTGTGATGGCGCCACAGACGGGGCGGCATGCGATCCGGCAGCGGCTTGCCATCCACCGTCACGAAATCGCCCGGCCCCACCAGGGTGGCCGGAGTCTCGACCCGGTGGCCGTTCAGAACAACCCGGCCGGCGGCGATCCGCGCCTCCGCCTCGCGGCGGGAACAAACACCGGCGCGCGCCATCGCCTTGGCGATGCGTTCGCCCTTGTCGGAGGTATCGGGGGTATCGGGGGTATCGGTCATCGGTCCTCCGCCGCCGCCACGAACGCACGCGGGATCGCGGCATCGGCGGCATCGATATGATATTCGGGACACCTCTGCGCACCCAAGCAAAAGCGCTTATCCGGTCGATCAGACGCCCGGACGCACGGCGCGCAGCGGAACCTCGGCGATTTCCGGAGCCGCCCTCTCATGGCGCGGCAGCGGTCCGCCCGCAACCTTCGCGCCATCGTCCACCGGACGCGCGGGCATGACATCGCCGAAGCGAGGAGCCGGAAGCCGCGGCATCGCCCCCTCGACACGGTCGGCGGGCACCCGATCGAACGCGGCCCTCGTCCCCGGGCGCGCCGCCGGACTCAGTGGCGGCACCCGCACCGGCTCCGCCCCGTCAAGGCCTCCATGCAGCCAGGGCTGGGCCACGCCCCCCCGGCAACAAAAAGCGGACCAACGCGGTTTTCAGGTCCTCGGCCGAAACACGGGACCGCGTCACCGCGACCATGCCACCGCCCCGGCGATCCGGCTTGCGCGGCACCGTCAGTTTCGGCACGCCGTGCGGACGCGGCACGATTCCCAGAACCTCGGGCGAAAGGGTGGCAAACCGCACCATTTCGCGCTTAAAGGCACGCACCAGACAGTCATGCAAGGCCGACACCGAGACCGCCTTGCGCCCCGACGGCAAATAGAACAGACCGGGGTTTCTGGCCGCCGCGTCGGGGAAGATCGAGGCCGCCGCCAAATCCGGTCGCGTGACGGTGGCGCGCATCAATTGCACCGCCCCCTGCGCCCCCAGGAAATGCGCAATGTAGAGTTCCTCGGGCGTAACCGACCGCCCCAAGGCCCGGCTTAGCGTCGCGCGGTTCTCGCGGGTGTATTCCGCGGCCAGTTGGGCGGCCAGCTCGGGGTCGTGGCGAAGGTCGAGGACCAAGCGCCCCTCGGTGCTGTCGGGAACGGCGAAGCCCCTCTTCGGCACGCGCGCGATGCAGTCCACCAATTCGCCTTGCCCATAGGTGCGCCCATAACGCAGGAACAGACCCAGCCAGGTCTGACGGGTGAACTGAAAGATTCCGGCGGCGCTGGAGGACGAGGCATCGGGGAAGGAATCGAGGCCGCTTTCGCGATAGGCCTTGGCCAGAAGATAGGGAAAGGCAACGCCGGTGGTTTCGCTGGCGGAGCGAATCGCCGCCAGAACGCGGGCCTCGACCATGTTCCCGGCAACCGCGACGCTGCCATCGGGGGTAACGAACGCGACATCGACACCGGCGCCGGCAAACCCCGGCGCCGCCACCGGAGCCCCAGCGACGGCAATGCAAAAGCACGTCGCGGAAAGCGTCGTAGATCGTTTCACCGTCATCATGGGAATCAGGATAGGCGTTCCTCGGTTATCATTTCCCTAATTCGCGACCGTTTTTCAGCCGTCTTGACCGCAAGGCGCGGACTGACGCACTGTGCCGATATGGATATGGGTACGTCAACGCCAATTGCCGCCTCCCTGGACGGCAATTTCATGGACCGCGCCATCGCCCTGGCGCGCGAGGCGGCGTCGCGGGGCGAGGTTCCGGTCGGCGCTGTCGTCGTCGATGGCGCCAGCGGGCGCATCCTCGCCGAGGCCGCCAACCGCACCGAGACCGACCGCGACCCTACCGCCCACGCCGAGATTCTCGCCCTGCGCGCCGCCGCCCGGGCGCTGGGTTCGCCGCGCCTGCCGGGCTGCGACCTTTACGTCACGCTGGAGCCCTGCGCGATGTGCGCGGCGGCGATCGCCTTCGCGCGCATCCGCCGCGTCTATTTCGGGGCCTTCGACCCCAAGGGCGGCGCCATCGATCATGGCCCCCGGCTCTACCGGCAGCCCACCATCCACCACCGCCCAGAGGTCTATGGCGGCCTGCGCGAAACCGACTGCGCCCGCCTGCTCAAGGATTTCTTTGCCGAACGCCGCGACGGTTGATCCGGCGCCGGAAAGCCGCGATCATGTCATGCTCAATTTCCTGGATTCCCCGCATCATGCCGTTCCCCTTCGCCTCCGGATCGTTCCGCCACGCATTTCGCATCGCCGTTTTGGGCGCGGCATGCCTGATCGCGATGGATTGGCCGGACACATCCCTGGCCGAGGGCGGCGGCAAGACCTCGGCCTTCGGTCCCGGCGAACGGACCCTGCAACTGGCGCCGATGTGGGTCCCGGTCGCGGGTGCGCGCAGCCACACCAAGGGGGTTTCCGCCCACCGTCCGATGACTCTGCGCCTGACCTCGCGGGACGGCGTCATGATGGTGATGTGCAATCGCCTGCCCTACATGATCGAAGCCTTCCTGTTCACGATGAACCGCACCCCGATCACGCAGAGCCGTTCTGAAAAGCTGAATCTTTCCGGCGTGAACGGACGCCTGCTGGCCGAGGCGGCGCGCATCGCCGGCCCCGGCGTCGTTAAGTCGGTGGAGGCGATCGACGGCGCGCCCCATCCTGACAAAACCAACCAAGACCTGCTGGCGCTGTGCCAATGAGCCGCGCGCCGGAACACCCGCTGGACGAAACTGCGCGACGGCGCCTGGATGAAACCGCGCCGCGCACTTGGCAGCGCATGCTGTCGGGCCGTCGCCTCAACCTGATCGAGCCGTCCCCCCTGGACATCGAAATTCACGACATCGCCCTGGGATTGTCGCGCAACACCCGCTGGAACGGCCAGACTTCGGGCGAGCACGGCTGGTCGGTGGCGCAGCACGCGCTGTTCGTGGTCGAGATTCTGCAACGCCTCCACCCGGACAGTCCCAGCTGGGTGCTGCTGGCGGGACTGCTGCACGACGCCCCCGAATACGTCACCCACGACCTGATCACCCCCCTGAAGGCGGCGGTCGGCGATGTCTTTCGCGAAATCGAGACCCGCTTGCAAATGGCGGTCCACCAGGCTTTCGGCCTGCCGCCCAAGCTGCCGTGCGAAATCACGGCGCGGATCAAGAAGGCCGATTTGATCGCCGCCGCGACCGAGGCGGTGCAACTGGCCGGTTTCGCCCCGCCGGAAGTGTCCGGCATTCTGAAAATCGCCGCCAAACCCTTGCCCGGCGCGGTCTTGCGGCCATTGCCATCGGCGGCGGCGGAGGCCGAATATCTGAAGCTGTTCGACCGGCTCCATCGCGCCCACCGTCATGCCCTGGCGCAGGGCGGCGGCAAAATCGAACCGCCCGCGCCCACGGACGAATTCCGGTTCTAATGTCGGCGGTCAGCCTCTATACTCCGCCGCCATGATGCGGGGAATCACACGCTACATCCTGAAACAGCTGTTCATCGGCATGCTCCTGGTGACGGTGGGACTGTCGATTCTGTTGTGGCTCAGCCAGTCGCTACGTTTCGTCGATCTGATCGTCAATAAGGGGTTGTCGGTGGCGCTGTTCCTGAAGCTGACCTCGATGCTGCTGCCGGGCTTCCTGATGGTGGTGCTGCCGATCGCGATTTTCACCGTCACCCTGTTCATCTACAACAAGCTGATCGGCGACCGCGAACTGGTGGTGATGCGCGCCACCGGAATGAGCCAGTGGGACCTGTCGATCCCGGCGCTGATTCTCGCGGGGGGCATCACCGTTCTATCCTATGCCCTGACCCTGTGGATCGCGCCGGAGTCGGTGCGGTCCTTTCGCGAACTGCAGTGGACGATCCGCCAGGACGTCACCCACTTGGTTCTGAAGGAGGGCGAATTCACCGACGTCGGCGACGGCGTCATTGTCTTCGTCGGCGAGCGCGACGCCGACAATGTCCTGTCCAAGGTGCTGATCTCGGACCTCAGCAATCCCTCCAAAGAGGTCATCGTGATGGCGGAAAAGGGCGCCCTGGTCTCGGGTGGCGCGATGCCGCGCCTTCACCTGATCAACGGCAGTCGCCAGGAATACACCCCCAAGGATCACGGCTACTCGGTTCTATATTTCGATTCCTACACCGCCGAATTCGGCGAATCCCACCCCACCGACGAGGTCCGCTTCCGCGACGCCCGCGAACGCGGCCTGACCGAATTGTTCACCGAACAACCAAGCGATCACCTCAGCGCCGTCGATGTTCGGCGTTTCCGCGTCGAGGGACTGCAACGCCTGTTCCTTCCCCTCCAGGTTCTGGGCTTCGCCCTGATGGCCCTGACTGGATTGTTGGGCGGATCGTTCGATCGCTGCGGCCAGGCACGGCGCATCGTCGTCACCGTCGCCCTGATGGTCGGCTTCCAGGCGGCCTCCCTCAGCATCAACAATCTGGCCAGCCGGTCGAGCCTGTTTCTGGTGCTGCCGCCGCTTCTGACGCTTCTGCCGATTGTGATTCCGGTCTACCTTTTGTACCCTGTGCACTTACGGGTCCGCACCGCTGCGGGTTCCTCTTCCGGGGTGATGGGATCGTGAATCAAGAGCGCCGTACCTTTTCGGCCGCGCCGCCCGCCTTGACGGCCCGCGCTTGGCGGCGTCTCGGCACGGCGATCGGGATGGTCGCGTGCGTCCTGGGCCAAACCCCGGCACGCGCCGCCGAGGCGATTTCCGACGAACCGGTGGCGATGGCCGCCGAGGAAGTCACCCACGACCGCTCGCTCAACATCGTCACCGCGCGCGGCGGCGTCGAAATCAATCAAGCTGGCCACACCCTCTTCGCCGACACCGTCAGCTACAGCATCAATCAGGACACAGTCACCGCCAACGGTAACGTTTCCCTGATCATGCCGGGCGGCGACGTCGTCTTTGCCGATCACATGCAGTTGACCGGAAAGATGAAGGAAGGCGCGATGAGCAATCTGCTGCTGATTACCGCCGACCATTCGCGCACGGCGGCGGCGGGCGGCAAACGCAGCGTCGGCGACCAAGGGCAGCAGATCAACGAATTGGACCACGCCGTCTATAGCGCCTGCGACGCCTGCGGCGGCGGCGACACCCGGATTTGGCAGATCAAGGCGGTGCGCATCGTCCATGACGAGGCGACGAAGGACATCGTCTACAGCGACGCGACGCTCGAAATGTTCAGGGTGCCGGTCGCCTATACCCCCTATCTTTCGCACGCCGATCCGACGGTCAAGCGGCGCAGCGGCTTCCTGTTCCCGTCGATCGGCAATTCCAGCAACATCGGCACCTTCGTCAAGGTTCCCTATTACTACGTGACCTCGCCCAACTCCGACGTCACCCTGGCGCCGTTGTTGGCCACCGGCGACCCGTCGATCCTGGTCGGCGAATATCGCCAGAATCTCGCCAACGGCGGCTTCATTGTCGATGCCAGCGGCCAGGCCGACGGCGACAAGGACTGCGGGCACGTCAACTTCCGGGGCGAATGGGACGCCAACGAAACCTGGCGCGGCTCCGCCGACCTGCGCGCGGTGTCGTCGGACACCTATCGCCGACGGTACAAGATCGATCAGCCCAACGACTACATGACCAAGCGCTCCTTCCTGGAAGATTATTCCATGACCAGCCGCGTCGCCATGGAGGGCTTCGCCGGCGACGATTATGCCCGGATCGAGGCCTTGAGCTTTCGCGAATTGCGCGCCCTCACCTCCCCGGTCAAGAACCCCATCATCCTGCCGCGCGGCGAATGGACGCACTTCGGCGAACACGGCGTGAAGGGCGGCTACTGGACCACCGCCTTGTCCTCCGCGTCCCTGACCCGCAGCGGCGGCGCCACCGACAGCTACCGGGTTTCCGGAAGTTCCGCCTGGACGCTGCCCTATGTCGCGCCCTCGGGCGAGCACTACACCCTTACCACCTCCCTGCGCAGCGACGTCTATCAGGTGGAGAATTACCTGAAATCCAATGGCGAGACCTTTTCCGGCGCCACCGGTCGGGTGATCCCGGAAGCCTCGCTGCGCTGGAGCTGGCCGTTCGCCCGCGCCGGAGAGCACACCACCCAGGTCATCGAACCGGTGCTGATCGGAGCGGTTTCGCCGAACGGCGGCAACCCCGACAACATTCCGAACGAGGACAGCCGCGACCTCGAATTCGACGACACTCAGGCGCTGGAAACCAATCATTTCATCGGCCATGACCGCGTCGAGACCGGACCGCGCGGGACCTATGGCGTCAACTGGAACGCCTGTCTGAACGGCACCACCAACCAGTTGTCCGCGTTCGCGGGCCAGACCTATCGCGTGCACAAGGATTCGGCGTTCCCGGAAAGCTCCGGCCTCCGGGAAGGTCTGTCCGACTACGTCGGGCGGGTCCGCTATCGCTACGGCAGCTATTTCAACAGCACCTACCGGTTCCGCGTCGATCAAGACGACTACGAAGTGGTCAGCAACGACATCACGATCTCCGGCGGCACCGACCCGCTGCGGCTGTCGATGGCCTACCTCAACCAGCGCAATCATGTCCGGCTGAACGACACCGACAACAAGGACGTCGAGCAGCTTTCGGTCGGCCTGCAGTCGCGGCTTTCCCGCGACTGGAAGGTTTCCGCCGCCACCTCGCACGATTTGACCGACACCGGCGGACCGTTGTCGTTTTCAACCGCCGCGACCTACGAGGACGAATGCTTTCTGCTGCGCTTGACGGCGACCAAGGACTATACTTCCGACCGCGATGCGGAAAAGGGATGGGGCGTCCTCATGTACCTGGTTTTCAAGACCCTCGGCGACTCCAAGTTCAGCATGTAGGCAAAATCGAGACGGGATGACGCGATGATCCGATATGCGACACTGAAACGCGCGGCGGAAACGATCTGCGGATCGGCCATGATCGCCCTTCTTTCCGCGATGGGGAGCCCAGCGACGGCCCAGGATTCCTTGAGAATCGCCGCGGTGATCAACGACGACATCGTGTCGATTTTCGACCTGACGACACGGCTTAAAGTCGCGCTATTTTCCTCCCGCCTGGAGGATACGCCGGAAAATCGCCAACGTCTGGCCCCCCAGGTGCTGCGCGGACTGATCGACGAGCGCCTGCAACTGCAGGAAGCGAAACGCCTGAACGTCGCCATTGAAGACGCCGATTTGAATCAGGCGATCGGTCGTGTCGAGGCCAGCAACGGCATGCGGCCCGGCGGCCTTAGGGAACTGGCAGGGGCGCTCAACGTCCCCTATGAAACGATTTCCGAGCAGATTCGCGCCCAGGCCACCTGGATCAAGGCGGTCAACCGCCTCTACGGACAGAAAAATCCCCCATCGGCGGAGGACGTCCAGGACCGCCTGGAACAGATGCGCGCCAACCTGGGACAACCGCAGCACAAGGTCGCCGAAATCTTTCTGCCCTTCGACGCAGCCCAAAACGAAGCGGATCTGACCGCTCTCGCCAACAAATTGGCCGAGCAGTTGCGCCTGGAGGCTCCGTTCGCGCAAGCCGCCATGCAATTCTCGCGCAGCCCGACCGCGGGACGCGGCGGCGACCTTGGTTGGGTGCCGCGGGGTCAGTTGGAACGCGAGCTCGATGCGACACTGTTGACCTTGCGGGACGGCGAAGTTTCCGCGCCGATCCGCACCACCAACGGCTATTACATCCTGAAGCTGGAAAAACGCAGCGTCCTGCAAGCCCCCGACCCCAGCGCGACCAAGCTCCGTCTTAGCCAGATCAAACTGCCGCTGTCCGGCGAAAAGGCGGTCTCCACCGCCGACCGCGACAAGGTGGCCACCTATGTCGCGGCCTCGGTGCGCGGCTGCCCGGCCTTCGAGGCCCACGGCAAGACCTTGGGCACCGCGGGGACCGGCCCGCTCGGCAGCCTGACGGCACGCGAAATGCCGGCAACCGTGGCGCAGGCGGTCGAAAATCTGGCGATCGGCACCCCCAGCGCGCCGGTCGAGATCGGTGGCGTCACCACCTTGCTGATGGTCTGCGAACGCGTCGCCCCCAGAACCCTGCCGGCCGCCGACCAGATCCGCGACGGCCTGCGTCTGGAGCGCCTGGAACGTGGCGCCGAACGCCGCCTGCGCGACCTGCGCCGAACCGCGATCATCGACATCCGGATATGACGCCGACCCCACCGCTCGCGCTCTCCATGGGGGAACCGGCGGGGGTCGGCCCCGACCTCATCCTCGCCACTTGGGCGCGAACACGGGGCGGCGACGGGCCGCCCTTCGTCGCCGTCGCCGATCCGGCGCTGCTGGTCGCCCGCGCCCGTCGGCTGGGACTGGACGTGCCGTTGTCTCCGATTGCCGCGACCGAGGTCGCCGCCGCCGCAGACCGCTTCGCCGACGCCCTGCCGGTGCTGCCGGTCGCCCTGCCCCGCCCCGATGTCATGGGCATCCCGGACCCCGCCAACGCCGCCACCGTCACAAAAGCCATTCGCATCGCCGTTGATCTGTGCCGCGAAGGCTACGCCTGCGGCGTCGTCACCGCGCCGATCCACAAGGCGGCGATGGCCGCCGGGGGCTTCGCCCATCCCGGCCACACCGAATACCTGGAGACACTGGCCGGTCCCGGACACCGCGCGGTGATGATGCTGTCCTGCGCGGAATTGCGGGTGGTGCCGTTGACCGTCCACCGCGCCCTGGCCGAGGTTCCGCGCCATTTGGCCGCCACCCCGATCGCGGTGATCGCCCGCGTCGTTCTGGCCGCGCTGGCCCGCGATTTCGGCATCGCGCGGCCACGGCTGGCGGTATCCGGGCTTAACCCGCACGCCGGGGAAGACGGCCTGATGGGGACCGAGGAAATCGACCTGATCGCCCCGGCGATCGCCGAACTGCAGGGCGAAGGCCACGACGTGACCGGACCACTTCCCGCCGACACGATGTTCCACGCCGAGGCGCGAACCGCCTATGACGCGGCGCTGTGCATGTACCACGATCAGGCGCTGATCCCGCTGAAGACGTTGGATTTCCATGGCGGCGTCAACATCACCCTGGGACTGCCGTTCGTCCGCACCTCGCCCGATCACGGCACCGCCCTGACCCTGGCCGGAACCGGGCAGGCCCGCCCCGACAGCCTGATCGCGGCCCTGCGCACCGCCGATGCAATGGCAATAGCGCGGGCCGGAGCCACATCATGACCGACCGCCTGCCGCCGCTGCGCGACGTGATCGCCGAGCACAATCTGCGCGCCAAGAAGAACCTGGGCCAGAACTTCCTGCTGGACTTGAACCTGACGGCGCGCATCGCCCGCGCCGCCGGACCATTGGACGACGGCACCATCATCGAGGTCGGACCGGGTCCGGGCGGCCTGACCCGCGCCCTGCTGGCCGAGGGCGCCGCCCATGTCGTCGCCATCGAACGCGATGACCGCTGCCTGCCCGCCCTGGCCGAGATCCAGGCGACCTGGCCCGGACGCCTGACGGTGATCGCCGACGACGCTCTCGCTGTCGATTACGAAAGCCTAGGTCCGGCGCCGCGCCGCATCGCCGCCAACCTGCCCTACAACATCGGCACTGTGCTGCTGACCGGCTGGCTGGACCGGCCGGAACGGTTCGCCAGCCTGACCGTGATGCTGCAAAAGGAGGTCGTGGAGCGCATCGTCGCCCCGCCCGGCGGCAAGGATTACGGCCGCCTGAGCGTACTCTGCCAATGGCTGTGCGTGACCTCGGCCCTGTTCGAGGTCGCGGCCTCCGCCTTCACGCCGCCGCCCAAGGTAACCTCGGCGGTCGTCCGCCTGGAACCCCGCGCCGAACCGCTGGCCCCGGCCCCGCGCGCCGCGATGCAACAGGTCACCGCCGCCGCCTTCGGGCAACGCCGCAAGATGCTGCGCGCCGCGTTGAAACCCCTGGGCGGCGCGGCACTGTGCGAAGCGGCGGGAATCAACCCCGAGGCCCGCGCCGAAACCATCCCGGTCGAGGGCTTCTGCGCCCTCGCCCGCGCCTTCGCCGCGCGGCGGCAGGACTAGGAAAAACGGGCCGGGGCCAGCCCCAAACCCCACACAGGACCTTGGGTCCTGTGTGGGGTTTGGGTGTTTGCGCGTAGCGCGATAAATCCGTCACGCGGCGCGATGGCCGATTACCGCCAAGGCGGCGGAAAGCCAGAAACGGGGAGCGCGAGGGGGGGGGCGCGACCCCTCGCAAGGTTCTTATCCGTACTGGGATTCGGGGTGGACCCCCGGCTTGGGTTTGTCGGTTACATCTGCTTGCGCAGGGCGGTGATGAAATCCGACATCCCGGTCAGGCGGGCACGCTTCTGCCGTTCCGCGTTCAGGATGGTCAACGCCTGACGGGTACTGGCCTCGGCATCGCGATTGATGATGATGTAGTCGTATTCGATCCAGTGGCTCATCTCGTCGGCGGCCTTGGCCATGCGGCCCTGCACCACCGCCTCGCTGTCCTGGCCGCGTCCGCGCAGGCGGCGTTCCAGTTCCGCCATCGAGGGCGGCAGCACAAAGATGCGCACCAGGTCGGCGGACATCTTTTCTTCCAGCTGCTGCGTGCCCTGCCAGTCGATATCGAACAGCACGTCGCGGCCCCTCGCCAGCCAGTCCTCGACCGGCCTCTTCGGCGTGCCATAGAAATTACCGAAGACCTGGGCGTGTTCCAACAATTCCCCGGCGCCGACCATGGCATCGAAACGCGGCTTGTCGATGAAATGGCGGTCGCGGCCCTCGGTTTCTCCCGGACGCTGGGCCCGCGTCGTCACCGAAACCGAGGCGGAAATCAAGGGATCGACCGCCAGAAGGTTGCGCGTGATGGTCGTCTTACCCGCACCGGAGGGGGAGGAGAGCACCAGAAGAAGGCCGCGACGGCTGACCAGGGAAGCGGCGGACGGTAGCGTATCGGATGAAGACAGCGGCATCTTGGAAAACCTATTCGATGTTCTGAATCTGCTCGCGCAGGCGGTCGATCACGGTCTTAAGCTCAAGCCCGATGGCGGTCAACTCGGCATCCGAGAATTTCGAGCACAGGGTATTGGCCTCGCGGTTGAATTCCTGGCACAGGAAGTCGAACTTCCGCCCGATCCCCTGCGCCTGCCCCAGCAACGCACGGGCGGCGACGATGTGGCTGTCCAGACGGTCCAGTTCTTCCCGCACGTCATAGCGGGTGGCCAGCAACGCCAGTTCCTGCACCAAACGATCTTCCGGCAGGTCGCCGTTTTCCAGCAATTCGCCCATCAGGCGGGCCAGCTTCGCCTTCTGCGCTTCTGGGCGGGCGGCGGCGCAGCCCTCGGCCCGCGTCACCAGATCGGCGATCGCCGTCACCTGATCTGAGATCACCGTGGCGATCCGCCCCCCCCTCCTCGGCACGGGCCTGCGCCAGCGCGGCGCAAACGCGGTCGAAATCCGCCAGCAGCAGGGCGGTCAGGGCATCCCCATCGGGCATGGTGGCGGGAAGGTCGGAGCTATCGACCACCCCCTTCACCTGCAACAAACCATCGAAAGAAGGCGGCTGCACCACGCCGGGGTGGCGGGCACAGGCATCGGCGGCGGCGGCGATCAGGGTCTCCAGCCAGTCCGCGTTGATCCGCAGGCCCCCGCCCGCAGCGGCGCGTTCGACGGTCAGGGAGAGATTGATCGACCCCCGCGAAAACGTCGCCGCCATCCGGGCGCGCAGCGGTTTTTCCAGCGCCTCGAAACCATTCGGCAAACGGCAACGCACGTCCAGGCCCTTGCCGTTGACGCTGCGTAGGTCCCAGACCCAGGCAAGGCCACCATCCGCGTCGCGCTCCTCGGTCCGGGCTAAACCGGTCATGCTGTGCAGTCATGCGGCGGTCTGGCCGGTCATGCTTCCTCCTGTCCGACTCTCGGCTGTTGCGCGAGATGTTTAGGGTTATAACCGTGAAAGCGATGCCCTGTCACCTTCGAGACGACGAAAGGTTCCCGCCATGTCCCATTCCCCACGGACGATTGTCATGACCGGAGCCTCCGGTGGGTTGGGGTCTGCGCTGGCCCTGGAATACGCCGCGCCGGGCCGCACCCTGTTCCTGTTCGGGCGCGATGCCGACCGCCTGAACCGCGCCGCCGCAGCGGTCGAGGCCAAGGGCGCCGCCGCCCGCGTCCATCGCCTGGATGTCACCGACGCCGACGCCATGGCCGACGTCCTCTCCTCGATCGACGCGGCGACACCGATCGACCTGGTGATCGCCAACGCCGGAATTTCGGCGGGAACCCACGGCGGGGCGGAAAGCGCGGCGCAGACCCGCGCCGTGTTCGCGGTCAATCTGGATGGGGTTCTGAATACGGTGTTGCCGCTGCTGCCCGCCATGCGCACCCGGCGCCACGGCCAGATCGCGATCATCTCTTCGGTTGCCGGTTTCCGGGGCATTCCCGGCGCGCCGGCCTATTGCGCCTCGAAGGCCGCCGTCCGCGCCTGGGGCGAAGGCCTGCGCGGCGAAGCCGCCGCCGATGGCATCGGGGTCAGCGTCGTCTGTCCCGGCTTCGTCGAAACCGCGATGACCGGCGTCAACGGCTTCCCGATGCCGTTTCTGATGCGCCCCGCGCGCGCCGCGCGGATCATCCGCGAGGGGCTGGAACGGAATCGCGGCCGCATCACCTTCCCCTGGCCGATGGCGGTGGTCGGTTGGCTGTTGCGCGCCCTGCCCGATCCTTGGCTCGACGCGCTGGCTCGCCGTCTGCCGCGCAAACCCGCCGGACCTCGGGAACGATGTTGACAAAATGTCCAATATTGGACATTTTGTATAGATGACGACAAACCACAAAACCACCCATCTTTTCGAGCAGCTTCTGGCGATGGCCGAGGGCCTGGGCCAGACTCTGGCGCCGTTCTGCGAGGTGGTCCTGCACGACTTGACCGACCCGTGCCACACCATCCTGGCGATCCACAACAATCAGTCGGGCCGCGCCCTGGGCGCACCGGCCACAGAACTGGGGTTGGCACGGATCGAAGACCCCGGCACCCCGCAGGTGATCGCCAATTACGCCAACCGCTTCGCCGACGGCCGCCCGGTGAAAAGCACCTCGATCGGCATCCGGGATACGGACGGTCGCTACGTGGCGGCACTGTGCCTGAACGTCGATTTGAGCGTCTTCCAAGGGATGCGGGCGGTTCTGGAACGCTTCACCGATATCGGCGGCTCGCCGCCCCGGGCAGAAACCCTGGCCCCCATCGGCGCCGAGGCGATCCGCAACCGCATCGACCGCTTCGCCGCGCGGCTGGCGACCTCCCCCCACGCCCTGAAGGCCGGGGAACGGCGGGCGCTTCTGCGCGAGTTGAAGGACTCCGGCGGCCTGGACGTTCGCCGCGCCATGGATGTCGTGGCGCGGCATTTGGGCGTGTCGCGCGCAACGGTATACGCCGATGTCAAATGACGATCGCCTTCTGCTGATCGACAAGACCCAGGTCGAGACCCTGCTGCGGCCGAACGACGTTTTGCAGGCGGTGCGCGAGGCCTTCATCCTGCACAGCCAACGGAAAGGTCGCCTGTTCCCGGTGATTCGGGAACGTCTCAACACCGGAGGGATCTTCGGCATCAAGGCGGGCGACGTACAGGACCGAGATCTTCTGGGGTTCAAGGCCGCCGGATTCTGGCCCAGCAACCGCGCCCATGGCGGCGAACCCCATCAGGCCACCATCTTGTTGTTCGACCCCGCCACCGGCCGCCCCCTTTGCGTCATCGACGGCAACGCCATCACCACGATGCGCACCGCCGCCGCCGGGGCCCTGGGACTGACCCAACTGGCCCGGCGCGATGCCGCCCAGGTCTGCATCTTCGGCACCGGGGTGCAGGCGCGGACGCAATTAGAACGCGCGCTGAAAACCATGCCGGGCCTGCGGTCGGTTCTTTACGTCACCGCCAACGACCGGCGGAACCGCGCCTTCGAGACCCCGTTCCTCGACGACTGCGACATCCGCCATGCGGCGGTGGCCCGCAGCGACGTGGTGATCACCGCGACACCGGGAAACGGCCCCCTGTTCAACGCCGATGCGGTGCGTCCGGGAACCCATCTCACCTGCGTCGGCGCCGACACCAAGGGCAAGCGCGAATTGCCCGCCGGTCTTCTGGAAACCGCCCGCCTGTTCGTCGATGACCGCGCGCAGGCGCGACGGATCGGCGAAACCCAGTGGGCGCCCCGCACCCCTTGCACCGAACTGGGCGCCCTGCTCTGTGGAAAACGATCCTTCGTCCGCAGACCGGACGACATCACCGTCTTCGACATGACCGGCTTGGCCCTGCAAGATTTGATCGTCGCGCAACGGCTTTACGAACGCGCCCAAGACGCCGGAACGGCGACCGCCGTCGCCTGGCCCTGGTAACCCGAAAGGAGCCCTCCATGTCCGCCCCGACCCAGCCCGACTTCGCCGAGGTCGCCCTGGCCTCCACCCGCATCGAGGGCCACGCCCACCGCACCCCGGTGATGCGGTCCCGCACCGTGGACGAGGAATTCGGCGCGCAAGTCTTCTTCAAGTGCGAGAACCTGCAACGCATGGGGGCCTTTAAATTTCGCGGCGCCTTCAACGCGCTGTCGAAATTCGACGGTCGCCAGCGCAAGGCCGGGGTGGTGGCCTTTTCCTCGGGCAATCACGCGCAAGCGATCGCCCTGTCAGCACGCCTGCTGGGAATCCCGGCGACGATCATCATGCCCCAGGACGCGCCGGAGATGAAAATCGCCGCGACCAAGGGATATGGCGGCAACGTGGTGCTGTACGATCGCTATACCGAGGACCGCGAACAAATCGGCCGCGATCTCGCCGAAAAGCATAGCCTGACCCTGATCCCGCCCTATGACCACCCGGACGTGATCGCCGGGCAAGGCACCGCCGCCAAGGAACTGTTCGAGGACGCGGGACCGATGGACGCCCTGTTCGTCTGCCTGGGCGGCGGCGGCCTGCTGTCGGGCTCCGCGCTGTCGGCGCGGGCGCTTTGCCCCACGTGCAAGGTCTTCGGCGTCGAACCGGAGGCCGGAAACGACGGGCAGCGGTCGTTCCGGTCGGGCGAGATCGTCCACATCCGACACCCCGAAGACCATCGCCGACGGCGCCCAGACCCAACACCTGGGGCAGTACACCTTCGCCATCATCCACCGCGACGTGGACGACATCCTGACCGCCACCGACGCCCAGTTGATCGAGGCGATGAGCTTCTTCGCGGCGCGCATGAAAATCGTGGTTGAGCCCACCGGCTGCCTGGGATTCGCTGCGGCCCGCGCGATGCGGGCGGAACTGAAGGGACAGCACATAGGCGTGATTTTAAGCGGCGGCAACGTCGATTTGCGGACCTTCTGCGGCCTGCTGCCGTCCTAAGGTTCGGTCAGCGAGCCGACTTCGCCCGCTTTTCGACGGCGCGCCACTTGGCGACGTTGCGGTTGTGTTCGTCCAGGGTGCGGGCGAAGACATGGCCGCCATTGCCGTCGGCGACGAAGTACAGATCCTTCGACTCCGCCGGATTCAGCGCCGCCTGAATCGCCCGTTTTCCCGGCAGGCAGATCGGCGCGGGCGGCAGACCGGCGATGACGTAGGTGTTGAAGGGGTGCTCGGCCTCCAGATCGCGGCGGGTCAAAGGCCGTGGCAAGGTTCCCATGCCGTCGCTTAAGCCATAGACCACGGTGGGATCGGATTGCAGCCGCATCCCCAGGCGCAGGCGATTGACGAACACCGCCACGACGTGGGCGCGTTCTTCCGGCACCGCGGTTTCCCGTTCGACGACGGAAGCCAGGACCAGTGCCTCGGTCGGCGATTTCAGCGGCAAGCCCGCCGCCCGCGCATCCCAGCCCTCGGCCAGCACGCGGGCCTGCGCCGCCGCCATCCGCCGGACCAAAACATCCCGGTCCTCGCCCAGGGTATAGGCGTAGGTCTCGGGCAACAGCGCCCCCTCGTCTAGGGTCTCGGGCGGCGCGCCCTCCAGCGCCGGGGCCTCGGCGATCAGGGCCAAGGCCTGCTTCACGGTCCAGCCCTCGGGAATGGTCAGGCGGTGCTGCACCACCGCGCCGGAGGCCAGAATCTCCATCGCCCGCGCCGCCGAAGCGGCGACCGGAAAGGCGTATTCCCCGGCCCGCAAACGCCCCTGCATCCCCATCAGGCGCACGCCGACACGGAACAGACGCGGGTCGTCGATTACCCCGCCGTCATGCAGAATCGCCGCGATGCGGTCCACCCCCGCGCCCTTCGGCACCACCAGGGTGGTCGCGGACGACAAAGGGCCGGGGGCAAAAAATGCCTCCCGGCCCTTGACGTACAACACCACCCCGGCAACCGCCGCCAGCGCCAACAGCGCGACGGCCAGGACCCCAAGGCGGCGCAACACGATCCGCGCCTCAGACGCGGGTCATGATCAAAGAGGCATTGGTCCCGCCGAAGCCGAAGGAATTGGACTGCACCGCGTTGATGGTGCGTTCCTTGGCCACAAGCGGCACCAGATCGATGTCGCAGCCTTCCGACGGCTCGTGCAGGTTCAGAGTCGGCGGCGCCACCTGATCGCGCAAGGCAAGAACGGAATAGATCGCCTCGATCGCACCGGCAGCCCCCAGCAGATGCCCAACCGCCGACTTGGTGGAGGACATCGACAGCTTATAGGCATGATCGCCGAACACCGTCTTCACCGCATTGCACTCGATCTCGTCGCCGAGCGGCGTCGCGGTTCCGTGCGCGTTGATGTAATCGACGCCATCGGGATTCATTCCGGCGTTCTTCAGCGACATCGCCATCGCCAGCTTGGCGCCCCGGCCTTCGGGATGCGGCGCGGTGATGTGATAGGCATCGCCCGACAGGCCACAGCCCTTGACCTCGGCATAGATCTTGGCGCCGCGCTTCTTGGCGTGCTCGTATTCCTCAAGCACCACGACGCCCGCGCCCTCGCCCATCACGAACCCGTCGCGTCCCTTATCCCAGGGACGGGAGGATTCGCTCGGCCGATCATTGTAGCCCGCGGACAACGCCTTCGCCGCAGCGAAGCCGGCGATCCCCAGACGGCAGACCGCCGCCTCCGCGCCGCCCGCCACCATCACGTCGGCATCACCGAACATGATAAGGCGCGCCGCATCGCCGATCGCATGCGCGCCGGTGGCGCAGGCGGTCACTGCGGAATGATTGGG
Organism: Rhodospirillaceae bacterium; assembly: GCA_963678075.2. Taxonomy (GTDB): domain Bacteria; phylum Pseudomonadota; class Alphaproteobacteria; order Rhodospirillales; family Rhodospirillaceae; genus Oleispirillum. The sequence continues at coordinate 358,754 of CAXXPK010000003.1, read as the reverse complement.
ACCGGTGAAACCGTATTTGATCGAAACGTGGCCGGAAGCCAGATTGATCAGGCTGGAGGGAATGAAAAACGGCGAAACTCGGCGCGGGCCGCTTTTTTCCAAGACCTCGGCGCATTCGGCGATGCTGGCCAAACCACCAATGCCGGAGCCGATCATCACGCCGGTGCGCGCGCACGCTTCATCGTCGGTAGGCATCCAGCCCGAATCCTCGACCGCCTCGGTCGCCGCGGCCAGTCCATAGACGATGAAATCGTCCATGCGGCGGCGTTCCTTGGCGGGGGCCACGCTGTCCGGGTCGAATTCGTTCTCGCCCGACCCCATCGGGATCATCGCCGCGACCTGCACGGACAGATCATCGACCGGAAAGCGGTCGATGCGACGGAATCCATTCCCGCCCTTGATCAGACGTTCCCAGTTCGGCTTCACGCCTCGCCCCAGCGGCGTCAGCATGCCCAGGCCGGTGATGACTACTCGCCTCATGTTCGTCCACCCATCGTCGTTTTAGGGAATATCACGCCCGTCCCCAATGTCTTGCGGACACGGTCCCACGGCATGGCGCGGTTGCAAAAGCGCGCGCCAGGAACAAATCGAACGGGGACCACCCCGGTTTTTCCGGGATGGTCGCCCTCGCGGCTGAATTAGCCGTTGGCTTTGGAAATGAAGGAAATCGCGTCCTTAACCGTGAGAATCTTCTCGGCGGCGTCGTCCGGGATTTCGATGCTGAATTCTTCCTCGAAGGCCATCACCAGTTCCACGGTGTCCAGGCTGTCCGCGCCCAGATCATCGATGAAGCTGGCGTTCTCGGTCACCTTGTCTTCTTCGACACCCAGGTGTTCGACGACGATCTTCTTCACGCGTTCGGCGACATCACTCATTTGGCTTGTCCTCGGTCTTTAGCACGTTGGCTTTGGTTATTAATACGAAGCCGGTTAAGCCCGGCAGAACCCATTCCCGTGACGCTTTCCGGCGCGAGGCACCGCGATTCGTCCGCCCAAGTGGCCCATTCACTACCATACTTTCCGGGGGAAAACCAGAGATCGGGTTACCCCGCCCGTGGTCCGCCCGGACCCGTCAAATCATCGCCATGCCACCATTGACATGGATCGTCTGTCCGGTGACGTAGGCGGCCTCATCGGCCGCCAGAAACACCGCCGCGGCGGCGACATCCTCCGGCGTGCCGAAACGGCCCGCCGGTATCGACGTAAACATCCTCTGGCGCTGGTCCTCGGTCAGAACATCGGTCATCGGCGTCGCGATCATACCCGGCGCGACGCAATTGACCGTGATGTTCCTGGACGCCAGTTCATGCGCCAAGGATTTGGTCATGCCGATCAGCCCGGCCTTCGAGGCAGCATAGTTGGCCTGCCCCGGATTCCCGGCGACGCCAACCACCGACGAAATACCGACGACGCGGCCATGGCGCCGCTTCATCATACCCCTCATCACGGCACGAGTCAGGCGAAAGGCCGCGGTCAAATTGACATCGAGGACGGTTTGCCAGTCCTCGTCCTTCATCCGCATCGCCAGACCGTCACGGGTCAAGCCGGCGTTGTTGACCAGGATGTCGATTTTTCCCAGCGCGGCTTCCGCTTCCGACGCCAGACGATCGGTTTCCACCGCGTCGGACAGGTTGGCGGCGATCACCACGGCCTTGCCGGGGGCGATCGCCTCGATTTTGGCGGCCACGGATTCCAGCGCCTCGTGCCGGGTGCCGGACAGAACGACGCGGGCGCCGCGCAAGGCAAACGCCTTGGCGATCGCCGACCCGATCCCCCCGGACGCACCCGTCACCAGGGCGCACTTGTCGGTCAAATCAAACATGAATGGATGCTCTGTTCTGTTTTTGATTTTCTTGTCGCAGGCGCCTCTCTCCGCCGCCCGCCGCGCACAAAGAAACCGCCCGGCGCCTCATCTCGGCCACCGGGCGGTTCCGTCGTCTTTAGGCCGCCACCGCCTTCGCGAAAGCAGCGATCTCGTCCAGGGAACAGACCGGCTGGCCGTCCATTTCACGGTCGATGCGCCGGGCCAAACCCGAAAGGACACGGCCGGAACCGACCTCGACCAGGGTGTTGACGCCCTTGCCCTTCATGAACTGCACGCTTTCGCGCCAACGCACCGAGCCGCACACCTGTTCGACCAGGAGCTTGCGGATTTCCTCGGGGTCGTCGGTCGCGCGCGCGGTGACGTTGGCGACCACCGGCAGCGACGGCGCCACCAATTCGACGCGGGCCAGGGCCTCGCGCATGATCTCAGCGGCGGGACGCATCAACGCGCAATGGAAGGGCGCGCTGACCGGCAGCAGAACGCTGCGCTTGACGCCCAGCTTCTTGGCGATTTCGATGGCGCGCTTGACCGCGCCGACATGCCCGGACACCACCACCTGGCCCGGCGCGTTGTCGTTGGCGGCTTCGCAGATCTCGCCTTCCGAGGCTTCCTCGGACAGGGTGCGCGCCTGCTCGGCGTCGAGGCCGAGGATCGCGGCCATCGCGCCCATGCCGAACGGCACCGCCTTTTGCATGGCGCGACCGCGAGTCTTCAGCAGACGGGCGGTATCGCCCAGCTTCAAGGCGCCCGACGCGCACAGCGCCGAATACTCGCCCAGCGAATGACCGGCGACGTAGGACGCGACGTCCGGCAGGCGGACACCATATTCTTTGTCGAGCACCCGAACGATCGCGACGCTGACGGCCATCAACGCGGGCTGGGTGTTCTCGGTCATCATCAGGTCTTGTTCCGGACCCTCGAACATCATCTGCGTCAGCTTCAGCTCGAGAGCATCCTCAACCTCGGCGAAGACCTCCCGCGCGACCGAAAACGTCGCCGCGAGTTCCTTCCCCATACCGACGGACTGAGAACCTTGCCCCGGGAAAACTACTGCGCGCATGCGCTCATCCTCCAGATCTGTCACAAGTAAATCAACCACTCCGCCGTCAAAAGAAGCACAACCCCCCCCAATGTCAAGCGCCCCTTGCAACGCCACAAAAGATGTGTATAGTCCGCCACCTTGCAACTCCTTGCCGATCATGGGATCGGCTATGCCTGGTGAGACGGCGGTGAAACATTGTTTCAGTCTCAAAAACCCGGGAAGAGAGAAGCCATAGGGAGTCGAAAGACATGGCATTGTACGAAAGCGTGGTGATCGCGCGTCAGGACATCAGCGCCGCCAAGGTGGAAGCGCTGGTTGATCGATTCAACGAAATCCTCACCGCCGGCGGCGGCGAGATCAAGAAGCGGGAAATGTGGGGGTTGCGCAACCTCTCCTACCGTATCAACAAGAATCGCAAGGGACACTACGTCCTGTTGAACATCGACGCTCCGTCTGCGGCGGTCGCCGAGTACGAACGTCAGATGCGCATCAACGAAGACATCCTGCGCTATATGACGGTGCGCGTCGATGCGTTGGAAGAAGGTCTATCGGCGATGATGCAGCCGCGTAACGAACGCGGCGATCGCGGTGACCGTGGCGATCGCGGTGGACGCCGCTTCGACCGTGCGCCCTCCGCACCTCAAGCCGCTGAAGGAGACCTCTGATGACCGCTGCTCCGCGTCGCCCGTTTTTCCGTCGTCGCAAGACCTGCCTGTTTTCCGGCGCGCAGGCTCCGAAGATCGACTTCAAGGACATCAAGCTGCTGAGCCGCTTCGTGTCGGAACGCGGCAAGATCGTCCCCAGCCGCATCACCGCAGTGTCGGCGAAGAAACAGCGTGAACTGGCCCGCGCCATCAAGCGCGCCCGTTACCTGTCGCTTCTGCCCTACGTGATGAAGTAAGCCTTCGGGCTTTTTTCCAAAACTCCGGCGGATCGCGCACGCGCGCGGTCCGCGTTTCGCATTCCTAACGGGACGCCCCTCGCGGCGTCGCCGGACGAACAGAAAGGAAGAAAACAATGGAAGTCATTCTGTTGGAACGCATCGAACGGCTCGGCCAGATCGGCGACGTGGTCAGCGTCAAGCCGGGCTTCGCGCGCAACTATCTGCTGCCGCAGAACAAGGCGATGCGCGCCACCAAGGCCAATCTTGAGCTTTTCGCCAAGCAGCGCGTCCAGATCGAAGCCGCCAACCTGAAGCGTCGCGAGGAGGCCGAGGCGGTGGCCGCCAAGATGAACGGCCTGCGTTTGGTGATCGTGCGTCAGGCCGCCGAAACCGGCCAGCTGTACGGATCGGTGACCGCCCGCGACATCCGCGACGCGGTCAAGGAGGGCGGCTTCTCGGTCGAGAAGTCGCAGGCGCAGATGAACCAGCCGATCAAGACGCTGGGCAGCTACGTCGTGCCGTTCCTGCTGCATGCCGAGGTCAAGGTCAACGTCACCGTCGTCGTCGCCCGTTCGGAAGAAGAGGCGATGCTGAGCGCCGCCCCGGAAGCCGACGAGACCGACGAGATCGCCGCGATCGAAGAGAACAAAGAAATCACCGACGTGACTCCGGAAGCCGAATAATCCGGTTTCCTCGCCGATTCGAAACCGCCGCCGTAATCCCCGACATCCACAGGGCTGTGGACAACTTTTCCCACAACGGCGTGCTATGGTGCGCGGATGAACCAGTTCCCGGACACCGCCTTCGCCGACGACCTTCGCTCCGCCACGCCGCGCGGCCCCCGCATGCCGCCCTATGATGTCGAGGCCGAGCAGGCACTGCTGGGCGCCATCCTCAACAACAACGCGGCGATCGACAAGGTTATCGACCTGCTGAAGCCCGACCATTTCGCCGACAGCACCCATCGGCGGATCTTCGAGCTATGCCTGATGATGCACGAACGCGGCGACACCGCCGACCCGATCACCTTGAAGCGGGTGATGGACGGCGGGCCGGAACTGGAGCGCGTCGGCGGCCCCGCCTATCTGCTGAAACTAGCGGAATCGGTGGTCGGCATCATCAACGCCGAACAGTACGGTCGCCTGATCCATGATCTGTTCATCCGGCGCCAACTGATCGCGCTGGGCGAGGACGTGGTCAACGACGCCTTCGACGAATCGGGCGATGCCTCCGCCGACGACCAGATCCGCAAGGCCGAGGAAGGGCTGTACCAACTTGCCACCACCGGCGACACCGCGAAGGGCTTCACGCCGTTCAAGACGGCGCTGAAACTCTCCCTCAACATGGCGGACGCCGCCCACAAGGCAAGCGGCCTGTCGGGCGTCACCACCGGCCTTCTGGACCTCGACAACCTTTTGGGCGGGTTGCACAACTCGGACCTTTTGATCCTCGCCGGACGCCCCGGCATGGGCAAGACCGCGCTCGCCACCGCGATCGCCTACAACGCCGCCTATGCCCGCCTGCGCGACCCCAAGGGGCCGGGCGCGGTGACCGCCTTCTTCTCGCTGGAAATGTCGGCCGAACAGCTGGCCACCCGTATCCTTTCCAACGAGGCGCAGATCCCCGGCCACAAGATGCGCACCGGACACATGGTGCAGGACGACTTCAACAAGCTGTCCGCCGCGGTCGGCGAACTGGAAAAGGTGCCGCTGTTCATCGACGACACCCCAGGCCTGACGGTGGGCGCCATCCGCGCCCGCGCGCGGCGCCTGAAGCGCCAGGAAAACCTGGGCATGGTCGTCATCGACTACCTGCAACTGCTGTCCCCCGGCACCTCCAGTCGTCGCGAAAGCAACCGCGTGCAGGAACTGTCGGAAATGACGCGCGGCCTGAAGATTCTGGCCAAGGAGCTGAGCGTGCCGGTTCTGGCCCTGTCGCAGTTGTCCCGCGCCGTCGAAAGCCGCGACGACAAACGGCCGCAATTGTCCGATCTGCGCGAATCCGGCTCCATCGAGCAGGACGCCGACGTGGTGATGTTCGTGTTCCGCGAGCACTATTACAAGAAGGTCAAGAAGCCGCAGCAGCGCGACGGCGACGATAACGCCAAGCACGCCCGCATCATCAACGAGTGGGAAGACTCCCTGAAAGCCATCGAAAACAAGGCCGAGTGCATCATCGCCAAGCAGCGCCACGGCCCCACCGATACGGTTGTGCTCCACTTCAATGGAGAGTACACCACCTTCGGCAACTGGACGGAAGACGACCACCTACCTTACGGGGGATAACGGATCGTGTCGCTGTCGACCGTATCGGCGGCCCCGGCCCGCGCCGGGGCGTTGCTGACCGTCGACCTCGCGGCGATCGTCGGCAACTGGCTGCTGTTGAAGAACAAGGCCGCCGCCGCCGAAACCGGCGCGGTGGTCAAGGCCGACGCCTATGGACTGGGCGCGGCCCATGTCGCCCCGGCACTGGCGGCGGCGGGATGCCGGACCTTCTTTGTCGCTCACCTGGACGAAGGTATCGCCCTCTGCGGCGCCCTGCCCAAGGCCAAAATCTTCGTGCTGCACGGTCCCAATCCGGGGACCGAGGCCGACTTCGCCGCCCACGCCCTGATTCCGGTTCTGAACGCGCCGCATCAGGTGACGGGGTGGGCGGCCCTGGCCAAGGCCACCGGCCGCGCCTACCCCGCCGCGATCCAGATCGACACCGGAATGACCCGGCTTGGCCTCGACCGCGCCGCGTTCGACACACTCCGCGCCGACGCCGAAACCATGCGGGCGATCGCGCCCTGCCTGCTGGTCAGCCACTTCGCCTGCACCGACGACCCCACCCACCCGATGAGCGCCGCACAGATCGACCGCTTCGCCGCCTTTTCCCGCGACCTTCCGGGGGTGCCCGCCAGCCTGTCCGCGTCGTCGGGCATTTTCCTGGGCGCCGCCGCCCACTTTGGCCTGGTGCGGCCAGGAATCGCGCTTTACGGCGGCAACCCGACCAACGCCCCCATCAACCCGATGGCGCCGGTCGCCACCCTGTCGGCGAAGATCCTGCAGATTCACGACGCCCTGCCGCCGCAGACGGTGGGCTATGGCGCCACCCATGCGCTGGCCGCGCCGACCCGGGTCGCCACCGTCGCCCTAGGCTATGCCGACGGCTTCCTGCGCGGCATTTCCAACCCCGAGCATCCGGTGTTCGGCACCGTTCTCGGCGCCTATCGGGCGCGGCTGATCGGACGGATCTCGATGGACCTGACCGCCTTCGATATCAGCGATGTCCCCGCCGATCGCATCGTACCGGGTGACACCATCGACGTTATCGGTAAATATGCCAGCATCGACGAACTGGCAAACGCGGGAAAAACCATTTCCTACGAACTGTTGACCCGCCTTGGCCCGCGTCTTCACCGGATTTATGCGAACGGCGCCGCAACATGAACTTTCTGGCACTGATCGGACAGGTATTCCTTAACTTCCTGGGCGCCGTCGGGCGGCTGACGCGGTTCACCGCGATCGCCGTCTCGCACATGGTGCACCCCCCCTTCTTCCCCCGGCAAATCCTGCGGCAGTTCCTGGATATCGGTTACTTTTCGTTGCCGGTGGTGGCGCTGACCGCGATCTTTTCCGGCATGGTGCTGGCGCTACAAAGCCATTCCGGCTTCGCGCGCTTCCAGGCGGAAGGCGCGGTGGCGATGGTTGTGGTGCTGTCCATCACCCGCGAACTGGGTCCGGTGCTGGCCGGCTTGATGGTGGCGGGCCGCATCGGCGCCTCGATGGCCGCCGAAATCGGCACCATGCGCGTCACCGAGCAAGTCGATGCCCTGACCACCTTGTCCACCAATCCCTTCAAGTACCTGGTGGCGCCACGCCTGCTGGCGGGCCTGTTGATGATGCCGCTGCTGGTGGTGGTGGCCGACATCCTGGGGGTGTTCGGCGGCTATATCATCGGCATCGGCAAGCTGGGCTTCAATTCCGGCAGCTATCTGGCCAACACCTGGGACGTGATGGAGGCCCTGGACGTGGTCTCCGGCTTGGCCAAGGCGGCGGTGTTCGGATTTCTGATCGCCCTGATGGGCTGCTACAACGGCTATCATTCCAAGGGCGGCGCCCAGGGCGTCGGCACGGCGACCACCAACGCGGTGGTCTCCGCCTCGATCCTGATTCTGATTTCCAACTACATCGTCACCGAAATCTTCTTCGCGCAATGAAAGCCTGAAGCATGAGCCAGCCGAAAATCCGCTTGCGCGACGTGCACAAACGCTTTGGCGACAAGGTCGTTCTGGACGGCATCGACCTGGACATCGCGGCTGGCGAATCGCTGGTGGTGATCGGCGGTTCCGGCTCTGGCAAGTCGGTGCTGATCAAGTGCATCCAGGGCATCCTGCGTCCCGAGTCCGGTTCGATCACGGTGGACGGCGACGAGGTGGTGGGCGTCTCGGGCCGCGCGCTGGAAGCCATCAACGCGAAAATCGGCATGCTGTTCCAGGGCGCGGCCCTGTTCGACAGCCTGCCGGTTTGGGAAAACGTCTCGTTCGGGGCGATTCAGGGCAAGGGCATGGACCGCGCCAAGGCCTACGATCTGGCGGTGGAGGCCCTGGCCAAGGTCGGCCTGACCAAGGACGTGGCCGACTTATGGCCCGCCGAACTATCGGGCGGCATGCAAAAACGCGTCGGTCTGGCGCGCGCGGTGGCGACCGAGCCCGAGGTCATCTTCTTCGACGAACCGACCACCGGGCTGGACCCGATCATGGCCGACGTCATCAACGATTTGATCGTCACCTGCGTTAAACGCCTGGGCGCCACGGCGGTGACCATCACCCACGACATGGCCTCGGCCCGCAAGATCGCCGACCGCGTGGCGATGCTCTACAAGGGCAAACTGATCTGGGTCGGCCCGATCGCCGAGATCGACCACTCCGGCAATGCCCACGTCGATCAGTTCATCCACGGCCGCGCCGAAGGCCCGATCACCATGGACTTGCGGAAGTGAGGGAAAGTTCAACAGGGGCGCTGCCCCTAGACCCCATTCGTTCTGGTTTTCGCGCGAAGCGCATTGATATCATCGCCCCCGCGCAATGGTCGATGGCCGATTCGCGGCGCAAAACAAGTCACGGGTACACAGGGCCCAAGGCCCTGTGCGGGTCCGAGCGGAGCCCGGCCTGGTTTTCCCGGGGCGGAGTCTGAGCCATGGCGAAATCCGCGGTCCGATACGTCTGTCAGTCCTGCGGCGCGGTCCACGGCAAGTGGATGGGCCGGTGCGAGGCCTGCGGCGCCTGGAACACCATCGCCGAGGAAGCCGCGCCCGAGGCCTCGCCGCAGGGGCGTGCCCTGTCCAAGGGCCGCGTCATCGACTTCGTGCCGCTGGCCGGAGTCGGCGACCCGGTTCCCCGCCGTGGCACCGGCATCGGCGAACTGGACCGCGTCACCGGCGGCGGACTGGTCGCGGGATCGGTGCTGCTGGTCGGCGGCGACCCCGGCATCGGCAAATCGACGCTGCTGTTGCAGGCCGCCGCCCAACTGGCGATCAAGGGCGCGCGCTGCGTTTATGTCTCGGGCGAAGAGGCGGTGGATCAGGTGCGCCTGCGCGCCCGGCGCCTGGGACTGGCCGACGCGCCGGTGGAGTTGGCCGCCGCCACCTCGTTGCGCGACATCGTGGCCAGCCTGGACGTGGCACATCCCCCCGACGTGGTGGTGATCGATTCGATCCAGACGATGTTTCTGGACACCCTGGATTCCGCCCCCGGCACCGTCACCCAGGTGCGGGCCTGCGCGCATGAACTGATCCGCCTGGCGAAACGGCGGGGGTTCGTTCTGTTTCTGGTCGGCCACGTCACCAAGGAAGGCACCCTGGCCGGTCCCCGCGTCGTCGAGCACATGGTCGATACCGTCCTTTATTTCGAGGGAGAGCGCGGCCACCACTTCCGCATCCTGCGCGCCACCAAGAACCGCTTCGGCGCCACCGACGAGATCGGCGTCTTCGAAATGACCGACATCGGCCTGACCGAGGTGGCCAATCCCTCGGCCCTGTTCCTGGCCGAACGGCGCGGCAACATCGCGGGCAATTGCGTCTTCGCCGGGCTGGAGGGATCGCGCCCGCTGCTGGTGGAAATTCAGGCCCTGGTCGCCCCCACCGCCCATGGCACGCCGCGCCGCGCGGTGATCGGATGGGACGGCGGACGGCTGGCGATGCTGTTGGCGGTGCTGGAAGCGCGATGCGGCATTGCATTTGGCGGTCATGACGTTTATTTGAACGTCGCGGGCGGATTGAAAATCAGCGAGCCCGCGGCGGACTTGGCGGTGGCCTGCGCGGTGCTGTCGTCGATCAGCGGCGTTCCCGCCCCGCCGAACACCGCAGTGTTCGGCGAAACCGGCTTGTCGGGCGAGATTCGCGCGGTAACGCAGCCCGATCTTCGCCTGAAGGAAGCGGCGAAACTGGGTTTCACCGCCGTTTTGATGCCCCGGCGCCTGCGCGCCGCCAACCGCAAAGGCGCGCCGCCCGACGGGCTGTCGGTCCGGGAAATCGGGCACGCCCAGGATATTGTCGGTCTGTTCCCCGCAAACCCTGCGGGAACCCGCAACGAGGAGCCTTAAGGCTTTGAGCAACCTGCCCCTGCCCATGGTCGATCTGGCGGTGTTCGGGATCGTTCTCGCCTCCGCCCTGTTCGCGACGCTGCGCGGCTTCACGCACGAAGTCCTGTCGATCGCCAGCTGGTTGCTGGCGGTCCTGGCGGTGGTGTTCGGCCTGCCGGTGCTGCGCCCCTATGCCCGCGCCACCATCGAAAATCGGATGATCGCCGACGGCGCCGCCGCCGCCGTCTTGTTCATCGCCACCCTGATCCTAGCTTCGATCGTCACCCGCGCGGTCAGTCACGGAGTCAAGGGCAGCGCGCTCAGCCCGGCGGACCGGGCCTTGGGCTTCGTCTTCGGCGGCGTGCGCGGCGGCCTGCTGGTGGTGCTGGCCTATCTGGCGATGGTCTGGGTCCTCGACCTGTCCCAGCCGCCCCGGTGGATGCAAGGGGCGAAGACCACCCCCTGGATCGTCACCGGCGCCGCCTTCGTCAAACGCATCGCCCCCGATTCCCTGTTCGAGGCGGACCTGAGCCACAAGGCCAACGACGCCAAGAAATCCGCCCAGGATGCGAGCGCCATCGAACGCACCCTGAAATCCTGGAGCGCCCCGGCGCCGAAGCAGCCCACCGCCGAACCCTCCCCAGGCTATGCCGACGACCAGCGCCGCGACATGAACCGCCTGATCGACGCCAACCGATAAGAGCACCCACATGACCCCTTGCGCCCCAAAGCCGTCCCTGACCACCGTCCCCTTCGACGACGACCACCTGAAGGAAGAATGCGGCGTCTTCGGCGTCTTCGGCTCCACCGATGCGGCCAGCCTGGCCACCCTGGGCTTGCACGCCCTGCAACATCGCGGGCAGGAGGCGGCGGGCATCGTTTCCCGCGATGGCGAACGCTTCAACTCTCACAAGGGGCTGGGGCACGTCGCCGCCAACTTCAGTTCGGAATCGGTGATCAACGCCCTGGCCGGGGATTCGGCGATCGGCCACGTGCGCTATTCGACCACCGGCGAGACCATCCTGCGCAACGTTCAGCCGCTGTTCGCCGAGTTCGAAAGCGGCGGCTTCGCCATTGCCCATAACGGCAACCTGACCAACGCGATGACCCTGCGCCGCCAGTTGATCAAGCGCGGCTGCCTGTTCCAATCGACCTCGGATACCGAAGTCATCGTCCATCTGATCGCCACCAGCCTGGAATCCTCGATCCCGAAGCGGGTGATCGACGCGCTACGCCAGGTCAAGGGCGCCTATTCCCTGGTGATGCTCTCGACCGAGGCGGTGATCGGCGTGCGCGACCCGGCGGGGGTGCGCCCCCTGGTCATCGGCAAGCTGGGCGACGCTTATATCCTGGCGTCCGAGACCTGCGCGCTGGACATCATTGGGGCCGACTTCCTGCGCGACGTCGAACCCGGCGAAGTGATCATCATCGACGAAACCGGCCTGCATTCGCAAAAGCCGTTCCCCACCCACAAACAACGGCTGTGCATCTTCGAATACATCTACTTCGCCCGCCCCGACAGCCTGATGGACGGCAAGGGCGTCTATGACGCGCGCAAACGCATCGGCGCCGAGTTGGCCCGCGAACGCCCGGTCGAGGCCGATCTGATCATCCCGGTGCCGGATTCCGGCGTGCCCGCCGCCCTTGGCTATGCGCAGGCGTCGGGGATTCCCTTCGAACTGGGGATCATCCGCAACCACTATATCGGGCGCACCTTCATCCAGCCGACCGATTCGATCCGCAACCTCGGCGTCAAGCTGAAGCACAGCCCCAATACCGAGATCATCCGGGGCAAGCGCATCATCCTGGTCGATGATTCGATCGTGCGCGGCACCACCTCGCGCAAGATCGTCGATATGATGCGCCACGCCGGGGCCAGCGAGGTGCACATGCGCATTTCCTCGCCGCCCACCGTCTTCCCCTGTTTCTATGGCATCGACACGCCGGAACGCGAACACCTGCTGGCCGCCCGCATGACCGAAACCGAGATGGCGGAAGCGATCGGTTGCGACAGCCTTGCCTTCATCTCGATGGACGGACTTTACCGCGCCATCGGCGACGAACCCCGCGACACCGAAAGCCCGCAATACTGCGACGCCTGCTTCTCGGGCGAGTATCCGCTGGAACTCACCGACCACGACCACAAACTGCTGTCGCAACCCAGCGTCCTGGTCGAACGCGGCCAAGGCAAAAAGTAGCCTCCGCCCCATGGACGATCGTATCGCGCGGATCACCGGCAATGCGCGCAAAAACCAACGCACTGAAAGCCTACGGCTACCCAGTCAGAGCTCGTCCTGGTTTTTCGCGCAAAGCGCTATACACTGATTGCCGATGACACGCGGATTGCCTGCCGCTGCGCGGCGAGAACCAAAAAAGGGGAGGCGCGGAGGGGCCGCAGCCCTCCGCAACCTTTCTGTTTTCCTCGCACCCCGGCTACTGACCGCCTGCGCCGGAGCGCCCGCGCCGGACCCCGACCCCTGCCGCGAACGATTGGCCCGTTACGACGTGGATTTCGTCCCGGTCCCGGATTTCTCCTCCGGCGGATGTTCCGTCGCCAACGCGGTCAAGGTGTCGCGCTTCGGGTAGGCGAAACTCTCCTCCCCCGCACTGATGACCTGCCCCCTGGCCCTGAAACTCTCGGAATTCGAGGCCGTGGTAGTGCAACCGGCGGCGAAATGCCTGCTGGGCAGCCCGGTGACGACGATCCACCACTACGGCACCTATGCCTGCCGCCAAGCCCCCACCGACCCGCGCGCGATAAGGGGAAGAACCGGAGGGAAGACAAGGCCGGGCTTTGCCCATCACGCGGCGGGCATCCGCCGCAAGGCGACGCAGGTGAATCCGCTTGAACGGAATAGGCTCTAGAAGGCGGAGCGCAAGGTCAGCATTCCGGTGTGGCTTTGATAATCGGAACGCAGTTCACCCTGATATTCCAGGCTGACCGACACGCTGTCGTCCCGCTCCAGCGTCGTTCCCAGATCCAGGCGCGCGCCGTTCGAAGCCGAACGCTCCGTCTTGCTGACGAAGCCGACGCCGCCCATGGTCGCGGAAACCGCGATCGGCGCATGAGCATAGTCGTGCACCCACGCCAGAAGCGCGTTGCCTTTCAACAGGCCCCATTCCGTCGTCCCCAGACCGCCCGAGACCTGCGCCCCCAGTTCGCTCTGGACAGAGTTGACGCCATTGGCGTCCACCGACAGGTTGCCGCCGCCCGCGCCGCTTTCGGAATAGCCGTCGGTTTCCACCCGCACTACCTGCAACGAGGCCAGCGGCGTCACCATCGCCACTCCAAGCCGCAGGTCGTAACCGCCGCCCAGCTTGCCCTGTAACTGCCAGCCGGCGTAGTTCGCCGTCGCCGAAGCGTTCAGATGTTCGATCCTCCGCTGCTGGTCGTAAAGGTTCCGCCCAACCCCGGCCAGGCCACGAACATAGGCGGGGCCGCCGTCCGGGCGCCAGGTGCCGTAGCCGGAGAGCTGGAAGCTGTCCAGGGTGGTGCGGCTGCCACCCGCATCGCCATTCCCCCGCGACACCGCGCGCAGCCAGCTGGCCGCGCCGCCCACCAGGACGTCATCGCCGAGGTAGCCGTCCGCCCCGAACAGAACGCCAGACGTCCGCGCCGAATAGCCGCTGGCGCCGTCCCGGTCCGCGTGGCCGCCCAGAAAGCGCCCCCACACCGCCCGATCCGCCGGGGCCGAGCCGGTGGAAACGCCGCTGCTGCCGTCGCCGCCATCCATGCGCGCGGACTGCCGGTTCTGGATCGCCGCCGTCGCCGGGACCACCGTCGCGCCGTCGACGTTCAGTTGCGTCGTCACCTGATCCGGTACCATCTGCCGCAGGGCGCGGGACTGCCCGGCGTCGGACAGATCTAACAGCGAAGAAAATATGTCGGTGAGGCGGGAATCCGAACCCAGACTGTCCAGCGCCGTACCCAGTTCGGCGGTTGTGCTCCCCGCCTCGACGCCCTTGACCGCCCATGGCGTCTTTTGCCCCAGGGTGACGATCAGGTTCGTCCCGTCGATGCGATGCGTGTTGCCGTAATGGTCACCGGCGGCCAGGGACAGGCCGTTGGCGGACAGCGTCGTCCCTGCTGTGAGCACGGTATAGCTGGCGTTGGTGGCGGTGCCGCTTCCGCTCACCCGAACCGTACTGCCGTCCAAGGTGGCGGCCCCGGTGATCTTCAGCTTGCCATAGGTTCCGTCCGGCGCAACCTCGATCACCAGGGTACCGGTTTGGACGTACGGCCCGGTGATGGATATGTTCCTCTCGATTCGCAGGGTCGCGGCATTGGTGGTCCCGGGGCTCGAAATCACGTCGTCGTTCAGCAAAAACGCGCCGGAAAGAAAGTTCACCCCTTCTCCTTTGATCTTTCCCACTTTTTCTCTGTCGAGTTTGCTGCTGAAGAAGCTTCTGAAGAAGCCTGGGTATGGGTATCCGGTCAAAACCCCCTCCGCGCCACCGCTACCGCCCGCGAAGTTCAGGTCGGTCCGATCGCTGGTGATATCGCCCTCGATCCTTCCGGTGTTGGTGACCGTGCCCAGATTGTCGTGATAGGGATCATTGGGCTGGGAAAAGTCTTGATTGCTGTCAACCAAAATCGCCGTCGACCCGGAAATCGTGCCGGAATTGATCAGGGCGCCGAGGGCGGCGCCGGTGAAAGAAACGGGAGGGCCAAGGTAGCCGCCCCCGATATGGATTGCGGCTGTGCCGCCGGAAATCGTGCCGGAATTGTTCAGCGTGTTGACGATGCCGCCGGCAGAGAGGCGGGTAGCATTCTGGATAGAGAGCCCCGTCCTGAAGCCAGAGATCTCGCCGGAATTGGTCAGCGTGTCGACGGTGGTTCCCTGATCGACGCAAACAGCCCCACGCATGACCCAGGCACTCATCACACCGGAATTATTCAGGATAATGATGGAGTCTTTGTTCCCGAAAACGCGGTAGACGCCGCTCGACACGCCCGTTTCCGAAATCGTGCCGGGGTTGTTCATGATCGTGAAGTTGATGCCGTTTTCGATGACTCGCCCCGAGTCGTCGGCGAACGCCATCGGCATCGCCATGGGCGCGAACGCTAACCACAACGCCCACAGCAGCAACCCAGCCTTTCCTCCACGGCGGCACGGCATCTTTCCCCACCGGTTGTCCATCGTCGCGCCCTCCTTTACAAACGCCTGCGCTGTCTCGTCCGCCGGGGACATCCGCCCGCCGGAAAACCCGCGAAGGATCTTCCTATCCCTGGCTAGGATGTTTTTATAGCTGAAAAAAACCGCTCCGTCTTCCTATCTTTCCCGGACGGGTTTTTCCTCGATGGGTGCGGCATCACAACGCACAGGGGAAGGGTAAGATCGGGTACGGTTTCTCGATCCTGCGCGAGATGGCGTATTTGCGCAGTTCCAGGGCCCCGGACAGGCCGAGTTTCTCGGCTGTCCGTGCGTGATAAGTTTCCACGGTGCGCGGGCCGATCTCCAGGGCGTGGGCGATTTCGGCGCTGCCTTGCCCTTCGCCCATCATCTCCAGGACCTGGCGTTCGCGCTCGCTCAAGGCCGCTTCGCCATCGGAACCGTCCGACTCGCCGACGACCGCGCGTCCGCGCGTCGCCAGCAGAATGGAAAGTCCCTGCCTTACCGCAGGATGATCGTCCAGCAAAAGGATGCGGGCGGAAACGGCGGTCATTCGGAAGCCCTCTCGTTTTCGGCTGCGAAACGGTCAGGGCGCGACGCGCTTTCGCGCGACGCGCCCTGACCGTCACCGACACCCCGCACACCATCGAGGACGTCGTCTTCAAGCTCCCGCCGGAACTCCGCGACGACTGATCCCAGCCAACCATGATTGGTGGGGAACACGGCTGGCCGGCATGAAACCCCCCTACCCTTCGCTCCATCTTTGCCTTATACCCATGCCTCTTGACGAAAGGGGTCCGCGATGGCCGTTTACACCGATGTCACCGACGACGCATTGGCCGCCTTCATGGCCGCCTACGCGGTGGCCGCCCTGGAAGCCGCCTGGCCGACCGGGCTGCCCTCCGGGGTGATCCACGCCGACCTGTTCCCCGATAACGTCTTCTTCCGGGGGGAGGCGGTGTCCGGCGTCATCGACTTCTATTTCGCCTGCAACGACATCTATGCCTATGATCTGGCCATTCTGATGAACGCTTGGTGCTTCGAACCGGGCCTCGACTTCAACATCACCAAGGCGCGCCATTTGCTGTCCGCCTATGCCGCAGCACGGCCGCTGTCGCCCGCGGAAATCGCCGCCCTGCCGTTGCTGGCGCGCGGCGCCGCGATGCGCTTTCTGCTGACCCGTCTTTACGATTGGCTGCATACCCCCACCGGCGCCCTGGTGCGCCCCAAGGACCCGCTGGAATACTTGCGCATTTCGCGCTTCCATCGCGGCATCGCCGGAGCCAGCGCCTATGGCCTCGGCTGAGTTGACCCCGGTCGATCTGTTCACCGACGGAGCGTGCTCGGGCAATCCCGGCCCCGGCGGCTGGGGCGCGCGGCTGCGCTGCCGCGCGGTCGAACGCGAACTTTCGGGCGGCGAGGAACAGACCACCAACAACCGCATGGAAATGATGGCGGCGATCGCCGGACTGGAAAGCCTGCGCCGCCCCTGCGCGGTGCGCATTCACACCGACAGCCAGTACCTGATGAAGGGCATCACCGAATGGCTGCCGGGATGGAAGGCGCGCGGCTGGAAAACCGCCGCCAAGGAACCGGTCAAGAACGTCGATCTTTGGCAACGGCTGGAGGCCGCCTTGGCCCCCCACCGCATCGCCTGGACCTGGGTCAAGGGTCACGACGGCCACGCCGAAAACGAACGCGTCGATGCCCTGGCCCGCGCCGCCGTTCCCGGCCGCAAGAAGGGATAACCCAGGCCACGGACCCAGGACTCAGGCCCCACCTTTGCCGAAAAAGACCGCCACCGGTATGGTAATCCTTCAACCATTCGAAGGGCCCTCGATGGCCGCCGCGCACAATCCCACCGATTACCTTTCTGGACGCTGCCTCGTCGCCATGCCGGGAATGCAGGATTCGCGTTTCGAACATGCCGTGGTTTATCTGTGCGCGCACTCCGCCGAAGGCGCGATGGGGCTGATCCTCAACCGGGAACTGCCGGACATGCCGATCACCCATCTGATGGAGCAGCTGAACATCCCGGCCTCTCCGGCATGCGCCAACCTCAAGGTGCACTTCGGCGGCCCGGTCGAGCCCGGCCGTGGCTTCGTCTTGCATTCCGCCGACTTCATGGCGGAATCAAGCCTGCTGGTGGACAAACGCCGGGCGCTCACCGCGACCCTGGACATCCTGCGCGCGGTGGCGGAAGGGCGCGGCCCGCGCCATTGCCTGATGGCCTTGGGCTATGCCGGGTGGGGCGCCGGGCAACTGGATGCCGAAATCAAGGCCAACGCCTGGCTGATCGTTCCCACCGACGATACCCTTCTGTTCGGCCCGGAAAATCAGAAGAAATGGCAACAGGCGATCGAAAAGCTCGGGATCGAAATCGGCAAGCTCTCGTCAACCTCGGGGAACGCATAAGCCCCACGACCGAAGGTCCAAAACGCGGACCTCAGGTCTTCTTCTTGGGGTTGGTCAGGGACTCGGAAAGCCCCTTGACGGCGGAGATGGAAATCGGCGCCGCAGCGGGCTTTTTCTTCGGTTTCTTGATTTCGCGATTGCTGCGTTGCTGACCCTTGGACATGACGTCCTCCCTTGCTGATGCCGGTCGAATTCACGACCGGCGAAAAACGAAGCCCCCGACGGGATGCATCGGCTGAATCATCAACCGTCCCGCCGAGGCCGTCGTTTATTGCGATGGGTCGTCGCCGCCATCGAAGCGGAGGCGGAAGTTAGCCCAGAACCTTCAGATTCTCGGCCGACATCTTGCCGCTCTTGCGGTCGGAGACGAGATCGTACCCCACCTTCTGTCCTTCGTTCAGGCTGCCAATGCCCGAACGCTCGACGGCGCTGATGTGCACGAAGGCATCGCTGCCGCCGTCATCCGGCGCAATGAAGCCAAAACCCTTCTGGGCGTTAAACCATTTCACGGTTCCCGTAGCCATAGGAAGATCCTTTCAAAAAATACTGCTTGCCTGCGGTCGCGGGCCGTCGAAATCGCAGAGTGTCAGGCGAGACTAGAACCCTTATGGCGCAAAATTAAGGCATAAGAGATCAAATAACCCATCAAAATATCGACGGATAAAGTTATGGTGACTTGCGGCAAGCAAATCAATCTTTTAAAGGCGATTATTTTAAAATAATCGCCTTTCCCGACTTAACCCCTGCATGAAAACGGGTCTCAACCCCTTCCCCGGAAACGGGAAAAGGCCGGAACTCCATGTCGGACGGAAAATAGAATCCTGGCGGGGCGTTGAAAAAGCTTTTCCGCGCGAGCAACCAGGGCTTTTTGCCAGGATTAGACGCAATTGAAACAGGATGGCGGGACTATCCCACAAAAATGCGGCGCGCGATTGGCGAAAGGCCCCTGAGCGCGGTCGTGAAATGGTTTTCAACGCCCTGCTAGAAACGGAAGCGCGCGGTCAGGGCGGCGTCGGATTCCAGATGCTTCAACGGGCCGACCGCGGCGGTGGTCAGAGGCCCCGCGAAGACCCGGCGGATGACGCGGCGCACCGCGTCGATATCCACCGCATCGATGCGGGCAATGGATTCCTCGGCGGTCAGCGGACGACCGAAAATCATCAACTGGCGGGCACGATGTTCGCAGCGGGCGGAGGTGCTTTCCAGCCCCATGATGGTGCTGGCCTTCAACTGGGCGCGGGCGCGGGCGACCTCGACCTCGGTCACGGTATCGGCCAGTTTGGCGGATTCCACGGCGATCACCGCGACCATTTCCGGCACTTCCTTCGGGCTGGTCCCGGCATAGATCGAAAACATCCCGGTATCGACGTAGGACGAGGCAAAGGCATAGATCGAATAGGCGAGCCCCCGTTCCTCCCGCACTTCCTGAAACAGACGCGACGACATGCCGCCGCCGAACAACGCCGTCATCACCGACAGCGCGTAATAATCCGGATCACAATAGGGTACGCCCTCGAACCCCAGCACCAGATGGGTCTGTTCCAGGTCGCGCTCCTGGCGGAAGTGACCGCCGGTATAGCTGGCTGGAACCTCGGCCGCGTCACAACGATGCGGCGGCAAGGCGGAAAAGGTCTTGTCCACCATCTCGACGAAAACATCGTGGGCAATCCCACCGGCGGCGGAAACCACCATCTGCGGCGCGGTATAGCCCGCCGCCATGAAGTCGAGGATCGCCTGCCGCGACAAACCGCGCACGATCTCGGCGGTCCCCAGTACCGGTCGCCCGATCGCCTGATCAGGATAGGCGGTTTCCTGGAACCAGTCGAAGATGATGTCGTCGGGCGTATCGAAGGCCTGACCGATTTCCTGCACCACGACCTGACGCTCGCGGTCCAATTCCTCCGGCACCAGGACCGAATGCTGCAGGATGTCGCCGACGATATCCACCGCCAGCGCCGCATCGTCCTTCAAGACCTTGGCGTAATAGGCCGTGGTCTCGCGCGAGGTATAGGCGTTGATGTGACCGCCCACCGCCTCGATCTCCTCGGCGATGGCGCGCGCCGGGCGCCGTTCCGTCCCCTTGAAGGCCATGTGCTCCAACAGGTGGGAGACGCCGTTCAAGTGCGCCGGTTCGAAACGCGCGCCGACCCCGACCCACGCCCCCAGCGACACCGTGGCAAAACCCGGCATTTCGTCGGTGACGACCCTCAAGCCGCTCGGCAGCGTGGTGACCTTGGCCGTCATCAACGCGCACCGGCAGCGCGGGACCGCGCCAGCACATAGTCCTGAACCGCCTTCAGGTCGTTGGGCAGAACCGTCAGACGCTCCGGCCGGTCCAACAGGTCGGCCAGGCGCGGCGGCAGCTTCGGCGCGACGCCGGTGGCGTCCTGCACCGCCTGGCCGAACTTCGCCGGATGCGCGGTGGCCAAGGCCACCACCGGCAGACCCGGCGTCTTGGCGCGGGCGCGGGCGGCGGCGACGCCGATCGCCGAGTGCGGATCCAGGATTTCGCCGGTAGCGCGGTACTCGGCGCGGATCGCCGCGCGAGTCGCCTCATCGTCCAGGCTAAAGGCCGAAAAGGTGGCGCGGGAGCGCGCCAGAACCACGGACGCCACCTCGAAACGCCCGGACTGGCGGAAACGATTCATGGTCAGGGCCACCGCGTGGCCGTCGCGGCCCAGCATATCGAACAACAACCGTTCGAAATTCGAGGAAATCTGGATATCCATCGAGGGGCTGATGGTCGGCGTCACCCCGACCATTTCCATGGCGCCGGAGGCGAAGAAACGGGTCAGAATGTCGTTGCGGTTGGAACCGACGATCAACTGTTCGATCGGCAGCCCCATCGCCTTCGCCACGTAGCCCGCGAAGACGTTGCCGAAATTGCCGGTGGGAACCGAAAACGCCACCGGTCGGTCCGGGGCGCCCAGGCGCAGCGCCGCCCACACGTAATAGACCACCTGCGCCATCACCCGCGCCCAGTTGATCGAGTTGACGGCGCTTAACGCCACCCGATCGCGGAAGGCGACATCGGCGAACATCGCCTTCAACAGATCCTGACAGTCGTCGAAGGTCCCCTTGACCGCGATGTTGAAGACGTTGGACGAATTCACCGTGGTCATCTGGCGACGCTGCACCTCGGACACCCGGCCTTGCGGGTGGAGGATGAAGATATCGACCGCCTCGCGATCGCGGCAGGCCTCGATCGCCGCCGACCCGGTATCGCCCGAGGTGGCGCCAACGATGGTGACGCGCCGCGACCGTTTCGCCAGCACATGGTCGAACAGGCGGCCCAGCACCTGCATCGCCATGTCCTTGAAGGCCAGGGTCGGGCCGTGAAACAGCTCCATCACCCACAGGTCGGGGTCGAATTGCTTCAACGGCGCCACCGCCACATGGTCGAAGCCGCGATAGGCCTCGGCCGTGATCGCGGCAAGATCGGCGTCCGGGATCGCCCCCGCCACGAACGGCTTCATCACCGCCGCCGCCAACTTGGGATACGGCAGGGTCCGCCAAAGACCCCAGGTGGCGGCATCGATCACCGGCACCGCATCGGGAACATAAAGACCGCCGTCGGGCGCCAACCCGGCTAACAAAACGTCATCGAAGGAAAGCGCCGGAGCCTCGCCCCGCGTACTGATGTAGCGCAAGCCTATCCCCCGTTGGGTTCATGAATCCATGGGTCGCCCACGCGACCGCAGCCGTATCCTATAACCGGGGCCGCGCCGGATCACAAGCCGCTCGCTTAAGACTTAAGCTTGGTCTCGGCATCAATTTCGTCCTCCAGGGTGTCCCGCCGATCCTCAAGAAACTTTTCCATGCGGCGGATCTGACGGTCGAGACTGCGGATGTTTTCGAACCGGCGGACACGGCGACGGCTGCGATTCTTCCGCCAAGCCAAGCGAATCGGGATTTCCGCTGCGGTCAACAACAGCCAAAATCCGGCGGCCATGCACGCCAGCGCTGCGACGCTGCGATCCACCCGCCCCCAGGACACCGCCGCCCCCCAGAACCCCACCGTCACCAAACAGGCGGCGATCGTCATCGCGAATGGCGTTGGCGATTTCGACCCGCGCGATGTCTTGCCACGCACGGAACGACAGCCCGGGGCGCCCCGACTTGCCGCGCAGGCTGGTTTCGTTGCGGCCCTCGCGAATCGCCTGTTCCAGCACCCGCACCGTGATGTTGGCGCGATCCTCGGGCGTCGGCGCGCTCATGCCTCCGCCCCCAGGTAACGAGCCCGCAGATGCGCCTTGAACGGCGCGGCGGACAGGGTGTGTCCGGTGGCGCGGACCAGTAGGTCCGAGGTTTCCAGCAACGAGCCATGGGCGTGCAGATGGGTCCGCAGCCACCCCAGAAGCGGCTTGAAATCGCCTGCGGACAGGGAGTCTTCCACCCCCGGCGTGGTGGCCTTGGCGGCGGCGAAAAGTTGCGCCGCGGTCATCGCCCCCAGAGTATAGGTGGGGAAATACCCCCACGCCCCGTCGTACCAGTGAATATCCTGCAAACAACCGCGCGCGTCGTCGGGCGGGGTCGCCCCCAGCAGGTCGCGGAACCCCTGGTTCCACGCCCCCGGCAGATCGGCGACCGCCAAATCTCCGTCGATCATCGCGCGTTCCAGGCGATAGCGCAAAATCACGTGGGCGGGATAGGTGACCTCGTCCGCATCGACCCGGATGAAACCCCGTTCCACCCGCCGCGCCAGCGCCGCCACGTTGCCGACGCTCCACGCCGGGCCGGAACCGCCGAACGCCCGCGCCAATTTCCCCGCCAACCAGGAAAGACAGGCATCGCCGCGCGCCGCCTGCATCTCCATGGTCAGGGACTGGCTTTCATGCAGGCTCATCCCCCGCGCTTCCCCCACCGGCTGGCCGCGCCAGGCATGCGGCAAACCGCTTTCGTAAAGGGCATGGCCGGTTTCGTGGATCACCCCAAACAGGCCGGAAAAGACGTCGTCCTCTGCATAGCGGGTGGTCAGGCGCAGGTCGTCGGGAATGCCTCCGCAGAAGGGATGGGCGCTTTCGTCCAGGCGGCCGTGATCGAAATCGAATCCCATCGCCGCCATCACCCGACGCACCAGAATCTTCTGCGTCGCCGCCGGGAAGGGACCGGGCAAAGGCAACGGCGCGGGACGCGACGCCTGACGGTCCAGCACCGCGTCCAGGAACTCCGGCAGGAAATCCGCCAGATCGATGAACGCCGCGTCGATCTCCGCCGATTTTCCTCCCGGTTCATAGGAATCCAGCAGCGCGTCATAAGGCGAAACCTTCAATGCCACCGCCTTCGCCGCCGCTTCCTCGCGGACCAGGGTCAGCAACGCGTCCATCCGCGAACGCACCTGCGCGAAATCGGAATCCGCCCGCGCCCCGCGCCATGCCATTTCGCACGCCGCCCCGGCCCGCGCCAGGGCCGCCACCAGATCGCCCGGAATCGCCGCCGCATGCACCCAGATCCGCCGCATTTCGCGCAGGTTGGCGCGATCGGCATCGGAGATGTCCTCGACCTCGGCTTCGCCCAGCCAGTCGGCGACATCGGCATCGGCGATCAGACCGTGCGACAGGGTTTCCAGCGTCGCCACCTGCTCGGCGCGAGCCTCCGCCCCGCCCACCGGCATCATCGCGGCCCGATCCCAGTGCAACAGCGCCAACGCGCCATCGATCGCCGAACGGCGGTGAAAACGGTCCTTCAGTCGGTCATACGCACGCATTCGCGGTCCTGTCCCTTGCCTTTTGCCGCCCCGCCATTCCATCATGGCGACGTTAACGCATCCTACCGGAGGAGAACCCATGTCCGCAAAACCGAAGTTCGCCGTCGTCCTGTCCGGCTGCGGCGTCTATGACGGATCGGAAATCCACGAGGCGGTATTGACCCTGTTGACGATCACCGCGATGGGCGGGCGGCACCGGAATCGCGGCCATGGCGAGGTCTGCGTCGATACCGCCAACAAGGTGGTGACCACCCCCTGCTATATGCTGAACGCCACCATCGGCCAGATCGCCGACGGCGCGGCGGCGGCGGTCGCAGCCCTGCTGGAGCTACGCTGAGACCGGGTCCAGGGGGCGCAAAGCCCCCTCCCCGATTTTTACTCCACCGTCGTCTCGACGACTTTTCGCGACAATTCCCGGCCGTCGCGGGTCATCGTGGCGGTGGTGCGGTAGACCCCGGGCGGCCAGCCGCCCTTCGGCACGCGGCGGCCCACCGCGACGAAGCGCCACGCCTGCGGATGTTCGGCGGCATCCTCGCGCCGGGCCAGGACCTTGCCGTCGGGGCCGGTGAAAGTGACGGCAAAGCGCATCCCCGGCGCAAAGCCGAACGCCGCCGCCCATCCCACCAGATCGCCCCCGATCCGGGGCCGCGCCTGCGGCAGGGCCACATCGGCCTTGATCTCAGCTGCAGTCGGGATGCGATCCGCCAACCCCGCCGCATAGATCACGCTTTCCCGATAGGGCGGCGCCGCATCGGCCCGCCACAACGGCGCCACGTCGCCACCACCGCAGCCGCCGCCAAGCGGCTGGCCGGTGAAGGGATCGATGACCCGCCCGCCCCGCCACAGCGCCCGCCCCACGCGCCAGGTAGGTGCCATCGGGTTGACCGTCGCGAACCGAGACCACCACGCCGGGGGCGGCGGCCAGGACATCCACCCCCGCCTCCATCGCGTGGCGATCGGCGGGGGCGAAATCGGTCCCGTCATGACCGGCATAGGTCCTTGGACCGAAACGAAAATCGCGGCCAGACGCCCGACCGCCGACATCCGGAAGATTGATGATCCAGCAGGTCTTCCCCGGCACGCAGGCGGCGGGGACGGATAGGCCATCGAACCCATCGGCCAGGGAGGCCGTTGCCGCGAGAAGCGAAACCGTCGCGGAAAGAAGAAGGCCGCGCCTCATCCAGGAATCCGCGCTTGCAGGGGATCGATCACCCGCGTCTCGAAGTCGCGATCGAAGTCGCCGTCGTGTTCCGCCTTGGCATAGTCGGGGTCCCCCTTGTCCAGGGTATCGTCGCGGATCTTGCTGGCGTGCAGACGAGCGGTAAACTTGGTCTTCCGTTCGGGACGCAGGGTCAGCACGCCGTCGATCAGGTTCTCAGGCTCCAACCCCGTCTTGTTGAGGACGGTGTGAGTGTGCCCGTCGACGATCACCACCGGCTTGTCGGCCAGCCGCGCCGCCGCCCGCGCCAATGGAATGTCGCCTTTGCGGATATAGAACCGCCACCCGTCAGAGGCACGGGGCGGGCCATAATCCTCGCCATAGCCGCAGTAAGACAGAACCACCACGACATCGCAAAGAGCGGCCAGGGCGGGCAGGACCTCGGTCAGGGTCGCCACCGGCATGGCGACGGACAGGCCGGGGTCCGCCGCCTTGCGATAATGCTTCATCATCGAGGTGTTTAGCCCCAGGAAGCCGCTCCGCAGTCCGCCCGCGACGCCGATCGCCGCCGGAAAGTAATCGCGCCCGACCTCGATCTCGCAGCTACCGGAAAGATTGGCGGCCAGCAATGGAAAACGCGCCGCGCCGCGCATTCCCGCCCGCAGGGTCCGCGCGCCGTGGTCGAATTCGTGGTTGCCGATGGCTCCCCCCCCCCGCCGCCGCCGAATAGGCGACATACGACGGATCGACCGCGAAACCGGCGCCGGTCACGTCGCCCAGCAGCTTATCGAATTCGGTTCCGGTGCGGTCATCGCCGGCGGTCAGCAGCAGCACGACCTCGTCGGCGGCGGCCTTGGCGCGGGCGCGACGGACCCGCTTGACGATCTGCGACAGGGGATGGGTCTCCCCCTTCTGCGAATCGCGAACCACCAAATGGTTGTGCATGTCGTTGTGGTGGAAAATCCGCAAGGTCGCGCCAGGAGACGGCGTCATCGCCGCCAGACGCTTCGCCAGCGGGCCGGAAATCGCGCGCGCCGCCGTTCCCGGCGTGGTCCCGATCAGACCGAAGGCGGAGTCCAACCGACCCTCGGGGTTGACCGGAATCTCGACCAGTTCGGGGTCGAGCCCGCGCGCCGCCGCGCTGAACGGTCGCAGGGCAAGGCCACTCAGCGCCACGCCCAGGCCGCGCAAAACGGAACGCCGCCGCGCCGTTGAGGCAGCAATCGCCGGAACCCTCGCGCCCTTCGATGACGTAGGTCTGCAACCGGTTGCCATTGGCGACGTTGACCACATCGACGCGGCAGAGGGGCAAATGAGCGATCACAAAGGCGCGATGCTGTTGCTCGACCTATTTCCCAAGGCCAACGTCCTGATCGCCGACAAGGGCTATGACGGTGATCCCCTTCGAGAGGCTTTGACACAGCGAGGGATCGCTACATGCATCCCGCCAATGCGTCATCGCAAAACCCAGTACGCTTACGACAAAATCCTCTATCGCCAGCGTCATAGGATCGAGAACCTCTTCGCTCGCCTCAAGGATTGGCGGCGTATCCACACCCGATATGACCGATGCGCGGATATCTTCTTTGCCGCCGTCATCATCGCGGTACTCCTCCTCTTCTGGATCGAACCTTAATGAGTCCTGAGCCTAGTCGCCCGCAGCCTGGGGAATCAAGAAAAAGCGTATACCGCCCCCCGAGTCCCGGAAAAACCGGACGCGACACCTATTTCGATGGGCGCAAGACGCAACAGACGGGGAAAAGGCGTCTATACAAACAGGTCTCGCCACATCAAGGAAATATTAAAAACAGGCAACAGGAACAAAGTTGTCATCCAGAACACGTCTTCCTGGAATACAACCACGCATCACCCCCGTGAATGTTTTGTTTAATCCCGTCTGCTTGATTGACGACCGTCCTCTTCGCCGTCATCAATCATCCGGCAAGGTGCCCGGACAGATGGCCGCGCGTGCTTTTGTTGATCAGGGGGATTGTCATGGTGGCCTTGTTCGGTCGCAAGCCGATATCCCATCCGCCCGCAGAAGACCACGCCGCACAGTCACCCGAAGGCGCCTGGTCGATGGCGATGTCAACGCCACCCGCCGCCACGAATGCCGACCCGATGGCGCCGCCCGCCCTTCCCGACGATTGGCGGACCATCATCGACGGCATCGATCATGCCTTCCAACCGCTGGTCAACATCCACTCCGGCCACACCTACGGGATCGAGGCGCTGGTTCGCGGGCTCGACCGTCACGGGTTCGACGGCACCCTGGCTTTCCTGGACGCCGCCCATGCCGATGGCGTCCTTGACGCGGCGGACTACGCCCTGAAGCAAAAGGCGATCGCGGCCTACGCGCAATGGCCCTTCTGCCGCGACCGCAAGCTCTTTCTGAACATCGACGCGCGGGTTTTCGAGGCCCCGGGCGGCAACAGCCTCGCCCGCACCCGTCAACTGATCCACGACGGCGGATTGGACGAATCGACGGTCATCCTCGACGTTTCCGAACGCTCGCGCCTCAGCGGCTTCCTGGGCGACCTGTCGCACGAGCGGCAGGGCCGCCCCTCCTCCCTGCGCTACGCCATCGACGATTTCGGCGCCGGACTGGGCAGCCTGCAAACCCTTTATGGCGCCGACCCCGACTTCATCAAGATCGACCGCGCCCTGCTGACCGGCGTCACCGAGGACTCCCGCCGCAAGATCTTTTTCTCCCACATCGTCAGCATCGCCCACCTGATGGGCATCATGGTGGTCGCCGAAAGCGTCGAGACCGAGGCCGAATACTTCGTCTGCAAAGAGGTCGGCTGCGATCTGATTCAGGGCTTCGTGGTCTGCCCGCCGCTGGACGACATCGCCGAGGCGGCCCGCGAATACCCCGACGTACGCGACATGAGCCGCCGCGACCGCCGTCAGACGCGCAGCGACGAACACATCCTGATCGAGCGCATGGAAGCCATCTCCCCCCTGACCGTGGACACCCGCATGCTGGAGGTTTTCGAACGCTTCCGCGCCGAGAAGAACCGCACCTTCTTTCCGGAGGTCGATGCCTCGGGCGAGCCGCGCGGCATCATCCGCGAAGGCGATTTGAAGGACTACACCTATTCGCAGTTCGGTCGCGATCTGATGAGCAACCGCGCCTACGGGCGTTCCTTGGGACATTTCATCACCCCCTGCCCGGTCGCCGCGATCAATCTGCCCGCCGAACGAATCCTGGAAATCTTTTCCGGGGCGAACGACGCCGAGGGCGTAATCCTGATCGACGGCGCCTTCAAGCACACCGGCTTCTTGAGCGCCAACGCGCTGCTGCGGGCCATCAACGACAAGAACCTGACCATCGCCCGCGACCAGAATCCGCTGAGCCGCCTGCCCGGAAACACCGTCATCCACGAATATCTGTCGGAGTGCCTAAGCGACCCATCCGCCATCCACGCCATGGTCTATTACGGCTTCGACAACTTCAAACCGTTCAACGACCACTATGGATTTCGCCTGGGCGACCGCGCAATCAAGTCCTTCGCCGACATTCTGCGACGGCATTTCGGGCGTGCCGAGGACTTCATCGCCCATATCGGCGGCGACGATTTCGTTTCCGGCCACAGGAGAGTCACCGACTTCAACGCCCTGGAGACCGAGGTCCTGCGCGTCATCAAGGCCTTTCGTGACGAGGTCGCCGCCTATTACGACGACACCGCGCGGGACAAGGGATTCATCACCGTCTGCGACCGCTACGGCACAGAGCGGGCCTTCCCGCTGCTGACCGTCAGCGCGGCGATCATGCGCATCCGCACCGACAGCCAACAACGCGGCGACGACCATTTAAGCCCCCTGATCGCGGGCCTGAAGAAGATCGCCAAGGCCGACCCCCGCCACCTCGCGGTCGGTGTATTACCGTGAATGTCCTTCCACGCAAATCCGACCTGTGACGCAAAACACTTGCCGTCGGGGCGTAGGTGTGCGACTCCCGATCACATGACGCCACGCGACGGCACATGCCCCCTGGCGCCGGTGACGTATGGACAACGGATATCCACCCATGACCATCCGCGCGGCAGATTCCCCCTTTACTCACGGCGACTACGCCCGACTGTTCGAGTCCACCAGCGATGCCGTCGCCGCTTTTCTTCCCGATCTGCGGGCGATCTATGTCAACCCTGCCTTTCGCGCCATCGTGCCGATCACGGCCGGACAAACTCTGCAAGAACACTTGGGCCCCCTGGCCGACGTCTACGACGCCCCCATCCTGGGGGTGGCGCGCGGCGGTCAGGCAACGGCGGCGCTGCTGCAGATTTCCTCCGGCTCCGGCAATCGCGCCCTGGTCGGCAACTACACCCCGATCCCCGACGACGACGGCGCCGTCGCCGCGATCCTGCTGATCGCACACGACCTGCCGGGATGAAACTTTACCGTGCCGCCACCCGCGCCGACCGCGCCTTGGCAGAACGCCCTGCCGCATGGCGGCGAGGATGCCTGCGGCTACGCCATCCTCGATTCCAAACAACGGCTGTCGCAGGGCAACGACGCCCTGCGCAATCTGGCGCGCGAGAACGGCGCGGCATTGCGCCCCGGCGCACCGTTGCCCGGGGTCCGGGCGGCGCTGATCGGTTCGCCCCCGGATGCCGGCGATTTTTCCCAGGCGCGAACCATCCTGCGCCACCCGCAACGACGCGCCGGACGTCCCGTCGATTTTCACACCGAGGACCGGCGCAAGCTGCAAATCAGCCTTCACCGGCCGGAATTCGGCGCCTCTGTGCTGCGCGTCGCCGATGTCACCCACACCCGCCTGTTACAAGCCCACGTCGATCGTCAGACCGCGCTGCTGCGCCTGCTGGGCGAGATTCAAACCACCTTCCTGACCGGCAGCGACCACCTGCGTGCCTTTTCGCGCTTCCTGGACAGCCTGTTGCGAATCGCCAGCTGCCATTCCGGCCTGATCGCCACCATCCACGGCGAAAATCGCGCACCCGAGCCCCTGGCCTCGATCGGGGCATGGGGCGAGGCGATCACCGGGCCGATGCCACCGATCCTGCGCCGCGCCCTTACCTCCGCCACCACCGTCCGTGACGAAACCGGCGACGAATCCCCCGGCCTCGGCAACACCCTGATCTTGCCAGTCACCGCGCGCGCGCGGTCGGGCTGATCGCGTTGTCCAACCGCCCCCAACCGTTCGACGACAACCTCATCGAGGACCTGACACTGGCGCTTTCCACCGTCGCCGCGATGTTTTCGATCCACGCCGTCGAACGCCACCGCCTCCAGACGGCACGGGACCTGCGGGCCACCCAGGACCGGGTGCGCGCCGTCTTCGACACCATCCTGGAAGGCGTGGTGATCACCACCGAAAGCGGCGCCAGCATCGGCTTCAACGCCTCGGCCGAGCGCCTGTTCGGCTATGCGATCAAGGACGTGCTGGGCCGTCACGTCAGCCTTCTCTCCCCCGAAAACGCCAGCGCGCCGCCGTGAGATCCAGGCTCGCCGCAGCGATGGCCAGATCTTTCCCGCCGAGGTCTCGATCAGCCGCGTCGATGCCGAACTCGACCCCCTGTTCATCGCCATCGTGCAGGGCATCTCGGACCGCAAACAGGTCGATCGCCTTAAATCCAAACTTGTCGCCATCGTCGGCCACGACCTGCGCACCCCCCTGACCAGCATCCTGGGCGCGCTGAGCCTGATCAACAGCGGCAGCCTGAAGGCAAAGGATCTTCTGGACATCGCCGAACGCAACGGCCGACGCCTGCTTTGCCTGATTTCCGACCCACTGGATCTGGAACGCATCAACGCCAGGATGATTTCCTTCAACCCGCGCCCCACCGATCTCGGCACGGTAATCCGGCAAAGCGTCGAAAACCACCGCCTGCTGTCGGAGGCGAAGAACCTCGCCATCGTTTGGGATCTGCCCAAGGCCCCCTCTGGGTGTTGGGCGACCCCGATCGCCTGGCCCAGGTCGTGGTCAACATCTTCGGCAACGCAATCCAGTTTTCTCCCGAAGGCGGATCCATCGCCATTCGCGCGGCCATCGCGGAGGGAACCATCCCCGTTGAAATCACCGACCACGGCCCCGGTATCCCGCCGGATTTCCTGCTGGTGATGTTCTGCCGCTTCCGGCAATTGGAAAGCCGCGTTCATGCCCCCAGCATGCCCCCTGGCGCGACGGTCGAAGGCTCGGGCCTGGGGGCTGAGCATCGTCCACGCCCTGGTCGCCCTGCATGGCGGACGGGTCGGCGCGACCTCAACCCCCGGCGAAGGCGCCACGGTGTTTTTCGAGCTGCCGAGCAAATCGACATCTGCACAATGATTTATCCCTTTGCTATTCCACGCATGTTCGTTAATCTTCGGGGCGCGCCAGCCACATTGACGGCAGCGCCCGGTCGGCTTGGCGCCGACGTTTTGACGGGATTGACCGCACTGTGTCCTACACGGTTCTTATCGCCGACGATCACGAGCTGTTTCGTGACGGCTTGACAATGGTTTTGCACCATCTCGCCCCGGGCACCCGTTGCCTGACTGCGGGCGACCACCGCGAGGCGCTTGACCTCGCCCGGGCGACCCCCGGCCTTGACCTGGTCCTTCTCGACATCCGCATGCCCGGCATGCCGTGGGAGGAAGCCCTGCGCACCCTACGCGTCGAGCTTCCCAGCGTGCCGGCGGTCATCCTTTCGGCCCTAGTCGATCGCGCCTTGATCACCACGGCGATGCGCGCCGGAGCCCGCGGCTTCATCCCCAAGACCTCGTCCAGCACGGTGATGATCTACGCGATCAATCTGGTGCTATCGGGCGGCCACTACATTCCGCCCCTGGTGCTTGACGACGATGCGACGGCCTCCGACACCGCGCAAGCGGACTCCGCCAACCCGATTTCCGCCCTAACCCCCCGCCAAATGGACGTGTTGCGACTGGTGGCGCGCGGCCTGTCCAACCGCGATATCGCGCAGAGCCTCGACCTCTCCGAAGGCACGGTCAAACTGCACGTCACCGCTATCCTGAAGGCGCTGGCCGTCCCCAACCGCACCTCCGCCGTGATCGCGGCGGCCCGCATGGGCCTGACCGAGGGCGAAAGCGCCTAGGCTCAAGACTCATTAAGGTTCGATCCAAAAGAGGAGGAGTACCGCGATGATGACGGCGGCAAAGAAGATATCCGCGCATCGGTCATATCGGGTGTGGATACGCCGCCAATCCTTGAGGCGAGCGAAGAGGTTCTCGATCCTATGACGCTGGCGATAGAGGGTTTTGTCGTAAGCGTACTGGGTTTTGCGATGACGCATTGGCGGGATGCATGTAGCGATCCCTCGCTGTGTCAAAGCCTCTCGAAGGGGATCACCGTCATAGCCCTTGTCGGCGATCAGGACGTTGGCCTTGGGAAATAGGTCGAGCAACAGCATCGCGCCTTTGTAATCGCTCATTTGCCCCTCGCTGAGCAGCAGGATGAGGGGCCTTCCTTGTCCGTCGCAAACCGCATGAAGCTTGGAGTTCAGCCCGCCTTTTGTGCGTCCGATACATCGGGGAAGAGCCCCTTTTTATAGAGGCTCGCGGCGGTCCGATGAGCTTTCAGGTGGGTTGCATCGATCATCAACCTGCGGCACGCCATGCGATAGCGGGAAATGCGGCTCGATCTTCGCCAACTGCCTCTCTGACAACCAAAACAGATCACTCATGGATGGGGTCCTCCCTCCCATGAGTGAATCAGCCGCCGATCTGCCTGACAATAATTTAACGGGTCCTGAACCTAGACCCCATTCGTTCTGGTTTTCGCGCGAAGCGCATTGATATCATCGCCCCCGCGCAATGGTCGATGGCCGATTCGCGGCGCAAAACAAGTCACGGGTACACAGGGCCCAAGGCCCTGTGCGGGTCCGAGCGGAGCCCGGCCTGGTTTTCCCGGGGCGGAGTCTGAGCCATGGCGAAATCCGCGGTCCGATACGTCTGTCAGTCCTGCGGCGCGGTCCACGGCAAGTGGATGGGCCGGTGCGAGGCCTGCGGCGCCTGGAACACCATCGCCGAGGAAGCCGCGCCCGAGGCCTCGCCGCAGGGGCGTGCCCTGTCCAAGGGCCGCGTCATCGACTTCGTGCCGCTGGCCGGAGTCGGCGACCCGGTTCCCCGCCGTGGCACCGGCATCGGCGAACTGGACCGCGTCACCGGCGGCGGACTGGTCGCGGGATCGGTGCTGCTGGTCGGCGGCGACCCCGGCATCGGCAAATCGACGCTGCTGTTGCAGGCCGCCGCCCAACTGGCGATCAAGGGCGCGCGCTGCGTTTATGTCTCGGGCGAAGAGGCGGTGGATCAGGTGCGCCTGCGCGGTGCTGTCGTCGATCAGCGGCGTTCCCGCCCCGCCGAACACCGCAGTGTTCGGCGAAACCGGCTTGTCGGGCGAGATTCGCGCGGTAACGCAGCCCGATCTTCGCCTGAAGGAAGCGGCGAAACTGGGTTTCACCGCCGTTTTGATGCCCCGGCGCCTGCGCGCCGCCAACCGCAAAGGCGCGCCGCCCGACGGGCTGTCGGTCCGGGAAATCGGGCACGCCCAGGATATTGTCGGTCTGTTCCCCGCAAACCCTGCGGGAACCCGCAACGAGGAGCCTTAAGGCTTTGAGCAACCTGCCCCTGCCCATGGTCGATCTGGCGGTGTTCGGGATCGTTCTCGCCTCCGCCCTGTTCGCGACGCTGCGCGGCTTCACGCACGAAGTCCTGTCGATCGCCAGCTGGTTGCTGGCGGTCCTGGCGGTGGTGTTCGGCCTGCCGGTGCTGCGCCCCTATGCCCGCGCCACCATCGAAAATCGGATGATCGCCGACGGCGCCGCCGCCGCCGTCTTGTTCATCGCCACCCTGATCCTAGCTTCGATCGTCACCCGCGCGGTCAGTCACGGAGTCAAGGGCAGCGCGCTCAGCCCGGCGGACCGGGCCTTGGGCTTCGTCTTCGGCGGCGTGCGCGGCGGCCTGCTGGTGGTGCTGGCCTATCTGGCGATGGTCTGGGTCCTCGACCTGTCCCAGCCGCCCCGGTGGATGCAAGGGGCGAAGACCACCCCCTGGATCGTCACCGGCGCCGCCTTCGTCAAACGCATCGCCCCCGATTCCCTGTTCGAGGCGGACCTGAGCCACAAGGCCAACGACGCCAAGAAATCCGCCCAGGATGCGAGCGCCATCGAACGCACCCTGAAATCCTGGAGCGCCCCGGCGCCGAAGCAGCCCACCGCCGAACCCTCCCCAGGCTATGCCGACGACCAGCGCCGCGACATGAACCGCCTGATCGACGCCAACCGATAAGAGCACCCACATGACCCCTTGCGCCCCAAAGCCGTCCCTGACCACCGTCCCCTTCGACGACGACCACCTGAAGGAAGAATGCGGCGTCTTCGGCGTCTTCGGCTCCACCGATGCGGCCAGCCTGGCCACCCTGGGCTTGCACGCCCTGCAACATCGCGGGCAGGAGGCGGCGGGCATCGTTTCCCGCGATGGCGAACGCTTCAACTCTCACAAGGGGCTGGGGCACGTCGCCGCCAACTTCAGTTCGGAATCGGTGATCAACGCCCTGGCCGGGGATTCGGCGATCGGCCACGTGCGCTATTCGACCACCGGCGAGACCATCCTGCGCAACGTTCAGCCGCTGTTCGCCGAGTTCGAAAGCGGCGGCTTCGCCATTGCCCATAACGGCAACCTGACCAACGCGATGACCCTGCGCCGCCAGTTGATCAAGCGCGGCTGCCTGTTCCAATCGACCTCGGATACCGAAGTCATCGTCCATCTGATCGCCACCAGCCTGGAATCCTCGATCCCGAAGCGGGTGATCGACGCGCTACGCCAGGTCAAGGGCGCCTATTCCCTGGTGATGCTCTCGACCGAGGCGGTGATCGGCGTGCGCGACCCGGCGGGGGTGCGCCCCCTGGTCATCGGCAAGCTGGGCGACGCCTATATCCTGGCGTCCGAGACCTGCGCGCTGGACATCATTGGGGCCGACTTCCTGCGCGACGTCGAACCCGGCGAAGTGATCATCATCGACGAAACCGGCCTGCATTCGCAAAAGCCGTTCCCCACCCACAAACAACGGCTGTGCATCTTCGAATACATCTACTTCGCCCGCCCCGACAGCCTGATGGACGGCAAGGGCGTCTATGACGCGCGCAAACGCATCGGCGCCGAGTTGGCCCGCGAACGCCCGGTCGAGGCCGATCTGATCATCCCGGTGCCGGATTCCGGCGTGCCCGCCGCCCTTGGCTATGCGCAGGCGTCGGGGATTCCCTTCGAACTGGGGATCATCCGCAACCACTATATCGGGCGCACCTTCATCCAGCCGACCGATTCGATCCGCAACCTCGGCGTCAAGCTGAAGCACAGCCCCAATACCGAGATCATCCGGGGCAAGCGCATCATCCTGGTCGATGATTCGATCGTGCGCGGCACCACCTCGCGCAAGATCGTCGATATGATGCGCCACGCCGGGGCCAGCGAGGTGCACATGCGCATTTCCTCGCCGCCCACCGTCTTCCCCTGTTTCTATGGCATCGACACGCCGGAACGCGAACACCTGCTGGCCGCCCGCATGACCGAAACCGAGATGGCGGAAGCGATCGGTTGCGACAGCCTTGCCTTCATCTCGATGGACGGACTTTACCGCGCCATCGGCGACGAACCCCGCGACACCGAAAGCCCGCAATACTGCGACGCCTGCTTCTCGGGCGAGTATCCGCTGGAACTCACCGACCACGACCACAAACTGCTGTCGCAACCCAGCGTCCTGGTCGAACGCGGCCAAGGCAAAAAGTAGCCTCCGCCCCATGGACGATCGTATCGCGCGGATCACCGGCAATGCGCGCAAAAACCAACGCACTGAAAGCCTACGGCTACCCAGTCAGAGCTCGTCCTGGTTTTTCGCGCAAAGCGCTATACACTGATTGCCGATGACACGCGGATTGCCTGCCGCTGCGCGGCGAGAACCAAAAAAGGGGAGGCGCGGAGGGGCCGCAGCCCTCCGCAACCTTTCTGTTTTCCTCGCACCCCGGCTACTGACCGCCTGCGCCGGAGCGCCCGCGCCGGACCCCGACCCCTGCCGCGAACGATTGGCCCGTTACGACGTGGATTTCGTCCCGGTCCCGGATTTCTCCTCCGGCGGATGTTCCGTCGCCAACGCGGTCAAGGTGTCGCGCTTCGGGTAGGCGAAACTCTCCTCCCCCGCACTGATGACCTGCCCCCTGGCCCTGAAACTCTCGGAATTCGAGGCCGTGGTAGTGCAACCGGCGGCGAAATGCCTGCTGGGCAGCCCGGTGACGACGATCCACCACTACGGCACCTATGCCTGCCGCCGCGCCACCAACGGCAGCCGGATGAGCGAACACACCAAGGCCAACACCATCGATATCGGCGTCTTCGAAACCGCAAAAAAGGAAAAGGTGTCGGTCACCCTGCACTGGGCCGGACACGACAAAAAGGCGGAGTTCCTAAAAACCGTGGGCCAGGGCGCCTGTACCCTATTCACCGGGGTGCCGGGGCCGGATTCCGACGCCAACCACCGCGATCACTTCCACTTCGACCTCGGCCCCTATGCCTTCTGCCGCCAAGCCCCCGCCGACCCGCGCGCGCGATAGGAAAAACAAGGCCGGGCGCCGCCCGGACCCGTCTGGGGTCGCGGACCCCAGGCCCGATTCCTGGTTTTCGCGCGGAGACACCACAGCCCTGCCGTCCACATTCCGGCGTACTATGCCGTGTGCTATGCTTCCAGCGGAAGAACAGGGAAAAAGGAGGCGGAATGCCGCCGACTTCTGAACATCCGGCAAACCAGTGTGGCGCATCGAGCCGGACTATGGCCAGACTGTTCAGGTCGGAGTTCGGGGTTTCGTTCACCTGTTGGCGCCAATTGATCCGCGTCCTCGCCACGAAATCAACCCGTGGCAGCAGGTAGAGGATTTCCGGCACGCCATTACCTATGCGTCCAGCCTGCCGACGGTAGATCCGCACAGGATCGGTATCTGGGGAAGCAGCTACAGCGGCGGCCACGTCATCGTCGTCGGGGCGACCGACCGCCGCGTAAAATGCGTCGTCGCCCAGGTCCCGACGATCAGCGGCACCAGGACGGCGCGCCGCCGTGTCGCCGGCGCCGCCGAGGATGCACTTCTCGCAAAGTTCGCCGAAGACCGTTTGATGCGCGAAAAGGGAGAAGCGCCAACGGTCCTTCCCCTCATGGGCAGAAACGGTATCTACAAGGGCAATGACGCGGTCAAATGGTACACGGCGGGCTACAAGTGGATTCCAGGCGAGGTCCCCGAGGTCACGCTGCGCTCCGTCGAATACGCCCGGGGCTACAATCCGGGCGACTACATCGAATTCGTCAGCCCCACGCCGCCGCTGATGCAGGTTGCCGAACGTGACTACGTGACGCCGACCGACCTGTCTCTGGAAGCCTATCGCAACGCGTTGGAACCCAAATCCCTGCAGATCATCAAGGGCGCCGGGCATTTCGATGCGTACGTGAAGTCCTTCGACAGCACATCTTCGGCAGCGCTGCAATGGTTTAAGAAGCATCTCAACCCATGACGGTGTCAAAATACCGACGCAGGCGGCGGACTCTTTCGTGAGAGTCCGCCGCTTTCGTCTCCTGTCGTGGCACGGAAACCTGCCGTCGCGCGGCGTGACGGTTGCGGGGCGTGGAGCGGCTGAAAAGGGGAATGGGGGGCGCGGGGGGACCGAGTCCCCTCGCAACGTTTTTCCCTTCCCCTTACGCCTTGTCGGCGTGGGGGTTTTTGCCCTGGCGCAGCATCAGGCGGATCGCGATGCCGTCGAGGTCGAAGGCATCGCGCATGCCGTTGACCAGATACCGGGCATAGGAATCCGGCATATCGGCGGTACGGCTGACGAAGGCGACGAAGGTCGGCGGTCGGGTCTTGACCTGGGTGATATAGCGGACCCGCAGGCGGCGCCCCAGTCCGCCCAGCGGCGGCGGGTGGCGTTCGGTCATTTCCTTCAGCCACTCGTTCAGCGGCCGGGTGGGGACGCGGCGGTTCCACAGGTCATAGACCCGGAACACGGTGAACATCATCCGGTCCAGGCCCTGGCCTTTCAGGGCCGAGACGGTGACAAAGGGAATCCCCCGCACCTGCGGCAGGGTATGGGCCAGTTTTTCCTTCAGCTTTTCCAGGATTTCCGGCTTGCCGTCGGCGATGTCCCATTTGTTGACGACGACGATCAGGGCGCGGCCCTCATCGACGACATGGCGGGCGATGGTCAAGTCCTGCTTGTCCAGAATGCCGTCCACGTCCAGCACCAAGGCGACGACGTTGGACATCCGCACCGCGTTCAGGGTGTCCTGAGCGGAGAGCTTTTCCAGGCTTTCCTCGATCTTTGCCTTGCGGCGCAGACCGGCGGTATCGACCAGGACCAGCTTCCGCCCCTCCCACTCCCACGGGCTCGAGATGGCATCGCGGGTCAGCCCGGCTTCCGGCCCGGTGAGCATCCGTTCCTCGCCCAGCAAGCGGTTGACCAGGGTGGACTTGCCGACATTGGGGCGTCCGACGATGGCCAGGGAAAGCGGACGGGCGGCAAGGCGGGCTTCCTTTACCTCGGCCTCGGCCTCGGCCTCCGGCGTCAATTCCTCGGGGAAGGGATCTTCCTCGACCGGCGGATCGGCGGCATCGGCGAAGGGACGCAACGCGTCGAACAGATCGCCCATGCCCTCGCCGTGTTCGGCGGAAATCGCCGCCGGATCGCCCAGGCCCAGGCCGAACGCCTCGAACAGACCGGGCTGTCCGGCGCGGCCCTCGCACTTGTTGGCGACCACGATCACCGGCTTGTCCTGACGGCGCAGGATGTCGGCGAAGTGGGCGTCGAGCGGCGTGACCCCGGCGCGAGCGTCGATCAGCAGCATCACCACGTCGGCCAGACGGATCGCGATGTCGGTTTGGGCGCGCATCCGGCCTTCGATGGTAGACAGGTCGTGAGAGTCTTCAAGCCCGGCGGTATCGACCAGCCGGAAATGCAGGTCGCCGACCTGGGCGTTGCCTTCGCGGCGATCGCGCGTCGCCCCCGGCAAATCGTGAACGATCGCCGTACGGGTATAGGTCAGACGGTTAAACAGCGTGGATTTGCCGACATTCGGCCGGCCCACGATCGCCACGGTCAAGGTCATCTTTTACGCCTGGTTCAGCGGTACGCCACAAGGTCCGCGTCGTTGGTGACGAAACACACCGTCCCCGCCGCCGACACCGGCGGCACGGTGACGCCGTCAGGCATCTTGGCATAGCCCAGGACCTTGCCGCCATAGGGCGAGATCGCCAGCGTATAGCCGTGGGACCCCGCCACCAGCAAACGGTCGGAGGCCAGTATCGGGCCGGTCCAGACGATGCGGCCGGTGCGAGTCTTCACGTTCTTCCACACCGACAACGGCGTCGCCCACAGAACGCGCCCGGTGCTCGCCTGCATCGCGATCACTTCGTTGGCGTTGCTGAGGACGAACAAATAATCCCCGGCCAGCCACGGCAGATCGACGCCCCCGAAATCCTTTTCCCAAACGCGGCCGCCGGTGCGCAGATCGATGGCGGCGACCAGGCCGCCGTTGCCGATGGCGAAGACCCGACCGCCGGAAATCACCGGCGGCGCCTTGATGTCGCTCAACGTCGACAGACCCGAGACATGGCGCCCGGCGGAGAGGGTGTCCTCCCACAGCAGGGAGCCGCTTTCGACCCGCAGCGCGGCCAACGCGCCCGAGCGCATCGCCACCACCAGCACGCCGTGGTCGGCGGCGGGACTGGCCGCCCCCAACAGGCCCGAGGCCTCTTCCGTGCCAACGTATTCCCACAGCTTCTTGCCGTCACGCGCCGCGAACGCCACCACGCGGTTGTTGGCGGTGACCACGAAGACACGGCCGCCATAGACGGTGGGCGCGGCCCGCAACGGCGCATCCAGATGCGCCTTCCAATAGAAGTTGCCGCTGGCGGCCTGAATCGCCCACAGTTCGCCCAGTCCGGTGGCGGCGAACAGACGTCCCTTGTCATAGGCCAAGCCGCCGCCCCGCACCGCGCTGTCTTCCTCGTTATCGGGGGTCAGGTCGAAGCGCCACAGGCGCTTGCCCTGCGTCGCGTCGAAGGCGGCGACGTGCGCCCGCGCGTCCATCGTGAAGACCTTGCCATCGGCGACCACCGGGGTGGCGATCAGCCGGTCCTCGTCGGTGGTTCCGGCGCCGATCGAGACCCGCCAAGCCGGGGCGATCTTGTCGGCGATCTTCAGGTGTTCCATGGCGTGATGCGACAAACCACCGGTCTGCGGCCAGGCGGCGTTCGCCTCTGGCTTCGGCAGCTTGATTTCGATCTTCGCCGCGCCATCGTCGGGGCGAACCTTGGTTTCGTGCACCAGCACCGAAATCCGGTTTCCCGGCAACGGCGGGGCATCCGGCTCGCCGAACCATTCGTCGGCACCGCATCCGGCCAAGGCGGGCAGAACGCCCAACACCAACGCCGCCGTCATCAAGCCCTTGCGCATGGTCATCGCCCTCATTTCGCCGCAGCGTCCCGCGCGAACACGGTGCGCAGGCTGTTGGCCATCGCCCGCTGATCGGCGGAGGTGTCGGGATCGTCGAGAATTTCCTTCAAGGCGGCGGCGGCACGCCCCGGATCGCCGCCCTTCGCCAGCGCCAAGGCGGTCACCTCCAGCGCCATGTGCCGCCAGGGATGTCCCGCCACGGTCAGAAGCGACAGACGCTCGACGAGCGCCTTCGGATCGTCGTCGTCGACCCCGGCCTGGGCGTCCAGCACCGTCGCGAGGTCGCGATAGGAGGACAATGCCTTGGCATCGGCCGCCACCTGCCGGAAAAGATCGCGCGCCGCGGCCCGCTTATCCTGTTTCAGCAACGACGCGGCATGCTGCAAGCGCGCCAGGGTGCGGTACCCAGCGTTGCCCTTGGTCTCAAGCCCGAACAGAAGCTCCGTCGCCTTGGCGACATCGCCACGGGCGAACGCGGCCTCGGCGGAGTCGAAAATCGCCGCCTGAGAGGCGCGCTCGGACTCCTGCATGCCGCGATAAATCTGGTACCCGGCCACCGCTAGCACGATCGCCACCGCCACGGCGATCACCCACATCCCATACCGCTTCCACAGGGTCAGGAACAGGTCATGGCGCAAGTCGTCGTCAACCTCGCGGAACAGGCTGTTCTGCTCGGCGGATTCGCGCTCGTGGCGACGCTTTTCCTCGGCTTCTTTGTAGACATCAAGGGGAGTGGACGACATATCGACGGGCCTGAACGCAATGAATGACGAAAACACCAAACCAGCGGCGCGCGCGAAACGCACCAAACCGCGCCTACAATAGGGGCAGACGGCGGTGAAGTCCACGGTCACGCGCGAGCTCCCCCCCCCTGCCTCAGCCGGGGATTTCACCCTTCCACTTGATCGAACAGCCAAGGCTGGGCTCAGGACCCATTAAATTATTGTCAGGCAGATCGGTGGCTGATTCCCTCATGGGAGGGAGGACCCCATCCATGAGTGATCTGTTTTGGTTGTCAGAGAGGCAGCTGGCGAAGATCGAGCCGCATTTCCCGCTATCGCATGGCGTGCCGCGGGTTGATGATCGGCGAATGATCAGCGGCATCGTTCATGTGATCCGCAACGGCTTACGGTGGCGAGATGCACCACCCGTCTATGGCCCCCACAAAACCCTCTATAATCGTTTCGTTCGCTGGAGCCGACTTGGGGTGTTCAGCCGGATCTTCGCGACCTTGACGGGAGAGGCTGGCCCTCCAGACCGATTGATGATCGATGCAACCCACCTGAAAGCTCATCGGACCGCCGCGAGCCTCTATAAAAAGGGGCTCTTCCCCGATGTATCGGACGCACAAAAGGCGGGCTGAACTCCAAGCTTCATGCGGTTTGCGACGGACAAGGAAGGCCCCTCATCC
This sequence comes from Rhodospirillaceae bacterium, assembly GCA_963678075.2. GTDB lineage: Bacteria > Pseudomonadota > Alphaproteobacteria > Rhodospirillales > Rhodospirillaceae > Oleispirillum. The sequence goes on along the minus strand of CAXXPK010000003.1, from coordinate 317,186 downwards.
TGCTGCTCAGCGAGGGGCAAATGAGCGATTACAAAGGCGCGATGCTGTTGCTCGACCTATTTCCCAAGGCCAACGTCCTGATCGCCGACAAGGGCTATGACGGTGATCCCCTTCGAGAGGCTTTGACACAGCGAGGGATCGCTACATGCATCCCGCCAATGCGTCATCGCAAAACCCAGTACACTTACGACAAAACCCTCTATCGCCAGCGTCATAGGATCGAGAACCTCTTCGCTCGCCTCAAGGATTGGCGGCGCATCCACACCCGATATGACCGATGCGCGGATATCTTCTTTGCCGCCGTCATCATCGCGGTACTCCTCCTCTTCTGGATCGAACCTTAATGAGTCCTGAGCCTAGGGATCTGCCCCGTGGAAATCCCGCCCCCGGACGCGATTTCGACCATCGCCGCGAACAGCTCGCGCTTCGCGTCGGCGGGCGCGGGGCCCCTGCCGGAGGCATCCAACCGCCCGCGACAGCACAGCCGCAGAGCCCGGTCGAAACCAAAGAAATCCGGCGTACACACCGCGCCATAGGCCCGCGCCACCGTCTGTGATTCATCGTAAAGATAGGGAAAACGGCAGTTTGTGTTCCGCCGCGAACCGCTTCATCAACTCCGGTCCGTCATCGGGATACGCGACGGCGTCGTTGGCGGAAATCGCCACCGCCCGAACCCCGTGCGCCGCCAGATCGCGGCAATCGCGAACGATGCGACCGATCACCGCCTGGACATAGGGGCGGTGGTTGCAGATGAACATCACCAGGGTGCCATTGTCGCCGCGCACGTCGGCCAGGCTGATGGTTTCGCCGGACACCGCGTCCGGCAACAGAAAATCGGGGGCGGAGGTCCCGAACGGACCGAGCGGCGGAGACAAGGCGGTCATGACGCTATCCTTCGTTCTTCGGCCAGCGGCGGTGTACCCACAACCACTGTTCCGGATGTTCGCGGACCCAGGTTTCGATGGTGCGGTTGACCTCAGTCATCGCAGCCAGTTCATCCGCCGGACGGTCCCCCGTCGGCTCCAGGATGCATGGGGGATAGAAATCGATGCGGAAGCGCACCCCCTTCAGGCGGATCGCGCGCAGCGCCACCATCGGGCAGCGATAGCGCAGGGCAAAGGTCGCCAGCGCCGGCGCGGTCATCGCCGCGCGCCCGAAAAAGGGGACCGCGATGCCGTCGTTCATCTTCTGATCGACCATCATCGCCAGATGGCCGCCCTTGTGCAGCCGCTGAAGGGCGCGCTTCGCCCCCGCCGCCCCCTTGGGCAGCAGTTCGCCTTCGACGAAGTCCCGGCTTTCGCGGAACAGCCACTCCATTTGGGGGTTGTTGGCGCGGCGATAGATGCGATGCAACGGCATCCCGACGACGCGCGCGCCGATACACGTCAGCTCCCAGTTGCCGGTATGGGCGCTCCAGAACAGGCCAGGCAGGCCATCGTCGCGCAGCGCCTCGACGTGTTCCAGGCCGGTGAACTCGACCCGACCGATTTCGACCATGCGCACGATATGCGGAATCTCGAAGAAAGTCCGTCCCAGGTTGTCCCACATGCCGGAAAGGATCGCCGCGATCTCGGCCTCGGACTTTTCGGGGAAGGCGGCGCGAAGATTGGCGCGGGCGACCTTGTGCGGCAGCAGCAGCGGCCCGATCGCCCGGGCCAGCGCCCCGCCCAGGGCGGAGGCCGCGTCCAGCGGCAACGCGCGCACCCCGTGATAGACCAGGAACGCCAAACCGGCGGACACGGGATCGAGGACATGGCGGGCGAACCAGCGGGACATCGGCGAACTTCCGTTTCAGGGGGCGGCGACGGCGGCGCGCACCAGCGCCTCGACCGGAGCGGGATCGTCCCAGACGACATCCACCGCCACCACATCGACCTGCTGGCGTTGATCCGGGGGCAGTCGCACCGCGTCCTTCGCCGTGGTCACCGCCGCGGCGCGCAGGGAAAACGCCACGTCCAGGATCGGCTGGATATCCGCCGCGACATAGGGGTGATGATCGTCGAAGGCAAAGCGACGCACCACCCGCGCGCCAATCTCGGCCAGGGTATCGAAGAACTTGTCCGGACGACCGATCCCGGCGAAGGCCACGACATCGCGCCCGGCCAGCTTGGCCGCGTCGGCGTGCGGTGCCAAACGTCCCGCCGCCACCGGCAGAAACCGCTCCAAGCGGGGGTTCAACCCCAGGCGGGCGCCCCCGATCAGAACCACCGCGTCGGCGCGACGCAATCCGCTTTTCACCGGCTCGCGGCAGGGACCGGCGGGCATCACCTTGCCGTTGCCGAAGCCGACCGCCGTATCAACGACGATCAGCGACAACGTCTTGACCAGACCGGGGTTCTGGAACCCGTCATCGAGAATCAGGCAATCCGCCCCCGCCACGATCGCCGCCTTCGCGGCGGCAACCCGATCCGCCCCCACCCAGGTCGGCGCCACCCCGGCCAGCAACAACGGCTCGTCGCCCACCGCGTCGGCGTCGTGACGGTCGGGATCGACCTGAACCGGGCCGGGAACGTTGCCGCCATAGCCGCGCGACAGATAGGCGGGGCGGCTTCCCCGCTCCATCAGAAAGCGCCCCAACCACAGCGCCACCGGCGTCTTGCCGGCCCCCCCCACGGTCAGATTGCCGACGCAGATCACCGGCACCGGCGCCCGCCACGGGATGACGACCGCGCGACGCAGCCACCCCGCCGCCGTCACCAGGACGCCTAGCGGCTCCAACAGACGAGCCAGCGGCCCGCCCTCCAGCCAGAAGGCCGGGGCCTTCATCGCCGTCCTCCGGGACCCGCCATCGCCTCCAGCAACGGCCGCAGGCCCTCGACGATGCGCCCGACGCTCCCCGCCTCGGCCACCGCGAAGGCGGCTCCTGCCGCCGCCATCTTGCGACCGCGCGCTACGTCCCGCAGCAACCCGGCGACGGCGACGGCCAGCCCGTCCTCGTCGGTAAAGCCTTCCGCCGCGCCGGCCACGACCATGCGGTCCGCCATCACGCGGAAATTTTCCATGTGCGGGCCGAACAGAACGGCACAGCCCAGGCGGGCCGGTTCCAGCGGGTTCTGTCCGCCCGCGCCGATCCAGGACTTGCCCATCGCCACCACCGACACGGCGCGATAGAACACCCCCATCTCGCCCAGGGTGTCGCAGACATAGACATCGGTCGCCGCATCCGGCATCTCGCCCAGGGAACGGCGGCGCACGGTCAGGCCCAGCGCCCGCAAATCGGCCACCGCCTCGTCGCCGCGCGACGGGTGGCGCGGCGCGACCAGGGTCAGAAGATCGGGAAAATCGGCCTTCAGCCGCGCATGCACCCGCCCGGCGGAGACATCTTCCCCGGCATGGGTGCTGGCCGCCATCCACGCCGGACGTCCGGCGATCGCCAGCACCAGATCATCCAACGCCACGCCGTCGGCGGGCAGCGGCGGCGCCGCGTATTTCAAATTGCCGACGCAAACCGCCTGGGTCGCGCCCAAGGCCTTCAAGCGAGCGGTATCCGCCTCGGTCTGACCGAACACCCGGTCGAAGGCGCCGAACAACCGCCGCGACGCCGTCGAGAACCGCCGCCACCGCGCGAAGGAACGCGGGCTGATGCGACCGTTGACCAGCGCCAGGGCCGCACCCGAATCCTGGGTGGCCAGCAGCAGATTGGGCCAAATCTCGCTTTCCGCCCAAATCGCCAGACCGGGCCGCCAGTGGGCGATAAAGCGGCGGACGTACTTCGGTAAATCGACCGGCACGAATTGATGAATGACATTGCGTGGCAAACGCCGTCCCATCAAATCGGCCGAGGTCACGGTGCCGGTGGTGACCAGTTGCGTCACCCGCGGCCAGCCCTCGGCGATTGCCTCGATCAACGGCAGGAGGGAGATCGCCTCCCCCACCGAAGCCGCGTGCATCCAGACCAGCGGGCCTTCCGGGCGTTCCGCCGAGGCCAGGCCGGCGCGTTCGGGGAAACGGTCGGGCGATTCCTTGCCGCGCGCCCGGCGACAATCCAGGTAGAACTGCACCAACGGCGAGAACAGGCGCGTCGCGCCGCGATAGAGGCCAAGGATCATCGCTTCGCCCCCTTCACGTCGCCGGGGTCGGCGGGGGGAATCGGTTCATGCCCCATGACGCGATCGGCCTCGGCGGTGATCGCGTTCAGCGCGTCCTCGAGTTGCAGACGAAAGGGCTCCAGATCCTCGGCATCGCGCGGCACCATGATCAGCTCGCCAAAAACATAAACGCCGCAGGTAAACGGCAGCACCATCTGCATGCGGTCCCACGATTTTAGGAAGCGCACCCGCCGCGCCGAAAACGCGATCGGCAGGATCGGCATGCCGGTCGCCTTGGCCAGCGCCACCGCCCCCGCCTGGGCGCGCATGCGCGGGCCGCGCGGGCCGTCCGGGGTAATGCCGATGCGGTCGCCGCGTTTCAGGATGCGGATCATCTCGCGCATCGCCAGGGCGCCGCCCCTCGAGGTCGAGCCGGTGACCACGTTGAGCCCCAGGCGCTCCATCACCCGCGCGATCAGGCGCCCGTCGCGATGGGCCGAAATCAGGACGAAGGTGCGCGCCCGCGTCACGCCGGGAAAGCCCCACATCAGGGGCAGCCGCGCGTGCCAGAAGGCATAGATCGCGCCGCCGCCTGCCATCCCGTGCGCGGCATCGCGGCATTCGGGACGCACCGCCCGCCACCGTCCGGTCAGATGGACCAGGCACGCGTACTGGGCGGCCAGCCAGTTGACCGCCTCTTGCGCGGCGGGGCCACGGGTCAGGTCCTTGATCAGCGACATCCTTCAGGCCACCACTAACAGCAACGACGGTGAGTACAGGATGCGCAAGGCGAACTTCGGATGCAAGACGGGTTTCCCGTATACCCCCTCCCGGGACGGGAAAGGCCTGACCCGTGTTTTACACGGTTCCGATGGTTTTGGGAAACGCTTGCGCCGGATCGAACGGCGCGAGGTTGGAGAGAAATTGCTCGGCCGAAGCCTCCCAACTGCGGGTCAGGGCGAAGGCGCGGGCGGCGCGCTCCAGGTCCTCGTCCATCACCCCGGCCGCGGCATCGCCCAGCACATCCTTTGGCCCCGACACCGGATAGGCGGCCGCCGGAATGCCCGAGGCCAGGGCCTCCAGCAACACCAGCCCAAAGGTATCGGTGCGGCTGGGGAAGACGAGCAGGTCGAGGGACAGGAACGCCTCGATGTTCTTTTCCGCAGAGACCCGACCGACGTACAGGCTGACCGGACGCGGCAGATGATCCAAAAAGGCCTTGTCGCGGGGACAAAACAGGTCGGTATCGACGCCCCGCTTCCAGCGCATGATGCGCCCCACCCCCCAGCCCTTCAACTCCGCCTCGATCCCTTCGGTCGCCACCATCACCGCCCGCGACGGGCCGTGGAACCAACGCACCAGGGCATACCCCCAGGTCAACGGCAGACGGCAACGGGCGTGCACGTATTCCGGAAACTTGGTGTGGAACGACGTGGTGAAGGGCAGCTTGCGGCGGCAGCAATAGGCGCGCGCCGATCGCCAGCCGGATCTCGGGATAGGTCGGGCACGGGATGGACCGGAACTGTTGCGGCGTGATGAAGGAAACCGAGTGTCCCTGGGCCTGCAACAGGCCGCTGACGGTCTCATCCGTCCGGACCACGCCGTTGACCTGCGGGTATCAGGCATCCGTCACCACCACGATATGCATGCGTTTCAAACCTTTTCCGGTTGCCGATGGGGGGGGGCTGCGCGGGGGTCGCCGTGGCTTCCGGCAGCAGGCCGTCGCCTTCCAGCCAACGCACGATTTCCAGACGCCCGTCGAAGTGCTCGACCAGGGCGGTACAGCTTTCCACCCAGTCGCCGTCGTTGCAGTAAAGGACATCGCCGATCATCCGGATCTCGGCGTGATGGATGTGGCCGCAGATCACCCCGGCCAACCCACGTTTCTTGGCAACCTCGGCCATCGCGGTCTCGAACTTGGCGATGAAGGCGACCGCGTTCTTGACGCGGTGCTTCAGATACGCCGACAGCGACCAGTACGACAGCCCCATGCGGCGGCGCCCGGCGTTGTGCCAGCGGTTCAGGACCAGCTCGGCGGTGTAGGCGCTGTCCCCCATCAACGCCGGCCACTTCGCGTAGGTGACGATGCCGTCGAACTGGTCGCCATGGGGCACCAGATACTTGCGACCGTCCGGCGCTTCGTGAATGGCGTACTTGTGGATCGGGATATGGCCGAATTCGACGCCGGTGTAGCCGCGCAGAAATTCGTCGTGATTGCCGGGAATCAGCACCACGCGGGTACCCTTGCGGGCCTTGCGCAGCAGCTTCTGCACGACGTCGTTATGGGTCTGCGGCCAACACCAGGTTTTGCGCAGACGCCAGCCATCCAGGATGTCGCCGACCAGATAGGGGGTCTCGCACTCGGTGCGCCGCAGAAAATCAAGAACGTACTCGGCCTTCGAGCCACGGGCACCAAGATGAATGTCGGAAATCCAGATACTGCGATAGCGAATCGTCGGGAAGTTATCCATCGCGGTCATCAACACCCGGCCCTTAAAGATCACGGCGGCGCATACGCCATGGCCGAGTTTCTATTACAACAAGTCGAACACATCTACTGTTTTGATAAAGACAAAATCTGTCTTAATATTTGTTTCGTTTAAATGAAACATCACTTTCACAAAAGCGGTCTGTTTCAATACTGCCATTCTTTCCTTGCGCCGCCTCCATGACGGATCGGCCACAAAACGGGTGTCCACCGATGATCGTGATCTTCAACCCCACCACCGGAAGCCGTCGTCGCGGCCTGCTGAAGCGCGTGCTGAAACGCCTGACTGCAAAGGGCGCGTCCGTGGATCTGCGTCGCCGGCACGGGCCGTCGGACTGGTGGCGGCGGCGGGTGGCGACGGCACCGTCGCCGAGGTTCTGAACGGCCTGATCCGCAATCCGGCGCGAGATGCCCTGCGCCTGGGACTCATCCCCCTTGGCACCGCCAACGTCCTGGCCCACGAAATCGCCCTGCTGCGTCGCGCCGCCGTCATCGCCGACACCTTGCTGGCGGGAGCGCCCCTGGCCTTCCACCCCGGCCGGATCCGTCGCGCCAATGGCGGCGAGCGGTATTTCCTGATGATGGCGGGGGCGGGATTCGACGCCGCCGTGGTGGCGGCGGTGACCCCGGCGGCGAAGCGCCGCTTGGGCAAGGGGGCCTGTGTCGTCGAAACCCTGCGCCAAGCCCGGCGCCACGATTTCCCCGACCTCGCGGTGACCATCGACGGCGTTCCCCATGCCGCGAAAAGCGTCGTCATCTGCAACGGACGGCACTATGGCAGCCCCTATCTTCTGGCCCCCGCCGCCGACATCGCAACCCCCGGGTTCCAGGTGGTCTTGCTGGCCGACGCGGGCGGCGGCACGACCCTGTCCCAGGGACTGCGGTTGATGCTGGGGCGACTGCACCGCGCCCCACGGGTTCGGGTGCTGGCGGCCAACCGCGTCGGCATCGACGGCGGCATCGACCTGCCGTTACAAGCCGATGGCGACAATGCCGGAACCCTGCCGGTGGCGATCGAAGCCACGACCATTCGCCTGTCCCTGATGACTCCCACCCGACCGCTTTAAAGCCACCCTCCGCCCGACTTTCGACACATCTCGACACTTGCGCGCGGTCGCGACGGGGGGCATCACTGGAACGGTTTGAAACAATGTGACGAACCGGCGATCGTCTGCTGAATCGCGGTCCGTCTGGGGATTTTCATGAATCGCCGCACCTTCCTGTCATCGACGATGATCGGCGGCATCGGCCTGTTGGGCGTCTCTGGCCGCGCCGCCGCCTTTTCCGAGTCTTCCTGCGCCGAGGCCGCGACCCCGGCCTGCAAGACCGTCGCCGAGCATGCGGAGCTGCGCGCCAGCATCGATGCCTACCTGCAGCAAAAGGGACTGGCCGAGGAAAAACGCGCCCAGGTTCTGGCGCGATCCACCTGCCCCTTCTGCGGCGGCCCGCTGTCCTGACCCACCCGCCGGGGCCTGCTCCGGCGCACGAACGGAGACAAGTCCCGGTGCCCAGCAACGCCGACGCCACACCGAAGCGCCATGCCGACCGTCCTGTCTCGGGGGTGGCAATGGCGCGCAAAAGCCTGCTCGCCTTCACCGCGCTGTCCCTGCTGACGACCATCGGCCCGATTCCGGCACTAGCCAACCCCGAACGCGCCCACGAAGCGGCCGTCATGCGGCTCTCCGACGACGGCGAGGGCGCGCCCATCGCCCTGACCATGCGCCACGGGGAAAGCCTGGACCGCCTTCTGGACCGCGTCGGCGTCCCCGAAGGCCAGGGCCGCGCCGCGCAAGCCGCCCTGCGCGATGCCGCCCCCCACCGCCTGCCCCGCGCGGGCGACCGCATCGGCCTCAACCTGGCGCGATCGGCGACCGGCGCCGCGAACCTGAACGCGATCTTCATCGAAACCGGCGACCGCTCCAACCTCACCCTGGTGGCGCGCCCCGACGAAGCCCCCTCCACCACCCTTGGCGACAAACCCTCGGCGGATAGCACGCGACGCACGGTGCGCGGCACCTCCGGCGCGGACTTCACGACGACTCTGGCCGATATCGGCGTGCCGATTCCGGTGATCGACGACATCCCCGCCAACCCCGGACCGGGAGCCCGTTTCCGTATCGTCTATGAAGCGCCGCACGGCGCCGACCCCCGCCTGCCGAAGGGCGAAACGGTTCCCGCCACCGCCGACGGCACCGTCTCGTTCGTCGGACGACGCGGCAACTATGGCAAGCTGATCCGCCTGCAACACAACGGCAGTATCGCCACCGCCTACGCCCATTTGAAGGACTTCGTCCACGGTCTCAAGCCCGGCGCCCATGTGCGGCAAGGACAGGTGATCGGATACGTCGGACGCTCCGGCCTCGCCACCGGCAATCACCTGTATTACGAAGTCTACGACAACGGCCAGCAAATCGACCCGCTGGGCGGCGCCGCATCGACGGCGCAACACCTGTCGGATGCCGAGTTGAAGCGTCTGCGCCGCGCCCTGGCCCGAAACGGCGCCACCATCGACTGAGCGAAGCCGCAAGACCTCCGGGCAACGACAAACCGCGCCTCATGAAAAAAGCCTGCCGCGATGCGGCAGGCTTTTTCGTTGCATGGTCGGCGGCCGTTTCCGGCCGCCGATGTCCGAAGATCAGAGCTTCACGCCGAAGGCGATGGGCATCATCACGTACATGACGGCGATCGAGATCACGATACCGATCAGGTTCAGGATCATACCGGACTTGAACATGTCGGGAACGCGGATCAGACCGGAACCGAACACGATCGCGTTCGGCGGGGTCGCCACCGGCAGGGAGAACGCCAGGGACGCACCCAAAGCCACCGGAATCGCCATGGTCAGCGGCGAAACGCCGAGGCCCTGAGCGATGGAGATGGCGAGCGGCACGAAGGTCGCGGCCACCGCGGTGTTGGAGGTCATTTGGGTCAGCAGCATCGCCACCGTGGCCATGACCGCGATCATGATGATCGAGCTCATGCCCACCAAATCCTTCATCTGGCTAGCGACATAAGCCGAGACGCCGGACTTGTCGAGAGCGCCGCCAAGGGCGAACCCGCCGCCGAACAGGATGATCGCGTCCCACGGAATACCCTTCGAGAACAAAGAGGTATCCAGAACCATGCGGCCCTTCTTGAAGTCCACCGGAACGATGAAGCAGAGCAGCAGGGTCATCATGCCGACCGTCGAGTCGGACATGATCTTGGACATCGGCGTGAGCTTACCGGCCAACATCACCGGCGGGAACATGCCAAGGATCTTCGGACGCATGATCCAGAACAGCGCCGTGAAGATGAACAGGATGAAGGTCAGGGTTTCGCCCTTGCTCATCCCGCCCAACTTCTCCAGTTCCTCGTCAACGATGGTGCCGGCGTGGGACAGGTCAAGAGCCTTGATCGGGAACATCACCGGCAGCAACCACCAGCAAACCGCCAGCAGGATCACCGAAATCGGGGCACCCACTATCATGAAGTTGGAGAACGGCACCGCAGTACCGGTCATCTTTTCGACCTGGCCGGCCATCACCGCGTTGGGCGGGGTGCCGATCAGGGTGGCCATGCCGCCGATCGAGGAGGAGAACGCGATACCCAGCATCACGCAGATACCGAAGTTGATCGCGGCCTTCTTCTCGATCTCGCTCTTGCCTTCGCCTTCCTGCACCATCTTCACGATGGCTATGCCGATCGGCATCATCAGGACGGCGCAGGCGGTGTTGGACATCCACGCGGACAAGAACGCGGAGGAGACCAGGAAGCCCAGCAGCAGCATCTTCGGATTGGTGCCGCAAACCTTCAGCACCAAGAGAGAGACGCGGCGATGCAGGTTCCAGGTTTCCATGGCGTAGGCCAGTGCGAAACCGCCGACGAACAGCCAGATCAGATCCTGCGCGTAGTTCGGGGCAACCTCTTTGGCGGTCATCACGCCCAGCCACGGGAACAGAACCAACGGCACCAGGGCGGTCACGGCGATCGGAACCGCCTCGAGCATCCACCAGGTCGCCATCAGCAGGGTAACGCCGATGGTCTTCCACGACGCGGCCGTGATGCCTTCCGGCGGAGCCGTAAACAGGGTGTACAGCAAGAACGCTATACCCAGGAACAAACCAATGATTTCCTTCTTGCGGTCGGCAGTGAACCCGACATCCGCCGGGGTGCCTGCGCTGGACGAAGTGGTCATGTTTTCCCCCAACATGAAATTGGACCGACGCGCCGAACTCTCGGGCGATTTCCCGAAAGCCTTACGACAGCGGCATCTGAAAGACAAGCCATCAGAAGCCGCAAAGTTCGCAAGTAATCTCCGACGCCCGTTCTTTCATGGTGAAAAGTCACGAGACATCTATCCTTGCCAAACCCACTCATATGCCGTTGACGCAGTTGATATTTTGGCCTCTTGAACCAATAAACGGGCGCGCACGCCCCACCCTTACATCAGATTGGAACCTTTCCAACGATATAAGTTCGTGTATTTTCAATGTGGTGTGTGTCAACAGTGAGGCGGTTTTCCGAGATAGTTCAATCGTTTTCCATTTGATGGCGGCAAAGTCATGTTGAGACAATGGCAATAGTGGAGAAGATTTTGTCGATATTGTGAAAATCCCCGTCGAGGCCATTTTTCCGCTGTGAAGCGGCCATAAAAAAGCCCCCGTTCGGGGGCTCCGAACGGGGGCGATAAGAGAAGGCAGGGGACCTTGCCGTCAGTCCGGCACCACCGGGCGCGCCAGGAACTTGGCGCGGTGGTCATCGGCCAGGAAGGTATAGATCACCGGCAGCACGAACAGCGTGAACAGGGTCCCCACCGACAGACCGCAGGCGATCACGATACCGATCGCGAAGCGGCTTTCCGCGCCGGCGCCGGTGGCGAAGGTCAAGGGCAACACCCCCGCCACCATCGCCGCAGTGGTCATCAGGATCGGTCGCAGCCGCAGGGAGGCGGCATGCGCCACCGCGTCGCGTTTGCTTTTGCCCGCCTCTTGCTCGGCCTTGGCGACCTCGCAGATCAGGATGCCGTGCTTGGTGATCAGGCCGATCAGAGTGACCAAACCGATCTCGGAATAGATGTTGAGGGTGGTGGCCCCCAACACCAGCGGCAGCATCGCGCCGACGATCGAAAGCGGCACCGAGGTCATGATCACCAGCGGATCGCGCACGCTTTCGTATTGCGCCGCCAGCACCAGGAAGATCACCACCAGGGCAAACACGAAGGTGGCGACCAGGGCGTTGCCTTCCTGCTTGTACTGACGCGACTGCCCGGCGTAGTCGAAGAAGAACCCCTTCGGCAACAATTCGCCAGAAATCTGGTCCAGGAAGGTGACCGCCTTGCCCAAGGACACGCCGGGCATCGGCACCGCGCTCAGGGTGAACGAGCTCAACTGGTTGAACTGGTTGAGCTGCTGCGGCTTCGGACTGACGCTGATATCGACCACGCTGGACAGCGGCACGACCCCGCCATCGCGGGTGGGAACACAGGCACGGTCGATCTGCTCGGGATCCAGGCGATAAGCGCGCGGCGCCTGAGGAATCACCTTGTAGCTTTTCGACATGATGTCGGTGCGATTGACGTAGTTCCCGGAATACAGCGTCGAGAGCACGGTACCGATATCCTGCATGGTGACGCCGTATTCGCCCGCCTTGTCGCGGTTGACGGTCAACAGGATTTCCGGTCGGTTGAACTTGAGATCGAAGTCATGGAAGACGAACAGGCCGGAGGCCTTGACCGCCTTATCGACGTCCTCCATGACACCGTTCAACGACCGGTAATCGGCGGTGGTGCTGACCACGTACTGAACCGGCATACCGTCGGTGCCGGGCAACGGCGGCAGCTGGAAGGCCGACATCTTAAGGCCGGGAACCTGATTCAGCCGCGCCTGCATATCGCCCTGGATCTGGGCAGAGCCGCGATTGCGCTGGCTCCACGGCTTCAGCACCAGGCCGCCGATCCCCTTGTAGATGCCATCGGTTCCGGAAACGAAGAAGAACACATCCTTCTCTGGAATGGACCCAACCAGATCGTGGGTGGCGCGGCCATAGGCCATCATGTAATCGGTGTTGGCCGAAGCCGGGCCGGTAACGTCGGCGATGACGAAGCCCTTGTCCTCGTTGGGCGCCAGTTCGCTGGACGAAAAATGGAAGAACAGCGGCAAGCTCAGCATGACGACGGCGGCCAGGGTCAGGGTGGGGCCGCGCGCGGTCAGCGATTTTTCCAGGGTACGTTCATACCCGGCGGAAAGACGCCCGAAATAGGAATCCACCAGCTTGACCAGCTTTTCCTCGCCGGTATGAGCCCGCAGGATCTTCGAACACATCATCGGCGACAGGGTCAGCGCGACAATGCCCGAAACCATCACCGATCCGGCCAAGGTCAGGGCGAATTCCATGAACAGGGCGCCGGTTAGTCCTCCTAGAAAGGCAATCGGCGCATAAACGGCGACCAGGGTCACCGTCATCGTTAACACCGGCCCGGCGATTTCGCGGGTCCCCAGGATCGCCGCGTCGAAGGGGGTATGGCCTTCCTCGATATGGCGATGAACGTTCTCGACGACGACGATGGCGTCGTCCACCACCAAGCCGGTCGCCAGCACGAAGGCCAGCAACGTCATCAGATTAAGGGAAAACCCCAACGCCAGCATGATGATGCCGACACCGATCAGCGACAGCGGAATGGTCACCATCGGGATGATCACCGACCGGAACGAGGCCATGAACATCAGGATCACCAGGATCACGATGATCGCCGCCTCGGACAGGGTCTTCACCACCTCGTGGATGGATTCCTGGATGAACACCGTGGAATTGTAGTTCACCTTCATTTTGATCGCGGGCGGCAAATTACCCTTGATGTCCGGCAACACCTTGAAGATGCCGTCCACCGCCTCAAGCGAATTGGAATCCGGAGCACCGTCGATGGCGACGAACAGGGCATCCTGCCCGTCGGCGAGCACACGGGTATTGGTGCTTTCCGCCGCCAGCGTGACCTTGGCGATATCCCGCAAGCGCACCGGCCCGGCATCGGTGGTGCGGATCACCAAATCCTCGAAGGACGCGACGTCGCCCACCGTGGTTCCCGCCTTGATGTCGATGGTGTCGTAGGAGCCCTTGATCGAACCGGAAGCCGCCTGAAAGTTGTTGGCGGTGAGGGCGGCGGCGACCTCGGCGGCGGTCATGCCGCGTTGCGCCATCGCCTCGGGGTCCAGCCAGACCCGCATCGCGAAGGTTTGCGCGCCCATCAACTGCACCGAGACGACGCCCGGCACCGTGGCCAGCTTCGGCCGCACCACGCGATCGACGTAGTCGGTGATCTGCGGCCCCTCCATCTCGGAACTGAAGAAGGACAGATACATCAGCGCGGTACCCTTGCCCGCCAGCTTGGTGATAACCGCGTTCTCGGCATTGGAGGGAAGTTCCGACTTCACCGCCGAAACCTGGCTCATCACCTCGGTCATCGCGGTGTTCGGATTGAAGTTCAGGCGCACCCGCGCGGTCACCGTGCTAAGGCCGCCGCGACTGCTGGAGGTGATGTAATCAATGCCGTCGGCCTTGGCCACCGCCTTCTGGATGGGGTCGGTGATGAAGCCCTGGATCAGGGCCGCGTCGGCACCGGCATAGCTGGTGGTCACGGTGATCACCGTGGTGTCGAGCTTCGGATACTGGCGCACCTGCATCGTGGTCAGGGCCTTCAGCCCCAACAACAGAATCAGCAGGCTGACCACGGTGGCCAGAACCGGCCGCTTGATGAACAGATCGGTGAAACGCATGCCCTGACTCCTCTCGCCTCAGTCCAGACCGATGGCGGGTTTGGCTTGCAGGGCGGATTTCTCGACGACCTTGACCTTCGACCCGTTGGAGAGGCGGACGCCGCCCACCGCGACCAACCGATCGCCGGCCTTGACGTCGCCCGAAATCGCCGCCTGGTTGTCGTGGCGGTCGATCACATTGATCACCGTCTGCCAGGCCCGCGGATCACCCCTGTCATCCGTGCGCACGACATACAGGAAATCGCCGTACAGGGAATAATTGATCGCGTTTTGCGGCACCACGAGATGGCCGCTTTCGGACGGCAGGACGATCCGCGCCTTGGCGTACATGCCGGGACGCAGCAGACCGCTGTCGTTAAGAAACTGGGCCTGCAGGGCGATCAAGCCGCTTTTCTCGTCGATCTTGGGATCGATCGCGGACAACCGCCCGACGAAAATGCGGTCGGGATAGGCATCGACGATGATGTCCACCGCCGCGCCGATCGCGATCTGCGGCAGAAATTTCTGCGATACCGAGAAGTTCATCAGCATCGCGGACAGATCCTGCAGCGTCGTCACCTTGGTTCCGGCCGCCAGGTATTGCCCGATATCGATGCAATTGATCCCCAGGACACCAGGAAACGGCGCCTTGATGTCCTTCTTGTCAATGGTGCGTTCCAGGCGGCTGACTTCCGCCGAGGCCATCACCAGATTGGCCTCCGCCTCGTCCAACTTCGCCTGCGACGCGGCATCGGTGCGGCGCAGGCTGCGATAGCGTTTCGCGGTCAACTTGTTGAGCCGAACCTGGGCGCGCGCCGATTGCAACTGGGCGCGTTCGACATCCGTATCCAGCCGCGCCAGCACGGTGCCGGTGGGAACGGTCTTGCCGGATTCGACGCTGATCTCGACGACCCGGCCCGCGACCTCGGCCGCGACATCGACGCCGTTGACCGCCTCCAGGCGGCCGGTCGCGGTGATCGCCCGCGCCCAGGGACGGCTGGAAGCCTGCGTCACCTCGACCGAGACCACCGCCTCGGGACGGTTTTTTAAATAGGCGCTGATCCCGCGTTCGCGCATCATCGCGAAACCGAACAGGCCGGTCAGCGCCACCGCCACCCCGGAAACGATCACCACACCACGTTTCATGATACCTCCGTCAATACGCACGTCCCTGCGCCATCCCGCCCCAGCCGCACCCCGGACCCTCGCGAAGCGTCGGATGATGCGGTGCCACGATACCCAAGACCATGAAGGGCGTCACAGTCGAAGGGGAAAAACCACCGACCCAACCCTTTATCCCCCTCTCCCACAAAAAACAACCTCAAGCCTCAATGCGCCGTCGGCAAGCCGCGATAGAGTTCCAGCGCGATCCACCGGGCCACCGCATGATCGACCATCGCATCGGGAGCGGGATGGTGGCGCTCCGAACGCGGCAAACGACCCCATCCGGCAACCCAGCGCCCAACATAGGCGCCATCGGGGTCGAAGCGTTCCCCCTAGGATACCGGATTAAAAACACGAAAATAGGGCGCCGTGTCGGCGCCGCAGCCCGCCACCCACTGCCAACCGAAGGGGTCAAGCGCCGGATCGGCGTCAACCAAGGTCTCGTCGAACCAGGGCAGCCCGACCCGCCAATCCTGCCGCAGATCCTTAACCAGAAAGGACGCGGCGACCATGCGTCCGCGATTGTGCATCCAGCCGGAGGCCCACAACTCGCGCATCGCGGAATCGACCAGGGGAAAGCCCGTCTCGCCGCGCCGCCAACGCGTCAGCGCCGCCTCGTCGTCTTCCCAGGGGAAGGCGTCGAGAACGGGCTTCAAGGGGCGTCGCCCCATGTCGGGATGGGCGGCCAGCACATGGTGCGCGAATTCCCGCCATCCCAACTGCCGCAGAAAGGCCCATCCCCCCGTCTCCAGCATCGGATCGGCGATCATCGCCGCGCGCACCCGCCGCCACACCCGGAACGGACTGAGCTGCCCCCAGCGCAAGTCCGGGGACAACCGCGCGGTCCCCGGCGGGTCCGGGCGATCGCGCGCGACCGCGTAGTCCCGCAACCCCTGGGCGACAAAAGACTCCAACCGCCCCTCCGCCGCCGCCTCGCCGACCATCCAGACGGCGCGCAGGCCCTCCCGCCGGTCGGAAGAAATCGACAACAGCCCCAAGTCGGCCAGGGAACCCCGGCATCCGCCGCCCGCCGCCAGCGCACCGGCGACGGCGCCGAAACGGGCCGCGTCAGATCAACGTTTCGCCGCGAAAACGCGCGCCAGAACGGGGTGAACATCGCGCAGGGGCGGCCAACCCCGGGGCGAATCGTCGCCGGATCGTGAAGCAAGGCGCCATGATGCAGAACCAATCGCACGCCGCGCGTCGCCAGCGCCAGCGCCACCCCTTCCTGGCGTCGTCGCTCCGCCGGAATGCGGGCGGCCAAGGCATGCACCGTGTCGGCGCCAAACCGCGCGGCCAGATCGGCCTTAACCGTCGCCGCGTCGCCATGCGACAAACACAATTCGCCACCCGCCGCCGCGATATCGTGGGACAAGGACGCCAGCGCATGGTACAATCACTATTTCGCGGAACCGCCGACGGCGGAAAAGACATCGTCCAGCACGAAGATCGGAGCCACCGAACTACACCGCGCCGCCGCATCCAGCGCCGGATGATCGGTCAAACGCAGATCATCGCGAAAACACAGGATCGAGGAAACAGGCATCGCCGGAACTCCACCGGACCGACCCCCCCATGTGGGGAGTGGACGAGTCGGTAACAAGACGGGCGTCCCCCGCGCCGCCGCCTGCGGCCCCGCGCGCGGCGGCGCGGCTCAACACGTTATAAAATCACTTGGAATACGCTATTTCATAACATAATCGTTGACCGTCCGCCGACGTCGCGCTTAAACAGGCGTACCTTATCTTGGCGGCCCGACATGGATATGGGGGCGCCTTTTTTCTGACCTGCGAAGAAACGACACGCACTGCGTGGCGTGGGCCGCGGCCTCCGCGCCGGTGGTCGCCTATGTCGCCTGGCGCGCTGGAAAGATCGTCGAGGAACATCCGAACGCTAAGCTGCTGCTGGCCTCCAGCGGCGCCTTCGCCTTCGTGCTGTCGGCGTTGAAAATGCCCTCGGTCACCGGCAGTTATTCCACCCCACCGGCACGGGCCTGGGCGCGGTGCTGTTCGGCCCGTCGGTGATAGCGGTGATGGGAACCATCGTTCTGCTGTTCCAGGCCCTGCTGCTGGCCCATGGCGGCCTAACCACCCTGGGAGCCAACGTCTTCTCGATGGGGATCGTCGGCCCCTTCGCCTCGTACGGCATCTATAAGGTCGTCCGCAAGAGCGGCGGCAACTTGCAAGTCGCGGTCTTCCTGGCCGCCGCTCTCGGCGACTTCGCCACCTATTGCACCAGCGCGCTGCAACTGGCCCTGGTCTTCCCCGACCCGACCGGCAGCGTCGCCGGATCCGCCGTCAAGTTCCTGGGCATCTTCGCCGTGACCCAGGTGCCGCTAGCCATAGCCGAGGGTCTGCTCGCCGTGGTGGTGATGAACCTGCTGACCAAGCACAGAGAGGGCGAACTGAAAAGCCTGAACATCCTTTCCGATGGAGCCTGGGCATGAAGCTCTTACGCAACAATACCTTCCTGATGGTCCTGGTGGCCCTGATCGTGATCGTGCCGCTGGCCCTGCCCCTGGCGGAAGCCGAGTTCGGCGGCTCCGACGACCAGGCCAAGGGCGTGATCGCCGAGGTCGCGCCCGATTACAAACCTTGGTTCAGCTCGATCTGGGAACCGCCGGGCGGCGAAATCGAAAGCCTGCTATTCGCCCTACAGGCGGCTCTGGGAACCGGTGTCCTGGCCTATTACATCGGCCTGAAGCGCGGCATGGCGAAGCGCCAGGATTAAACCCCATCGCCGTTCCGAATCCGCCCCCCGCCACCGCCCGGGGCGGATTTTTCTTTCCCCGATGAAACAAAACGCCTTGCGCGGCGACGCCGGAAACCGGAAAACAAGGCCGCGCACGACCGGCCCGGAAGCTGTCCGCCCCATGTATCTGATCGACCGCATCGCCCACACCAACCGCTGGACGCCTCGCCCGACCCCGGAAAAGCTGTTGCTGACCCTGGGTGGGCTTGGTCTGTGTCTGGCCGGCCCGGCCCTGGTCACCGGGCCGCTGGTGCTGCTGGCGGCGACCGTGCTGGCCCTGTTCGCGGCGCGCCCGCCGCCATGGGTCTATGTCGCGGTGTTGGGCCTGCCACTCGGCTTTTTGCTGGCCAGCCTGCCGATGCTGCTGGTCTCGGTGAATTTCGCTGATGGCTTGACGATCGGCTGGCGCCCCGACCAATGGCCGGTCGCCGCCGCCCTGCTGGGGCGCGCCTCGGGCGCCGCCGCCGGCCTGTCCCTGCTGGTGCTGACCACGCCGGTACACGCGATGATTCCCGGCCTGCGACGGATATCACGCACAGGCGGCGCGGATGGGGCATTGCGGCTGGCGGCGCACGCTTCGTTCCCTCGGCATGCTGGCCGCGGCGCTGTTCCAACGCGCCATGACCCGCGCCCACCACATGGAGATCGGTCTGGCGGCGCGCGGTTTCGAAGGAAACCTGCCGGTCCTGCCCGAAGATGCACCCCCTGCGTCATCGCTCCGTTGCGCCGCGATCGCAATCGGACTGGCCGCACTGTTCGGATGCGCCCTTGTGGCGGAAAGGCTGTTGCATGTCTGATCCCGCTCTTGAAGCCCGCGACATCGGCTTCGACTATCCCGGCGGCATCGCCGCGCTGACGGCGCTGAATTTGACCATCGCGCGCGGCCGACGACTGGCGATTCTGGGTCCGAACGGCGCCGGCAAGACCACCCTGCTGCTGCACCTGAACGGCACGCTGCGCCCGAAAACCGGCGGCATCTTCCTGAACGGCGCGCCCGGCGGCTATTCGCGCGGCGGCCTGCGCGCCTGGCGCGGCACCGTCGGCTTGGTCCTGCAGAAACCCGACGACCAGCTGTTTTCGGCCAGCGTTCGCCAGGACATCTCGTTCGGGCCGCTGAACCTCGGCCTGCCCGAGGACGCGGTGCGCGCCCGCGTCGTCGATCACCCCACCCATATGCTCAGCTTCGGCCAGAAGAAACGCGTCGCCATCGCCGGAATCATGGCGATGCGCCCCGCCGTCCTGGTCCTCGACGAGCCGATCGCCAGGCTGGACCCTTCCGGCGAACGCCACCTCTTGAAGGCGCTGGACGGACTGCACCAGGCCGGAACCACCCTGGTGTTTTCCACCCACGACATCGACTTCGCCTGGGTCTGAGCCTGGGCCGACGACGTCGCCCGCCATCTGCCGGGACACGACCCGGCCCTGCCCCCGCCACGCACGCGGCAGGATCTGCTGGACCTGTTGTCCGGCGCTTGATCCGCGACCACTGCCGCGCTACAGGATACTCCGTCGCCAGAAGGGGGAAGGTCATGGATTTCACGGGCTACGGAAAAGGGCTGATCGCCCTGGGGGCGGTCGGCCTGATCGCCTTCGCCGCGACGACGATCGAGGACAAAGCCGCGCCGCCGCCGCCCGCCGCCGCCACCCCGGCGGACGACACGCCGGGCTGCGTCGCGCAAGGGGCCGATCCGGCACCGCCAACCTTCGCCTCCACCGCCGACCCCAACGGCATCGCCACCCGCTATGTCTTCGACCGGTTGGTCGAATACGACCGCCACAGCGGGCGCATCGTCCCCGGTCTCGCCGCCGGGTGGGAGGTTTCGGACGACCTGCGCAGCTATACCTTTCGCCTGCGCCGGCGCGTCGCCTTCCACGACGCGCCGGGTTTCGCGCCGACCCGAGCCTTTTCCTCGGACGACGTGCTGTTCAGCTTCGCCCGCCTGATCATGCCCAGGCATCCGTTCGCCCACATCCCGGAAACCGGACACGCGGATTTCGCCACCGTCGGCATGCCCGACCTGATCGCCGGCATCGGCAAGGACGGCCCCGACGGCATCGTCTTTCACCTGACCATGGCGCACCCGAAATTCCTGTCCAACCTGACCATGGATTTCGCGTCGATCCGCTCCGCCGAATACGCCGACGCGATGAGCAAGGCAGGAACCCCCGAACGCTTCGCGACGCACCCCGTCGGCACCGGGCCGTTCGCGGTGGCCGAGACCGGTCCGCCGGGCGTGCGCTATGCCGCCTATCCGCGTTATTGGGGGAATGTGATCCCGGACCCGGTTTTGCACCCGGTGATCAAGCAGGTGGTGGTTCCACTGCCGAACAACGGCATCGACTGACGTCGCTTTCCGCCACCATGCGGTCGGCGGCCTGCCCCTGACGACCGACGTGGGCACGGGTCAATTGCTCCGCCAGGACCGGGTCGCTTGCGGCGATCGCGGCGACGATGGCCTCGTGCTCGCCGAACGACGCATCGATCCGTCCCGGCGTATAGAACTGCAACCGCCGCCAGGGTTTCAGCAGGCGACGCACCGACAACGTTTGCTCCACCAGAATGTCGTTGCGGCAACCTTCCAGAATCAGGCGATGAAAGATCATGTCGGCGGCGTCGTAGCGCAAATAGTCCTCCGCCTCCAACGGCGCGCGGCAGCGGCGGTGGGCATCGCGCAGAGCCAGCCGTTCCTCGTCGGTCATCCGCAACGCGGCGTGATAGGCGCACAAGCCCTCCAACCCGGCCAGGGCCTCGAACCGCTGAGCCATCACCTCTTCCGAGACCCCGGCGACCGCCGCGCCGCGCCGTGGCCTCAATTCCACCAAGCCGCTCACCGCCAGACAGTTCAAGGCCTCCCGCACCGGCGTGCGCGATGTGCCGAAGCGCACCGCCAAGCTGGCCTCGTCCAGATGCAGGCCGGGCGGCAAGTCGCCCAGGACGATTTCCTTTTCCAGGATCGCGCTGACATGATCGGCCAGGGACATCGGCGGAGTTACTCCTTACCCTGGGGCGAGGGCGGTGGCACCAGCATCGCCATCACTCGCCCGAAGGCCCCGCCCAAACGCCCTGGGCGGGCTGCCGCGCCAGACGCAGCGACGCGTACCAGGGCGTCGTGGTTCCGGCGCCGCCCCACCGCCAGTCCACCGCGTGCGGCACCATCGCCACCGTCGGCACGCCCAGGCTCCCCGCCAGATGCACGGTGCTGGTATCCACCGCGACCAACAAATCGATCTGCCGCAGATAGGCGGCGGTATCCAGAAAATCGCCGATCCGGCTGGACAAATCGGACACCATCGCACCGAAGCCGGTCGTCGTCAGGTCTTGGGCGCGGTCGCCGATCTGGAAACTGTACAAATCGGTCGCCGGATGCGCGAACAGCGGCAGAAACGACGGCAGAACGGTGGACCGGTTGCGGTCATTGCTGTGTCCCGGACTGCCGGCCCAGACGATCCCGATCCGGCGTCGCCCCAGGCGCGGCGGAAAGGCCTTGGCCGCCTCCGCCAGAAACGGTTCCGCCACCGCAAAGGACAAGGGCGGCGGCAGGGCATCGGGCCGCGCCCGCAACACCCGCGCCAGGCTGACCATCGGCAGCACCACGTCATGCGGCGGCAACGGCGCGTCGATGGCGACCGGGCCCACCCCCGCCAGGGCGGGGGCGGCGGCGAACAACCGCAGCAGCGGCTTGCGCAGCTGCATCACGATGCTGCCGCCGTCCCGATCGATCAGCGGCGCATAACGAGCGAACTGAATGGCGTCGCCCATGCCCTGTTCGCTCAGCAGCAGCAGAGTCCGCCCGGCCAAGGGGGGGGCCATCCCAAACCGGTCGGTCGGAGGAAAATTTCGGCACCCCCGGCAGTTTCCAGCGTGCCTCGTAGGCGGCGAATCCTTCTTCCCATCGACCGGTTTGCAGCAGCATCAGGGCATGATCCCAACGCCGCTGCGCATTGCCGGGATAGGCCTCGATCGTCGGGGCGATCATGGCGACCGCTTCGTCAAGGCAATTCATGTCGCGCAGCAGCAGACTGTAGTTATAGCGGGTCCCGTGGGAGCCGCCCTTGGCCACGGCGCGCTGAAAGGCCAGATCCGCCTCGGCGAAGCGGCCAAGATCGCGCAACGCGTTGCCCAAATTCGACCGCGCCGATTCGACATCGCCATTGGGCAGGGACAGGCCGCGCCGGAAACAGATCGCCGCCGCCTCCCATCGTTGCAGGCGGCGCAGCGCGACCCCCAGATTGTTCCACCCCCCGGTATATGCGGGCGCCCCCCCCCGCAACACCCGTTGCAGCAGAGCTGCCGCCTCGCCGAAGCGTTCCTCGGAAAGAGCCTTCGTCGCCTCTCGCCACAAGGGCTGGAGTTCCGGCGGCAACGCCTTCATGCGTCGCCCCCCTGCGGCATCCCCGCCGCCCAGTCGGGGCGCGCCAGTTTTTCATCGCGACGGGCGCGGTCAGGAACAAATCGACGCTGTCGCGCCGCTTCGCCAGCAAGAACAGGGCGGACCCCAGGTTGTTCTGAGACGCCGCCCACAACAGCAGTATGGTTTCCTCGGACCGCACCTCCGGCGTCGCGCGGCACAACTCGACGGCGCGTTCCAGCGCCGGAACGCTGCCCAGTTGATCGCCGTAGACTTGCAACACCTGCGCCAGGGCGGAAACCGCCTCCGCCCATTTTTGCGGGAACTCGGCGCGGATATAGACCTGAATCGCCAACTGATAGTGGGTCAACGCCGCCTTGAAGACATCCGCATCGCCAGAGGCCAACCCCTGGCGGTAAGCGATCGGCCCCAGGCGTTCGTGAACCAGCGCCCAATCCCAGGGCCGTTCCTCGCGCCGCATGTCTTCCAGCGCCAGGCGCAAGGTTTCAGCGGCGGTATCCCATGGAGTGGCGGGCGGCGCCCCCGGCGACGATGTCTCGGAAAGATGGACGGCGCCGCGTTCGGCACGGGCGCATTCCAGCAGACCGCGCCCGACGAAGACATCCGCCCAATCGTGGCGGGACGCGCGCGGCAAGCGCCGGGCCGCGTCCTCGAAGGTTTGCGCCGCCACGTCCCACAGATCATCGGGAATGCCTTCGCCGCCCGCCACCTGGGCCGCCGCCGCCGCCCAGGCAACCAACACGGAGGCCTGTTCCACCGCCGCGAAATCGGAGATCACGCGGCGCAGGCCGTCCGCCGCCGCCAGCACGTCATCGGCCAGACAAAAAACCAAGTCGGCATCGTGGCGCCCGCTTTCGACCAGCGCCGCGCCCAAGGTCAAAGCCCGGATCAAGGCCGGCAAGGGTTCGACCACCGCCTCCAGCGGGATGCAAACTCCGGCCACCGACGGCATCCGCCCCAGCCGCAATTCATGCTGCGTCGGCGCCGCCGTGGCATGGACCTCCAACAGATGACCAATCGCCTCGACCCGGCCCCACACCACGACATCGCCGCCGCGCGCCGACACCAACGACGACGACCCCGCGCTCGCCGCCAGACGCGCCGCCTCGGGGTCGCGGATGCCGTCTGGCCAGGCCACCATGTCGTTGATGCGGCGCACCTGCGCGCCGGGAATCCCCTGCAGCGCCGACATCAGGGCGTCGGCCACCGCCACCGCCTCCGGCGGCAAGGTGTCGCCGAATCGCGCCACCAGAATCTTCAACGGACCCTGCGCCGCCTCGGCCTCGTGCGGGTCCGCCTTGCCAAACCCGAACAGTCGGGTCAACAGCCCGCCATTGGCGACGGCGGACGATACGGCGGCGGACGGGGCGGCGACGCGCGGCACCCCATCCAGGATGCCCATTTCGCCAAGGATTTCACCCTTGTCGAGGGTGGCGAGCACGACGGACCCGCCGCCGCCGCCTTGACCAGCCTGACGCGGCCCTTGCGCAGCAAAAACACCGCGAGGCTGTCGTCGCCTTCGCGGAAGATCACTTCGCCGTCCTGATATTGCCGGGTCGCTTCCTTCACCGCACCTGTCCCCATCGCCGCGCGCCCCTTCGATTCAACGGAAGCGCCGCAAGAACGCAAAACATATCATATAGCTGCGCAAGAAAAGGAGGGCGGACGTCACAGCTGGTGGCGGGTCGTGGCGGTCATTTCCGGCTTCGCCGCGCCGGGATAGACGACGGCGACCTTGCCCTGGAAGCAGGCCTCGACATGGCGGTCGCCCGCCGCATCGACACCCAGCTTCAGGACCATCGCGCCGGTTTCGACGGCACGCGCCGCCACCGTGCCTTCCAGGTCGAAGGCCTTGGCCAGACTGCCGACCAACGCGTTGATTTCGTCATAGGATTCTTGTTCGGTGCTCAACCAGGATCTCCGATTCGGGCTGTGCGGACGGCGGTCAGGCCGCCACCGCGATGTTGTCGATCAGGCGGGTCCGCCCCAAACGTGCCGCGACCAAAAGCCGCGCCGGGCGGTCGAACGCCGCCATCGGCGCCAGGCCGTCCGCGGCGCGCAATTCCAGATAGTCGATGCTGGCGAACCCGGCGCCCAAAATCGCCGCCCGGCCCGCCGCCAACGCCGCCTCCACCGCGCCGCCGGATGCGATCGCCGCTGCGGTTTCGGTCAAGACCCGATACAAGGTCGGCGCCGCCCCGCGTTCCGCGTCCGTCAGATAGGCGTTGCGCGACGACATCGCCAGACCGTCCGCCTCGCGCACCGTCGGCACCCCCAGAACCGTCACCGGAATGTCAAGGTCGCGGACCAGACGCCGGATCACCAGAAGCTGCTGGTAATCCTTTTCGCCGAAGGCGGCGACATCGGGCAACGCCTGCAACAGCAGCTTGGTGACCACCGTGGCGACGCCGGAAAAATGCCCGGGCCGGGTCGTGGCGCACAGCCCCTCGGAAACCCCGGTCACCGCGATCGCTGTGGAAAAGCCCTGCGGGCACATATCCTCGACGGACGGCGCGAACAACAACGAGGCTCCGGCCCCGCCTAGCTTTTCACGATCTTTGTCCTCGGTACGGGGATAGGCCGCGAAGTCCTCGTTGGGGCCGAATTGGGTCGGGTTGACGAAGACCGAGGTGACCACCCGGTCCACCACCTTCAGGACCTCGCGGACCAGGGTCAGGTGGCCGTCATGCAGGGCGCCCATGGTCGGCACCAAACCGACCGAAAGGCCCTCGGCCCGCCAAGCCGCGACCCGCGCCCGCAGTTCACCGACGCGCCGCGCCACCGGCGGCAATCCATTGCTTGCGGTCATGCCGCTTCTCCCGCTGGGTTGGCGTCAGTCCTGACGCGGTTTCGCGCCGAAACAATGTTCCGGTCCGGGGAAGGTCCGGGCCTTCACCTCGGCCGCATACCGCGCCGCCGCCTCGTCCACCAGGGGGGCGAGCTCGGCGTAACGCTTCACGAACTTCGGCCTAAAATCGGAAAACAGGCCCAGAACGTCATCGATCACCAAGACCTGCCCGTCGCAGACCGGCGAGGCGCCGATGCCGATGGTCGGACAGGCGACTTCCTCGGTGATGCGGCGCGCCACCGGTTCGTGGGTGCCTTCCAGCACAATGGCGAAGGCTCCGGCATCGGCCGCCGCATGGGCATCGGCGACGATCTTGTCGGCCTCGCCCTCGGACTTGCCGCGCGCCCGGAAGCCGCCGAAGGCGTGTACCGACTGCGGCGTCAGACCGACGTGCGCCATCACCGGCACGCCGCGTTCGACCAGGAAGCGGACAGTCGCGGCCATTTCCTCGCCGCCTTCCAACTTCACGGCGGCGCAGCCGGTTTCCATCATCAGTCGCGCGGCATTGCGGAAGGCCTGTTCCGGTCCTTCCTGATAGCTGCCGAACGGCATATCGACGACGACGCAGGCACGCGTGGCGCCCCGCATCACCGCCTGACCGTGGGCGATCATCATCTCCATGGTGACGCCGATCGTGGTCGGCAGGCCATAGACCACCATGCCCAGCGAATCGCCGACCAGCAGCACATCGACGTGCGGGTCCAGCATTCGCGCCATCGGCGCGGTATAGGAGGTCAGACAGACGATCGGATCAAGACCCTTGCGGGCGCGGATGTCCCGCGTGGTCACCGGCTTCGCGGCGATTTCAACGCTCACGGAATAGCCCTCCCTGCTGCCGTCGCGGTCGCCCGGATCGCTTGCCCAAGTTTTTCCGGGGCGCCGCCCGCCCTCTTACGGGGTGGACGCCTTCTTATCGCTTTTTTTCCGGAAATGAAAGGAAAACCGCCCCTTTTTCAGGGCCGGGGCGGCGGCTTCGGGGTTTCCTTGTCATCGATGACGACTCCCCTTTCCGTTTCGCGGCACGCGTTTGCGCCTGCTGGGAACGTGGGGGCGATTTCGCCCGCGGCAAGAACCCGCCGCGACGGCCCCGTGCCGCGCCAGGCGATCGGGCGCGGCGGGACAGGACAAGCAAACCGGACAAGATTCCGCATTGACTTGGCCGGACCTTCACTTTATAAGGCGCTCCTCCGTTAAGAAGCCCCGATAAAGAGGAGTTGGAAGCGTGAAACGCACCTATCAACCCAGTAAATTGGTCCGGGCGCGTCGGCATGGTTTCCGCTCGCGTATGGCCACCGTCGGCGGTCGCCGCGTGATCGCCGATCGCCGCCGCCAGGGCCGCAAGCGCCTGTCCGCCTAAGTTATCGGCGTGACCGGGACTTCGGGCATGGCTCTGGTCCTGAGACTTCAACGCCGCGCCGATTTCTTGCGCGCGGCGCGCCTGGGTCGCAAATGGGCAACGCCCGGCCTGATCGTTCAGGCCGTGGCGACTCCGTTTGTCTGCGGCCATGACGAGGCCCTGCGCCTCGGCTTCACCGCCAGCCGCAAGGTCGGCGGCGCGGTAGTTCGCAATCGCGTCAAACGCCGGATGCGCGAGGTCGCGCGGCAGGTTATCGCCCCCTTCGCCGAGCCGGGATACGACTATGTGCTGATCGGCCGACCGCAAACCGCGACCCGATCCTTCACTGCGTTGTTGCAAGATTTGGAAGCCGCTTTAAAACGTCAGGGTCGCTATCGTGGTGCCGCGAAGGATTCGCGGGCCGACGCGGCGCACTTGGAACCACCGGGCAACGGAACGCCTTCGTCATGATCCAGGATAGGTCCCTTTTGTCGGCACGCCCGCGCGAAGCCCTGATCTGGGTCTTGAGGTTGCCGGTCCATGTCTATCGCCTGGGCATTTCGCCGTTGATCGGGCCGCGCTGTCGCTATCAGCCGACCTGTTCCGCCTATGCCCTGGAAGCCCTTGACCGCCACGGCCCGATCAAGGGACTGTGGCTGGCCGTTTGCCGCATTGGACGCTGCCATCCCTTCGGCGGCTCCGGTTACGATCCGGTTCCGGACCCGGCGCCGTCCCATTCCTCCCGTCCTCGAACCACTGGGTAGACCCTTACGATGTCCGAACAGCGCAACGTCATCCTCGCGGTGGTCCTCTCCATCGCCATTCTGCTCGGCTATCAGTTCTTTTTCATGAGGCCGCAGAAAAGCACGCCGCCCGCGCCGCAGACGACATCGGACGCGGTCGCGGTCGCGCCAAAGGCGCCCAAGGACATCGCGGCGGGTCAAGACTCCGCCCTGCCGGTGAAGACGGTCAAGGACCGCGCCGCAGTGATCGCCGAAGGCAACCGCGTCGCCATCAAGACGCCGCGCCTGACCGGTTCGATCTTGCTTAAGGGCGGGCGCCTGGACGACGTCACCCTGGCCACCTTCCGCGAGACGCAAAAGCCCGACAGCCCTAACGTCACCCTGCTGTCGCCGTCCGGGACCGCCAAGCCGTACTTCGTCGAACTGGGGTGGAGCGTCACCGACCGCGCCATCAAGGTGCCGACCCCCGACACCCTGTGGTCGGCCAACGGCACCACCCTGACCCCCGAGACTCCGGTCGAGTTGTGGTGGGACAACGGCGCGGGCCTGACCTTCATCCGCACCATCGCGGTCGATGACCGTTATGTCCTGACCATGACGCAGCGGGTCGAAAACAATTCCGAGCGCCCGATCACCCTGTATCCCTATGGCCTGATCGCCCGCGTCGGCCTGCCGAAGCTTGAGGGCTATTCGGTCCTTCACGAAGGCCCCCTGGGGGTCCTGGGCGGAACCCTGGAGGAAGTCACCTACGAAAAGCTTCAGAAGAAGCCGTTCGAATCCGACTCCACCGGCGGCTGGGTCGGCATCACCGACAAATACTGGCTGACCGCGCTGTTGTTCGACCAGAAAACCTCGGTCCACGCCAAGTTCACCCACCGCGACGTCGGCGGCACCCCGCGCTATCAGGTGGATTACCTGTCGGCGGGCGTCACCATCGCCCCCGGCGCCTCGCAGGAAATCACCAACCGCGTCTTCGTCGGCGCCAAGGAAGTCCGCACGATTTCCGCCTACGAAAAGAACCTCGGCATCGACAAGTTCGATCGCGCCATCGACTTCGGCTGGTTCTATTTTCTGGCCAAGCCGTTCTTCTATGTCCTCGACTACCTGTTCAAGCTGGTCGGCAACTTCGGCATCGCGATCATGGGCTTCGTGGTGCTGCTGCGCCTGCTGATGTTCCCGCTGGCCAATAAGTCCTATCGCTCGATGAACGCGATGAAGCGCGTCCAGCCCGAGTTGAAGAAGCTGCAGGAACGCTACAAAGAGGACAAGCCGCGCCTGCAGCAGGAAATGATGCTGCTCTACAAGCGGGAAAAGGCCAACCCGATGTCGGGCTGCCTGCCGATGCTGATCCAGATCCCGGTGTTCTTCGCCCTTTACAAGGTGCTGTTCATCACCATCGAAATGCGCCACGCGCCGTTCTATGGCTGGATTCACGACCTGTCGGCGCCGGACCCGACCAACATCTTCACTCTGCTGGGCCTGATTCCGTGGTCTCCGCCAGAAATGCTGCACATGAGCATCTGGCCGCTGGTCATGGGCATCACCATGTGGCTGCTGCAAAAGATGTCGCCCGCGCCGCCGGACCCGACGCAGGCCAAGATCATGCAGATGCTGCCGATCGTCTTCACCTTCATGATGGCGAAGTTCGCGGCCGGACTGGTGATCTATTGGTCGTTCTCGAACGTGCTGTCGATCCTGCAACAGTGGGTGCTGTTGAAGACCGACAAGCCCGCCCACGCCCACGTCAAGAAATAGCGGCCGATGACGGACACCTTGTCCCCACCGCCGAACGATGAAGAAGGGGCGCGCCTGGAAGCCGGGCGCGTCCTTTTCGCCGGGGCCTGCGACTTCATGCTGGGCGTCGTCGCGGCCAGCGGCCTGCCACAAACCCAACGACCGGAAATCGCCTTCTGCGGGCGCTCCAACGTCGGCAAATCGAGCCTGGTCAACGCCCTGACCGGGCGCAAGACCCTGGCCCGCACCTCGAACACGCCGGGGCGCACGCAGCAACTGAACTTTTTCAATCTGGGCGACGCCCTGGTGATGGTCGATCTGCCGGGCTCTGGCTTCGCCAAGGCACCGAAGGCCCAGGTCGATGGCTGGACGCGCCTGATCCTCGACTATCTGAAGGGACGGCGCGAGCTCACCCGCGCGATGCTGCTGATTGACGCGCGCCACGGCCTGAAGGATAAAGACCGCGACGTGATGAAGACGCTGGATGCCGCCGCCGTCACCCATCAGATCGTCCTGACCAAGGCCGACAAGGTCAAGGCCGGCCCCCTCGCCCGCATCGTCGATGAGGTCAGGATCGAGGCCGCCACCCATGTCGCCGCCTTTCCGGAGATTCTGGTGACCAGTTCGGAAACCGGCCTTGGCATCGCCGAATTGCGCGCCGTTCTCGCCGAGATCGCGTCGCGCCGCTAACCGACTGTCCATCCTTTGCGTTCGTTGTTCTGGAGTCCTTGCCGATGACCGCCATGGAGCCGCCCATGTTCACCCTGTCCCCCGACGACCCCGAAGACGTGCTGGTCAAGGCCCGCACCCTGTCCGAAGCGCTGCCCTACATGCGCAAGTATTCGGGCAAGACCTTCGTCATCAAATACGGCGGCCATGCCATGGGCGACCCGGAACTGGCGACGCAGTTCGCCCGCGACGTGGTGCTGTTGAAGCGGGTCGGCATCAATCCGATCGTGGTGCACGGCGGCGGGCCGCAAATCGGCCGTCTGCTGGACCGCATGAAGATTCAAAGCACCTTCATCGACGGCCTGCGCGTCACCGACGCCGAGACCATCGACATCGTCGAAATGGTCCTGTCGGGCAAGATCAACAAGGAAATCGTCACCTGGGTCAACGACGCGGGCGGCCTGGCGATCGGCCTGTCGGGCAAGGACGGCGATCTGGTGCGCGCCAGGAAACTGACCCGCACCGCCAAGGACCCGGATTCCAGCATCGAAAAGGTTCTGGATCTCGGCTTCGTCGGCGAGCCCTATGCGGTCGATCCGCATATCCTTAGCACCTTCGCCAAATCCGACATCATCCCGGTGATCGCGCCGATCGGCATCGGCGACAACGGCGAGACCTTCAACATCAACGCCGACACCTTCGCGGGCGCGATCGCGGCGGCGGTGGGCGCGGCCCGTCTGTACATGCTGACCGACGTCTCGGGCGTGCTGGACGGCAAGGGCAACCGCCTGACCGACCTCACCGCCGAGGAAGTCCGCGACCTGATCGCCGACGGCACGATCTCGGGCGGGATGATCCCCAAGGTCGAAACCTGCCTGGACGCGGCGAACAAGGGCGTCGAGGCGGCGGTTATCCTGAACGGCAAGGTGGCGCACACCATCCTGCTGGAAATCTATACGCCGCAGGGCGCGGGCACCCTGATCCGGGCGCAATGAGATGGCGGCGGCGATCGACCGTTCGCTGATCGACCTGGCTCTGCGTCTGGCAGCGGCGGCAGAGCCGATCGCCAAACGCTATTTCCGTCAGCCGATCCCGATCGACGACAAGGCGGACGCCAGTCCGGTTACCATCGCCGACCGCGAAACCGAACAGACGCTGCGCCGCATCCTGGCGGCGGAGCGTCCGATGGACGGCGTGATCGGCGAGGAATTCGCCGCCACCCGCGAAGGTGCCGTCCACACCTGGGTGATCGACCCGATCGACGGCACCAAAAGCTTCATCACCGGAAAGCCCTGCTTCAGCACCCTGATCGCCCTGTTGCACCAGGGCGAAGCGGTGCTGGGCGCGATCTTCCAGCCGATCACCGGCGAACTGTGGCTGGGCGCCAGGGGCCATACCTCGACCCTGAACGGCCAGGAAATCCGCACCCGCCAAGGCCGATCCCTGAACCAGGCTTACCTCTATTCCACCGCGCCCGAAATGTTCGCCCCCGGCGCGGAAACGGATGCCTTTTCACGCCTGTCGAAAAGCGTCAAATCCACCCGCTTCGGCGCGGACTGCTACGCCTATGGCCTGCTAGCCTGCGGCTGCATCGATCTGGTCTGCGAGGCGGATTTGAAACTCTACGACTATGCCGCCCTGATCCCGGTGATCGAAGGCGCCGGTGGACGCATCGCCGACTGGACCGGTCAGCCGCCCGCCCTGACCACGGCGACCGTCACCGGGCGCATCCTCGCCGCCGGATCGTCCGCACTGTTCGACGAGGCGAAGGATGCCCTCGCCCCATAAGGAACACCACCATGCCGTTCCGTCGCGCCGAAAAAACAAACCCTTGCGAAGGGCCGCGGGCCCTTCGCGCATCCCGTTCGTTTTGGTTTTCGCGTAAAACGCCATCGAGCCATCGCTTCCGCGTGATGGTCGGTTGCCGCTACGCGGCAGGAAACGAGTGGGAGTCCGGGGCCTCCAGGCCCCGACGGGTTCAGGGCAGCGCCCTCGCCTTCCTGTTCGCCGCGTTGACCGCCCTCGCCGCCCCCGCCCTGGCCGAAACCCCGAAGCCGATGCACGGCATGGCGATGCATGGCGCCCCCGCCTATGCCGCCGATTTCACCCACTTCGCCTATGTCGATCCCGCCGCGCCGAAGGGCGGAACCTTGCGCCTGCACGCGATCGGCGGCTTCGACACCCTGAACCCCTATACCCTGAAGGGAATGTCGGCGGTGGGCCTGGGGCTGACCAACGACACCCTGATGGCCTCCGCCCTGGACGAGGCCTTCACCGAATACGGCCAGATAGCCAAGACCATCACGGTACCCGAGGATCGTTCCTGGGTACGGTTCGACCTGCGCCCGGAAGCCCGCTGGCACGACGGCCAGCCGATCACCCCGGACGACGTGGTATTTTCCTTCGAAACCCTGCGCGACAAGGGAGATCCCTTCTATCGCAGCTATTACGCCGGAGTGGCCAAGGCCGAAAAGACCGGGCCGCGCGCCGTGACCTTTACCTTCCGCGAGGCGGGCAACCGCGAACTGCCGCTGATCATCGGCCAGATGCTGGTGCTGCCGAAGCATTACTGGCGGACCCGCGACTTCACCGCGACGACGCTGGAGCCACCCTTGGGCAGCGGCCCCTACAAAATCGCCACGGCCGAGGCCGGGCGCTCCATCGTCTATGAACGGGTCAAGGACTATTGGGGCCGCGACCTGCCGGTCAACAAGGGTCGCTACAACCCGGACACCGTGCGCTACGACTATTATCGCGACACCACGGTGGCGCTGGAGGCCTTCAAGGCCGGGGCCTTCGACATCATCACCGAGTACGAGGCGAAGAAGTGGGCCACCGCCTATGACTTCCCCGCCGTCGCCGACGGGCGGGTGATCCGCGCCGAGATCCCGCACCATACGCCGTCCGGCATGCAGGGGTTCGTCTTCAACATCCGCCGTCCGCTGTTCCAGGACCCGCGCGTGCGCGCCGCCCTGGCCCATGCCTTCAACTTCGAATGGACCAACACCACCCTGTTCCATGGCGCCTATCGCCGCACCGAAAGCTACTTCGATAATTCGGAACTGGCGGCGCGTGCCCTGCCCGACGCGGCGGAACTGGCGATTCTGGAACCGTTCCGCGCCAAGCTGCCGCCCGAGGTCTTCACCACCGTCTACGCCACGCCCAAGGTGGTCGGCGAAAACGGCCTGCGCAACAATCTGAAGACCGCGCTCGCCATGCTGCGGGGCGCTGGCTGGGCGATCAAGAACGGCGTGATGACCGAAACCGCCAGCGGTCGCCCCTTGCGCTTCGAGATCATGATCAACGCCGCCCAGGGCGCGGCCTGGGAACGGATTGGCCTGCCCTTCATCAAGAATTTGAAGAAAATCGGTGTCGAGGCGACGCTCCGCACCGTCGATGTCAACCAGCACCAGAACCGGGTGCGGGAATACGACTTCGACATGATGATCGGCAGCTTCGCCCAGTCGCTGTCGCCGGGCAACGAACAGGGAAACTTCTTCGGATCGGAGAGTGCCGACCGCCCCGGATCGCGCAACGTGATCGGCGTCAAATCCCCCGCCGTGGACGCAATCATCCGCCGCATCGTCCTCGCCAAGGACCGCGCCGAACTGATCACCGCCAGCCGGGCGCTGGACCGCGTGCTGCTGTGGGGCCACTACGTCATCCCGCAGTGGTACCTGCCGCATGACCGCTTGGCCTATTGGAACCGCTTCGGCCTGCCCCAAAAAACCACGATCTGCGGCGCCGATACCTGGAGCTGGTGGATCGACAACGGCAAGGACAAGACGTTAAAGCGCCCGTAAAGGACAAACCGTGGCGAGGGGGCGCGGACCCCTCGCGCACCCCATGCGTATCGGTTTTTGCGCGAGACGCGACAGAACCGTGGTTTCCGTGTAAAAAGGAATGGGTCCACAGGGTCCGCGACCCTGTGCGGGTGCGGGCGGAGCCCGCGCACTTTCAAGGAACGCCGATGCTCGCCTATGTGGTTCGCCGATTGCTGTTGATCCCGCTGACCCTGTTGGGAATCATCGGCGTCAATTTCCTGTTCGTGCAGTTGGCGCCGGGCGGCCCGATCGAGCAGATTCTGGCGCGGCTGGACGGCCAGACCACCGACGCCACGGCACGGATTTCCGGCACCGGCGCGGCGGAAACCACCCGCCCGGCGGCACGGATCGCCGATGCCGGAAACGCCGCCTCGAAGTATCGCGGCGCGCAGGGGCTGGACCCCGCCTTCATCGCCGATCTGGAACGGCAGATGGGATTCGACAAGCCGCCCTTGACCCGTTTTCTGCTGATGGTGCGGTCCTATGCCGCCTTCGACCTGGGGAAAAGCTATTACCGCGATGCCTCGGTGGTCGATCTGATCCTGGAAAAGCTGCCGGTGTCGGCCTCGCTCGGCATTTGGAGCACCCTGATCATCTATCTGATTTCGATCCCCTTGGGGGTCAGGAAGGCGGTGAAGGATGGCTCCCGCTTCGACGTCGCCAGCAGCTGGGCGATCATCGTCGGCCACGCGGTGCCGGGCTTCCTGTTCGCCATTCTGCTGATCATCGTCTTCGCGGGGGGGCGGCATCTGAATTGGTTCCCCTTGCGCGGGTTGACCTCGGACAACTGGGCGGACCTGTCCTGGTCCGCGCGCATCGCGGATTACGCCTGGCATCTGACCCTGCCGGTCACCACCCTGTCGATCGGCGGCTTCGCCGGGTTGACCATGCTGACCAAGAACGCCTTCCTGGAAGAAATCAACAAGCAGTACGTGCTGGCCGCCCGCGCCAAGGGCTTGAGCGAACATCGCGTGCTGTACGGCCACGTCTTTCGCAACGCGATGCTGGTGGTGATCGCGGGCTTCCCAGCGACCTTGATCGGCATGCTGTTCACCGGATCGGTGTTGATCGAGGTGATTTTCTCGCTGGACGGCATCGGCCTTTTGGGGTTCGAGGCGGCGATGAACCGCGACTATCCGGTGATGTTCGGCACCCTTTACGCCTTCAGCCTGCTGGGTCTGGTGCTCGGCCTGATCGGCGATCTGACCTATCACGCGGTCGATCCGCGCATCGACTTCGCGGCACGGGAGGTCTGAGATGCCGCTGCCGCGTCTGGAACTCTCGCCGGTAACCCGCCGCCGCCTGGGCGCGTTCCGCGCCAACCGGCGGGGGTTCTGGTCGCTGATGGTGTTCCTGACCCTGTTCGGGATCAGCCTGCTGGCCGAAGTGATCGCCAACGACCGCCCGTTGCTGGTGCAATACGACGGTGCGCTGTTCGTTCCGGTCGCGGTCGATTATCCGGAAACCACCTTTGGCGGCGATTTCCCCACCTCCGCCGATTACCGCGACCCCTTCCTCCGCGCCCAGATCGCCGAACACGGCTGGGCGGCATGGCCGCCGATCCGCTTTTCCCATGCCACCGTCAACTACGACCTGGCCCAGCCCGCGCCGTCGCCGCCGTCGGCCGACAACTGGATCGGCACCGACGACCAGGGCCGCGACGTCCTGGCGCGGCTGATCTATGGCTTCCGGGTCTCGGTGCTGTTCGGCCTGGCGCTGACCGTCACCGCCTCGGCGATCGGGGTCGCCGCCGGCGCGGTGCAGGGCTATCTGGGCGGCTGGGTCGATTTGCTCTTCCAGCGCTTTCTGGAAATCTGGGGCAGCCTGCCGCAACTGTTCATCCTGATCATCGTGTCCTCGGCCATCGTGCCGGGGTTCTGGACGCTGTTGACGATCCTGCTGCTGTTCAGCTGGACCGCGCTGGTCGGCGTGGTGCGGGCCGAGTTCCTGCGCGCGCGGAACTTCGAATACGTGCGGGCCGCCCACGCCCTGGGACTGTCGGACGTGCGCATCGTGATCCGCCACGTCCTGCCCAACGCGATGGTGGCGACCATCACCTTCCTGCCCTTCGTGTTGTCCGGCGCGGTGGTGGCGTTGACCTCTCTCGACTTCCTGGGGCTGGGGTTGCCACCCGGTTCCGCTTCGCTGGGCGACTTGTTGCGCCAGGGCAAGGAAAACCTGCAAGCGCCGTGGCTGGGCCTGTCCGGCTTTATCGTGGTGTCGCTGCTTTTGAGCCTTCTCGTCTTCGTCGGCGAGGCGGTACGCGATGCCTTCGACCCCAGGAAAACTCAATGACCGCGCCGCTTTTGGAGATATCGGACCTGTCCATCGTCTTCGGCGATGCCGCCCCGGCGGCGGACGGCATCGGCTTCACCCTGAACTGGGGCGAGACCCTGGCCCTGGTCGGAGAATCGGGATCCGGCAAGTCGGTCACCGCGCTGTCGATTCTGCGCCTGCTGCCGTCTTCGGCACGCGCCACCGGCAGCATTCGCTTCGACGGTGACGAGGTTCTGGCGATGACCCCGTCCGACCTGTGCGGCTTGCGCGGCGGCCGCGTCGGCATGGTGTTTCAGGAGCCGATGACTTCGCTGAACCCGCTGCACGGCATCGGTCGCCAGATCGGCGAGACCCTGGCCCTGCACAAGGGCCTGACCGGACCGGCGGCGCGCGCCCGCGTCGTCGAGCTGTTGCGTCTGGTCGGCCTGCCCGACCCGGAGTCCCGCATCGACGCCCTGCCGCACGAGCTTTCAGGCGGACAGCGGCAGCGGGTGATGATCGCCATGGCCCTGGCCAACGACCCCGATCTGTTGATAGCCGACGAACCGACCACCGCCCTGGACGTCACCATCCAGGCGCAGATTCTCGACCTGCTGAAGGCGCTGCAAACGCGCCTGGGAATGGCGGTTTTGTTCATCACCCACGACCTGGGGATCGTGCGGCGGATCGCCGACCGAGTCGCGGTGATGACCAAGGGCCGCATCGTCGAAACCGCGCCCACCGCCCAACTGTTCGCGGCGCCGCGACACGACTATACCCGCCGCCTGCTTTCCGCCCAGCCGACGCCGCGCGGCCCGCGCGCCGCCACCGCCGAGGCTCCGGTGCTGACCGCCGCCGGGTTGAAGGTCTGGTTCCCGCTGAAAGGCGGGCTGCTGCGCCGCACCCATGGCTACGTCAAGGCGGTGGATGGCATCGATCTGGCCCTGCAACCCGGCCGCACCCTGGGCGTGGTCGGGGAATCGGGATCAGGGAAAAGCACGCTCGGCCTCGCCCTGCTGCGATTGATCGGATCAAAGGGGACGATTCGTTTCGACGGGACCGAGATTTCCGCCCTGGGGCGCGCCCGCCTGCGCCCCTTGCGCAAGGCGATGCAGATCGTCTTCCAGGACCCCTATGGCTCTCTCAGCCCGCGCCTGTCGGTGGGCGGCATCGTCGGCGAGGGCCTGGACATCCACGCCCCCGGCCTCTCCCACGACCAGCGCCGCGACCGCATCGGCCAGGCCCTGGTCGAGGTCGGGCTCTCCGCCGACATGCAGGACCGCTATCCGCACGAGTTCTCGGGCGGGCAACGTCAGCGCATCGCCATCGCCCGCGCCCTGATCCTGGGGCCGAAGCTGCTGATCCTGGACGAACCGACCTCGGCCCTGGACGTTTCCGTGCAGGCGCAGATCGTCGATCTTTTACGCGATATTCAGGATCGCCTGAACATCGCCTTCCTGTTCATCAGTCACGACCTTAAAGTGGTGCGCGCCCTGGCCGACGATATCCTGGTGATGAAGGGCGGTCGCGTCGTCGAAAGCGGACCCGCGGCACGGGTTCTGACGGCGCCCGAACATCCCTATACCCAGGCGTTGCTGGCCGCCGCGCTACCAAATCTTAACCCCATCACGCCTAATCTGTAGGGTGCGCTGAACCGGGCGAGGGCATGTCATGGCCGACGAAAACCAAACCGACGACGACGATATGGATATGGCCGCCGCATTGGCGGAAATCGAGGCCGAGGAAGCCGCGAAAAAGGCCGCCGCCGAGCCGACGCGCCCCGCCAACCGCGAGGCGATCTATGACGTTCCGGTGGAAATCTCGGTGGTGCTGGGCAAGGCCGATCTGCGGGTGCACCAGTTGCTGAAGCTGGGCCGTGGCGCGGTGGTGGAACTGGACCGCAAGACCGACGAGCCGGTGAACGTGTTCGCCAACAACATCCTGATCGCGCGCGGCGAGGTCACGGTGACCGACGATGACAAACTGGGCATCGCGCTGACCGAAATCGTGCGCTCGTTGTTCACCCGCGTCTGACGGGACACGGAATCTGTTCCGCCCGCGAACCGGATTCGCGGGGATTTCAACTTCGATCGAAGTTGGCCGAGCGCGCCCGGAGCGTCCGAATCGCTGGCGGAGACGATGGTATCGCCGAATTCCCGCAAGAAAACCGATCCCTTGACGGTGCGCTGAATCAGAACGCTGCGGCGATCCTTGTCGTCTACCTTGCGCTTGACCATGCCCAGTTCGCTCAGCCGATCGACGGCGCGGGTCACCGCAGGTTTGGAAACCTGCAGGGTTTCCGCCAAGCCGCGCACGGTGTGCTGCGGCGGAGTCAGATAGACGGTCAGCAACAGCGCCATCTGACGTGCCGAAAGGTCCGGCGCATCCTGCCGAACGCTCGCGACGCTCACCCTTTGCCAAAGGTCAAGGGCTTCAACGAGGGAGAGCTTTTGCGACATGAACCATCCTTGGGCGGGTCGGTCGCCCCGCCGAAGGACGCGGCGGGGAATTTTTTTGTTTCAGTATCGTCTCTATTTACCCGAGGCATGGCCACCCCGCAATCTCCAACTCCCTGAAAAATCGCATTTGCCGCCCCGGCATCGGGTTTTCGGTCCACGCCCGCTCCATCACGAATCGCGAGGATCGCTGGAACGCTGCGGAATTGCCGGGAACGGGGAGGCAACCGTCGCCGCCCCGAAAAACTTGCCCCATTCAACCGTGAATGGCACGACCCAGACCGCGACGGCGGGTCGAACCGCCCTGGGCAGCCTCGTCCGCGCTTTTCGATGAATCCCATGCCCGCATCGCGGAAACCCTCGGATAACACTAGACTCAGGACCCATTAAATTATTGTCAGGCAGATCGGCGGCTGATTCACTCATGGGAGGGAGGACCCCATCCACGAGTGATCTGTTTTGGTTGTCAGAGAGGCAGTTGGCGAAGATCGAGCCGCATTTCCCGCTATCGCATGGCGTGCTGCGGGTTGATGATCGGCGAGTGATCAGCGGCATCGTTCATGTGATCCGCAACGGCTTACGGTGGCGAGATGCACCACCTGTCTATGGCCCCCACAAAACCCTCTATAATCGTTTCGTTCGCTGGAGCCGACTTGGGGTGTTCAGCCGGATCTTCGCGGCCTTGACGGGAGAGGCTGGCCCTCCAGACCGGTTGATGATCGATGCAACCCACCTGAAAGCTCATCGGACCGCCGCGAGCCTCTATAAAAAGGGGCTCTTCCCCGATGTATCGGACGCACAAAAGGCGGACTGAACTCCAAGCTTCATGCGGTTTGCGACGGACAAGGAAGGCCCCTCATCCTGCTGCTCAGCGAGGGGCAAATGAGCGATCACAAAGGCGCGATGCTGTTGCTCGACCTATTTCCCAAGGCCAACGTCCTGATCGCCGACAAGGGCTATGACGGTGATCCCCTTCGAGAGGCTTTGACACAGAGAGGGATCGCTACATGCATCCCGCCAATGCGTCATCGCAAAACCCAGTACGCTTACGACAAAACCTTCTATCGCCAGCGTCATAGGATCGAGAACCTCTTCGCTCGCCTCAAGGATTGGCGGCGTATCCACACCCGATATGACCGATGCGCGGATATCTTCTTTGCCGCCGTCATCATCGCGGTACTCCTCCTCTTCTGGATCGAACCTTAATGAGTCCTGAGCCTGGAGGGGTGGTGAAAAAGGCTTCTCCGCAAGAAGCGGCGGCGTCCCCTCACACCCGCATCTCGAACAGATGACGCCCACCGTCGAGCGGAAGA
Organism: Rhodospirillaceae bacterium; assembly: GCA_963678075.2. Lineage (GTDB taxonomy): Bacteria > Pseudomonadota > Alphaproteobacteria > Rhodospirillales > Rhodospirillaceae > Oleispirillum. The sequence continues at coordinate 277,476 of CAXXPK010000003.1, read as the reverse complement.
CGCGCCCGCCCGGGGACGTGTGATACCCTCGACCAAGACCTCGTCGAGGGCATCCCCGGCCAGGATATTTTTATTGCGTTCCGCATCCCCTCGGCGGAGAACCGTCGCGGTTCGGCCAGGATGCAAGTTCAGGTTGGCCTTTCCAAGAAAGCGATCCCATGCCGCAGACCCAAAAGAGTGCCGCCCCCCTGTTCGACGCCCGCGAAGCGAAAAATCCGCGGGCCATTCTCAAGCAGGTCTACGGCTACTCCGCTTTCCTGGGCAAGCAGGCGGACGTCATCAATCACGTCGTGTCGGGTGGAGACGCGGTCGTCCTGTTCCCGACCGGCGGCGGCAAATCTCTGTGTTTCCAGATTCCGGCGCTGGTCCGCGATGGCGTCGGAATTGTCATTTCACCGCTGATTGCGCTGATGCGCGATCAAGTGGAAGCCCTGAAGCAACGGGGCGTGCGCGCCGCCGCGCTTAATTCGTCGCTGACGCGCGAAGAGTTCACCGAGGTTCGCAGCGCGATTTTCAGCGGCGGTCTCGACCTTCTCTACGTCACCCCCGAACGGATCGTCACGCCCGCCTTCAAGGCGATGATCGGCAACACCAAGATTGCGCTGTTCGCCATCGACGAAGCGCATTGCGTTTCGCAGTGGGGGCATGATTTTCGGCCGGAATATCGCGAGCTCGGTTATCTCGCCGAGCTTTATCCTGGGGTGCCGCGCACGGCCCTGACGGCGACGGCCGATCCGCACACCCGCGAGGACCTCATCGACAAGCTTGGCTTGCACTCGGCCAAAGTCTTCTCCACCTCGTTCGACCGACCGAATATCACCTATGAGATCGTCGCGCGCGATCAACCGCGTCAACAGCTTCTGCGTTTTCTGTCGCGACACAAGGGATCGAGCGGCATCGTCTATTGCCTATCGCGCGCCAAGGTCGAGGACACGTCCAACTGGCTGAACGCGCAAGGGGTGCGATCGCTCGCCTATCACGCCGGCATGGACCGCGCCCTCCGCGACAGCCATCAGGATGCCTTCTTGAAGGAGGAGGATCTGTGTCTGGTCGCGACCGTCGCCTTCGGCATGGGCATCGACAAGCCGAACGTCCGCTATGTCGCGCATCTCGACCTGCCCGGTTCCGTCGAGGCTTATTATCAGGAAACCGGGCGTGCCGGGCGCGACGGGTTGCCGTCCGAGGCCTGGATGGCCTATGGCATGGCCGATGTCATCCAGCGCAGCCGGATGATCGATGAAGGAACGTCGGACGACAACGTCAAGCGCGTCGAACGGGCCAAGCTCAACGCACTGCTCGCCATCTGCGAGACCCCCGGCTGCCGTCGGCAGGCAATCCTTGCGCATTTCGGAGAGACCCATGCCGGAGACTGCGGCAACTGCGACACCTGCCTCGACCCGGTTGAGACCTGGGACGGAACGGACGCCGCGATCAAGGCCTTGGCGGCGATCTATCGGACCAACGAACGCTTCGGAACCGGCCACCTGATCGACGTGCTCATCGGCAACACGAACGAAAAGACCACCCGCTTCGGTCATGTGGATATGCCGATCTTCGGTGCGGGACGGGATATTCCGTCAAAAACTTGGCAGTCGATCTATCGCCAGCTTCTCGCCGCCGGCTTCATCGGCGTCGATCACGCGGCCTTTGGCGCACAGAAACTGGAGCCAAAGGCGCGCGACGTTTTCAAGCACGAATGCGAGGTTCGCTTCCGCAAGGATCAGCCGACGAAGGGAAAGCCTTCGAGACACGCGTCATCGCGTGCGGCAAGCGCCAAATCCACGCTGGAAGGCTCGGATAAGACGCTGTTCGAGGCTCTCCGCGCGACCCGCGCGGCGATCGCCAAGGAACTTTCGGTCCCCCCCTATGTCGTCTTCCCGGACACGACCCTGGTTGCCTTCGCAACCAAACGCCCGACCAGCCGCGACGCGCTGCTGGGCATCTCCGGCGTCGGACAGTCAAAGCTGGAACGATATGGGGATATCTTCCTGAAGGTGATCTCGACTGAACGGCCCCTGGATCGATAGGCCTCTTCCCCCCTGATTCCGAGGCGAGGAGGCCATGATGGGCACAGCCGACGTCGGTGACAATTTCAGACGAGACGCGGGACTTCGGATCACCGAACGGGGCAACCTCATCCCGCGATACCGCTTCACACCCGCATTTCGAACCGATGACTCCCTCCGTCGAGGAGCAAGCGCGCCTGTCCGCCCGGACAGGCTGCATCCGCACCGTCGATCCGGGCGCTCGGTTCCGCGCCGACATCCCGCGCCACGACGCGCATTTCATAGTCCGTTCCGGCCACCGCGACGGTGACCGCGAACTCCGGCCAGCTCTTGGGCAGGCAGGGCGCGACGAGAAGCGTCTCGCCCTCGCGACGAATTCCCAGCAAACCCTCGATCCCGGCGCGATACATCCATCCCGCCGATCCGGTGTACCAGGTCCAGCCGCCCCGCCCGATGTGGGGCGCGACGGAATAGACGTCGGCCGCGACGACATAGGGCTCGACCTTGTAACGCGCCACCTCGGCGGCGGTGCGCGCGTGGTTGATCGGGTTGAGCAACGCGAACAGTTCGGCGGCCTTGTCGCCGTCGCCCTGCTTCGCATGGGCAAGGATCGACCACATCGCGGCGTGGCTGTATTGGCCGCCATTCTCTCGCAGACCCGGGGGATACCCCTTAATGTAGCCCGGATCGTGGGGGGTCTTATCGAACGGCGGGGTGAACAGCAGCGCGAGCTTGTCCTTGCGGCGGGTCAGGTGCCGGTCGAGAGACGCCATCGCGGCCGCCGCGCGGGCCGGGTCGGCCGCGCCCGAAAGCACCGCCCATGACTGCGCGATCGAATCGATCCGGCATTCGCCGCTGTCCTTGGACCCGAGCCAGGTACCGTCGTCGAAGGTGGCGCGGCGATACCAATCGCCGTCCCATGCCTCGGCCTCTAACGCGCGGCGCAGATCGTCCGCCCGCGCCCGCCAAGACGCGGCACGCTCCGGCGCACGGCTCCGCGCCAGCGGCGCGAACAGATCGACGGTGCTAAGCAGCATCCAGCCGAGCCAAACGCTCTCGCCCTTGCCGCCCGCGCCAACGTGGCTCATGCCGTCGTTCCAGTCGCCGGTGCCGATCAGCGGTAGACCGTGCGCGCCGAGGCTTTCGAGACTGCGGTCAAGGCCGAGCGCGCAGTGGTCGAACACCGTCGCGGTTTCCGACGCCACCAGCGGCTGATAGAACGCCGACTCCTCGCCATTGTGCAGAACCGGCCCTGCGAGGAACGGCACCTCCTCGTCGAGGATGGTCGCGTCCCCCGAGGTCGCCACATAGTTAGCCACCGCATAGGCAAGCCACGCGCGGTCGTCGGAAATCCGGGTGCGCACGCCCGCGCCGGAATGGGGCAACCACCAGTGTTGAACGTCGCCCTCGACGAACTGCCGCGCCGCCGCGCGCAGCAAATGGGCGCGCGTTTCCTCGGGCATCGCCAGCGACAGCGCCATGCCATCCTGAATTTGATCGCGGAAGCCGTAGGCGCCGCTCGCCTGATAGAATGCCGAGCGCGCCCAAACCCGGCAGGCGATGGTCTGATAGAGTAGCCAGCCGTTCAGCAGGATATCCATGGCGCGATCGGGGGTTCGCATCCGCACCGTGCCGAGGATTTTGTCCCAGTACGCGGCGACGTCGGCGAGCACCACGTCAAGATTAGCCTCGCGATAGCGCACGACAAGGTCGCGGGCGTCTTCCGCCGAAGCGCTCTGGCCAAGGAAGAACGCCACCTCGACACTCTCGCCAACCGCGAGATCGACGACGCAGCCGAGCGCGGCGCAGGGGTCGAGCCCCGCGCCGATCCGCCCCGAAAGCGGCGCCGAACGGGCAAGCGCGGCAGGCGACGCGATGTTGCCGTCGCGCCCAAGAAACTCGGTGCGGTCGCCGGTCCATGCGGTCTGGCGTCCGCCAAGGTCGGCGAAGGCGACCCGCCCAGGAAAGGCAAGCCCCCAGCGATTGCGCGCGAACATCGCGCCGGTGGCGGCCTCAAGCTCGGTGGTGACGAACGGCGCGGACGCGCCCCGTGCGGTGCCGAGCACCCATTCCGCATAAGCGGTGACGGAGAGCCGCCGTGGCCGGTCGGAAAGGTTCGTGAGGGTCAGGCGCGAGATCTTGATCGGGTCGTCGATCGGCACGTATTGTAGAAGGGAGAGCGAAATTCCACCCGCCTGATGCTCGAAGCGGGAATAACCGAAACCGTGGCGGGCGACATACGAGCCATCGTCACGGACTGGCGCGGCGGTCGCGCTCCAAATCTCGCCGGTGACCTCGTCACGGACGTAGATCGCCTCGCCCGACGGGTCCATCACCGGATCGTTGGACCAGGGAGTGAGCTGGTTTTCGCGGCTGTTGTCGGCCCAAGTAAAGCCGCTTCCCTCCGCCGAAACCTGGAATCCGAACGCCGGGTTGGCGATCACGTTGATCCAGGGCGCGGGCGTGGTTTGCCCCGGGCCAAGATGAACCACATATTCCCGACCGTCGCGATCGAAGCCGCCAAGGCCGTTGAAGAACTCCAACGCCCTTGCCTGGGCGGACGGCGGCAACGGCGCGGCATTCGCGAAAACCGTCCGCTGCCGCACCGGCAGCGGACGGTTACGGGGCTGGGGCAGCCGCGCAAGCTGTTCCGCGATCAAACCGCGCCGCGCATTCAGCACGATCCGCGCGACCGACTGCAATAGAATCCGGGACTCGAGGGAGATCAGATCGGCACGCAGGGCGACCACCGAGCCCTTGGCCAAATCCTCGCCGAAGCGCGGCCGCGATTGGCTGCTGCGTATCGCCGTCTCGATCGCGTTCTGGAGGTCCTGGATGTAGGAGGACGCGCGTTCGTTAACGATCACCAGATTGACGGCAAGGCTCTTCATCCGCCAGTATTCGTGAGCCTGCAACATCTCACGCACCAGGGGCATGTCCTCTGCCTCGTCGATGCGCACCAGAACAATCGGCAAATCCCCCGAGATCCCATGCGCCCAAAGGCCGGACTGCGCGCCCGCGCCACGCAGAATCACGTCGGAATGCGGGCGGAAGCGGGCGTCGGCGTAAAGGATCGGCGCGGCGAGGCGCTGGAAGTCGGCGGCCTGCTCGGCATCGATGTCGAGGTGACGCAATTGCACCTGCGCCTGCGTCCAGGCGAGCGTCTTCGCGCGGTCGAAGGCGTTGCGGTCGTGGTGCTTGTCGATGAGTTCCAGCAACCTCTCCCGCGAGCCTGCGGCGATCGTCCAAAACGCGATACGGACCACCTCGCCCGGCGTCACCACCACGCGCTGGCGCAGCGAAAAGATCGGATCGAGGACAATCCCGACGGTGTTGGACAGCGGTCGGCCCTCGGTCACCGTCGGCGCGGTTTCGACCGAATGGCAGCGCCCAAGGAACCGGGCACGGTCGGTCTCATGCTCGGGATCGGCCGAGATTTCGCCCTCGACCACGGCAAAGTGCGCCGCCCAGGCGCGCGGCTCGTCGGCCGGGCGCGGCCTGCAGGTCGCGATCAGGGCGCCGAATTCCGGCAAATACTCGGTCTCGACAAACAACTTGGCGAACGCCGGATGCGCCGCGTCGGTGGCGGGCGAGGTCAAAACCACCTCGCTGTAGGAGGTCATCTCGATTTCGTGCGGGCGACGGCTGCTGTTGCTCACCGAGACCCGACGAACCTCGCCATCGTCCTCGCCCGAAACCAACACCTCCAGGGTGGTGGTGAGCGGGCCGTCGCGGCGGGTGAAGCGCGCGTGATCCTCGCCGAACACCACAACGCCCTCGTCGGCGTCAATCTCGTTGGGCTGCATCGCGGCGGGCCAAAGGACGCCGCTACCGGTATCGCGCAGGAAAACCCGCGACCCCATAAGGTCGCAGGTCGCGTCTTCGCGCCAGCGGGTCACGGCGATGTCGCGCCAACGGCTGTACCCCATCCCCGAGGCGGTGAGCATCACTGCATAGCGACCATTGGAAAGCAGATGGGTGATCGGCGCCCCGGCGGCAGACGCTTGCTCTCGGCGGAATGCCGAAACATCGGCACCGATATCCTCGGGGAACAGTTTTTCCTCGTCGGGATGGAACCGCACCATCGGCACCTCGCGCGGCATCCGCTCCTGCAGCAAAAGCTCGCTCGCCTGAATCATCGGCTCGCAGTGGAAGCGCAGGCGCATCACCCCATCGTGCAAAAGATTGCCGATCGCGACGATGGTCATCCCCTGGTGATGCGCCATATAGCTGCGCACCAGCGCCATTTTGGCGCCCTCGGGCAGGCGTGTCGGGGTGTAATCCAGCGCCTCGTAGAAGCCGTGGCGGCCAAGCGCGCCGATGGCGGCAAGGCGGGTAAAGTTCTTATGCGCGCCGCGCGGATCGACCATCGCGGCAAGGCCGGTGGCATATGGCGCGATCACGGTGTTGCCGGCAAGGCCGCGCTTCAATCCAAGGCCGGGAATGCCGAAATTCGAATACTGGTAGGTGAATTCCAAATCCCTGGCGTTGAACGCGGATTCCGAGATCCCCCACGGAACCCTAAGGCTGTGGGCATAGCTTTGCTGGCGCGCCACCACCAGGCGGCTGGTCTGTTCGAGCAGGCTGCCCACCGGCGCGCGCAACACCAACGACGGCATCAGATATTCGAACATCGAGCCCGACCACGAGATCAACGCCGAGCCGCTGCCGAGCGGAATCGCCGAACGGCCCAAACGGAACCAGTGACGGGTCGGAACGTCGCCCTTCGCGATCGCGAACAGACTCGCGAGGCGCGCCTCGGAGGCGAGAAGATCGTAGCAGTTGGTATCGATACGGCGGTCCGGCAGGGAATAGCCGATCGCCAGAAGCTTGCGGTCGGTGTCGAGGAGGAAGCCGAAGTCCATCTCCTCGGCAAGGTCCCGCGCGGTGTCGGCGAGGATCCGGAGCCGTTCGCGCAAGACCGACGGCTCGCGATTGAGGGCGTCGTCGCGCTGATGCTCGTCCACCATCTTCTTCAGCGCTTCGGTCCAGAAGATCAAATCCTGCGATGCCGCCTCGTGATCCGCCGCGACGATCTCGTGCGCGGTGCGATTAGCCTTTTCACTCAATCGCCGGAGAGTCGGAAACAACGAACCGCTGGCTTGCGCGCCATGAAGCTGCACCTCGATCTCGGCCAGGGTCGCCCCCAGCCGTTGCCCGCGTTCGCCGCTCGCGATCGGCAAGGCGTTCAATGCCTCCAGCGCCAAGGCGACGACGTCCGCCACCCCCTGCCGGAGTTCGGCGGTCGGTCGGCCATCCGTCCACTCGCCGAAGGCGTTGGCGGCGGCGATCAGATGTCCGGCGAGATTGCCGCTATCGACCGACGAGATATAGGCGGGGTCGAGCACGCGCAGGTCGCGCGTATCGTACCAATTGAAAAAATGCCCGCGATAGCGCTGCATTCTCGCCAAGGTGGCGAACGTCGCCTCCACTTGATCGACGGTCTCGTGGGTTCCCGCCCAGCCGAAGTCGCGAGCGACGATCGCCGAAAGCAGATACAGGCCGATGTTGGTCGGCGAGGTCCGATGCGCGACCGTCGGGTGCGGGTCTTCCTGGAAATTGTCCGGCGGCAGCATGTTTTCGGACGCCGTCACGAAGGTTTCGAAATAGCGCCAAGTGCGCCGCGCGATCAGGCGCATATCTCTCCTCGCCGAGGGCGAAAGCGCGCTTTTGTGCGCGACCGGCGGCGACCGGCTGGCCCACGTCGCGATCGCCGGGGCAAGCGCCCACAGCAGGCCGAAGGGCAGGATAGCGGACCACGACGCGGGGTGAATCGCGACCCCACCAAGGCTTAGAACCAGCCCCATCGCGGTTCCCGCTGCCATGTCGGCATAGAATCCGCACAAACTCAATCGCGGTTTGCCGGAGGACTGGGCGGCGGTGGTCCATTCGAGGAGGTGCTTGCGGGTGACCAACACCCGAACCAAGGTCCGAACGATCGCATCGCTCGACCGCCACGCCTGATCAGCAAGGAACGCGGCATTCAGGAGGGTTTGCAACGCGGCGAGCCGAAGATCCGAGCCCAACGCCGCCGCATGGCTGCGCAGTCCGACGTTCACACGCGGCAAAATCGCGAACAGCAACGCAAGAAACGCGGGAACCACCAGCACGGTAAGGACGAAGAGGTCGCCGACGATCCCAACGGGCTTCGGCAGCAGCCAGCACATTCCCAGAACCGCGAGAATGAACGGCGCTTGCAGCGAGCGGCGGAGATTGTCCATCATCTTCCATCGGCCCACCGGCGGCAGGGGGCGGTTGCCCGCGCCGATCCCCAGAACCCAGGGCAAAAGCTGCCAATCGCCGCGCGTCCAACGATGGCGGCGCTTCGCCGCGACGTCGTAACGCGCCGGAAATTCCTCGATCACCTCGATGTCGGAGGCAAGGCCCGCCCGCGCGAAAGTCCCCTCGAACAGATCGTGGCTCAGCATCGCCTTGTCCGGCACCCGACCCGAAAGCGCGGTCTCGAACGCGTCGAGATCATAGATCCCCTTGCCGGTATACGAGCCTTCGCCGAACAGATCCTGGTAGACGTCGGACACCGCCGCCGCATAAGGATCGACGCCGCTTGGACCGGAAAACACCCGTTGGAAGAACGAACCCTCGCGGCCCACCGGAAGCGCGGGCGTCACCCGTGGCTGAAGAATTCCGTAGCCGCCGATCACGCATGTGCCCTCGGCATTGAAGCTCGGTCGGTTGAGCGGATGGGCCATCTTGCCGATCAGGCGCAGGGCGGCGTCACGCGGCAAGCGGGTATCGGCGTCGAGGGTAATCACATAGCGCACGTCGCGGGGGAGTTCTTGCTCCAGACCCGCGACCAGTACGAAGGTGGTGTCGGTCGCGCCGCGCAGCAGGCGGTTGAGTTCATGGAGTTTACCGCGTTTACGCTCCCACCCCATCCAGGCGTTCTCCGCCGGGTTGAAGAGACGGCGGCGGTGAAGCAGCAGGAAGCGGTCGCCGCCGTTTGGGCAGGGACCATGGCGCCGATTCAACGAACGTATCTCGGCGACGGCAACCGCCAACAACGGCGCATCCCCGGGAAGGGTCTCGCGATCGGCATCGGGTCCATCGGTCAGCAGTGCGAAGGCAAGATCGCCACCGGCCCCGGCAAGATGGTGGACCTCAAGGCGCTCGATCTGCTCCCGCAGGTCGGCCTCGTTGCCCAGCAGCGTCGGCACCGCGACAAGGGTGCGCAAGCTCTCGGGTACGCCGTTCGCAAGCTCCAGACCGGGCAACGCGGCAGTGCCGAAATTCCAGGTGACGGCGCGATTGACCAGCGCGGTCGCGACATCGCTGGCGGGAACGAAACCCAGCACCGCGAACAGCCCAAGCCAAGGGACCCCGACACCGAGCGCGGCAAGCGCGCCCTCCGCCAAGGCCAGGCCGAGCGCGGTGACCGCGAGAATCGCGGCGACATAGCCCCGAATCCCAAGGCGGATGCTCAAACGACTGATCCACAACCGCACCGACGGACGGAAGCCGATGGCGCGCTCCAGGTCGCGGCGGCCCTCGGCGATCAGATGATAGCCGGGATCGCCGACCCGTCCCGCCGTCGCCGGGTTGTCGGCGAGTTGACCTGCCGTCAGCGCCGCGTTGAGCGCGTGTTCGACGACGTCGAGTTCGGTTGCGTCCGACCCGCGCGCGAGTTGTTCGATCGCGCTGCGATAGAGGTTTCGGGTGGGGAAATCCATGGCGAAAAAGCCGCTCTCCACGCCCAAGCGCGCATCGACAAGGCTGACGCGTTCGAAAAGTTCTGTCCAATCGATATCGGAAATCAGCCGCATGCTGGTGATGATGTTGCGCACCGTGACGTTGGATGCGCCCTGCCGCCGCTGATAGCGCCGCACCACGTCGTCAACGGTGATGTTTTGCAGATCGAGCTGATCCTCAAGCCAACCGAGCGCCGGCAAGGTGTTGGGGTCTTGGTCCCGCAAGCGTTTGGCAAGGTGCGCGGCGAAGCGTTCGGATAGCGGCTTCGACCCACCCGCCATGGCGTCGGCTTCGGCGGCGGAAATCGCCGCGCCCTGCGCCAGCACCCGATCGGAAAACGCATCCGCGGCCGCATATTCGCGCCGCCCGATGGTGATTTGTTCGGCCAGACGGCGAAGGTTTTCGATCAACACGATGCGAAGCGTGATCGATACCGCCCACAACTCGCCAATGGTCAGAGGCTGGACCTCCTGATAGGCGACGATGAAGCGCCCAAGAATATCCGGGTCGAAGTGGCTGTCGGTGTGGGCGACGAACGCCCAGGCAAGGCCGAACACGCGCGGATACCCTGCGAACGGACCGTCGGCGAGCTTCGGAAGCTGGCGATAGTATCCGGACGGCATGTCGTTGCGAATCTCACGGATCTGGGTTTCCACAAGGTGGTAGTTGTCGAGCAACCACTTCACCGCCGGAACCTGTCCCTGCCCGCTTTCCAGTTCCTCGGCGCTTGCCCGATACGCCGCGCGAAGGACGTTGGCGTTGTCGCGCAGGCGCGCATGAAGGGAAGGAACCACCGGCGGCTCGGTCGTGACTCCCTGCGCCAGGGCAAGGCTTCGCGCGTGCTGTTCAAGACGCTCCCCGCCGAAAAGCTCCTGGCGAACCGGGGGTTTGTCGTTCCACGGAGACGAGGGGCCGGGACGCCGAAACAGAACGCGCAAAGTTGGGATCAAGGGGACCTTTCCGCCGACCACGATTGGAGGCAAGGACCGTCGCCCGCGAACGAAGGCCCTATAAAACCCCAACTCCGGCCGGACTCATGACGAACGCCAATGGATTAAAATCCGAAGATTTGACGTTCGGGGACAGTCGCTCCCGCGAAGGAGCGGAAACGCTACACGCGTCGAAACGTCAATCGTTCAACGCGCGGCGGCGCATGAGGCAGGATGGCCGACGCACACGGCGTCAGGTCTTCTTCTTCGGGGTCATCCGCGCATCCAAGACGCCCTTGATGAACGGGACGGGCACAGGGCTGACGACCTTGGCCTTTTTCGGCTTTTTCATTTCGCGATTTCCGCGTTGCTGCCCCTTGGCCATGTGCGGTCTCCCGGTTCGAGTGCATCGCGTCGGTCACGGTTACCCCCCGCGTTATCCGGGGGGCATCCAAGCCGTGTTGGCGTCAGCGCAGGAGTTAGGCGAGAATCTTGAGATTCTCGGCCGACATCTTGCCGCTTTTGCGGTCGGAGACGAGTTCGAAACCAACCTTCTGACCTTCGCCCAGGCTCCCGATGCCCGAACGCTCGACGGCGCTGATATGAACAAACGCGTCACCGCCGCCGTCATCCGGCGCGATGAAGCCAAAGCCCTTTTGGGCGTTAAACCATTTCACGATTCCCGTGGTCATGGTGAATCCTTTCAAAAAATACTGCTGCCCGCTCACGCAGGGCGTCGAAATCGCAGAGTTCCATATGAGATTAATGCGTCATGGCGGAAAACATGAACCGCCACATACAAAATAATTAATCAAATAACCGACAAAATTATATAATGAGAGATAATCGGAAATTCAATTGCCATTCAAGATGATTTGGGCATCTACATGAAGATAGCCGACGCGCCCCATAGGTTAATTTTGCATCCTGAGCTGCCGCCGGTTTCATCGACAGGCGGGCAGCCCGAGCCCAAAGGGATGTTGTAGCGCCTCCCGCCTTTGTGGGAATAGCATCACGGGGACGACCAGCGTCAACCAGGATACGACGGCCCCACCCGAAGGCGGCGGCCTCGACCGAAGAAGGGGATTCCGATGGAGGAAGACCGTTCAAAACCCTCGCAATGCAGCCGATTGCCCTTGATGACGCTGACCGCGCTCGGCATCGTCTTCGGCGACATCGGCACCAGCCCTCTTTATGCCATGGGATTGTGTTTCCTCGGCCCGAACCGGATTGGCGTGACCGAGGCGAATGTTCTTGACGTTTTGTCCCTGATTATTTGGTCCCTGCTTATCATCATCTCGGCAAAGTACCTCCTTTTCGTCATGCGCGCCGACAACCACGGCGAGGGCGGCATCCTCGCGCTCGTGGTCCAGCTCAACCCGTGGCACGCCCGCACGGGAAGCCCAAAATATGTCCTCATGCTAATGGAACTCTTTGGCGCCGCGCTGTTGTATGGCGACGGCACGATCACGCCGGCCATTTCGGTTCTCAGTGCGATCGAGGGACTGAGCATCGCGACCCCGGTCTTCAATCCCTACATCGTCCCGCTCACCATCGCCGTTCTCGTCGCCCTTTTCCTATTCCAGCGTCACGGCACAAGCGGCATCGGCATCGTATTCGGGCCGATTATCCTGATCTGGTTCCTGGTGATCGGCGCGCTTGGCCTCCGCGCGATCTGGCACATGCCCCATGTGCTGGCGGCGATCGACCCGCGTTATGGCGTCTCCTTCCTTTTCCATAACGGCTTCACCGGATTTGCGGCCTTAGGCGCCGTGTTCCTGGTGGTGACAGAAGGCGAGGCGCTCTACGCGGACATGGGGCATTTCGGCCGACGTCCGATCCGACTCGCTTGGTTTGTCCTGGTGCTGCCCGCGCTCGTACTCAACTACCTGGGCCAGGGCGCCCATATCCTTGGCGCGCCGGCCACGTTCAAGAGTCCGTTCTACCATCTGGCTCCCGACTGGGCGCTCTATCCTTTGGTCGGCCTCGCAACTTTGGCGACGGCGATCGCATCCCAGGCGGTCATCTCTGGAGCATTCTCCTTGACTCGCCAGGCCAGCCAACTCGAGCAACTGCCGCACGAAGAGATCATCCAGACCTCTTCAAAGGAAGTTGGGCAGATTTATATCCCGATCGTGAACTGGTTATTGATGGTGGCAACGATCGGTTTGGTGTTGGGATTCGGCTCGTCGGTGGCGCTCGCCGGTGCCTATGGCGTCGCCGTCACCACGACCATGGTGATCACCACCGTACTCTTCTACTTCGTTGCCCTGCGCTGGGGCTGGCATCCGCTGATCGTCGTTGCGATCACCGGCACCTTCCTGGTCGTCGATATCGCCTTCTTTTGCACCAATATGCTGAAGATCGTCGATGGTGGCTGGTACCCGCTTCTCGTCGGCGGCGCGGTCTTCACCCTGATGACCACTTGGCGCACAGGCCGGACGCTGCTGGCGCGGCGTTTGCGCGGCAACCACCCGCCGCTCGATACGTTTTTCGAGGAACTGCGCCGCAAGCGACCGCTCCGCGTTTCGGGTACGGCGGTGTTCATGACGTTCCGGCGGTCATCCGCCGGTGCAAGGGGCAGGGCGTCGACGTGGACCTCGACAAGACCACCTACTATCTCGGTCGGGAGACCCTGATCCCAAGCGACGAGAGAGTGGGGATGATGCTCTGGCACGAGCATCTGTTTGCCTTCATGGCACGCAATGCGGCTCGCCCAACAGCCTGTTATCGTATTCCACCCGACCAAGTCGTTGAACTCGGCATTCAAGTGGAAATGTAAACCGTTCCATCGGCAAGTCACGGCGAGACGCCATGGCCGGGGCCAACCCTCCAGGCTCAGGACTCATTAAATTATTGTCAGGCAGATCAGCGGCTGATTCACTCATGGGAGGGAGGACCCCATCCACGAGTGATCTGTTTTGGTTGTCAGAGAGGCAGTTGGCGAAGATCGAGCCGCATTTCCCGCTATCGCATGGCGTGCCGCGGGTTGATGATCGGCGAGTGATCAGCGGCATCGTTCATGTGATCCGCAACGGCTTACGGTGGCGAGATGCACCACCCGTCTATGGCCCCCACAAAACCCTCTATAATCGTTTCGTTCGCTGGCGCCGACTTGGGGTGTTCAGCCGGATCTTCGCGGCCTTGACGGGAGAGGCTGGCCCTCCAGACCGGTTGATGATCGATGCAACCCACCTGAAAGCTCATCGGACCGCCGCGAGCCTCTATAAAAAGGGGCTCTTCCCCGATGTATCGGACGCACAAAAGGCGGACTGAACTCCAAGCTTCATGCGGTTTGCGACGGACAAGGAAGGCCCCTCATCCTGCTGCTCAGCGAGGGGCAAATGAGCGATCACAAAGGCGCGATGCTGTTGCTCGACCTATTTCCCAAGGCCAACGTCCTGATCGCCGACAAGGGCTATGACGGTGATCCCCTTCGAGAGGCTTTGACACAGCGAGGGATCGCTACATGCATCCCGCCAATGCGTCATCGCAAAACCCAGTACGCTTACGACAAAACCCTCTATCGCCAGCGTCATAGGATCGAGAACCTCTTCGCTCGCCTCAAGGATTGGCGGCGTATCCACACCCGATATGACCGATGCGCGGATATCTTCTTTGCCGCCGTCATCATCGCGGTACTCCTCCTCTTCTGGATCGAACCTTAATGAATCCTGGGCCTAGCAGGATATTGAAAAATCGGTGGCATGGCTGGTATCGGCATAATTCAATCTCGGTAGTGGCTTGTTGCTGAGGGAATGATGCACGGGACAGACAAGCGATCTGGAGACTTGTTCTCCTGCGTTGACCTGGAGACGCGGGTGCGCATGGACCACCCGCTGCGGACGATCCGGGAGATGACCAATACGGCACTAGCGGCGTTGTCGGGCGACTTTGCAGCGCTCTACTCAGGAATGGGTCGGCCGTCGGTTCCACCGGAGAAGCTGCTGCGGGCCATGCTGTTGCAGGTGTTCTACTCGATCCGTTCGGAACGCCAATTGATGGAGCGCCTGGACTTTGACCTGCTGTTCCGTTGGTTCGTCGGTCTCGGGGTAGATGACCCGGCCTGGGACCATTCCACATTCTCCAAGAACCGCGACCGGCTGCTGGAAGGGGACATCGCCGCAAAATTCCTGGCGGCAGTGTTGGTCCAACCCCGGATCAAACGGCTACTGTCGAGCGAGCATTTCAGCGTCGACGGCACGCTGATCGAAGCGTGGGCCTCAATGAAGAGCTTCAGACCGAAGGCCGCTGAGGGCGATGGGGGTGAAGGCGGTGGTCGCAACCCCTCGGTCGATTTTCGCGGCGAGAAACGATCCAACGATACTCACAAGAGCACCACCGATCCCGATGCCATGCTCTACCGCAAGGGGGCAGGCATGGAGGCTAAGCTGTGCTTTATCGGTCATGGGCTGATGGAAAACCGTTCGGGCTTGATCGTGGACACCCGGCTAACCCGCGCATCGGGTCACGCTGAACGGTTGGCGGCACTGGACATGATCGAGCCCCTGGGCGACCGACCGCGCGCAATTACGTTGGGTGCCGACTGCGGCTACGATGCCGCCGATTTTATCGAGGAACCGCGGACGCTCAACGTGCGTCCTCACGTGGAGCAGAACACTAGCCGACGTCGCTCGGCCATAGATAAGCGCACCACCCGCCATCCCGGCTATACCGCCTCCATGCGCATCCGCAAGCGGATCGAGGAAGCCTTTGGCTGGATCAAGACAGTCACAGGGATGCGGAAAACCAAACTGCGCGGCCTTGATAAGGTGGATTGGGCCTTCGCCTTCTCGGCAGCCGCCTACAATCTGGTGCGACCACCCAAAGACGCGGCGGCGGAGTTGTTCGCGCCGCGTCTCGTCCCCTTCCACTTCGCTCAGGTCGAGGCCGGCGCCGCCGCGCACGGCTTCAGCTTCGCGGGCAACGCCTAGTTCTTCCTGAACATGCTGGACCTTGCGGTGGCCCCCTCGGCGCGCCCGCTGCTGAAGCACGTTCGTTCCCGCCGCGAATTCGAAACCTTGCGCGACCTGCTGCGCAACCCCTTCTATCGCCGCGACGTCTATGTGCGCGGCGCGGCGGTGGGCGACGAGGCGACGTTCTGGGCGCAACACGACCAACTGGTGGTGGGGCTGGTCCGCGACCTCGACCGGGTCGATTTCGGCGGCCATGCCATCGATTTCCGGGGCTTTCCCTTCGACTCCCTGCGCGACGGCCCCCGGCGCGTCGCCGATATTTCCGGCCTGGTTCCCGGCATCGCCCGTAATGCGGTACGATCCATGTCCCCCTGGCCTTCGCCGACGCGGTGTCGATGGCATCGACGGTGATGGGCGCCGCGATGCCGATGAACCGGGCCGAGGCCCTGGTTCTTTCCACCATCGTCGAGACCGGCTGCGGCTTCGCCGCCGCCAAACCGGCGGTGCTCGCCCGCCTGCTGAACGCCACCGACGACAAGGCCCACACCCCGAGAGGCCTCGCCGCGATCCGCGCCGCGGTGCGCCAAGGCATCAACGGCCTGACCCCGGAGCGTCTGGCGGTATGGGCGCAGCTGGGCATCGTTTCGGGACAGGCGCCCGTTACTCCGGCGCGCCGACGCCGTTCTCGGCCAGGGCCTCGCCCACCAGATACAACGATCCCGCCATCAGCAGACGACCGGTTTTTCCGGCCTCCGCCGTCACCGCGTCGCGCCAATCGGCATGGACGGTGACGTCGGCGATGCCGATGTCACGCGCGATGCGGGCCAGATCGGCGGCGGCGAAGGGTGCGGGTGCGCTATCCACCCGCACCGTGCGTAGCGACCGCAGAAACGGCGCCAGCGGCGTCAGATACCCGACCGGGTCCTTGGTGGTCTGCATCCCCAGAATCATGTCCACCGGACCCTCGGCGGCCCAAGCGGCCAGAACCGGAGTCAGGGCCTCCCCGGCGGAGGGATTATGCCCGCCATCGAGCCAAAGATCGCGGCCCACGGCCTCGACCAACCGTCCGGCGGACAGACGTTGCAAACGTCCCGGCCCGGCGACGCGGGGTAGCGCCGCCGCCGCCAAGGCCGAGGTCACCGGCCACGAACCGGCGGCATGGACGGCAACCAGGGCCAGCGCCGCGTTGTCCACCTGATGCGGACCGAACAGGACCGGACGCGGGGCCTCGACCGACAGGTCGGGGGCCTCGACCGCGAAGCCGGTGGCGGTAGCGCGGCAGGTCCAATCGACATCGCACCGCCACAACGGCGCGCCGATTTCCCGCGCAACGGCCTCGATCACGGCCATCGCCTCGGGCGCTTGGCGGGCGATCACCGCAGGAACGCCGGGGCGCAGGATGCGGGCCTTCTCGGCGGCGATCGCGGCCAGGGTATCCCCCAGGTAGTCCTGGTGGTCGAGGCCGATCGCGGTCAACACGCAGGCAACCGGACGTTCCACCACGTTGGTGGCGTCCAAACGTCCGCCCAGGCCGGTTTCCAGCAGGCAAAGATCGGCCTTCGCGCGGGAAAACGCCAACAGGGCGGCGGCGGTGGTGGCCTCGAAAAAGGTGATCGGCTGCCCGGCATTGGCGGCCTCGACCTCTTCCAGCAGGGCAACCAGGGCATCGTCGGCGGGCAGCCGCCCGGCGATGCTGATGCGTTCGGCGAAGCGCATCAGATGCGGCGAGGTATAGGCGTGAACGCGCTGCCCCGCCGCCTCGGCCAGGGCGGCCAGGGTCGCCACCGTCGAGCCCTTGCCGTTGGTCCCGGCGACATGAATCACCGGCGGCAACTTGGCCTCGGGGTGGTCGAGGTCGGCCAGCAGCCGCGTCATCCGAGTCAGCGACAGGTCGATGACGCTGGGATGCAACCGGGTCAGACGCTCCAGCACCGCGTCAAGCATGGGATTCGCCGCTGGGGGCGTCGATCCGCCGCATTTCCTTCGCCGGATAAGGCAGTACGGTAGCCGAGGGGAAGGGACTGCGCAGCACGTTCAGAATCACCGCGATCTCCGCCTTCAGGTCGCGGCGGTCGGCGATGCGATCGACGCGGCCTTTCCCCAGCAGGGCGGCGGCATCGTTCACCCCGGCGCGAACCGCCAGGAACTCCGGCGTGTCCATCGCCGCGAAGGGATCGACCGGCGGCGGCCCCAGGCGGGCGCCCGGCTCGGCGATCACGATGTCGGCCAACTGGGTCAGGCTGTCGGTCGCCGGATCGAAGGCGGGATCGGCCAGCACCACGATCAACGGCAAGGCCCGTTCCCCCAGCTTGCGCAGGGCAAGGCCGGCGCGCGGCACCTGCATCAGGGCAAAGGCGCCGTCCTGAATGCGCGTCCCCTGGCTGCCGGTGACCAGGATCAAGGGCGCATCCTGCAACAGCGCCAATTCGGCAGCGGCGACGATCGCCTCCCCCGCCACCGCGCCGAAGGTCCCGGCCATGAACTGCGGTTCGAACGCGGCCAGCACCGCGCCGATGCCGTCGATGCGGCCATGCGCCACCGCCACCACCTCGTGGGCATGGGCGGCGGACTCCTTCAGGCGGTCGGCATAGCGGCGGGAATCGCGGAACTTCAAGGGATCGGCCGGAGCCCCGGGAACCTCGATACGCGCCCAACTGTCGGCATCCAACAGCAGGGCGAACCGTCGCTCCGCCGCCAGGGTCAGATGATGATCGCAGTGCGGACAAATCCGCCAGTTGGCGTCGAGGTCGCGGTAAAACACCGTCGCCCCGCACTTCGGACAGGTCACCCACTGCGCCTCGCGCAGGACGCGCGGCGCGATCCAGCGCTTCAATGTCGGCCGTACAAAATTGGTGAGCCAGCTCATCCCGTCGCTTCTCCGATGCCAAGCCAGGGATCAGCGGGGCCGCCGAGCCTTGCCGCTGATGTATTCGATATCAATCCGGATCACCACAACGCGGTCAATCTTCGATTCCAGATAGGTGACCCCGGGCTCCATGAAATCCGCCGAGTATTTCTCTATCAGGGCGACTAGGCCAGCACGCTTTTCCTCGCCGGTGACACGCGCCGCAGTGCCAAAGGCAACCGCGCTTTCGTATTCGGTGGAAAACTGACCGGGAAGGACTTTCGTCTGGCCAACGACGCAAAACGATACCGCCGGATTGGTGTCCAGATGCTCCAGCTTCCGCCCCTCGGTCGCGCAGTGAAAATAAATCGCTCCGTCCCGCAACGCATAGCTCATCGACACGCCATAGGGCTTGCCGTCGTCGCCCACCATCGACAGTACGCCGTATTCCCCGGCAGTCAGAATGCCCATAGCCTCGTCTGTGGTGATTTCTCGCTCGGTTCGTCTGACAGCGCGCTGCATTTTCGATCCTGTGTGGGGCTGGGGCGGGATGCCGATTTTTCTCCATAAGGAATACGCTGCTTCGCGGAAAAAACAAATGGGCGGTAATCAAGGACGTGGGCGCCGCCCACGCCCGCAAAGGGGCGCGGCCCCTTCGATCCCATTTCCTTTTCTTCCCGCGCCCAATCCACCGCCCATCACGCGGCCATATATCGAATGAATGGCGCTGCGCGCAAAAGCTAGGGGTGACGGGGATGGACAGCGCCGCCTTTCTAGGCGGCGCATAAGATCGATAATCGTGATTTATGCTGACAATATACCGCGATAATAGTAATATATCCCGGTTTTTGTCAGGAGGAAACGATGCGTCTGTCACGACGGGTGGGACGGGATATCACGATCGAAGAAGCCGACACCACGGCGATCAAGACCGGTTTGCAGCGTTTGGGGTTTTACGAGGAACCGAGCTACGGCATGACACCATATCCGGATGACGGGATGTTCGAGGGGATCAAGGCACTGCAAACCTGGCTGGGGGTGGATGCTACCGGCACCATCCGCCCCGGCGGAGCGGAGGAAGCGGCACGTTCCAACGTCCTTGCCGATGCGGGAAGCGACGGCAAGGTGCATGTGCCGCGGACACACCCGCAACGGACACTCCATTGCTGCCTATGACCGCGCCGCGCCCGGCAGCGGCGGGCATCAAGCGCATGACGGCGGACGTCTCCCCCATGTTCTCGGGGTTCTCACCGGCCACGAGAAAAAGCCCTACGTCAACGGCAAGGGCAACGCGGAATGCGTCGAATTCATCCGGCAATCGCTGGACGCGCCGCACACCGCGAAATGGCGGGAAGGAGAGAAAATCCGCAAGCTCACCCCCGGCGAACCCGATCTGGTGGCCAGAGGCACGGCAATTGCCGCCTTCGTCAATGGGGAATATCCTCAGGCTGGAAGTACCGGCAAGCATGCCGCGATCTATCTCGGCCAGAACGCGGAAGGCATTCAAGTGCTCGACCAGTGGCGAGATAAGGGGCATGTAGAAAAACGGACGATTTATTGGGCGCCCAGGCGTCCGGGTTTAAGCAACGATGGGAATGCCTTTTCGGTGATAACATGGTGAAACTTGGCGTGTTTCTGGTCTTCTGTCTGACCTTGGCCGTCGTGCATCCCGGTATGGCGTCGGAGTACGTTTGCCCGCCCTCCGACACCTTTCACCGGGGAGACTCTCCCGATCATCCAGCCGGATGGCCGGCGCGGACGCGGGAACAGCCCGCCCCCATGGATTCCATCCAGTTCTTCGACGGAGATCCCTCGGAAGAGGCTGGCCTAGCTCCCCAACGTCACATCCAAGAGGGAAACGACGAGGTTTCCGTTTGGCCTCTCGAACAAGTCACCCCGACCGATCGTCCTGTCTGGCTGGCCTGCCATGCCGCGAACGAACGAACCTTTTTCGCGCGTCCGTTGCCCCTTTCGGTAAAGGAATGCCGGGTAACCTACGGCCAGAAAAACCACGTCCGCCGTATCTTTTGCGAATAGATGCGCGCGAAGACCAGCAATGATCGTGATGGGACGAAAGCAGAGGGGCGAGTCTGAGGCAAGCGGCCAGGAAAGCAAGCTGAATAGCCCCTAGAATGGTAGACGCCTTGTCCCCTAAATTTGAGGGAATGAGGGCAAATGTCGGCTTACGGGAGCGCCGCAGATCCCTTCAAACGACGTCCTTGGGCGCGAAGCCGACGATCCCGGCTTTCGCGCGGAGCGCAAGAACGCCCTCCCGCCGCGTGATGGGCGGAAACGGGTTCGCGGAGAGATAAATAAGGGAATGGGAGGCGCGGAGGGCCTGAGGTCCTCCGCAATATTTTTTCCGACCTCGTGTTACTTCCGCGCTTCGCGGATGCCGTTCGCCAATTCGGTGACGAAGGCCAGCACGTTGGGGATCAACGCCGGCGTCGCGGCTCCGGTTTCGTCCAACGACGCGGCCAATTTGTCGATCGCCGCCGAGCCGACCACGGCGGCGGCGGCGACGCGGGCGACGGCGGCGGCGTTATCCGGCGTCTTGATGCCGAAGCCGACCGCCACCGGCAGATCGGTATGGGTGCGCAGACGGGCCACCGCCGTCGCCACCGCATCGGCGGTGGCGCTGACCGTGCCGGTAATGCCCAGCACCGAGACATAGTACAAGAATCCGCCCGCGTACTTTAGGATACTCGGCAGGCGCGCGTCGTCCGAGGTCGGGGTCGCCAGACAGATGAACGCGACGCCGTGTTTCAGCAACAGCGGCTGGAGTTCATCGGCCTCTTCCGGCGGCAGATCGACGACGATCACCCCATCCACCCCGGCCTTGGCGGCGTCCTTGGCGAAGCGTTCGGCGCCATAGGTATCAATCGGGTTGTAATAGCCCATCAGGACGATCGGCGTATCCTCGTCCTCGGAACGGAAGGCGTAGACCTGGGCGATGGTGTTGTCCATGCAGGCCCCGGCCTTCAGGGAGCGCAGCGCGGCCCTTTGGATCGACGGACCGTCGGCCATCGGGTCGGTGAACGGCATCCCCAGTTCGATGATGTCGGCCCCGGCGCCGGGCAACGCCTTCAACAGGGCGGTGGCGGTGGCGGCATCGGGGTCGCTGGCCGCGACATAGACCACCAGGGCGGCGCGATCTTCGTCCTTCAGCGCCGCGAAGCGACGGGTCAGGCGATTGTTCAACAAGGGATTGGTCATGATTACAGCTCCGTCCCCATCGCCTTCGCCACGGTATCCACATCCTTGTCGCCACGGCCGGACAAGCACAGCAGCAGGATGTGATCGGCGGGCAGATCGCCCGTCACCTTCAGCGCCTGGGCAATGGCGTGCGAGGATTCCAGCGCCGGAATGATCCCTTCCAGGCGTGTGGTCTGGTGGAAGGCGTTCAGGGCCTCGTCATCGGTGACCGAGACATAGGTGATCCGCCCCGCGTCCTTCAGCCAGGAGTGTTCCGGCCCGACGCCGGGATAATCCAGCCCGGCAGAAACAGAATACGCCTCGGTAATCTGGCCGTCGCCGTTTTGCAGCAGATAGGTGCGGCTGCCATGCAGCACGCCGGGCCGCCCCATGGTCAGGGACGCTGCGTGTTCCGGGGTATCGGTTCCCCGGCCCGCCGCCTCGACCCCGACGATCTTGACCGTGGGCTCGTCGAGGAAGGGATAGAACAGGCCGATCGCGTTCGATCCGCCGCCCACCGACGCCATCAGGGTGTCGGGAAGACGGCCTTCCATCTGCTGCATCTGCGTTTTGGATTCCTCGCCGATGATCTTTTGGAAGTCGCGGACCATCTTCGGATAGGGATGCGGTCCGGCGACGGTGCCGATCAGGTAATAGGTATCCTCGACATTCGCCACCCAGTCGCGCATCGCCTCGTTCATCGCGTCCTTCAAGGTGGCCGCGCCCGAGGTGACGGGCCGGACTTCGGCCCCCAGCAACTTCATGCGAAAGACGTTGGGCTGCTGCCGCGCGATATCGACCGCGCCCATATAGACGACGCAGGGCAGGCCGAACAGGGCGCACACCGTGGCGGTGGCGACGCCGTGCTGCCCGGCGCCGGTCTCGGCGATGATGCGGGTCTTGCCTATGCGCTTGGCCAACAGAATCTGGCCGATGCAGTTGTTGACCTTGTGCGCGCCGGTGTGGTTGAGGTCCTCGCGCTTGAAATAGATCTTCGCGCCGCCGCAGGCCTTGGTCAGGCGCTCGGCGAAATAGAGCGGGCTGGGCCGCCCGACGAAATGGGCGAGATAGCGGCTCAGTTCGGCCACGAAGGCGGGATCGGCCTGCGCCGCGTCGAACGCCTTTTCCACCTCGAGAACCAGAGGCACCAGGGTCTCGGCGACGAAGCGCCCGCCATAGGGGCCGAAGTGGCCGCGTTCGTCGGGGCCCTTGGTGAAGGAATTGGAAAGAATCGGAGTCATGGAGTGCGCACTCGCATCACGGGTCTCGCGGGCCGCCCGGCCGTGCCGGTGTCAAGCCCGCCAAAAGGGTTGAATGACGCGTTGCCGCGCCGAAATCCAGGAAAAAGCGTCACCAGCGACCGCTGCCCGCGCTTTTTGCCGCCTTGATGAAGGCGGCGATGCGGGCTGGGTCCTTGACTCCGGGGGCGCTTTCCACGCCGGAGGACACATCCACCGCGACCGCACCGGCATCGGCGATGGCGCGGCCCACGGTTTCCGGGGTTAGGCCGCCCGCCAGCATCCAGGGGGTCTCGCCCTTCCAGCCGCGCATCAAGTCCCAGGGGAACGGCTGCCCCAGACCGCCCGCGCGGGGCGCATCGGCCGGGGGCTTGGCGTCGAACAATATCCAGTCCGCGTGGCCGTCGAAGGCATGGGCGGCGGCGACATCGGCGGCGGTGGCGATGCCGACCGCCTTGATCACCGGCAGATCGAATTCCAGGCGAATCGCATCGACCCGATCCGGGGTCTCGTTGCCATGCAGTTGCAGCATGTCGAGCCGGAGGTGGGTCAACACCGCATCCAGATCGGCATCGCTGGGATCGACGAAGAGCCCGACCTTTTGCACCACGGACGGCAAGGCGTCGGCCAGTTCGGCGGCGGCCTCGGCCGCGATCGCGCGCGGCGACGACGGATGGAAGACAAAACCGACAAAGTCCGCGCCGTGTTCAACCGCCGCATCCAACGCCTCGGGTGTGGTCAGGCCGCAGATTTTGACCAGGACGGATGTCATGTCGGCTCGCCCGGGTCAGGGGGCTCGGCACAACCAAGCTCGGCGGCGATCCGACGGGCGGCGTCGGCGGGGTCCTTCGCCTTGCAGATCGGACGCCCGATCACCAGAAGACTGGCGCCTTCCTCGATCGCCTCGGACGGGGTCATCACCCGCTTTTGATCGCCGGCGGCGAACCACGGCGGTCGGATACCCGGCACGATGCGCAGCAACTGGCCGAATTCCGCCTTCAACGCCTTCGCCTCATGCGCCGAACAGACCAGCCCATCCAGCCCCGCCTCGGCCACCAGGGCCGCCAGTCGGCGGGCTTGGTCCGCAACCTTCGTCGTCACCCCGACCTGGGCCAAGTCGGCGTCGTCGAAACTGGTCAGCACGGTGACGCCGATCAGTTTCGGCGGCGCGGCGGTGACCTTGTCGGCGGCTTCATAGGCAATGTCGCGCGCCGCCTTCAGCATCGCCAGACCACCCGACGCATGCAGGGTCAGATAGCGGGGCTTCAGGGGCATCACCGCCTGCACCGCAGACGCAACGGTGTTGGGGATGTCATGGAACTTAAGGTCGAGGAAAATATCCTTGCCCGCGGCGCGAGCCACTTCGCGCACCCCGGACGGGCCGTTGGCGCAAAAGAATTCCAGCCCCAGTTTCAGCCCACCGACGTAATCCGAGATTTGCGCGGCCAAATGGGTCGCCACGGTAAGGTCGGTGGTGTCGATGGCACAAAAGATCGGATTGGCGGTCATCGGCTCGTCTTTCAAGGAGTCCCACAGCACACGCCATTCACTTTACGGTGAAGCCGCGCATCGCGCCAGCCCAAGGCGAGGGGGAATCAGTTGGAGGAGTCGGGAGAAGGCAACGCCTTGGCGGCGGCCTGCTGGCGGGAGCGCAACTCGGTCAGTTCCTGGTCGAGGGCGCGGGCCTTGGCCTCTCGGGCGCGGGCGGCGGCACGGTTGCCACTGCTGGCCCAACCCAGCAACAGGCCCAGCAACAGCCCCGCCACCAACGCGCCCAGAACCGCCAGATAGAGGCTCAGGTGCACGGTATAGGGCAGCGGCCAAAGGTCGAGATCGATATCCCCACGGTTGGCGACCGCGAAGGCGATCGCCACGACGGCAACGGGAAGACCGAGGATCCAGGTCAGAAGGCGCACGGTGAAAAGGCCCTTATCGGAAAATCAAACACCGCGCCGGAGGGTCAAATCCGGCGCGGAAAACCCATCAGGAAGCGGCGCCGTCGTTGATCAAGTCACGCAACTGCTTGCCGGTCTTGAAATAGGGTGCGACCTTGGACCCGACGCGCACCGCATCGCCGGTGCGCGGATTGCGTCCGGTGCGGGCATCGCGAGTCTTGGTGGAAAAGGCGCCAAAACCACGCAACTCGACCCGATCGCCCCGCGCAAGCGCCAGGGTAACTTCTTCGAAAATGGTGGCGACGATCCGTTCCACATCCCGCTGATAGAGATGCGGGTTGCGTTCGGCCAAGCGCGCGATCAGCTCAGACTTTGTCATAGCGTGCAATCCCCGACGGTTCCGTGGGGGAGATGCCCGTCCCCCGATGCATGCCGAAACCCTTGATCCTCCGGGCGGAAAACCCACACCCGGCGAGGCTCGAGGGCAATTCTGACGATATGTGTGTTCGAAGATTGCCAGATTTCAACCCCTGCATCAAGGTTAACCCTCTCAAGGGAAAAGCCTTCTTCTGGAAAAAACGCGAAAAACGAAAAACGCCGCCCGAAGGGGCGGCGTTTTTCTGATTCTCCGGCCTGTTTTAGGGATCAGGGATTGGTTTTTTCGTCCTGCGCCTGACGCAGCGCGGCGCCCAGGATATCGCCCAGCGACGCTCCGGAATCGGTCGAACCGTATTCCACCATCGCCTGCTTTTCCTCTTCCATTTCGCGCGCCTTGATCGAGAGCGAGAGCTTGCGGCTCTTGCCGTCGATCTGGACGATCTTGGCATCGACCTTCTCTCCGACCGCGAAGCGTTCGACCCGCTGCTCGGAGCGTTCGCGCGACAGATCGCCCTTGCGGATGAAGCTGGTGGCGCCGCCATCGTTGATCGACACTTCCAGCCCGCCCGTGGTGACCTGGGTCACCACGCAGGTCACCACGGCGCCCTTCTTCATGCTCTTGGTGGCATTCTCGAAGGGGTCGTTGGTCAACTGCTTGAGGCCAAGGCTGATGCGTTCCTTCTCGACATCGACGTCGAGAATCTTGGCGGTCACCATGTCGCCCTTCTTGAAGGACTTGACGGCCTCCTCGCCGGTCATTTCCCACGAGATGTCGGACAGGTGGACCATGCCGTCGATTTCGCCCGGCAGGCCGACGAACATACCGAATTCGGTGATGTTCTTGATCTCGCCTTCCAGGGTGGAGCCGACCGGATGGTTGGCCATGAAGTCGGTCCACGGATTGGACAGGCACTGCTTCAGGCCCAGGCTGATGCGGCGCTTGTTCGGATCGACGTCGAGCACCATGACGTCCACTTCCTGGCTGGTCGAAACGATCTTGCCGGGGTGGATGTTCTTCTTGGTCCAGGACATTTCGGAAACGTGGACAAGGCCCTCGACGCCCGGCTCCAGCTCGACGAACGCGCCGTAGTCGGTGATGTTGGTGACGCGACCGGTGAACTTGGTGCCGGTCGGGTACTTGCCCTCGACGCCCGACCACGGATCGGCTTCCAACTGCTTCAGGCCCAGGCTGATGCGCTGGGTTTCGGAATTGAAGCGGATCACCTGCACCTTGATGGTCTGACCGATGGACAGGGCCTCGGCCGGATGGTTGATGCGCTTCCAGGCGATGTCGGTGACGTGCAGCAAGCCGTCAACGCCGCCCAGGTCAACGAACGCACCGTAATCGGTGATGTTCTTGACCACGCCGTCGAGGATCTGGCCTTCCTTCAGGTTCTCGATCAGTTCGGAACGCTGTTCGGCGCGGGTTTCTTCCAAAACCGCGCGGCGGGAGACCACGATGTTTCCGCGCGAGCGGTCCATCTTCAGGATCTGGAACGGCTGCGCCTGGCCCATCAACGGCCCGATGTCACGCACCGGACGGATGTCCACCTGGCTGCCCGGCAGGAACGCCACGGCGCCCGACAGATCGACGGTGAAGCCGCCCTTGACGCGACCAAAGATCACGCCGTTGACGCGCTGGTTGCCTTCGAAGGCCTTCTCCAGCTCGTTCCAGGATTCTTCGCGGCGGGCCTTCTCACGGGACAGGACGACCAAGCCGTCGCGGTCCTCGTAACGATCCACGAACACCTCGATGGTGTCGCCGATCTTGATTTCGGCGCGGTGGCCGAATTCCTTCAAAGGCACGCGGCCTTCGGACTTCAAGCCAACATCGACGAGGGCGAAGTCGCTGGTCAGGCTGACGACGCGTCCGGTAATAACAGAGCCTTCGAGGCTCGCGTTCAGGGCGAACGATTCTTCAAGAAGGGCGGCGAAATTCTCAGTCGCGCCCGGGATAAATCCGGTTTCGGTCATGCCGAAGGGTTTCCTTTTCACGTGTCGCTATTCGGGCCAACCGGTTTTTCCGGCGGTCTTGCCGCGCTTGCGACCCTGTTGCACCAAAAACCGTCCCCAACGCTTGGTTTTCGCGTTGCGGGGCGGCCCCGTTCCACCGGATTGCTCCGGCCTTAGTCCGCGACCCGTTCCATTCTGGAACGGAAAAGCACGACGGCACGTTCAAAGACCGTGTCGGCGTCCATTTCGGTGGTATCCAGAACGATGGCGTCGTCCGCCGCGGCAAGCGGCGCCGTCTTCCGGTCGCGGTCACGTTCATCGCGTCCGATCATGTCGGCGAGAACGCGGTCCTGTATAACGTCGAAGCCTTTGTCCTGCAACTCCAAGGTCCGCCGCCGCGCCCGTTCCTCGATCGAAGCGGTCACAAAAAGCTTCAGATCGGCCGCCGGACAAACCACGGCCCCAATGTCGCGGCCATCCAAAACCGCGCCAACGCAAGGACTTGGCGGAGATTTTGCGAAGCTCCGCTGAAACTCCAGCAGGGCGGCGCGCACCGCCGGAATCGCCGCGACCTTGGAGGCGGCATCGGCCGCGTCCTCGTCTCGCAGACGCGGCGACTCGAGACTCGACGAATCCAGGGTCAGCGCCGCATGCAGGGCAGAAGCCGGATCGGCGGGGTCCGCCCCCACCTCCAATGCCCGCACCCCAACCGCGCGATAAAGCGCCCCGGTATCCAGGTAGGCCAGATTGAACGCCTTGGCCAAGCGCTGCGCCAACGTTCCCTTGCCCGCGCCCGCCGGGCCATCGATCGCAACGATCATGACAACGCCATCCCCAAACCATTCATCAGCGGCACGAAACCAGGAAAGCTGGTCTCCACCGAACGGATGTCGTCGATCCGGACCGGTTCTGCGGAGACCGCGCCCAGAACCAAAAAGGCCATCGCGATCCGATGGTCCAGATTGGCGGAAATCAGCGCGCCGCCCTTCGGCGGGCAACCGTTTCCGTGCACCAAAATGTCATCGCCGTCGGCCTCCACCACCACGCCGCAGGCGACCAAACCGTTCAACACGGCGTCGAAGCGGTTGCTTTCCTTGACCCGCAGTTCGGCCAGACCCCGCATCCGCGTGGTGCCGACGGCGCAGGCCGCGGCGACGGCAAGAATCGGGTATTCGTCGATCATGCTGGGAGCCCGCGCCGCCGGAACCTCAACGCCCTTGAGGGCGGAAGCCTTGACCCGCAGGTCTGCGACCGGCTCGCCCGCCACCAGGCGCGGGGTCTCTTGCGCGATATCGGCGCCCATTTCGGCCAAAGTCTGGAACAAGCCGAATCGTAACGGATTGGTCCCGACCTCGGGCAGCAGCACCTCGGAGCCTTCGACCAGAAAGGCCGCCACCGCCGGAAACGCCGCCGACGACGGATCGGCGGGAACCTGCAGATCGCAGGGATGCAAACGCGGCTGCCCGGTCAAGGCGATGGTGCGCGCACCGTCGGCGGCGACCGTCACCGTCAGTTCGGCGCCGAACCCTGTCAGTATGCGTTCGGTGTGGTCGCGGGTGGCGACCGGCTCGATCACCGTGGTGACGCTCGGCGTGTTCAGTCCGGCCAGCAACACCGCCGACTTCACCTGGGCGGAGGCGACCGGCACCGTATAGGTCACCGGCGTCGGCGATGGATTGCCGGTAATGGCCAGTGGCAGACGCCCGCCCTCGCGCCCCATGAAGGTCGCGCCGAACCGCGACAGCGGCGCGATCACCCGCCCCATCGGGCGGCGGCGCAGACTGGCGTCCCCGGTGAAGATCGCGGTCATCGGATGGGTGGCGACCAGCCCCATGACCAGGCGCGCACCGGTTCCGGCGTTGCCCATGTCGATGACGTCGGCGGGTTCCGCCAGGCCGCCGACGCCGACTCCGTCGATCGCCCAGACCCCCTTCGCCTCCCGCGTGACGGACGCGCCCATCGCCCGCATCGCGGCGGCGGTGCGCAGCACGTCCTCGCCCTCCAGCAGGCCGGTGACGCGGGAGCGCCCAACCGCCAGCGCCCCGAACATCAGGGCGCGGTGGGAAATCGACTTGTCACCGGGGACTCGGGCCGCCCCGGACAGGGCGCGGGCGCGCGCCGACGAAACCGGGCGCGGAACGTCGGAATGCGGGGCGTCGATCGGGGCTTCGGTTTTCATGCGCGTTCTCGCCGGACGGGAAACCGGTCCAGGCAGCCATTGTACCACACTTGCCCCGGAGGAGGCCAGGGTCTTAGGCTCAGGACCCATTAAATTATTGTCAGGCAGATCGGCGGCTGATTCACTCATGGGAGGGAGGACCCCATCCATGAGTGATCTGTTTTGGTTGTCAGAGAGGCAGTTGGCGAAGATCGAGCCGCATTTCCCGCTATCGCATGGCGTGCCGCGGGTTGATGATCGGCGAGTGATCAGCGGCATCGTTCATGTGATCCGCAACGGCTTACGGTGGCGAAATGCACCACCTGTCTATGGCCCCCACAAAACCCTCTATAATCGTTTCGTTCGCTGGAGCCGACTTGGGGTGTTCAGCCGGATCTTCGCGGCCTTGACGGGAGAGGCTGGCCCTCCAGACCGGTTGATGATCGATGCAACCCACCTGAAAGCTCATCGGACCGCCGCGAGCCTCTATAAAAAGGGGCTCTTCCCCGATGTATCGGACGCACAAAAGGCGGGCTGAACTCCAAGCTTCATGCGATTTGCGACGGACAAGGAAGGCCCCTCATCCTGCTGCTCAGCGAGGGGTAAATGAGCGATTACAAAGGCGCGATGCTGTTGCTCGACCTATTTCCCAAGGCCAACGTCCTGATCGCCGACAAGGGCTATGACGGTGATCCCCTTCGAGAGGCTTTGACACAGCGAGGGATCGCTACATGCATCCCGCCAATGCGTCATCGCAAAACCCAGTACGCTTACGACAAAACCTTCTATCGCCAGCGTCATAGGATCGAGAACCTCTTCGCTCGCCTCAAGGATTGGCGGCGTATCCACACCCGATATGACCGATGCGCGGATATCTTCTTTGCCGCCGTCATCCTCGCGGTACTCCTCCTCTTCTGGATCGAACCTTAATGAGTCCTGAGCCTAAAGGCCTCTGGATTTTCTTATACCAGCAGATTGAGGTAAGTGCCGTGCGGCGTCGAACGGTCATAGACGCGACCGTTGGCGGAGACCAAATTCTGAGTTTCCGGCACCCGGCGGTTGGTTTCCAAGCCTTGCGAGTCGGAGAACGAGCCAGCATCGCCCGAGGCCGTGGCGACGCGCCGGACCTGAGGCCGCGCCCCGAGATTCTGGGGGCGAATCGCACTGTTTGACTTGATGCTGCCGGTTTCCATACTAGGCTTTCCAAATGCGTGCGACCCAACGCCCAAGCGCAATCTGGCGTCATACGTCCGATGCTTAAGTTTATTCCATCGCGCCGCCTCCAACAAGCCTCTTCGCGCCCCCCCAGGAGTACCGGATTTGACCGCCGCCGACCCCGTCGCCCGCATCATCGCCGAAACCGGGCAGGCGATCGCCGACTTCCGAACCGACCCCCCCGGCAAGGGGCGACGGCGCCAGATTCTAGGCTCAGGACTCATTAAGGTTCGATCCAGAAGAGGAGGAGTACCGCGATGATGACGGCGGCAAAGAAGATGTCCGCGCATCGGTCATATCGGGTGTGGATACGCCGCCAATCCTTGAGGCAAGCGAAGAGGTTCTCGATCCTATGACGCTGGCGATAGAGGGTTTTGTGGGGGCCATAGACGGGTGGTGCATCTCGCCACCGTAAGCCGTTGCGGATCACATGAACGATGCCGCTGGTCACTCGCCGATCATCAACCCGCGGCACGCCATGCGATAGCGGGAAATGCGACTCGATCTTCGCCAACTGCCTCTCTGACAACCAAAACAGATCACTCATGGATGGGGTCCTCCCTCCCATGAGTGAATCAGCCGCCGATCTGCCTGACAATAATTTAATGGGTCCTGAGCCTAAGGATGCAATCGAGGACCTGAGGCCCAGCAATGGATCTGCCGTAATCAACCCGGTGCGCCTTCACGCCAACCACAGCGACCCTAAGGATGTTGAGTTCGACGTCGCCGTCACGGTCTCCAATATGAAGGAAAGCGGCGGTAAGGCAGGCCTCCGGATTGCCGCTGTCGAGATTGGTGGGGGAGCGGGGAAAAAACCGAAACCCGGGAGGTAAGTCGCATTCGCTTCGCGGTTCCGGTCGCGGTGCCCAGCACCAAGGCGGAGCAATATCCACAGGCGAACGCCATGTCTTCTGGGCGTCAAAGCAACGCTGATTCTTGGTGGGACGAGGACATGCCCACAGTTCGGCTCGTAGGCGTGAACACGGTCCGCAAGCGCCTCGCTGATGGCTCGGTGAAACTCCACTACTACCACCGAGCCACCAAGACCAAGCTACCTGGGGAACCGGAAAGCACGGAATTCATCACGCGATTAAACGAAATCAACGCGCAGATAACAAGGCCCGCCACACCCCGCACCGTGCCGGGAACCATCTCTGCCCTGATCGAGCACTATAAGACCGCCCACGAGTTTACGAGCCTCAGCCCCAAGACCCGCCGCGACTACGCGCGCTATCTCGAAATCATCCGCGAGGAATGGGGGCTGAACCGGGTTTCCCTGCTCGACCGCGAAGCGGTGTTCAATCTTCGCGACGCCTCCCAAGAAACACCGCGCACCGCGAACTATGTGGTTTCGGTTCTGCGGCTCTTGCTCACGTTCGCGGTAGATCGCCCGAAGATTTATGGGCTGACGTTCAACCCCGCCTCTCGCCCGAAAAAACTTAAAACAGGTGACGGACATCGGCCTTGGGAAGAATGGGAGATTGCCGCCTTCCGCGCGCATTGGCGTCTTGGCACCATCGAACGCACTGCGTTTGAGTTGGCACTGAACACAGGGCAACGCGGCGAAGATATCGTCGGTATGAAGCGCAACCACATTGGGCCGGACGGTATTGCCGTGGCGCAGAAAAAAACCGACGCCCGCGTCTGGGTTCCTGTCTCCACCGACCTCATGGCCGCGCTCGCGGCCTGGGACGATGAGCGGGAGCGTCCGCTTGATGGAATGCCGGTAACGCTCGCACAACGGCGGATGCTGATCACCTCGGCAACAGGTCGAGCATTCAGGATCGATCACTTCCGGCATGTGATGATAGCGGCCCACCAAGCGGTAGGATCGCTTAAGGTCGGCCTGGGAGGCGCTGGCGTCACCACACACGGCCTTCGCTACACCGCCGCGACGATCCTTCGTGAACTCGATTGCGATTGGGACACCATCGCCGCGATAACCGGCCACGAGACGGTTCAGATGGTCCGGAAGTACACCAAGAAAAAACGCCGGTCAAAGCTCGCCATCGAACGCCTGGACACCGCCCGCCGCGACCCAAAATAGAACCCTTGCGGAACAGGTTTGCAAACCGCCCACTGATCAATCTGCAAACTATAGCAAAAGGGGTTGCCGGATTGACCGATAACCCCTTGAGAAGATTGGTGGGCGCGTGGGGATTCGAACCCCAGACCCGCTGATTAAGAGTCAGCTGCTCTACCAACTGAGCTACGCGCCCGCAGTATTTCGCGAGGTGCGTTTTATAGGGGGTTCGACTCGCCTCCGCAAGCAAAAAACGCAAGCTCGCTCAAGGTTCCTCGCCGCCACCGCGTCGCCCCAGATGCAGGTCGCGGTGAACGTTGGCGCACTGCACGAAACCGAAGCCGCACATCAGGGTCAACATCACTGTACCGCCGTAGGAAATCAACGGCAACGGCACCCCGACCACCGGGATCAACCCCATCACCATGGCGATATTGATGAAGACGTAAAGGAAGAAGTTAGCGGTCAGCCCCAACGCCAGCAACCGTCCGAAATGGTGGCGGCAACGCAGCGCGATGACCAGCCCAAAGGCGATGATCAGGGTATAAAGCGCCAGCAGGGTCAGCCCGCCGACCATGCCGAATTCCTCGGCCAGCATGGTGAAGATGAAATCGGTCTGCTTTTCCGGCAGAAAGTTCAAGTGGCTTTGCGTCCCCTGCATGAAGCCGCGCCCGAACATCCCGCCCGAGCCAAGCGCGATCTTCGATTGCAGGATGTGATAGCCCGCCCCCAACGGATCGCGTTCTGGATTGATGAAGGTGAGTACCCGGTTTCTTTGGTAGTCGTGCAGCATCCCCCACGCCACCGGAACCGCCGCCAGACCGGCGGCGGTCACCACCGCGAACTTCCACTTCCGCACCCCGGCGGCGAAGAACACGATGCCAGAGCCCATCATCAGCATCAGCGCGGTGCCAAGGTCCGGCTGCTTCAAAATCAGGGCGACCGGCACCAGGGTTATCAGGGTCGGCACGATCAGCGCCACCGGGCTGCCGATGTTCTCGATCGACAGACTGTGGAAATACCGCGCCAAACTTAAAACCAAGGCGATTTTCATCAGTTCCGAGGGCTGCAACCGGATAAAGCCGAAGTCGATCCAGCGCTGCGCCCCCATGCCGATGATACCACGCAAATCGACCGCCACCAGAAGCACCAGACTGATCGCATAGAAGACATAGGCATAGCGCAGGTACAGACGGATATTGATCAGGGCCAGACCGATCATCGCCAGAATGCCGATCCCGAAACGCACGATCTGCCGCGACGCCCAGGGCTCCCACTGACCATTCGCCGCCGAATACAGCATGAAGAACCCGGCGGTCGCCACCACCGAAATCAGCAGAATGTAGGCCCAGCTGATTTGACGCAGCTTCTCGCCCAACGTCATATCCTGCTGGTGCAGCCTGTCCTTCAACGATCGAAAGTCCATCACCATCGGATCAAGCCTCGGTTTCGGGGAGCGCCGACGGCGACCGCTGCCGCTGCGGATCGCGACGCAGGGTTTCCTTCATCACGGCGGAGGCGATCGGCGCCGCTACCGCCGAACCGCCGCCGCCATGCTCGACCACCACGCAAATCGCATAGCGCGGCGTATCGTGTGGCGCGAAGGCGACGAACAGGGCGTGGTCGCGTTCCTTCCACGGCAACGCGTCGTTCTTCAGAACGCCGGTGGTTTCGCGTTCCTTCATGGTGATGCGCCGCACCTGCGAGGTGCCGGTCTTCCCCGACATCCGCTGACCGCCCAGGTCGAAGGCGGCGCAATGCGCGGTTCCGGCGGGATTGTTGACCACCTCGAACATGCCGCGACGGACCAGCGCAATCGACTTCGGATTGACCCCGACCGACGCAAACGCCGGATCGCCGATCGGCTTCATCCCCGCAGTGGTAATGGCCTCCCGCGTCAGGCGCGGCTTCACCGCCAAGCCGCCGTTGGCAACGCGCGCCACCATCACCGCCAACTGCAAGGGCGTCGCCAACACATATCCCTGGCCGATTCCCGCGTTCAGGGTTTCGCCGGGAAACCAGGGCTGTCCGTTCACCGCGCGTTTCCAGGCACGGTCGGGAATAAGTCCGGAAACCTCGTTGGGCAAATCGACGCCCAGGGGCTGCCCCAGGCCGAAGCGCCGGGCGACATCGGCGATGCGATCGATGCCGACCCGCCGCGCCACTTCATAGAAATAAACGTCGCAGGAATGCTGAATCGCCCCGACCAGATTGACCGAACCGTGACCGTGCTTCTTCCAACAGTGGAAACGATGCGCCCCAAGATCGATGTGCCCCTGGCAATAGACGGTCTGTTCCGGGGTGATCGCCCCCGCCTCCAGCGCCGCGATCGCCACCATCAACTTGAAGGTGGAGCCCGGCGCGAACTGCGCGGAAATACACTTGTTGCGCAACGGCGCGCGTTCGTTGGTGATCAGAGCGCTCCATTTCTCGGGCGTCAGACCACGGTTGAAGGCGTTGGGATCGAAGCTGGGGGTGGTGGCCATCACCAGGATTTCGCCGGTATGCACGTCGATCACCACCACCGCCGCGCTTTCCTCGCCCAGACGCTCCACCGCGAACTGCTGCAACTCCAGATCGATGGTCAGTGTGATATCGACGCCCGGGATGCCTTCCTTGCGCTCCAGTTCGCGGATGACCCGCCCCAGGGCGTTGACCTCGACCTTCGAGTTGCCGCCCTTGCCGCGCAGCGCCAGATCATAGACCTTTTCGATCCCCGCCTTGCCGATGCGGAATCCCGGCAATTCCAACAGCGCCTCGCCGGTCAGCTCTTTTTCGGACACGCCCGACACATAGCCCAGAATCTGCGCGCCGCCGTCGCCATAGGGATAAAAGCGGGTCAGACCTTCGTCAATCACCACCCCCGGCAAATCGGGGGCATTGATCTGAATCTGCGCCATTTCCTCCCAGGTCAGGTTTTCGCGCACATTGACCGGCATGAAGGCACGTTTGCGCTCGACCTCGCGACGGATGCGGGTCCTGTCCTTGTCGGTCAGGGGAATGATCATCCCCAGCGCGTCCAGGGTCTGCATCAGGTCCGGGGTTTGTTCGCGCACCACGAGAACCCGAAAGTTCTGACGGTTGACCGCCATCTCGCGCCCGAAACGGTCCAGGATCAGGCCGCGCGGCGGCGGCAGCAGACGCAGGGAAATGCGGTTTTCGTCGGCCAGAATGCCGTAGCGCTCGGCTTCCAGCACCTGCAGGTAATACATCCGCCCTGCCAGGGCGAGGGTCAGCCCCGCCTGCCCGGCCGCCAACAGAGCCGCCCGCCGAGTAAACAGCTTGCCACGTTCGCTGTCGCGCGCACCGCTCATGGCTCTTCCGCCAACAAGCGACGCTCGATCTGGTCGCAAACACCGAACAACAGAGGGAAGACGACGACGCTGAGCAAGGCGGAAACCAGAACCTGCCCGATCGGCGCCACGACCCCCAGGGCCGCCGCCGCCAGGGTCCAGGACAGCAGGGCCGCGGTCACCGCGACCAGGCCGAACCCCCACCAGTGCACGGCAAACGGCTTGCCCAGGAAGAAGCGCGCCTGCGAAGCCACTCCAACGCGGGTCAGCAGCAAGACCAGGGTGCCCAGCCCCAAGGGAACCCCGGTCAGCAAATCCTGAATCAGGCCGATCACGAAGGCGGACCCCATGCCGAACAGGGTGGGGCGATGAATCGCCCAGAAATAGACGACGCCCAGGGTCAAGGACGGCATCAGGGAGTTCAGGCGCGGCACATGGGTTTGCGTCGCCATCATCAGCGCCGCCAAAAACGCGGTGACGAACGGCAGGGTCTGCCGTACCGCAAGATCGAACTTCTGCCAGAAGGTTTTCTCGATGATCACCGCGACGATCCTTCCTGCCGCGCAGAACTCGCGAAACGACGAATGCGAATCACGGCTGCACGCTTTCGGCGGCGGGCTGCGTATCCCGGACCCGCTGCACGCGACCGCGCTCGCGCGCCGCCTTCAGGGTCTCCGCCTGCGCGGCGCGGGTTTCGTCGTCCAGGCTGTCCAGAATTCCGGCCAAACCGTAATCGACGACACGCACCACTTCCAACCGGTCGCGGTCCATGAACGGCTGCACCCGGATCACCGTATCATCGACCGAGGAGACCACCCCCACCGGAATCCCCGGAGGCAAGGCACCAGCATGACCGGACGTGACGACGCGGTCGCCTGGAGACACCCGCGCCCCCGCCGGCACATAAATCAGACGTGGTTTTTCGCTGTTGTTGCCCGCCAGGATAGCCCGGGTACGGGTGTTTTCCAGAACCACCGGCACGCGAGAGGTAATGTCGATGATCAGCACCACCCGCGAGGCCCGGTGCCCGACCTGGGCGACGCGACCGACCAAACCTTCGCCCGACAGCACCGCCATCCCCTTGCGCACGTTATCGTGGCTTCCCGCCGCCACCAACAGCGCGTGCGCGAAGGCGCCACCGGTATCCCCCATCACCTGAATGGCGAAGGACCGCGCTTCCGGCGGTGGCTTGAATTCCAGCAGGGAATGCAGCTGCGCGTTTTCCGCCTCCCGCCGCCGCGCCGCGTCGCGCCACAGCAGAAGCTGCTGGTTGTCCGTGCGCAGACGGACGTTCTCGGCGCGCAGATTGGCCAGATCGCGCACGGTGTCGGCGACCCGCGCCAAACTCCCGGCGGGCTGCGACAGGGCACGAACCACCGGCGCCATCAGATCGACGATCACGGTGCGGGCCCGCTCCACCAGGATGGTGTCGGCCTTACCCAGCAGCATCAGGGCGAACGCCGCCGTCACAAACACGACGAAGGCGAAGCGCTGCAACAGCAATCGCGCGGAATGCCACCTTCCGGGAATGGCGCTGGGTTTCACGCACGGACCTCCCTACGTCCGATCATCAAGCCCTGAAGTCAGGCCACCGCCGCCCCAACCCGCATCAGTACATGCGGGAAAGGGCGTTGCGGAAGGTCTTGAGGTTGTCGAGCGCGCGCCCGGTCCCCAATGCGACGCAGGTCAATGGATCGTCGGCGATGGAAACGGGCAGCCCGGTCGCATGCCGAAGCACGAAATCAAGGTTCGACAACAGCGCGCCGCCGCCGGTGAGAACGATCCCCTTGTCCACGATGTCGGCGGCCAATTCCGGGGCGGTATGCTCCAGGGCGACCTTCACCGCGTCGATAATCTGGCTGACCGGTTCGGCTAGACTTTCGGCGACCTGACGCTCGGACAGGACGATTTCCTTCGGCACGCCGTTCATCAGGTCGCGGCCCTTGATCTCCATGGTGCGGCCTTCGCCGTCCTCGGGCGGGCAAGCGGAACCGATTTCCTTCTTGATCCGCTCCGCCGAGCTTTCGCCGACCAGAAGATTATGGTTGCGACGGATGTAGCCGATGATCGCCTCGTCCATCTTGTCGCCGCCAACCCGCACCGAGCGGGCATAGACGATACCGCCCAACGAAAGCACCGCGACCTCGGTGGTGCCGCCGCCGATATCGACCACCATCGATCCGGTCGGCTCGGTCACCGGCAGCCCGGCGCCGATGGCCGCAGCCATCGGTTCCTCGACCAGCATCACGCTGCGCGCGCCCGCCGCCTCGGCCGATTCCTGAATGGCGCGACGTTCCACTGCGGTGGACCCCGACGGCACGCAGATCACCACCATCGGCGAGGCGAAGCTGCGCCGGTTGTGCACCTTGCGGATAAAATGCTTGATCATTTCTTCCGCGACCTGGAAGTCGGCGATGACGCCGTCACGCAGGGGGCGGATCGCTTGGATCGAACCCGGCGTGCGCCCCAGCATCAGCTTGGCTTCCTCGCCCACCGCGAGAACATGGGTGCGCCCCCGCTCCTCGGCGATGGCGACCACCGAAGGCTCGTTCAAAACGATGCCTTTTCCCTTCACGTAGACCAGAGTATTGGCCGTACCCAGATCAATGGCTATGTCACTGGACAGCCATCCCGTCAGCCTGGAAAACATTCGTCCTCGCTATTACCTCTGACGTCCGAAGCGTACTTGACGACAGACCCTTTCGTCCGGTTCAACCCAGCCGCGCGACACATCGGTCGCGCAACAGCCGAATGCCGGGGAGACGGACCCCAGCATTCTTAGCACATGTTGCGGTCATTGGCAGGACCGATTTTCATTTTCAAGCTTTTCCGTCAGATCGTCATTCCGCCCGGAATCTGCTTTTCCCGCTTCACCAGCAATTTGTTCAACGCATGGATGTACGCCTTGGCCGAGGCGACCATGGTATCGGTGTCGGAACCCTGGCCATTCACCGATTTTCCACTCTCGCGCAGGCGCACCGTGACTTCGGCCTGGGCGTCGGTTCCCTTGGTCACCGCCTGCACTTGGTACAGTTCCAACACCACCTCGTGCGGCACCAGTGCCTTCACCCCTTTGAAGATGGCGTCCGCCGGACCGTCGCCGGTGGCATCCATGGCGACCACCTTGCCGTCGATCTCCAGTTCCATCGCCGCGTGCGGCGGGCGGTGCACGGTGCCGCAACGCACCTCCAACGAGACCAGCTTGATGCGGTCGTTGGCGCGCATCGCGGTATCGTCGATGATCGCCGCGATGTCCTCGTCGAAGATTTCCTTCTTGATATCGGCCAGTTCCTTGAAACGGGCGAAGGCGTCGTTGACGGCGTTGTCGCCCAAATCGCCATAGCCCATCTCGACCAGCTTCTGGCGGAACGCGGCGCGCCCCGAATGCTTGCCCAGCACCAAGGTGGAACGGCTCAGCCCCACCGATTCCGGGGTCATGATTTCGTAGGTTCCGGCATGCTTCAGCATGCCGTCCTGATGGATGCCGGATTCATGAGCGAAGGCGTTGGCACCGACCACCGCCTTGTTCGGCTGGATCAGAAAGCCGGTGATCGACGACACCAGACGCGACACCTTGGTGATGTGCTCGGTTTTGATGCCCGTGGCGAAGGGCATGGTATCGGCGCGGGTCTTGATCGCCATCACGATCTCTTCCATCGCCGCGTTGCCGGCGCGTTCGCCCAGGCCATTGACGGTGCATTCGATCTGCCGCGCCCCGACCTTAACCGCCGCCAACGAATTGGCCACCGCCAAACCCAGGTCGTTATGGCAGTGCACCGAAAAGATCGCCTTGTCGGCGTTCGGCACCCGATCCATGACATCCTTGATCAGGGCGGCGTATTCCTCGGGGATGGCATAACCGACGGTATCGGGAATGTTGATGGTGCCGGCACCGGCGGCGATCGCCGCCTCGACGCACCGGCACAGGAAATCAGGTTCGGTGCGCGACCCGTCCTCCGCCGACCATTCCACGTCCTCGACCAGGGAGCGGGCGAAGGCGACGCTTTCGGTGACCCGTTCCAACACCTTGTCGGGAGCCATTTGCAGTTTGTACTGCATGTGCAGCGGACTGGTCGAAATGAAGGTGTGGATGCGTTGGCGCAGGGCCGGCTTGATCGCATCGGCGCAGCGCGCGATGTCGGCTTTCACGGCACGCGACAAACCGCAGATCACGCTGATCGAGGACCGCGCGGCGATCGCCTTCACCGCCTCGAAATCGCCGGGAGACGCCACCGGAAAACCGGCCTCGATGACATCGACGCCCATCGCCTCCAAAGCCTCGGCGACACGCAGCTTTTCTTCCAGGTTCATCGAGGCGCCGGGCGATTGTTCGCCGTCGCGCAAGGTGGTGTCGAAAATTACGACGCGGTCGGTCGCGCCGGACGAAGAGGGGGAAACGGTCATTTCAAATTCTCCTGCATCAACTGGTCACGCAAAAACGCGGGCTCATCCTTGTCCCCTGAACGTCGGCGGTGCGGTGAAGCCAAGCCTTAGGACGCCCAGGGGCCGATAAGTCGCAGGGCCAGCAGAAGAAGCAGGGAGGACAGCGGAAACACCCACGCCGGAACGTCGACGGCTCGGGCGTGGTGCATGCGATGGGTCATCGCGGGTCCGCCTGTCAGATGTGTTCGGTTCATGTGACCCGATGCCCCGCAAAAACGCAAGCGCATTTTTTCCGGCCGCAGTCATCGATTTCGCCGAAAACCAAGCCGGAAGCAACCCCCGATCCGCCGCAAAAAGCGAACCGGGGCCCGCGGGCCCCGGTTCGCTCGGTTACGTCTTAGTTCTTGGTCTTATCGACCAACTTGTTCTTGCCAATCCAGGGCATCATCGCGCGCAGCTTGGCGCCGACCGCCTCGATCGGGTGCTCGGACCACAGACGACGGGTCGCCTTGAATGACGGCTGACCGACCGCGCATTCCAGCATCCAATCGCGGACGAAGCGACCAGACTGGATGTCGGTCAGAACGTCCTTCATGCGCGCCTTGACACCGGCATCGATCACCCGCGGGCCGGAAACGTAGTCGCCGTATTCCGCAGTGTTCGAGATCGAATAGCGCATGTTGGCCATGCCGCCTTCGTACATCAGATCGACGATCAGCTTCACTTCGTGCATGCACTCGAAGTAGGCCATTTCCGGCTCGTACCCGGCCTCGACCAGGGTTTCGAAACCGGCGCGGATCAGGTGGGTCAGACCGCCGCAGAGCACGGCCTGCTCGCCGAACAGGTCGGTTTCGCATTCCTGACGGAAGGTGGTTTCGATGATGCCGGAGCGACCACCACCGATGGCGGAGGCATACGACAACCCCAGATCCATGGCGTTGCCGGAGGCATCCTGCGCCACCGCGACCAGGCACGGCACGCCCGCGCCGCGCAGGTATTCGCCGCGCACGGTGTGGCCCGGACCCTTCGGCGCGACCATGATCACGTCCAGGTCGGCGCGCGGCTCGATCAGGTTGAAGTGAATGTTCAGTCCGTGAGCGAAGAACAGCGCGGCACCCGGCTTCAGGTTGTCCCTCAGCTCGTTCTTGTAGATTTCGGCCTGCAGCTCGTCGGGGGTGAGCATCATCACCACGTCGGCCCACTTCGCGGCTTCGGACGGGATCATCACCTTGAGACCGGCGGCTTCCGCCTTCTTGGCCGAGGCCGAACCTGGACGCAGCGCGACGCAGACTTCGGCGACGCCGGAGTCCTTCAGGTTCAGAGAATGGGCGTGGCCCTGGCTGCCGTAACCGACAACCGCGACCTTCTTGGACTTGATCAAATCAACGTTGGCATCGCTGTCGTAATAGACGCGCATCGGAATGCACCTTTCGATTCAGTATGAGGTTCTTGTGTGAACAAAGGGTCCGGATCTGACCCCTTTTAAAGCGAGTCCGTCCCCCGAGCAATGGCGGCGACGCCGGTCCGAGACACGTCGATCAGCCCCAAAGGCTCCATGAGCCGGATGAATGCATCGAGCTTGCCGGTCTTACCGACGATCTCGAAGACGAAGGATTCGTTCGTGCTGTCAACCGCACGAGCGCGGAAGATATCGGCGATGCGCAAGGCTTCAACGCGTCGTTCGCCGGTGGAAACCACCTTGACCAGCGCCAGCTCCCGCTGCACCGACGGCCCGTCGGAGGTCAGGTCGCGCACCCGGTGCACCGGCACCAAGCGCCCCAACTGCGCCTTGATCTGTTCGATCACCATCGGCGTGCCGGTGGTGATGATGTTGATGCGCGACAGGCGCTCGTGATGATCGACCTCGGAGACGGTGAGGCTTTCGATATTGTAGCCGCGTCCCGAGAACAGACCGATGACACGGCCCAGCACCCCGGCTTCGTTGTCAACCAGGACGGCGATGGTATGGGTTTCGGTGGATTCGGTTTGCGTCGTCACTGTTTCTCGTCCCTCGGATGCGCGGAGCCGACCCGCGAACGGGTCCTCCGCCTCAAGACGGTCCCGCCGATGTATGGCGGAAACCACCGACCTTGCCAAAGAAAAATTACACCAGTCCCTTGCCCGCCTCGGTCACTTTCGGGCCACGTCCGCCGACCAATTCGCCCAGCAGCATGTTGCCGTGGGTCGCCCCCGACGGAATCATCGGGAAGCAATTTTCGCTGGGATCGACATGCACATCGACCAGGACCGGCCCCTTGGTCTCGATCATCCGCGCGATCGCGGCATCCAGATCGCCGGGACGATCGACCACCAGACCAGTGATGCCGAAGGCGTCCGCCAGCTTGACGATGTCGGGCAGTGCCTCGGTATGGCTTTGCGAATAGCGGCTGCCATGCATCAGTTCCTGCCACTGACGCACCATCCCCATGTAGCCGTTGTTGAGGATGAAGATCTTCACCGGCAACTGATACTGCATGACGGTGCCAAGTTCCTGCATGTTCATCATGAACGAGGCTTCGCCCGCGATGCACACCACCAGACTATCGGGATGGGCCAACTGCACGCCCAGCGCCGAGGGGAAGCCATAGCCCATTGTGCCCAGCCCGCCCGAGGTCATCCAGTGGTTCGGCCGATCGAAGTGGTAGTGCTGCGCCGCCCACATCTGATGCTGCCCTACCTCGGTGGTGATGTAGGTATCGCGATCCTTGGTCGCGGCGTACAGACGTTCGACCGCGAACTGCGGCTTAATCACGGTGGCGCTGTCGGCATAGGCCAGACACTTCCGGGCGCGCCAGGTTTCGATCTGCCGCCACCACTGGGTCAGCGCCTCGGCATCGGGGCGATGCCCCTTGGCCGCCCACGCCGCCTGCATGTCGGCGATCACCGATCCGGCGTCGCCGATGATCGCGATATCGACCGGTATGTTCTTGTTGATCGACGCGGCATCGACATCGACGTGGATGATCTGCGCCCCCGGCGCGAAGCCGTCGATCCGCCCGGTGACACGATCGTCGAAACGGGCGCCCATCGCCACCATCACGTCGCACCCGTGCATCGCCAAGTTGGCTTCGTACGTGCCGTGCATCCCCAGCATGCCCAGGAACTGCTTGTCCGACGCCGGATACGCCCCCAGCCCTTGCAGGGTCAGGGTGATCGGACAGCCGGTGGCGCGCACGAATTCCGTCAGGGCGGCGCAAGCCTCCGGCCCGGAATTGACGACGCCACCACCGCAATAGAACACCGGTCGCTTCGCCGAGGCGATCAAATCCACCGCCTTTTCGATGGCGACCGCGTCGCCCTTGACCGGCGGGCGATAGGATTTGTGCTTCACCTCGTGGGCTTCGATGTAGGGCCCTTCGGCCACCTGAACGTTCTTCGGCAGATCGACCACCACCGGACCGGGACGACCGGTGCGA
The DNA here is from genome assembly GCA_963678075.2 of Rhodospirillaceae bacterium. Lineage (GTDB taxonomy): Bacteria > Pseudomonadota > Alphaproteobacteria > Rhodospirillales > Rhodospirillaceae > Oleispirillum. The sequence goes on along the minus strand of CAXXPK010000003.1, from coordinate 233,926 downwards.
GCGACGTAAAACGCCTCGTGAATCACGCCCGCCAGGGCCTCCACGTCCTTGACCAGATAGTTGTGCTTGGTGCAGGGACGGGTGATGCCGGTGGTGTCGGCTTCCTGGAAGGCATCGGTGCCGATCAGTTGAGTCGGCACCTGACCGGTCAGACAGACCAGCGGCACTGAGTCGAGCAGCGCATCCAACAACCCGGTCACCGCGTTGGTGGCGCCGGGACCAGAGGTCACCAGCACCACGCCGACCTTGCCGGTGGAGCGGGCATAGCCCTCCGCCGCGTGCACCGCCGCCTGTTCATGGCGGGTCAGGACGTGACGAATCTGGTTCTGCTTGAACAGCGCATCGTAAAGCGGAAGCACGGCGCCCCCCGGATAGCCGAATACGACCTCAACGCCCTGATCCATCAAGGCCTTGAGGACAATCTCCGCTCCGGACATGCGTTGTTGCATCATCGGGGTCACCATTTGCTCCAAACCGTTGTCAAATCCAAACGGCGCGGCCCGGTCCTTGCCGGACGCCGCGCCACGTTGCGTCGTCTCTCTCCTTCGGCGGGAAGTTCCCTGTCCTCCGTTCGGGTGCGCCTTCTTTTTTCCATGGGCGCTGAAAAGAGAGCATCCTACTTATGATTTCAGAGAACCAGGGTCAACCAAAATCAACAAACAACTGAAAAGATTTCCCGTTGCTGTAGCAAGATTATTACTCTCACCCCGGGCTTCGCCAAAGAGTCCTGTGTCATAACCCCAGGCGCGACGCCACTTCAGCCGTCAGTTCCGATAAAACGCCAGGCGACTCGAGATCGTCGCCCGGCGGACGCACCACGATGTCGGCGAGCAACTGGTGACGGAACCAGGTCAACTGCCGTTTCGCATAGTTGCGGGTTTTCCGCTGCGCCGCCAGAACCGCCGTCTCCTGGTCGATTTCTCCCGCCGCCGCCGCGATCAGCGCCCGCGCCCCCAGACCACGACAAACCGGAGAATCCGGCGTCAACCCCGCCGCCAGCGCGGCGCGCACCTGATTCTGGGCTCCGGCAGCCAGCATCGCCAGGAAACGACGGTCGCAGCGCCCGTACAACCAGTCGCGATCGGGTTCGACCAGCATTGTCGTCGGCGGGCGGATCAGCCCGCCAAGATGCGGCGCCGCCTGCCAATCGGAAAGGGCGCGCCCGGTGTGGCGCGCCACCTCCATGGCGCGAATCATCCGTTGCCGGTTGCCGGAAGGAACCGCCACGGCGGCAACCGGGTCCAACGCCATCAGCTCCGCCGCGAAGGCCGCGCCGCCCAGACGGTCGTAGTCCGCCGGCACCGCCGCCCGCACCGCCGCCGGCACCTCTGGCACCGGTGCCAGACCGGCGGTCAGGGCGCGCAGATAAAGCCCGGTGCCGCCGACCACCAACGGCCAGCGACCGCGCCCCCAGATCAGCGGCAGCAAACGGTGCATCCAAGAAAGCCACCGCCCGACGGTACAGGCCTCGCCTCCCGCCAGCAGGCCGTACAGGTGATGCGGCACCCCCGCCATTTCTTCATCGGACGGACACGCGGTGAGGATGGACAAATCGCGATAAACCTGCATGCTGTCGGCGTTGACGATTTCGCCGCCGAGCGCCCGCGCCAGCGCGACCGCCAGGGCCGACTTGCCCGAGGCGGTCGGCCCCGCCAGGATCAGACATGGCCCGGCCATGGCGAAGCCGCCCGCACCCGCCGTTCCCGCCGCGAAAGAAGTATCGCCCATGCCCTTCGTCCTGACCCTGATCGCCGCGCCCCGTGTCGAGGCCCCCGGCCCCGGCACCCTGGGGCATTTCTCGGATGGCGTAACCATGTCCGCCGCCACCGTCGGCGCGGTGCGCGCCGCCCTCGCCCGGTTGGGCGCCGACGTCGGCAGCCCGCTTTGGCTGGACCGCCCCGACACCTCCGGCACCGCCTGCGACCTGCCGTTCGCCGGGCTTGACCCCGATCAGGCGGACAGCGCGGCGCGCGGTGCTCTGGACGTCCTCTATCCCAAGGGCGGCATCGACGTCATCGCGCAAAAAACCGCCGGACGCAAGAAGGCCGTCCTGATCGCCGACATGGATTCCACCTTCGTCACCGGCGAGACCCTGGACGAACTGGCCGACCACGCCGGACTGAAGGCCCGCATTGCGGCGATCACCGCGCGGGCGATGAACGGCGAACTCGACTTTCGCGCCGCCCTGAGGGAACGGGTCGGCCTGCTCAAGGACCTGCCCGCCAGCGCCATCGACGATACCCTGGCCAAGATCCGTTTCACCCCCGGCGGGCGCGCCACGGTGATGACGATGCGCGCCAACGGCGCGAAAACGGTACTGATTTCCGGCGGGTTTCTGCCCTTCGCGCGCCCGGTCGGCGCCACCTGCGGCTTCGACGCGGTGTTCGCCAACGACCCGATCATCAAGGGCGGTAAGCTGACCGGAAAGGTGGCGGAGCCCATTCTCGACCGCGACGCCAAGCGCGACACCCTGTTCGCTACCGCCGCCGAGAAGGGCGTGGGGCTGGAGGCGACCCTGGCCGTCGGCGACGGCGCCAACGACCTGCCGATGATGCAGGCGGCGGGGCTGGGCATCGCCTTCCACGGGAAGCCGTCAGTGGTGGCGAATGCCCGCGCCGCGCTGAACTTCGCCGATCTGACCGGATTGCTGTTCGCGCAGGGGTACTCCCGCGACGCTTTCGTTTGCGGCTGAACGCTCGCACCCCCATCTTGGGACTCTGGCCCCGCGACACCGGAGTCCCGATGATGACCGATTGGAGCAAGCTGCCCCCGGACAGCCTGCGCATTCTGGAACACTGCGGCACCGAGCCACCGTTCTCCAGCCCCCTTCTGGAAGAACACCGCGCCGGAACCTTCGTCTGCAGCGGCTGCGGCGCACCGCTGTTCGGTGCCAACGCCAAGTTCGATTCCGGCAGCGGCTGGCCCAGCTTTTCCGAGGTTCTGGAGAAGGGCGCGGTGACCTCCCGCGCCGACGCCAGTCACGGCATGGCCCGTACCGAGGTCCTGTGCGCCACCTGCGGCGGCCAGCGTTATTGCATTAACGGCTTGGCGCTGGAGTTCAAGGAAGGGAAATGACACCGGACCGGGGGACGACGACGCCCCTGGCCTTTTCCGTTTTCCCTTTTTACTTCGGCAGCTTGCCGACGACGCCTTCGACGAACCAGTTCATTTTCAACAGATCGGCGTCGGACACGACTTTCCCGGCGGCGACGATTTCCTTTCCCGACTGATCCTTGATCGGCCCGGCGAAGGAATGCAGGGTCTTCGCCTTGATCGCCGCCTCGGCCCTCAAGGCCTCTGCCTTCACCGCGGGCGGCGTCGCCGGATTGAAGGGGGCCAGGGCGACCATTCCCCTGTCGAATCCGTCCCAGGTGTCGGTCGGCGTCCAGGTGCCGTTCAGAACCGCCCAAACCCGATCGACGTAATAACCGGCCCATATCTCCATGCACGAGGTCAACTGCACGTTCGGCCCGAAGCGCGTCATGTCCAAGGCCTGACCAATCGCCCAAACATGATTCTTTTCGGCGGCCTGAATCGGCGCAGCGGAATCGCTTTGCTGCGCCACGACATCGACGCCCTGCGCCATCAACGCCTCGGCGGCCTCGCGCTCCTTGCCCGGATCGTACCAGGAATTCACCCATACGACGCGGACCTCGGCCTTCGGATCGACACTGCGCGCGCCCAGCAGGAAAGCGTTGACGCCGCGCACCACCTCGGGGATCGGAAAGGAGGCGATATAGCCAAGCTTATGGCTTTTGCTGACGCGTCCGGCGGCCACGCCCGAGACATAGCGGCCTTCATAGAAACGCGCCATGTAGGTGGCCAGGTTCGGCCCCCGCCGACAGCCGGTGGCGTGTTCGAACTTCACGTTCGGAAATTGCTTGGCGACCTTGGCGGTGGGGTTCATGAAGCCGAACGAGGTGGTAAAGATCAGCCGATGACCGGTCGCCGCAAGCTGGCGGATCACCCGTTCGGAATCCGCGTTCTCCGGCACGTTTTCGACGTAGGTGGTCTTCACCCTGCCGCCAAAGTACTTTTCCACTGCCAGACGCCCCTGATCGTGCTGATAGGAGTAGCCATGATCGCCGATCGGCCCGACATAAACGAAACCGATCTTCAGCGACTCCGTCGCTTGCGCGCCCCACGCCCCCGCCATGCCAGCGTCAAGGCCAGGGACAGGACCAACCCGGCGCGGCTGCGGAACAAAAAGACGTGAATGGCGGGTGCCGCCAGGACCGACAGATAAACCAGAATATCTTGATGGAAGAACGCCGCGCCGACCACCGGAAAATCGGGCAGCAACGGAACCGCCAGGGCGGGCAGGGCGGCGGCCGGGGAACCGACCAGGGTCTTGCCCAGAAAAGCGGACAATCCGACACCGAAGATGCTCAAGGCCAACCCGCAAGCCACCTGATTGGCGCGCAGGGACAGGGCCAGAATTCCGAACAACAACGCCATCGCCATACCGGTGGCGGCCCCGGCGGCGATCGCCAGGGCATCGCCACCACCGCCGTGCGCCACCGCGAAGGCGGCGACCGCGCCGATCAGCATCATCCCCTCGATCCCCAGGTTCAGAACCCCGGCGCGTTCGGTCACCAGTTCCCCCAAGGCGGCGAAGGCCAGGGGCGTCGCCGCCCTGGCGATCGCCGCCAGAATTGCCGACAGGGTCAGAAGATCGGCGTCACTCATCGCGTTTCCTCCGGAACGGGAAGACCGAGAATCCGCACGCGATACCGGATCAGGACATCGGCGGCCAACAGCAGGGTAAACCAGATCACCCGGTTGCGATGGAGCCCGGCATAACTGCCCGCCGCCGGGGTCATGCCGATCACCTTGATCTGGAACCCAAAAAGGGTCCCCGCGATCAACGACGGCAGCAGAGCGGACTCGGTGAACATCCGGGTCTCGGGGAAATTGTAGCCCTCGGGCGAGCGCCACGGCCCATGCACCAGCCAGGCGAGGACCAGAACGGCGACGTAGTTCAGCATCAGACTGGTCAGAATCTCGTTGGCGTGAAAGCGGGTCCGCAAAAAGGCCGGAATCGCGCCATAGGCCACGCCGCCAGCACCACGGGAAACACCCACAAACCCGGGACTTCGTAAAGCGCCAGCGACGTGCCGCCCGCCGCCACCGCCCCCATGGTCAGCTGTCCCTCGGCGCCGATGTTCCAGACGTTGCCACGAAACCCCAGCGCCAACCCGACCGCGATCAACACCAACGGCGTCGCCTTCAGCAGCCATTCGCAGACCCCTTTGCAGGCTGTCCACCGGTTCGACAAAAAAGGTGTAAAGCGCCGCCAGCGGATCGAACCCCAGCACCGCGAACAGTCCGCAGCCGGCCACGACGGTCGCCACGATCGCCAGCAGCGGCGCCGCCGCCGCCATCGTCCGCGAGGGTTCCGGGCGGATCTCAAGTCGCAGTCGCATGATCGCCCGCCTTCGTCTCATCCAGATGAAAAACCCCACCCATCAACATGCCGGTGTCTTCCACCGTGGAGGCGTGCGCCGACTGCGCCGCCGACAGCCGCCCATGACAGATCACCGCGATGCGATCGCAAATCGCGAACAACTCGTCCAGGTCCTGCGACACCACTAGAATCGCCGTCCCGGCATCGGCCAGGGCAATCAAGTCCCGGTGAATTCCCGCCACCGCCCCGGCATCCACCCCCCCCCCCGACAGGCTGCGCGCCGCCGCGCGCGGGCCGACGGCGGCGACGTGGAAGGTCTTGATCACCCGTTCGGCGAAGCGGCGCGCCCGGGAAAACCGGATCAGCCCACCCTACGTCATTCCCGGCGCGCGATGGGCCGACAGCTTGTGGCTGATGTAAAGAATGCTGCGGCCCTCCGCCACCAGACGCCGCAGCACCACGAACAGGGACTCGGCCTCTTGCGGGGTCAGAACCGAGGTCGGTTCGTCCATGATCAGAAGCTTGGGGTCCTGCAACAAACACCGAACGATCTCGACACGCTGACGTTCCCCCACCGACAGATCGCAGACCCGCTCTTCCGGATCGAGCGCCGAGCCATAGCACGCCGAGACCTCGGCGACCCGCGCCGCCAGTTCGGACAGCGATCCGGCATCGGCGGTACCCAGGGCGACGTTCTCGGCCACCGTCATCGACTCGAACAGCGAGAAATGCTGGAACACCATGCCGATGCCAAGATCCCTGGCCGCCGCCGGACCACCGATCGCGACCGGCGTTCCCTCCCACACGATTTCCCCGGCATCGGCCCGCAGGATGCCGTGGGCGATCTTGACCAGGGTGGACTTTCCCGCGCCGTTCTCGCCCAGCAGGGCATGGCACTCGCCGGGACGCACCGCCAGATCAATGCCGTCGTTGGCACGGCAACCGGGGTAATGCTTGACGATGCCGCGCAACTCCAGACGGGGCGGCAAGGGGACAGACGGGGCGGCGGGCGGAGAGGTCACAGGCGTCCTTGTCCGAAAAAGCGGATGATTTGCCGTTGCCGATGGCTTTGGTTTCGACCCATGATGGGGCCCTTGCCGCAGCCATTCGGTATTACACCATGCGTGTTCTGGTTTTCCAGCATATCGATGTCGAACACCCCGGCGCGTTCCGCGACCTGATGACCGCAGACGGCATGACCTGGGATGCCGTGGAATGGGATACCGGCGAAACCCCTCCGGCGCCAGACGATTACGACTTATTGATGGTCATGGGCGGACCGATGGACGTCTGGGAAGACGACCGCCTGCCCGATCCAGGCGATGCGGGTCGGAGCCAGGGCCTATGGCTTTCAGTATCATGTCGAGGTCACTCCCAAGACGGTGCCGGAGTGGAGCCGGGCTCCCGCCTATGCCGCGTCTCTGGCCACCACCCTGGGCAAGGCCGGCGCGCAAGCCTTCGCCGCCGAAACCGAAGCCGCCCTGCCACAACTGACGGCGGGGGCGCGGGCCTTTTGGCGCGCCTTCACGGCGGCGACCGGCCTCGCCTAGGCAAAAAAGCGGCGGCCCCGGTAAAGGGTGCCGCCGTTAGTTGCCAAAGCGGGGATCTACGGCCGAGTGTGTCGATGCCCTGCCTCGTCGTCCTAGGTAACAGGGAAAAACACCGGCGCGGTCGCCCACGCAGGGGAACACATGATCAGCCACGAAACCGCGCGCGCACACCCATCTACGGCGCAAAACGGCTGACGGAAACCCGCAGACCCGAAATCAAAATGAAAACGAGAAGCGCGCCGCATCGAAACCACCCGCATTCGTGACCACACCACAACCGTGCGTCACTTACAGTGTCCCGCACCATGGGCAACTCCCGACCCACGGACATGACGCATGCGACGGCAGGTCTCCTGGCTCACGGGTCGCCGCCAAATGATCCTCCTTCCCAGGGGCATCCCCCAGTGGATCGCGGATCATGGCTCGCCGCTTACAGTTGCGGGAACAGCGCCGGAATCGCACCGGCTTCCCTTTTGATCCCCCAAGTTCGGGGAACCGCCGCATCGCTCGGAGTGTAGCCGCCGCGCCACCTGAGTCAAGCCGTTTCGCGGCAGTTGATTGCAATTTGCAACTCATAACGCAGTACGCCGGGCCACATGACCCGTCGATACCGGGCGGCACCGTCGCCAAAACACGCGATCTTACTAATGTATAAGCATTTTACGTGAGTTACACCCAGCCTTAAGCGGCCCCCAGTGTATGGCATGAGGTTTGCCGTTCTCTTTCCAAACGTAAAGAATAACGGGAGAGACCTGCCATGAAACGCATCGAAACCGCTTTCGCAGACACCGAACTCCGTTTGAACGATGTTACGGAAAAGACCAAGGACGCGGCGCGGGACATTACGGCCAGTCGTGCCGCCAACGCCAGCCTTGCCCAGGCTTCCGACGCGTTCCAGGACGGCCGCGCCCGCATTGCCGAGGACGGCACCGTCCTGCGCACCGCCGAAGCCCGCCTGCTGTTCGAGAACGCACGGCTGAAGCGGTCCGGCAAGGGCCTGACCGAGTCCCTCGCCCTGCTCGCCCTGATCCTGGCGGTGAGCTGCCTTGGCCTGCTGACCTTGATCGGTCTCAACCTCATCGACTACCGCGACACCCTGGTCTCCGAAAAGAAGAACGAGTTGAAGAGCCTGGTCGATACCGCGCGCTCGTCGGTCGAGATGAACGCGCAACTATGGAAGGAAGGCAAACTCTCCGAGGCCGACGCCAAGGCCGAAGCGATGAAGAACCTGGCCGGACTGCGCTATGGTTCGGACGGCCACTTCTGGGTGCAGGACCGCGCGGGCAACATCATCATGCATCCGATCAACACCAAGCTCTCCGGCACCGACGGCTCCGGCATCACCGATCCCACCGGCAAGAAGATCTTCGTCAAATTCGGCAAGGCCGTGAACAATGCTCAGAAGTCCGGCTTCGTTGAATATCAGTGGCCTTTCCCCGGCCGCAAGGAGCCCGCTCCGAAGCTGTCCTATAGCGCCGCCACCGACAACTGGGACATGGTGATCGGGTCGGGCGTCTATATCGACCGCATCGACACCCTGTTCTGGGAAAAAGCGGTGCAGAGCGGCGTCGTCAGCAGCAGCATCCTGCTGGTCCTGATCGGCACGACCATCCTGATCGCTCGTGGCATCTCGGGTCCGGTCAACGTGTTGACCCAGGACACCACGGCTCTGGCCGATGGCAACTTGACGCGTGAAATCTCGGCCACCGAGCGCAAGGACGAAGTGGGGTCCATGGCCCGCGCGCTGAAGATCTTCCAGACCAACCTGTTGGACGCGAAGGCCCGCGAGGAAGAAAGCCGCAAGGCGGTGGAAGCGGCGCGCAAGCGCACCCTGAATGAGCTGGCCAACAGTCTGGAACAGGAAGTCGTCGGCATCATCGACACGGTCGGACGCTCCGCCGACGCGATGAAGGGCACCGCCAACACCATGGCGAACGCCGCCGAGAAGACCTCGGAGAAGACCACCATCGTCGCCTCCGCCGCCACCCAGGCGTCGCAGAACGCGCAGAACGTCGCCGCAGCGGCGGAAGAGCTCTACAACTCGATCGCGGAAATCTCGCGCCAGGTCTCGCAGTCCTCGGATGTCGCGCGCCAGGCGACGGCCCGGGTCGAGGAAACCCACGGCAAGGTGACGGCCCTGAACGCGGCCGCGACACAGATCAGCGAAGTGGTGACCCTGATCACCGACATCGCCGACCGCACCAACCTGCTGGCCCTGAACGCCACCATCGAAGCGGCACGCGCCGGCGATGCGGGCAAGGGCTTCGCGGTGGTGGCCGGAGAGGTCAAGAACCTGGCCAACCAGACCGCCCGCGCCACCAGCGAAATCGGCGAGCACATCCGCAGGGTGCAGACCGAGACTCAGGCCGCGGTCGAAGCGATCGGCGCGATCACCCAGATCATCCAGGGTCTGGACTCGATCACCGCCATCATCGCCTCCTCGGTCGAGGAGCAGGGCGCGGCGACTCAGGAAATCGCCCGCAACGTGCAGGAAGCCTCGAACGGCACCGACGAGGTCACCCGCAGCATCGGCACCGTCAGCACGGTGGCGCAGGAAACCGGAAGTTCGGCGCGCGACGTTCTGATCGCTTCGGAGGAAGTCTCCCTCCAGGCCGACCAGTTGCGCGGCGTGGTCACCAACTTCCTGGCCAAGGTTCGCGCCGCCTAACCAACGCGGCACCAAAAAACACGGCGGCGGCGGGTTCTCCCGCCGCCGTTTTTCGTGCGAAAAAGGTCAACCGTTTTCGAGAATCGCCTCCAAGGCCGCGACATCGGTGACGGTGACGCGGCTCCGCTGCAAATCGATCCAGCCCGCCTGCGCCCACGTCTGCAACTACTTGTTCACGCTTTCCCGCGTCGTCGCCATCATGTGGGCCAGTTCCTGCTGCGGCAGGCGCAGGCCGATTTCGATGCCGCCGCTCACCGGCTGGCCATAATTGCCGATCAGACGCAACAGATGCTTCGCCAGGCGTTGTTCCAGCGGCAGGAACGCCGCGTCCTCCAGCATTTCGCTGGTGTTGCGGACCCGTTGGCAAAGCAGACGGATGATGTGCATGGCCAGTTTGCCCTCGGCCTCGACCAACGGCATGAAATCGCGGCGGTGAATCACCAGAAACTCGCAGGGAGCCACCGCCATCGCGTCGGCGGAGGCGGCGTGCACCTTCACCCGGCCCAACAGCACGCCGAACAGGCGGTCGCCGGGATCGCCCTTCTGGAACAGGGTCTCGCCGCGCGCCAACCGCTTGGTCACCGCGACAGCCAGGACGCGGTCCAGAATTGCCGGCTCCAGCCCGGCGAACAGCGGGCTGTTTTGCAGGAATTCCCGCCGCACGTCGCTTTTCATCGGTCAGGCTCCCGCCAGGGTCATTCCATCGATGCGCACGGTTGGCGCATCGATGCCGTAACGATAGATCCAGTCGTTCGCCGGAATCAGACGGGCGAACATTTGCTTCAGATTATCGGCGATCGTCACCTCGCTGACCGGAAAGGTCTTCCGGCCGTTTTCAATCCAGAACCCGGCGGCGCCGCGCGAATAGTCGCCGGTGACCCCGTTGACGCCGGAGCCGATCAATTCGGTGACGTAAAGCCCCTGACCGATATCGGCGATCAACGCCTCGGGCGAAACCGTTCCCGACATCAGCGCCACGTTGGTGGCCGACGGCGACGGCGTGGAACCGACGCCCCGCGACGCGTGGCCGGTCGGATCCACGCCCAGTTGCCGCGCCGACCGCAGGTCAAGCAGCCAGCCGGTCAACCGCCCGTCGTCGATCAAGGCATGGCGGCGGGTAGCCAGCCCCTCGGCATCGCAGGGACGCGACCGCAGACCGCGAACGCGGTGCGGGTCCTCGACCACGGAAACGCCGGGCGCGAAGATCCGCCCCCCCACCGCGCCGGACAGAAAACTGGTGCCACGCGCCACCGACGCGCCGTTGATCGCCCCCAGCAAATGCCCCAAAAAGCTGCGCGACACCCGCGGGTCGAAGACCACCGGCAGCGTCGCCGACTTCGCCTTGACCGCGTTCAAGCGCGCCACCGTGCGTTCCCCGGCGGATCGCCCCAGACTTTCCGGCGACGGCAAATCATCGCGATAGACCGCCACCGCCGCGTCGTAATCGCGCTCCATGCCGCCCTTGCCTCCCGCCAGCACCGACACCGACAGCGACGAATGGCTGGTGGCATAGGCACGGGAAAAGCCGTTGGTCGCCGCCATCGCCACCGCCGAACGACTGAACGAGGCATCCGCCCCCTCGCTGTTGGCCACGCCGGGAACCGCCAGGGCCGCCGCCTCCGCCGCCAGAGCGTCGGCGATCAGGGCCTCCTCGGTCGGTTCCGCGTCGTCGCACAGGTCGCAGTCGGGCAGCGCGCCCACCGCCAGCTGGCCGGGGTCTGCCAGACCGGCGAAGGGATCCTCCGGCATCACGCGGGCCATCGCCACCGCCCGCTCGGCCAGGGCGGACAGCGAGGCCGCCGACAGATCGCTGGTCGAAACCATGGCGGCGCGGCGCCCCAGGAACACCCGCAGCCCAATTTCCGCCCCCTCGGCGCGTTCCAGCTTTTCCAGGGCGCCTTTCCGCACCGCCAGCGACAGCGCGCGGCCATCGCCCGCCACCGCGTCGGCGGCATCGGCACCGGACGTGCGCGCCAGCCGCAACAGGTCGTCCAAACGGTTCAGAAGATCGTCGCTCATCGATTCTTGTCCCCGGCGTCTTTCCAGATCGGCTTTCCGGACCCAGGCAGGCCGTAGTCGGCCCACTTGCGGCTGACCCGCTCGACGATATCGTCGCTCATCGCCAACTTGCGCCCCCACTCGCGGCGGGTTTCCGGCGGCCACTTGTTGGTGGCGTCCAGCCCCATCTTGCCGCCCAGTCCGGATTCGGGCGACGCGAAATCCAGATAATCGATCGGCGTGTTTTCCACCAGGGTGGTGTCGCGGACCGGGTCCATGCGGGTCGAGATCGCCCACATCACGTCCTTCCAGTCGCGCACGTCGATGTCGTCGTCCACCACGATCACAAACTTGGTGTAAAGGAACTGCCGCAGGAACGACCACACCCCCATCATCACGCGCTTGGCGTGACCGGGGTAGCCCTTCTTGATCGACACCACCGCGATGCGGTACGAGCATCCCTCCGGCGGCAGCCAGAAATCGACGATTTCGGGAAACTGCTGAATCAGCAGCGGCACGAACACTTCGTTCAGCGCCTCGCCCAGAATACTGGGTTCGTCCGGCGGCCGCCCGGTGAAGGTGGACAGATAAATCGGGTCCTTCCGGCGGGTGATCGCCGAAATCTTGAAGACCGGAAAGCGCTCGACCCCGTTGTAATAGCCGGTGTGATCGCCGTAAGGCCCCTCGTCGCGGACGTCGTCCAGCAGGACATGGCCTTCCAGCACGATCTCGGCCTCCGCCGGAACCTTCAGCGGTACCGTCTTGCAGGCGACCAGATCCACCGCCTTGCCGCGCAACAACCCGGCGAACTGATATTCCGACAGGCTTTCCGGCACCGGCATCACCGCCGCGACGATGGTCGCCGGATCGGCGCCCAAGACCACCGCCACGGGCATCGGCTCCCGATGACCGGCTTCCTTCCAACGGCGGTAATGCTGCGCGCCGCCGCGATGCTTCAACCAGCGCATCAGGGTGGCGTCGCGGCCGATCACCTGCATGCGATAGATGCCCAGGTTGAAAATCTCGCGCCCGCCGTCCTTCGGCCCGCAGGTCACCACCAGGGGCCAGGTGATCAGGGGCGCCGGCTCGCCCGGCCAGCAACCTTGGATCGGCAGCGCGGCCAGATCGATGTCGTCGCCGGTCAGCACCACCTCTTGACAGGGCGCGCGAGAAACCTCTTTCGGTTTCATCGCGAACACCGTTTTCGCCAACGGCAGCATCGACAGCGCCTCGCGCACGCCACCGGGCGGCTCCGGCTGTTTCAGGAAGGCCAGGGTCTCGCCGACCTCGCACAATTGCGAGGGCGTCCGCCCCATCGCCATCGCGACTCGGTCCACGGTACCGAACAGATTGGCCAGAACCGGCACCCCATAGGGCGAACCATCGGCCCGCACCGGATTCTCGAACAGCACCGCCGGACCGCCCTCGGCGAGCAGACGGGTCTGGATCTCGGTCATCTCCAGTTCCGGCGAAACCGGTGCGGAAACCCACGCCAGCTTACCCTCGGCCTCCAGACGGCGGATGAAATCCCTCAGCGACGCGAATGGCATTACGACCCCTTGATTGACTTCCCCGAACCCCCTTATAAGGGCGGTTTCCCCCGTCGCCGTCAAGGCTGGAGGGTGTGCGAAAAGGCAGGGCGCCCATCCCCGAAACATTCTGTGATGAACGCCCTAACCCAATGCTCCACAGGGCATTATGCGAGGTTCACGATGGACACGCCTCATGGTTTGGCCAGCGCGGACGAGTGGTTATTGCGCCGCCTTGTCGAACTCGGCATCGCCCTGTCGGCGGAAACCAACCGCGACCGCCTGCTGGAAACCCTGTTGTTGGAGGCAAAAAGCCGCACCAACGCCGACGGCGGCACCCTCTACCTGATGACCGATGACGACCAGTTGCGGTTCGAGATCATCCGCAACAACAGCCTTGGCATCGCCATGGGCGGCACCACCGGCCAGCCGATCACCTTTCCCAACGTCCACCTGTTCGACCCCGACAGCGGCAAGCCCAACCGCAAGAACGTCGCCAGCCATGCCGCCCTGTCGAAGTCGATCGTGGTGATCGACGACGCCTATCACGCCAAGGGCTTCGACTTCGCCGGAACGCGGGCCTTCGACGCGCGCACCGGATATCGTTCGACCTCGTTCATGACGGTGCCCTTGATGACCACCGGGGGCGAGGTGGTGGGCGCGCTGCAACTGATCAACGCGGGCGGCGCGGTGACCCTCTTCGCCGAGGGAGTCCGCGCGATCATCGCATCGCTGGCCAGTCAGGCGGCGATCGCCATCGACAACCGCCAACTTCTGGACGCGCAGCGCGCGCTTCTGGATTCCTTCATCAAGGTGACCGCCAACGCCATCGACGAAAAGTCCCCCTATACCGGCGGCCACTGCCAACGCGTGCCGGAAATCACCAACCTGCTGGCCAAGGCGGCGGTGGAACAGACGCAAGGCCCGTTCGCCGATTTCACCCTGAACGACGACACCTGGTACCCCCTCATCTGGCGGGCTGGCTGCACGATTGCGGCAAGGTGACGGCGCCGGAATACGTGGTCGATAAATCCACCAAGCTGGAGACCATCGGCGACCGCCTGCACGAAGTTCGCACCCGGTTCGAGGTCTTGCGCCGCGACGCCGAAATCCGCTGCCTGTCGCGCCGGTTGGCGGGCGAAAACAAGGCGGCGGCCGAGACCACTTCAAGGACAAGGCGAAGTTTCGCGCGATCACGCAGCCGCTGTTCCCGGACCTGTTCTTTCGCACCGTCGCCTTCGCCACGGACATCGCGTCTTTCCCGTGCACGTCGAACTGCGCCGCGACGCCACCGGCGCGCTGCTGCCCATCAAGGTCAACCCCATGCGCTTCGGCGGCTGGTGCACCACGGCGGACGCGACCTTCCTGGCCCATGGCGTCAACCCCTACGCCTGCTATTTCACCGGACGGAAACCGGATTGGAGCCGCATCCTGGATACCGCCGATACCACGGGTGCACAGCATCGTGGTGCTCGACAACTCCACCGGATACGCGGCACGGGAAATCGCCGCCTTCGACTACGACAAATTGCTGGCCGGGTTCGAAAAACCCCTGGAGCTGCGCCGCATCGACTATACCGCCTACCCGGTGTTCGGCTTCCTGTTCGCCGAAAGCCGCGCCGAAAACATGGCGGAGCTACAAAAAATCCTGGGATCGACCCTGCGGGAATTCATCCGCCCGCGCGCCGCGCGGGCGAAACCGTCCTGCGCCATAATCGCGACCCGCAGCGCCTCGCCGCGCGACAAATCGGCGTTGGTGGCGACAACCGCCAGGGTGGTGTTGCCGCCGGCGGACAAACCCGACAGGAAGGGAAAATCCGGCTCCATCCTAGCGGTGCCGGCGGGCGGCGTCTGTCCACCCATTTCCTCGCCCTGTTCCAACGCCCAGGCCCACAACGTCGATTGCCCGGGATAGGTGACCGAACCCACCGGATTGGCGACAACCAGGGCGGCCACCGCCAAGCCGTCGTCATCAACGGCCGAGGCGCTGCCCAAACCGCCCTTCAAGTCCCCGGCCTTCGCCCCCATTCCGGCGCCCGCGTTGCCCTGGCCAAAATCCGCCGCCGCCCGATCGCAGGCGGTCAGCGCCAGCCGACGATAGGGCGGGTCCTCGCCCCAGGCCTTATCGCCGCCGTTGGCCAGATCAAAAATCACCGCCGCCGGAACGATCGGAACCGGCGCATCCCCCACCCGGAACCCCCGGCCGCGCGCCGCCAGCCAGCCCATCGCGGCATCGGCGGCGGCCAGACCGAAGGCCGAACCGCCGGACAGCACCACCGCGTCCACCGCCGGGCGATACGGCAAGACCACGGTGACGCCGGTCAAGGCCACCCGATCCTCGGCATTGCCGACCCGGAATCCCGGAACGTCGGTCAGCGCATTACGCGGCCCCGAATGAATCATGGGATGGTCCTTTCAGGTAAAAACACGTGGGCTCCGCCCACTCCCGCAAAGGGTCTCGGACCCCTTGACCCCGTGGTTTTTGCGCGAAGCGCGATAAAGCCTTCACGCGGCATAATGATCGATTGCCGCCGACGCGGCGAAAAACAAAATAATGGGTACACAGGGTCTGCGACCCTGTGCGGGGTCCGGGCGGAGCCCGACCGGGTTCTTCCGTTCATATATGCGCCGCCAAGGCGGCGAGGGCCAGCAACAGGCCAAAGTCGCGGTTGGACTTGAAGCGTTTCAGGCAATTCGGGCCATCGTCGATCTCGACCGTCGCCACCTGCCAAACCAGATGCAGGGCGGCGGCAACCAGAATTGGCCACGCCCACGGCCCCGCCCCGGCCCAGGCGAAGGCGGCGGCGAACAGGCCGATCGCCAGGGCATAGATGACGACCAGAAAGGGACGGGTGCGTTCCCCCAGCGCCAGGGCCGAGGACCGCACGCCGATCTTGACGTCGTCGGCCTTGTCCTGGTGGGCATAGATGGTGTCGTAGCCCAAGGTCCAGCAGATGCCGCCGACGTACAGCAACAAGGCGGGGGAGGCCAGCGTACCGCGCATCGCGCTCCACCCGACCAGGGCGCTCCAATTGAAGGCCAGACCCAACCACGCCTGCGGCCAGTTGGTGATGCGCTTCATGAAGGGATAGACCGCCAGCACCGGAACCGAGGCCGCCCCCAGCAGGATGGTGGGGCGGTCGAACTGCACCAGCACCGCCAGACCGACCAGCATCAGCGTGCCGACGAAGATCAGCGCCGCCCTAACCGAGACCTGGCCGGAAGGGATGGGCCGTGCCGCGGTGCGTTCGACGCGACCGTCGAAATCGCGGTCGGCGATGTCGTTAATGGCGCATCCGGCGCCGCGCATCACCACCGCGCCGACGCCGAACAGCGCACACATGCCGTACAGCCACGGATCGCGGACGCTATCGGCGGCCAGCGCCGCGCTCCACCAGCAGGGCAGCAACAGCAGCCAGGTGCCGATCGGCCGGTCCAGGCGCATCAGCTTCAGATAGGGGCGAACGACGGGCGGGCAGCGGTCGGTCCAGCCGCCCACCGGCATATCGCCAAGGGTTGGCTTCGCGGTGCTCATGCGCCTAAAGTACGTCGGGTTTTTTCTTCCCGAAACGGAAATCACGATGACCGACCGCGCCGCCGCCACCGCCCCGCGCCTATTCGTGCCCGACTCCTTGGCCGAGAACGCGCGGATCGCGCTGTCCCCCGATCAGGCGCACTATCTGCGCGACGTGATGCGCCGGACGCCGGGTGCCGCGGTGCGTCTGTTCAACGGCCGCGACGGCGCCTGGCTGGCCGAGATCGACACCTTGGGCAAGGGCAAGGGCGGGGCCGTAGTCCATCGCCCGATCCAGCCGCAACGGGCGGAACCCGAGGTCTGGCTGCTGTTCGCGCCGATCAAAAGCGCACGTTGCGACATGCTGGTGGAGAAGGCGGTGGAATTGGGGGTTTCGGTGCTGCAACCGGTCCTGACCGAGCATACCCAGATCCGTCGCGTCAATCCGGGCCGCCTGCGCGCCCAGGCGATCGAAGCCGCCGAACAGTGCGAACGCTTGAGCGTGCCCGAGGTCCGCCCCCTGGCCGCGCTTTCGACGATTCTGGCGACATGGCCCAACGACCGCCGCCTCTGGTACGGCGACGAAAGCGGCGGCGGCGCCCCGGCCCTGGCGGCGTTTTCCGCCGCCGACAGCGCCGCTCCGCACGCCCTTCTGATCGGACCGGAGGGCGGTTTTTCCGCCCATGAGCTTGACGTTCTGGCTTCGGCTTCCTTTTCTAGTGGGGTCGGTCTCGGCCCCCGCATCCTGCGGGCCGAGACCGCCGCCATCGTCGGCCTCGGTCTGTGGCAAGCCTTCCTGGGCGACGGGGACCTGCCGCCGATTCGTTGATTTCATGTGTATTTTTCCCGGAGTTCGCGCCATGACCGCCACCTTTTCGGACTCCCCCACCGTCGCCTCGGCCACCGAACTGACGCACTATCTCGCCCAGGGATGCACGCCGCCCGAGGCCTGGCGGATCGGCACCGAACACGAAAAGTTCGTGTTCTGTCGGAATTCCCTGAAGCCGCTGGCCTATGACGGCGAAAAAAGCATCCGCGTCCTGCTGGAGGCCTTGATCCCGCACGGCTGGTCGCCGGTCTTCGAAGACGGCAATCCGATCGCGCTTTCCCATCCCGCCGGCTCCTCGATCACGCTGGAACCGGGCGGCCAATTGGAACTTTCCGGCGCGCCGCTCGCCACCATCCACGACACCTGCGTCGAAACCTCGAGCCACTTGAACCTGCTGAAATCGATCGCCGAACCCCTGGGCATCGGCATGATTGGCCTGGGCTTTCACCCAAAATGGCGGCGCGACGACTTTCCCTGGATGCCGAAGGGCCGCTACGCGATCATGCGCCGCTACATGCCGACCAAGGGCAAACTCGGCCTCGACATGATGGTGCGGACCTGCACCGTGCAGGTGAACCTGGACTTCTCGTCCGAGGCCGACATGATCCGGAAATTCCGCGTCGCCCTGGCGCTGCAACCGATCGCCACCGCCCTTTTCGCCAATTCCCCCTTCACCGAGGGCAATCCCAACGGCTTCAAAAGCTATCGCGCCCAAATCTGGACCGATACCGATCCCGACCGCACCGGCACCCCGAATTTCGTCTTCCAGGACAGCATGGGGTTCGAACGCTGGACCGACTATCTGCTCGACGTGCCGATGTACTTCGTGAAGCGCGAGGGCCGTTACATCGATGCCTCCGGCCAATCGTTCCGCGACTTCCTGAACGGCCACCTGCCCGCCCTGCCCGGCGAACGGCCCCGGATGTCCGACTGGGAAGACCATATCACCACCGCCTTCCCCGAGGTGCGACTGAAACGCTATTTGGAAATGCGCGGCGCCGACGGCAGCCGCTGGTGCCACCTGTGCGCCCTGCCCGCGCTGTGGGTGGGCCTGCTGTACGACGAAACCGCATTGTCCGCGGCTTGGGATTTGGCCCGGCCGTGGACAGAGGAAGACCGGACCGCCCTGGCCCACGTCGCGCGGCGCGACGGCCTGGCCGGAAGCTTCCGCTGCCGCTCGCTGCGGGACATCGCTGCCGAGGTCCTGGCGATCGCCGCCGAGGGCCTGCGCCGCCGCGCCCGCCTGAACACCGAGGGCGAGGACGAACGCCGCTTCCTGAACGTGCTGCACACCATGGTCAAAACCGGCCAGACCCAGGCCGACGAACTTCTGGACCTGTACTACGGCGGCTGGCGACAGTCCGTGGACCCCGCGTTCGCCACATTCTCCTATTAGAAGGACAGGGGCCTCGCGAAGACAATCTCCCAGAACCATCCGGGCATGTCCTGAACACATGAAAGTCCGAGGAATCAACATGTCGTCAAACGCGCCACGAACCGCCACCGAAACGCCCCCTGATTCGTTTGGAAAACCGAAGGACGATCACCTCAGCTTTCACCTTCCGCACGCGCATCTGGCCCCGGTGTTCGGCAACAACTGGTTCGCGTTGAAGGCCGAGGCCTTCGCCCGATTTTTCGGAACGCCGGTTTTCCTGATTTCACAGACGGTGGTCGTCGCCCTGTGGATCGGCGCCAACATTCTCGGGTTCGCCCGGTTCGACCTTTACCCCTTCATCCTGTTGAACCTTGCCTTCAGCCTCCAGGAGGCATACGCGGCCCCATTGATCCTGCTGGCCCAGACCCGGCAGGCCGACCGCGACAAGGCGCATGCCGGCGCGGACACCCGCCACCGGGAAGATCTGGCCCAAATCAGCGAACAACGCCAAACCTTCGCCGAGGAGCAAACCGCTCGGATGATGGCCTTACTGAAACAGAACACGAAACTGACCTAACTGACGAGGGAACTGAGCCTGCGCATCGAGGTTCTGACGCAAGAAATGCACGACAACCTCTTGATAAACGGTCGGAATTCATAAAATCTCCGTCCGAACGGTCGCCGCCGCCCCGACGGGAAGGATTGCACGATGCATCGAAACCGGGGAAAAGAGAATGGAGAGAGGGGCCTCGCCCCCGACGGAATGGACCACGCCCACGCACCTTGACGGAGACGCCCTTAAGATGACCGCCGCCGACATGGCCACGATTCGCGCCGCCATCGACGACCTGGACCGCCGCATCGCCCCCCTGTTGGCGGAACGCCTGTCCTGGGTGCGGCGCGCCGCCGCCTGCAAGCCGACCCGCGCCGACGTGGTGGTGCCTTGGCGAATCGAGGACGTGGTGGCGAAGGCCTCCGCTCACGCGGCGGCGACCGGGGCCGACCCTGCGCCGGTGGCGGCGATCTACCGCGCCCTGGTCGAGATTTCGATCGGCGAGGAAGGCAAGGCCTGGGACACCCTGCACGCTCCCTCAGACGCGGGTTCCGCCGACGGTCAAGCCATCCAGCCTTAGGGTCGGCTGCCCAACCCCCACCGGCACCCCCTGACCATCCTTGCCGCAGGTGCCGACCCCCTTGTCCAGTTCCAGATCGTTGCCGATGGCGGAGATCCGGGTCAACACGTCGGGGCCGTTGCCGATCAGGGTCGCGCCCTTGACCGGCGCGCCAATCTTGCCGTTTTCGATCAAGTAGGCCTCGGACGCCGAGAACACGAACTTGCCCGAGGCGATGTCCACCTGTCCGCCGCCGAAGTTGACCGCGTAAAGGCCGGATTTGATCGAGGCCAGTATCTCCGCCGGGTCGGCCTCGCCCCCCAGCATGATGGTGTTGGTCATCCGCGGCAGCGGACAATGAGCATGGCTTTCGCGCCGTCCGTTGCCGGTGGAAGCCACCCCCATCAGCCGCGCGTTCAAGCGATCCTGCATGTAACCGGTCAGAATTCCATCCTCGATCAGCACGGTGCGGGACGACGGCGTGCCTTCGTCGTCGATCGAAATCGATCCCCGACGGTCGGGCAGGGTGCCGTCGTCGATCACCGTCACCCCCTTCGCCGCGACCCGTTCGCCGACCCGGCCAGAAAAGGCGGAGGTCCCCTTGCGGTTGAAGTCGCCCTCCAGGCCGTGACCGACCGCCTCGTGCAACAGGATGCCGGGCCAGCCCGGTCCCAACGCCACGGTCATTTCACCGGCCGGGGCATCCACCGAGTCCAGATTCACCTCGGCCTGACGGATCGCCTCGTCCACCGCCGCCCGCCAGGCCCCCGGCGTCACGAAGCAATCATAGGATTCGCGACCGCCGCAGCCGAACGATCCGGTCTCGCGCCGCCCGTTCCGTTCCATCATCACCGAGACGTTGACCCGCACCAGCGGGCGCACGTCGAAAGCCAGCGATCCATCGGCGCGCAGCACCGCCACCGCCTGCCAGGACGAGGCCAGGGAGGCCATCACCTGACACACCGCCGCATCCCGCCCTCTAGCGTAGGTATCGATGCTTTCCAGGATGTCCACCTTACCGGCGAAGTCCCGGTCGTCAACGGGATCAAGATCGGCGTAAAGACGGCGATTAGTGGGCAGCGGCGGCAGCGCCAGAGCCCCCCCATGGCCGCGGCGGACGGTGGCGACAGTGGTCGCGGCACGGCGCAAAGCCTGGAGATCGAAGCCTTCGGCATGGGCATAGACGGTGGTTTCCCCGGCCACCGCGCGCAGGCCGAAACCATGACCGCTGCCGTAACTGGCGGTTTTCACAACGCCATCGTCAAGAGCCACCGCCTCTTGGCGCCGCGACTCCAAGAACAACTCGCCGTCATCGCACCCCGCCAGAGCCTCGGCAACGATAAGCGCCGCTTGGTGCGACTCGAGTCCGGCCGGGGTGAAAAACAGGCCCTCCGGGGTGGCGGCGCGGTCATCGAAACGGGGCATCGACAAACTCTCCTGCGTGGCGATCCTGGCGGTTTGCGCGGCTTTCCGCAAACCCCACCCGAACGGGTTGCAAAAATGCGATTTAACACTTTCCAAAAACCCTCCAAGGTGCGAAAAACACCCCGCGAGGGCTCAAGAAAACGGCGGCACGCCAACCGGATAAAATATCACATATCCGCCAGCCAAACCATACTCGGAGCTTAGCATCTGCCGGGAGTTTTTTCATGGATACCGTTGTCGGTTCCAACGCATTGCACCTGGGGTTCGGCCTTGGGTTTTCCGATTTTTATAGCCGCAAGGGGCTGGCCCGCCTCGACGCGGCTTTTCTGTCCTTCCTGGAAACCCGAACGCCCGAGCGCGCGGCGGCCCTGACTGCGGCACGCGCCGCCCCCGATGCCCTGACCCGCAAGGCGGAGGCCGACCTGATGCTGGCCCTGGCCCCCGAGGTCGATGCCTTCGTCGGCCAGTTGTTCGGGGTCGAGGGCGAATTGGCGGCCCTGCGCGCCGCGCAGGACGCGCTGGGGCCGCTGTTCGCGGCGAAGCGCCTGTTCGTGCAGAGGAAGGCGCTGAAGGCGATCAAGCCCGAGGCCGCCGACGGCCTGGACGGCGCAGCCCTGACCCGCGAGATCGAAGCCTGCATCGGCGGCGCGTTCGACGAGGAAACCTTCGCCCGCGCGGTGATCGGCTGGATGGACGCCGCCGAGACCCACGCCGCCGACCTGGACGGCGGCGCCAAGTTTTCCGCCTGGACCAGCCTGACCCCGGCGGGGCAACGCGCCCACGGCAAGGGCGTGCTGTTCGTCCACCCCGGCAAGCGCGACCCGATGGCCCTGGTGCATGCGATCGACGGCGAAAACGGCGGCATCGCGGTGCGAGAAGCCCCGCCCGAGGCCTGGCGGCGGCGCGAAGGCTTCGCCCTGACCGATCGCGGCGCCGATCTGGCGCATGCCCTGGATCAGGGGAACTATTGCATCGCCTGCCACAACCAGGGCAAGGACTCCTGCTCGACCGGGATGACCGACCGCACCACCGGCGCGCGCGCCATCAACCCTCTGGGCCGCGCCATGGCGGGCTGCCCGCTGGAAGAACGCATCTCGGAAATGATCGCGGGAAGACTGCGGGCTTCACGATTTCCGCGCTGGGCATCGTCTGCATCGACAACCCGCTATGCGCCGGAACCGGACACCGTATCTGCAACGACTGCATGGTCGCCTGCGTCTACCAGAACCAGATGCGCGACCCGGTCAATATTTCAGAGATCGAAACCCGCGCCTTGAAGGACGTGCTGTCCCTGCCCTGGGGCTTCGAAATTTATGCCCTGCTGACCCGCTGGAATCCGTTCTCGACCCGCCAGCCCCTGCCCGCGCCGGAAACCGGCTGCGCGGTACTGGTGGCGGGGCTTGGCCCGGCCGGATACAGCCTAGCGCAGCGCCTGCTGCGCGACGGCCACGCGGTGGCGGCGGTGGACGGCCTGAAGATCGAACCGATTGATTCCTCCCTGTCCGGCATCGACGCCAAGGGCGAGGCGGTTCCCTTCCAGCCGATCCGCGACATCCGCCCCCTGTGGAAAACCCTGGATCAACGCATCACCGCCGGATTCGGCGGCGTCGCCGAATACGGCATCACGGTCCGCTGGGACAAAAACTTCCTGACCGTGATCCGCCTGATCCTGGAACGCGACCGCCGCTTCCGGATGTACGGCGGGGTGCGATTCGGCTCGTCCTTGGGTTTCGACGACGCAAAGGCCCTGGGCTTCGACCATGTCGCCCTCTGCCTGGGCGCGGGCAAACCGACCCTAGGCTCAGGACTCATTAAGGTTCGATCCAGAAGAGGAGGAGTACCGCGATGATGACGGCGGCAAAGAAGATATCCGCACATCGGTCATATCGGGTGTGGATATGCCGCCAATCCTTGAGGCGAGCGAAGAGGTTCTCGATCCTATGACGCTGGCGATAGAGGGTTTTGTCGTAAGCGTACTGGGTTTTGCGATGACGCATTGGCGGGATGCATGTAGCGATCCCTCGCTGTGTCAAAGCCTCTCGAAGGGGATCACCGTCATAGCCCTTGTCGGCGATCAGGACGTTGGCCTTGGGAAATAGGTCGAGCAACAGCATCGCGCCTTTGTAATCGCTCATTTACCCCTCGCTGAGCAGCAGGATGAGGGGCCTTCCTTGTCCGTCGCAAACCGCATGAAGCTTGGAGTTCAGCCCGCCTTTTGTGCGTCCGATACATCGGGGAAGAGCCCCTTTTTATAGAGGCTCGCGGCGGTCCGATGAGCTTTCAGGTGGGTTGCATCGATCATCAACCGGTCTGGAGGGCCAGCCTCTCCCGTCAAGGCCGCGAAGATCCGGCTGAACACCCCAAGTCGGCTCCAGCAAACGAAACGATTATAGAGGGTTTTGTGGGGGCCATAGACGGGTGGTGCATCTCGCCACCGTAAGCCGTTGCGGATCACATGAACGATGCCGCTGATCACTCGCCGATCATCAACCCGCAGCACGCCATGCGATAGCGGGAAATGCGGCTCGATCTTCGCCAACTGCCTCTCTGACAACCAAAACAGATCACTCATGGATGGGGTCCTCCCTCCCATGAGTGAATCAGCCGCCGATCTGCCTGACAATAATTTAATGGGTCCTGAGCCTGGCGGTGCTAGCCGAGGTCGGCCTGGAGGAAATCGCCGACGTGCCCTCCGCCGCTCTTTCCCACGGCGACGCCAGGCGGCTGGAACTGGCGATGGCGATGGTCCGTGCTCCCTCGCGGCCACTGATGGACGAACCCACCGCCGGAATGGCCCCATCCGAGCGCGCCGCCTTCATGGATCTGGTGCGGGAACGATCGCGGATGCGCGGCATGACGGTGCTGTTCACCGAGCACGACATGGCGACCGTGTTCGACTTCGCGACGCGCATTCTGGTGCTGGATCGCGGACGGCTGATCGCCGACGCCGCGCCGGGGGCGATTCGCGCCGATGCTGGGGTGCGCCACGCCCATCTGGGGTCCGCCGACGAAGACGTTGTGAAGCGCGCAAGCGCATGCTAACAAGACCCGAAAGCCACGCAAAATGCCCCCTTGGGGCTCCTTGACGGCGGGAAAAATGCGGAAAAAGCAGGCGGAACCGGAATTGGCGGTGGTCGTTCCGGTCAAGAACGAGCAGGACAACATCCTCACCCTGGTCGAGGAAATCCACGCCGCTCTGGACGGCATCGCCGAGTTCGAGGTGATCTACATCGACGACGGCTCCGACGACCGTACGCCGCAAAAGCTGGCCGAGGCGAAGGAACGCTTTCCCCGGCTGCGCAGCATCCGCCACCGCGAAAGCTGCGGCCAAAGCCAGGCGGTCGCCACCGGCGTCAAGTTCGCGCAAGCCCGCTTCATCGCCACCCTGGACGGCGACGGACAGAACGACCCGGCCGATATCTCGGCCTTGCTGGAGCGCCTGCGCGCCGCCGCCGCCGCCGACCTTCTCCTGGTCGCGGGACATCGCCACAAGCGGCGGGACAGCGCGGTCAAGCGCTATACCTCGAAATTCGCC
This sequence comes from Rhodospirillaceae bacterium, assembly GCA_963678075.2. Lineage (GTDB taxonomy): Bacteria > Pseudomonadota > Alphaproteobacteria > Rhodospirillales > Rhodospirillaceae > Oleispirillum. The sequence goes on along the minus strand of CAXXPK010000003.1, from coordinate 208,984 downwards.
AACGCGCTGCGCCGCGCCCTGCTGAACGACGACACCCCGGATACCGGCTGTGGCCTTAAATTGTTTTCCCGCGCCACCTTTCTGGATCTGCCGCGCTTCAACCACATGCACCGCTATCTGCCCGCCCTGTTCCTGAGGCACGGCGGCGCCGTGGTCTCGGTGCCGGTCAATCATCGCCCGCGCGAACGCGGCCAATCGAAATACGGCACCATCGATCGCGCCCTGGTCGGCGTCTCCGACCTGTTGGGCGTGATGTGGCTGATTCGCCGCGCCTCGGTGCCGGAGATCGACGCCACCGATGACTGACCCGTTCAAGGCCGCCAAACCCTACCTCAAAGGGCTTGTCCTAATCGTTTCCCTGGTCGCCATCGGCTATGGCCTGAAGGCGGCGGGACTGGGCGACGCCTTCAACACTGGCTGGGTCGATACCGAGGTCAAGGGCAAGGGCCTGACCGGTTACCTGTTATTCCTGGGCATGGGCACGGCGGTCACCGCGCTGGGTTTTCCGCGACAGGTTGTCGCCTTTCTGGGCGGTTATGCCTTCGGTTTCGTCGAAGGCTGCGGCCTATCCCTGGTTGCCGCGACATTGGGATGCTTGGCCGCCTTCGCCTATGCCCGCGTCCTCGGACGCGGCTTGGTGCAACGGCACTTCGAGCGGCCGATCGCGCGTTTCGACGCGATTCTGGCCGACAGCCCGTTTCTCACCACCCTGTTGATCCGCTTCCTGCCGGTCGGCAGCAACGTGGTGACTAATCTGGCCGCCGGAGTATCAAGGGTCCACGGCATGCCGTTCCTTCTGGGATCGGCGGTCGGCTATCTGCCGCAAACCGTGGTCTTCGTGCTGATCGGTTCGGGCGTGCACATCGACCCGACCTTCCGCATCGGCCTGGGCGCGGCGCTGTTCGTCGCCTCTGCCGCCATGGGGTTATACCTGATCCGCCACCTGCGGCGGGGCCGCGCGGCCGAACTGGCCGCCGGGGACGATCCCACGCCGTCGGTATGATTTGCACTTGACACCCCGCGACCTCCAGCTTACCTCGTTAGCACTCAGGGCGGTAGAGCGCCAACGAACCGTCCTGGCCCTTTTCTCCGCGCCAAAACGAGCGGAGAGTCTCTCGTGGTTCAAGATACCTGGAGGATACTATGAAATTCAGGCCGTTGCATGACCGTGTGCTGGTCAAGCGTGTTGACGTGGAAACCAAGACCGCCGGTGGCATCATCATTCCTGACAGCGCTAAGGAAAAGCCGATGCAGGGCTCGATCCTAGCGGTTGGCTCCGGCTATCGCGGCGACGATGGCAAGATCACGCCGCTCGACCTCAAGGTCGGCGACAACGTGCTGTTCGGCAAGTGGTCCGGCACCGAAGTCAAGATCGACGACGAAGACGTCCTGATCATGAAGGAATCGGACATCCTGGGCGTTCTGGGCTGATCCCGGACAGAACGCCCCCAATCCGAAATCCGTTCACCAAGCCAAAAGGAATTTCACGATGGCTGCTAAAGAAGTCAAATTCTCGACCGACGCGCGCGCGCGGATGCTGCGCGGCGTCGACATCCTGGCCGACGCGGTCAAGGTGACGCTGGGTCCGAAGGGCCGCAACGTGGTGCTGGACAAGTCGTTCGGCGCGCCGCGCATCACCAAGGACGGCGTCTCCGTCGCCAAGGAAATCGAGCTTGCCGACAAGTTCGAGAACATGGGCGCGCAGATGGTCAAGGAAGTCGCTTCCAAGACCAATGACATGGCCGGCGACGGCACCACCACCGCGACCGTTCTGGCGCAGGCGATCGTCCGCGAGGGCTGCAAGTCGGTGGCCGCAGGGATGAACCCGATGGACCTGAAGCGCGGCATCGACATCGCTGTCGAAGCGGTCGTCGCGGCGATCAAGGCAACCTCTCGCGAGGTTTCGACCAACGCCGAGATCGCCCAGGTCGGCACGATTTCCGCCAACGGCGATGCCGAGATCGGCACCATCATCGCCAAGGCGATGGAGCGTGTCGGCAACGAAGGCGTGATCACCGTCGAGGAAGCCAAGGGCCTGGACACCGAGCTTGAGGTCGTCGAAGGCATGCAGGTCGATCGCGGCTATCTGTCGCCGTACTTCGTGACCAACGCTGAGAAGATGGTGGTGGAGCTGGAAAGCCCCTACATCCTGATCAACGAAACCAAGCTGACCAGCCTGCAACCGATGCTGCCGGTCCTGGAAGCCGTGGTGCAGTCGGGTAAACCGCTCCTCATCATCGCCGAGGACATCGAAGGCGAGGCCTTGGCCACCCTGGTGGTAAACAAGCTGCGCGGCGGCCTGAAAGTGGCCGCGATCAAGGCTCCGGGCTTCGGCGACCGCCGCAAGGCGATTCTGGGCGACATGGCCACCGTCACCGGCGGCCAGGTGATCTCCGAAGAACTGGGGATCAAGCTCGACACCGTGACCCTGGACATGCTGGGTACCGCGAAGAAAGTGGTGATCACCAAGGAAGACACCACCATCGTTGACGGCGCCGGCGCCAAGGAAGAGATCGAGGCCCGCTGCAACCAGATTCGCGCCCAGATCGAATCCGCGAGCTCCGACTACGACCGCGAGAAGCTGCAAGAACGTCTGGCCAAGCTGGCTGGCGGTGTTGCGGTGATCAAGGTCGGCGGCGCGACCGAAGTCGAAGTGAAAGAAAAGAAGGACCGCGTTGACGACGCCCTGCACGCCACCCGTGCGGCGGTCGAGGAAGGCGTGGTTCCGGGCGGCGGCGTTGCGCTGCTGAACGCGACCAAGGCTCTGGCTGGCCTGAAGTTCGCCAACGAAGACCAGAAGGTCGGCATCGAGATCGTGCGTCGCGCCTTGCAGACCCCGCTACGTCAGATCGCCGAGAACTCCGGCTTCGACGGCGCCGTGGTCGCGGGCAAGATCCTGGAGCAGACGTCCCCGACGTTCGGCTTCAACGCTCAGAGCGGCGAGTACGAGGACATGGTGAAGGCCGGCATCATCGACCCGACCAAGGTCGTGCGTCATGCCCTGCAGGACGCCGCCTCGATCACGGGCTTGCTGATCACCACCGAGGCGATGGTCGCCGAGGCCCCGGAAAAGCATGGCCATGGCCCGGCGATGCCGGACATGGGCGGCATGGGCGGCATGGGCGGCATGGGCGGCATGGGCTTCTAAGCCCACGCCCTCCCACCATCGCCCGACGAAAGACCCGGCCCCTCTTCAGGGGCCGGGTCTTTTCATGGCTAAAAGTGTGAAATCAGAGGTGCGACGCTACGGGCGCGGGCGCCGCGTTCGATGGCGGCGGCGGTCAACCGATCCACATCCAGGCGATGGCGAACCATCTCCAGCATGCGCAATTCCTCCTGCTCGACATGACCGTCGGCAACCGCGACATCGCTGGCGTGGGCATAAACGGTTTCGCGCAGCTTCAGCGGCAACGCGGTGCGAATCAAATCCAGCGCGCGTCCCAACCCGTCGTCCTGATCCAAAAGGGCGGCGCAGTCCTCGGCGATTCGCGTCAGTTCGGCGCTATCGAAGCCGCGAAAGGCAGGAAGAGTCTTGACGTTGGTACCCATTACCTTGAGCTCGGCGTCGGTCATTTCCCGATCCGAGGCGGAAACCAGCACCATGGTGTAAATCTGCGCCGCGTGGTGGGGATCATGGGAGCCTCCATCGTCGCGTCGTCCTCATCTTCATCTCCGCACCCTCTCAGTATAGGCCAAAACCCTGAAACTGACGAGCTTTGGCGCACGAGAAGGGCCAAACGCAGCCAACCCCATAATATAAAAGAAAAAGATAAGTATTGATAATATTTGAAACAAATTGTGACTGTATCATTTTCGATAGTTGTGTTTTATCTTTGGTTCAGCCATGTGCGCATTAGGCCGACCGGGCATTAAGCGCGGATATATCGAAGATTTCCTAACGCCGTCAAAATGAAACGGCGAATGCTTCCTGTCGAGGACTGGAAATCATCCTCGGCGATGCGCGAAATCCATCGATCTTCCGCGCGTTTCACCGAGCCCGGCATGCGCGAAATAACGAACCGAAGGGAACACTACATGGCAAATGACGTCAATCGAGGCTGGATCGTGGTTCTGGCGGGCTTGTGCATCAATCTGATGTTCGGCTGCCTGTACACCTGGAGCATCTTTTCCGCCAACTTGAGCGCCACCTACAAGTGGACGAGTTTCCAAGCGTCGCTGCCCTATACCGTGGCTATCGCGATGTTCGCGGCGATCATGCTGGTCGGCGGCAAGCTGCAGGACATGTTCGGCCCGCGCGTCGTCGCCACCGTGGGCGGCGCGTTCACCGGCCTGGGCCTGGTGCTGTGCAGCGTCTTCCCGACCCTGGAGGGCGTCATTCTGTGCTTCGGCGTGATGACCGGCGCGGGCATCGGCATGGGCTGCTCGGCGGCGACGCCGGCGGCGGTAAGGTGGTTCAAACCGGAACAGAAGGGGCTGATCGCGGGCGTCGTGGTCACCGGCTTCGGTCTGGCTTCCCTGTACATCGCGCCGCTGACCAAGACCCTGATCGCGTCCTATGGAATGTTCGCCACCTTCAAGATCCTGGGCGTCGCCTTCGGCGCCCTGATCATGGGCTTCGCGCAGTTGCTGTCGGTGCCGAAAACGCCGGTGGCCGCCGTCCAAACCACGCAATCGGCCTCCGTTTTTGATTATTCCTGGAAAGAAATGCTGAAAACGCCGCAGTTCTATCTGCTGTGGCTGATGTTCCTGGCCGGATCGATGGCGGGGCTGATCCTGATCGGCCACTTGGCGAAGATCGCCACCTTGCAAACCGGCGTCAACATGGGCGTCGCCCTGGTGGCCATGATCTCAATCTCGAACGCGCTGGGGCGTCCGGTCTCGGGCTTCGTCTCCGACAAGATCTCGGTCGCGGCCGGACCATGGCGATCCTCTACCTGCTGCAGGGCGCGACGCTGTTGATGTTCTCGAACTTCCACAGCTTCGGAACCATCCTGGCGGGTTCGATTGTAATCACCTTCTCGTACGGCGCGATGCTGGCGGTCTATCCGTCCACCATCGCCGACTTCTACGGCACCCGGAACATGGGCTTCAATTACGCCATTCTGTTCACCGCCTGGGGTGTCGCCGGAGTTTGCGGCCCGCTGGCGGCCGATTACATCCTGGATGCCACCGGGGGATACGGCACCGCCCATCTGATTTCGTCGGTGTTGTGCTTCTTCACCGCCGGGCTGGGCCTGATCGTCAAGCCCCCCCCCGCACCGCCCTCTCCGCCGACGCGGCCACCGCCTTCAACGGCGGAAGAGCGACGAAAATCGGGGATTGATTTCGTTGTCCGACCGTCTATCATCCGGGTTTCGATGAGCTGGAGCCGTACCCGAATGGGGCGTCCTTGGGGGAGGAGCCTGTTCCTTTATTGGAACTGTTCTTAGCAAGGATACACTACGGATCGTTAGCTTAACGATCAACCGCTTCGCAGCAACCTTCGAGCATTTCGAGTTTTCTGCAAAGGGAATGGTCGGGGTGTGCGATTCGCTCTGGGGACCGTGCCGGGCTCGATGGAAACCAACGAAACGATCGTTCGGGAGATGGACCCGAACGCGCAAGCTGGAGAAAACCAATGAGTGGACCTGCGATCGATCCTTCGGCGCCCAAGACCGTAATTGCCGACACCACCGCCAACCCCGCGCCGCTTGGCCTGTGCGCCTTTGGCCTGACCACCTTTCTGCTGAATGCCCACAATGCCGGCTTCTTCGGCCTGGATTCGATGATCCTGGGCATGGGCCTGTTCTATGGCGGACTGGCCCAGTTGTTCGTCGGCTGGATGGAATGGAAGAAGGGCGCGACCTTCGGCACCGTTGCCTTCACCTCCTACGGCTGCTTCTGGATTTCCCTTTGCACCCTGATCATGCTGCCGAAGATGGTCTCCGGCATCACCCCGGCGTCGCCGACCTCGATGGCCTTCTTCCTGGGCATCTGGGGCGCCATGTCGTTCGTGCTGTTCCTGGCGACGTTCCGCCTGAACACCGCGCTGCAGGTGACGTTCGGTCTGTTGATCGTGCTGTTCGCCCTGCTGATCCTGGCCAACGTCACCCATGGCAGCGAGGTTTCGCACCTGTTCCACACCCTGGCGGGCTGGGAAGGCATGGCGACCGCCCTGGCCGCCATGTACACCGGCCTGGCGCAGGTGATGAACGAACTACACGGCAAGGTGGTGTGGCCGCTGAACAAGGCCTGACCCGATACCCCGTCGGTATCGACCGCGGGCGGCCCCAAATGGGCCGCCCGCGGTTTTCCCCCAATACCAGCCGTCCCTTATCATGACCCGCTGGTATAAGTTGGGACTTGACCGAGAAAATTCGCTCCGTATAGTCGGCGGTCTTCGGACGAAAGTCCTGCCATGCCCCTGTGGCGGAACCGGTAGACGCGGCAGACTCAAAATCTGTTGTCCTTAGGACGTGGGAGTTCGAGTCTCCCCGGGGGCACCATTCCCAGACCAGACCGATCAGGGCGGCACATGCCGCCCTTTCGTTTTTTCGCGCCGCCCACCACGGGCAACGCATGCCGTTGCAACAATGTCACATTTATGCACCTTAAGTTACGATACACAGTTATATGATCGTTGACACCCTCCACCTCCTCGACATACTGGCGCGCGTCGGTGTGCGCGGGACCTTCCCGCGGATGAAAAGGGAATTCGGTGCGGCGCAGGGGGAATGCGCGCCCAAGCCGAAGCTGCCTCCGCAACTGTGAGCGGCGAGCGAACGACCCACGAACGCCACTGGCCGAAAGGCCGGGAAGGCAGGCCGGACGCGACGACCCGCAAGCCAGGAGACCTGCCGACACGCATCGCTTTTCCGCGCGAGGAGGCGCACGGGAACGGCTATTCGCCGCCGCAGTGTCCTGAACCTGCGGGCGGGAACCTTCCCCCTGCGACATGAAAAACAACGTCGGGCGCGGACGTCCCTGCTCCGCGCCATGGGGGATAGAAATGCATTACGATTCATCACGCACCCGACTGCGAACCGGCGTGGCGCAGCTCGCCCTGACCGCCGCCCTGGCCCAAGCCGCTCCGGCCCTGGCCGAGGACACCGAGAACCTGGGCAAGCTGGTGGTCTCCGCCAACCGCACCGCCACCCCGATCAATACCGTCGGCAGTTCGGTCTCCGTGATCGCCGGCGAGGAGATGGAGGAACGCCAGAACTACAGCGTCCTCGACACCCTGGAGGAAACCAACTCGATCACCCATTACGGCTATACCAACCGCAGCCTCAGTTCGTCGGATATCATGGTTCGCGGCCTGCCGGGGGGCAACACCGTCCTGATCACGATCGACGGCGTCCCGATGTCCACTCCCGGAAGCCTTCTGGGACGCAACTTCGACATCGGCTCGATGCCCGCGGACGCCGTCGAAAGCGTCGAATTCCTGCGCGGTTCGCAAAGCTCACTCTACGGCAGCAACGCGGTTTCCGGCGTGATCGCCGTCAACACCAAGACCGGAAAGAACAGCACCGAACCCATGAAGGGCAGCCTGACCCTCGAAAGCGGCACCTACAACACCTACAAAAGCGCGATGAGCGCCCACGGCCGCATCGACGACGTCTATTACGGCGTGACCATGTCGGGCCTCACCACCGACGGCTTCGACTACAGCGATCTGAAAGGAACCGGAGCAACGGACGAAAAGGACGGCTACCGGAACCAGGCGATGAACTATCGCATCGGATCCGACGTCATCAAGAACGTGGGCATCCTCGACAACCTCAACGTCGAGTCCTCCGGCTACTATCAGAAAGCCAAATCCGAAACGGACAAAAGTTCCCTGGTGGATTCCGACAGGTCCAACCGCTTCGTCTCCAACCTTTACAAAACCGGCACCACCGCCGACATGTTCGACGGCCTGCTGTCCAACACCGTCAGCATGGCGCGTTTTACCACCAAATCCGACTATTTCCTAGACAACGGCACGCGCGACAACAGCAGCGGCTGGCACGACGGCGGACGCAACTTCTACGCCTATCAGGCGTGCCCTGAGGCCGGTTGACAACCACACCTTCGTCTTCGGCTTCGATCGTCAGCGCGAATTCGCCAATACCTTCAAGATCACCGGCAAGACAGTCACGAACGACGGGCACTTCGGCAACTATCAGCTACAGATGCTAGACAAAAAGCTGACCCTGACCGCGGGCGCGCGGCAGGAAGACAACCAGCGCGTCAAGAAGCACAACACCTATCGCGCCACCGTCGGCTACTACATTCCCGAATCGGGCACCCGCCTGCATACCAGCTACGGCACCGGCTTCTACGCGCCGAACCTGGGGCAAATGTACTACCCCAACAACGTCGGCAACGAGGATCTGCAACCGGAAAAATCCCGCAGCTTCGACATCGGCGTGGACCAAAGCGTGATCAAGAACAAGGTGGACGTCGGCACCACCTTCTTCCGCACCAACGTCAACGACATGATCGCGTACATCAACGACGCGAAATACATCACGGCGGGGAACACGAGTGGCTCCCACTACGTGAACCTCGCCTCGGTGTGCTCCGAAGGGATCGAGAACACCGTGACCCTGCACCCCAGCCACGAACTGACGATCACCGGCGCCCACACCTACGCCCGGGCACGCGACAACACCACCGACGGCGTGATCCAGCGTAGTCCGCGCAACACCGGCTCGGTCCGCGTCACCTACGCCCCGGACGAGGTCGAGGGTCTGTCCGTGTGGGGGAAGGCCCGCGCCGCCTCGTGGAGCAAGACCAGCAACACCGCCTTCGTGGGCGGCTACACCGTGGTTGACTTCGGCAGCAGCTACCAGGTCACCGACTGGGCGAAGGTCTATGGCCGCGTCGAGAACCTGTTCGACCATCACTACTACACGGCGTCTCCCGGGTATGCCACCGCGGGACGGGGCGGCTACGTCGGCCCGACCCTCACCTACTGATCATCGCCGCCCCGGACGCCGCGCTGCGGGCGTCCGGGGTTCTTTCTTCTCACGCGAAAGGATAAACCGATGTTGCTCGACACCTTTTTCAATGCCGTCGAACTGCATCGCGACGACAAATTCGTCGCCCTGCGCTTTCTTTCCCCCCACCGCGTGATTTCCACCAGTTTCGCCAACGGCGGCCTTGTCGAGGGTCTGGACTTGGTCTTCAACCACCAGGGCTGCGAACCCGGCCCCCTGTCCCTCCACCCACGACCGAAGATCCTTGAACGTCAGGATTTGTAAGCCGACGCGGTGCTGGAGGGTCACGGACTGGGCGGTCTGAAGGCGGCGCAGCTGGGTGCCGCCGCCAACATGAACAATCTGGCGGTGGCGCGCGAAACTTTTCGCGAGATTTCGGTGGTCGCCGCCGCGACCGGCGGGGTCGAAGGCAACGCGGCGCGCGTCGGGGACCCGGCCTCGTGCCATGAATACGATGGCCGCCACACCGCCATCGTCCGCGAAGCGCCGCCCGCCTTCGGCACCATCAACGTGATGATCGTCGTCAACCAGCCGATGCTGGACGGCGCGTTGGTCCGCGCGGTAATGACCGCGACCGAGGCAAAGACCGCCGCGTTGCAAGAGCTCTCCGTCCCCTCTCGTTACTCCGCCGAACTCGCCACCGGCACCGGCACAGACCAGAACGCGGTCTGCGCGCCGGTTTCCGGCGACGCCCTGCCGCTGCGCGGCGCCGGACACCACACCACGGCGGGGGAACCGATCGGCAAGGCGGTGAAGCGCGCGATCAAGGAGACCCCTGATCTTCCAGAACAACCTGCACCCGACCGCGCGGTGCTCCTGCACCCACCTGATGGAACGCTTCGGCCTGGGCGACACCGCCCTGACCGAGGCCGTGTTGCCGCTGTTGCCCGAAGCGATCCGCGACGGCGTGCGCCGGGGTCCGCACGTCTTCGACCGCGACCCGATGACCGCGCTGGCCGTCGCCGGGTTTTTGCATGTTCACGACCAACTGAATTGGGGCCCAGGCTCAGGACTCATTAAGGTTCGATCCAGAAGAGGAGGAGTACCGCGATGATGACGGCGGCAAAGAAGATATCCGCGCATCGGTCATATCGGGTGTGGATACGCCGCCAATCCTTGAGGCGAGCGAAGAGGTTCTCGATCCTATGACGCTGGCGATAGAAGGTTTTGTCGTAAGCGTACTGGGTTTTGCGATGACGCATTGGCGGGATGCATGTAGCGATCCCTCTCTGTGTCAAAGCCTCTCGAAGGGGATCACCGTCATAGCCCTTGTCGGCGATCAGGACGTTGGCCTTGGGAAATGGGTCGAGCAACAGCATCGCGCCTTTGTAATCGCTCATTTGCCCCTCGCTGAGCAGCAGGATGAGGGGCCTTCCTTGTCCGTCGCAAACCGCATGAAGCTTGGAGTTCAGTCCGCCTTTTGTGCGTCCGATACATCGGGGAAGAGCCCCTTTTTATAGAGGCTCGCGGCGGTCCGATGAGCTTTCAGGTGGGTTGCATCGATCATCAACCGGTCTGGAGGGCCAGCCTCTCCCGTCAAGGCCGCGAAGATCCGGCTGAACACCCCAAGTCGGCTCCAGCGAACGAAACGATTATAGAGGGTTTTGTGGGGGCCATAGACAGGTGGTGCATCTCGCCACCGTAAGCCGTTGCGGATCACATGAACGATGCCGCTGATCACTCGCCGATCATCAACCCGCGGCACGCCATGCGATAGCGGGAAATGCGGCTCGGTCTTCACCAACTGCCTCTCTGACAACCAAAACAGATCACTCGTGGATGGGGTCCTCCCTCCCATGAGTGAATCAGCCGCCGATCTGCCTGACAATAATTTAACGGGTCCTGAACCTAGGGCGTCCTGAATCGTCGCGTCGCGGTTCGCTTCCGCCGTGTCCAGCGCATCGCGCAGGGCGCGTACGGTTTTCCGCAGGTGGCGATCGGTTCTTTCCTGTTCGTTAATGGCGAATTCGTCGGATGCGGCGGCCATCGTGGTTTCGCTTAAAGCCCCCGGATAGCTAGCCTGTTCCACTGTGCCACAATGCGCCGCCGCGTCCAGCGCCGTTACGGGGCGGATGGTGGAATTCGATTCATGCGAAGGATGAAAAACGATCGTTTGCGGAGGTTGCGGCGGCTTTCTACTCTGGAAAAAGTGGATTTATAGTCCGCAAGCGGCGGATGGAGCGGTGGGGTATCGGGCGATGGCGGGCGATCTCGACCAACGCGAGGCGGATCACTTAAGGTCCTGGATCGGGCGCACCGAAACGGTGCGGGACGAGATCACGGCTATTCAGGTCGCCGCGATGTCGGCGACCATTGATCGCGATGACCCCTTGCCGCTGTCGGGCGATCCCTTGCCTCCCCTGTGGCACTGGCCGTTCTTCATGCCGCGGATGCGCCGGTCCATTTTGGGGCGCGACGGGCATCCGGCGCTGGGCGGTTTTCTGCCGCCGGTGCCGCCGCCGCGGCGGATGTGGGCGGGCGGGCGCCTGACCTAGACGGCCCCGCTGGAAGTCGGTGCCGCCGCCGAGAAGGTATCCACCGTCAAGGACGTGCAGGTGAAGGAGGGCAAGACCGGCCCCCTGGTGTTCGTGACCGTGCTGCACGAAATTTTCCAGGGCGGGGTGTCTTGCCTGACGGAAGAGCACGACATCGTCTATCGCGATTACGATCCGCCCGGCGCGGCCAAGCCGAAGCCGCTTCCGGCGCCGGCGACGCCCGCGTTCTCGCGTACCGTGACCCCCGATCCGGTGCTTTTGTTCCGCTATTCGGCGCTGACCTTCAACGGTCACCGCATTCACTACGACCGCAGCTTCTGCACCGACGAGGAAGGCTATCCCGGCCTCGTCTTCCACGGCCCGCTGACCGCCACCCTGTTGGTGGATCTGATCCGGACCGAGGTTCCCGGCGCGAGGCTGACGTCGTTCTCGTTCCGGGCGGTCAGCCCGGTCTTCGATACGGCTCCGTTAACCATTCACGGCTGCAAGACCCCACAGTCCGATGACGGAGCGTATGCCCTCTGGGCCCTGAACCCAGGGGGGCACTTGCCATGAAGGCGGAAGCCAGGATCGCGGTTTAACCCCCCGCGTTTCCGGCGGAAGATCCCGCCGTCCGATTGGCAGGAAAGGGTAAAAGGCCCCGGCTTCGCGCCTGTCCCCTCGTTCCTTATGGCGCGGGTTGGGGCCTTTTCCTTGCACGCCGGGCGGGCGTCCCCCGCCCGGTGTCCGGTCGGCCTTTTCGGTTGGGTTGGGATTGAAAGGTTGTTGGTTTTTCCCCGGCCTGCGCGCGCGACCGGAATGCTTTGCCTGTGTCTGGAAAATCGGCTTTAATACCCTGTCGAATTGTGTCGGGAAGATGGTCGGGTTTGGGGTCGCCGTGAGCCGGACGTTGCCGTCTTTGGTCGCGCTACGTAGTTTCGAATCCGCCGCGCGTCACTTGAGCTTCAAGGACGCGGCCGATGAGTTGAGCGTTACGCCTTCCGCGGTCAGCCGCCAAATCCACAACCTGGAAACCGTTCTCGGCATGCGGTTGTTCCACTGCATGAATCGGTCGCTTCGTCTCACCGGCGCCGGTGAGATCTATGTACTGAAGGTGCGGATGGCGTTCGATCAGATCGAACAGGCGACCCGAGACCTGTCCAACATCATCAACATCGATGTTCTGACCTTGACCTCGCCGCCCAGTCTGACCGCCACTTGGCTGGTGCCGCGGCTGCAGACCTTCCGCGAGAAGTATCCGGATTTCGACGTGCGCGTCAAAGACACCATGGACGACGTCGGTTATGCGCGCGAAAACGTCGATGCCTCGATTCACTATGGGTACGGCGATTGGGCGGACTGGCTGCGGGCCGCCGGTCTGCCCGGCATCGAATTGCCGGGGGGTTCCGTTTTACCCATTCGGCGCATTCGTTGCGCGCCACCGCCGACGGCCTGGGGATTGCCCTCGAAAACGATCTGATGGCGGCGGACTTCGAGGTTCCGCGTCCGGCATCCTATTACTTTGTCTGCCCCGCCGAAAATCTGCTGATGCCCAAGGTGCGGACGGTGCGCAACTGGCTGCGCGAGGCATTCAAGGCGTCCGAGGCCCTGCGCCGCGTCTGATTTGCCCAGGACGGATCAGACGTTTGTGGCTTCGCCTTCGATCCGTCGGCTCAGATCCTCCAGCATGGCGTTGTGCGCCTGCCATTTCTCGGAAAAGCCAAGGCCCAAGGACAGCGGCACCACGAACGCGGGGTCGGCGCGATCGGCCGCCGCGCAGCGGGACGCGATCTCGGCGCGATAGTCGGGCCAGCGGTCGGCACGGCCGGAAAGCGCGGTGGCGATCGATGCCCCGTGAGCCGCCGCCGCATCGCGGCGGCAGATGGGCAGCGCTAGGCTCAGGACCCATTAAATTATTGTCAGGCAGATCGGCGGCTGATTCACTCATGGGAGGGAGGACCCCATCCATGAGTGATCTGTTTTGGTTGTCAGAGAGGCAGCTGGCGAAGATCGAGCCGCATTTCCCGCTATCGCATGGCGTGCCGCAGGTTGATGATCGGCGAGTGATCAGCGGCATCGTTCATGTGATCCGCAACGGCTTACGGTGGCGAAATGCACCACCTGTCTATGGCCCCCACAAAACCCTCTATAATCGTTTCGTTCGCTGGAGCCGACTTGGGGTGTTCAGCCAGATCTTCGCGGCCTTGACGGGAGAGGCTGGCCCTCCAGACCGGTTGATGATCGATGCAACCCACCTGAAAGCTCATCGGACCGCCGCGAGCCTCTATAAAAAGGGGCTCTTCCCCGATGTATCGGACGCACAAAAGGCGGGCTGAACTCCAAGCTTCATGCGATTTGCGACGGACAAGGAAGGCCCCTCATCCTGCTGCTCAGCGAGGGGCAAATGAGCGATCACAAAGGCGCGATGCTGTTGCTCGACCTATTTCCCAAGGCCAACGTCCTGATCGCCGACAAGGGCTATGACGGTGATCCCCTTCGAGAGGCTTTGACACAGCGAGGGATCGCTACATGCATCCCGCCAATGCGTCATCGCAAAACCCAGTACGCTTACGACAAAACCCTCTATCGCCAGCGTCATAGGATCGAGAACCTCTTCGCTCGCCTCAAGGATTGGCGGCGTATCCACACCCGATATGACCGATGCGCGGATATCTTCTTTGCCGCCGTCATCATCGCGGTACTCCTCCTCTTCTGGATCGAACCTTAATGAGTCCTGAGCCTAAGCCTGAGCCTGAGCCGCGGCACCATCGCGCAGTTGCAGGCAACCATCCAGGCGTTTCGCGACACCCTGGAAACCCAGGCCTACGAGGCCGACCGCGCCCAGCAGGCGGAACGCGCCGTGGCTCAGGCCGAAATCGCCGAACTTCGCGCCACCATCCAGCGTCTGCGGGATCTTTTGGAAAACCAGGAGGCCCATCATGGCCGTTAACACTCCCCGCCCGGCCACCGAGACCGCCAACCTGCTGCTGGACCTGACCCGGCAAATGGCGGTTTCCCCATTCCTGGACGCGCAGTTGCAAACCCTGATCGACGCCGCCACCCAAGTGCTCGGCGCCGAACGCAGCACCATTTTTCTGAACGATCCCGACACCCGCGAACTCTATTCCCGCGTCGTGGTTGGCGGCGTCACCCGCGAAATCCGCATCCTCAACGGCAGCGGCCTGGCCGGACACGTCTTTACCCGCGGCGAAGGCCTGGTGGTCGATGACGCCTATGCCAACCCCCGCTTCAACCCCGACATCGACCACCGCACCGGCTTCACCACCCGCAACGTACTGACCGCGCCGATTCGCTCCATGCGGGGCGAGGTAATCGGCGTCGCCCAGGTCCTGAACAAGACCGGCGGCGACTTCACCGCCGACGACCTGGCCCTGGTCACCGCGATGAACACCGACGAGAACGAGGCCCGCGCGGTGCTCAGCACCCGCCCGACATCCGTATCCAGATCCGCCCAGGCGCGCTCCACGCGCTCACCGCACATCGCGTTGAACTCGAACAGGAAAGCCCCGGTCTCGGCATTTTCGTCGATACAGCAGTCGATGACCCCGGTTTCCATCATCTCGCGGATGTGGGGGGTGATTTGCTGCGCCACCAGCATGATCGGCACCTGGGCATTGCTGCCGCTGGTCCGCACCGAATAGGCGACATCGAGCCCGCTCCGCGAGGCCAAGCGCTCGGCGATCACCATGGCGGAAAAACCGGTGGTATTGACAAGGTGCAGGGCCAGCCAGCCATCCTCGACGGCAACCGCACGGTACCGGAAACGCATCGTCTCGGCCATTCTCTGCCGAGTCGCACGATCCTGGCAGGCGACAAGTATCTTCGGCCTTACCACTACACACTCCTGAAGCCCAAGGGCGGACTCCGGCAGACTCCCCGTCAGTCGTCTCCTGCTCTTTAGCGGCAGGCCTACATAATACTTTACTCAGGTTAGCACAGACCCCAGGGGCCCTCACACCCGGAAGAGGGAACGGGCCTACATAAAAGCCCGTCCCATGACATGCAAGCGCATTCTTTCACGCGGAAAGAACGACGGGAAACACCCCACGCGCGAGAAGTCGCAAAAGTCTTTATGTTTCCGGTCTCCGCCGCGTGGGCCCACTTCTCACGGTGACGGAGACAGGGCGCGCCACCCGATATCGCGGCGACAGAACCCTTCCGTCCAGTCGATCAGATCGACCGCCTGATAGGCACGATCGCGGGCCTCGCGCACATCGCGGCCACGCGCCGCCACCCCCAGAACGCGGCCCCCATCGGCCAGAACGCGGCCCTTCTCGGCGCGGGTTCCGGCGTGAAAAACGATGGCCTCCGGCACCGCGTCGGCGGCGGCCAGATTGCGAATCTCGGTCCCCTTGACATAGGTTCCGGGGTATCCCTTGGCCGCCATCACCACCACCAGAGCGGCGGCGTCGAACCACTCGACGGCGACTCGGTCCAGAGCCTGATCCGGCACCGCCCGCAACAGCGGCACCAAATCGGACTTCAAGCGACTCATCAGCACCTGGCACTCGGGATCACCGAAGCGCACGTTGAATTCAATCAGGCGGGGGCCGGTGGCGGTGATCATCAACCCGGCGAACAACACGCCCTTGAACGGACAGCCCTCCGCCGCCATGCCCGCGACGGTCGGCCGGACGATGGTCTCCATCACCCGTTCCACGATGTCGTCGGTCATCACCGGCGCCGGAGCATAAGCCCCCATACCGCCGGTGTTGGGGCCGGTATCGCCATCGCCCACCGCCTTGTGATCCTGCGCCGCCCCCAGCGAAATAGCGGTCTTGCCGTCGATCAGCGCGAAGAAGCTGGCTTCCTCTCCTGCCAGGAATTCCTCGATCACCACCTCGCCGCCCGCCTCGCCAAAGGCGCGGTCGGTCATGATCATGTCGATGGCGGCGATCGCGTCCGCCTCGTTGGCGCAGACCACCACACCCTTGCCCGCCGCCAGGCCGTCGGCCTTGACCACGATCGGCGCGCCCTTGGCCCGCACGTAGGCCTTGGCCGCGTCGGCATCCGAGAACCGCGCATAGGCGGCGGTCGGGATGCGGTAGCAGGCGCAGAAATCCTTCATGAACCCCTTCGAACCTTCCAGGCGCGCCGCGGCGGCGGAAGGACCGACCGCCTTGATCCCCGCCGCGTCCAGGGCATCCACCATGCCGGCGACCAGCGGGCCTTCCGGCCCCACCATCACCAGATCGACGGCATGATCGCGGGCAAAGGCGACGATGCCGGAAACGTCCATGACCTGGATCGGCACGCAGGTCGCCACCTGCGCGATACCGGCGTTTCCGGGTGCGCAGAACAGCTCGGAACACAGTGGCGAACGCCTGATCGCCCAGCACAACGCGTGTTCCCGTCCACCCGAACCGACCACCAGAATCTTCATGCGACTTCCCTTTTGCGCGATTGCCTGCCAGAGTGTAGTCGATTGCGAACCGGCGGCAAACCCGGTTTGCCGCGTCGTCTTTTTTTCCCTTTTTTCGTTGTCGCACCATGGCCGAAGCCACCCACAACCAACCCGATCTGTCGGTCAGCGAACTGGCCGCCGCGCTGAAGACCAGCATCGAATCCGCGTTCGGCCTGGTACGGGTGCGGGGCGAGATTTCGCAGCCGAGGGTGGTCGGCTCCGGTCACTGCTATCTGCGACTGAAGGACGACAAGTCGGTGCTGGAAGCGGTGGTCTGGCGCGGCACCCTGGCCCGCCTGTCGGTCCGCCCCGAGGAAGGGCTGGAGGTCATCGCCACCGGCCGCCTGACCACTTATGGCGCACGGTCGCAGTACCAGATGATCGTCGAGGCGATGGAGGTCGCGGGCGAAGGCGCGCTGCTGAAGCTGCTGGAAGACCGCAAGCGCAAGCTGGCCGCCGAAGGATTGTTCGCGTCCGACCGCAAGCGCCCGATTCCACAGCTGCCGACCGTGATCGGCGTCGTCACCTCGCCCACCGGGGCGGTGATCCGCGATATTCTGCACCGCCTGCGCGAACGCTTTCCCCGCCATGTCCTATTGTGGCCGGTGCGGGTCCAGGGCGACGGCGCCGCCGAGGAAATCGCCGCCGCCATCGCGGGGTTCGACGCCTTGCCCGTGGGGGGCCGGATTCCCCGCCCCGACCTCCTCATCGTGGCGCGCGGCGGCGGCAGCCTGGAGGACCTGTGGGCCTTCAACGAGGAAGTGGTGGTCCGCGCCGTCGCCGCCTGCCACATCCCCCTGATCTCGGCGGTCGGACACGAGACCGACACCACCCTGATCGATTACGCCGCCGACCTGCGCGCGCCCACCCCCACCGGGGCCGCGGAAAAGGCGGTGCCGGTCCGCCTGGACCTGCTGGCCCGCGTCGGCGAACTGGCGGCACGCTTGCCCCGCGCCCTGGTCGCCGCCACCGAGACCCGCGCCCGCCATCTGGAGGCCCTGGCGCGCGGTCTGCCGCAGCCCGAACGCCTGCTGGCGGAAGCGACGCAGCGCCTCGACGATCGCGCCGAGCGCCTGACCGCCGCCGCCGGACGGCGCCTGGATCGCCAGGGCGAACGCCTGAAGGCCCTGGGCCTGCGGCTGCGCACCCCGCGCGAGGTCGCCGACCGCGCCACGATCCGCCTGTCCACCGCCGAACGCGCCCTGATCCGGGTCTTCACTCGCCGCGTCGAGGTCGCCGAACACCGTCTGGACAGCCGCGCCGCCCTGCTGAACAGCCTGTCCTATCGCCGCGTCCTCGGCCGCGGCTTCGTCCTGGTTCGCGGCACCGACGGCAAACCCCTGACCCGCGCCGCCAAAATCGCCCCCGGCGCGGCGCTGACCCTGGCCTTCGCCGACGGCCAAGTGGCCGCCACCGCGCAGGGTACGCCCGCCCCCAAGCCGACGAGGCCGGGAAAAACCGACCCCCGTCAGGGATCGCTGCTGTGATAAAGGCGTCGCCCTTTCTGGCTTTCCTTCTGATCTTCTCCTCCCCCGCCCTGGCCGATCCGCCACGCTTGACCGGAACGCCGGAACAAGGCGGCATCGTCGTCGGACAAACGGCGGCGGGCAGCCGGGTGTTCTTGGACGACACTGCGGTTCCGGTGGATGCCGCCGGGCATTTCCTGTTGGGGTTCGGACGCGCCGCGCCGCGGCGGGCCGCGTTAAAAGTGGTGGCGCGAAGCGGGGCGGAAAGCCTTCTGCGGTTGGAGGTCAAAACCCGCGACTGGCCGGTGCAGCGGATCGACGGGCTGCCCCGGGACAAGGTGACGCCGCCGCCCGCGCTGCTGGCACGGATCGCCGCCGACAATCGGGCGATCGCGGCGGCACGGATGCAAATCGGCAAACGGGCGGACTTTCTGTCAGGCTTCGTGACCCCGGCGGCGGGCGTGGTCAGCGGCGTGTTCGGGTCGCAGCGGGTCCTGAACGGCGAAGCCAAGGCCCCGCATTCCGGACTCGACATCGCGGCGAACACCGGCACGGCGGTGCTGGCGGCGTCCGACGGCGTGGTTTCCCTGGTTCATGCGGATATGTTCTACACGGGCCGCACCCTGATGATCGACCACGGCCTGGGACTGCAAACCGTCTACGCGCACTTAAGCCGCATCGACGTCAAGCCCGGACTGAGGGTGCGGCGCGGCCAGGTCATCGGCGCGGTGGGGGCGAGCGGGCGTGCGACCGGCCCGCATCTGCACTGGGGTGTCAGTTGGCTGGACCGGCGGCTCGACCCCGAACGACTAACCGCAATCCTGCCACCTACGACGTTAGGCTCAGGACCCATTAAATTATTGTCAGGCAGATCGGCGGCTGATTCACTCATGGGAGGGAGGACCCCATCCATGAGTGATCTGTTTTGGTTGTCAGAGAGGCAGTTGGCGAAGATCGAGCCGCATTTCCCGCTATCGCATGGCGTGCCGCGGGTTGATGATCGGCGAGTGATCAGCGGCATCGTTCATATGATCCGCAACGGCTTACGGTGGCGAGATGCACCACCCGTCTATGGCCCCCACAAAACCCTCTATAATCGTTTCGTTCGCTGGAGCCGACTTGGGGCGTTCAGCCGGATCTTCGCGGCCTTGACGGGAGAGGCTGGCCCTCCAGACCGGTTGATGATCGATGCAACCCACCTGAAAGCTCATCGGACCGCCGCGAGCCTCTATAAAAAGGGGCTCTTCCCCGATGTATCGGACGCACAAAAGGCGGGCTGAACTCCAAGCTTCATGCGGTTTGCGACGGACAAGGAAGGCCCCTCATCCTGCTGCTCAGCGAGGGGCAAATGAGCGATTACAAAGGCGCGATGCTGTTGCTCGACCTATTTCCCAAGGCCAACGTCCTGATCGCCGACAAGGGCTATGACGGTGATCCCCTTCGAGAGGCTTTGACACAGCGAGGGATCGCTACATGCATCCCGCCAATGCGTCATCGCAAAACCCAGTACGCTTACGACAAAACCCTCTATCGCCAGCGTCATAGGATCGAGAACCTCTTCGCTCGCCTCAAGGATTGGCGGCATATCCACACCCGATATGACCGATGTACGGATATCTTCTTTGCCGCCGTCATCATCGCGGTACTCCTCCTCTTCTGGATCGAACCTTAATGAGTCCTGAGCCCAGTGTCCGGGTGCGGCAAGGTCCGCGGACCTTGCCATCGCGTCGGCTTTTCTTTATGCCTTCGCCCATGCTTTCCCGCGACGCCGCCTTTGAAATCCTGAAAGCCGTTCTCGACCACAAGCAGCCGTTGGACGAGGCCTTTTCCCGTCTGACCGCCGCACTGGAGGTCCGCGACCGCGCCTTCGTCCGCGCCCTGGTCGCCCTGGCCCTGCGTCGCAAGGGGGAAATCGACGCCATCATCGATGCCTGCCTTGACCGGCCGCTGTCCGCATCGGCGACGGGGATCCGTCATGTTCTGACGCTGGGGCTGACCCAGGTCCTGTTCATGGAGACCGCCGCGCACGCCGCCGTCGCCACCACCGTCGATCTGGCCCGCACCATGGGATTCACCCGCCAAAGCGGTCTGGTCAACGCGGTGCTGCGCCGGGTTCTGCGGAATCCGAACGGCTTCGCGGCGGCGCGCGCCCAACCGAACGCCCCGGATTGGCTGCTGGCGGCCTGGGCCGCCGACTACGGCGCGGAAACCGCCGCCGCCATCGCCGCCGCCCACCTGAAGGAACCGCCCCTGGATTTAAGCCTGCGCGAGGCGGCGGAAGCACCCTCGTGGGCGGAGCGCCTGAACGCCGTCATCCTGCCGAACGGCAGCCTGCGTTGCCGCCCGTCCGGCCCGGTGGAGGCCCGGCCCGGCTATGCCGAAGGCGCCTGGTGGGTGCAGGACGCCGCCGCGGCACTGCCCGCGCGGCTGCTGGGAGACGTGGCCGGAAAGCGCGTCGCCGACCTGTGCGCCGCGCCCGGCGGCAAGACCCTGCAATTGGCGGCGATGGGGGCCCTGGTGACCGCCATCGACCGTTCCGCGCCGCGACTGCGACGCCTGCGCGAAAATCTGGAACGTACCCACCTGTCCGCCGAGACGGTGGTCGCCGACGTCGCCACCTGGACCCCCGAGCAAACCTTCGACGCGGTCCTGCTGGACGCGCCGTGCTCCGCCACCGGCACCATCCGCCGCCACCCCGATGTCGCCTGGACCAAGACCGCGAACGACGTCGCCGCCCTGGCCGGGGCGCAAGCCGCGATCATCGCCGATGTCGCCCGTCTGCTGAACCCCGGCGGAGTCCTGGTCTACTGCGTCTGTTCGCTGCAATCCGCCGAGGAAACCGCCGCCGCCGCGACCCCGCCGCCCGGCCTGTGGCCCGATCCGATCCGCCCCGACGAGGTCGGCGGCTGGGGCTTCGCGGTGCGCCCCGACGGAACCTTGCGCGCCCTGCCCTGCCACCTGTCCGAATCCGGCGGGATGGATGGATTCTACGCCGCCCGCTTCATCAAGCCCACCGCTTGACGGCATGCCGCGCGCACCGTAGCCTCCACCCTGATTGCCGCCTCGGGCGGCGTTTTTCCGTCCATCGGTGCGATCGGAAGCCTTATGACCGTTGCCTTGTCCTCTCCGTCGGTGTCGTGGCGTCATCGCTTGACCGCCGTGCTGATCGGTTTGACCGTTCCCGCCGGAGCCTTCGGCGCCGCCGCGCTGCTGGGCGTGGCGGCCGCCGCGCTTCTGGGCGGATTGACCGTTCCCGACCGCGCCCGGCATGGTCGCCGTGTCCTGCTGATTCTGGCCTTTCATCCGCTGGGCCTGTTGTGTTGCCTGATGCTGCTGCTCTGGCTGCCAAGCCTGCTGACCACGCCCGACCCGGCGGAAACCGCGAAGACCTGGGCGCGCATCGCCGCCGCCATCGCCGGCGCGACCTATCTGTGGTCGATTCTCGACCGCAACGAAACCCTGACCCGCGTCAGTCGGGACTCCCTGATCCTGGGGGCCGCCATCGTCCTGGTTCTGTCGGTTTCCGCCATCCTGCTGTTTCCCGAAACGGTCAGCGCCTTTCGCCACAGCGTCAAGGTCAGCCCCTGGTACCGCTACAAGGCCTTCGCCTCCGCCCTCGCCTGCCTGATCCCCCTGTTGGCTTGGCTCGCCTGGACCCTGCCCAGCTGGCGCCGGGTCGCCGCGACCCTGGCGATCGCCGCCAGTCTAGCCCTGATTTTCGGCACCAGCAGCCGTGCCGCCGTCGCCGGTCTGTTCCTCGCGGCGATGGCCGCGCTGTTGTTCGCCGCCGCGCGGCGGCCGCGCCTGCGCCTGCCCATTCTGGTTTTGGCCGGGGTTCTGGGTGCCACGACCATAATCTTTCTGGCCTCGTTCTACAACTGTTCCGCCCGCGGCGGCGGAACAGTCTATTGCCTGGATGCCAACACCACCGGCTCCCTGGGGCTGCCTCTGTGGATGGTGGATTATCACCGGCAGCACATTTGGTCCTTCATCCTCAAACGCATTCCGGACCACCTGTGGTTCGGCCACGGCCTGAACGCGATCGCCCAGATTCCCGGCGCCGATCATCTGATTCCGGGCATCGGGCAGGCCTTCGTGCCGTCGCACCCCCACAACTGGGTCCTGGAAATCCTGGCGGAAACCGGCGTCGCCGGGTTCGCCCCCGCCGCCCTGCTATTGCTGGGATTGGTCGGACGCGATGCCTGGGCCACGGCGACGACAAGCGATCCGCGCCGTCCCGCCCGTCTGATCCTGCTGATCGCCTTTTGGGGATCGGCCTGCTTCAACTTCTCGATCTGGGCGCCATGGTGGGGGATCAGCTTCCTGTTCCTGTTCCTGATCGCCTCCGCCCGCCCACCGATCCCGACCGGCCCGGGATCGCGCATGCTGTTCACCGTCACCGAGGACTTCGCCTTCTTGTCCCACCGCCCGCCGATGGCGCGCGCCGCCGCGGCGGCGGGCTACAAGGTCGGCGTCGCCTGCGCGGTCAAGAACCACCGCGCCAAGATCGAATCCCTGGGCCATGCGGTCTATCCGTGGGGGATCGACCGTGCCTCGACCAATCCGATCCGTGAATATCTGGCGCTGAACGATCTGCGCCGCCTGTACGAGAACACCACCCCCGCCCTGGTCCACCACGTTGCCGTCAAGCCAGTGGTCTATGGCGCCATCGCCGCCGATCTGGCGGGAATCCCGTCGTCGGTCAACGCGATGATCGGGCTGGGATTTCTATTCATCAGCGCCGACCGCAAGGCGGGGTTGCTGCGGCGCATCGTGCTGCTGGCCCTGCGCGTCGCCCTGGACCGGCCGGGATCGTGGCTTCTGGTGCAGAATCTCGACGATGCGGAGACCTTCATCCACGCCGGGGTAATCGCCCGCGAACAGGTGACGGTGATCCCCGGTTCGGGCGTCGATGCCGTCCACTTCTCACCCCTGCCGGAACCGCCGGACGAGACCATCGTGGTCAGCGTGGTGTCGCGGATGCTGTGGGACAAGGGCATCGGCGAAACCGTCGAGGCGGCGCGAATCCTGCGTGAACGCGGCCTGCCGGCGCGGATCCAGCTGATCGGCGACGTCGATGCCGCCAACCCGCAAAGCATTCATCCCGCCACCATGAGCCTGTGGAACGCCGAAGGCGTGATTTCCTGGAAGGGCCCGCGCACAGACATCGTCGCGGTCTGGGCGGAAAGCCACATCGCGCTGCTGGCCTCCTACCGCGAGGGCATGCCCAAGGCCTTGCTGGAAGCCGCCGCCTGCGGTCGTCCCCTGATCACCACCGATGCGCCGGGCTGCCGCAGCCTGGTCGCCGATGGCGAGAACGGCCTGCTGGTTCCGGTCAAGGACGCCACCGCCATCGCCGACGCGGTCACGCGTTTGGCCACCGACGCCGGGATGCGCCGACGCCTGGGCAAAAACGCGCGCCACCGGATCGAAACCATTCATGCCGACCCGGTGATCGAGGCGGCGGTCCTTGACCTCTACCGCTCGCTACAGACCGCGGACGGCACGGCATGACCGGCGGGCTGCTGTTCGGGGCGTTCTTCGCCGCCGCGACCGCGGCCACCGCCCTGGTCTTGCGCTGGCTGCGCGCGAAGCAGATTCTCGACATGCCGAACACCCGCAGCAGCCACGCGGTGCCGACGCCGCGCGGCGGCGGACTGGCGGTAACGCCCTTGATCCTGGTCGGTCTCGCCGCCTGCTTCGCATCGCGGGGCGGCGGTCGTGCCGATTGGGCGATGCTAGTCGGCGGCGCCTTGCTCGCCGCGGTTTCCTGGATCGACGACCGTCGCCCGCTGCCGCCCGGACCGCGCTTCGCGGCGCAAATCATCGCCGTCGCTGGGGTTCTCGCCCTGATGCCGGAAAGCCGACTGACCGGCGGACTGCTGCCACCGATTACCGAAAAGATTGCCCTCGGCCTCGCCTGGGTGTGGTTCGTCAATCTTTTCAACTTCATGGACGGCATGGACGGCATCACCGGGGTCGAAACCATCGGCATCGCGCTGGGTCTGCTGCTGGCGGTGCCCGGCACGGTGGCGGCGGGACCGCTGGCGGTGATCGCCGGAACCGCCCTTGGGTTTCTGGTTTGGAACTGGCATCCGGCGAAGATCTTCATGGGCGACGTCGGCAGCATTCCCCTGGGCTTCGTGCTCGGCCATCTGCTGCTGAAGACGGTTTCCATCCACCCCCTCGGCTGGGCGGTCGCCCTGATCCTGCCCGCCCTCTACTGGTCCGACGCGACGATCACTTTGCTGCGCCGGGGTTTGGCGGGAAAGCCGGTGTGGCGGGCGCACCGCGAACACTTCTATCAGCGCGCGACGCAAGGCGGCTGGTCGCATGCCCGCGTCAGCCTGCTGCTGCTGGCCGGAAACCTGGGGCTGATCGGCATGGCGCGGGTCGCCGCGACCGGCCACCCAGTCCTTGGCCTGACCGGCGCCGCCGTCGCCACCGCCTTGATACTGGCCCTGTTCCAAGTAAAGTATCGGAATCGAGACACGGACTGACCGGCAAATCCGACTTTTTCTTCCGGCCCGCTGCGGAAGGGTGTAATTTCACGCGCTCCGACGAGGAGTCAAACCCGAGAAGGCTTCATGCGTCTGTCGCGCAAACATATTGTTTTTGCCCACGACCTCGCGATGGCGGCATTGGCCCTGCCGATCGCGCTTTACCTGCGCCTCGACATCCAGGCCTTCGACCGCTTCTCTCTCAATGAACTGGCCGGGATGGTCGCCGGCTTCGTCGTCCTTGCCGGGATTTCGTTCCGCCTTCAAAACATGTACCACGGCATCTGGCGCTATGCCTCGCTGAACGATCTTCTGGCGATCGTGCACGGCGTCACCCTGCTGGTCATCGCCTTTACCCTGGCCCTGTTCCTCTACAACCGGCTGGAAGATTTTCCCCGCTCCACGCCGTTCATCGTCTGGTGCGTGCTGCTGTTGCTGCTGGGCGGGCCACGCTTCGCCTATCGCTTTTTCAAGGACCGCCGGTTGTCCCTGCGCTTTGAGGCCAACGGCAAGACCCGCGTGCCGGTACTGTTGATCGGCGCCGGAGACGCCGCCGACCTTTTCCTGCGCGCCATGGAAAGCAGCCCGGACTCGAATTACCGCGTCGTCGGCCTTCTGGGTGAAACCGGCGCCCGCGTCGGACGACGCATCCGCACAGTCGAGGTCCTGGGCGCTGTCGAGGACCTTTCCTCAGTGGTCGAGCTCTTGACCAAACGCGGGCGGCGTCCACAACGGGGAATCCTGACCAAGGACACCTTCGACGGCGAAATGATCGCCCGCCTGCTGGAGGAAACCCAGACCCTCGGCCTCGGGTTATCGCGACTACCGCGCCTGGACGACCTGCGCGCCGCCGGACCCGACCAGGGTATCGATGTCAAACCGGTGGAAATCGAGGATCTGCTGCAACGACCGCAGACCATCCTGGACCGCGACCGCATGGCCGCCTTCATCTGCGGCCGCCGCGTTCTGGTGACCGGCGCCGGGGGCAGCATCGGCAGCGAACTGGTGCGCCAGATCGCTGGATTCGCCCCCACCGAAATGACCCTGGTCGAAGCCTCGGAATTCGCGCTCTACACCATCGACATGGAAATGGCCCGCCGCCATCCGGGCCTGCCGCGCCTGGCGATGATCGGCGATGTTCGCGATCGCGGCCGAATCGATGCAATCTTCACCGAGCGGCAGCCGGAACTGGTGTTCCACGCCGCCGCGCTGAAACACGTGCCGCTGGTCGAAGCCAACCCGCTGGAGGGGCTGCGCACCAACGCCATCGGTTCCCGCAATATCGCCGAGGCCTGCGCCGCGCACGGCGTCGCGGCGATGGTGATGGTCTCCACCGACAAGGCGGTCAATCCCACCAACGTGATGGGCGCCAGCAAGCGCATGGCGGAAGGTTTCTGCCAAGCCATGGACCTGGACCCGGAAACCCAGGGCGCCCGCTTCATCACGGTGCGCTTCGGCAACGTGCTGGGGTCTACCGGATCGGTGGTGCCGCTGTTCGAAAAGCAACTGCGCGAAGGCGGGCCTCTGACCGTGACCCACCCCGACATGCGGCGCTATTTCATGACCATCCGCGAGGCGGTGGAACTGATCATCGCCGCCGGTTCGATGGGCCTCGACGCGGAGTCCCGGTCCGACCACCTGGGCAAGATCTATGTGCTGGAAATGGGCCGCCCGGTGAAAATCGTCGATCTGGCGCGGCAAATGATCCGTCTGGCGGGCCGACGCCCCGATATCGACGTTCCGATCGTCTTCACCGGCCCGCGCCCCGGCGAAAAGCTGTTCGAGGAAATCTTCCACGGTGATGAACAACCGCTGCCGACCGCCGCCAAGGGCGTGCTGCTGGCGGCGCCGCGCCCGGTCGAGCTGGCGGCGTTGCGCGCCCTCTTGAATGAACTGGAAGCCGCCTGTCTGACGGGAACGCCGGATGCGGCGCTTTCCGTGATGCGCGCCGTGGTCCCGGAATATCGCGCCTCGACCGGTGAGTGATCCCTCTATTGACCCATCCCGATTGCAAGCAGCGAGGACGGCCCATGGCCCAGACAACGAACCTGCGGATCACCCGCGCCCTGATTTCCGTTTCCGATAAAACCGGTCTTGTCGCGCTCGCGCGGGCACTGCACCATCGGGGCATCCAAATTCTGTCCACCGGCGGCTCGGCCAAGGCCCTGCGCGATGCCGGGGTCGCGGTAACCGAGGTCGCCGACCACACCGGCTTCCCCGAGATGCTGGACGGCCGGGTGAAAACCCTGCACCCAAAAATTCATGGCGGCATCCTGGGGATTCGCGGCAACGCCGAACATGAAGCGGCGATGCAAAAGCACGGCATCCCGCCGATCGGTCTGGTGGTGGTGAATCTGTATCCGTTCGAGGAAACCGTGGCCAAGGGCGCCGACTTCGACACCTGCATCGAAAACATCGACATCGGCGGCCCGTCGATGATCCGCGCTGCTGCGAAGAACCACGCGGCGGTCACCGTGGTGGTTGATCCCGCCGACTATGATCGGGTCCTGACGGAAATCGCCGCCTACGATGGCGCCACCACGCCGGAATTCCGCCGCGAATTGGCGCACAAGGCCTGTGCCCGCACCGGCGCCTACGACGCGGCGATCGCCACTTGGTTCGCGGACGCGCGCGGCGAGACCTTCGCCGAGAACCTGTTCCTGGTCGGTCGCCGCGCCGAAGTCCTGCGCTATGGCGAAAACCCGCACCAGCAGGCGGCATTCTACATCAACGGCAATCGCCGCCCCGGTGTCGCCACCGCCCGTCAGGTCCAGGGCAAGGAACTTTCCTACAACAACCTGAACGATACCGACGCCGCCTTTGAACTGGTCGCCGAGTTCGCCGACCCGGCGGCGGCGATCATCAAGCATGCCAACCCCTGCGGCGTCGCCTCCGGTCCCGACTTGATGACCGCCCATGCCGACGCCCTGCGCTGCGACCCGGTTAGCGCCTTCGGCGGCATCGTCGCCTTGAACCGCCGCCTGACCGCCCCGCTGGCCGAGGAAATCGCCAAGATCTTCACCGAAGTGGTGATCGCCCCCGACGCCGATGCCGACGCCCTCGCGATCTTCACCGCCAAGAAGAACCTGCGCCTGCTGCTGACCGGCGGCATGCCCGACCCGGCGGCTCCCGGCTGGTTCGCCAAAACCCTTGCGGGCGGCATCCTGGTGCAGTCCCGTGACAACGGCCACATCGCCGCCGACGACGTCAAGGTGGTGACCAAACGCGCGCCGACGGACCGCGAGATGAAGGACCTGTTGTTCGCCTTCACCGTCGCCAAACACGTCAAATCCAACGCCATCGTTTACGTCAAGGACGGCGCCACGGTGGGAATCGGCGCCGGCCAGATGAGCCGCGTCGATTCATCGCGGATCGCCGCGCGCAAGGCCGAGGACGCATCGCAGACGGCGGGCTTGCCGACGTCGCTGGCCAAGGGCAGCGTGGTTGCCTCTGACGCCTTTTTCCCCTTCGCCGACGGCCTGCTGGCGGCGGCAGAAGCGGGCGCGACGGCGGTCATTCAGCCCGGCGGCTCGATCCGCGACGCCGAGGTGATCGCCGCCGCCGATGCCGCGGACCTTGCCATGGTGTTCACCGGGATGCGACACTTCCGCCATTGACCGCCGCATTTCCGGCGGAAACGGCACGGGCTTGACCGCGTTTCAGGCAATCGCATTTTCGGAGCTGCAAGCACATGGCACATTCCCCCAGCGAAACGATCCTGGTGACCACCACCGACGGCGTCCAGGATCACAAGGTGATCGCCTACCTCGGCATCGTTTCCGGCGAGGCGATCATGGGTACCAATCTGTTCAAGGATTTTTTCGCGTCGATCCGCGACGTCGTCGGCGGCCGCGCCGGAGCGTATGAAAAATCCCTGCGCGAAGCCAAGGAACTGGCCCTTCTGCAAATGAAGGAAGAGGCCCACGCCCTGGGCGCGCACGCGGTGATCGCGGTCGATCTCGACTACGAAGTGATCGGCGGCGACGACAAGACGATGCTGATGGTTTCGGCCAACGGCACCGCCGTCAAGTTCGGCTGAGAACCAAACCATTGCAAAGAATCCCGGACACCCTAGGCTCAGGACTCATTAAGGTTCGATCCAGAAGAGGAGGAGTACCGCGATGATGACGGCGGCAAAGAAGATATCCGCGCATCGGTCATATCGGGTGTGGATACGCCGCCAATCCTTGAGGCGAGCGAAGAGGTTCTCGATCCTATGACGCTGGCGATAGAGGGTTTTGTCGTAAGCGTACTGGGTTTTGCGATGACGCATTGGCGGGATGCATGTAGCGATCCCTCGCTGTGTCAAAGCCTCTCGAAGGGGATCACCGTCATAGCCCTTGTCGGCGATCAGGACGTTGGCCTTGGGAAATAGGTCGAGCAACAGCATCGCGCCTTTGTAATCGCTCATTTGCCCCTCGCTGAGCAGCAGGATGAGGGGCCTTCCTTGTCCGTCGCAAACCGCATGAAGCTTGGAGTTCAGCCCGCCTTTTGTGCGTCCGATACATCGGGGAAGAGCCCCTTTTTATAGAGGCTCGCGGCACGCCATGCGATAGCGGGAAATGCGGCTCGATCTTCGCCAGCTGCCTCTCTGACAACCAAAACAGATCACTCATGGATGGGGTCCTCCCTCCCATGAGTGAATCAGCCGCCGATCTGCCTGACAATAATTTAATGGGTCCTGAGCCTAGTCGCCCACCAAACCACCCAACCGCCAGCAAATCGGCGACGGCGACCAGCGGCATGCCGTGGGTTCGTGAAAAACGGACGAGTTGATCGCCCGTCGCCATGGTCCCGTCGGGATTGGTGATTTCGGCCAAAACGCCCGCCGCAGGCAGCCCGGCGCGGGTCATCAAGTCCAGCGTCGCCTCGGTATGTCCGGCGCGTTCGGCCAGACCGCCGGGACGCGCCGCCAGGGGAAAGACGTGGCCGGGACGGGCCAGATCCCGAGGCTTGGCGGCGAGGGCAATGGCGGCCTTGATGGTGGTGACGCGGTCGGCGGCGGAAACGCCGGTGGTAACCCCGTGTTTCGCCTCGATCGACACCGTGAAGGCGGTACCGAAGGCCGAGGAATTCTCCGCCACCATCGGCAGCAGGTCGAGTTCACGGCAGCGCGCCTCGGGCAGCACCAGACAGACGATGCCGGATCCCTCGCAAATCAGACGCGCCATCTGCGGCACCGTCAGGGTGGCGGCGGCAAAGATCATGTCGCCTTCGTTTTCACGGTCGGGGTCGTCAACGACGATAACGCCGCCGCCCCCTTGCAGGGCGGCGACCGCCGCCCGCTCCCGCGCGGAGGGGGTGGTCTCGTCGAAAAGTTCATCGGTTCGGTCGAATACGGTCAAATGATCCACGGTCTCACATGCTCCAAGGGCGGTGAGCCTGAATCAGGGCGTGCAACGGTTCGCCGCAGCCAAGAAGCCGTTCGCGTGCGCGGACGCACCGACGCCGGGGTTTCCCGCGCACCGGTTCGTCTGCCCGTCCTCTTCCATCCGGACTGTACCGTCGGCCCCGGCCTCTCACCGGGTCTGCTGACCCCACCGCTGCTGCGGCGGGCGCTCGCGGGCTCTCCCCCCTTCGGGAGGAATACCGCCGGTGGGGAATTGCACCCCGCCCTGAGAACAAGCATATCCAAGGTGGCCCCGTCGCCGGGACCGCCCCGACTATCGCGCCGCACGCGCCCCCCGGTCAAGCCCCAGCCCCTGGACGAACCCGAGCGCGCGTGCGACAGTCTTGATCGTGTTCGTCTTTTTCGTGACAGGAGAGCACTTCCGGATGTCCGCCCCACCGCCCGAAGCGATGCCTGAAGCCCCCCCGCCGCAAGGCCTTTACCGCCGCGTCATGCTGCCATTATCCGGGATGACCGGCGCGACGGCGGGGGAACGGGTGCGCAATCGCCTGCGCCGCATGGACGGCGTGGTCGCGGTCGAGGTTTCCATCGATCTGGACGGCGTCACCCTGACCCTGGACCCGGCGCGGGCCACCCTGCCCGACGTAGTGCGCGAGGTGGAAGCGCTGGAGATCTCGGTGGACGACATCCTGGTTCCGCTGTCGATTCGCGGCATGACCTCCAGCGCCTGCGTCGCCCGCGTCCGCCACGCAATGGAAGCGGTGGACGGCGTCATCGAAGCCCAGGTCAACCCGGTCCTGAACCGCGCTGACGTACGCCAGCTCGCCCCCGATCCCCGCTTGGACGCCCTGATGCAAGCGGTGCGGCGCGCCGGCTACGGGGTGACGCCCTTGGGCGAACACGGCGCGGTGGCCGATGTCGAAACCGCCGCCAACTACGGCAGCGGCGCCGGCGCCAACCGCCCCGAATCCCTGATGCTGGGAATCGTCCTGGTCCTGACCGTGCCGCTGTTGCTGAACCTCGGCTGGCGGGTGGTCGGCGACCACCCGCTGTTCGGAGAGGCCTGGGCCTTTCTGCTGTCGGCGGCGGTGCTGGGGCTGGGCGGCGCGCGGTATGTCTTCGGCGCGTGGCGCGCCATCCTCGACCGCACTGCGACGATGGACCTTCTGGTGGTGTTGGGCAGCGCCTCGGCCTTTCTGTACAGCGTGATCGCCTGGGTCGCGGTGGGACCGGACGGCCGCAACCTTTATTTCGAGACCGCCGCCGCGATCATCGCCTTCGTCCGCCTGGGCAAATGGCTGGAAGCGGTGGTCAAGCACGGCACCACGCGGGCGATTCGCGGCCTGATGGAACTGCGCGCGAAAAGCGCCCGCGTCGCCCACGACGGCGGCTTCGTCTCGAAGCCGATCGACACCGTGGCGGTGGGCGACGTGGTGGTGGTCAAGCCCTACGAACGCATTCCGGTGGACGGCGTCATCGTGCACGGCGAAAGTACGGTGGATGCCTCGATGATCACCGGCGTCGGTCTGCCCGAGGACAAAATGGTGGGCGACGCGGTGACCGGCGGCACCATGAACGGCGGCGGCACCCTGCATGTAAGAGCCGAACGCATCGCCGCCGAATCGACCCTGGCGCGGATCATCGCCCTGGTCGAGGAGGCGCAGGCCCGCAAGGTGCCGCTGCAACGCTTCGTTGATCGCGTCACCACGGCCTTCGTGCCGCTGGTCCTAGGACTGGCGGGATTCACCCTGTTCGCCTGGCTGGTGATCGACGGTTCGTTCGCGGCGGCGATCGAAGCGGCGGTGTCGGTGCTGGTGATTGCCTGCCCCTGCGCGTTGGGTCTGGCCGCGCCCACCGCCCTAGTCGCGGGGACCGGCGCGGCGGCGCGGGCGGGCATTCTAATCCGCGACATCGACAGCCTGGAGAAGGCGCACCGCGTCGATACCGTGCTGTTCGACAAGACCGGCACCCTGACCGAGGGCAAACCCTTCGTCACTACGGTCGAGGCGCTGGACGGCGACATTTCGCGCCTGCTGACCATCGCCGCCTCGGCGCAGCAGGGCAACGAGCACCCTCTCGGCCGCGCCATTCTGGAGTACGCCGGAAACTACGGCATCGTGCCGTCGTCGCTGAAATCGTTCGAAGCGATGCCCGGACGCGGCGTGCGCGCGGTGATCGAGGGCCATGCCACGGTTCTGATCGGCAACCGCCCGCTGATGAACGACAACGGCATCGACATGGAGGTCGGCGACTGGATCGCCCCGCTGCTGGCGATGCAGGGCCGTTCGGCGATCTGGGTCGCCGCCGACGGGCGACTGCTGGGCGGATTGTCGGTGTACGACCCCCTGCGCTCCGACGCGCGGCGCGCCGTCGCGGCGCTGAAGAACAGCGGTATCGCCGTCGCCGTGGTTTCCGGCGACGCGGATTCGGCGGTGGCGGTGGTGGCGCAGGCGCTGGGGGTAAAGAACGCCTTCTGCGACGCCCTGCCGGAAACCAAGATTCGCATCGTCCGCCGTCTGCAACGGATCGGCCGCAGCGTCGCCATGGTCGGCGACGGCATCAACGACGCCCCGGCCCTGGCCGAGGCCGATATCGGCCTCGCAGTCGGCACCGCCGCCGACGCCGCGATGCAAAGCGCCGACATCACCCTGCTGCGCGCCGATGTCGTATCGGTCGCCAACGCGCTGGAAGTCTGCCGCGTGACCTGGGCGAAGATTTGCCAGAATCTGGCGCTGGCCTTCGTCTACAACCTGATCGCCCTGCCGCTGGCGGCGATGGGATTGCTCAGCCCGGCGGTGGCGGGCGGCGCGATGGCGGCCTCCAGCGTCAGCGTCGTTTTCAACGCCTTCCTGCTCACCCGCTGGAAGCCGCAGTTGCCGGAAACGGCCACTCCCGATGCTCCGCATGACCCCTGCCGCGTCGCGCCGACGATCACGCAGGGGGGGACAAACCCGAAACGCCGTGCTAAAATCGCTGCCAGGATCTTGCCTTAAGGACACCACGATGACGACACCGCCGTTTTCCCCCATCCTGGCGGGCGGATTGCTGCTGCGATCGGTTCCGCCGGAGCTGCTGCAACCGATCGCGGACCGTCTGGCGTGCCGCCTGCAAAGCCGCCACTCCGATATTTTCGAACGCCTGAGCCCCTTGGGGCCGCGCCGTTTTCTGATCGACGTCACCGACCTGCCCTGGCTGTTCCTGCTGTCCGTCGCGGACGGCGCGGGCGCCGTCACGGTGCTGCGCCGGGACACCGACGAAACCTCCGACGCCACCATCCGCGCACCGTTGAAGGTGCTGTTCGGGCTGTTGGACGGCAGCATCGACGGCGACGCGATGTTCTTCACCCGCGACATGACCTTCGAGGGCGATACCGAGGCGGTGGTCGCCCTGCGCAACGCCCTGGACGGCGCCGACGTCGATTTCCTGGCCGACATCTCCTCGGCCTTCGGGCCGTTCAGCGGCTCGGCGCGCGGGCTGGCGGATTGCCTGCTGGCGGCCTACGCCCGCATCGACTCCGACCTCTCCTTGTTTAGAGACGCCCTGGTGCACCCCACGGTCCGCCGCGCCGAAGCCCAGGCCCGCCGCATAGACGAACTGGAAACCCGATGCGCCCAGCTGGAAAAGGCCTTGCGGCGCAGTCGTTCCGTCCCCACTTGAGACCCGTTCTCATTTCCCGCCGGCCGTCCGCCTAGGAGGCTCCGCATGACTCGCGTCGCCCGCGACCCTTCCCGCCCCGTCGCCACACTGGAACTGGTCTGCCCGGCGGGAACCCCCGCCGCGCTGCGCACCGCAGTCGATGCCGGGGCGCACACCGTCTATTGCGGCTTCCGCGACGAGACCAACGCCCGCAATTTCCCCGGCCTTAACTTCAACCGGGCGGAACTGGCCGAGGGCGTCGCCTATGCCCACGACCACGGCGCCAACGTTCTGGTGGCGGTCAACACCTTCCCCGCCGCCGGAAACCCGGACCCCTGGCATCGCGCGCTCGACGGCGCGGCGAAGATCGGCGTCGATGCGGTGATCCTGGCCGACATCGGCCTCGCCGCCCATGCCAAGGCCAACCACCCCGGCCTGCGCCGTCATCTGTCGGTGCAGGCGGCGGCCTCGACCTCCGAGGGCATCAATTTCTATGCCCGCGAGTTCGGCTTCCAACGGGTGGTGCTGCCGCGCGTCCTGACCCTGCCCGAGATCAAGGAACTCAACCGCCATACCGAGGTCGAGACCGAGGTCTTCGTGTTCGGCGGTCTGTGCGTGATGGCCGAGGGACGGTGCAGCCTGTCGTCCTACGTCACCGGCAAATCGCCCAACAAGACCGGCGTCTGTTCCCCGGCCAGCCACGTCGAATACGTGGAGCACGGCAACGAACTGGACTCCAAACTGGGCGGCTTCACCATCAACCGCTTCGCCGACGGCGAACCGGCGGGCTATCCCACCCTATGCAAGGGCCGCTTCTCCGCCAACGACAAGACCAGCTATCTGTTCGAGGAACCGGTCAGCCTGAACCTCTTGACGATGCTGCCCGAAGTCGCCGACGCGGGCGTCACCGCCCTTAAGATCGAGGGCCGGCAGCGCGGCCGCGCCTACGTCGAAAAGGTGGTCAAGGCCTTCCGTGGCGCGGTCGACGCCCTGGAACGCGGCGAAACTATCGACGCGGCGGCAATCGCCGACTTGACCGAGGGCGGCCGCGAAACCGCCGGAGCCTACAAAAAAGCCTGGCACTAAAAGGGACCCACCGTGACCGCATCCGCCGCCAAACTCACCCTCGGGCCGCTCCTTTTCAACTGGAGCAACGACAAACGCCGCGATCTGTATTTCCGCGTCGCCGACGAGGCCGACATCGATACCGTGGTCCTGGGCGAGGTGGTCTGCGCCAAACGCGCGCCCTTCCAGGCCGAGTTGTGGCCCCAGGTCATCGACCGCTTGCAAGCCACCGGAAAGGAAATCGTCTTCTCCACCCAGGCGCTGATCCTCTCCAGCCGCGAAATGTCCGCGATGCGGGATCTGGTCGCCGACGAAAGCCTCTATTTCGAAGCCAACGACATCGCCATCGACGACATGCTGAAGGGCCGCCCCCACATGATCGGCCCGATGATGAACGTCTATAACGAAGGCACCCTCGCCACCCTGGCCGCGAACGGCGCCGACCGCATCTGCCTGCCGGTGGAAATGTCGGGCGCCGCCGCCGCCGTGCTGGCGAAAAGCGGCTTGATGGAGGTGGAAGCCTTCGCCTTCGGACGGATGCCTCTCGCCATCGCGGCGCGCTGCTATCACGCCCGCGCCCACAATCTGGCGAAAGACAATTGCCGCCATGTCTGCGCCTGCGACCCGGACGGCATGACGGTCGATACCCTGGACGGCAAACCCTTCCTCGCCATCAACGGCACCCAAACACTGTCGTATACCGTCGCCAACCTCGCCGCCGAAATCCCGGCGCTGATGAAAATGGGCGTCAAACGCTTCCGCCTCTCGCCCCACGATGTCGATATCGTAAAACTCGCGGCCCTGTTCCGTGGCGTCATCGACGGCACCGCCGACCCGGCGGACGTCCTCGACGAAACCGACGGCCTGATCGACGGCGCCCCCAATTCCAACGGCTTCTTCTATGACCAGGAAGGCCTGAAATATAGGAATGCGGAGTAGGGGCCACAAGGGGCCCTAAGACTTAGAAAAACCGTTGCGAGGGGACTCGGCCCCCTCGCGCTCCCCATGAGTTTTTCAGCGGCAATCATCCCCCGCCGCATCAAACGCCAAGGTTATCGAGACGACCGCAAAGGTCACCCTCTCCGCCCACAAACCACGACCCACCATTAACGGCAACAACACGGATGGTAGTGGCAGGACCGTGGGGACCAAACGGAAGATGAAGGGCTAAATGTCCGTTGGCGCTTTCAACACCGGATTCGTCGCGAGAAAACCAGCAACTTCCCGCGCAATATCGTCTGCCGTTACTTTCGGCTTCTGACATCGTGCGGCCCAATCCCTTCCAGGGTGCAAAACATCCCACCGAGGACGAAGCCCCGCGTGTCGTCCTTTGCCTGGGTCGTGATTGCCAAAACCATCAACGATATTATTCCAGACCGGAGCCGCCCAGGTAATCAGGAGGGTTTCCCCAAGCGGAATCCAGATGTCGTCCACGACCAGATGACGGCAAAAGAAATCCTGGAGATCGAGATTTTCCGCCGCCTCGATACTGGCGCGATGATCCATTAGCCGATTGAACAAGGCCGGGGTATTCGTCTCCTTAAGCATTCCCCCCTTGCGTCCTCCTGGAGGAATCGCCTTGCCAACATAGATCGGCGCGGAGAAACACCCCTCTCGATTCATCCGAGTAAGCAGGTCATAGCACGAGCAATCACCAACGTAATAAATCGCGCACACTCCCGCCCCGAGGAACTTCTCCAACTTTCCCAAGGGAATAACCGGCTGTTCAAGCATGGCCTTGGCAACGCTGATCCCGAGATTGCGCTTGTCTAGCGGATTGAAGGGTTGATCGTTCATGCCAACCTCAAACGCGGGGTCGAGCGCCGAAGTGTTTCAAAGTCGTGCTCAATCAACTTTAGGGCCACGCTTCGGGCAACAAGATGCGCCAAGGCGACGGGAACCGCATTCCCCAACTGCCGCATCGTCTCGGTCCAGGAACCATGAAACAC
Source organism: Rhodospirillaceae bacterium (assembly GCA_963678075.2). Classification (GTDB taxonomy): domain Bacteria; phylum Pseudomonadota; class Alphaproteobacteria; order Rhodospirillales; family Rhodospirillaceae; genus Oleispirillum. The sequence continues at coordinate 172,195 of CAXXPK010000003.1, read as the reverse complement.
GTACCCGTCCGGGAAGGTCTGTATTCTCGCGGATTCACGAATCGTGAAGTAGCGAACGCCGCCATCGTCCTTCACCAACATATTCTCTCCGCCCGGAACGCCGTGGTCCCCCGCCTTCAGGGTCTTCGCCGGAAGATCAAGGGGACTGCCAGTATGTCCGGGGTATGAACGTGCCCCCGATTGAAATTTATGGTCCTTGATGCCGCCATCCCCCCGTTCGGGGTCCGGCAGCCCGCGTAACGCATCCCGAACAGTCATCCAGGGCAAGGCGGTCAACGATTCATTCAAACCACGCAATTTCCGAACACGCGTTTCGATCCCCGTGGGCGGTTCGAAGCGCTTCCTTTTCGATACCTCGTGGCGATCCCAGTACTCGCCCGTGATCCACTGGTCGTAAAGAAGGGCGTCATGGGAATGCGTTGCTTTTGGGAATGACCACTTGATGCCCAGATCATCGCGAAAGCCCACGATGAACACGCGCTCTCGTTTCTGCGGAACACCGTAGTTGGCCGCGTTCACAAGAGTGGAGACGACGTTGTAGGTCAGCCCCTTGCCCGGACGTTGACGCTGGGAAGTATGTTCCTCCTGAAGGCGGAGGAAGTGGTCCAGCCAGTCCTCGTCCGGCTTCCTGAACGCTTCGGGAAACTCGAATTGGAGAAGGATATATTGGTAATAATTGGCGAAGGCTTGGCGAGTCAGCCCCTTCACGTTCTCGATAATAAACGCACGGGGACGCAGCCGACGAATGGCCCGACGGTCGCGGGAAACATGTCCCGACGGTCGTCGAAGGCGCGATGCTTGCCCCCCATCGAAAACGGTTGGCACGGCGGCCCCCCCGCCAAAAGGTCAACCTTCTCCTTTATGGAAGAAAAATCGAACTCCCTCACGTCACCTTCATGGAGAGGCCAACCCCGAACCAATGGATAGCCACGCTCCTGATTATCCCTGAGAGTGTCGCAGGCCCAGCGATCCCACTCGACGACAGCGAGCGGATGAAATCCGGCAAGATCAATGCCCAGCGCCAACCCTCCCGCACCCGCGAACAGTTCAACCGCCTTCATTCACGTCACCTCTTGCCGCTTGGTCCCAAGAAGGCCGCCAAACGCTCGGTCAGCAAAGGGAAATTGCGTTTCTTTAACTCGCATTCCCAAACGACCAGAACTTGCCATTCTTCAAGTTGAAGGGCCTCCTGGCACTTAATGTCACGAAGCCGGTTCGCTTCAAGTTTTGGCATCCAGAAATCAAGCCGCGTTTTGGGAAGCCGCGCCAACGAACACCCCTCATGCCGGTGCCAGAAGTAACCATGCACGAAGATAACCTTTCGACGCGACATAAACACGATATCGGGCTTCCCCGGCAGATCCTTTCGATGCAGCCGATAACGATATCCCATGCCGTGCAGGATGCGCCGAACCACCATTTCGGGCTTCGTGTCTTTTCCCCAAACACGGGACATACGGCGGCTACGTTCTTCTCGGGACAACGTGTCCATGTCTCATCGCCCCCCCCCAGGCTCAGGACCCATTAAATTATTGTCAGGCAGATCGGCGGCTGATTCACTCATGGGAGGGAGGCCCCCATCCATGAGTGATCTGTTTTGGTTGTCAGAGAGGCAGTTGGCGAAGACCGAGCCGCATTTCCCGCTATCGCATGGCGTGCCGCGGGTTGATGATCGGCGAGTGATCAGCGGCATCGTTCATGTGATCCGCAACGGCTTACGGTGGCGAGATGCACCACCTGTCTATGGCCCCCACAAAACCCTCTATAATCGTTTCGTTCGCTGGAGCCGACTTGGGGCGTTCAGCCGGATCTTCGCGGCCTTGACGGGAGAGGCTGGCCCTCCAGACCGGTTGATGATCGATGCAACCCACCTGAAAGCTCATCGGACCGCCGCGAGCCTCTATAAAAAGGGGCTCTTGCCCGATGTATCGGACGCACAAAAGGCGGGCTGAACTCCAAGCTTCATGCGGTTTGCGACGGACAAGGAAGGCCCCTCATCCTGCTGCTCCAGCGAGGGGCAAATGAGCGATCACAAAGGCGCGATGCTGTTGCTCGACCTATTTCCCAAGGCCAACGTCCTGATCGCCGACAAGGGCTATGACGGTGATCCCCTTCGAGAGGCTTTGACACAGCGAGGGATCGCTACATGCATCCCGCCAATGCGTCATCGCAAAACCCAGTACGCTTACGACAAAACCCTCTATCGCCAGCGTCATAGGATCGAGAACCTCTTCGCTCGCCTCAAGGATTGGCGGCGTATCCACACTCGATATGACCGATGCGCGGATATCTTCTTTGCCGCCGTCATCATCGCGGTACTCCTCCTCTTCTGGATCGAACCTTAATGAGTCCTGAGCCTAGCGGAAACGTACCACTTATTCCTCGGGGCATGAACGGCGGAACCCACGAGCCCTCCCCCAGGAACATACCCTTTATTTCCTTTTTCGCGCATCGCGCCGTGAACCCATCGCCGATGCGGCGGGGGTTGGGGCCGGGTGCGGTGAGCGCGAAAGTCATGGGGTGCGCGAGGGGACCGAGTCCCCTCGCAACGTTTTCCCGACTTATTCCTTTCCCCCTTCACCGATTTTCCCCTTCCTTTTTCCTCCGCGCGGGGCGAGGTTCGGGCATCGGCAACCGGGGAGGCCTGGGATCGTATCCGGAGAGGAAGCGCGGGGCGACTTTCCGATCTTTCGTTCCGGAGGTATCTTGTCCCAACAAGCAGAAGAATTCGGATGCACATTCTAAACGAAATGCTGGATGGGACGGTTTGCCCCGTCAGCGCCACGGTGGCGGTCGCGGGGATTGCCTTGGCGACCCGTTTCGCCATCAAGGCCGACAAGAAGCCCGACGCCCTGCGTTTCGCCGCCTTTGCGGTCCTTATTTTCGCCGGGCAGATGATCAATTTCCCCGTGCAGGACGGCACCTCCGGGCATCTGCTGGGCGGGGTTCTTGCCCTGACGTTGGTGGTGACGGTTCAGTCGCTGGTTTTCGCCGATGGCGGCTTGCTGGTGCTGGGGGCCAATGTTTTCAACATGGCCTTGCTGGGCGCCGGTGTCGGCGGTTTGTTGCACGCATTTTTCCTGAAACGGCGGATCAACGACAACCTTGCCCTGATGCTGGTGGGCTGGTGTTCGGTTTTGCTGGCCGCGACGGCATGCAACCTCGAATTGGCGGCCAGCGGCACCATTGCCGCAGTCAAGGTTCTGCCCGCCATGTTGGGGGTTCATGCGCTAATCGGCATCGGCGCGGCTGCGGTAACGCTGGTTCTGGTTCGCCTGTTCGACAGTCGGCAAGCCACCACGGGACAGTGGACCTATGCCGCGCCCTTCCTGGGCGCCCTGCTGACCGCCATGCTGCTGAGCCCGTTTGCCAGCAGTTATCCGGATGGATTGGAATGGGTGGCGGAACGCTACGACTTTCTGAAAGAGGGTGCGCCGTTGTTTGTCGCGCCGCTGCCCGATTACACCGTCCCGATGATGGGCGAAGGGGCCCTTTCCACCGCGCTGGCCGGTTTGGCGGGGGTGACGTTGGTCTCTCTGCTGGGAACGATTCTGTCCAGGCTTCTGCTGAAGACCGAACCTCAGGCCTCCGTCTGACGGAACAGGACACTCCGCGCAGGGCTAAGTTATGGGGTGCGCGAGGGGGCCAAGCCCCCTCGCAACGGTTTTTCTTTTTTCCTTCCTTTCCCCCTTCCGGAGCGCCAATTTCGGCCAGGGGCATCGACAATCGAAGAGGCATGGAATCGTGTCTGGGGAAGAAGCACGGAACGACTTTTGTTTTGCCTGCGGCAAGGCCAATCCGATCGGCTTGAAGATGACGTTTTGCGAGCGGGACGGTCGGTATCTGTCGGTTTTCACGCCGGGGCCGGAGCATCAAAGCTACGACGGAGCCTTACACGGCGGCATCATTGGCGCGGTCTTGGACGAAGTGATGGGCCGGGTCCATTGCAAGCGCGGCCTGAAGGTCGTGACCGCGCGCATGGAAACCCGCTTTCGCCATCCCACGCCGGTGGGGCAGGCCTTGACCGTCAGCAGCTGGGGGGTCAGGGAGCGCGGCAAGCTGATCGAGACGGCGGGGTCCGTGGCGCTGCCCGACGGCACGGTGACGGCAGAGGCCAAGGCGACTCTTCTGGTGGTCGGCGACATCGATCCCTCGGCCTTTCAGGATGACGCACCCTGCTAAAGCGGCAAACTGAACTGATCGCCCGGTTGGGACGGCGGGGCGAACAAATCGGTGCGCAGGCCGAATCGCCGTTGATTGAATCCCAGGCGGCGGCAGGCGACGGCAAAGCGACGATCCAGGATTTCCGCGACCGGGCCGCCGCCCTGCATGCGTTTGCCGAATCGCGTCTCGTCCAGGTTGCCCTCGCGGGTTTGACGCAACAGGGAAAGGACATGCGCGGCGCGATCGGGATGGTGGGTGGCCAACCAGTCCTGGAATAGCACCTTCACGTCGTGGGGCAGGCGCAGCAGGGTCAGGTTGGCGACGGCGCACAGCCTCTTGGCCGCCATCGGCGCCAGAATATCCAGGTCGCGCAGCACCATCGCCGACTTGGTGGTGATGGTAACCGGGTGGTTGCAGTCGCGCAGGACCTCCAACACCCCGCGCACCACCAGCAAGCGACGCTCCACCGGCTGATAAGGGTCGGTGTTGGCGCCCATCGCCAAGGGGCGTACCTGCTGGCGGCGACAGGCCGGGGGGCGCAGTTCCGCTGCCAGCAGGGCGGGCGCAGCGGATTTGACGAACAGCCGGGTTTCGAAATCCAGCCCCGACGACAACCCCAGCCAGTTGTGACTGGGCCGCGCATAGCAATAGATACAACCGTGTTCGCAGCCGCAACAGGCATTCAGGGAGCGGTCGAAGGGAATATCGGGGCTGGTGTTGCGGGCGATGACGGGCGACGGCGATTCGCGGCTGCGCCTTGAACGGAATGGTTTCCATACCTGAAAGCATGCCGCGAAACCGTCCGCGCCGCAAGAACGAAAAGGGAAAATCTGGGCATTGCGAGGGGACGAGGCCCCCTCGCGCACCCCATCACGGCTTTTTCCACGAAGCGCCATAAGCCCGATGCGGATACAGCAAGCCTCGATAGCCGCTTCGCGGCGAAGCGTGGGGGAGGTGTGGAGGGTATTGGAATCCCGGTCCCCGCAGGGGACAAATCGCCCCGATGGGGCGATTTGAGGGTGGAAATCCCCCGGAGGGAAGACCCTCCACACGGTTTCTTACCGTTAGCGCTGCACCACCAGGATTTCCCGCGACAGGCGGGCCTGGTCGAGGGCGATCAGGCGGTTGCTCTGTATCAGGCTGCGCAGGGTATCGACGTACTTGGTGCCGCGTTCGGAATATTTGTCCAAGGTCGCGGTCAAGTCGTAGCCCGAGGCTCCCAGCGCCCGCTGCAAGCGGAAGCGTTCATAGGCGGGATGGGTATTGAGGTTGCGAACATAGGCGTGAATCGCGCCCTTGATGCTGGAAAAGGCACGGATCTTGTGGGTTTCCCCCTCCTCGCGATCGGACGGAACGATGCCGCGTTCGCCGTCGGTCCAGGTCCACTGCCCGAACAGGGCATTGCCCTCGCGCACGAAGCGAGAGGTCCCCCAACCGCTTTCCTCGGCCGCCTGCGCCAACACCAGGGAGGGCGGCACGCCATCGACGCGGCGCAGCAGTTCCTCGGCATCGCCGCCGGGCGCCTTGTAATCGCGCGCCAGACCGTCCATCCAGGCCAGATCCCTGCGGGAAGGCTCCTGCCCCGCGTCGATTCGCGCCTTGATGCCAAGCAGGCGGGAGCGGTTGGCCTCGATATCGGCGTTGACCTGCAAGGCCAACGGCAACAGGGTGCGGAAGAACAGGCTTTTCTTAAGGTCAACGTTCTGCAGGTGCAGCAGGTCCTTGGGCAGGGCCTTCAGAACCAGCGACGGCACATCGCGGTTGACCGCGATCACCGCTTCCCAATCGTAGCCTTCGGCGTCAAAGCGGGCGGCCAAAGCCAGCGACTCTTCGGGAACGACGCGCGGCGCCACCGCTTTCGCGGTCCGCACCTCGCGCACATTCTCGATCACAATCAGCCTCGGCTGTGGCGCCGCCGCCGCCGCCGCGACCAGCGCGGTCAGGCCGACAACGCAGCCAAGGGCGGCGGCGGTCAGGGCAAAGCGCGGACGCTCGCTAAGGTCGATGAAAGGCGGCTTCGGCAATGAACCCTTCTCCGGCACCGTTGATCCAAAACTTTTGTGGCTCGAGCCTCGTCGCGGTCAGGAAACCTGACGCACCGCGACGACCTCGGGAATATAGGCCTTCAGCATCGCCTCGACCCCGTTCTTCAGGGTCAGCGTCGCACCGGGACATCCGGTGCAGGCGCCCATCATCCGCAGATAGACGATGCCGTCGCCAAAACGATCGAACACGATGTCGCCGCCATCGCGGGCGACCACCGGGCGCACCCGGGTTTCGATCAGGTCCTTGACCCGTCCGCCGATGCCATCGTCATCGTTGACGGCGGCGGGCGGCGCTTCCTCGTTCAAGACGCGGAGGCCGAAGGTCAAATGTTCCAGCAAAAGCCCCAGGACCTGCAACGTCAAAACGTCCCACGACGCGTCCCCGGCCTTGGTCACCGCCACCGAGTCCCGTCCGATCAGAACGCCGACGACACCGTCGATCTGAAACAACCGCTCGGCCAACGGCGACAAAGAGGCGGCGGCCTCAAGGCAGGGGCAATCCACGGCGCCCCGTTCGTTCAGAATCCGCCCCGGCAGAAACTTCATGGTCGCCGGATTGGGCGTTGCTTCGGTCTCGATGAACACTGCGGCCGACCTCCTCGCCGGAAGCCTGAAATATGGGCTAGAGCGTCTCCGGTCAAGTCACTTTTGATGTCAACGCCGGAAGACAAGGGCGATACCCCATCCCGCCAGGGCCGCGAAAGCGATCACCGCGATCGCGTATTTCGCCGCATGGTGCATTGCAAAATCAAAGACATCGGCGCTGAATCCGGTCTTCGACACGAACAGCGGCGTGATCTCGGCACCGACCACCGCGCCGTCCTGAATAAAAAACACTTCCACTGAATAAGACCCCACCGGAACCGTCGCGGGCAGGAACAATTCGGCCCGAAACAGTCGATTCTCAAGGGTGGTGACGGCACCCACCGCCGTGGGGGAAAGGCCTGCCTTTTGCTTCAACCGGATCAACGCGGAGCGGAAACGCTTGGCCTCGACCTCGGGCAGCGGCTACCCGTCATCGGCCACGGCGGGCAGGGCCAGGGACTCCAGGCCGATCTGGTGGCGCTTGCGCACCTCGATTGGGATCACGCTGGCCAACGGCGCGATTCATCCAGATTCCGGCCAGCCGCGTCTTTTCACGGACCACGTGGGTTTCTTGCGGCCCCCGGACCACCATCACGATGTTGCCCTTACGATCGTCGGTGGCGCCGAAGGCCAGCATATGAGTCCCGGAAAACCCGGTGGTGATGGCGACCAAGTGATTGGACAGGTCGGCCACCACCGGACGCGCGGCGACGAACCCGATAAGCGTGCCCAGCGCGACAATCGCGGCGGCATCCACGGACATTTCGGCGATCGGCAGGTAAACCTGTATCATCGCACCGCCCCAAGGCGCCGGTCCAACCCGGCTATTTCAGCAGGATGTTAGACACTTCTTGTAACTGGGTCCGCGCCCGCAACAAATAGAATCCTTGCGCCGCCAAATGGCTGGGGCAAAGCTGCGCATCCGGCGCGCAGTTGGAAACGATCAACGGGTTCAGAACGGCGGCGATGCGGAACGATCCCAGCATCTGGTCCCAGGCGGCGCCCAGCTCCTTTTCCTTGATCACCCCCGCGAAGTCGTGGCCGAGTTCGCGCAAGACCAGGTAATAGCCGTAAAGCCGCCCCTTGGTCTGATAGAACACATCATCCGAGGTTCGGTCGAACACCACGCCGCCGCCCTCTTGGATATGGCTGTCCAAAAAGGCCGAGGCCGAACCCATGTCGCTGCCGACACGATCCAAGGTGGCGATCAAATTGTCGGCGCGGCGTTCGTACGTCGCGTTACCCGCCGCCAAGCGATCGTTGTAGCGGATCAAGGCGCGGCGGACGGCGATATACTGGCTTTCCGAGGACGCGGTCGGCATCAACGACGTCGAGAAATTAAAAAGCCAGACATTGCCGGGGTGCTTCAACAGGCCCGTGGCTTGTTCCAAGTCCGGATCGACTTGCGAGGACCCCCGGGTCCGCCCCAGATGATCGGTCAACTCGACGGCAAATCGCGACAGCGCCGCGAACAGGCCGGTTTGAAAGTTCGGCATGTTGTCGAGCGCGCTGGACGGAAAGGAGAAGGGATCGTTGAGGGTCCAGTGCCCGTGCGAGACCTCGCGGTCGATCAAGGCGGCCATTTGCGCGACGACCCGCGACTGCCCCGGCGGAACCTCGCCGGGACCGAAATCCGGATCGTCGTTGACATGATGAATCATCAACATTCCGACCGGAGAGTAAAGGGCCGCCGACACCACCAGCCCGCAAACCGTCCATTTCACGGCGCGCCAGGGAGTCGTCCCCTGGTTCAATCGCCCGACGCCGGCCTTCAGGCCGATCCCATCGCCAAGGCGTCGCCGCGCGCCACTCCACAACGCGCGCAAGCGCGCGGCAAGCGTTTGACTGTTCGGCATGCGTGGCCTCCCTCTGTTGGGCGGTCGATCCTTCAGGGCCGCAAAAAGCCCACCGCCTCGTAAACCTCGTCCAGAACCGGCTTAGCCAGGGCCGCCGCCTTCTCGCCGCCGCGTTTCAGGATACCATCGACATAGGCCGGGGCCCGACGCAGACGCGCCATTTCGGCGTTGATCGGCCCCAGCACCGAAACCGCCGCATCGGCCAGCCGCGACTTGAAGTCGGAAAACGCCAACCCGGCACAGTCGGCCACCGCCGCGTCCAACGACTTACCCAAAAGCCCGGCGTAAATCCCCAGCAGGTTCGCCGCCTCGGGGCAGTCCGCCAGACCCGCCGCCGTTTCGGGCAGAGGGTTGGGATCGGTCTTCGCCTTGCGAATCTTCAACGCGATGGCATCGGCGTCGTCGCTCATGTTGATGCGGGAATAATCCGACGGGTCCGACTTGCTCATCTTCTTGGCGCCGTCGCGCAACGACATGACGCGGGTTGCGGCCCCCAGGATCAACGGTTCCGGCAGGGGAAACACCTCGCGCGCGAAATCGTTGTTGAACTTCTGCGCGACGTCGCGGGCCAGTTCCAGATGTTGCTTCTGGTCCTCGCCCACCGGCACGTGGGTGGCCTTGTAAACCAGGATGTCGGCGGCCATCAGGCAGGGATAAGCGAACAATCCGACCGAAACGTTTTCCCGGTCCTTGCCCGCCTTTTCCTTGAACTGAGTCATCCGGCTGAGCCAACCCATGCGCGCCACGCAATTGAAGACCCACGCCAGTTCGGCATGGGCCGGAACTTGGGACTGCACGAACAGCACGTTCTTTTCCGGGTCGATGCCCGCCGCGATCATGCCCGCGGCCAATTCGCGGGTCTGGGCGCGCAGGGCGGCGGGTTCCTGCCAGACGGTGATCGCATGCATGTCCACCATGCAGAAGATGCATTCGTAGTCGTGCTGCAAGTCCACCCAGTTCTTCATCGCGCCCAAATAGTTGCCCAGATGAAGATTGCCCGACGGCTGGATACCCGAAAAAATCCGATTCATTGTCTTGAACTCTGTTTGCTTGCCGAAAACCACGGGGTCGCGCCTTCGGCCCGTTCGAGGTATCCCCCATTTTGCCGCCCAGGGCAAGGCCGCCGCCATGCGAAAACCTATTGCCTCTTCAAGGCGCCGCGCAGCTCAGCCAGGGTGGCGGCCCCCAGCAACCGGGCCAGCCCGATGTAGAGCAAGCCGCCCAAACCGATCCAGGCGCACAGCCGCGCCCAGGCCGGAGCCTCGGCCAGCATCGGCCACACCGCCTCGGCCCCTTGCGCAGCGAACAGCAGCGCGGCCATGGCGACGGCGGCGACCGCGATGCGCGGCGCGCGAGCGGAAAATCTGGCATCGAAGGTCAGGTGGCCGCGCCGATGCAGAACGAAAGCCAGCAACCCGGCGTTCAACCATGCCGAAATCGCGGTGGCGGTGGCGATGCCGACATGCCCCATCGGCCCCATCAGCAGCAGATTGAAAACGACGTTGGACACCAGACAAACGGCCGCGATGCGCACCGGCGTCACGGTATCCTCGCGCGCGAAGAAGCCGGGGACCAGCACCTTGACCAGGACATGGGCGGGCAACCCGGCGGCGAAGGCGGCCAGCGCCATGCTGGTGGCAGAGGTATCGCGGGCGGAAAACGCGCCATGCTCGAACAGGGTGGCGACGATCGGCCCGGCCAGGGCGACCAGGCCGGCGGCGGCGGGCGCGGTCAGCAGCAGGGCGAATTCCAGGCCGCGATTCTGGGTGTGCTGGGCGAGGTCATCGCGGTCCGACTTGATCTGGCGGGACAACAGCGGCAACAGCGCGGTGCCGATCGCGATGCCGACCACGCCCAGCGGCAGCTGGTTGACGCGATCGGCGTAATACAGCCACGAGACCGCGCCCTCGCTGACCAGGGAGGCGATCATCGTATCGACCAGCAGATTGATCTGATAGACCCCCATGCCGACGACGCCGGGAAGAATCCGCCGCCCGAGGACGCGAACGTCGGTGGTCAGACGCGGCATCGTCAGCCCCGGTCCCATGCCGGAACGACGGTTGTTGACGAACAGCCACGCGAACTGCACGACGCCGGAGACCGAAACCGCCCACGCCAGAACATGACCGGCATCGGCGCCCCGCCACAGCACGCCGTAACCGACGGCGGCGGCGATCAGACACAGATTCAAAAGGATCGGCGCGGCAGCGGCGGCGGCGAAGCGCCCCAGGGAATTCTGAATCCCCGACAGCAGCGACACCAGGGCGATGAAGAACAGATAGGGAAAGGCGGCGCGCGCCAGATCGGCGGCCAGTTCGATCTTGCCCGGCACCGTGGTGAAACCGGGCGCGAAGACGGTGATCGCCCAGGGCATGATGATTTCCATGATCAGGACCATCGCCAGCAACACCAGGGCCAACACCGCGAACACATCGTCCGAGAACCGCTTCGCGGCGACGGCGCCCTCGCCCTCCAGCTTTTTCGAAAACAGCGGTACAAAGGCGGCGGAGAACGCGCCCTCGGCGAACAGGTGACGGAACAGGTTGGGAAACTTGAAGGCGACGAAGAAAGCATCTGCCTCCATCCCCGCGCCCAGCAATCGGGCCAGCAGAACGTCGCGGACGAATCCGGTGACGCGACTGATCAGGGTGAACCCGCCGACCGTGGCGACGGCACGATACAGGCTCATCGATCAACCGCCTTCGGCTCGGTTTCGGCGACGGGCGGGTCGATGGCATCCAGAAGACCACGGCGAATCTGCTTCAGCTTCTCCTCGTGCGCGATCTTCATGCCAAAGATGTCCTTGACGTAGAACACATCGACGACGCGCTCGCCATAAGTCGAAATGTGCGCCGAATTGACCTGCAGGCCGAGGTCGCGCAAGACCGAGGTCACATCGTACAGCAAACCGGGGCGGTCGCGGCCGTTGATTTCGACCAGGGTATGCGTGGCCGAGGCAATGTTGTTGATGATGACGCGCGGCGGCACCGTGAACACGCTCATCCGCTTGGCGCCACGCACCGGGCGGGCCTCCAGCTCGCGCTTGATCCGCACCTCGCCCTTCAGGACCTTGGCGATGGCGCGTTCCAGACGCGCGGTGTCGGTATAGGCCTCGCCATCCAGGCCCTGCACCGTGAACACGTCCATCGCCATGCCGTCGGAGAAGGTGGTGATTCGCGCGTCGAGAATCGAGGCCGAGGCCAGAACCATCGCCCCCGCGATCTTCGAAAACAGGCCTGGGTGATCGGCGGTATAGACCAGGACCTCGGTGTGCGCGGTTGCCAGATCGACGCGGCAAACCACGGTCAGTTCGTCCCCCGCCTCGTCGGCGGCGCGCATGATGCGGGCCTGACGCTCGTGATCCTCCGGCAAGAACAAATACCAATAGGCGCGATACCCGCGATCGACATAGCGCGCCGTCACCTCTTCCGGCCAATCGGCCAGACGCTCGCGCAGCGCCCGCTTCGCCTGCTTTTCCTGTTCGGCGGCGGCGCGCGGCGCCTCGACGAAACCCTGAGGCGCCACCGCCCCATCGCCACCCAGACCGCCGGTGATGCGATCCAGGGTGCGCAGATAAAGGGCGCGCAGCAACTGCGCCTTCCAGGCGTTCCAGATGTCGGGACCGACACCACGAATGTCGGCGCAGGTCAGAATGTGCAATAGCCGCAGGCGTTCCGGGCTTTGCACCTGATCGGCGAAGTCGGCGATCGCCTTGGGATCGTCAAGATCGCGCTTGAACGCCACCTTCGACATGATCGGGTGGTTGCGCACCAGCCAGGCGGCGGTTTCGGTCTCTTCGTCGGAAAGGCCGAAACGCGGCCCCAGCGCCTGGGTGACGCGCGCGCCCGCCACCGAGTGATCCTCGCCCGAGCCCTTGGCGATATCGTGCAGCAGCATCGCGACGTAAAGCGCGCGGCGGGACTGCGCCAATGGAAACAACTGGGTCGCCGCCGGCATGTCCCGCGCATGACGGCCCAGCTCGATGTCGTGCAGAATGCCCACGGTGCGGATGGTGTGCTCGTCGGTGGTATAGACGTGGTACATGTCGTACTGCATCTGCGCCACCACCCGCCCGAAATCCGGGACGAAACGGGCAAAGACGCCGCATTCGCTCATCTTACGCAGAACGCTCTCGGAATTCTTGGGATGCGCCAGGATCTCCAGGAACAGACGGTTGGCCTCCGCATCGCGGCGCAAGGCCTTGACCCGGCCCAGCTCCTCGGTGACCCGCTTCAACGCATGCGGATGAATGTTCAGACCCAAATCCTGCGCGGCATGAAACAACCGCATGATGTTCAGCGGATCCTTCGCGAAGACATCGTCCGCGCCAATATCCAGGCGATTCTTTTCGACAACGAAACCTTCCGGCGTGATCCGGCGGCGGGCCAAACCCAGGCCAAAACGGGGCTTGCGCTTGTTTTGTTCCTCCAACACCGCGCAGATCATCCGCGTCAGGTCGCCGACCTCCTTGGCGACCAGGAAATAGTGCTTCATGAAGCGTTCGACGACCTTCTGACCGGTGCGGTTCTTGTAGCCCATGCGCCGCGCGATTTCCGGCTGCAAGTCGAAGGTCAGGCGTTCCTCGGCGCGATCGGTGAGGTAATGCATGTGGCACCGCACCGTCCACAGGAAGTTCTGGGCACGGGAAAAGGTGCGCACCGCATCGGCGGACAGCAGGCCCTGACTGATCAAATCCTCGACCGCCTCGACCCCGTAGGTGTACTTGACGATCCAGAACAGGGTGTGCAGATCGCGCAGGCCGCCCTTGCCTTCCTTGATATTGGGTTCCAACACATAGCGCGAGCAACCGGTACGCTCGTGGCGTTCGTCGCGTTCGACCAGCTTCTGTTCGATGAAGGCGGAGGACGTTCCCGCCACCACGTCTTCCCAATAGCGGCGCCGCGCCTCGGCGAACAAGGCCGCGTCTCCCCACAGCCAACGGCATTCCAGCAACGCTGTCTTGACCGTGCTGTCGTCCTTCGCCTGACGCACGCAGTCGTCGGGGGAGCGGGTCGAATGCCCGACCTTAAGCCCCAGATCCCACAGCAGATAAAGGATGTATTCCACCACCTTTTCGTGATAGGCGGTGGCCTTGTAGGGCAGCAGAAAGAGCAGATCGATATCGGAATGCGGGCTCAGCTCGCCACGGCCATAGCCCCCGACCGCCGCCACCGTCAGGCTTTCCCCCGCAGTCCGCACCCCATGGGCAAAAACGCGCTTGCTGACCAATTCCATCATCGCATGGATGATGCGATCGACCAGAAACGCCTGGACCCGCACCACCTGGGTGCCGGTGGCGCCACCGGTTTCGAAACGACGCCGGATTTCCTCGCTGCCGTCCTTCAGCGCCTGCTTGAAAAAGGCCAAGGCGGCGGGCCGCGCCTTGATGCTGTCGCCACCCGCGGCCTGCCAAGCGTCCCCCAGCCGCGCCAACAGATCGGCGCAGGGGATAATTCGTTCCGAGTCCGGAATTTCCGCCAAAATCTCAGGCGCGATGCCCGAACAGCCCAGCCTCTGGTGATCGGCGCCCCAGTCGCAGGCGGTTTCCCGTGGCATCATCGTCATCGTATTCATGCGCGCATCCCTTGCCGGACCGCCCAAGAGTCCACGCCCAAAACCCTAACGCAATCCTTGGGCAAAATGAAGGGTCATCGCGGGAATTAGCCCTCGCTCGCCAGGTCCCGCAGACGATAAAGCGCCTCCAACGCCTGACGCGGCGTCATCGCGTCGGGATCCAGGGTTTCCGTCGCTTCGCGCAAGGGATCGCGGCGCGGCGGCGGAGCCTTGGCCTGCACCGCCGAGAACAAGGGCAGATCATCGGCCAACCGCGCCGCGGCGGACACGCTTTCCCCGGTTTCGATGGTGGCCAGAACGGTTTCGGCGCGCGCCACCGCCGCCGCCGGCAGCCCGGCAAGGCGGGCGACATGGATGCCGTAGGAGCGATCGGCGGTCCCCGGCGCGACTTCGTGCAGAAAGACCAGATCGCCCTTCCATTCCTTGATCCGCATGGTGAACGGGGCCAGCGCGGGCAGTTTCGCGGTCAGCGCCTTCAGTTCATGGTAGTGGGTGGCGAACAGGGCGCGGCAACGGTTGAGGTCGTGCAGATGCTCGACCACCGCCCAGGCGATCGCCATCCCGTCATAGGTGGCGGTGCCGCGTCCGATTTCGTCCAGAACGACCATGGAACGATCCGTCGCCTGATGCAAAATGGCGGCGGTCTCGACCATTTCGACCATGAAGGTGGAGCGTCCGCTGGCCAGATCGTCGGCAGCGCCGACACGGCTGAACAGGCGATCGACGACGCCGATTTCGGCTTCATCGGCGGGAACGAACGACCCGACATGAGCCAGAATGGCAATCAACGCGTTTTGGCGCAAAAACGTGCTCTTACCGGCCATGTTTGGGCCCGTGATCAACCAAAGTCGCGCATTTCCGTCCATAAGGCAGTCGTTCGAGACGAATTTCCCGGTCTCGCGCTCGATCATCGCGGCTTCGACCACCGGATGCCGCCCGCCACGCACGAAAAAGCGCGTATCGTCGGCGATTTTCGGCCGGACATAACCACGTGCCGCCGCCAGATCGGCCAGTCCCGCCGCCACGTCCAGAACCGCTAAGGCCTGCCCGGTGGCGATGATTTCGGTGGCGCGGGCCAGAACCTCGGCGACCAGATCGGAAAACAGCGCCAGTTCCAGCGCCAGAGCCTTTTCCGCAGCGCCCCGGACGCGATCCTCCAGACCCGCCAATTCGACGGTGGTGAAGCGCAGAACATTGGCCATGGTCTGGCGATGGATGAAGCGTTCCTTGTCGGCCAGCAGCGCCTCGCCATTTTGTTGCGATACCTCAATGAAATAGCCAAGGACATTGTTGAACTTGATCTTGAGGGCGGCGATGCCGGTGTCGGCGGCCAAACGCGCCTGCAACGCGGCGATCAGGCGGCGACTGTCGTCGCGCAGGCCGCGCAGTTCGTCGAGCTCGGGGGCATAGCCTTCGCGGATCACCCCGCCATCGCGCGCCAGCATCGGCGGCTCGTCGGCAATGGCGCGGGTCAGCCGATCCACCAAATCGCGATGGTCGGACAGGGCCGCATAGGCCCGCATGATCCCCTCGGGCAGGGTGCCGTCGGGGCTGGCGGCGTTCAGAAGCGCCTTGATTTCCGGGCCTTGCGCCAGGGTATCCTTGATCGCCGTCAGATCGCGCGGCCCGCCCCGCCCCAGCGACAACCGCGACAAGGCGCGCGCCACGTCGGGGCAACAGCGCAGGATCCGGCGCAGTATCTCGCGGGGGTCGGGCCGCTCCGCGAAAAAGACGATATCGTCCTGACGGCGAACGATTCGCGCCGGAACGGTCAACGGCTGGTTCAAGCGATCGGCCAACAACCGCGCGCCGGCGCCGGTGACGGTGCGGTCGATGGTGGCCAGCAGACTGCCCTTGCGATCGCCGGTTTGCGTCTGCGTCAGTTCCAGGCTGCGCCGCGTCGCCGCATCGATATCCATCACCGCGCCACGGCCCAAACGCCTGGGCGGCTGCACCAACGGCAAGCGCCCGGCCTGCGTCGTCACCGCGTAATCCAGCACCGCGCCCGCTGCCGACAATTCGGCGCGGGAGAATCCGCCAAAGCCACCCAGCGTCGCCACGCCAAAGGCCTCGGCCAACCGCCGAGACCCAGTTTCGCTTTCGAAACGAATATCCGGAAGCGGTGTCAGCAGTGGTTTCAGGCGCGCCCAGGTCTCGAACAGGGGCGGCCGCTCAAGAAGCCGGTCCGGCAGTACGATCTCGCCGGGGGATACCTGTTCGATCAGGGCGGGCACCCCCACCTCGTCGCAGGACTGGCAAAAGAACCGCCCGGTGGAAAGATCCAGCCAGGCCGCCCCGATCTCGCCATGCACCGCCGACAGGCTGAGCAGATAGTTGGCGCACCGCGCGTCCAGCAACGCTTCCTCGGTTAATGTTCCCGGCGTCACGATGCGCACCACGGCGCGTTCCACCACCGATTTGGCGCCGCGTTTCCTGGCTTCCGCCGGGTCCTCGACCTGTTCGCAGATGGCGACCTTGAAGCCCTTCTGGATCAGCCGCGCGAGATAGTTCTCGCAGGCATGATGCGGCACCCCGCACATCGGGATGTCCTGGCCCTGATGGGTGCCGCGCTTGGTGAGCGCGATGTCGAGCGCCCCGGCGGCGGCCACCGCGTCGTCGAAGAACAGCTCGAAAAAATCGCCCATGCGATAGAACAGCAGGCAGCCGGGATTCGCCGCCTTGATACTCAAGTATTGTTCCATCAGAGGCGTGGTCTTGCCCGAGGGTCCGGTCTCCGGCATGGCGTCCGCAGTCATGGTGTTTCGTGGTCTCCGCTGTTGCATCCCCTTGATGGACGAAAGACCCCCAAAGGGCAAGGGGAACCCCTGTGTTTCGTAATAAAATTTCCCGCAAACCCCACCACGTTTGCGAAGAATATGGTATACATGAAAAAATCTCCAACCCTGTGGGGTCTCCGCAATGACACCACGGCATCAACGAAAAAGCGGGAACGCGGGCCTAATCGCAGGAGACGAACCAATTACCATGGACACACCAACCGACAAGAAAACCGATATGCAGATTGCCGCTCTGGCCCTGCATTCGAAAGGCCGCCCTGGGAAGCTTGAGGTTCTGCCGACCAAGGCGCTGGCCACGCAGCGCGACCTGTCCCTGGCCTATTCGCCGGGCGTCGCGGTGCCTTGCCTCGAGATCGAGAAGGACCCCGACACCGCTTATGACTACACGGTCAAGGGCAACAGCGTCGCGGTGATTACGAACGGCACCGCCGTTCTGGGTCTGGGCGACTTGGGCGCGCTGGCATCGAAGCCGGTGATGGAGGGCAAGGCCGTCCTCTTCAAGCGGTTCGCCGACATCGACGCCGTTGACCTTGAAGTTGACACCAGGGACGTCGATACGTTCGTGAACTGCGTCCGTTACCTCGGCCCCACCTTCGGTGGCATCAACCTCGAGGACATCAAGGCCCCCGAGTGCTTCGTGATCGAGGAACGTCTGAAGACGCTGATGAACATTCCGGTCTTCCACGACGACCAGCACGGCACCGCGATCACCGCGCTCGCCGGACTGATGAACGCCCTGTTCCTGACCGGGCGCGACATCAAGACCACGAAGATGGTGGTCAGCGGCGCTGGCGCCGCGGCGATCGCCTGTGTCGAGCTGATCAAGGGCAAGGGCCTGACCGACGTCACCATGATCGACACCAAGGGCATCATCCACACCGGTCGCACGGACCTCAACGCGCACAAGACCAAGCACGCGGTGAAGACCGAGGCGCGGACCTTGGCCGACGCCATGAAGGGCGCGGACGTCTTCCTGGGCTTGTCCAAGAAGGGTGCGCTGACGGCGGACATGGTCAAGTCGATGGCCAAGAACCCGATCATCTTCGCGATGGCCAATCCCGACCCGGAAATCACGCCGGAGGAAGCGCACGCGGTGCGTGACGATATCATTATCGCCACCGGTCGTTCGGATTACCCGAATCAGGTCAACAACTTGTTGGGCTTCCCGTACATCTTCCGCGGCACCCTGGACGTGCGGGCGACGACCATCAACACCGAGATGAAGCTGGCCGCCGCCGACGCCATCGCCGCCCTGGCGCGCGAGGAAGTTCCGGCCGACGTCGCCGCCGCTTACTCCGGTCGGCAGATGAGCTTCGGTCGCGAATACATCCTGCCGGTGCCGTTCGATCAGCGGCTGATGACGCGAATTCCGGTGGCCATTGCCCAAGCCGCGATGAAAAGCGGCGTCGCGCAGAAGCCGATCGCCGACTTCGATGCCTATCGCAAGACTCTGGCGGGTCGTTTGGTGCGGGCGATTTCGCTCTGCTGCCCCTCGACCTGACGGTCCGGTCCGTCATCGATCCATCGCACGCGGCGGAGGACATCCTCCGCCGCGTTTTCGTTTTCAAAAAATCGTCATCGGAAAGTCCGTCCCGATGTGCGAGACTTCTCCGCTATCTTGCGTGTTTGCGGTTCGCGGATGGCGCGGCATACTTTTCGGCGCAAAAATGCGAAGCCCGTACCGCAGGGCGGCGACGAAGAATCGACAATGGTCAACCGGCCGGATTCCTCCGGGCAGTTTTCTCCCCGAGCTTCCGAAACCCCACCGCCATCCGGTGGGCGAACGGTGGTTGGCCGCGCCCTGCGCTGGTTCGGTCTTGCCCTGCTGCCCTCCGCCCTGACGTTGGCCGCCCTGGTCCTTCTTAAGCGGATCGCCGCCGCCGATGCCGGTGTCGCCTTCCTTCTGATCGTGGCGATCACCGCCCTGGTTTCCCTGGCGCCGCTGCTCGACCTTTCCCGGTTATTGCGTTTCGTCCAGGATCTATCGCAGGGGGCGCCCCCCCCCGACACCCGAAATGCGAACCGGCGGCGTCGCCGCCGCCGACCAAGCGGCACGGTCGCACGAGGATGTCTTCGACGCCCTGCCCGACGCGGTGGCGATTCTGGACGCCTCGCACCGCGTGGTGCGCGCCAACATGGCGGCGCGCATGGCCCGCCCGATCGAGGACCTGCTGTCGTTGTCGCGAATCGAGCTCAACGAACATACCCAACCGTCGCACGCGGTCGATGTCCGTCGCGCCATCGTCTCGGTGATCGAAGGGTTGGAGCCGAAAGCGACGGCACGCGGCGTCACCGTCACCATCGCCGCGCCGGAAACCCTGCCCCCGGCGCGCGGCGAACCCGACGAACTCACCCAGGTCTTCCAGAGCCTGATCGAGAACGCCATGAAATATACTCTGTCCGGCACCGAAGTGACGGTCAGCGTCGCCGCGCTGGACCACGGACCGGTCGGCATGCCGAAGGAAGTCCAGGGGCCGGTGGTGGCGGTCGCGGTGCGCGACCACGGCGAAGGCATCGCCCAGGACCACATCCCGCGCCTGACCGAACGATTCTACCGCGTTGATTCCGCCCGTTCCCGCAAAATGGGCGGCACCGGTCTGCGACTGGCCATCGTCAAGCACGTGATGAACCGGCATCGCGGCGTTCTGACCATCGACAGTTCGGCAGGTCAGGGCAGCGTGTTCACCGTCTATCTGCCGGTGGCGTCATCCGCCGCCACCGCCGAACCACCGCCGCAACGGCTGGGTCATCAGGCCTGACACCCCCCTTTCGACCACCACTCGAGGATGATGATGCCGAACTTGAACCAACCCCATACCACCAAGGCTCTCGACCGTGAACGGGCCGACCTGTTGAAGGCGACCGCCCGCATCGGCGGCATGGCGGAAAGCCAGATCGAGGAAGCCGCCCGCGCGCTTCTGGAACGCGACGACCGCCTCGCCGCCGAAGTCATCAAGCGCGACCAGGAAGTCGACCAGATGGAGACCGAAATCCAGCAAAAGACCCTGCATCTGCTGGCTCTGCGGGCTCTGCGGGCGCCGGTCGCCGACGACCTGCGTCTGGTGGTCAGCGCGATTTCGGCGGCCAGCGGCTTCGAACGGGTCGCCGACTACGCTGCCAACGCGGCCAAGCGGTCGATGGTGTTGAACACCATGCCCCTCGTCTCGGCGACCCGCACCGTGGTCCGGCTGATGCACATGGTGAAACGGCAACTGCACGCCGCCACCAACGCCTTCGTCGAGGGCGATATCCAGCAGGCGGTGGCGGTGTGGGAACACGACGACGAAATCGACGCCATTTACTCCAGTCTGTTCCGTGAGATTCTCACCTACATGATGGAGGATCCGCGCCAGATTTCCTCCTGCACCCACCTGCTGTTCATCGCGAAGAACGTCGAACGGGTCGGCGATCATTCCACCAACATCGCCGAAATGACTTATTTCATGGTTACCGGCAAACAGCTGCGCGACCGCCCGAAGGCGGACGTTACCGCCTCGCTTGGTCCGGATACGACCGACGAGGCCTAAAAAAAGGCCGGGGTTTACACCCCGGTCTTTTTCTTTTTGCCGCGTCCGGGTCTATTCCGCAGCGGCGCGGGCGATCGCCTCGACCAGAACCTGCTTGGCTTCCTCGACATTGCCCCAGCCCTGAATCTTCACCCGCTTGCCGTTTTCCAGGTCCTTGTAGTGGGCGAAGAAGTGTTCCAGCCGTTGCAGATCCAGGGGCGCCACGTCGGTATAATCCCGGACCGTCGAATAGAACGACTTCAGGACTTCGTGCGGCACGCACGGCAGCTTTTCGTCCATCCCCTTTTCGTCTTCCATGCGCAGCACGCCGACCGGGCGGGCCCGCACCACCGCGCCGGGAATCACCGGCAACCGGCCCAGCAGCAGCATGTCCACCGGATCACCATCCTCGGACAGGGTATGGGGAACGAACCCGTAGTTGCAGGGATAATGCATGGCGGTGTGCAGAAAGCGGTCCACCACAATGGCGCCTGATTCCTTGTCCATTTCGTACTTCACGGGATCCGCCAGCAACGAAACCTCGACGATTACGTTGATGTCGTGCGGCGGATTCTTAGCCCATCGAAATTTTATCGATATTCATGGATTTTTCCTGTTGGTGCGAGAGAAGCCCCCGTCTCCCATCCGGGTTTTTTTCAGAACATGGGCAAGGATCGCCAGCCCGGGAACGGCCAGCAGCGCGGTCATCACGAAGAAAGCCTGCCAGTCGCCGTGCAGGCGGTCAACCATCCAGCCCGCCGTTCCAGCCATCACGATCCGCGCCAGATTGCCGATCGACGCCAGCAGCGCGTATTGCGTCGCAGCATATCCGGCATCGCACAACCGCGACAGAAACGCGACGAAGGCGACCACCGCGAAGCCCGTGGTCAAACCGTCGCCCGTCACCGCCAGGATGAACCAGGCACGGCTGGGGTCGGCGGCCAGACCCGCGAACAGCAGGTTGGTCAGGCTCGTCGCCACGCCAGCAACGAACAGGCCGCGCCCGGCGCCGATCGCCCGCAGCGCCACCCCCCCCAGAACGCCCCCGGCCAGGGCCGCGCCGATGCCATAGATCTTGCTGACCTCGGCGATCGTTACGTAATCGAAACCCATCTCGCGGTAAAAGATACCGCTCATCCGTCCCAGCATCGCGTCGCCCAGCTTGAACAACACGATAAAGGCCAGCAGTTCCGCCCACAAAGGCCGTTGCATCAGCTTGCCCAGCGGCGTCGCCACCGCCTCGGCCAGCGCCGCGCCCATGCCGCGCCCGGTCGCGGGCTTCGGCGGACGATCCACCTTCGGTTCGCGAATCAGGAACACTGCGGCCAATGGCAGAGCCAAAAACCCCGCCAGCAACGCATAGGCAACCGGCCAGCCGAGGCGGGCGGCAATCAACAGACCGCCCGCGCCGCCGATCACGGTGCCACCCAAATGCCAACCCAGAATCGACGCCGCCGATCCCGCCGCCATCTGCGGCGGGTCCAGAATCTCGATGCGATAGGCATCGACCACCACGTCGAGGGAGGCGGAGGCAAAGGCCGCCGCCACCGCGAACACGGCCATCGCCGACAGACCGGCCGCCGGATCCTGACGCCCCAGAAGAAGAAGCGTCGAAATCAACGCGACCAGGGTCCAGACCAGCCAGCCGCGTCGCTGCCCCAGCCGCGCCAACAGCGGCGGTCGCATGCGGTCGAACACCGGCGCCCACAGAAAATTCACGGCATAGGGGGCGGCCATCGCGCCGAAGGCGGCGATCGAGGTCCGGCTGAACCCTTCGTCCGCCAGCCGAATCGACAGATTGGCCATCAACAGCGGCGAAGGCAGGCCGCTGGCGATCCCAAAGACCACCACCGCAGCAATCCGCCGATCCCGGTAAACCCCGGCCAAATCCCATAGACGCGCGATTCGTTTCGTTATCGTCATGAAACCGCCGATGCTCCCGGGGCTCCGCCCCGGACCCCGCTGGTGACTCGATCCCCAGCCCCCATGACTTTGGTTTTTCGCCACAAAGCGGCTACCGATCTTCACGTGGACACGATGATTTTATGGCGCTTCGCGCAAAAACCCAAGGAACGGGAGGCCCGGAGGGACCGCGTCCCTCTGAACCATTTAGTTTCAACCTCAGTCGCGGGCGGCGCGGGCGGCGCGCTTGCGGTCGTTGGGATCCAGAATCGCCTTGCGCAGACGGATGTTCTGGGGCGTCACCTCGACCCGCTCGTCGTCCTCGATGTAGGACAGCGCCTCTTCCAGACCAAGCCGGCGCGGCGTCGTCAGGGTTACCGCCTCGTCCTTGCTGGTGGTTCGGATATTGGTCAACTGCTTGGCCTTCAGCGGGTTGACCTCCAGGTCATGGCCCCGGGCGTTTTCGCCGATGATCATGCCGGTGTAGACGTCGATGCCCGCGCCAAGGAACAACGGGCCGCGTTCCTGAATGTACCACAGGGCATACGGCACGGTCGCTCCCTGCCCGGTGGAGATCAGCACGCCATTGCGACGACCCTCGATCGGACCCCTGCAGGCGCCATAGGCGTGGAACAGGCGGTTCATCACGCCGGTTCCACGCGTATCGGTCATGAATTCCGAGTGATAGCCGATCAGACCGCGCGACGGCGCCAGGAAGATCAAACGCATCTTGCCGCCGCCGGAGGGCCGCATTTCGGTCATTTCCGCCTTGCGCTGCGACATCTTATCGACCACCGCGCCCGAGTATTCCTCGTCAACGTCGATCACCACTTCCTCGATCGGCTCCTGCCGTTCGCCGGTGACCGGGTCCTCGCGGAATAAAACGCGCGGGCGCGACACCGACAGCTCGAAGCCTTCGCGCCGCATGGTCTCGATCAGCACGCCCAGTTGCAGTTCGCCGCGGCCGCCGACTTCAAAGGCATCGCGATCGGCGGATTCCTTGACCGTCAGGGCGACGTTACCCTCGGCCTCGCGCTTCAGGCGTTCGCCGATCATGCGACCGGTGACCTTGGTGCCTTCCCGCCCGGCCAGGGGCGAATCGTTGACCGAAAAGGTCATCGCCAGGGTCGGCGGATCGATCGGCTGCGCTTCCAGGGGCTCGGTCACGTCCGGCGCGCACAGGGTATCGGCGACGGTAGCGTCGGTGAACCCGGCCAGGGCGACGATATCGCCCGCTTCCGCCGATTCCACCGGAACGCGGCCCAGCCCACGGAAGGCCAGGATTTGGCTGGCGCGGGCAACCTCGACCTGCTTGCCGTCATGGCGCAGCGCCTTGATCGCCATGTTGCGGACGAGCGTGCCGTCAAGGATGCGGCCGGTCAAAACCCGACCGAGATAGGGGTCGGCCTCCAGCGTCGTCGCCAACATCCGGAACGGCTTGTCCGGATGGGCGGTCGGCTGCGGCACATGCACGACGATCAGTTCGAACAACGGCGTCAGGTCAACGTGCGGATCGTCCAGGGACTTCACCGCCCAGCCGCTGCGCCCCACCGCATAGAGCATCGGAAAGTCCAACTGCTCCTCGCTGGCGTCCAATGCGGCGAACAGATCGAAGATTTCGTCATGAACCTCGTCGGGGCGGGCGTCGCCGCGATCCACCTTGTTGATCACGACGATCGGGCGCAGGCCCAGCTTCAACGCCTTGCCGACCACGAACTTGGTCTGCGGCATCGGGCCGTCGGCGGCGTCCACCAGGACCACCACGCCATCGACCATGCCAAGGATGCGTTCGACCTCGCCGCCGAAGTCGGCGTGGCCGGGGGTATCGACGATGTTGATGCGGATGTCGTTCCACAGCACCGACGTGCACTTCGCCAGGATGGTGATGCCGCGTTCGCGTTCCAGATCATTGGAATCCATGGCGCGTTCGGCAACCGCCTGATTGACGCGGAAGGTGCCGCTCTGCTTCAACAAATTGTCAACCAGGGTGGTTTTACCGTGGTCGACGTGCGCAATGATCGCGATATTGCGACGCTGCATAAACTCGTGTCCTGTCCAGGTTGACGTGGGCGTCTGCGGCGGATTACGCCGTCGCCCGCGCATAAAGTTCGGCCATCGGCCGTTCCGGCCTGGCCCCAAAATGGGTGATTATTCGTCCCGCCGCCAGGTTGCCCAAGCGCCCGCAAACATCGGGGCCGTGGCCTTGGGTGTGGGCGCGCAGGAAACCGGCGGCAAAGGCGTCGCCCGCGCCGGAGGTATCCACCACCTCGGCGACCGCTTCCGTCGCCACCGCGTGGGTGGTGTCGCCCGCGATCACCACGCAGCCCTTGGCGCCACGGGTAATCGCGGCGATCCGCACATGGGGACGAAGACTATCCAGCGCGGCGTCGAAGTCCGGGGCCTCGAACAAGGCCAGGGCTTCATCCTTGTTGGCGAACAGAATATCGACCTCGCGGCGCACCAGATCCTGAAACTCGGCGCGGTGGCGATTGACGCAGAAGGGATCCGAAAGGGACAGCGCAACCTCGCGCCCGGCGGCGCGGGCGACGCGGCAAGCCTTGATCATCGCGGCCTTGGCCTCCGGCTCGTCCCATAGATAGCCTTCCAGATAGACCACCTTGGCGGCGGCGATCAAACCCTCGTCGATATCGGCGGAGGTCAATTCGCGGCAAGTGCCCAAATAGGTGTTCATGGTCCGCTGCGCGTCATCGGTGACCAGAATCAGGCAGCGCGCGGTCGAGGCCCCGTTTCCGCTGGGGACACAACCGAAGGCAACGCCGGCCCGTTCGATGTCGTGGCGGAAAACGGTCCCCAATAAATCGTCGCGCACCTTTCCGATATAGGCGGGGAAACCGCCCAGCGCGGCGATCACCGCCGTGGTATTGGCGGCGGACCCGCCCGAACACTCGACACCCGGCCCCATGGCTTGATAGATTGACTCGGCACGTTCGGCATCGACCAGGGTCATCACGCCCTTGTCCATGCCTTGGGCGGCCAGGAAGGATTCGTCGGCGTGCGCCAGAACGTCCACGATGGCATTGCCAACGGCAACCACGTCGTGGGCAACAATTTCCGTCGATACCATATGCGATCTCCTTCGGTCGTCGGTTTGCGCGCAGTATAGTCAGCCACGAACCAATCACAAGCCATCCCCGGGTTTCCGTTCCATGACACCCGGAGAGCACAATTCGAGGGCTGCCCTAACCATGTTCGACTTGTTTGTCAAATCCTTCGCGCAACTCTACGACCCACGAACCCGTGGCGTGGTCTGGAGGTGCCTGGGGCTCGCCCTGGTTTTATACTTTTGCCTCATCGGGTTAACCTGGTGGGGCGTGCGGCTTCTGGCCCATACCGACAGCGAAACCCTGAGCACACTGATCGCCACGGCGAGCGGTTTGGTCGCGGTCTTGATCGGCGGCCTGATTTATCCCGCGGTGGTCACCGTGTTGATGAGCCTGTTCACCGAACCGATCTGCCGCCGCGTCGAGGCCCTGTATTATCCCGAACGCGGACCCGGACGCGCCCAGCCGTTTTCGGAAATCCTGATCGGAACCATCAACTTCGCCGGAAAAACACTTCTGCTGACTCTGTTGTTAACGTTCATCATTCCCGGCGTGAATATCTTTGTCTTCATCGCCCTCAACGGCTATCTTGTGTCCGTCGAGTATTTCGAAATGGTCGCGGTTCGTCGCATCGATCTGAAATAGACCAATGCGTTGAGCAAGCAACATTTCGCTCGACTGTGGGGGGCGGGCCTGGTGTTCGCGATCGGCATGATGGTGCCGGTGTTCGGCGCCGTGGTTCCGGTGGTGGCGATGATCTTCATGGTCCACATGCTGGAAACCTTGCGCGACCCTCTCGACAACAACACCGCCAACCGGCGCTGACCGGACCAAGGCGGGGGTCGCTGCGGAACAACGAGGGAGAACCGATATGTTTCGACTGTCCGGGTTGGGACCGGCGCGTGCGCCGGACGGAGCCCAAGACACGCCGGCCGAGGTCGCGTCCACCGAAACGCCGACCACCGCGCCACCGCTCAAGCCTTTCTCAAAAAGGGGTAGCCACATGCCGAGCAAACCCTCCGCGCCCCAATCTCCGACTCAGCCCTTCCGCAACGAGATTCCGCGCCGCGTCCTCGACATTCCCGGCGCGCAAAGAAAACCCGCCACGCCGGAAGGACTGGCCGGCGACGGCAAACGGCTGGTGGTGGGCCGCGAAATCCGCCTGTCGGGCGCAATTTCCTCGTGCGACTACTTGGTCGTCGAAGGCCAGGTCGAAGCCGACTTGACCGAGGCACGGACCGTCATCATCAATCGCGGCGGCGTCTTCAAGGGCACCGCCACCGCCGCCAACGCCGAGATTTCAGGGCTTTTCGACGGCAACCTGACGGTTTCCGATACCGCCACCGTCAAGCCCGGCGGCGTGGTGCGCGGCACCATCCATTACGCCAACATCGTAATGGAACGGGGCGGCGTGATCGAGGGCACACTGGCGCCGATGCCGCGCAAAAGCGCCCCGGTCAAGGGGCTGATCGGTCAGGCCGACGAGACGGCGGGGGAAAATCCCTCCGACCCCTCCCAAGGCTGACCGGATCTTGTCCCCCTTTCGCCCGATGCCGCAGCGGTTTCGACCGTTCGCGGCACTTGGCCTTGCCCTGTTGACCTCCGCCTGCGCCGGCGGCGCGTTGGATGGTCGTCCGCGCATCGACCCCGCCCTGGAACGGGCGCTGGCGTCGCTGGCGGACCCGCGATCTCCGGTCCGCCTGGATGCACCGCCCGGCGCTCGGCGCGAGATGAACGGCGCGCTTTTGAACGGCCTGGACGGAGCGGGCGTGGAGGCCGTCTTCGGCGATCCCAGCCGCAAGCGCATCGATCCCCCGGCCGAGGTCTGGCTCTACGACCGCCCCCGCTGCTTCGTCGATGTCTTCCTGTTCGACGAGGGCCGGGGCGCGCGGGTCGTCTATGTCCAGGAGCGCCTGCGGCAAGTGAAGAAAATCCCCCCCGGCGCCTGTCTGGGCGAGGTCTGGCAAGTCCGTCACGAGCGCCCCTTGCGCCAGACCGTTTTGTTATCGAAATGACACAGATCGGCGATCGCGCAAACCGCGCACTTCGGGGCCCTCGCGGTGCAAACATAACGCCCGTGCAAGATCAGCCAGTGGTGGGCGTGCCGCTTGAATTCGGCGGGAATCGCCGCTTCCAGGCCCCGTTCCACATCCAAGGGCGTCTTTCCCGGCGCCAGTCCGGTGCGATTGCCGACGCGAAAGACATGGGTATCGACCGCGATCGTCGGCACGCCGAAGGCAATGTTCAGAACCACGTTAGCGGTCTTGCGCCCAACCCCGGGCAGGGTTTCCAGAGCCGCGCGGTCCTTCGGAACCTCGCCACCAAAAAGGTCCATCAATTGTTGGCTTAGCGCAACGACGTACTTGGCCTTGGTCTTGTAAAGGCCGATGGTCCTGATCGCCTGGGCCAGGGCGTCCTCCCCCAGGGCGACCATCTTGGCCGGGGTATCCACCGTCGCGAACAGCGGCACGGTCGCCTTGTTGACGCCCTTGTCGGTGGCCTGCGCCGACAACACCACCACCACCAACAGGGTATAGAGATTGACGTAATACAATTCGCCCACGGGTTCGGGGTTTTCGGCTCGCAGCCGTGCGAACAACGCGTGGATGTCCTCGGCAATCATCATCCGGCTCCCGGTAAAACCCGTGGGCTCAGCCCGCACCCGCAAGGGGTCGCCGACCCCTTGACCCCTTTTTGTTTTTCGCCGCGTAAGCGGCTGTCATCCTTCACGCCGCGCGACCGTTTTCTCGCGCTCCGCGCAAGAACAAGACTCATGGGATGCAAGGGGCTGAGCCCCTTGCCGGGTCCAGGGCGCGAAGCCCTGGCCTTTGCCCTTCTTGTTCCTACAGTCCCAATACGTCGGTCATGGTGTAGAGTCCGGGTTCGCGGCCCGCCAGCCATTTCGCGGCACGCACCGCGCCGGCGGCAAAGATGGCCCGCTGCGTGGCGCGATGGGTCAGTTCGATGCGTTCGCCCGCGCCCGCCAGAATCACCGTGTGTTCGCCGACCACGTCGCCGCCGCGCAGGGAGGCGAAGCCGATGTCGCCGGTCTTGCGTTCGCCGGTGATGCCATCGCGGCCGCGCTGCGAGACACTCGCAAGATCAACGCCACGGCCCTCGGCAGCGGCTTGACCCAGCAGCAGGGCGGTGCCGGACGGCGCATCGACCTTGTGCTTGTGATGCATTTCGACGATTTCGACATCGAAGGCGTCGGGACCAAGCGCGGCGGCGGCCTGCCGCACCAGGACGGCCAGCAGATTGACGCCCAGACTCATGTTGAAGGACTGCATGATCGGGGTCCTGGCGGCGCAGACGCCGATCAAGGCCAGATCGTCGGCGGACAGGCCGGTGGTGCCGATCACCAGGGCGGTGCCGGTTTCGGCGGCCAGCTTGGCGTTCTCGCGGGTGGCGACGGGCGCGGTGAAGTCGATCACCGCGTCGGCGACGGCGAACAGGGCGCGGGCGTCGCCGCCCAACATCAAACCAGTAGCGGGACATCCGGCCAGAACGCCGATATCCTGGCCAAGGGCGGGCGACCCGGCGCGTTCGACACCGCCCGCCGGCTCGCAGCCTTCGGTTTCCAGCACCTGCTTGACCAGCATCTGGCCCATGCGTCCGGCACAGCCAACGAGTCCGATTTTCATGACGCCATCCCCTGTTATTCGCGGCGCCGGGGCCGCGGTTATTCCGTCAGATCTTCCCAGAACTCCTTCACCTTCTGGAAGAAGCTGCTGGATTCCGGGCTGTGATCCTCGCCCGCCTCGGCCGCGAATTCGCGCAGGAGGTCCTCTTGCCGTTTCGACAGATTGACCGGGGTTTCGACGCCGACCCGCACGAACATATCACCCCGCGCCGGGCTGCGCAGGACGCTCATTCCCTTGCCCTTCTGACGGAATTGAGCACCGGTCTGGGTGCCGCGCGGAATTTCGATCTTGGCGCGGCCGCCGTCGATGGTCGGTACCTCGACGGCTCCACCCAGAACCGCCGTGGTCATCGGAATCGGCACCGTGCAATAGATGTCGGCGCCTTCGCGCAGGAAGATGCGGTGAGGCTTGATCGCCAGAAAGATGTACAGGTCGCCGGACGGCGCGCCGCGCAGACCGGCCCCTCCCTCGCCGGACAAGCGAATGCGGGTGTCTTCCTCAACCCCCGCCGGAATCGCCACCTGCAGGGTCTTGGCGCGCTGCACACGGCCAGAGCCGGAGCACGCCGGACAGGGATCGCGGATCACCCGGCCCTGACCGTGACAGGTCGGACAGGTCCGTTCGATGGTGAAAAATCCCTGCTGCGCCCGCACCTTGCCGGCGCCGCGACAGGTCGGGCAGGTCACCGGCTCGGCGCCGTCCTTGCCGCCGGTGCCCTTGCACTGCTCGCACGGGACCGAGGTCGGCGCCTCGATCGTGGTCTTGAGGCCGGAGAACGCCTCCTCCAACGAGATGTTCATGTTGTAGCGCAGGTCGGCGCCGCGCATGCCACCCTGGCCGCTCTGCCGTCCGCCGCCGAAGTTGCCGAACATCTCTTCGAAAATGTCCGAGAACCCGGACGCGAATTCGAAATCGAACCCACCGCCGCCAACGCCCGCGCCCTGAGCAAAGGCACGATGACCATAGCGGTCATAGGCGGCCCGTTTCTGGTCGTCTTTCAGGATCTCGTAGGCTTCGTTAATTTCCTTGAAGGCGTGTTCCGCCTCGTGATCGCCTGGATTGCGATCCGGGTGATACTGCATCGCCAGCTTGCGGTACGCCTTTTTCAGCTCATCCGCCGAGGCGGTGCGGGCAGCCCCCAGAACCTCGTAATAGTCGCGCTTGCTCACCCGTAACCTCGCATCGGGGTCCGATCGATTCCCCTGGTCAAGACCCGTCCCGCGTCTGCTGCCGCAGGCCGCGTCGTCCTTTTGCAACGGGCGGAACCAGGATGGTCCCGCCCACCATCAAATCTGGAAAACGCCAGTTTACTTCTTGCTGTTATCGACTTCCTCGAAGTCGGCATCGACCACGCCTGCGTCGCCCGGCTTACCCGCCGCATCTCCGGCCTGCGGGCCTTCCTGCGGCGCCGCGTCGGCGGCGGCCTGGTCCTTGTACATCTCCTCGCCCAGCTTCATCGCCGACTGCGCCAAGGCCGCGGTCTTCGCCTTGATCGCCTCGACATCCTCGCCGCTTAGCGCCTCGCGCAGCGCCGCGACGTCGGCTTCGATCTGGGTCTTCACATCCGGCGGGATCTTGTCGCCGTGTTCGGACAGGCTCTTTTCCGTCGAATGCGCCAGGACATCGCCGTGGTTCCGGACTTCCACCAGTTCGCGGCGGGCCTTGTCGGCGGCGGCATTGACTTCGGCCTCGCGCACCATCTTTTCGATCTCACCGTCGGAAAGTCCACCCGACGCCTGGATGCGAATCGCCTGTTCCTTGTTGGTCGCCTTGTCCTTGGCGGTGACGTTGACGATACCGTTGGCGTCGATGTCGAAGGTCACCTCGACCTGCGGGAAGCCGCGCGGCGCCGGCGGAATGCCGACCAGATCGAACTGGCCCAGCATCTTGTTGTCGGCGGCCATCTCGCGTTCGCCCTGGAAGACGCGGACAGTCACCGCAGTCTGGCTGTCCTCGGCGGTCGAAAACACCTGGCTCTTGCGGGTCGGGATGGTGGTGTTGCGTTCGATCAGACGGGTGAAGACGCCGCCCAGGGTTTCAATGCCCAACGACAGCGGAGTGACGTCCAGCAACAGCACGTCCTTGACCTCGCCCTTCAGGACGCCGCCCTGAATCGCAGCGCCGATCGCCACCACTTCGTCCGGGTTGACGCCCTTGTGCGGCTCGCGCCCGAAGAACTGCTTCACCGCGTCCTGAATCTTCGGCATGCGGGTCATGCCGCCGACCAGGATCACCTCGTCGATTTCCGAGGCCTTCAGACCGGCGTCCTTCAATGCGGCCTTGCACGGACCGATGGTACGCGCGATCAGATCCTCGACCAGGGCTTCCAGCTTAGAACGGGTCAGCTTGACGTTCAGATGCTTCGGCCCGTTCTGGTCGGCGGAGATGAACGGCAGGTTGACGTCGGTCTGCATGGCGGACGACAGCTCGATCTTCGCTTTTTCGGCGGCCTCTTTCAGGCGCTGCAAGGCCAGCTTGTCCTTGCGCAGATCGATGCCGTTTTCCTTTTTGAACTCGTCGGCCAAATAGTCGATCACCCGCTGGTCGAAGTCCTCGCCGCCCAGGAAGGTGTCGCCGTTGGTGGACTTCACCTCGAACACGCCGTCGCCGATTTCCAGGACCGAGACGTCGAAGGTGCCGCCGCCCAGGTCATAAACCGCGATGATGCCCGAGTTGTTCTTGTCCAGGCCATAGGCCAGGGCCGCCGCCGTCGGCTCGTTGATGATGCGCAGCACCTCAAGCCCGGCGATCTTGCCCGCGTCCTTGGTCGCCTGACGCTGGCTGTCGTTGAAATAGGCGGGAACCGTGATCACCGCCTGGGTGACTTTCTCGCCCAGGAAGGATTCGGCGGTTTCCTTCATCTTTTGCAGGATGAAGGCGGAAACCTGGCTGGGCGCGTGCTTCTGGGTATCGACATCCACCCAGGCGTCGCCGTTGTCGCCGGAGACGATCTTGTACGGCACCAGACCCTTGTCCTTGTTCACCAGCGGATCGTCATAGCGACGGCCGATCAAACGCTTGATCGCGAACAGGGTCTTTTCCGGATTGGTCACCGCTTGGCGCTTCGCGGGCTGACCGACCAGACGCTCGCCGGAATCGGAAAACGCCACCATCGACGGTGTCGTGCGCGCGCCTTCGGCGTTTTCGATGACGCGGGCATCCTTGCCATCCATGATGGCGACGCAGGAATTGGTGGTCCCCAGATCGATACCGATAACTTTGCTCATTATGAACCTCTTTTGTTGCGGCAGGTCTTCCGAGGCCCGGGGCCGCCGGCCCATCGTCGGCACCTCAAGAAACCCCCAAGGACAAACTTCACATCTTGACGGTCGCGATCGGGGATGGTTTCCCAGGCGGCGGACCCGCCCGGAAACCCGAAGGCAAACCCTTGTCCGACCGACACCGGACGATATAAGAAAAAGCAACGCGCGCCGCAACACCTTCTCGGGCACGCGAGAAGTCGTATTAGCACTCTTTGCGGACGATTGCCAACACCTCGGAAGCCCCAAAAGCCGGAGAAACGCCCATGATTCGCTATCGCCTGCGCTGCGCCGAGGGCCACGCCTTCGACCACTGGTTCGACAACGCGGCGGCCTGCGACGCCGAACTGGCCGCCGCCGCCGTTCCCTGCCCGGAATGCGGCAATACCGCCGTCGCCAAAGCGATCATGGCCCCCGCCGTCGGCAAAACCGCCAGTCCCGCCACCCCCTGCGGCCGACCGGTCTGCGACTGCGGCTGCCCGGCCCTCGACGGCCAGGCTCAGGCCCCATTAAATTATTGTCAGGCAGATCGGCGGCTGATTCACTCATGGGAGGGAGGACCCCATCCATGAGTGATCTGTTTTGGTTGTCAGAGAGGCAGTTGGCGAAGATCGAGCCGCATTTCCCGCTATCGCATGGCGTGCCGCGGGTTGATGATCGGCGAGTGATCAGCGGCATCGTTCATGTGATCCGCAACGGCTTACGGTGGCGAGATGCACCACCCGTCTATGGCCCCCACAAAACCCTCTATAATCGTTTCGTTCGCTGGAGCCGACTTGGGGCGTTCAGCCGGATCTTCGCGGCCTTGACGGGAGAGGCTGGCCCTCCAGACCGGTTGATGATCGATGCAACCCACCTGAAAGCTCATCGGACCGCCGCGAGCCTCTATAAAAAGGGGCTCTTCCCCGATGTATCGGACGCACAAAAGGCGGGCTGAACTCCAAGCTTCATGCGGTTTGCGACGGACAAGGAAGGCCCCTCATCCTGCTGCTCAGCGAGGGGCAAATGAGCGATTACAAAGGCGCGATGCTGTTGCTCGACCTATTTCCCAAGGCCAACGTCCTGATCGCCGACAAGGGCTATGACGGTGATCCCCTTCGAGAGGCTTTGACACAGCGAGGGATCGCTACATGCATCCCGCCAATGCGTCATCGCAAAACCCAGTACGCTTACGACAAAACCCTCTATCGCCAGCGTCATAGGATCGAGAACCTCTTCGCTCGCCTCAAGGATTGGCGGCGTATCCACACCCGATATGACCGATGCGCGGATATCTTCTTTGCCGCCGTCATCATCGCGGTACTCCTCCTCTTCTGGATCGAACCTTAATGAGTCCTGAGCCTAGCGGCGTTGTCGGGCGACTTTGCAGCGCTCTACTCGGGAATGGGTCGGCCGTCGGTTCCACCGGAGAAGCTGCTGCGGGCCATGCTGTTGCAGGTGTTCTACTCGATCCGTTCGGAACGCCAATTGATGGAGCGCCTGGACTTTGATCTGCTGTTCCGTTGGTTCGTCGGTCTCGGGGTAGATGACCCGGCCTGGGACCATTCCACATTCTCCAAGAACCGCGACCGGCTGCTGGAAGGGGACATCGCCGCAAAATTCCTGGCGGCAGTGTTGGTCCAACCCCGGATCAAACGGCTACTGTCGAGCGAGCATTTCAGCGTCGACGGCACGCTGATCGAAGCGTGGGCCTCAATGAAGAGCTTCAGACCGAAGGCCGCTGAGGGCGATGGCGGTGAAGGCGGTGGTCGCAACCCCTCGGTCGATTTTCGCGGCGAGAAACGATCCAACGATACTCACAAGAGCACCACCGATCCCGATGCCATGCTCTACCGCAAGGGGGCAGGCATGGAGGCTAAGCTGTGCTTTATCGGTCATGGGCTGATGGAAAACCGTTCGGGCTTGATCGTGGACACCCGGCTAACCCGCGCATCGGGTCACGCTGAACGGTTGGCGGCACTGGACACGATCGAGCCCCTGGGCGACATGACCACCACGCTACGCAATTTGGTAAACGTCGTTCAGATGTCCGCCCTTCCCGAGATCAAGCGTCTCGAGAAGGAATTGGCAATCGATCCTCGTGTCGCCAAAAGCACCTTGTTGGTCGAAGCAACCGAGGAAGCGAACGCCGTCCTCGATGCATGGGCTGCTCCCGTCGATCCGATGCTGTCTCCGCCCGCTCCGCGGCATAGTTCCAGGCGCATCTAACCGGCAATCTCCACGCCGTTTTTCCCATAGCAAAACCCCCGGCCTTAAGGCCGGGGGTTTTGCTATGCCGCCCCTGGTGGGGTGTGAGTAACTGGCGCGGCTGCTACTTACACCCCACCAGCCCTACCGCCGCAAGGTTGGCGCATTCTCCACCAGGTCGATCTCGGCACCGAGCGCGTGCGAAACCTCCTCGCGCATCTCGGCCAGTATATCCCAGGCGCTCTTTCCCCGCCCCATGGGCACCCCTCGCGCCTCTTCTGCCACCGCCGACAAAGCAACCTCCAGATGATTCCACAGAGAGTCCGCATTCCCAGCGGAAATTGCAGCGTCCAGCCACGCTCCTCGCGCATCCTCTATGGCCGTTGCGACGCGAGCCACGGCCTGCGCAAAAGCAGGTAACTTGGCTATGTCAGCCTTACGCCTATCCTCGAGGGCAGCGTAGCGCCCGCCAACGGCCATACCCTGGACGACATCAGGCAAGTGACCACCGTTGTCAGGCTTTCCGGTCTCGATCATCACGTTCTGGAACCGACCGTAGGCCGGAATCCTCTGGAGATCCGCCACCGCCTCTCCGACAGCCGCGATCGCGGCGATCGCCGTATCCTGCGGGCCGCTCCCCGTCCCTCTTTTCATCGCCACCACGACTTTCTCGTCGGCGCCCAACGTGCTCCGGATACCTTCCCCCCACGCGGTGGCCATCCTTTCGCCGATAAGCCTGAACTCCGGATTGTCCCGGGCGTACACGCGCATCTCCTCGCCGACCTCGACCATTGCCGTCGCGATTTCCTCGAACGCATCGGTCATCTGGTAGGAACCGACACCGCACCGGCTCGCCCCGAAATCCTTCAACCGACGTGCCGTCGGCCACTTCGTGGAGCCCTCAAGCGTCAACGCCATCCCATCCTTGGACAAGTAGGCGGTGGTCGTCACGACATCGTAAACCGGAGCCAGGTTCGCCTTCCCCATCACGTCGTCGTAAATCAGGGCGTAATTCTTGAGGTGAGCGTCACCGTTGCGAACCGCACAATTCAGTGCGAACAAGCGGAACAGCCGGTTCATCTCCCGCGGGCGGTCCTCCGGCGCCAGAAACTCCGCCGCGCGCCGAACCAATGCCGTCTCGTATCCGCCCTTGTACTTTTCGTCCGCCCCTCGGCCGTTGAGAACGCAAAAATCTTCGATCCCGAGATAGCTTCCATCCGGGCGAAGATCGAAGCGCTCGACCACAAGAGCCTTGGCGTTGTCGGCGAGTTGGAAAGTCGGAACATGCAGGCCCGCTTTCTCCGCAACGCGAAGGCAGAAGAACTCGTTCGCGGCGAGTTGAGGATACTCGCCCTCCTCCCAAAACTTCACGATGTGCGTCGCTCCTCGGAACGTCGACGACCGTCGCGCCCCGCTGTCCGGGGAAAGCACCCGCGAGGCAGCCTCGTCTCGTACCATCACCTTCGGCTGGACGCCGCTGATCCCCGAGTAAACCGCGAACCGCTCGATCATGTAGTCGAACAAATCCCCGTCTCGGCGATGACGAAGCACTTCGTCCACCGCCTGAAACGGCACCACCTCGCTCAGAGTTTCGGCGGCTTCGTCGGTATAGCGAAGGCGGCCAATCTGCGATCGCCCCGTCACCGACAGCAGCTCGACGTCGTCGAAAACGCCCACCGCCTTGGCGAACGCCAACCGCAGCTTTTCGCGAAGGTAGCCCTCCGGGAGATTCATAGCGAAGATCGGGTGCAGACCCACTTCCTGGTTCCACGACTGCAGCTGTAGCGGCATCGTCATGGAGACAGCCCGAGACGCGTCCGCCCCTTGATCGTAGACGAACGCGCATCCTCGACCGGAAGCGCGGGCCAGCCGCCCTGCACGCTGCTCGTCACTCCATACCCGAATCATGCTTCACTTTCCTTCTGTAGATCCGCCAACGTCGGGCGCCCGCGATTGGCCGGCCCAACACGAAGCTCGAGACCCACCGCCGCCACTATTCTCTCAACCTTCCCAAACCCAAGCTCTCGCAGCTTCCCCGCCTCCAGCGCGGCAATGGTCGCGCGGCTCACGCCGGCGCTCACCGCAAGCGCCGATTGGGTCATCGCGCGCGCCTTGCGCTGGATCAGGACCTCTTGCCCCAAGGAATGAAGATCAAGCATGATTGTCTCTTATATTCGACAGTTGAGGCGTTTTCGCCATGTTTGTCGAAGATACGCAACATTTTGACGAGGTGAAAGGGTTAAGCCACTCGCCCCAACAATTCTGCGGCAAGCTCGTCCAGAACCGATCCCTCGGTATCGAGGTTGTTCGTGCCGCGCTCCGAACGCACCGCTTTGCGGCGATCCACTTCCCGCTTTGCGGATCCTCCGGGAAAGGACGCGGCCAGAAGCCGTCGCGCGACACACGGATCGACCTTCTCGTAAAGACGGGTTCGAACCGCGACATCGACCGGATCGGTCGATAGTGCCCAAAGCTCCAGCGGCCCCAGCGTGTTGACAAGGTATTGGACGTATCGTGCCTCCGTCGCGCCCAACACGAGAAGAAGCGGCGCGCCGGCTTCCGTTGGACCGGTCAACCGATGCTGCACGACGTACTTAGCGGTGGCACCAAGGTCGAACTTCTTGACCACCTCGTCCACGGCGTCGACGCTCAAGCCAATTCCCAGCACCCACACGCCCGTCGCGAGCTTGACCATCTCACTATCGAAGTCGGCGAGAATTTGGCTCGCCACGGCGACCTGAACCGCCCACTTGCGGCCTTCGCGTGCGTCTCGCCAGATCTGCCGCCTAACGCCGCTGGCGACACTCGCCGGGGTACGGTGGACTTCGTCATAGCAAATCCGCTTTGGCAGTTCCTTCAGCTCGGCAATGCGCTTCTCATGGTGGCGCCGGTACAGGACCGGTGAGTCTTCCGGCATCTTGTCGTCGAGCCACCAGTGATGCACCAGAACGTGGCGCGCCAGCATGTACATGATGCCGGTTTGCCGTGCTTCCGCCGCCCCTCCCTGAGGAGCGACGTCCTGAAGGTCGAGAGAACATACCCGCGCCTCGCCGATGTCGAACTTCGTCACGTCGCCGAGCATCCGGAACTCCTCAAGCGATGCATTGATCATCCGCGTGAAGGCCTGCAGGAGCGTCTCCCCACTGCCTTGAATGGACGTGCCGTGATATAGATCCTGGACATTCGACTGATGAGCCGTGCTGATCGCATCCGAGAGGATCGGCACAGCGTAACGCTGAGCTAAGCCCGCCGCGTGAATAGCGCCGGCCTCAAACAGCCGATCCACGACGTCCCACCACAGCGGTTGTTCGGGAAGAGCTACGTTGTACCGCTGAAGGGCGCTGTCGACCTCCTTGTCCCAGCCTGGCTGGTAGACGTTCGGTTGCGCATTGGCCTCGTCGTCGGCCCGCCAACGATACATCTCGTTCACCACCGCCCCCACGAGCCCAGCCATCCCGTCGTAGGGGGCATCTTGCCCCGCCGGCGTCGCCAGGCTCAGCAGAAGGTTGGTCAAATAGGCCCGTTCGTTCTCCACCGGATACCGGAAGCCAAGCTGCGTATCGAACGGGTTGATTGAATAATTTTTGTTGTTCTTGAGGCGGTGGTAAGCCGCCAGGTGGCGTTTATCGGTAGGCAGGGATTCCTTGAGCAGGGAAATCAAACCCGAACTCGAAAATCCGATGTCGATGATCGCCACAAAGGGCATCGCCGTTCCACCGGCAGACAAGATGGTGCCGAGGTTCAGCGTCTGGAGCAGTACCGACTTACCCTTGCCAGGTGGGGAAAAGACGATATCGAACACATAGTCGGTAGCTCTCCCCCCCGGTTCATAGGGTATCAATTTTCCGTCCGGGCTCCGCAACAAAACCGTCCCCCGGGTATAGGGCGACACAGGCCGCCGCAGCGGCAGCATCGTCACCACATCGCTCAGGGGCGCAGCGCCAAGGGTCGCCGTCGAGAGACACGATGTTCCCATCGCCGACGACATTATGCCCTCAATGGGGTCTCCCCCGACCAGCGCACACTGGCAATTGCCCCACTGTTCGACAGCGTGAATCAGGCTTGCCGATCGCGTCTCGAGCAGGCGCTCCTCGCCGATCCGCGCCTACGTTGCGAACGATGCACGGAACTTCACGATCGGCTCGATGTGCGCCTTGCTCTGCAGCGCCTCGATGGATTGCTTAATCAGCTTGTTTTCGCTGTTGGTGATAGCCAAGAGTGACGCCGCGAGCTTTCGGAGTGCTTGGCTGTCGAGGCCGCCACCACCAATCTTGATCGACATCCGGAAGGGAATGCGGGTATCGACCATGTGGTTGAGCAGCCGGGAAAACGCCGAAGGGTCCTGCGGCCCCAGGGTCATGTCGATGCCGCTCCACAGCCGTCCGCCGATCCGTCCAATCGTGCTCGTGACTTTTTCACCATCGTCCTAAACGGGCCGAGAGCCGGGCATTGGAGGCGATGTAAACCCGGCACAAGGTGTCCAAGATTGTCCCATCGTCTTGCATCGGGCTGTGCCCGCGCAGCGAGGCCATCCATCGGCGCAGGAATGATATGTTCCGTCGCCGTGCCCGCCGCAGATCATCGATGCCGCGCCCCGTGTTGTAGTTCTTCGCTTCTTCGCAATAGGGGACATGGCGCACGCCAAGAAAATCGCACAGTCGGCTCAGGGAATTTTCCTCATTCCATTCGAGGAGTTCCCTCGGCAGGACATGGACGCGTTCGGCGCCGAAGACGCGACCGTAGGTGCCCCAAGCCACGGCGAGCGGCCTCCTCCTGCGCTTTCTGGATGAAGGGTCGACTGAAATCGATGCCAATGCCTTCCTCCGTCCGGTCGGCCAGGGCGAACAGATGTTCACCCGTGGCACAGCAAAGGTCGAGCATCGGGCCTTCTTGCACGTGGCGGCGGATAGTGGAGAGCTTGTCCTCCAGCAACCGATCGACTATTCCTTTTTTGTCCCGTCCGGCGTTCGACAGATGGTTTCCACCTTGTAGATGGCGCCGGATTCATAGGCCTCGTGGATCCGTTCCTTGAGCGAGGCGGAGGCCGGGGGTTTCGCGTCGCTGGAATTTTGCGGCGTCATCGGGAAAGGCCTCTCAGCAGGGAGCGTTTCAGCCGGGATGCCAGCCGGGAAGGCGGGGCATCGGCCTGCTGCGGGGACAGGGCCACCGCCACCCGGAATAGGCGGTGCGGCGCGCCACCAAACTTGCCCTTGAACGTGGTGAGTCCGCGTTGTTTCTTGTCCGTCGCGTTTGGGAAGATCGCGCCACAGTCGTACCAGCGCAGGCCTGCTGCCTTGGCCCCCAGCAATACCTCCCAGAACAACAGATAGCTGGCCCCGCCATCATTGGCGCCGTCTTCCGAGCAGCCGGTGTGGTAATAGCCGCCTTCGCCGAACCAAACGGAGTTGTGAAAGGCGACGACCCGACCCGAGGAATCGCGCACGCCCCA
Source organism: Rhodospirillaceae bacterium (assembly GCA_963678075.2). Lineage (GTDB taxonomy): Bacteria > Pseudomonadota > Alphaproteobacteria > Rhodospirillales > Rhodospirillaceae > Oleispirillum. The sequence continues at coordinate 132,163 of CAXXPK010000003.1, read as the reverse complement.
CAGCACCGAGTTGTCGGAGCGGGCGGTGATTGCGGCGATCCCCGCGAAATAGGCGCGGGGATGCGGCGGCACGCCGGTCCGCCGATAGGTGGCGCAGTGCAGATTATAGTACCGGTCGAGGTATTCCGCCCAGTTCAGGCGCTCGACAGCGTAGCCCCGTTGCCGCGCCAGACGAACTTGGCGGCGTGCATCATAGGAAAGGGCGGCCCACAAACGATCTTCCGACTGGCTCAGATCGATCACCTGCGACAGCCCCGCCTCGTCCTCGAATCCGTGGACAGCGAAGGGATTGACCCCCCAAGCTGCAGCGATTGAGGCGCGGGTGACCGGGGAAAGGGAGAAGTCGAAGGCTTCAGACCCACAACTGCCGCCCAAGGTCAAGACAATGCCCAATCGTCGTTTTGAGAAGGCGCGCGCGCGCCGCCGAACTCAGCGATCCGTCGAGTACCGGACCGCTCCCTCCCCAACCGGACGAAGAAATGCGGCGGCTATTGGGGGCCCCACGGCGACCAAGCGGCCGTTTTCGCGCAGGCCGAAGCTCATTTTCCGCAGGCCCCATTCGCTCACCGCCAGGATCAGGCCCTGCCAACCGAAGAGCGAGAACGCCCAGCCGTCGGGTGAAGTGCGAATCAGGGCATCCCATTCCGCAGCGGCAATCTCCGTGCGGGGAATGCACTGCAAGGCGTTTGTCCTGGCCCTATCAGGCACGATTTCCCCCCTCCAGCCAAACCCGGCATCAACCCCGTCTCTCTGGCTCGGCCTTTGCTGCATCCACTTTTTAATAATATCCAAAAAGAGGAGGCATATCCGCTTTCACCCGCTTCTCTGGTGCGGAAACAAGGTCAGGCGGTAGTTCGTCTCGGAAACCTCCGACTTTCCCCTTCCTTAGATGAAACGCATTAGGTTCAGGACCCATTAAATTATTGTCAGGCAGATCGGCGGCTGATTCACTCATGGGAGGGAGGACCCCATCCATGAGTGATCTGTTTTGGTTGTCAGAGAGGCAGCTGGCGAAGATCGAGCCGCATTTCCCGCTATCGCATGGCGTGCCGCAGGTTGATGATCGGCGAGTGATCAGCGGCATCGTTCATGTGATCCGCAACGGCTTACGGTGGCGAAATGCACCACCTGTCTATGGCCCCCACAAAACCCTCTATAATCGTTTCGTTCGCTGGAGCCGACTTGGGGTGTTCAGCCGGATCTTCGCGGCCTTGACGGGAGAGGCTGGCCCTCCAGACCGGTTGATGATCGATGCAACCCACCTGAAAGCTCATCGGACCGCCGCGAGCCTCTATAAAAAGGGGCTCTTCCCCGATGTATCGGACGCACAAAAGGCGGGCTGAACTCCAAGCTTCATGCGATTTGCGACGGACAAGGAAGGCCCCTCATCCTGCTGCTCAGCGAGGGGCAAATGAGCGATCACAAAGGCGCGATGCTGTTGCTCGACCTATTTCCCAAGGCCAACGTCCTGATCGCCGACAAGGGCTATAACGGTGATCCCCTTCGAGAGGCTTTGACACAGCGAGAGATCGCTACATGCATCCCGCCAATGCGTCATCGCAAAACCCAGTACGCTTACGACAAAACCCTCTATCGCCAGCGTCATAGGATCGAGAACCTCTTCGCTCGCCTCAAGGATTGGCGGCGTATCCACACTCGATATGACCGATGCGCGGATATCTTCTTTGCCGCCGTCATCATCGCGGTACTCCTCCTCTTCTGGATCGAACCTTAATGAGTCCTGAGCCTGGGCGGATGATCTTTTCCGCCAGCTACCGCACCGACATTCCGGCTTTCTTCGCCCTGGTGGACAACCCCTACAACCGCAAGCCGTTCCGCGTCGGGCTTAGACCGGCCGAGGTCGATGGCATCGTCTTTTGGACCCGCTGGATCGCGCCATTCCTCGGCTGTCTGGACCGGGTCGCGGCGTACGGCGTGCCCTTCGTCGTGCAATACGCCGCCACCCCTTGGGAAAGTCACGCCGAACGCTTCGACGGCATCGCCGCGATGGCGGCGACGCGCGGGATGAAACTCAGCCTGTGCGCGCAACCCCATCTGCTGATTGACGGCGTGGCGGACGCCGCCTGCATCGACCCGGACCGACTCTCCCGCATCGCCGGAAAACCCATCGCCGCCAAGGCAAAACCCCACCGCCCCACTTGCCGCTGCGCCCAGTCCCGCGATATCGGCCGTTTCGCCAGCTGCGGCTTCGGCTGCGCTTATTGCTACGCCCGATAGGAAGACCCCGGCGGGCTCCGCCCACACGCTTTTTCTCTGTGCGATTCATCACCGGTGTTGATCCCGGCGCAAGACCGGGTCACACTGCCCTCTGTCGCAGTGTGGAGTTCCCGATGCTGAGACTGAACACCCTGATTTTGTGCGGTGTCTTGGGGTTGTCCGCCTCTCCGGCGGCGGCCGCTTCGGCCTGTTTCAACCCCGACGAGACCACCACCGTCCAGATTCGGCAACTACACCTCCGCCTGCAGGTGGCGGCGCTGAAGTGCAACGATCCCGCCTGGGGCTTCCGCAACCGTTACAACAGCTACGTCTCGAAATTCGGCGCATCCCTGTCATCTAACGCAAAGTCCTTGCGCGCCGCGCTTGGTCGTACCGGCATGGCGCGGACGGAAACCCAGTTCGACCGCTTCATCACCCGCACCGCCAACGACATTTCGCTACGCGCGCAAAATTCCGCCGAATACTGCCAGCAGCATCTGTCCCTGTTTGACGAGGTGCTGTCCTCCCGTCCGGACGCCTTGCCGCATTTCGCCGCGATGCATGAGCCCGCCCCGGCGGAATCCTGCGCCCGTGCTTCGTTCTACGGAAGAACGATTTCCACGCGGCGGTTTTGCGGCTCGCGCACGCCATCGGGGGTCGGCATCAGCGGCGCGCTTTCACCCTTGGCGGTCACGGTAATCTGGTTGGCCAGAATGCCCTGAGCGATCAAGGCCGCCTTCACGGACTCGGCACGGCGCTTCGACAGCTTCATGTTATAGGCGTCCGAACCGGCGCGGTCGGCGTGACCGGTCAGGTCGACCCGCGGCTTCCCGCCCACTTTGAACGAGTCCGCCGCCTTCACGACCAGGGCCCGCGCCTCCGGCGTCAGGTTCGCATTGTCGAAGTCGAAGAACACCAGATAGTTCTGATCTACCGGGGCCGGCTTTGCCGGGAACAGCGCCGGAGTCGGCGCCGCCGCAGCGACCTTGCTCGCCACCGGCGCGCCGAAGCGATAGGTCAGGCCGATCAGGATCGAATGGTTGCCATATTCCGCATCGCCCTTGACACCCGCTGCGGTCTTCACCTCGGCATCGGTGGTGGCGAAATAGCGGTACTGACCCTTCAGCGACCAGTTCTCGTCAAGGTCATAGGAGAGGCCGGCGAAACCCTGATAGGCGAGTTCCCAGCTGTTGCCGGAATAGACAGTGGCCCCATTGCGGGTGACCTTGTCAATATCAAGATAGGCGGCGCCGACACCCAGGCCGACGAACGGATGCCAACGCCCAGAGGCGTTGAAGTCGTAGATGGCGTTGCCCATCACGCTGTAGGCGTCGGTGGAGCTCCCGAAGCTGCCACTCAGGCCCTTCAGCTTATCGACATCGTTGAGGCGAAGGCCAAGTTCACCCTCGGCCTTGATCGCGCCGAAGGAATAGCCGACCGCGCCCAGGAAAACCGGGCCGATCTCGTTCTCGGCGGTATAAGACGCTCTCGGGAAGGAGACGTCCTGGTCCTGCATCCACGACACGCCGCCGTCGGCGGCAACATACCATTCCGCCCTGGCGGCGGTCGGGACTGTAAGCGCCAGTCCTGCGGCAACAAGCATCGAAAGGGAGCGCATGATCTTGATCTCCAGATTGGGTCGTGAGTTCATGTGACTCTACGCCCTCTCGCGCCCCAGGCAAGGCTCCGAAAGGGATTTTCCACACGATCCCCCTGAGTCGTGGCGGATATGCCACGCCGACGGACAGTCTCCCGCCGCGCGGGAATCGCGGCGGGAGAGTCGGAGACAAAGAAGTTATCCGTCCGGCTTACGCCTCGGCCTCGTCGGGGACCATGCGCTGCTGGTACATCTCGACAAAATCGATCGGCGCCACCATCAGCGGCGGGAAACCGGCATCGCGGGTAACCCCGGCGACAATGGCCCGGGCGAACGGGAACAGATGACGCGGCACCTCGATGAACAGCATCGGCTTCAGATGCTCCTCGGGAACATTGACCGTCACCACGCCGCTGAACAAAAGCTCGACCAGAAAGGCGACCTTGTCGGCGGTCTTCGCCTCGATATTCAGGCTCAGGTCCACCTCGAACATGTTGGCATGCAGCTGCGACGCCTTGACATCGACCGAGATGCCAATCTCGGGCGCATTGCCGTTCGCCATGTCGGCGAAGATTTCCGGCACATGCGGCGCTTCGAAGGAAAGATCCTTGATGAACTGGCCGTTGATCGTCAGCGGCGCGGTCGGGGTGGTGGCTTCGGCGCCCTGGGCGGCCGGTTGATCGGTCATGATGAATCGTCTCCGGTGGAGGAAAAAGGCTTCGCGCTTTTCGTACCCGAAAGCACCGGGACAGGTCAAAAGAATCCCGTCGCGATCAGGCGGAACGATCCGGCGGCGGCAAGGGATCGGCGGGCGGCGGATCGGCGACGACGCTGAACTCGCCTTCGATGATCGTCGTGCCGCCACTGGCCGACGGCGGCGGCGCGGCACGACCGGAAAGGACCGCGTCCAGACCCCGACGCAACGGCCCGATCAACAACAACAGCCCCAGCACGTCGGTGATAAAGCCAGGCACAATCAACAGAATCGCGGCCATCGACAGCGCCGCGCCGGACAACATATCAGCCAAGGGCACTTCGCCCCGCAGCATCGCCGCCTGCACGCCGCGCGCGGTGGTCCATCCGGCGACGCACAGGATGAAGACGCCGATCGCGGCGGAGGCGAACACCCAAGCCAGAACCGGCAGCGCGCCGAATGCCTGCCCGGCGGCGATCAACCCCACCAGTTCCAGCAGGGGAAAGGCCAACAGCAAAAGGGCGGGCGGGAACGGCATACTTGTTCTTTCCTGTCAGACCGCTTAATTTCTCGAAGACGGAGAACGGGTTCGGCGATGGCGACGGTCGCCAATCATGGACGATTTCGGCGGCGCCCGTCCATGTGTTCCTCCCCCTCCGGAAGCGTTTGCATCCACCGCAGCACAAGGCCTGGACTCGACGATGGGCGGCAACTTCCAAATTCTCGACCTGATTTTTCTGGCCCTGATCGCCGGATTTCTGGTGTATCGACTGCGCAATGTTCTTGGAAAGCGCGGCGGTTACGAACAAACCCCCGACGAACTGGCGCGACGCAAGCCGGAACCGGACCGCGACAACGTCGTCGATCTGACCAAGGCGCGCCAGCCCGAGGCCGACGACCACGCGGCCGCCACGACGGCGCTGCCGATCGCGGAACCGGGGCTAGCGTCGGACTTGGTACAGATCGAAACCGCCGATCCCAATTTTTCGGTCGAGGACTTCCTGGCCGGGGCCGGCACCGCCTTCGAGATGATCGTCTGCGCCTTCGCCGAAGGCCGGTTGGAAGATATCCGCCCCTATCTGGGAGCCGAGGTCTTCGCCAACTTCGCGGCGGCGGTGCAAGCGCGCGAGACCGCCGGAGAAAAAGCTGGGACCCAGGTCGTCGCGATCAAGAAGACAACCATCGTCGAGGCCGGGATGAAAGGCCGCGACGCCGTGCTCTCGGTGGAATTCGTCACCGAACAGGTCAACGTCGTGCGCGGCGCCGACGGCACGGTGGTGGACGGCGATCCCAACTTTATCGCCATCCTGACCGATATCTGGACCTTTGCCCGCGACGTCCGTGCCGCCGACCCCAATTGGAAGCTGATGGTCACCCGCAGTGTCGAAGCCTGAACCCACGCACCGGGGGGTCGGACACGGCCTTGGGCTGCTGTCGGCCCTGTTGCTGGCCGCCTGCGCCGGCGGAGAATCCTTTCCTCCGCCCGAGGTTCCGGCTGGCTTCACCGTCGAGGCGGTGAGCTTCGACGCGCTCTCCGGCTGGGACTCCGACGCCACCGAACAGACGCTGCCCGCGCTGGCCCGATCCTGCGCCAGCCTCAACCGCAAGCCGCCGGATCTGGTGATCGGCGTGGGCCCGTTGGCCCGGCCCGCCGCAGACTGGCAACGCGCCTGCGCCGCCCTGCCGAAACAGGCCGCCGCCGACGACGCGCGACGAGCCTTGGCCAAGGCCTTCGTTCCCTACCGCGTCACCGCGACGAACGGCGCGGCGGAGGGTCTTTTCACGGGTTATTACGAAGCCGAATTGAACGGCTCGATGTTCTCGTCGCCGTATTTCCCCTATCCGGTTTATGGCCGCCCGATCGACCTGGTGGAACGCCAACAGGACGGACGAAAAGTCACCGGCCGCCTGAAGAACGGTCGCGTCGAACCCTATCCGACCCGCGCCGAAATCGAATCCGGCGGCATTGCCAAAGTCGCGCCGGTCTTGTTCTGGGTGAACGATTCGGTAGACCTGCACGTCGCCCAAATCCAAGGCTCGTCGCAAGTCCAGCTTCCCGATGGGCGGCGTTTCCGAATCGGCTATGGCGGCAACAACGGCCGCCCGTTCAAGGGTCTGGGGCGCATTCTGCTGGACGCCAAGCTGGTCGAACCGGGCAAGACCTCGATGCCGGAAATCCGCGCCTGGTTGCACGCATATCCGCGCCAGGCGGAGCGCCTGATGCAGGAAAATCCCCGCTATATCTTCTTCCGCCTGATCGACGGCGAAGGCCCGGTGGGCGCGATGGGGGTGCCGCTGACCCCCGCCCGCAGCATGGCGGCGGACCCGACGGTGGTGCCGCTTGGCGCGCCGGTCTGGCTGGAAACCGTGGATCCCGACGGCGGCGCCCTCAACCGCCTGATAGTCGCGCAGGACATCGGCAGCGCGATCAAGGGCGCGGTACGCGGCGACTTCTTTTGGGGGGCGGGCGAACCCGCCCTCGCCAAGGCCGGACGGATGAAAAGCGCCGGTCGCTACTTCGTGCTGATCCCCGCCCCAAAATCGTGATTGCGATGCCCCATCCCATTCCCTCCGTTACCTCCTCCCCGCCGCTCCACGTCGCCCTGTTCGCCTCCTGCCTCGTCGAGACCATGCGTCCCGCGGACGGCTTCGCAACTCTGAAACTGTTGGGGGACGCGGGCCTGACGGTGACGGTGCCGCCGGGGCAGACCTGTTGCGGCCAACCCGCCTTCAACTCCGGTGACCGCGACGGCGCGAAACGGCTGGCGCGGCGGGTGATCGCCGAATTCGAGCCCTTCGACGCGGTGGTGGTCCCCTCCGGGTCCTGCGCCGGGATTACCCCCACCTCTTCGCCAACGACCCGGCCTGGGCGGACCGCGCCCGCGCCCTGGCCGAGAAAACCTTCGAACTGACGGCGTTCCTGACCGACGCTCTGAAGATCTCCCCCCCCACCACCCACCCGAACGCCAACGTCACCTATCATGACAGCTGTTCCTGCCGCCGCGAACTGGGCATGGTGGAACAACCGCGCCGCCTGCTTGACGCGGTCGCCGGGCTAAGCTTGCACGAAATCGACGGCGCCGAGGAATGCTGCGGCTTCGGCGGCGCCTTCTGCGTCAAGAGCCCCAACATCTCGGGCCGCAGGGCCGGGGAAAAAGCCGAGGCCGCGATCGCCACCGGCGCCGACATGTTGCTGGCCGGAGACCTGGGTTGTCTGCTCAACATCGCCGGGCGGCTGCGTCGCCTGGGATCGGACATGGAGGTGCGACACGTCGCCGAGGTTCTGGCGGGCGATCTGTCGGCGCCAGGCATCGCGGAGCCGAAAAAATGACCCCATTGCACAGCCGCGATTTCCCCACGAACGCCCGCGCCGCGCTGGCCAACGACAAATTGCAGGCGGCGCTTTTGAACGTACGCACCACTTTTCGCGGCAGCCGTGCCCGCGCCGTTGCCGCGGTGCCAGAGTATCGAAACCCTGCGCATGGCGGGGGAGGCGATCAAACGCCATGCCCTGGAAAACCTGGATGCCTATCTGGAGGCGTTCGAGGCCGCCGCCACCGCCCGTGGCGCGCAGGTGCATTTCTGCGCCGACGCCGAAACCGCCCGCGAAACCATCGCCGCGATCTGCCGGGAACAGGGCGCCAGGCTGGTGACCAAGGGCAAATCGATGATCACCGAGGAAATCGGTCTCAACCCCTATCTGATCGCCCAGGGGTTCACGCCGGTGGAAACCGACCTTGGCGAATACATCATCCAGCTGCGCGACGAACCGCCCAGCCACATCATCGCCCCGGCCTGCCACGTCAAGAAGGAACAGGTGGCGGAGACCTTTCGCACCGCCCATTCCGACCGCCCCGCCGACCGCGACCTTTCCACCCACGACTCCCTGCTGGCCGAGGCCCGCGCCGAGCTGCGCGCCCGTTTCCTGGCCGCCGACGTTGGCATGCACCGGCGCTAACCTGCTGATCGCGGAAACCGACGACGCGGTGCTGGTCACCAACGAAGGCAACGGCGATCTGATGCAAAGCCTGCCGCCCTGCCTGATCGTCATCGCCTCCATCGGAAAGGTGGTGCCGACCCTAGAGGACGCGGCGGTGCTGTTGCGGCTGTTGGGCCGTTCCGCCACCGGGCAGGCGGCGTCCAGCTATACCCCCCTGTCCTGCGGCCCGCGCGGCAAGGACGACCGCGACGGCCCGACCTCGGTCCATGTGGTGATTCTCGACAACCACCGCAGCGATATCCTTGGCGGCCCGTTCGAGGACATGCCGCGGTGCCTGCGGTGCGGCGCCTGCATCAACCACGGCCCGATCTTCGCGGCGGTCGGCGGCCATGCCTACGGCGCGGTCTATGTCGGACCGATGGGCTCGGTGCTGACCCCGCTGTTGTCCGGTCTGGATGACGCGCGCCACCTGCCGCACGCCTGCACCCTGTGCGGCCGCTGTGCCGAGGTCTGTCCGGTTAAGATTCCGCTGCCCCGCCTGATGCGCCAACTGCGCGACCGCACCCACGCCTCGGCCATGACCTCGGCGAAAAGCCGCCTGGCTTTGCGGCTCTGGACTTTTCTGGCGGAACGACCGACTCTGTTCCGGGAAACCACCCGCGCGGCAACCGCGATCCTGCGCGTCTTCGGCAAACGATCCGGACGGCTGCGGCGCTGGCCACTCGCCACGGGATGAACGAAATCCCGCGACCTGCCGGTGCCGCAGGGCGGAGGCTTCATCGCGACGGCGAACCGCGCGCGGCAGCCGCAGAAAGGATGACGATATGGTCGGCGAATCGCGCAAGATGCGACAAGAGAAGGAATTCGACTACCGTGTCCTGCAACACGGCATCAGTTCCGGCCGCCTGAAGGTCTATACCGATTTCCGGGTCTTCAATCAGGGGCGCTCGCCGACCTACAGCCCATGGGACAACGTCGCGCCGCTGCTGATGATGGTGCTGATCAGCCTGGGGCTGCTGGTGGTGGTGGAAATCATCGTCGGGGTGCTGGCCCTGCTGTTGTCGGTGGTGCTGTACGCCTTCTTGATTCGCCTGTGGGTCATGCATCGCCTGCACGAACGCACCCGCGCCGCGATGATGCAGAATCTTTTCAACTGGGACCTGTTGTGGAACATGGGGGGCGTTATCCTTGCCAACGAACGCACCGGCCAGATGTGCCACGCGCCGAGCGGTAACTGGCGGGCCTTCGTCAGCAACGGTCTGCCCGACATCGTCACCGCGCTGCGCGGTGACGCCGACATGGCCAGCCTGCGCGAACAGAGAACCCTGACCAAGGGGGGGCGCTTATGAACGCGCGGCCCGACCGCGACCGGGTTCTTGCGTCCGTGCGCCGGACCCGTCCGGGCGATGCGGCGGCACGAGCCGCCGCCAAGCCCGAGGACATCGTCGATCTTTTCGCCGCCGCCGCGACCGCCGCCGGGGCCACGGTGGCGCGCGGCCCCGACGCCGTCGCCCTGATCCGCGCCTTTTGGCAAGACCACGGCCTGTCCGGACCGGTGGTGCGCGCCGACGATTCCCTGCTGGCCGGTCTTGACGACCTGCCCGGCGTCCATACCGGCGCGGCGAGCCCAAACGACCGGGTCGGCATCGGCCGCGCCACCGCCGCGATCGCCGAAACCGGCACCCTGGTCATGGTCGCGACGCCGAAAACCCCGGTCAGCCTCAACTTCCTGCCGGAAACCCACATCGTTGTGGTCGATGCCGCCGCCATCTGTCCCGCGTATGAAGACGTCTGGCCCTTGCTGCGCGGTCTTAACCCGCCACCCCGCGCTGTCAACCTGATCACCGGGCCATCGCGCACCGACAACATCGAACTGACCCTGCAAATCGGCGTGCATGGCCCGCGCGCCCTGCACATCGTGATCCGCGACCATGGCTGACGCGCCGACGCGCCGCAAACGCCGTCTTTTGATCACGCCCGACGACGTGGCTTTGTGGGCGCGCCTGACCCGTTCCGTCAAACCCCTGCCCGAGACTCCGCCGGTGACCGTGCCGCCGCCCGAGGACAACGACGACACGATCGAATCGCCGCCCTTCGACCCGCCCGGGCCACGCCTACCGCCACCCCAGCGCGATGCCGGGACGGCACCGAAACGCCACGCGGAACTCTCCCACGGCAGCACCGCCGGGGTGGACAAACGCACCGCCGAACGCTTCCGCAAGGGAAAAATGGAGATCGAGGGCCGTCTTGACCTGCACGGTCTGACCCGCAACGCGGCGCGCGGCGCGTTGACCGCCTTTATCCGCACCGGCGCGTCGCGCGGCCACCGCATGGTGCTGGTGATCACCGGCAAGGGTCGCCGTGCCGACGGCGACGGCGTGCTGAAGGCCGAGGTCCCACGCTGGTTGAACGAGCCGGCATTGCGCCCCTTGATCCTAAGCTTTTCCTACGCCCAACCGCGCGACGGCGGCGAAGGCGCCCACTACGTCTTTTTGAAACGGAATCGAAACGAATGACGCTCTTCGGCCTTCGCATCCGCGAATTGCGCCGCCAACGCGGCGTCGCCCTGACCGCGATGGCGGTGGATCTGCATATTTCCGCCGCCTATCTTTCGGCTCTGGAACACGGGCGGCGCGGTCGCCCCACCCCCGGACTGGTGCAACAGATTTGCGGCTATTTCGGCCTGATCTGGGACGAGGTCGAACAGCTTAAGCGACTGGCGGAACTTTCCCTGCCGAAGGTCACCCTCGACACCTCCGGGCTGTCGCCCACGGCGACCGCGCTGGCCAACGAACTGGCCGAGTCGATTCGTTCCCTGCCCGAAGCCGCCGCCGCCGATCTGCGCCAACGCCTCGCCGTTTGGCGGGAAAGGGGGAAATAAAACCAAACCGGGGCGCTGCCCCAGACCCCACACAGGGTCTTGGGCCCTGTGTGCCCATTTTTGTTTTTCGCGCGAAGCGCCATCGAACCATCACTCCGAGTGACCGATGATTGCCGCTTGCGCGGCGAAAAACAAAACTTATGGGGTGCGCGAGGGGACCAAGTCCCCTCGCATTCTTTATCTTCCCTACAGGATAATCTTCGACAGATCGGCGGATTTGGCCAGTTTGCCGACCCGTTCGCGGACCATTTCGGCGGTGATTTCGATGGTTTCGCCGGCGCGGTCGGTGGCGGTGAAGCTGATTTCCTCCAGCAGGCGTTTCAGCACCGTGTGCAGGCGGCGGGCGCCGATGTTTTCCACCGTCTGGTTGATTTCCTCGGCCAAGTCGGCGATCGCGTCGATCGCTTCCGGCGCGAAGGAAAGGGTGACCGTCTCGGTGGCGAGCAGGGCGACGTATTGGGTGATCAGGCTGGCTTCCGGCTCGGTCAGGATACGCTTGAGGTCGTCGCGGGATAGCGCCTTCAGCTCGACCCGGTTTAGCAAACGGCCCTGCATTTCCGGCAACAGGCCCGAGGGTTTCGCCAGGTGGAACGCGCCAGAGGCGATGAACAGGATGTGGTCGGTCTTCACCGCGCCGTGTTTGGTGGTAACGGTGGTGCCTTCGATCAACGGTAGCAAATCGCGTTGCACCCCTTTGCGCGAAACAGCGGCGCCGCCGCTGTTTTCAGCGCGGGCGCAGATCTTATCGATTTCGTCGAGAAAGACGATACCGTTGTCCTCGACCGCGCGGATCGCCTCGCGCGTCACCTGCTCCTCATCCAGCAGGTTATCGCTTTCCTCGGCGATCAACGGTTCATAGCTGTCCGCCACCGAGGTTTTGCGCTTCTTGGTGCCGCCGCCGAACGCCTTGCCGAAGACGTCATTAAGGTTCAGAACCCCCATCTGCGCGCCCGGCATGTTGGGAAGATCGAAGGTCGGCAGGACGGACCCGCCACCATCCTTGACCTCGATTTCGATGGTCTTTTCGTCCAGTTCGCCCTTACGCAACATGACCCGGAATTTCTGGCGGGTTTCCGGATTGGCGGTAGCGCCGACCAGGGCATCGAGGACCCGGTCCTCGGCGGCGGCCTCGGCCTTGGCGCGAACGTCCTGGCGCAGACGGACGTGGGTCATCTGGATGGCGGATTCCAGCAGGTCGCGAATGATGCTTTCGACATCGCGGCCGACATAGCCGACCTCGGTGAACTTGGTCGCTTCGACCTTGATGAAGGGGGCCTGCGCCAACTTCGCCAGACGGCGGGCGATAGCCTCGGCATCCATTTCGTCGCGGTCGATCATCGCGCGCGCCGCAGCCAGGGCGAACGGCCCACCGGAACCGATGCCGATCAACGCGTCGTCGGGTTCCAGCACGTCGCCGGTGCCGGACAGAATCAGGGTGGTTTCGGCGTCGGCCACCGCCATCATCGCCTCTAGCCGGCGAAGATGGCGGTCGGTGCGCCAATCCTTGGCCAATTCGACGCAGGCGCGCGTCAACTGTCCGGGAAAGCGTTCCAGCTTGGCCTCAAGCCGTTCGAACAGGGTAAAGGCATCCGCTGTCGCCCCGGCGAAATCCGCCAGGACACGGCCATCGCCCACGCGCGGTCGCCTTGACGACGGTGTTGCCAAGCGTCACTTGACCGTCGGCGGCGATCACCACGCGACCCGCGCCGAAACGCCACCATCGGGCGCTTCGGCGAAGCCGAAAGATCAGTTTTCGGCCTGAGCCATCGCCTTGATCAGCGCAAACACCTGGGAACGCGCCCGTTCGTTACGGATTTTCCAGTAATTGCGCACCAGTTCTAGGGTCTCGGTGCGCGACAACGGATCATCCTCGAAGCTTTCGCCATCGGACAGGGTCAGCGCGGCGCCGGTCGCGTCGAAGCTGTCGGGCAGAATGCCGTAGCGTTCCTCGGCCACCTGGACGCTGACGTCCTGGAAGAAGAAGCTGATCGGCACCGAAAGCACATGACCGATGTCATACAGACGGCTGGCGCTGACGCGGTTGAAGCCGCGTTCATACTTCTGAACCTGCTGAAAGGTGACACCGACCGCGGAGGCCAGCTGTTCCTGGGTCATGCCCACGAGATTACGGCGCAAACGGATGCGCTGGCCAACGTGGACATCAATGGGGTCGGGACCGTTTTCCGTCACGACATTCTTGGGAAGACGACGTTCGATCATGGGCGGAGCGAGCTCTCAAAATGCAACATGCCCGCATGCATACGTGCGTTTTTTAACGGATGTCAATGGTCATCGCTGTCTGGCGGGTCCACCTTGCCCGCGATCCGCCGACACGGAGCGAGGATTTGCCTAGAACACCGCGATTCTGGTATACACCCTTGATGCAAATTAACGGAGGCGGCGCGGCCGCCAAGCGGGAGACGGCGATGAGAACCGCTGCGATCGAACGGGTGACGCGGGAAACCACGACCTCGGTCAGCCTCGACCTGGACGGCACCGGGGCATACGATATCGCGACCGGGGTCGGGTTTCTGGATCACATGCTGGAACAGCTGTCCCGTCATGGTCTGATCGACCTGACGGTGCGGGCCAAGGGCGACACCCACATCGACGATCATCACGTCACCGAGGACATCGGCCTGGCGATCGGCGCGGCGGTGGCAAAGGCGTTGGGCGATCGCGTCGGCATCCGCCGCTATGGCGACGCCTTGATTCCGATGGATGAAACCCTGACCCGTTGCGCCCTTGACCTGTCCAACCGGCCCTATCTGGTATGGCGTGTTGCGCTGCCGCAGGGCCGACTGGGCACCATGGAAACGGAACTGTTCAAGGAATGGTTTCAGGCCTTCGCGCAGGCGGCGGGCGCCACCCTGCACGTCGAGTCGGTCTATGGCAGCAACACCCATCACATTATCGAGGCCTGTTTCAAGGCTCTGGCGCGGGCATTGCGCGCCGCCGTCGAAATCGACCCGCGCGCCGCGACTGCGGTGCCCTCGACCAAGGGCGTCCTGGGCGGCGTCGCCGGGATTGAACCGGGCGGGGGCGGCGCCCAATCATGACGCGAACGGTTGCGATTGTCGATTACGGCTCGGGCAACCTGCGCTCGGCGGCCAAGGCCTTCGAACGCGCCAACGCCGGCGCCGGGCTTGATTTCACGGTTCTGGTCACCGACGACCCCGCCTTGATCCGGGCGGCGGATCGGATCGTGCTGCCGGGGGTCGGCGCCTTCGGCGACTGCCGCGCCGGGCTGGATTCGCGACCCGGCCTTATCGGTTCCCTCACCGATGCGGTGATCGGTGCGAAAAAACCGTTCCTCGGCATCTGCGTCGGCATGCAACTGCTGACCGACGAAGGCCACGAACACGGCATCCACCCCGGTCTGGGCTGGATTCCGGGCCGCGTTCTGCGCCTGACCGAGGCGCCGGGCCTGAAAATCCCGCACATGGGATGGAACAACCTGCGCCTGACGGCGACGGGCGCGGCACACCCGCTGTTTCGCGGCCTGCCGGCACGGGCGCAAGTCTATTTCGTCCACAGCTACGCGGTGCAAACCGACCATCCGAACGACGTCTTGGCGGACACCGACTATGGTGGACCGGTGACGGCAGCGGTCGGTCGCGGCAACATCGTCGGCACCCAGTTCCACCCTGAAAAAAGCCAGGCGATCGGCCTGGCCGTCATCCGCAACTTCCTGACCTGGACACCTTCGCCATGATCCTGTTTCCCGCCATCGACCTGAAAGACGGTGCCTGCGTGCGTCTTTACAAAGGCGAAATGAGTCAGGCGACGGTTTTCAATACCTCGCCAGAGGATCAGGCGGCACGATTCATCATCGCCGGATGTTCCTGGCTGCACGTCGTCGATTTGAACGGCGCCTTCGCGGGCAAGCCGGTCAACGCCGACGCGGTGGCGTCGATTCTGAGCCTCGCCGCCGATAACGACGTCAAGGTGCAGCTGGGCGGCGGCATCCGCGACGCGGAAACCCTGGACTATTGGCTGGCCAATGGCGTCGAACGGGCAATTCTGGGAACCATCGCGGTGCGCGACCCCGATTTCGTAAAAGCCGCATGCAAACGCTACCCCGATCGCATCGCCG
The DNA here is from genome assembly GCA_963678075.2 of Rhodospirillaceae bacterium. Taxonomy (GTDB): domain Bacteria; phylum Pseudomonadota; class Alphaproteobacteria; order Rhodospirillales; family Rhodospirillaceae; genus Oleispirillum. Next base: position 116,738 of record CAXXPK010000003.1, on the reverse strand, counting down.
TCGGCATCGACGCCCGCGTCGGCTTCGTCGCGGTCGAAGGCTGGGCCGAAACCTCGCGGCTCACCGCCCTGGATCTGGCGCGGCGGTTCGCCGACGCCGGGGTATCGGCGATCGTTCACACCGACATCGCCCGCGACGGCGCGATGGGCGGCGCGAACGTCGAGGCCTCGGCCCAACTGGCCGAATCCTGTGGCATTCCGGTGATCGTTTCGGGTGGCGTCGCCGGTGTCAACGACATCCGGAAGGTGGCGGAGAAACGGAACAGCGGCCTGCTCGGCGCGACCGCCGGGCGCGCCCTTTACGACGGCAAGCTTGATCTGGCCAACGCCGTCTCGATCCTGGCAAAGGCCTGACCATGCTGAGTATGCGGATCATCCCCTGCCTGGACGTCAAGGACGGACGCGTCGTGAAGGGCGTCAACTTTGTTGATCTGATCGACGCGGGCGATCCGGTGGAACAGGCGCGCGTCTATGACGCGGCCGGCGCGGACGAGTTGTGCTTCCTGGACATCACCGCCAGTTCCGACAATCGCGACACCCTTTACGACGTGGTGCGACGCACCGCCGAAGAATGTTTCATGCCGCTGACCGTCGGCGGCGGGGTGCGCACCGTGGACGATATCCGCAAGCTGCTGCTGGCCGGAGCCGACAAGGTGTCGATCAACACCGCCGCCGTGCATCGCCCGGAATTCGTGCGCGAAGCGGCGGAAAAATTCGGCAACCAGTGCATCGTCGTCGCCATCGATGCCAAGCAGACCGCCCCCGGTCGCTTCGAGATCTTCACCCACGGCGGACGCAATTCCACCGGTCTTGACGCAGTGGAATGGGCGCGCCGAATGACCACATATGGAGCAGGAGAGATCCTGCTAACCTCGATGGATCGCGACGGCACGCGGCAGGGTTTCGACATCGCCTTGACGCGCGCGGTTTCCGACGCGGTCTCGGTGCCGGTGATCGCCTCGGGCGGGGTCGGCACCCTGGAGCATCTGGTCGCCGGCATCCGCGACGGCGGCGCGACGGCGGTCCTGGCCGCTTCGATCTTCCACTTCGGCCAGCGCTCCGTTCCGGAGGCGAAAGCGTACTTGGCGGCCGCCGGAATTCCGGTTCGATGGGATGAATCGAAGTAGCCGCCGAAACCGTTTCCCGTGCCGTGCGAAAAGACGTGGGAGGCTTCGTGACCGCAGGCAACCAAACTCGCTGGCTGATTCTTTTTGCCAAGCTGTTCCTTTCCAACGTGCTTTTACTTGCCCTAGGATGCCTTGTCGCGTTCGAAGTCCGGCGCCACAACCGCCTGACCCAACTGGAAAAGGACGAAGTCTCGGTGATCGCGGCACAGGTCGCGGCGGTCAACGATGCCCTGCACCAAATCCGCGCCGACCTCTTGATTCTTAGTCGGCAAAGCGAACTTAACCATGCCGCGCCGGGAAACCGCGCGCTGGACGACCTGGCGCGGGAATACGCCGACTTCGCCCGCGCGGTCGGCGTCTACGAAAACATCCGCCTGTTCACCGCCGCCGGAACCCTGCTGATCGACATCCAGGATGAGGGCGGCGACGTTCGATTCCATTCCCTCTCCGGCAGGGGCGACGCCGCCGAGCGCGCCGACATCCGGGCCCTTTCCAGCATGGCGCCGGGTGGGCTTTTGATGTCGCGGCCCTGGTTTCCTTCCGCGCCGACGCTCTGTTCGACCACTTGGCGCAACTGGCCGGGCGGTCGCCCAGCACCTTCATCCTGATGGATCGCGGCGGCCAGTGAGTTTCGCGGTCCGATGCCTCCTACACCTGGGGGTTCGACCGCCACGACGGCCATGATTCGGATCTGGAGAAACGCTATCCCGCCGCCTGGAACGCCATCGCCATACAAGAAGGCGGCACCATCCACACCGGCAATGGGGTCTTCATGTTCCGTACCGTCCACCCCGCGGTCAAGGGATTCTAGGGAATCGACGACGCCGCGCCCACAACCCCCTCGCCCGAGATCAACGCGTAGAAGGTCATCGCGTTCATTTCCCCCGCCGCCATCGCCGGGATCGAAGGCAGCATTCTGGAGGTTTTGGTTCCCTTTACCCTGGCCGCGACACTGGCCCTGGGCCTGGGATCATGGGCCTTCGCCATGTTCTGGGTCGATCGCCAGAAGCGTCACCACCGCCTGTTGTTGCGCGCCACCACCGACACCCTGACCGGCGCCCTTAATCGCGCCGCCTTCAACGATCATCTTTCGACCGCTCTTCGCCGATATACGGAAGTCGGCAAAGGCTGCGCCCTGATCTTCATCGATCTTGACGACCTCAAGACCGTCAACGACATCCATGGCCACGAAGCAGGCGACGCTTGCCTGCGCGAAACCGTCGCCTGCGCGCGCGCCTATATCCGCGATAGCGACACGGTGGGGCGCCTGGGCGGCGACGAATTCGCGGTAATTCTGGCCCCCTGCAAAAACCGCGACGCGGCGGCGGCGGTTGTCGGTAAGATCCGCCATCGACTGGATGCCCTTCCCGCCCCCTATGCCGGAGCGACCGAACCGGTCCGCGCCAGTTTCGGACTTGCCGCCTGCCCCGACGACGGAACCCAGGCGGAAATGCTTTTGCGCATCGCCGATCAGGCCATGTATGGTGCGAAACGGAACCGTCAGACGCAGGCCCGCACCGACGATCCCGCCGCGTCCCCACCGTGAAGGCACACCGATCATGAGCGAACATCCCCTGACCGCCCTTTTCGCCACCATAGAAACCCGCAAGGGGGCGGATCCGGCGACATCCTACACCGCCCGGCTGTTCGCCAAGGGCCGCAACAAGATCGCGCAGAAGCTGGGGGAAGAGGCGGTGGAGCTGACCATCGCCGCCTGCGCCGAAACCGACAAGATCGTGCCGGAAAGCGCCGACCTGCTGTATCACATGCTGGTCCTGTGGGCGGACGCCGGGGTTTCCCCCGATGCGGTCTGGCGGGAATTGGCGGACCGGATGGGAACCTCGGGGCTTGAGGAAAAAGCCCGCCGCCCGAAGGATTGAAACGGGTTACGACGATTTGTTGAGAGGGAGATTTGCCTTGGCTTACGATTCAAACAACATCTTCGCAAAGATATTGCGGCGGGAAATCCCCTGCAAACCGGTCCTGGAAACCGAGCACGCCCTGGCGTTTCACGACATCAACCCGTTGGCTCCGTTACACGTTCTGGTGATTCCGAAGGGCGCCTACGTGTCCATGGACGATTTTTCCGCCAACGCCTCGCCCGAGGAAATCGTCGGCTTCGTCCGTGCCATCGGCGAGACCGCCCGCATCCTTGGCGTGGTGGCCGACGGCTACCGCATCTTAAACAACACAGGGTTGCATGCTGGGCAGGAAGTTCCCCATTTGCATGTCCACCTCTTCGCCGGACGCGACCTGGGACTGATGCTCGCCAAGCGCGTCTAATCACCTGACTTAGCTACATATTTATGACACACCCACCTGCCGAATGTGGCCGTGACGGCCCCTTCGGCAGGGTTGTGGCATGGGGTTCCGACATCTTAACTGCAAACGTGGCTGGTTGCGTTTTAGAACATTTCATGCAGCCAATGAATTTCTCGAGTCGCGGACCCGGAGAGTCGGGGTCTCGGTGCCGCCAACCGGGGCTGGCGACTCGAGAAAACCAGAAACCGGACCCACCACGACTCCGCACGGACGAATCCAGACTCCGGCAAGAATTCCGCGACGAAGCCCACGATCACCGCACGACGAAAGATTCGGCGGCGAATCGGCTGGCGCCGGGGGATTTTTCCGCCCAACCCCCGCCAACCCCGTGAAATGTCTGGAGTCCTTAGGGTTTTCGCCTTCGTTTCGTGCCTGACAGGACAGCCTGGGCTATGATGTTCGCGGCAAAACCCTTGCGAAAGAAGATTCCGCGATGACTCCTAAGGACCTGGTCCGTGCCTGGGTAGCGGCGTTCAATCGCGCCGACCCCGATGAAATCGCCGCTTTTTATCACGAGGACGCGGTCAACCATCAGGTGGCGCAAGACCCGGTGGAAGGCCGCGCCGCGATCCGCGCGATGTTCGCGCGGGAAATTTCCGCAACCGAAATGGTTTGCATCGTCGAGGCGATTTGCCAGGGCGGCGATGTGGCGATTCTGGAGTGGCGGGACCCCAAGGGGATGCGGGGATGCGGTTTTTTCCACATTCGTGGCGAAAAAATCGCCTTTCGGCGCGGATATTGGGACAAATCGTCGTTTTTGCGCCTTCACGGCCCGCCAATTTCCTGAAAAACCGCCCTTTATCCCTTGCTCAGCGCCAACCGCACCCCCAAAACCGCGAAAAGACCGGCAAATCCGCGCTTCATCCAGCGCAGAACCGCTGGCGACTCCAGAACCCTGCGGCGCGCTGCGGCGGCGACGATGGCGGCACGGCGTCCCCGCAGCAGACCACAGGACACCGTATAGATCACGCCGGTACCGGGCATCAGCACCACGACCAGGGCGGTCAGCAAGAATGGCGGGGAAATCATCGGCGGGTCATCCTTCCGTGTGGGGCGCGGCGGCGATAGGAGAGAAGCCTCGCTTAAGTGCGGGCGGCTCACGGTTTCGTCGCCGGCCAGATCGGCGATGGTGCGCGCCACCTTGATGGCGCGGTGATGGCCGCGCGCCGACAGCTTGAAGGCGGCGGCGGCTTCGGCCAGATCCGAAAACCGGGCCTGCTGCCGGCCGCGGGCCGCCGCCGACCATCGCGGCGATGGAACAGGAAGGATGCGGCGAACGGAAAGGTCGGTGGCGGATCAACCCGCCGTCCGGCAGATCGCCCGCGATCGAATGGACCATGCTGGCCGCCAGGGCCTCCGTCGCGCTGGGCGGCGGCAGCAGACCCGGCAGGCGCCGGGCCAACATCGACTTTCCGGCGCCGGGCGGTCCCACCATCAGCATGTTGTGGCCACCCGCCCAGGCGGCCTCCGCCCCTTGCGCGGCGGGGCAAATCAGGCCGCGCTCGTGAGCGTGGGCGGAAATCGCGGCGGGCAGAACCCCGGCCACCGCGCTGATCCGCCCATCCAGCGCCAATTCCCCCACCGCCGTGTAATGTAGCAGTTCCTCGGCCGGAATCAACCCCATCGCCGACAGAATCCCCAACGCGATCGGCAGATCGAAATGGCTGCCTTCCTTCAACAGATCGGCGGGGGCCAGATTGACGGTGATGCGCTTGGGCGGCATCCCCAGGCCGATCGCCACCAGCGCGGCGTGTACCCGTTCGCGGCTTTCCGCCACCGCCTTGTCGGGAAGACCGACCAGGGAAAACGCGGGCAGGCCGCCGGACCCCGCCCCAGTCAAGAGCGCAGAACCGGCCCCGTCATGCCGCCGCGACCTTGGCCTCGATCACGTCCCAAATGCGGGCGGCCAGATTGACGCCGTCGAAGCGGCCGATTTCCTGAATTCCGGTGGGCGAGGTGACATTGATTTCGGTAACGCAATCACCGATCACGTCCAGCCCCGCGAACAGCAGGCCACGCGCCCGCAATTCCGGGCCGATACGGCGGCAGATGTCCATCTCGCGGGGGGTCGGGCGGGAGGCCTCGGCGACGCCGCCGACATGCATGTTGGTGCGCGCCTCGCCGCTTTGGGGAACGCGGTTAAGCGCGCCCGCCGCCTCGCCGTCGATCAGGATGATCCGCTTGTCGCCGCCGCGTACTGCGGGCAGATAGGCCTGGACCATCAACGGCTCCGGCGTCCGGGCGAAAAACATTTCCAACAGCGCGTTCAGGTTTTCATCCTCGGGCCGCAGGTGAAAGACCCCGGCGCCGCCGTTGCCGAACAGCGGCTTGACCACGATGTCGCGGTATCGCGCCCGAAAATCCCGGATCGCCGCCGGATCCGCGGAAACCAGGGTCGGCGGCATCAGGTCGGGAAAATACGTGACCAGCAGCTTTTCCGGCGCGTTGCGCACCCCCACCGGATCGTTGACGACCAGGGTCTTGGGGTGAACGTGTTCCAGGATATGGGTGGTCGCGAGATAGGCCAGATCGAACGGCGGGTCCTGCCGCAGCAGCAGCACGTCGAAATCCGCCAGATCGACGGTTTCCGCCACGCCGAAGCGAGCGTGATCGCCCTTCACCCGCCGCACCTCGACCGCATGACCGTGGGCGGTGACCCGCCGGTTTTCCAGGCGCAGCGTGCGCGGCAGATAATGAAATAGGGAATGACCGCGACGTTGCGCTTCCTCCGCCAGGGCAAAGGTGGAATCGGCGTCGATGGCGATCCCCTCCAGGGGATCCATCTGCAGGGCGACCGCCAGGGTCATGGTGCGTCTCTCCTTCAAGGCTACGGGCCGGGCGCGACAAGCTCCTACACGAGATAGATCATCCCCGCCGCCGCTTCCAGGGTGAATTCGCGGCGGGGCAGGGGCGCGAATTCCGCCCTAAGAACTAGAAAAGACATCCCCCGGTATAACTTGAGACTCTGCCTGGTATGGGCCGGATGATCTTGTCATAATTCCTATACCTTCTGGGAAACGGAAAGGTTTCAACCTATCCTCCGCCACCATGAAGAAACCTTTTCTCGTGGCTCGCCTTGCGAGTCGGGGGGCATGGGGACCAAATGACCATGAACGGGCATCCCAGAACCCATGGCGGGGACGGACTGCTGCTGCAAATTCTTGATGGCGACGGACATATCGTTGACGTCAACCAAGGCAGGGCGGCCGCCCTGAGCTATCCGCCGGAAGATATCCTTGGCCGGCATTTCTGCGACTTCATCGAATCCGGACACTGCGACACCGTATCGGCCTTCCTGCACGATTTGGAAGACGAAGGCGCATCCCGCTTCCTGCCGATCGTCCTGCGGGACAAGACCCGGAACCCGGTCAGCGCGCTTCTGATCGCGCAGCCCCTGGACGCGAACGGCGGATATGCCTGCGAAATCTGGACGATCGACGGAATGACCCAGGCGATGACGCGGGCGCGTCTGCGAACCGAGCGGAATCATGCCGACGATGTCTTGATGCGCACCTTCACCGCCATCACCGAACTGTTGGCGAAATCGACCCGCATTTCCGACTTTCTGCGCGACCTCGGCCTGCTGATGAAGGCGGTATCCGGGTTCCCCCGCGTCATCATCGAACCGCCGCCGAAAACCGCCACGCCGAACTGGCTGATTCTCCTGAAGGATAATCTGCAGCGCCTCCACGGCCCCTCCAAGGCGACCGGCACCATGATCTTGGATGCCGCGCGCCATGCCGAGGTTTCCGCCGATCTGGCAGCGGAATTCGGTCGCGACGACGGCGTCGCCCTATGGTTTCCCGATGAAAGCATGCCCACAGTACGGCGACACATCTTCGCCGTTCTGCCCGCCGACCGCACCCTGGCCAAAGCGTGGCGGGCGGCCGCGCCCTTGTTCGCCCGCGCCATCGCCAATGCCCTGTCTTACCTGACCACATGGGAACGACAAGCGGGGATGCTCAGCACGGTGCATGTGCGATCGGTAACCGATCCCCTGACCCGTGTTTTCAACCGTTACAAACTGGAGGAATCCCTGTCCTCCGAGGAACGCCGGGCGCGGCGTTATGGCTCCTGGTTTTCCGTCATCATGGCGGACATCGACCATTTCAAGCGGGTCAACGACACCCACGGTCACCCGGTCGGCGACCGGGTGCTGGAGGAAGTGGCGGCCCGAATGCAAACCTCGACCCGTTCCACCGACGTGGTCGGGCGCTGGGGGGCGAGGAATTCCTGATCGTCTGCGCCCACACCAAACTGGGCGGCGCCGTCATCTTGGCCGAACTGCTACGTCAGCGCATCGCCGATCATGCCTTCCCGGTCGTCGGCGGATTGAGCCTAAGCTTCGGGGTCTCGGCCTTCGAGGACGGAGCTTCGGCGGGTGACGTCGTCGCCCGCGCCGACCGCGCCCTCTACCAGGCGAAGCGCCTGGGCCGCAACCGCATCTGCCTGCAAAAACTCGATGCCTGAGGCCGGGTTTAGGGCTGCGCCGCGATCTTGATACGGATGTAATCGACCACCGAACGCACTCCGGAAATGGTGCGCGCCTGCGCCAGCACGCGCTGCCGTTCGCCCTCGTCTTGGGCGATTCCCAACAGGTAGAGCGTATGCGCCGAGGCATCGATGTCGTAATTCAGCGACAGGATGCTCTTGTCCAGGATGATCGCCCTGCGCATCGACGCGACGATTCGGGAATCGTCGGCATAATCGGCGACGCCGCTGTTCGGATCGACCCGAACGTGGTCATAGATTTCACGCACGCCATCCACTTTCCGCGCCAGGGCAACGGCATCGCGGTGCAAGGTCTCGGTATCGACAGTGCCGGTCAGAACGACACGACCCTCGTGAATCAACAGCCCGCCTCCGTGAAAGGCCGTGACATCGCGGTTCGGCGCGCCAAGCATCGGCCAGACGCAGCGGCTAGCGCCCCGGCGCGATGACGATGGCATCGAACCGCATGTCACAGGTCGCATACTTCGGTTGATTTTTTATGAACCACTCGGCAGCACGCACCAATCGTCGTTGCTGTCGCGGACGAATCGCCCACAGGCCGCCCGCAACGTCCGGGCGAGCCTTGATCTCGACGAAGGCCAGAATCCGACCGCGCCGCGCCACGACATCGATTTCCCCGGCGCTGCTGCCGCGTGGCGGACACAGCCGCCGCCCGATGATGCGATAACCCTTGGCCCGCAACAACCAGACAGCAACGGTTTCGGCGAAGCGGCCACGCTTTTGATTGGCGCGCCCGGTCTCCGCCCGGATCATCGCGGCACCCCGCCGCGCAATTCCAAAAGTCGCGCGTAGAGGGCCTTTCGCGGCGCGCCCGAAGCCTCCGCCACGATGGCGGCGGCATCCTTGACCGAATGGGTGGCCAGCGCCCGGATCAACGCCGCGTCCAGGTCTTCCGCGCTCCACGCCGCATCGCCGGCGGCGGGTGGCGCGATCGCCAGCACGATCTCGCCCTTCGGCGGCCCCGCCTCGGCATGGCGGCGAACCAACTCGTCCAGGGGGGCGGCGACGGTTTCCTCGAACAGCTTGGTCAGCTCGCGGCAGACCACCGCCTCACGCCCCGGCAACACCACTGCGGCATCGGCCAGCAACCCCGCCAACCGCCGCGGCGATTCATAAACCACCAGGGTTGCCCTGACATCCGCCACCTCGGCCAGCTGAGTGCGGCGCGCCGCGCTTTTCGGCGGCAAAAACCCCAAGAACAGGAAACGATCGGTCGGCAGACCGGCCACCGCCAGCGCCGACAGCAGCGCCGAGGCGCCGGGCAGCGCGGTGACCGCCAATCCGGCGGCACGGCAGGCGCGCACCAGCTTGAATCCGGGGTCGGAAATCAGCGGCGTTCCGGCATCGGAAACCAACGCCACCGACTGTCCCGCCGCGATCCACTCCAACACCTTCGGGCGCATGGACTCCGCATTGTGATCGTGATAGGCGGTGAGCGCGCGCGACAAACCGTACAGGCCCAGCAGTTTGCGGGTGACGCGGGTATCCTCGCACAGTAGGCGGTCGGCGCGGGCCAGAACATCCAGTGCGCGCAAAGTGATGTCGCCGCGGTTTCCGATCGGGGTCGCGGTGATGTAGAGTGCGGGGGCCAGGGCCTCGCGCGGGTCTGCGGCGGACGGATCGAAGGAACGCGACATGGTGGTTTCCGGAAGCAGGGGACGATACGGCAGATGAACGACAGAAACGCTTATACCACGGCAACGCGGCACGGTGTCCCCGGGAAACGACGGATCGGCGTCGCCCTGCTGTTGCTGGCCGTCGCCTTTGGCCTCGCCGCCTGCGACAAGGGCCGTTCGCCGGCGATGGTAGGCGGACGCCCCGCCCCCTCCGCCATGTCAAGGCCCCTTCCCACGCCGCCGCAAGCTCCACGGGACGCCGCGTTGCAACCAGGAGAAACCGCCTTGCTGCCACTGTGGGCAACGGCCACGACGGTGCAACGAACGGCGCGGGTCGGTGTTCTCATTCCCCTTTCCGGCGAGGCGGGGGCGGCGGGTCTGGCCCTGCGCGACGCGGCCTTGCTGGCGCAGTTCGAGGTCGCCAATCCCGGCCTGATCCTGCAATTCTATGACACCAAGGGAACCGTCGAGGGCGCCCGCGCCGCCGCCGAACAGGCCAAGGACCAGGGCGCCATCCTGTTCGTCGGCCCCCTGTTCTCGCAATCGGTGCAGGCGGTGACGGCGGTGGCGCAGTCCGCCGGCATTCCGGTGCTGTCGTTTTCCTCGGACGCCGACGCGACCTCCGCCAACGTTTTCGTCACCGGATTTCTGATCCGGCCGCAGGTCAACCGCGTCATCGCCTTCGCGGCGGAGCAAGGCCGCGCCCGTTTCGCCGTGCTGGCGCCGGAAACCCCCTATGGCCGCGCCGCCGCCGACGCGGCACGGGGCGCCGTCGAACGGAACGGCGGGGTTCTTGTCCGCACCGCCTTTTTCGACCCGGCAAAGGTGAATTTTTCCGCCGTCATCAAGGATCTGACCGTTTATTCCCGACGCAAGGCCGCTCTGGAACACGAAAAGTCCACCCTGGCCCACTCCACCGACCCCGCCGCCGCCGAGGCTCTGAAACGCCTGGAAAAACAGGACTCCTTGGGCGAGGTCGATTTCGACGCCCTGTTGCTGCCGATCGCCGGAACGTCCCTGCGGCAGGTGATTTCCTTGCTGCGCTTCTATGACGTCGATCCCAGCCAGGTGAAACTGCTGGGAACCCTGTTGTGGCAAGACGAAGCCCTGGGAACCGAAACCGCGCTGTCCGGCGCGTGGTTCCCGGCATCCTCGCGCATCGGTTATGAACGATTCATCGCCCGCTACACCGAAACCTATGGCCGCGCGCCGACCCAGCTGGCCTCGCTCGCCTACGACATGGTGGCGCTGGCTGCGGCGCTGTCGCGCGCCTATGACGCGCCGTGGCGCTGCCTGACCGCCAGTGGCGGCTTCATCGGCGTCAACGGCGCCTTCCGCCTCAACCCCGACGGACAGGTCGAACGTATGTTGTCGGTGCGCGAAGTCGATCGCGACGGCTCTCATGTGGTTTCCCCGGCGCCGACCCGCTTCACCCAGGCATACTGAGAATGGTTTCGGGGGCTGGCCGTCCCCGAATTACCGCAGCACCCGCGCGGTCAGGGCGTTCAGCAGCAACACTCCGGATTCGGTGACGCGCAGGGCGATATCGTCCCGCTCCAACAGCCCCAGATCCTCGGCCTCGGCCAGCGCTTCGTCCTTCAGCAACGGCCAGGGATCGGCCAGACCGTGCGGCGCGAACAGTTCGGCGAACCGCGACAACGACACCCCTTCGCTTAACCGCAGCGACATCATCAGGTGTTCGCGGGCACGATCCTCGGCGGATAGCGGCATGCTTTCCGGCAAGGGTGGCCCGGCCAGCCAGTCCGCCACGTCCGCCGCGTGGCGGGTGGCGGCAAAGGCGCCTTCCAGGCTCTGTCGGCCGTGGGCGGCGGGACCGATGCCGCCATAGTCGGCGCCGCGCCAGATCGCCAGATTGTGGCGGCATTCGCCGCCCGCCCGCGCGAAGTTGGATACCTCATACGCCGGACGCCCAGCGGCGGCCATGAATCGGCGGGTATCCTCGAAAATCGTCGCGGCGGCTTCGTCATCGGGCATCGTCGCGCGACCCGCCGCGATCTCGGCAGCCAGGGGGGTGCCGTCTTCCACCGTCAACTGATAAATCGAGACGTGTTCCCCCGCGAACTCCAGGGCCTGGTGCAGTTCCAACGCCCAGGTCCGCGGCGCCTGGCCGGGACGGGCGGTAATCAAATCCATCGACAAACGCCCAAAGATGTCATGGGCCCAGGTCAACGCATGCTTCGTTTCGTCAACGGAATGGGTTCGCCCTAAACGCTTCAAAGCCGCCGCGTCGAAGCTTTGCGCCCCCACCGACAGCCGATTGACGCCCGCGTCGCGTAAGGCCCGCAAGGCCTTTTTATCGACCGTGCCGGGGTTGGCCTCCAGCGTGATTTCCAGATCCGATCGCGGCTCCCACGCGGCGATCGCTGCATCCACCACCGCGCCAATGATCGCGGGTTCGGCCAGCGACGGCGTCCCGCCGCCGAAAAAGATCGAGCCCAGGGGCCGCGCCCCGGTCAACCCCCGCAGCGCCGCGATGTCGGCGCGATAGGCCGCGACAAAGTGGGCCGGAGTCCAGGCCCGACGCGGCGCCACGCTGGCAAAATCGCAATAGCCGCACTTGCTGCGGCAATACGGCCAATGAACGTACAGATGAAAGGCGGTTTCCGGTCGCATGGCCTGTCCGAAAAAGAAAAAATATTGCGAGGGGACTCGGCCCCCTCGCGCACCCCATTTTGTTTTCACCGCACGGCGTGATGACTTTATCGCGCTCCGCGCAAAAACCAGGAACGGGGTCCGGGGCAACGCCCCTGGCTTGGTTATTCCCAGAAGCACGCATCCAGCAGCAAGCGGAAGGCCCGCGCCCGGTGGCTCATGTCGTGTTTTTCGGCGGGGCCCATTTCCGCGAAGGTGCGGGCATCGCCGACCGGCACGAAGATAGGATCATAACCAAAGCCCTTGTCGCCGCGCGGCGGAAAGGTCAGAAATCCATCGACCCGGCCTTCCAGCACTTCGCAATGGCCGTCCGGCCAGGCCAGGGCCAACACGCAAACGAAGCGCGCCGAACGATCGGCGTTGTCGCCCAGGGCAACGCGAACCCGTTCCATGGCATGCGTAAAATCCTTACCCGGCCCGGCCCAGCGCGCGGAATAAATCCCCGGCGCGTCGTCCAACCCATGCACGCACAGACCGGAGTCATCGGCCAATGCCGGCAGGCCGGAACCCTGGGCCACGGCCACCGCCTTCAGCTTGGCGTTATCGGCGAAGGTTTCGCCGGTTTCCTCGGGCTCCGGCAGACCCAATTCACCCGCCGAAACTACGGCAACGCCCCGCCCCGCCAGCAAATCGGCGATTTCGGCGACCTTACCCGCGTTATGGCTGGCGATCACCAGCCGCGGGCCACTGAAGGGGCGGGCCATGGTCAACCCCCGATTCCAAGAGCCTGTTTCTGCACACGCACCAGATCGGAGACGCCCTTGCGCGCCAAATACATCAGTTGCAAAAACTGATCCTGAGAAAAGGGATCCTGTTCTGCGGTGCCTTGGATCTCGACGATGCCGCCCGAACCGGTCAGCACGAAGTTGGCGTCGGCCCCGGCGTTCGAATCCTCGGCGTAGTCGAGGTCCAGCACCGCCTGCCCCTTGTAGAGGCCGCAGCTGACCGCCGCGACGTAATCCTTCAACGGAATCGACGACAGCGCGCCCAGTTTCCGCAGACTTTGAAAGGCCAGATACAGCGCCACATAGCCTCCGGTGATCGAGGCGGTGCGGGTGCCGCCATCGGCCTGGATGACGTCGCAGTCGATCTTGATGGAGACTTCGCCCATCGCCTTCAAATCCGCCGCCGCACGCAAGCTGCGACCGATCAGGCGCTGAATCTCATGGGACCGCCCGCTTTGTCCCTTGCGTGCCTCGCGATCGGTGCGTTGGTTGGTGGCACGCGGCAACATGCCGTATTCGGCGGTGATCCAGCCGCGTCCGGTGTTGCGCATCCAGGACGGTACCCGCTCCTCGACGGAGGCGGTGCACAGCACATGGGTGTCGCCGAATTTGACGAGGCAAGAGCCTTCCGCATGTTTGTTGACGTTGGGTTCGATGACCACGATGCGCAGGGCGTCAAAGGCTCGACCGGAGGGGCGCATGAAATAATCCTTTATTCTGGGTAAGCGTCCCTTGGGATGTACCCATCCCCGCGCCAAAATACAAGGTCGGCGATGCCGGAAGGCTTTCCCTTTCGCGCGCTTTGCACTAGCTTCTGTGGCTATGAGCGACACCAGAATATCGCAATCCGCGTCTTCCCCGTTGGGCGTCATGAACGAACGCTCGCGCGAGGTGTTTCGCTTGATCGTCGATTCCTATGTCGAGACCGGCGAACCGGTGGGATCCCGCACCCTGTCGGCACGGCTGACGCAACCGCTGTCGTCCGCGACCATCCGCGCGGCGATGGCCGAACTGGAAGCCCTGGGCCTGATCTATGCGCCGCACACCTCGGCCGGGCGCCTGCCGACCGAGGCCGGCCTGCGATTCTTCGTGTCCGGCCTGATGGAGATCGGCCACCTGGACCCCGGCGAACAAAGCCTGATCGAGGCCCGTTGCCGCCAAAACGGCCAAGACCTTTCTGCCGCGCTAGAAAACACCACGTCGTTGCTGTCGGGTTTGTCGCGCTGCGCCGGACTGGTCTTCGCACCGAAGGCCGAGGCGCCACTGAAACATGTGGAATTCGTCGCCCTGTCCGAAGGCCGTGCCTTGGTGGTTACCGTCAACCGCGACGGCTTGGTGGAAAACCGGATTATCTCGGTACCGGAAAATCTGCCGCCGTCGGTGTTGGCCGAGGCTTCGAACTACCTCAACGCCCATATTGTCGGCCGCACCATGGCGGAAACGCGGACCTTTATTCTGTCCGAGCTGGAGCGTCACCGTAGCGAGATCGACGCCCTGACCCAAAAAGTGGTCGAGGACGGACTGGCGGTATGGGGCGGCGGCGACAAGGGCAGCGGCGGCGCGCTGATCGTGCGCGGCCAAGCCAATCTATTGCAGGATGTTCACGCCTTGGACGAACTGGAGCAGATTCGCTCGTTGTTCGAGGTTTTGGAAACCAAGGAACGTCTGCTCTCGCTATTGGATATTGCGAATCAGGCGGAAGGTGTCCAAATCTTCATCGGTTCCGACAATCCGTTGTTCGAGGTGTCGGGTTCGTCGCTGATCGTCGCGCCGTTCCGCTCCACCTCAGAAAAGATCGTCGGTGCGATAGGCGTGGTCGGACCGTCCCGTCTGAATTATGGTCGGATCATCCCGCTTGTGGATTTCACGGCCAAGGTTTTAACACGCCTGATCGGATAACCCCCGCCGGCGCGCCCGGTTCAAATAGTAGAGACTGTCACCGCGATGAACGAAGAAACTCCTGAGAACGTCACCCCGCCGCGAGAGACCGCCCCGCAGGCCGAAGCCGTCCCGGCGGAACCGACCGCCGAGGAAAAGATCGCCCAGCTGGAGGCCGAGATCGCCAAGCTGAAAGACGCCTATATCCGCGCCCATGCCGAAATGGAAAATGTTCGCAAGCGCACTGCGGCGGAAATCGAAAACCGTCTGCGCTATGCCTTGCAGCCCCTGGCCTCGGAGATCCTGCCGGCGGCCGACAACCTGCAGCGCGCCCTGTCCGCGATTCCGCAGGGCGGCGCGGCCTTGGACGATACCGTCAAGAATCTGGTGGTCGGCCTGGAAATGACCGAAAAGGCCCTGCTCGACGCGCTGGAACGCAACAACATCCGCGCCGTCCCCGGCATCGGCGCGCCGTTCGATCCGCATGTCCATCAGGCGGTGCAGGAAATCGAGGACTCCTCGGTCCCCAGCGGCACCGTGATCCAGCTTTTTCAGCCGGGTTATGTGCTGCACGACCGCTTGCTGCGCGCCGCCATGGTCGTCGTCTCGCGCGGAGGGCCAAAGGGCAATGGCCAGGAACCGGGCGGTCCCGGCGTCACGCTCGACACCCAGGCGTAAAAACTTCCGGGCGTATTCCAAGGGCCGAAGAAACGAGGGCGCGAAGGGTTTTGGACCCTCCGCGCCTTTCGTTTGTTGTGGCGTGCTGCGGGTTGATGATCGATGCAACCCACCTGAAAGCTCATTTGCCCCTCGCTGAGCAGCAGGATGAGGGGCCTTCCTTGTCCGTCGCAAACCGCATGAAGCTTGGAAGCGCCATCGAGCCCGTAAGGGGATTCGGGGGCCCAGGCTCAGGACCCATTAAATTATTGTCAGGCAGATCGGCGGCTGATTCACTCATGGGATGAGCCATGAGTGAATCAGCCGCCGATCTGCCTGACAATAATTTAATGGGTCCTGAGCCTAAAGGGCATCGGCGTGTGGTTCAGCATGGTTTCCATTTGGATCACATCAGCCTTTCCGTTCGAGCAATCTCATCCGCGAGCACCTTCTTGAGCACCTTGCCGCTGGCGGTGCGAGGGAGGGTTTCGCGGACGACGATGTGCTGTGGCCACTTGTAGTTGACAAGATTGTCGTGCAGCCAGCGCTTGATGGCGGGCAGCGCTTCGGCGGTTTGTCCTTCGCGCAGGATGATCGCGAGACAGAAATCCTCGCCGTAGAAGTCATGCGGCACCGGCACGGCCACCGCTTCTTGTGCGCCGGGGTTCTGTTCGGCAAGGATTTCGATCTCCCGCAGGGAGACGAAGTGTCCGCCTTTCTTGATGATGTCGCGCGTGCGACCGTCGATCACCAAGCTTCCCTTTGCGTTCAAATGGCCAAGATCGCCGGTGCGGAAGAATCCGTCTTCGGTTAGCGGCAGGGAGATGGTGTCATCCTCCCCCAGATAATCGAGGAACAGGAAGGGCGATTTGACCTCGATCTCGGCCGTGAGTTGCTTCGGGTCCGGCCGTTCGCCGAAGCGCACCTCGACATAGGGGGAGAGGCTCCCCCACCGAGCCAGACTCGCGGCGGAAGCGTGAGCCAAGGGTCTCGGTGGTGAAGAAGGTGGTCTCCGACAGGGCGAAGTTCTCCACCAGGGGAAGCCGGAACGCGGCTTCGAAGGCATCCTTGGTCGCCAGATCGATCGGCGCGGTGCCGAGGAACCCGCCGCGAAGCGGAACGCGCGGTCGTTCGACTTGGGGGGTTGGCGAGGGCCAGCAGGCCGCACGCGATCGTTGGCACCATCCAAAGGACATTGATGCCGAAGCGTTCGACGTCCTGCCAGAAGCTAAGGAAGGAGGTGCCGGAGAACGGTTGTGCCGCAACGAAGCTGCCTCCCGCCGCGAGGGGAATCAGGCCAAGATTGAACAGGCCGCCCAGGTACGACATCGGCAAGTTGTTTAGGAACCGCGCATCCGCGTCAATGAAGTCATGGTGGCGTAGGAAGGCGCAGCCGCTCGACCACAGGCGGTTGATATCGAACACCATTGCCTTCGGTTCACCGGTGGTGCCGCTGGTCTTCAGCAACAGGCGACCGGAACGTGCCGGACGGGCCGGTTTGTTCGCCGTTGCGGGCAGCCAGGCCAGAGGTTCCGCCAGATTGATGCTGGCGGTTGGCACTGCGTCGGCGCGCAGGGCCTCGGCAATCGCCGGAGCGGCGGAATCGACCAAGACCGCAGCCTCCGGGTGCACCAGTGCCGCCCAGGCATGGGCTTCGCGCGGGGAGGCCTGGGGCGGCAGCGGCGCGTAATCGGCGCCCAGTTTCATGCAGCCAAGGAAAAGCAGGAAACAGTCGGGGCTGTTTGGCATCTCCATCGATCAGAAGATATTCCTCGTCGATGCTGGGCGTCGCGTCGTGAAAGGCGAAATCAAGGTGAAACGGCACATCGTTACGGCCGCCCACGGTGGCGTTGGAGCCGAAGCCGAAGTGCATGGTGCCGAAGGCTCCTTCGTCGGCCAGCATCACGCCGGTCAACTTTGCCTGATCGTTCAGCTCGGCGCCGCATTCGGCCAAGGATATAGGCCTTGGGCGAAGCGATGGCGGCGAACATGGAGCGCAGGGGGCGATCGTGTCCTCCGGCCCGTTGAAATCGACAATGGCGCCGTCTTGCACCCGCAGCGTCACCGGCGCGCGCAGCAAGCCGATTTCCGGGCAGGGGATGGAACCGTCCACCACCACCACGCCGTTAGAGCCGGTTTCGAGCGGGGAAACGTTGGCTTCGATGTCGGGCGGCGAACCCAGATCGCCGGGGCCGGAGACGCAACCGGGACAGGCATTGCCGATGTGGTCTCCAATTTCGATGCGGATATCGGTGCCGGCCTTGGTTTGCACCCGCACCCGTTGGCCGTGGGTGAAGGCGCCGGCAAATCGTTGCACCAGCCCGCGTCGGGCGGTGTAATCGACCAGAACGGCCGGGTCAGTCAACAGGCCAAGGGAATAATCCGGCAGGCTGAGATAACGGGCGCCATGATGGGCGACGGCCAGCCGCGCCTGGGTATGGGCCATGGAATGTCGGGTCAATCCGATCACCAAATCGGCGGCGTGCATTGCCGCCGCGCTTTCCGGCGGCGGTTCTTGCCCGTGGCGCCCAAGAACGGGAATTTCACGCAGGACGACGGTGGCCCCGGCGCGCTCGGTGGCCCCGGCGCGCTCGGTGGCGTCATGCAGCAAGACCGCGACCTCCGCCGTCGTTGGGTCGCAGACGATCAGAACGGCTTCCCCGGTTGTGCCGAGCCGCACGCGCCGATCAGGTGATCCGCCGCCATCGCTGCCGTGGTGTCAAAGTCGCTTGCCGTCATGGCCGTCTCCCTGGAAGGGGGCGTGTCGTCGATGGAACGGGCATCCGGAGGTGCCGTGGCATTCGCCGGATGGGCCACGACCAACATCGTTCACGACGTGAACAAACCACCCAGAAAGTCGTGTTGCGTCAAGAGGATCGGACAGATTTGTTTTAGCATGGCCACGATGCGAAGGGGGCAGGGCGTGCGGTCGAAGCGAAATCAGGGCGGTTTCAATGCGTTGCGGCAACGACAAGAGTTTGGCGAAGAACGAAGGGACGATTCTTCCCCGCAATTCGTTGACGGCGCCGTTAACGCGGGGTTTGTAGCTTGAATCCAAGGGGGGATTCTGTAGAATTCTGAGCCCTGCGGGTTTTCCAGTTTTTGAAGACATGATGACAAATATGGCCTTTTCCCCTGTAACGTATTGATGTCTATCCATGCTGTTTAATTCGTACGAATTTCTGTTCGCGTTTCTGCCGATTCTTCTTCTCGGCTTCTTTTTCATGGGGCGTCACAACAGGAACCTTGCCATCCTGTGGCTCGGGGTTGCGTCTCTGCTCTTCTACGCCTGGGATAGCCCGCTCCGCCATGTGTTGCTTCTGCTGGCGTCGATCTCCGCCAATTTTACGGTTGGCTATTGCTTGGTCCATCCCGGGTTAAACGCCCCTCGCCGCAAGGCGTTGCTAGTGGTGGCCTTGGCCGCCAATCTTACCGCGATCGGTTATTTCAAATACATCGGCTTTCTTTTCGACAACCTGGGGCTTGGTCCCTTCTCGGTGATGCTGCCGCTGGGGATTTCGTTTTTCACGTTTACCCAAATCGCGTTCATCGTCGATGCTTACCGTGGGCAGGCGAAGGAATACAATCCGATCCACTATCTGCTGTTCGTGACGTACTTCCCGCATCTGGTTGCCGGCCCAATTCTCCACCATAAGGAGATGATGCCGCAGTTCCGCAAGGCATCGATTTTCAGGCCGAGTTGGCGGAATCTTTCGTTGGGCCTTGCGGTGTTCACGGTCGGCATGGCCAAGAAGATCTTTCTGGCCGATGCCTTCGCTCCCTACGCCAACGTCGTCTTCGACAACGCCGCCAGAATTCCGCTGACGGTCGCTGAGTCCTGGCTTGGCGCCCTGGCCTATACCCTGCAAATCTATTTTGATTTTTCCGGCTATTCGGACATGGCGATCGGGCTCTCCCTGCTCATCGGCCTTCGGCTGCCGATCAACTTCAATTCGCCCTACAAGGCGGCCAGCATCATCGATTTCTGGCGTCGTTGGCATATCTCGTTGTCGCGATTTTTGCGGGATTATCTGTATGTCTCGCTGGGTGGCAACCGCAAGGGAGAAATCCGCCGTCACGTCAATCTGATGGTTACGATGCTGCTGGGCGGGTTGTGGCACGGTGCGGGTTGGACCTTCATCGTTTGGGGAGGCCTGCACGGGTTGTATCTGGTCATCAATCATTTTTGGGCCGCGTTGGGACGGCGTTTGCCGCGACCGATCGGTTGGGGATTGACCTTCCTGGTAGTGGTGATCGCTTGGGTGTTTTTCCGTGCCGCCGATCTTGGCGCGGCGCGAGCTATGCTGTTGGCGATGGGTGGCAGCCATGGGGTTTCCTTGTCGCCGGTTCTCAGAAAAGTCCTGGCGCCGCTGGCCGTCGTACTGCCGCTGGACTTCAACGGCACCTTCCAGAACAACCTGTTCTCGGCCTTCGATGCGATGGAGGTGCTGACCGTGGGTCTGTTGCTGGCGGCGTTCGCCCCCAACACGCAAGAGATATTCTCTCGCTACCCCATCGCGCTGGGAGCCGTCGAACGGATCGGGCGGTGGAGATTTCGGGGGCCGGCCGCCGTTTGGGCGGTTTGCCTCGGCATTGGCCTGGGGATTACCGTACTGATGATCTCAGGCGATTCGCCCTTCCTCTATTTCAGGTTCTAGCCCCGATGTGGAAACGCTTCCTGCTGATCTTCGTTGCCGTTTTTGCGGCGATCATGGCGTTTAGCGCGGCGGTCAACTATGCGGTCGATACCCAGGGGGTCTATCACCAGGAGAAGCTGCGAGCGTTCTACGATGCCTATGCGCGGCGGCTGATCGCCTCGCCGCATGGCTTGGCCGCCCTGCCGACGGAACGCTCCGTCAAGGTCGATCTGGCTCGCCTGAGCGACGCCGATTGCTTCGTTATCGGCTCCAGCCATGCGATGCAGGTGGACAACGCCACCATGCCGCGACTGGCCGCAGCCTGCCGCAAGACGGTCAATCTTGCGGTTTCCGGCGGCGGCTACGAGGACTTTGTGATTATGGCCTGGGCGGCGGTGCGCAATCCGCATGCGTGGCGCCTGATCGTCGAGGTCAGTCCCTGGGCCCTGAGGTTCGATGCTGATCCGCGCTGGATGGGGGAAAAGGACTCTTACCGCTTCGCGCGGGCGTTCTTCGGCTTGCCGCCGCGCGCCAGAGACGATGACGGTGGCGCCAAGCTGCGCAACCTGTTCAACGCCGAATACCTGCGTCGCAACCTTGAGCACGCGTGGCGTCAGGGGCGGAACTTTGCCGCGCCGCCGCCGATCGTGGAGGCCAGCGCCACCGGAGCCGAACTGCCCGACGGTGATGCGCGGTTTTTGCCCGACGGCGTATATCTCTATCCGCGCCGCTGGATGGCGGCGGTGCCGCCGCCGATCGGCCGGGTCGGGGTGGGCACCTACAAGATGACCAAGCCGTTCCGGGATGCCGCTACGGTGGCCGAGGTCGAACGCGTAGTCGCGGCCCTGACGGCGCGTGGTTTGGTCGTTGAGTTCCTACTGACGCCTTACCATCCGAAGGTTCTGGAGTGCTCACGGGCCTATGTTTGCGAGGCGTTCGTCGAGGTGGCGGCGACGGTGCGCGACATCGCCCGGCGTCAGGGGTTGGCCCTCGTCGGGGGATACGATCCGCGTCCGATGGGGCTGACGCATGATGATTTCTTTGACGACATGCACGTCGCCACGTCGTCCCTTGCCAAGGTCCGGTGAGGCGTCTGAGGCTAAAGTGGATAGGGGGTGCCGACATCGCCGATTTGACCGATCAACACCTCGCCAATGGCGAGGTCCAGGGCGGTGTCGATGTCGAGAGCCCTCTCTCGTGGCACCACGACGGCACGGACCCGGCCGTCGAAAATCCGCTCCGCCGATAGGACGAAATCCGCCCGTGCCGCATAGGCGACGGTGGTGATGTCATAAAGCGCCGGGGCGTCCTGGCGGCGGTGATAGACTCCCTCTGCCGCCAAGCGCACGGTGCCGTCGGTTTCCTGCCGCACCATGTTGAAGTAGGGATTGCGTTCCGCTTCGCGCACGGTGATCACCATGTCGGCATCGTCTTTCGTCAGGGAGTCCAGGCAACATTCGACATCCATCGGCAGCCGTAGCGGCGAGGTGGTTGGCAGACTGAGGAAAACCTCCATAGGGTCTCCTGCCTCGCGCAGGGTGCGGATGGCGTGCTGCCAGGCAAGCCACTCCGGGGCTGTGTCCGTCGCCAACGCGGCGGGACGCATGAAAGGCACTTCCGCCCCTGCGTTTCGGGCGGCTTCGGCGATTGCCGGATCGTCGGTGGAAACCACCACCCGCACGACGCGGGGAATAGCGCGGGCCGTGTCGATGGCGTGGACCAGCAACGGCTTGCCGGCCAGAGGTCGTAGGTTTTTCCCCGGCAGGCCCTTTGATCCGCCACGGGCGAAGATACAGGCGATGACCCGCAGGCTCATTTCAGGACGTCCCTTTTGGTGACTGAATATCCACCCCAACGACCGGCGGCGCCGACGCCGATCATCGACAGAGCCTCTACCGGCAAGGTTTGGTCGTCGAGGCAATAGGTCCACAGACGCCCCGGTTCCTGGGCGTCCAGGTTGTCGTGCAGTGCCCGACCGTCGCGCGTTTGCAGGGCCAAGAAGGGTTGTGGGCCAAAAATCTCCCCCTCTTCCAGCCGGATGGCCGCGTGTCCAGACGTCACCTGCAGCGAGAGGCGCGGTGCCGGTCGGTCCGAAATCCCTAAAAGATTGCGGGCGGCGGTCTCGGCGCCGGAAAAGCGCACCGCGACGTCTGGAAACTCCGGTCGAATTTGGGCCAGCATCGCCCGAACCGCCGTGACGTCGCGGCGGATGTCGCGATAGTCGTGATCGGCGAAGGCAAGAATGGCTTTGCCGGTGCTTGCCGCCTCGCGGAAGGCTTCGCGCAGGTGATCGGGCGTCATTGCCCGAAAACGGGTGCCGACGTTGAGGCAACGAAAAATCCAGCGACGACAGTCCCCCATAACCTGATAGTCGTCATGGCTGGGATGATAGCCCCGCCAGGAACGGGGCGCGCGTCGCCAGTCGCCGAACCGGCCGCCGGAGAGGTCGGGTTGATCGGTTTCGTCCTGATGCGACTGGTTGGCATAGTCGAAGGGAATCCATTGCTCCAGGAAAAGATGGGAATCCGGTCGTTCGGCGTGAAAACCGGGACGGTTGACCGCGGGAAACCAGCCGTCTTCCAGAATGCGGCGGGCCAGGATTTCCAGCAGGACATCCTGGGAATTGGCGAAACTGGTGGCGGCATGTAGGGGGTTGCGGGTTATGGAGAGCGGATGGAAATGCCAGTTGAGTTCGTCGCATACCGCGCTGTGGCGGCGCAGCGCGTCACGGTAAAAGCGAAAGACGTTGCCGTAGCCGACGTCCTTGTGCCGGGGGTTTTCGCCATAACGCATGTGATCCATGCAATGCCAGGAATAGACCCAACCACCGCCGTCGTCGTCGCGCATCCGGTTGCGGAAATCCGGGGAAAGGAGCTCCGCCAGCATGGCGTCGATGGCGTCCCACGAAGTGTTGTAGGCGAGAAGCTCGGGCGCCAGCATCCGTGCCGCCGCGTCCTCGCGCCCATGCAGCGGGATTTCTCGCCGTTGCAGTTTGGCCAGGGTTTCGGCGCTGGGGGGCAAATCGATACCGAAACTCGTCCGCAGTCGGGCGAACGTGGCATCCAGCGTTTCCGTGAGGGGGCCTTCGGTATCGATGCAGTGGACGATATGCAGCAGCGCCATCAGAACGGCCTTATGGTGACGAGGGAACCTGTGACCCAGGAGAGGATATGTAAGAATCCTTCGTGTGCCCGGATCGCGATCGGATCGTACAACCGTCCGAATCCCTTGCCAAACTTCATGCGGGATTCGCGGTAGCGGAAATCGAGATCGAAGGCGAACACTTGACCCTGCATCTTGTCCACCAGGTAGTAGGAATCGTCCAGGCGGCAGATGTCGTTGACCAGGATGACCGGGGCGGAGGAGACGCGACGGCAAGTCATGTCGCCGAGGTCGAGGACGAACATCCACCCCGCTTCGCTCCAATCCATGGCAATCAGCAGGTCGCCGATATGGCGGGCCCGACCCACCGCCCCCAACGGCAGGCGCGTGACCTCCGCCGTTCCGCCACTGCGGCGAAGCACACCATCGACACCGAGTTCCAGGCGTTCGCCGCCGTGTTCGAGGAGCAGAGCCACTGGGTGGGGACGGGCGTGGCTCTTCGCGCCGTCTGCGTCGTTCCAGGCATGCCAACCGTCGCTGTAGGTGGAGCCGATGGCGATCCGTCCATCGGCCAGTTGGTCGATCTGGGTCGGCAACCCCAGGCGTAGGCCGAGGCGTTCGCCGCCGTCGGAGTCGAAACAGTGTAGGTTGTCGCCGTTTCCACAATCGATGACGGCGTCGCCGTCGGCCAGCGGCATCCAGTCCCAGGCGTATCCCCGGGGGAAGCGGCGCTCCGCGAGAATTTCCATGTCGTTCGGCGCGAAGGCGTCAAGGCGGTCGCGCAGCATGTAGACGGCGCGGGCCAGCCGCATCCGCAACGGACGGCGGCCATCCGGTCTTAGTTGCCGCGCATAGGCCAGGGAACAGGCATAGGCCAGGGCGAACCAGTCGAACCCGGCGGGCAGCGGCGTGCCACGCGATCCCAGAAGACCGAGGGCGAGATGGTTCAGGGTGTCTTCCGTGGCGTCCCGCGCCACCGCCGCGCCCGCCGAGAGAAGGTCGATAGTCGGCCAGTCCGGCGACAGGTTGAGGTCGTCCCCCGGAAGTGTCGTATAGAAGCGGAAGGGGTCGGGGGCGGCATCAACAATATCGGCGGGATGGATCATGGACGTGGGCCCGTGCCGGTCGTGGCTTGTCCGGGTTTGTCCCAATGGAAGACCGGCAGGTGCTTGGTCAGCATGGAACGGGGATTGTAGGCGTAGAGACGGATGCCGCGGTCCCGCAGCAGCGCGTTCCATGCGCCGAAATGTTCGACGATGTGGTTGCTGTTGATGAACGACATGGTGTGATCGACGCCCTTCTTTTCCACAGCGCGGGTCTGGTCTGGCGGCATGTAGAAATAGCGGTGGTCGTAGAGGTCGATGCCGACGAACACGATGCGTTTCCACCCCAGCATCAAGGCGATGTTGGCGGCGCTGACTACCGAGCCGCCGCCGTGCACCGCGCCGTCGGCGAAGCGCTCGCTGGGTGGGGCCATCTTGCCGCGCGCGGTACGGTGATAGCGGAATACCGGCGCGTCGGTGCGCAGTTTCCTCTTGCCGATCAGGAGGTTGCACATCCAGGCTTCCCATCCTTCCTGGACCAGGAACTTGGTGTCGGCATAGCGGGGATTGCCGTTGATTGCTGCGACGTACTCATCCAGCACGTCGATTTCGCCCGACATGTGGAAGTCCGCCCGCACGAAGGTCTGGCGCGGGAAATCGCGGAAGCCGAACACGTCGTGCTCGGCCATGCGGGTCCATTCCTCGGGTGTGATGTCGAGGAGCGACGATCCTGTGCCGCAAATGAACACCGTATCGGAACGCCTTGCCGCCCGCAGGTCGTTGATGTTTAGGTGGCGATAGGCATGACGGCTCAGGCGGTCGAGCGTCCAGCAACGGGCGAAGCGGGGAAAGCCGATGGCCAGCCAGTACAGGCGGATTCCCACTCGGATAAGGTCGCCGAGAAGGCTGTTGCGTAGGCGTTGTCTTAGAATCATTTCGTCATATCCACGAAGGCGCTGTTGCCCCGCGCCGATTCCCGGGCGGCGCGGATGACGCGCAGAACCTGCGATCCGTCCTCCCCGTCAACGCGGGGGAGTTCCGTTCCGGCGATGCATGCGAAAAAATGGCACAGTTCGTCAAGGTACATCTGGTTGCGATCCGCCAGAGGCCCCTGAAAGAGCACGTCCTCCGCTGTGGCATTTCGTCGCAACAGCACGCGATCGGCGAAATAATCCCATTCCAAGGTAGCCTTGGAGCCAACCACGCTTAAGGTTCGGCGCGGTGCGCGTTGCAGAAAGTCCATGTGGACGATGCCTTGCGCACCGTTGGCGTAGTCCAGCAGAAGGTCCGCGGTATCTTCCACATCGATTTCCAGGTCGCCGATTCGCGCCAAGCGTGCGGAAACTCGGCGGACCGGACCGCCGAGCCAGAGGGCGAGATCGATCTCGTGGCTGAGTTCCAGCAGCGCGCCGCCGCCCAGGTCCGCGCGGGCGGAAACGTTCCGCCGATAGTCCGTATTCGGTCGCCAATCCGGCAGATACTGGCCGACCGAAGCCTCGATCCGTAGGATACGACCCACTGAGTCTTGTGTCGCGGGGGCCATCGCTTGCAGCGATGGCAGAAAGCGCAGGTTGTATCCGATCAGGACGACCCTCTTTCGTGCTGCCGCGCTTTGCAGCATTTCCGCGATGTCGTCGGTAGCGGTGGAGAGAGGCTTTTCCAGCAGCAGGTGGCAGTCGGCCTCGGCCAAACGGCGTGCCAGCGGCACGCGAAACGGCGCGGGGTTGGCCAGGATTGCGGCGAAGGGGCGTTCCGCTAAGGCGGCGACGATGTCGGTGAAGCCTTCGACATCGTCGGGCGGCGGCGAATTGCTGTCCGTGCGCCGCAGCACCAGAATGCGGCTGTCTGGATGCAGGGCGCGTAAGTTCGCGATGTGGCGGCGGGCGATGCTGCCCGAACCCACCACCAGAATCGGGCGTTTTCCGATCAGGGCGGGAACGTCGATCATCATTGCGACCCAAAATCGTTTTGAGCGCGCTCGTAATCCGCGCGGTGCCCGATATCCAGCCAATAACCATCCACTCGGTGGCAATGCACGGGCCGGTTTCGTCGGATCAAATCGTCGAGAAGTTGTGGCATGTCGTAATATGTGTTCTTGGGAAGCAGGCCGATGGCGGAAGGATTGAGAACATAGATGCCAGCGTTCACCAGCACGCGCTGGCGGGGCTTTTCCTCGACCCTCTGCACCCGTCCATCAATTTCGGTGACCACGCCGAAGGGAATGGCGTGGTCCTGCTCGCGCACCGCCATGGTGGCCTCCGCCCCGGAGGATTCGTGTGCATCCAAAAGGGCTCCGTAGTCCAGGCTGGTCAGAAGATCGGCGTTGCTGACGACAAGCGGGCGCGTCAGGTCTTGCGTCATCAGGCTGAGCGCCCCTGCTGTGCCAAGGCGTTTGTCTTCTTGCAAATAGCGGATATGCGTGCCGAAGTTTGCGCCATCGCCGAAGTATCCCATGATGATCTCGGCGCGGTAGTTGACCGCCAGCCAGATGTCGCGGAAGCCCTGCTCGGCAAAACGGCCAATGATGGTCTCCAACAGGGGGCGGCCCCCCACCGGCAGCATCGGCTTGGGTTGATTCCGGGTCAGTTCGTTGAGGCGGGAGCCCAAGCCCCCGGCCATGATTACCACCGGGTTGTCGCGTTCGGGTTGTTGCAGGAAATCATTGACCGTGCGCAAGCCGACGATACGTCGTGTCGCGTCCAGAATCGGAACTTGATGCAGTCCATGGACGCGCATCATCGTCAGGATGTTCGCTGGACGGTCGGTGTCGCGCGCCGCCATGGGCTCGGGATTCATCCACGGGCCGACCGGATTTTCCAGTGTTGCGCCGTTCAGCAGGGCTCGTCGGATATCGCCGTCCGACAGGGTGCCCAGCAGGTGCCGCTCGGCATCCGCCACCAACGCCAACTGGGACCGCGCCGTGTTGATCGTGGCTAGAGCCTGGTGGATCGTCGCCTCGGGGGGCAACAGTATGTCAAGCCAGTTCGGCATCGTTCATTCCATGGTTCGTGCCGGGACCCCGGCCATTTTCGTCTGCGGCGGCACGTCGCGGACCACCACCGCCCCCGCCGCCACCAAGGCCCCCGCGCCGATGCGGACGTACTGTATCACACAAGCCGCCGCACCTATATGCGCTGCGGTTTCCACCATGACGCCGCCGCAAAGCACCGCGCCGGGCGCGACATGGCAATGCGCGCCAAGCTGGCAGTCGTGATCGACCACGGCACCGGTATTTACCACCGCGTCGGCCTCGACCCGTACACCGGGCTGCACGGTGGCGCCGGCCATGATCTGACAGCCCGCCTCCAGGATGACGCCGTTGGCCACGTTGGCATTGGGGTGGGCAAGAGCGGGGAATTCGTATCCGGCGGCGGCCAGACGTGCAAAGACGGCACGGCGGATTTCCGGTTTGCCCGCGCCGCCGATTCCGTTGGCCAGCAAGATCGTGCCGGGCGGGATGTCGTTCAGGTAAGTGTCGTTGCCCAGCACCGGGCAACCGTCAATTTGCGTGTGGTGGCGTACGGCGTCGGTGTCTAGGAAGCCCGCCACGTCGAATCCTGCCGCGCGGGCAAGATCCGCGACGACGCGGCCGTGACCTCCGGCTCCGATGATGATCAGCGGCAGACTCATGGGTTGATCGTTTCCTCTTCCGCATAATCCCGGTTGGCGGGCTTTCCTAGATAATCCCAGTACGCCATCGGAGAAATCCCGGTGCCGGGGCGCTTGCAGCGCAGGGTGTCGGCGGTGAAGGTCTCGCCCGCAGCGATCGGTCGCGCCGCCACTAGGCTTTTGCGAACGACGGCGCGATTGCCGATTTCCGGCGGCATTGGGCGTTTGATGCCGTCTCCCATGGCCGCTTCCACATCGTGGATCGCGGCGACCAGGGCGGCCAGCTCGGCGGGTTCCAGCGATGCCTTGTGGTCCGGGCCGGGCAGGGTGCGGTCCAGGGTGAAGTGCTTTTCGATCAGCGTCGCGCCGCGCGCCACGGCGGCGATCGGAATGTGAATGCCCTGCGTGTGATCCGAAAAGCCGACCGGTAGGCCGAAGGCGGTGGCCATGGTTTCCATGGCGCGCAGGTTCACGTCCGTGGGCGAGGTTGGATATTCCGTCGTGCAATGCAGCAGGGTGACGTGGTCGCGCAAGGCCTGTTGCCCCGTCGCCGACAGATAGGCGGCCTCGAAGGCTGCGCGCGAGGGGGGGGCGTCCGGCGCGGCCGTATAGCCGAACGCCAGCACCGTCAGGGCGGCCTCGACCTCGCCAAGGAAGCTCATTCCGGTGGACAGGATCAAGCGGCATCCCGAGGCGGCGACTCGCAACAGGAACGGACCGTTGGTGATTTCGCCGGAGGGCAGCTTGATGGTTCGCAGGCCGAAGTCGTCGGCCAGCAGATCCAGGCTGACCGTGTCGAACGGAGTCGACAAAAAGGCGATTCCACGCTGGGCGGCGTAGTCGATCAGCGCGCGGTGATGCTCCGCCGAAAGCTCCAGCTTGCAGATCATCTCGAACTGGCTCTCCGCCCGATCGGTGGTTTGCAGTTGATAGGCGGCCTTGGGGGCTTGGCGGCTGACCATCTCCGCCGCTCGGAAGGTCTGGAATTTGACGGCATCCGCTCCGGCCATCGCCGCCGCATCGACCAGTTGAACGGCCATATCCAGGGAGCCGTTGTGATTGACCCCGGCCTCGGCGATGACGAACACGCTCATTGGACGATTTCCTTCAGCAGCATGAAGGCCTCGGCGGTGGCAACCCCGGCTTCCGCGCCGCGGAAGGTGGCCTGGGCGCGGATGGCGGTTTCCGACCTGGGGAAGGGATGCGTCCCCATTTCCCCTTCGTAACAGGCCATGATCTCGATTTTCTTGTCCAGCCAGGGGCCGATGTCGATGTAGCTGTTGGGCCGGAATGGCAACATATCCGGGGCCATGCCGAAATTGGTTTCCGAAATCGTCTCGTACGCCAGGACGCGTTTGACGCTGGGATAGCGGAACCATTTGGTGGCGCTGCTGCCCGCGAGAAAGACCGCGCGATGGTCGGTGTGGGCATCCCCTGGATAGGGCAGATAAACCACCTCGGGACGGATCCGCTTGACCGCGTCGCCGATGCCCGCGACCAGGGCGCTCATGGGCGGGGCGTCGAGGGTGGTGGTCTCGAAACCGAGTTCAGTGGTCGAGGCGAAGCCATAGGCCGCCACCACCGTCGCGATTTCCCGCTTGCGGCCTTGGATGCGGTTGGCGGAGGCCTGGTTCGCGGTGATCGCGATGACGATCAGCCGGTGGATGTCGTCGCCGCTTTGGCGGTGGCGCAACAGGGTGCCGCCGCAGCCCAGCGTTTCGTCATCCGGATGCGGCGCGATGACCAGAATGTTGCTCATAGATAGTCCCCCGGCTGTAGGGCTTGGCCCGCCCCGTCGGCAAAGCCATGGTTTTCCAGGATAATCGTTCCCACACCGCACTGTACGAGAATGTTCGCGTCGGCGACATCAAGGACGTATCCCGGTTCGACATCCTGGGGTCCGGGTGGGCCCAGACGGGTCTTCCAGACCTTGATCTCGACGTCGCGGAAGTCGGCATGAGCTCCCGGGTAGGGCCGTGCCAGCGCACGCACCAGATTGTGGATGCCCGTGGCGGGCATGCGCCAGTCGATTCGGCCGTCCACCCTGCCGCGCTTGCGCCAACTGGTGGCGTGGGCGTGGTCCTGGGGCGTGGCGACCGCCGCAGGTCCAGGGCCAGTTGCCGCAACTGTTTCCGACCGGTGGCGACCAATTTGGCGTACAGGCTTCCGGCGTCGTCGTCCGCCGCGATGGGTACGCGCGCTTGCGACAGGATCGGCCCGGAATCCGCCCCGGCGTTCATCAGGAAAAAGGTCGATCCGGTTTCGTTCAACCCCAGCGCCAGCGCCAAGATGATGGGGTGTCGGCCGCGGTTGCGCGGCAGCAGGGCGGGGTGATAGCCGACCACGCCCCGGGGTGCGGCGGTCAAGGCCGGTTCGCCAAGCAGGTATGACCAGCCCAGGCAGAAACAGAGGCTCGGCTCACGGGCCTTAATCCATGCCGCCATTTCCGTCTGTTGGTTCCCGGAAGCGTGATAAACCGGGATGGTCCGCCGGGCGGCGGCTTCGGAAAGATCGACGAAATCGGCATTGATGTCGGAGCGCCGTCGCGTCACCACGCCGCAGATTTCGACCTCGGGCAGGGTGAGCAATTCTTCCAGCAGGGCCAAGCTTGACTGCACGCACCCGATGAAGACGGCCCGCAATGGCTTCATGGCGCAAGATCCCAGAAGCGTTTCATCAGCAGCCCATCCAGCGAATGGTTGGCCAGAATCTCGAGCATTCTTCCCGTCGCGTGGCCGTCGCCGAATGGGCTGATCGCATCCGCCAGCCCGGCGCGGAAGTCCGGCGACAGGGCTTGCCGGATGCCCGCGACGATCGCGGCGGCGGTTTCGTCGGTGTCGATCACCGTCGCGGCGCGGATGCGGCCGCGCTGGCGGGCGCCGATGTTCACCGTTGGAATCTTGAAGGACGGCGCCTCGATCAGGCCGCTCGACGAATTGCCGATTACCGCGTCGGCGTGGGAAAGCGCGCTGAGATAGCGTTGCTGTCCCAGCGACACGGAGGCGTGAACGCGGCCCGAATTCGCGGTCGAGAAGGCGGCGATCGCGGCGCGGATCGGGGCGCTGCCGGTGTCGGCATTGA
Organism: Rhodospirillaceae bacterium; assembly: GCA_963678075.2. Classification (GTDB taxonomy): domain Bacteria; phylum Pseudomonadota; class Alphaproteobacteria; order Rhodospirillales; family Rhodospirillaceae; genus Oleispirillum. The sequence goes on along the minus strand of CAXXPK010000003.1, from coordinate 85,757 downwards.
CGCCGGTGATCAGAACCCGGTGTTCGGGAAATTCGTTCAGGGCCGCCAGCAGGGCGGCGATGCCCGCGGCTTTTCCCTCTCGCGCCAGGGTGACCGGATGATAGGTGACCAGGAAATACGGATGGTCGAGGTCGAATCCGATGGATTCCGAGAGGGCGCGGCGGTCCAGCAGGGTTTGATGGCGGATCGTGTCCAGCCCCGGCGCCCCGATCGTCCACACCCGGTCGGGCGCTTCGCCGAGTTGAATGACCCGTTGCCGGTACGGCTCGGCGGAGACGAAATGCAACTGCGCCATCTTGGTCAGGGAGTGACGGATTGCTTCGTCGATCAGGCCCTCGGTCAGTTCGCCGCCGTGGATGTGCGCGATCGGGATGCGCAGGACCATGGCGGCTTGCGCTGCCGCCAGGATCTCGAAACGGTCGCCCAGAACCACCAGAAGATCCGGGCGAAGCCGGTCCAGCGCGTCGGCGAAGCCGATCACGCCGAGGCCGATCGACTTAGCGATGCCGACCGGTGTGTCGGAGGAAATCAGCATGTCGATCCGGGCGTCGGGGACGAAGCCGTCGGCTTCGATCTGTCGTACCGTCAGGCCGAATTCCGGCGACAGGTGGGTACCGGTGACCAACAGTCGCAGGTCCATGCGCGGGTTGTCCGCGATCCCCTTGAGCAACCAGTACAGCAGACCGTATTCGGCCCTGGACCCGGTGACGACGCAGATGGTGCGCACGGGTTGCATGTCAGTGCTTTCCTCCCAGTTTCGAGCTGCTTGGCAAATTGATCAATCCGGCTTCCAGCCGCTCCGTCACCGGCAGCGGCGCGTGAGGGCAGAAGTCGTACATCGGCAGGCGGTGCATCAGGCGCCACAGCGGGCGGCACTGATATCCCGCGTCGGCGGCGGCCTGCAAGCAGGCGTCGCGCGCCATTCGGTCGGGCTCGGTCAGGACCACGGCGTTCAGCCAGTAATTGCCGGTGCAGCCGTTCGGCTCGGCGATGAAGCGGAAGGCTGGGTCGTCGGCGAAGGCGGTCCGATAGGCCGCCGCCAGACGGCGCTTGCGGCCCAGCATGTCGGGCAGGCGCTCCATCTGAGCACAGCCCAGAGCGGCGTTGAGGTTGGGCATGCGGTAGTTGAAGCCGACTTCGTCGTGGAGGAATTCCCACTGGTGCTTTACCCGCGCGGTGGTGGTCAGGTGCTTCAGCCGCTTTCCGAGGTCCGCGTCGTTGGTCAGGATTGCGCCGCCGCCGCCGGTGGTGATGGTCTTGTTGCCGTTGAAGCTCAAGGTTCCCATCAGGCCGAAGGTGCCGGTGTGCCGGACGCCGATGAATGAGCCGAGGGACTCCGCCGCGTCCTCGATTACCGGCAGGCGGTAGCGGCGGCAAACCTCGAGCAGCGCGGCCATGTCCACCGGATGGCCGAAGACGTGCACAGGGACGACGGCGGCAAGACGGCGCCCGGTGAGGGCGTTGCGATAGCCGTCGGCGGTCGGTTCGGCGATGTGCGCGAGATAATCGGCCAAACGCTCTGGGTCGAGGCCCAGGTTGGCCTCGTTGCTATCGACGAAATGGGGAATCGCGCCGCAATACGAAACGGCGTTGGCGGTGGCGATGAAGGTCAGGGCCGGGATCAGCACCTCGTCGTCGCGTCCGACCCCGGCGCACAGCAGCGCCGCGTGCAAGGCGGCGGTGCCGTTGACCACCGATATCGCGTGCCGCGCGCCGGTATAGGCGGCCAGCCGCACCTCGAACTCATCGACGTACTTGCCGACCGAGGAAACCCATCCGGTGTCCAGGCAATCCTTCACATAGTCCCACTCGGACCCGGCGAATTCCGGTTCGTGCAGGGCGACCGGCGTCGCCGCGCCGTTCAATACGGTGCGCAGGCGTTCGATGAACGCATTCCGGGGGGAAGAGGATATCGACATGGTGGACCCCTAGATGTTGTAGTGACCGACCTTGTGCCCGGCGAGGTTCTCCGCTTCGCCGAACCAGCGGATGGTTTCGGCAAGGCCGCGACGCAAGCCGTCCCGGCCGCCATGGGCGGGTGACCAGCCGAACAGGGCACGCGCCTTGGCGTTGTCGGCGCACAGGCGCGCCACTTCGCTTTTCTGGGGGCGCAGGCGGACGGTTTCGGTCTCGATCTCAATCTCGGCTCCCATGATCTCGGCGATCAGGGCCACCGTGTCACCGATCGAGATCTCGTGGCCGGAGCCGAAGTTCACCACCTCGCCCAGCCCCGCCTCGCCGGTCATGGCGGCGATGAAGCCGCCCACGGTGTCGGCGACGAAGTTGAAGTCCCGTGTCGGATGCGTCGCGCCCAGTTTCAGCGTGCGTAGGCCGCTGGAGATCTGGGTGATCACCGTGGGGATCACCGCGCGGGCCGACTGGCGCGGACCGTAGGTATTGAAGGGGCGGGCGATCACCACCGGCAGGTCGAAGGACGCATAAAACGAATAGGCCAACTGATCGGCGGCGATTTTCGACGCCGAGTAGGGAGATTGGCCGCACAAGGGGTGTTCCTCGGTGATTGGCACGAAACGGGCGGTGCCGTAGACCTCGCTGGTCGAGGTATGGACGACGCGGCGCACCCCCAGCGTGCGGGCCGCCTGTAGGACGTTGAGGGTGCCCTTGACGTTGGTGTCGATATAGGTGTCGGGCGAATGATAGGAATAGGGAATGGCGATCAGCGATGCCAGATGCAACACCGTGTCGCAGCCCTCCATGGCGGTCCGTACCCCATGCGGGTCGCGGATGTCTCCGGCGAAGACGTCGAGCGCCTCGCGGATATCCTTCGACGCGTGGTCGAGCCAACCCCAGGAATTGAACGAGTTGTAGAGGACGAAGGCACGAACGTCGTAACCCTGCCGCACCAGGGTTTCCGTCAGATGGGAGCCGATGAATCCGTCGCCCCCCGTAACCAGCACGCGTGTCACGATAATTGCCCCTGAGCTGTTCGTCGAACATCGCCAAAGAACCGCAGAAATCGCAGACCCGCCGTTCCTGCGCCGGAAGCCGCTTCGACGTACTATCTATATTTTCCACCTTTGAAATGGCAAGCGCTGTTATGCGCCGTTCGGTGTGTTCGGCGAAATGGGCGACATTCAAGCGGTCTTGGGCTTTCGCCGGAAGCCGTCGAAATTCATAACGAACTTCACGACCGCAAGGCGCTGGGCTATCGTGCACGCCTTGGGTTTGCCCCAAGGCCGCAGCTGTCGCGGCGGGCCATCCTCGCTAAGGAAAGACGTCAAGGATGCGGAAGATTTCGGAATTGTTGGACCTGACTGGCCGCGTCGCGCTGGTGACCGGCGGCGCGGGCCACATCGGACAGGCAATCTGCGAGGCTCTGGCGGAACAGGGCTGCGCCCTGGCGGTTCTCGACCGCGCGGCCCCCGAGGCGCTGTGCAGCGAACTGGCCGAGCGCTTCGGCGTGCGGGTGGAACCGGTAATCGTCGATCTGGAAGACGAGGCAGCGACACGGCAGGCGGTTTTCCGCGTTGTGGAGGTGTTCGACCGTCTCGATGTGCTGGTCAACAATGCCGCCTTCGTCGGTTCCAATGCGTTGCAGGGCTGGGCGACGCCCTTTGCCGAGCAATCCGTACAGACGTGGCGTCGTGCCGTCGAGGTCAATCTCACCGCCGCCTTCGTCCTCTGCCAAGCCGCCGCGCCCGCGCTGACCGTGTCCGGGCACGGCAGCATCGTCAACCTTGGCTCGATCTATGGTGTCGTCGGTCCCGACTGGCGCCTTTATGAGGGGACGTCGATGGGCAATCCAGCCGCCTATGCGGCCAGCAAGGGAGGGCTGATTCAGCTGACCCGCTGGTTGTCCACGACCCTGGCCCCGGCGGTTCGTGTCAATGTCGTTTCTCCGGGGGGGGTGGAGCGTGGCCAAAGCCCGGAATTTCTGGCCCGTTACGAAGAAAGAACGCCGCTTGGACGGATGGCGGTCGAAGAGGACTTCAAGGGTGTCGTCGCGCTGTTGGCCAGCGATGCTGCGGCCTATATCACCGGCCAGAACATTCAGGTGGATGGGGGATGGTCGGTTTGGTAGGTCAGTCGATGCCGAAGATTCACATCCTGTTTCCCTTCCGCGAGGGGCCGTGGGGCGGCGGAAACCAGTTGCTGTGCGCCCTGCGCAAGGCCTTTCGCGCCTGCGGTCAATGGGCGGAAACCCCCGACGACGCGGATATCGTGCTGTTCGACAGTTTCAACGATGCGGCACAGGTCATTGATTGGAAAAGGCGTTTGCCGAACACTCCCTTCGTGCATCGGATCAACGGACCGGTGCATCTTTATCGTGGCGAGGACAGCGGTATCGACGCGGTGGTGATCGGCTTGGCGGAAAGAATTGCCAATGGCGCGATCTTTCAGAGCCGCTATACCCGCGAGGGCTTTCGCCGCATGAAGATGAGGGAACCGCGCCATGCCACGGTGATCCTGAACGCGCCTGACCGTGCCCTGTTTAGCGGCGGGGGGCGGACGCCCCCCGTTGACGGTCGCATCCGTATTGTCGCCGTCAGCTGGTCGGCAAACAGCAACAAGGGATTCGACATCTACCGCCGTCTCGACGAGGCGCTGGATTTTTCCCGCTACGCGATGACCTTCATCGGCAACAGCCCGGTCACCTTCCGCAACATCCGCCAATTACCGCCGCAGGATCCTGCCGACATCGCCAAGCTTCTTCGACAGGCCGATGTCTACGTCATGGCCAGCCGCAATGATTCCTGCTCCAACTCCCTGGCCGAGGCAATGGCCTGCGGTCTGGTGCCGGTGGCGTTGAGAAGCGGCGGAAACCCGGAGCTGGTGGGCAAGGCCGGGGTTTTGTTCGACGGAGGCGATGACGTTCTTGCGGCGATTGACGCCGCCGCCGCGAATTTGGATGCCTTTCGCGCCGCCCTGCCGGATCGTTCGGCGACCGACGTGGCGGCGGCCTATGCCGCGTTCCTGGCCGAGGTTTGGCGCGACACCGCGCCGCGCAAACGGCTTTCGTCCGTGGCGGCGTTGGGTTTGCGGTCGCGCATCTGGCTCAGCCGGGCGCGCAGCAAGATGTTCGCGATGAAAAGGGGGCTTGAACGATGACCATTTCGGACAAGGCGGTGGTTCATTCCACCGCGATCGTCGATGCTGGCGCCGAAATCGGCGCGGGGACTCATGTCTGGCATTGGGTGCATGTCTGCGGCGGGGCGCGCATCGGCCGCGACGGATCGTTCGGGCAGAATGTCTTCGTCGGCAACCGGGTAACGATCGGCGACCGCGTCAAGGTGCAGAACAATGTCTCGATCTATGACAACGTGACCATCGAGGACGATGTCTTCTGCGGTCCCAGCATGGTCTTCACCAATGTCTACAACCCGCGCGCGCACGTTTCGCGGAAGGACGAATATCGCGACACCCTGATCTGTCGCGGCGCGACGTTGGGGGCCAACTGCTCCATCGTCTGCGGTGTCACCGTCGGGGCCTATGCCTTCGTCGGCGCGGGCGCGGTGGTGACCCGCGATGTGCCGTCGCACGCCCTGATGGTCGGAGTTCCCGCCTGGCGGAAAGGCTGGGTCAGCCACGCCGGGGAAATTCTGGATGAAACCCTGGTCTGCCCGCGCGAAGGTCGCCGCTATTGCGTCGAGGGCGATCGCCTGGAGGAAACCACTAATGTCTGAGGCGTCGATCCCGTTCATCGATTTGCAGGCGCAGCGGTCGCATTTGGGGGGGCGTGTCGAGGCGGCGATCGCTCGCGTGCTGGATCACGGCCAGTACATCATGGGGCCGGAGGTCACGGCCTTCGAAAAGTCGCTGGCCGCGTTTGCCGGTGCGCGCCACGCGATCAGCTGCGCCAGCGGCACTGAGGCCCTGGTGATGGTGCTGATGGCCTGGGGGATCGGTCCCGGCGACGCGGTGCTGGTGCCGACGTTCTCTTTCATCGCCACCGCCGAGTGCGCGGTTTTGGTCGGCGCGACGCCGGTGTTCGTCGATGTTCTGCCCGGCACCTTCGATATGGCCGCCGCCAGCCTGGACGCGGCGGTGGCGGAGGCCAAGGCGCGGGGTTTGCGTCCGCGTGTGGTGATCCCGGTCGATCTGTTCGGGTTGCCCGCCGACCACCCGGCGGTGGCGGCGGTGGCGGCGGAGTATGATCTTCTGGTTCTCGACGACGCGGCGCAGGGTTTCGGCGGCAGCCTGGGCAATCGCCGCATCGGCGCGTTCGGTCAGGCCACGGCGACCAGCTTCTTTCCGGCGAAGCCGCTGGGGTGTTACGGCGACGGCGGCGCGATCCTGACCGACGACACGGAATTGGCGGCGTTGCTGACGTCGATTCGCATCCATGGCAAGGACAGCGATAAGTACGATAACGTGCGGATCGGCCTCAACGCCCGGCTGGATACCATCCAGGCGGCGGTGCTGCTGGAGAAGCTGGCGATCTTTCCCGAGGAACTGGAGGCGCGGCAGCGCGTCGCCGACCGCTATTCCGCCGCCCTTTGCGATTGCGTCGAAACCCCGGCGTCGCGTTCGGGTGCGCGCTCGGCCTGGGCGCAATACACCGTTCTGGTGGATGATCGCGAAAAGGTGATGGCCGCGTGCAAGGCGGTGGGGGTGCCGACCCAGGTCTATTACCCGATCCCGATGCACCGGCAGACCGGTTACGTTCACCTCCCAACCGTGTCGGGCGGTTGCCCGGTGGCGGACGACCTGGCACGGCGGGTGTTGAGCCTGCCGATGCACCCCTACTTAGGCGAGTCCGATCAGGATCGGGTGATCGCGGCGGTGCGCGCCGCGGTTTAGGGCGCGCACCGGTCCGGTTTATTCCGCGTGGCGGGCTTTCTTGCGCTTCGCGGCGCTGGCGACGTCGCTGGCGACCATTTCCTTGACCAGATTGGCGAAGGGCGTGGTGTGGCTCCATCCCAGCACGGTGTGCGCCTTGGTCGGGTCGCCCAGCAGCAGCTCCACCTCGGTCGGGCGGCAATAGCGGGGGTCGATGCGCACCAGCACGGCGCCGGTGGCGGCGTCGGCGCCGATCTCGTCAACGCCGGTGCCGCTCCACGCAATGGTGCGCCCGACCTCGGCGAAGGCCAGTTCCACGAATTCCCGTACCGAGTGGGTTTCGCCGGCGGCGAGCACGAAGTCGCTGGGCGTGTCCTGTTGCAGGATGCGCCACATCCCCTCCACATAGTCGCGGGCATGGCCCCAGTCTCGCTTGGCGTCCAGGTTGCCGAGGTACAGGCAATCCTGCTGGCCGTGGTGGATGGCGGCGACCGCCATGGTGATCTTGCGGGTGACGAAGGTTTCGCCGCGGATCGGGCTTTCGTGGTTGAACAGGATGCCGTTGCTGGCGTGCAGGCCATAGGCCTCGCGGTAGTTCACCGTGATCCAGTAGGCATAGATTTTCGCCGCCGCGTAGGGACTGCGCGGATAGAACGGCGTGGTTTCCCGCTGCGGGATTTCCTGCACCTTGCCGTAGAGCTCCGAGGTCGAGGCCTGATAGAAGCGGGTCTTCTTTTCCAACCCGAGGATGCGGATCGCTTCCAGCAGGCGCAGGGTGCCGAGGGCGTCGGAATTGGCGGTGTATTCCGGGGTTTCGAAGCTGACCTGCACGTGGCTTTGCGCGGCGAGGTTATAGATCTCGTCGGGCTGCACTTCCTGCACCAAGCGGATCAGGTTGGTGGCGTCGGTCATGTCGCCGAAGTGCAGGCGATACTTGACGCCGCCGGCGTGAGGGTCCTGATACAGATGGTCGATGCGACCGGTGTTGAACGACGACGACCGCCGCTTCACGCCGTGGACCTCGTAGCCCTTCGCCAACAGCAGTTCCGACAGATAGGCTCCGTCCTGGCCGGTGACACCCGTGATCAGCGCGCGTTTCATAAGTGGTCTTTCATTGTCCGGTTGCTTCCGTGCCGCGAAGGCTGCTCGAATTTTTCAGGAACCAGTCGTAATAGTCGCGTAAGCCCTCGCCAAGGGGGATTTTGCAGCGCCAGCCGAGTTCCCTCAACCGTGTCGTATCCAGCAACTTGCGCGGCATTCCGTCGGGGCGGGTCGGATCGAAGCGCAAGGCGCCGCCATAGCCGACCGCCGCCGCGACCAGATGCGCGAAACCGGCGATCGAAACCTCGTCGCCGGAGCCGATGTTGACGATGTCGTCGCCGGAGTAGTGCCGCATCAAGAAGACGCAGGCATCGGCCATGTCATCGACTTGCATGAACTCGCGCAATGGCGTGCCCGTGCCCCAGATTTCCACCTCGGCGGCGTTTGCCAGCTTCGCCTCGTGGAAGCGGCTGAGCAGCGCGGCGGGGACGTGACTGTGCAGGGGGTGGAAATTGTCGCCGGGGCCGTACAGGTTGGTCGGCATCACCGCGACATAGTCGCGGCTGTATTCCCGGCGATGGGCCTGGCACAGCTTGATCCCGGCGATCTTGGCCAGGGCGTACCATTCGTTGGTGGGCTCCAGCGGTCCGGTCAACAGGGCGCTTTCCGGGATCGGCTGCGGTGCTTCGCGCGGGTAGATGCACGACGACCCCAGGAACAGCAGGCGACCGACATCCGCCGCGTGGGCGGCGTGGATGACGTTGGCCGCGATCATCAGGTTGTCGTACAGAAACTCGGCGGGCAGGGTGGAATTGGCGTGAATGCCGCCGACCCGGCCTGCGGTCAGGAAAATCGCGTCGGGGCTCTGGTCGGCGACCCAGGCATCCATCACCGCCTGCCGTGTCAGGTCGAGGTCGCGGTGATCGGCGGTGATGACGGTGCAGGCTTCCCGTCGCAGACGGCGGACGATCGCCGATCCCACCATGCCGGTGTGTCCGGCGACCCAGATGCGCTTGCCGGAAAGGTCATAGGAAAAGTCTTGGGTCATGGCTGCTCCTCGATCAGGGCCGTGATTTCGGTTCGGTGGCGGGCGACGGCGTCGGTGTCGCCGCGGCTTTCGATGTTCAGCCGCAAAAGCGGCTCGGTGTTGGAGCGCCGCAGATTGAAACGCCAGTCGCCGAAGTCGAGGCCCACCCCATCGGTGTCGTCGCGGGCCGGGTGCAGCGGCAGATACCGGGCCAGAATGCGGGCGATCGCGGCGGCGGCATCGGCGGTGAAATTGATTTCGCCGCTGCAGGGAAAGTCGGTCATCCGCCGATCGACCAGGTCCGCCAGGGAAGCGCCGGTCCGACTGATGATTTCGGCCACCAGCAGCCAGGGGATCATGCCGCTGTCGCAATAGGCGAAGTCGCGGAAATAGTGATGGCCGCTCATCTCGCCGCCATAGACCGCGTCTTCGGCGCGCATCCGTTCCTTGATGAAGGCATGGCCGGTCTTGCAGCGCACCGGAATGCCGCCCAGGCGGGCGACGTCGGCGATGGTGCTCCATTCCAGGCGGGGGTCGTGGACGATCTTGGCGCCGGGATGACGCGCCAGCATCGCCTCGGCCAGCAGGCCGACCAGATAATAGCCTTCGATGAAGCGGCCCTGACCGTCGTACAGGAAGCAGCGGTCGGCGTCGCCATCCCAGGCGATGCCCAAATCGGCGTTCGCGGTCCGTACCGCCCTTGCGGTGGCTTCCCGCATCTCGGGCAGCAACGGGTTGGGGATGCCGTCGGGGAAGGTGCCGTCCGGTTCGCCGCGCACCAAGTCGATGGACAGCGGCAGGCGTTTCGCCAGCGCCGCGACAATCGGTCCGGCGCAGCCGTTGCCGGCGTCGGCCAGGATCTTCAGGGGCTTCATCGCGGCGGCATCGACAAAGCCGAGCAGGTGGTCGATGTAGGCCGACCGGTCGGTGTCGCGCGTCACGGTTCCCTGGCGGGCGGCGGCGGGCGGGTCGGCCAGGACGCGATCGCGGATGTCGGTCAACCCGGTGTCGCCGGAAATCGGGCGCGCGCCTTGGCACACCAGTTTCATGCCGTTATGGCCTTTCGGGTTGTGGCTGGCGGTGACCATGATGCCGCCGCCGACGCCCGCAGCCTCGCGGCGCGCGGCCTGGAAATAGACTTCCTCGGTGGCGCACAGGCCGATGTCGATGACATCGGCGCCGCCTTCGGTCAGGCCGCAGATCAGCGCGGAGGCCAAGCCCGGGCTTTCCAGGCGGGCGTCGCAACCGACCACGACGCAGCCGGGATCGACGACCTCGGCGAAGGCGCGGCCGATTCGGCGCGCCAGAACGGGGTCGAGGTCTTCCGGCACCCGTCCCCGGATGTCGCAGGCCTTGAAACAGGCGAGCGTCATGACGCCCCGCCCGCCGCCGGGGTGTTCTGGGTGACGCGCCGACCGTGGGACCAGCGGCGCAGAGTCAGGAACAGGGACTGGAAGGCCACGTGTGGCAACACCCGGTGCAGGGCGAGCCAAAGGAAAAACGGCAACAGCGGATAGGTGGAGGGCCGCCGCCGCCAGGTCCGCCACAGGGACCACAGGGGTCCCCAGCGGTAAAGATCGGGGTTGCGGTTTTGCACCTCGCGCCACAGGTTGCCGTGCTCGCGGCTGGACATCGCCAACAGCATGCCGCCGCTGGAAACGCGGTAATGGAACAATGGTTCCGGCACGACGACCCCGAAATAGCCGCGCGAACCCAGGCGAATGTTGAATTCCCAGTCCTCGTAACCGCGACGCAGGGTCTCGTCGTAGCCGCCGACCGCTTGCCATAGGTTGCGTAGCAGCAGCAGGCAGTACGGCATTTGATTCAAAAACAGCTGTTCGAAGAAGTTGTAATGCTTGGCCAGCACGCCACGACATTCCCCTTCCAACCGGATGTGGGAAAAGGCGAAGGCGGCCTCGGGGTGGCGGCGCAACGTCGCCAACAGCTTGTCCAACGCGTCCGGTTCCAGCCAGTCGTCGGAATCGAGCGGCAGCACGTATTCCCCGGCGGCGGCGGCAAATCCCGCGTTGCGCGCGGCGGGCAGGCCGCGGTTGGGCTGGCGCACCAGCCGCACGTCGGTCAGCGAATCCAGCAGCGCCACAGTTTCCGGGTCGGTGGAGCCGTCATCGACGACGATCACCTCGCGCGGGGCAAGGGTTTGGGCGCGCACCGACTCCAGGGTCTGGGGTAGGGTACGACCGCTGTTGTAGCAGGGAATGATGATGCTGATCGATGGATCGGCGGTCACGCTTGGCTCTTTTCGTTGCGGCAGTCGGCCCAGATTTCACCCCAGGGGGTCGTGACTTCGACGATCCGTAAGCCCGCAGCTTCGACCTCGGTCCGGAATTCGGCCAGGGTGTGCTCGATCTTGTGATCGTCGTCCGAAAAATAGTTTACGCACAATTCCCGTCGCAGCGCCATTTGCCATTCGCGTTCGAAATGTGGCACCCGAATCAGAAACTTTCCGGCGCCGGTGGAGGCGATCAACGCGGCCAGGAAACCCGGTCGGTCGGCGATGTGTTCCAGTACGTTGGACAGCACCACCACGGTCCAGCCGCCGTTCGGAACGGCACGGGTGGCGTCGCCCTCGACGAAGGAGAGGTTGGGCGGGTTGTCGGATGCCATGGCCTGGGTCAGGCGCGGCTTATTCATGTCAATGCTGGTGACCGTGCAGCCGGGAAGGGAGGCCGCGATGTCGCGCGCCACCGCGCCATAGCCGCAGCCGACGTCGAGAACGCGGTCGCCGTCGGCGATGCGGTCGATGAAAAAGCGGTGATAGCCGGTCAGACGATGCTTTGGGTGCTCGCCCCGGCCATAGGCCATGGCGCGTTCGGCGGTGACCAGGTCCAGTCGGTCGCGCAGAATCAGCAGGCGACGCAGACCCTTCGCCGGCTCCGGGTGGCGGGAATCCAGCACCAGAAGGCCGGTGATCAGTCCGGTGCGCAGGGACTCCGGCAGTAGGCGCCAGAGCACCGCCAAGGCATTGGCGAAAGACAGCAGCAAGGACTTCACGAGCGGGACTCCAGCAGGGATTGGAAGACCTGGGCGTGGCGGTCGATCCAGGGAACGATGTCGAACTTTGCCACGGCGCGGGCGCGGGCGGCAATCCCCATGGCCGGGGCGGCCTTCGCCACCGCCAGCATGCCGTCGCCGATCGCTTCGGAGATTGGCGTGTGGATGGCCTCCCATTCCTCGGGTACCGCCAGGCCGATCCCGGCCCCCGCCCCCACCAGTTCCGGCACACCGCCGCTGGCGGAATGCAGCACCGGCAGGCCGCAGGCCATGGCCTCCAGCACGGTGTTGGGGCAGGGGTCCAGGTACTTGGTCATCACGTAGGCGTCGGCGGATTGGTAGACGGTGGGCGCAGCTTCCTGCGTGTAGGGGCCGGTGAAGGCGATCGCTTGCGCTACGTTCAGGCGTTCCGCCGTGGCTTCCGCCGCAGCGCGGGCGGCATCCGCGACCCATCCGGCGATGATCAGGCGCGCGTCCAGCCCCTGACGGCGCGCCGCCGCCAGCCCGGCGATGGTGCCTTCCAGCCGATAGGCGAGGTGGGCGTCGATCTTGCCGGAAAGCAGGAAGGTAAAGGGGCGTTCGGCACGGGTCTCGGCGGGGCAAAAGCGGCGGGTGTCGATGGCGTTGAACAGAACCTCGCCCGCGCCATGGCGTTCCCCCAGGAAACGGTCGGCGGCGCGGCGGCTGAAGTCGCTTTGCCAGAATACGTGATAGGCACGGTGATAGGCGCGCGCCATCACCGCGTTCATGCTCCGCCAGTCGCCCGCGTACCAGCCGGGATAGAAAACGCCGTTTTGATTCAACACAATCGGGATTTTTCGCAGGCGCAGCCAGTCGAGCGCGGCGGTGGGCAGATAGGGGGCGTTGGACAAGGTGTAGACGAGGTTGTAGGTCCAGCGGTGCTCGGGGAAGAATTCCTTCAGCCGCTTCACCTTGACCAGTGGCCCGCCGACGTTGCCTGCCCGCGCCCCGCCATAGAAGACGCGGGGGCCGCCGCCGCCGCCCGAGGTTGCCGACGCCGCCAGGGTCTGCGCCAGCAGGGCGCCGCGCCAGCCGCCGCGCAGCAGGGATTTCAGCAAGGGATCGCGGTGGTTTTCGGCGGTCATCTCGGCAACAACGGCTGATAGACCTTGAACCAATGGTCGCGGCCGACCACCGACCAGTCGGCGGCCATCACCGCGCTTCGCGCGGCGGCACGCAGGGCGTCGCCGCCGTCCGGCAGGTCCAACAAGGACGCGGCGCGGGCGGCGATGGCGACGGCGTCCTCGGGGTCGGTCAGGCCGCCGGCGACGCCGTCGGCGATCAGGTCGGGGGCCATGCCGACGCGGGTGGAAACCACCGGCACGCCGCTGGCCATGCTTTCCATCAGGCCCATCGGCCCGCCTTCCTCGCGCGAGGTGACGAAGTAAAGGTCCAGCGCGTGGTAGCAGTCCACCAGTTCGGCGTGGCCCTTGGCATAGGTATGGACGAAGGGAATCCCCCGCGCCTCCAGTTCCCGTTTGACGTAGCCCCGCGCCGGGCCGGTCAGGAAAACGGTCACCGGGCGATCCTTCGCCAGTTCCGCCACCGCCGAAACGAAGACGTCCGGTCCCTTGATCCGCTTTGGCTCCATGCCGTCGCCCCAGCCCATGCCGTCCTTCTGGAACGAGCCGACGACGATGCGTCCGGGCGCGATGCCGAAACGGGCGCGCGCCGCCGCCCGCTGCTCCGGCGTTGGTGGCACGAAGGTCTTGGTATTGACGCCGATCGGAATGCGCACCACCTTTTCGCGCGGCACCCCCCAGGACAGCAGGCGGGCCTCGATCAGTCCGGCGCCGGTGACGATCTTGTCGAGCCTCGGCACGCTGTCGAGAAACTGGTCGATGTGACGGGCGATCTCGGGTCCGTCCTCGGGCTTGCCATGGAAGAACGAGGTGACGTACCGATTGCCGCGCGGCATGTGTGGCCCCCAGGCCAGCCACATGTATTGCGACCCGAAGTGCACGACGCGGTTGGCGATGCGTTGCGGCGCCACCGTGGTGGCGACGCTGCCCGGCGCGATCGCGTTGGCCTCGTCCCGCACGTGTTCGCCGACCCAGCGGATCGCCCAGTCGGCCTTTTCGATGACGAACTGCACCGGCGCGCCGTCGCCTTGCCACAGTCCGGCGGCGGTGGCGATTCGCCAGGGCAGGCAGGCGGCGCGGAACTTCCAGGGACGCAGCAGATCCTTCAACATCAAAGCAACAGTTCGGTGAGGGGGTGGCCGTCCAGGCGGACGCGTTCCGCCAGGGCCATGCGCCGCGCCACGTCGCGCATCCGGGTCTTCGCCACCCAGCCCAGCTTGGCCTTGGCCTTGGCCGCGTTGCCGAAACCGCAGCGGATTTCCGACGGACGCAACAGCGCTGGATCGGTGTGCACGTGCGCCCGCCAGTCCAAATCGAAGGCGGCGAAGGCGGTGGCGACGAAGTTCTCCAGCGGGTTGACCTCGCCGGTGGCGATCACGAAGTCCTCGGGTTCCGGGCGTTGCAGCATCGCCCACATCGCCTCGACGTATTCCGGCGCCCAGCCCCAGTCGCGGCGTACCGACAAATCGCCCAGCGTCACCTCGCCGCCGCCGTCGCGGGCGATCCTCGCCGCCGCCGCCGCGATCTTGCGGGTTACGAAGCGTCCGGGCCGCATCGGCGATTCATGGTTGAACAGAATGCCGGAACAGGCGTGCAGGCCGTAACTGTCGCGATAGTTGGCGATTTCCCAGAACGCCGTCGCCTTCGCCACCGCATAGGGGCTGCGCGGGCGGAACGGGGTTTCCTCGTCGGCGGGGTCCTCGCCGGTGTTGCCGAAGCATTCCGACGACCCGGCATTGTAGAAGCGGACAGGCGCGGCCAGGAAACGCAGGGTCTCCAGCACGTTCAGGGTCGAGGTGGCGATGCTTTCCAGGGTTTCCACCGGCTGCTGGAAGGACAACCCGACCGAGCTTTGGCCGGACAGGTTATAGATCTCGTCCGGTTCGACCTTGGCGATGGTTTGCAGCACGCTGCGAAAATCGGTAAGCGCGGTGGAATGCACCGTCACCCGGTCGCGCACCCCCAACGCCGACAGACCGCTGAAGGCGCTGGCCTCGGCATCGCGGGAGGTGCCGTGCACCGCGTAGCCCTTGTCCAGCAGCAGACGCGCCAGATAGCCGCCGTCCTGGCCGGAGATGCCGAAGATCAGCGCGGTCTTGCGGGGTGCGTTCATGAAGAGACCCAAGATATAAGGAAAACCTGAGAAAAGAGCGGCGGGAATTGTCGGGTAGGCGTCCCGCAAAGTCAATCGCGGCGGGCGCTTTCCGCCGCGTCCAGCCAGGCGCCAAGCGCCGCCAGATCGGTCAGCAGCGGGCCGGGGGCGGGCGCGGCGGCCAGACTGCCGTCGGTCAGGCCGACGAAGGCGCAGCCGACCGCCCGTGCGCCGTCGCGGTCGTCGACGCCGTCGCCGATCATCAGCATCTCGGTCGCGGCGATGTTCTCGGCGGCCAGAATGGCGCGCAGATTGTCGGCCTTGCGACTGTGACCGCCCAGAATCCCGGCGAAGGTCCCCGTCGGATAGCGCCGCGCCACCACCGCGCGCAACGGCGCCTCGGGCGTCGCGCTGTTGATCCACGGCGAAATCCCGCGTTGCCGTAGGTCCGTCAGACAGGCCGTCGCTCCGGCGCGTTCCGGGCAGGCGAGAATCCGCGCCTCGCACCAAGCACCGTATTGTTCCGCCAATTCCCCGGCGTTGGCGCCATGAAGGGCGGCGAAGGCGGCCATGATCGCGAAACGGTCGCCCGGCGGGTTGGCCAGCAGACGGTCCATTGCCGCCGCTCCGTCCGGGTAACCGGCGGCGACCGCGAAAAAGCCGTCGCGTTTGATCGCGTTGGACAGAACCAGGGTGCCATCGAAATCGAACACCGCGCAGCGGATCATGGCGCGACCCCGCCCCGTTCGCAGAGGCGTGTCCAGGCGTCGTCGGGTACCGGCATCACCGACAGCCGCACCTGCCGTACCAGGGCAAGATCGGCCAGCAGCGGATCGGCCTTGATCTCGGCCAGGGTCACCGGGCGCGGCAGCGGGGCCACCGCCTTGACGATCACCTGCACGAAACGGCCGCTCGGGTCGCCGGGGTCGGGCTCCGCCTCGCCGACGATTTCCAGAATTCCGACGATCCGTTTCTCCGTTACTGAGTGATAGAAAAATGCACGGCCGCCGACTCGCATCGCCCTTAGGTTCTTGGCCGCCTGGTGGTTGTGCACGTTGTTCCAGGGGGCGGAAGCGACCGCGATCTGGTGCGTCCAGCCCCATTCTCCGGGTTCGGCCTTCATCAGCCAATGCGCCATGTTGCGTCTCCAAAAACGCGCGGGCTCCGCCCGGTTCGGTTTTACCGTGCCGCCTTCAGGATGGCGTCGATATCGACGTTGGCTTCCATGTGGTCGGCCAGCTTGTTCAGGGTCTCCTCGACCATTCGGTCGTAGGCGATGGAAGCCCGGTCGGCGTTGCCGATATGGCGCAGGAAGGCGGCGCGGAAGCCGTCGGACGCGAAGATGCCGTGGATATAGCAGCCCATCACCCGGCCTGAGTCGTCGATCGCGCCGACGGGTTTGTTGCCCAGCGTCACCCAGGGGTTGGAAAGGCCGGGGCCGGTGGTTTCGCCGACGTGCATTTCATAGCCGCGGATCGGGCTATTGGACCAGCGGTCGTGGCCCGCCACCTGTTCCAGAACCTTTTTTCCGCGCATCGAGGTGACGAGGTCCAGATATCCCAGGCCGGGGGTGTCGCCGGGCGGGCCTTCGATGCCGTCGGGGTCCGAGACCGTGGTCACCAGGCTTTGGAATCCGGCGCACAGGCCGACCAGATAACCGCCGCGCCGGACGTGGGCGGCGATATCGATGTCCCAGCCTTCGGCGCGGATGACCTCAAGGTCGGCGCGCGTCGCCTTCGACCCCGGAAGGATCACCACGGCGACGTCGGCGGGGATCGCCTCCCCCGGCTGGACGAAGATCACGTCCACGTCCGGCTCGGCGGCCAGGGGGTCCAGGTCGTCGAGGTTGGCTATCCGCGAGATGCGCGGCACCGCCACCACGATGCGTCCGCCCGTGCGCGAGAAGTCGCGGTTTTCCAGGGCCATGGCGTCTTCGGCGGGCAGCTTGGCGGCGTCGGCGAACCATGGCGCCACGCCCAGGCAGGACAGCCCGGTGCGGTCCCGGAGGACGTCGGTGGCGGGCATGAACAGCGACGGGTCGCCCCGGAACTTGTTGATCAGGTATCCGGCCAGACGGCCGCGGTCGTTGTCGGAAATCAGGACATGGGATCCGACGATGGAGGCGATCACCCCGCCCCGGTCGATGTCGCCGATCAACACCACCGGCACGTCGGCGGCCTCGGCGAAGCCCATGTTGGCGATGTCGTTGGCGCGCAGGTTGACCTCCGCCGCGCCACCCGCGCCCTCCACCAGGACGATGTCGCACTGCGCTTCCAGACTGCGGAAGCTTTGCACCACCTCGGGCAGTAGCGCCGCCTTGCGCGCGAAGAAGTCCCTGGCGCTGGCCGATCCCCGCATCTGGCCGCGCACCACCACCTGAGCGCCGATGTCGGTCTGTGGCTTCAGCAGCACCGGGTTCATTTCGACCGAGGGCGGCACGCCGCACGCCAGGGCCTGCAACGCCTGGGTGCGTCCGATTTCGCCGCCGTCGGCGGTCACCGCCGCGTTGTTGGACATGTTCTGTGGCTTGAACGGGCGCACCGTCATTCCGCGTCGTACCAAGGCCCGGCACAGTCCGGCCACCAGCATCGATTTGCCGACGTCCGACCCGGTGCCTTGAAACATGATCGCGGTCATTTCAGTGCGTGTCCTTTCCAAATGGCGGGCTGCCGCCCCGTACCCCGCCTGGGGCGATGCCCCAGACCCCCTTCTTTTTACGCGCGCAGCGCAATCATTCGGATTGCCGCGTGACGATATGATTGCCGCCACGCGGCGAAAACAAGAATTCGTGGGATCAAAGGGGCCGAGCCCCTTTGCGGGTCCAGGGCGGAGCCCTGGCCTTAATCCCTTTCTAGAACCCGACCCCCGGCTGCGCCTTCACTCCGGCGCGGAAGGGATGTTTGACCAGGGCCATTTCGGTGACCATGTCGGCGGCTTCGATCAGGGCATCGGGAGCGTTGCGGCCGGTGACGACGACGTGCAGACCCGGCGGGCGTTGGGTCAGCGTGGCGATGACCTCGCCGACGTCAAGGTAGGCGTTGCGCAGCGCGATGTTGATCTCGTCCAGGATGACCATGGCGAAGCCGCCCCCGGCGATCCACTCCTTGGCGAGGTCCCAGGCGGCGGCGCGGGCGGCGACATCGCGGTCGCGGTCCTGGGTTTCCCAGGTGAAGCCTTCGCCCATGATGCGGAGGTCCACCTGCTCGCCGAAGCATTCCAGGGCGCGCTGTTCGGCGGTATCCCAGTTGCCCGAGCCCTTGATGAACTGCACGATGCCGACCTTGCCGCCGTGGCCGATGATGCGCAGGGCCAGGCCCATCGCCGCCGTGGTCTTGCCCTTGCCGGGGCCGGTATGGACGATCAAAAGACCCTTCTCCACGGTCTTGTTGGTCATCAGGCGGTCGCGGGCTTCCTTGTGCTTCTTCATCTTTTCGGCATGGATGCGGGCGAGGTCGGAATCGCTCATCGTTCGGTATCCGATTTCAGGGTCAGGGGCAGCTCGGCGACGACGAAGACCGCTCGCTGGGCGATCGCCGCGACCCGTTGGTTGACGATTCCCTGCGCATCGCGGAAGGTGCGGGATAGGGCGTTGTCCGGCACGATGCCGAGGCCGACCTCGTTGCTGACGCAGACCACCGGGCCGGGCGCTTTGCTGAGGGCATCGCACAGGGACGCGGTTTCGGCGGCGAGGTCGTGGTCCTCCAGCAGGTGGTTGGTCACCCATAGAGTCAGGCAGTCGATCAAGATCGGTCGGTCCGGCGGCAGGGTCGGCAACAGGGCGGCGACCGCCAGCGGTTCCTCGACGGTGTCCCACAGGTCGGCGCGGCGGGCGCGGTGGAGGGCGACGCGGGCTTCCATTTCGGCATCCCAGGCGCGTCCGGTGGCCATATAAATCGGGCGCACGGCGCGGCGCTTCGCCTCGGCCAGGACCCTGACCTCGGCCAGCGTGCTTTTGCCGGAACGGGCACCGCCCAGAATCAGGGAGAGCGGCGGCAGGGGGGCGTCGTCAAACATGGATGCCGTTCACCGTGCCGATCCGCGCGATGCCTTCCAATTCGCCGTGATAATGGTCGATGCGGGTGATCGACACGAAGTCGATGTCGATGACGGAGGCATCGATGGGGGGCAGCTTCAGTACCGTGCCGAGCTGGGCGCGGATGCTGCCCGCGTGCGCCACCGCGATGACGTTCCGTCCGGGAAAGCGGGCGGAGATGCGCTCCACCGCCGCCGTGACGCGGGCTGCGTGGTCGAATACGTTCTCGCCGCCGCCGGGGGGGCGGAAACCGAACGGATCGCCCCAAAAATGGCCGGGCGCGCCGGGGTGGCGGGCTTCGATCTCGTCCCAGGAGAGGCCTTCCCAGTCGCCGAAGAAGCGTTCCTCGAACGCCGGCTCGACCAAGGCCGAGGCTGGGTCGCAGGCATAGCCCGCCGCCGCCAGGGCTGCCAGGGTGCGGGTGGCGCGGGACAAGCCGCTGGTCAGCACCACCGCGTTCGAGGGCAGGCGCATCGCCTGCGCCGCGAACAGCGCGGCGTTCGAGATATCGCAATCGACGTCGGTGCGGCCATAGACGATTTTGCCGGCCACCGGCACCGGCGCGTGGCGGACCCACCACCAGCGGGTTTTGACCCCATTCAGCAACACGGCGGGACCTCGTTTTCTCATTGCGGGGCGCGCAGCATGGCAACGGCGATCATCACCAGGATATCGACCAGTTGCGCGCCCGCGCCCAGGACATCGCCGGTATAGCCGCCGATCTGCCGTTTGGCCAGAATTGCCAATCCAGAGACTCCGGCCAGTCCGATGAAGAAGCACAGGAACCCCTGTCCCGGCCCCAGCGCCACCAGCGCGATCAGCAGCGCCAGCAGCACCGCCGTCCAGGTCGAGCCCTCGGTTGGATAGCCGGATGACGCGCCGACGCCATCGGATCGCGCCGACAGGTTCAGGGTCATCGAAATCGGGATCAGGCCGCGCCCCAGGGCGGCGGCGGCGACAAACGCGGCCAGGGCATCCAGCGGCGCCATGGTTCCGGCGGCGGTGGCGCGGATCAGAAGGCTCAAGACCAGGGCGGCGCCGCCATAGGTGCCAACGCGGGAATCGCGCATGATTTCCATCTTGCGTTCGCGACCATAGCCGCCGCCGAAGCCGTCGGCGATGTCGGCGAAGCCGTCTTCGTGCAGGGCGCCGGTCAACAGCACGGTGGCGCCGATCGCCAGCACACCGCACAGTGGACGCGGCGCGCCCAGGGCCGATGCGGCGATGAAGGTCAGGCCGCCCACCACGCTGATCAGGGCACCCGCCACCGGGAAGGTGCGCATGGCGGTGGCCAGCGGGTGGCTGCGCGCGGCGCTGCCGGCGGGCAGCGGTACGCGGGTAAGGAAGATGATCGCGAACAGCAGATCGTCGAACCAGGCGGCCAGGCCGGAAGCCGAGGACTGCGTGGAAGGGGGGGGGGAACTGACCATAACGGGCGTGATTTCTTTCTGATGATCGTCTATAGACGGCTTTCCACACTTTAGGGAGAAACCGACGGATGGTGAAGGCCCTCTTCATATCTTCGCTGGACGATGTGCGCGCGATTCTGTGCAATCTGCTCGGACCCGACGAAGCCGCCGCTGCCGCGGCGCGCGATCGCGAAGCCAATTTGACCAAGCCGGCGGGTTCGCTGGGACGGCTGGAAAGCCTGGCGGAGTGGCTGTCGGCCTGGCAGGGCCGTCATCCTCCGACGATGGATCGTCCGGCGGCGGCCACCTTCGCCGGGAATCACGGCGTGATGGCGCACAAGGTGTCGCCCTGCCCGGTCGAAGTCACCTGGCAGCTATCCAAGAACTTCGGCGAGGGCGGCGGCGCGATCAATGCGATGTGCCGGTCCACCGGCACCGAGTTCAAGGTCTATGACATCGCCATCGACAGCTTTACCCGCGACTTCATGGAAGGTCCGGCGATGGACGAGACGGACTTCGTCGCCGCCTTCAACGTCGGCATGGCGGCGGTGGACCCCAGCATGAGCGTCTTCTGCCCCGGCGAGATGGGAATCGGCAACACCACCCCGGCTTCGGCCATGGCGATGGCGCTGTTCGGCGGGCCCGAGGACGATTGGGTCGGCTATGGCGCCGGCGCGGTCGGCCCGGTTCTGGAGGCGAAAAAACGGGTGGTCCGCGACGGCGTCGCCCTCCACCTGAAGGACCGGCCCGATGCGGTCGAGATCGCTTGCCGTTTGGGTGGGCGCGAACTGGCCGCGATGGCGGGGGCGACCCTGGCCGGGCGCTTGCTGCGGGTGCCGGTGTTGCTGGACGGTTTTCCCTGCACCGCCGCCGTCGCCTTCCTGGCGGCGTTCCAGCCGGGGGCGCTGGACCACTGCCGGATTTCCCACGCCTCGGCCGAGGCCGGGCATGCCCTGCTGTCCGAAAAACTGCGGCAGCGTCCGCTGTTGCGGATGGGAATGCGTCTGGACGAGGGTACCGGTGGCGTGTTGGCGATCAATCTGCTGCGCGCGGCGGTGATCTGCCACACCGAAATGGCGACCTATGAGGAAGCGGCGGTCCAGAACAGATCCTAGCGGAAGATGTGGTCGAACATCACCGTGCGCATGCCTTCGAAAATGTGGGCGGGGGGCAGAGCCAGGGGGGCGGAGAGCATGCCGACGCTCCACCCCATTACCACAAGATTGGCGAAAAACGCCAGAAGCGGCAGTCCCAGGTCGTAGATGTTGTAGCGGTACAGCACGATAGCCAGCAGGGTCGGCGGGAACAGGCCGATCAGGGTGCGGATCAGGCTCATCGTTGCTACCGCGAAGACGTGCTCGTACGGCCGCAGCGGCGTGATGTAGAGATGCCCCAGGTTGCGCGACCAGATTTCCTCGATGAACGAGAAGGCGAAGCCCATGTGGGAACGGTTCAGGACCTCCCTAATGCAGGACCGCGCCGACCAGAACTCCGGCGGCCTGCGCCACCCACGAGGAATGACCGCGAAAGAACTGGCTGGTGAAGCTCCACAGAATCATCTGCATGGTCGGCCAATAGGCCATTTCGATGATGCGCGGCCACGAGGTCCGCATCACGTAGAGATGCCGCAGCAAAATGGCGCACAGGCGGCGCCCGGCAAAGGCGCTTTGCGCCAGTTCGGCGCTGGGGTCGAAGGGGGCGGTCATTGGCGGGACTCGGTTTCGGGGGCGCGGGCGATGTCCAGGAAGACCTCTTCCAAGGTGTCGCGCCCGAAGCGAGCGCCCAGTTCGGCGACGGTTCCCTCGGCATGGATGCGTCCGCCCCGCATGATCAGGATACGGGCGCACAGGCGTTCCACCTCCTGCATGTTGTGGGAGGCGATCAGGATGGCGCAGCCGGATTGCCGCGCGCAGGTCTCCAGATAGCCGCAGATGAAGTCGCCGGTGTTGGGGTCGAGAGAGGCGGTCGGCTCGTCAAGGAGCAGAAGCTCCGGCTGGTTGAGCAGGGCCTTGGCCAATGCGACGCGGGTCTTCTGGCGGGAGGACAGCTTGCGCGCCATGGTGTTCAGAAAGGGCGCCAGGAGCAGTTCGTCGATCAGAATTTCCAGCCGTTCCTTGACGCCGCGAATACCGTAAAGCAGGGCATAGACCTTCAGGTTTTGATAAACCGTCAGCCGCTGCGGCAGGTTGACGTAGGGCGAGACCAGATTCATGCGCGGCAGCGCCGCGTAGCGGTCGGCGCCGGTCATGTCGTGGCCCAGCGCCCGGACGATTCCCCTTGTCGGCAGCCGCAGGCCCAGGATCATGCTGATGGTGGTGGTCTTTCCAGCGCCGTTGCCGCCCAGAAGGCCGACCACCGTGCCGCGTTTCACCGCGAAGTCGATGTCGTTGACGGCATACACAGTGCCATAGTGCTTGGTCAGGCCGGAAACCGAGATGGCAAGGTCCGTGGAAATGGTCATGATGGGAAGGCTGCGGGGGGTTGACGTGGAAAGGCGGGACGAGGATTACGTTAGGTTATACCCCGTCATTTTTCCTCCGCCACCCCTTTTCATGGGGCCGTGGCGGCGCCTATCGCATGGCGCCGCCCTGGATCAAGCGTTCGACGCCGCGTCCCTGGAACATCAACAGGCCCAGGTCCTGGCCGATGCGGATTTGTTCCTCATTATCGACCCGGGCCAACACCACCCGCTTGCGACCGCAGCGGGCCAGGGCGGTGGAGATTGGGTGGTCCTCGTCGTCGCGGGCGTTGGCCAGATCGGGCGCCCACATCAGCTTGACGAGGTCGGCGCCGATCTTGACACGATCGACCAGGGGCAGGGTCTCGGAGGTGATTCCGTCAACGCAGATGCGATAGCCGCGTTCCCGCGCGAAGTCGCGGGCGAACAGGAAGGCCCCGACGTTGGCCAGGATGTCGAACAGCTGAATCTCCAGAACGATGGTGCCGCGCAGGCTCCCCGCGATGCCGTCGTCGAAGTTGAGAAAATCCTCGCTCAGCACAGTGCGGACGTTCAAGTTGACGCTGAACCCGCCGGACAGGCTGCGGTCGTGTCCGGCGACGACCAGAGCCAGCACGCGGCGGTCCAGGGTTTCGGTCAGGTGCTGGAACAGCCAGGCATCGGAAACGATGTCCACGTCCGGGACGAAAATGTCGCGGAGGTCGGAAATCGAGACGAAGACCTCGCTGAACATGTGCTGCGGGTGCGATCGTCCGACGATGGCGCTGATCGACTGGTGGCGGATCAGATTGGACGGGTCGGTCCGGCTGAGCGCGTCCTCGAGCTTGCCCAGGGTGCCGGGAGAAAGCGGCTGCAACCGCCTCTTCGGGCCGTGTCGCTGGTTGCGCAGTTCGGGCGCGTGTTCGCGTTCGATATCGGCGCGGCGGCGGTCTTCTTGTTCGGCATAGGCCTGCTGCGCCAGACGCAGGAAGGCCGGGTAGTCGTTGGCCAGCACGTACCAGGTGGCGAACGGGTCGTGACCGTTGCCGGTCTCGTCCAGCAGGGGGTCGTCGGTGAACCGGAAGCGCACGCGGATCAGCGCGGCCTCGACCTCGTCGCGGTTCTTGGAGGCGAAGACCACGATGATGTCGCCGCGAAACAGGGTAAAGACCTGCGCGCGGTTGTCGAGGATCAGCTGCTCGAAGGCGGCGGCGGCGGCGCGCAACAGTGGTTCGCGCTGGTTCTGCGGCTGCAGGCGCGACAGGTGCAGGTGCAGGGCCTGTCGCTGCTTGCGAAATTTCTCAAACCGCTGGGCATAGTCAAGCAGCAGGCCTTCTTGCAACTGCATCATCAGCTTGCGTTCGCCCGCCGCCTCATCGGTCTTTTCCTTCTCGGGCTCCGGCTTTTCCGGTCCCTCGCCGCTGAAGAATCCCGGCAGGTTGATCATGGCCGTTCTCCGGCGTCTTGGGGTCTGGCCTTCAGTTCGATGCGCCCGATCAATGTTGCGTCCACAAAATGACCCTGAAATGTCTTGATCCCTTGGCGGAGCCCCCATTCGATGGCGGTGTACGAATCGCAGCGGGCGAGAATGATCCTCTCCGGCCCCAGAGCGCGGATCGCGGTACTGGGGTCGCGGTCCGCCGCGCCGTGATGTCCGGCTCCGACGTCGGGACTCCACATCAGCTTGAAGGAGTCGACCGGCAGGTTGGCGTCGGCCAGCATCCACAGCCCCAGGGGGGTCAGTCCGTCGATCAAGGCGCGGTGCCCACTCGCGTGCAGCAGGTCGCAGGCCTTGGCGAAGGCGGACAGGTCGGCGAAGATGTCGATGGTCTGGAATTCGATGCAGAAGCGGGCGTCGGGGAACCGCCGGGCGAAGTCGATGAAGCCATGACCCAGCACGGTGGAAACGTTGAGGTTAAGGTTGGCCGGAAGTTCGCGCCCGTAAAGGGTCAGGTTTTGAATCCCCGCCAGCAGACGGGTGTCCAGCATTTCGCAAAAGTACTGGAACAACCAGCGGTTGCCGGAAAGATCGCTGCCGGGGGCCAGCCGCTTGGCCAGGTCCGCGACCGAAACGAAGATTTCCTGGAACGACAAGGTGGATTCGCCGATCGGCGTGATGGTGACCGCAGCCTGGGCGGTGATGAAGGGGCGCACCGTGGTATCGGTCAGGCCGCCGACAATGCGTTCCATGTCCTGCGGCGTCACCGCATGGTTCTGCGGGCGTTGGCCGCGCGGGTGCCACGCCGAGGCTCCGGCGGTCGCGGCATCGTTTCGCGTCGCCGCAAGGAAGGCATCGTAATCAGTTTCCAGGTCGTGCCAGGTGCAAAAGCCGTCTTCGGGGCCGTAGGGATCGTGATGCACCAGGGGGTCGGAATCGAACAGGGTGCGCAGTTTGTAGACCACCGCGTCAACGTCGCCGAAGGGCATGTCCTTGCCGGTGGCGACGATGTCGCCGTTGCTTAGGGCAAAGACCTGACAGCGGTAGCCGGCGATCAGGCCGTCGAACATCCGGGCCGCGATGCGGACATAGGCGGGGTCGCGATGGGTTTGGGACAGACGGGACAGGTGGATGCGCAGGGCGATCCGTCCGGCGCGCACCCGTCCCAGGCGCTCGGCGGTGTCGAGAAGCAGGCTCTCTGGCGTCACGAATTCGGATTGCATCGTCTGGGGTCAAGCCTTTGCCGGATACTTGGGGCCGCGCCGCGCTCCAACTGCGCTAAGTGTAGCAGGGCCGGACCGGTTTGCGAAAGAGGACAGGGCGTTCTCCGTCCTCAGCCGGGCGTTGCGTTTGCCCCGCGCGCCACATAAGGTTCTGAACTTGGCCCCGCACGGCGGCGGGGCGTTGGGATTTGTTGCAATGGACGGACGGTGGGAATGACATTGTCGGATACGTTTTCGCGGGTTTTCGAAGGCTTTGCGTCGGCGCGGGTGATGTGCCTGGGCGACGTCATGCTCGATCATTTCATCTATGGCGAGGTGTCGCGGATATCGCCGGAGGCACCGGTTCCGGTGTTCCGCGTGGTGCGCGATAATCTGATGCTGGGCGGTGCCGGTAACGTCGCCAGGAACCTGAGCGCGCTTTCCGCTGCGTTGGTGTTCGTCGCCTTCGTTGGCGACGACGCGGCGGGACACGAGGTCGCGTCGTTGCTGGCGGCGGAAGGTGGCGTGGATTCCCGCCTGCAACTGCTGTCGGGGCGCCGCACCACTGAAAAGTCGCGCTTTGTTGCGGGAGTGCAACAACTTCTGCGGGCCGATCGCGAGGAAGTCGATGACCTGAATCCGGCGGCGGAAGAGCAGGTTCTGGCGGCAGTGCGGACCGGGATCGGCGACTGCGCGGTGCTGACCCTGTCGGACTATGGCAAGGGATTGTTGACCGGGCGGGTTCTGGCCGAGGTTCTGGATCTGGCCACGGCGCGGGGGATCCCGTCGATCGTCGATCCGAAGGGACGGGACTATCGCAAGTATCGCGGCGCTTTTCTGGTCACGCCGAATCGCGCCGAACTGGCCGAGGCCACCGGCATGGCGGTGAAGGGGGATGCGGACGTCGTCGCGGCGGCGCGCCATGTGATGGAAAGCTGCGGTGTCCGCAATGTCCTGGTGACTCGTTCGCAGGACGGAATGACCCTGATCGAGGAAGGGGGCGCGGTGCACCACATCCCGGCGCGGGCGCGCGAGGTTTTCGACGTTTCCGGTGCCGGCGACACCGTGGTGGCGGCGTTGGCGGCGGCGCTGGCGGCGGGCGGCGGGCTTTTGGGCGCGGCCCGGCTGGCCAATCTGGCGGGCGGTATCGTGGTCGGCAAGATCGGCACCGCCACCGCCTCGGTGGCGGAACTGAAGGCGGCGGAGGGGACCTTGACCGGCGGTCATGGCAACGGCAAGTTGATGGATCGTGAACTCGCCGGGGTCCGTGTCCGGGACTGGCAGGAACAGGGGCTGACCGTCGGCTTCACCAACGGTTGTTTCGATCTGGTGCATCCCGGACATATGTCGTTGCTGCGGCAGGCGCGGGGCACTTGCGACCGCCTGGTGGTGGGGTTGAACAGCGATGCCTCGGTCAAACGGCTGAAGGGCAGCGCTCGTCCGGTTCAGGAAGAAGTGGCGCGCGCCACCGTTCTGGCGGCGATGCAGGATGTCGATGCGGTGGTGATCTTCGACGAGGACACGCCTTTGGAACTGGTTTCCGTCCTGGTGCCGGACGTGCTGGTCAAGGGCGCGGACTATGCGGGTAAGACGGTGGTCGGCGCCGACATTGTCACCGGGGCCGGCGGTCGTGTCGTCCTGGCCGATCTTGAACCCGGCTTCTCGACCACGCGAACCGTGCGACGGTTGACCGGCGACAAGGGGTAGTCCGGGGTTCTTGCGCTTTGGGCGGCGCATGCAAAGCGCGCCCCCGCCCCTTTCGCGTTTGTCTTCTTTACCCCCAGGCTCAGGACTCATTAAGGTTCGATCCAGAAGAGGAGGAGTACCGCGATGATGACGGCGACGAGGAGGCGGAGTAACCGCCGGGAGCATGGCTTGCTTTTCCGCCGTTCCCGCCGATGATGAAAGTCCGCCCGCGAAACGGTCGTGCCGGCGATGCCGAAGGAACGATGATGTTGGGTTGGTTGGCCCGGGCCTCAGGCAATGTGCGCGGAACCCTGTGGATGGTGCTGGCCGCCTTTGTCTTCGCGCAGATGAACGCCCTCATCAAGTATGTTGGCCATGATCTTCATGGTTTCGAGGTGGCGTTCTTTCGCGCCTTGTTCGGCTTCGTCTCGCTGCTTCCAGTGATCGTTTCCGCCGGGGGAGCGCGGGTGTTTCGCACCGACAATCTGAAGATGCATGGCCTGCGCGCCTTGTCCGGCGGCTTTACCATGCTGTGTTTCTTTTACGCGATGACGCACCTGCCATTGGCCAACGCCACCGCGCTGTCGTTCAGCCAACCCTTGTTTCTGTTGGCGTTGGCTCCGTTTCTGCTGAAGGAGCGGGTCGGCTGGCATCGCGGTTTGGCGGCGGGGGTCGGCGGCCTGGGCAGCCTGGGGCAGTATTTGTACATCCGCGCCTATCGCGCCGGCGACGCCTCGGCGGTGGCGCCGTTCAACTTCCTGCAATTGCCGTTCGCGGCGGCCCTGGGCTTCGTCCTCTTCGCCGAGGAACTGAGCGTCGCCACCCTGATCGGCGGCACCCTGATCGTCGTTTCAGTGCTCTACATCATGCGCCGCGAGGCGATACTGCACCGCAGGCGTCCGGTGATCCCGGTCTAGGGGGCGTTATCCCTGGTTGGGAATGCCCTGGCTGAGGATGCGGGCCACGAAGGCGGGGACGACTTCGGTGGCGGGACCGTTGATCACCTTGTTGAACAGCGGCGTCCCCTGGCTTTGTTCGAGGCTGAGTTCGGCCGAATGGGCCAATCCGCGATAGCGCACGTGCTGCACGAAGCCCGCCGCCGGATAGACGTTGCCCGAGGTGCCGATCGACACGAACAGGCGGCAGGTGTCCAGGGACTCGTAAATCTTGTCCATGCCGAGCGGCATTTCGCCGAACCACACCACGTGGGGGCGCAGGCCGGTCTTGCGGCCGCAATGCGGGCAGGGGGTGGAGGTATACAGGTCATCGTCCCATTCCATCAGGGCGTCGCAGAACTCGCAACGCACCTTCAACAGTTCTCCGTGCATGTGGATCAGCTTTCGGGTCCCCGCGCGTTCGTGCAAGTCGTCGATGTTCTGGGTGACCAGCAGCACTTCGCCCGGCCATTCCCGTTCCAGGCGGGCCAGGGCCTCGTGCGCGGCGTTGGGGACCACCTTGGGGTCCTTCAAACCGGCCCGCCGCGCGTTATAAAACTCCTGCACCCGGGTCGGGTTGCGGATGAAGGCCTCGGGCGTGGCGACGTCCTCGATCCGGACCTTGGCCCAGATGCCGTCGCTGTCGCGGAAGGTGTTGAGGCCGGATTCCTTGGAAATCCCGGCGCCGGTCAGGATCACGATGGTGGGGGCGGGGTCGGTCATGGCGGGGTTCTCCGGGTTGCCGCGCCAATGGTAGTCCCTGGGGTCACGGATTTCCAGCCGTGGTCTTCGCGGCGCGTGCGGTCTCCAGCAGTCTGACCACATCGGGCAGGATGCGGGTGACGATCGTCTCCACCCCCGACGCGGAGGGATGCAACCCATCGGACTGCAACAGGGCGGGTTCTGTCGCCACGCCGTCCAGGAAGAAGGAGTACAGCGGCACCGTGAAGTCCCTGGCCAATGCCGGATAGATCGCATCGAACGCGGCGACGTAGTCGTCGCCCAGATTGCGCGGTGCCATCATTCCGGCCAACAGCACCGGAATCCGGTGGGATTTGAACGTGGTCAGCATCGCCGCCAGATTGTTCCGCGTCGCGATGGGGGCAGGCCGCGCAACGCGTCGTTAGCTCCCAGTTCCAGAATCGCCGCGTCGGGCAATGGGGTCAGCATCCAGTCCAGGCGCGCCCGTCCCCCCGCCGTGGTGTCGCCGGAAACCCCGTCGTTGCGGACCGTGACGCGCCACCCCATGTCAGCCAGGCGGCGCTGGAGGACGCAGGGGGAAAGACTGGTCCTGCGGCAGCCCGTATCCGGCGGTCAGGCTGTCGCCGAACGCCAGCAGCGACAGCGGTTCCTCCGCTAGGGCGGGACCCGAGAACAGGGCCGCCGCCACCGTTATGCCGCGCAGCCAGGAACGAAGGACGATCATGAACGCACCTGAAGCGATGAACGAAACGGTTCCGGCTCTTTGCCTCGACCGGGTGGGGTTCGACGCGCCGACCGAGGCCGGGCCGCTGGTCATCCTGAACGATATCGATCTGGCGATCAAATCCGGCGAACGCGTGGCGGTGCTGGGGCCGTCGCGGCTGTCGGGGGGCGAACAGCAACGCGGCGCCCTTGCCCGCGCCCTGGCTCCCCGCCCCGCGCTTCTGTTCGCCGACGAGCCCACCGGCAACCTGGACAGCGACAGCGGCCGCGCCATCGCCGATTTGATGCTGTCGTCCTGTGCCGATTACGGCACCACCCTGGTTCTGATCATCCATGACGAGGCCCTGGCGGCGCGTTGCGATCGCATCGTGCGGATGCGCGACGGCCACATCGTCGATGGAGGCGCGGCATGACCCCCGGTCTGCGTTTGCTGCGGCTGGCGGCACGCGATCTGGCGGGCGATTTGGCCAACGGCTTTTCCGGTTTTCCGGGTCTTGCTGGCGGGACTGGCGCTGGGGGTGGCGGCGGTCGGCGCCGCCGGGTCGATGGTGTCGTCGGTGGAAGCCGGACTCTCCCACAATGCCCGCGCCCTGCTGGGTAGCGATGTCGAGGCCTCGCGCCTGTATCGCCCGCCGACGGTGGACGAACGCGCCCGTCTGGCCGGGCTCGGGACCCTTTCGGAAGTCGCCGAGACGCGGGCGATGGCCCGCCGCGCCGACGGCGAGGGTCGGGCCCTTCTGGTCGAACTCAATGCGGTGGATGCCGCCCATCCCTTGGTCGGGGCGGTGCGGTTAGAGCCCGCCCGTCCGCTGGCTGAGGCGCTGGCGGCCCGGAACGGCGTGTCCGGCGTCGCGGCGGCACCGCAATTGTTGCGTCGCTTGAACCTGGGGGTCGGCGATGCCCTGCGGATCGGCGCGGCGGATTTCGAGATTCGCGCCGTCCTGCTGGCGGAACCGGATGCGGCGGCGCGTGCCTTCGGCCCGGGACCACGGGTGATGCTGGATGCCGCCGGCCTAGCGACGACCGGATTGGTTCGCCCCGGCAGCCTGATCACCCACGCGATGCGAATCGCCGCGCCGCGCCTGACGTCGGGTGCGGTGAAGGCCGCCCTGGCCGATCCCGCGTAGCGGGTTCGTGGGCTTGACGCCGCGGCGCCGGGGACGCAACGCTTCCTGGATACCATCGGTCGTTTCCTGACCCGGGCCGGACTGTCCGCCCTGTTGGTCGGCGCGGTGGCGGTCTTGGGCATTGCCGTCGGTCTGTTCCTGGGGGCGCTGGCGCCGTGGCCGGTGGCGGCGCTGATCGGGGCTTCGCAGACGATCCTGCCCGCCGCTCCGATCCCCGCGATCTATCCGATACCGCTACTGCGTGCCGCCGCCTTCGGCGCGGTGATCGCCGCCCTGTTCGCGTGGTGGCCGCTGCTGCGGGCGCGGCGGATTCCGGCCGCCCTGCTGCTGGCCGATGTCGAGGGTGAACGCGCCTCGCCGATTTCGCCGTTGGCCTGGGCGATCCTGGCCGCGTTGGTCGCCGCCGTTCCCGGCGCGGCGGTCGAGGACGACGCGCCGATGGTGCGCGGACGGGTGGTCGCCATCGCCGGACGCGCCGCCGACTCCGCCGCCGTCGATCCCGCCGTGCGTTGGGTCCTGGCCGGGAATCGCGGTTTCACCGCCGCCGTTTTGCCGCCGCGCGGCGCCGATATCGTTGCCGGTCGCTGGTGGGGCGAGTCCCCCGACCGCCCTTTGGTGTCGGTGGAAAAGGGCGTCGCCGACGGTCTGGGGCTGCGCATCGGCGATACCGTCGGCGTCAACATCCTGGGGCGCGAGATCGCCGCGACGGTGGCCAACCTGCGGGCGGTGCGCTGGACCTCGCTGGCGATGAATTTCGCCTTCGTCTTTTTCCCCGGCGTCATCGACGGCGCGCCGCACACCCGCATCGCCGCCGCCAAGGTGCTGCCCGCAGGCGAACTTGCGTTGGAGCGCGCGGTCGCCGACGCCCTGCCCAACGTCTCGGCGATTCGCCTCGCCGATGTGCTGGAACGGGTGCAGGGGTTGTCCGACGTCGGCGGTCGGGCGATCTTGGCGGTGACCGGGGTGACCCTGTTGGCCGGGCTGCTGGTGTTGGGGGCGCGCCGTCGCGACCTGATGTGGGCGACGCCGTGGGAATCTCTGAGCATTAGGCTGGTTGTCGGCGGTTTCGCGGTGGCGGCGGGGGCATCGCCGGATGGGCGGTGGTGCGTCACCTGATGCGGCTGGATTGGATTTTCCTGCGCCGGCCCGGCGGTTGCCGTCGCCGCCCTGTGCGCCGCCGCCGGGCTGGTCACCGGCGCGACGGCTGCGCCACCTGTAAGACGGGCGGTTGCTTTCGCTTTTAATCGTGGCATACTTGCGCCGCGTCGCCGTCCACCACATTTTCTGTCCGTGGTGGACGCGATCCACACCGTTTGCACGAGAGGACGACCATGACGATGTACACCGACCCGCGTTTCGCGACGATGGGCCGCACGGCGGCGGCAGAGGCCGTTGACCAGGGCCTGCGCGCTTACATGCTGAAAGTCTACAACTACATGGCCTCGGCCCTGGCGGTGACCGGGCTGGTCGCCTGGATCGTGGCGCATACGCCCGCCCTTCTGAACATGCTGTACACCGTGACGCCGCGCGGCGCCGTACAGCCCAACATTCTGGGCTATGTGGTGATGTTCGCGCCGCTGGGCTTGGTGTTCTTCCTGGGCATGAAGATCCAGACGATGCCGGTGAGAACCGCGCAGACCGTGTTTTGGGCCTATGCCGGGCTGGTCGGCACGTCGCTGGCGTATATTTTCCTGCTCTATACCTCGGCCTCGATCGCGCGGGTGTTCTTCATCACCTCGGCGGCGTTCGCAGGGTTGAGCCTGTACGGCTACACCACCAAGCGCAATTTGAGCGCCATGGGCTCGTTCCTGCTGATGGGTCTGGTCGGCGGCATGATCGCCATGCTGGTCAACCTGTTCCTGCAAAGCACGATTCTGGACCTTGCCCTGTCGGCGATGTTCCTGCTGGTCTTCGCTGGGTTGACCGCCTATGACACCCAGAAGATCAAGTCGATGTACTTCGCGGTCTCCGGCGATGTCGCCGCCGCCGAGAAAACCGCGATCATGGGCGCGCTGTCGCTCTACCTCGACTTCATCAACATGTTCCTGATCATGCTGCGCTTCATGGGCAACCGGAACCAGTAAGCGCCGCGAACCCGTCGCGGAAAAAGGGCCGGTCGTCAGGTGCGGGCCGCGCAGCAGATTGGCGGCGATGATGCGGCGCGGACCGGAGTTGATCGCGGCCTCTCCCACCGGCACCGGGATGCCCGCCTTGGTGACGATGCCGCTGCCCGATTCGCCCCGGCGGACGGTGGCCAGGATCAGGGCGCCATGGGTGACGTCGGGGTCGTCGCCCGCGTCCTTGATCACCCCGGCGGTGGCGCGGTCGGGATCCAGCCATTGGGCCGCCAGGGCGAAGCTGGGGCGTTCGCCGCGCGGCAGAACGATCTCCACCGGATCGGGAAACCCCGGCCCGAACAGCGCGCGATACGCCGCCGTCGCCGCCGCGCAGGCGCCGGTGGTCCATCCTTTGCGCAAGGGTTGGGCGGAATCCGCCATCGAACGTCCTTTCATGGCCTCTGCGTGTCGAAAAGTGTCATATCCGGCGAATGGCGGCTTGTCATCGCCGTTGCGCACGGGCATAACTTCCGCCGCCATGATGAAACGCGCGCACGCATACACGGTGGAACTGGATCCCGGCTGGGTGTGGCTGGTAGGTGCCGGTCCGGGCGACCCCGGGCTCTTGACACCGCACGCCCTTTCGGCGTTGGAACAAGCCGACGTGGTGGTTCACGATGCCCTGGTCGATCTGGCCAAGCAGGACAAGCGGGTGGTGTGGCTGAAGGGCGGTGATCCCTTCGTCTTCGGCCGCGGTGGCGAGGAAACCCAGGCCCTGGTGCGCGCCGACATTCCCTTCCGCATCGTTCCCGGCATCACCGCCGGAATCGGTGGCTTGGCTTATGCCGGAATTCCCCTGACCACGCGGGAAACCAACGACGCAGTGGCCTTCGTTACCGGTCACGACAAATCGGGCGGCGTGTCCCGCCGGGTGCATTGGGAAGATCTGGCCCGCACCGTGCCGGTGATCGTGATCTACATGCCAATGAAGTCGCTGGGCCACATCGCCGAGCGGATGATCGCCGGCGGACGCGATCCTGGCGAGAGTTGCGCCATTGTCTCGCACGCCAGCACGCCGCACCAGCGGGTGCTGATTTCCGTCCTGGAGCGTTGCGCCGACGATGCCGCCGACAGCGATCTGCCGAATCCGGCGCTGTTCGTGGTCGGCCCGGTGGTGGACTATCGCGCCTGGGTCAATTGGTTCCCCGGCAATCGTTCGCCGCGTTTGGCGCCGTTGTCCCCCTCCAACGCCGAATAGTCCGGGCATCAGTCGCACTCGTCGGACGTCGTCGCGCTCCCCATCGGGAACATCCGGGCGATCAACCCCGCCGCCAGTTCCGGCGGGCGCTCGATATAGGGTACCTTGCCCTGCGGGTCGGCCAGATACTTTTCGGCGAAGTCCAGGATGCTGGGGACCGAAAAACGCGGGTTCAGGCCGCCGAAGATCCAGCCGGTCTTGCCCGGAGCCTGAAAGGCGATGGCGCAGGCGGAGCCGCAGGCTCCCATGCAGCCGGCTGCTTCCACCGCGAAGTGATCCTTTGGCGGCGATTTCTCCATCTTTTTCAGGATGTTCTCGTACAGCTGCGTGCCGCCACGGACGCCGTTCTTTTCTTCCTCGGTCTTGGTGAAGTTGCAGCGAACGCAGACTTGGATGGTGTGTGTCATGGTCAAGGCTCCTTTTCTCCGGGGAATTCGCCGGGGCCGTGCCTAAGATGGGGCATCGCGCCGCCGCGATCAACCGTCCCGGCATGGACAAACCCCCGTCCTTTGTGAAACAACAAACCCGAACCCCGCGCCGTACCGGACGCTATCATGCCCAACCGCACCCCCATCCCTCCGACCGCCCGCGAAATCCGCGCCGAAGAGGAACAGACCGTTCGGCGCTATCGCGCGTTGTTGGAATCCCTGCCGATCGGTCTGGTCGAGTTGGACGAAGGCGGCCTGATCACTCAGGCCAATCCGATGGCCGGGGCGATTGTCGGCTGCTCCATTGAGGAGCTTCTGGGGCATCCCTTCGATCGTCTGGGAACCTGGGAGTCGCGGCCGGTGCTGGCGGCGACGACGCGGGCTATTCGCCAGATGCGTCAGCCCGAGGCGCAATTCGTCACCCAGTTTCTTTACCGCCCCGATTCGACCCTGCGCGACGTGCAAGTGGACTGGGTCTACCAGCGCCCGGACGACGGACGGCTGCGGGTCACCGCGCTTTTGACCGACATCACCGAACGTCGTCGCGCCCTCAAAGTTCTGAAGGACCGCGAGCACCAACTGGCGGAGCGCACCGATCTTTTGCGCATCACCATGGATTCGCTGGATCACGGATTGGCCGCCTTCAGCGCCAAGGATTCCCTGACCGAGTGGAACGCCCGCTTCCCCGAGATGCTGCGCCTGCCCTCTCCCCTGGCGCGGCGGGGGACTCCGGCCATTGCCATCTTTCGCTTTTTGGCGACCTTGGGCGCGTTCGGCGTCGGCGTCACCGAGGGGCAGGTGCGGGATCGCATGAACCATCTGCTGCATGCCCCCAACCAGGATGACGTGCCGTGGATCGGCGGTCTGCACCTGCGGTTCACCGCCCATACCATTCCGGACGGTGGCTGGGTCTGGCGAGTCGAGGGCCGTGCCGAGGATATCCGTCTGCGCGACATCGAACAGAACCGTCAGAAGATGGAAGCCCTGGGGCAACTGGCCAGTGGCGTCGCCCACGAACTCAACAATACCCTGCAACCGATCTTTACTCTGTCGGAGCTGGGGGCGGCGCAGGTCGCGGCCGATACCCTGGCGGCGCGTTGCTTCACCCGGATCACCGATGCGGCGGAACGCGCCGAGAGCATCGTTCGCGGGGTTCTGGCCTTTGCCCGCAATGCCCCGGTCTCGGACGAAGATACCGCGATCATTCCGGCCCTGTACGATGCGGTCGCCTTCATCCAGACCGGTCTGCCGCCGCAGATCCGGCTGGAGGTGGCGGTGGACGACGGTATCCCGATGGGAGCGATGGCGCGTTTGGACCGGCGCGAGTTGGGTCAGGTGTTGACCAACTTGGTCACCAATGCCGCCGACGCCATGGACCATGCCGGGGCGATTCAGGTGCGGTGCCGCGCCGATCTGCTCCGGTTCGCCGCCGAGGACGCCGCCAAACCCGGCGGGGAAAGCTGTCCGGCGGTGGCGATCGCGGTGATCGATACCGGCAAGGGCATGGACCATGCCCTGAAACAGCGGATCTTCGAGCCGTTCTTTACCACCAAGGGCGAAGGCCACGGCACCGGCCTGGGGCTGGCGGTGGCCTTCGGCATCGTTCGCAATTGGGGCGGACGCATCGATGTCGATAGCGAATCCGGGTTGGGCAGCACCTTCACGGTGTGGATTCCGTTGTGCGATGTGGTCGCCCCGCCACGGGAGTAATAAGACCATGGGGGCCATTCTGATCGTCGATGACAACCAGTTGGCCTGCGATGCGATCGCCCTGGTGTTGGAATCCGCTGGCCATGTGGTGCGTCAGGCGCATCGCGTCGCCGAGGCGAAAGAGGCGGTGGCCGTCGCCTGCCCCGATCTGGCGATCGTCGATTTGTCGATGCCCGACGGCAACGGCGTCGATCTGACCCGCGCCCTGCACCAAAGCCACCCCAGCCTGCCGATCATCCTCTACTCCGGCTATTTCGCGCCAGAGGACGATTCGGAAAAACGCGCCAATCAGATGGACGGCATTGTCGCGGTGTTCAAGAAGACCTTGCGCAACGCCGATCTTCTGGCCGCCTGTGACCGCGCCCTGGGGTAGATGGAAAAACGAGGCCGGAAGAGGCCTTCCCTCGGCGTGCAACACCGAACGTAGTTGATTCCCCCGTCGCGCGGCGTAGACTCGTTGCGAAGGCGGTTCCGATTCGCGTCGGATTCTTCAATGTTGGCAACGAGTCGCGGTTTTTCAGGAAAAAGTGTCATGGCGACCAAGACATCCTACACTGTCCCCTGTTCGGCGGCCTTTCGCGATGCGGTGACCTCCCTGGCGGCGGCGCGTGGGGTAAACGCGGGGGACCTGGCGCGGTCGATTCTGTTGGCGTTGCCCCGTGCGACGATCGACGCCGCCCCCAACCCCGGCGAGCCTGGACGCGACGACCGCGAGACGGTGATCCTGAAAACCGGTCCCGCCGCCGGTCGGCCCTGGCGACGAAAGCCGCGGCTGCAGGTGCGAATGGCGGCGGGGACCAACGCGGAACAGATTCGCCGCGCCCTTGGCCTTGCCCTGGCGCTGGCGGAGGGGAGGCTGACGTTGGATCTGGAGGATCCCGACCGTCCCCGCGTCGATGCCGCGATGATAATGGCGGCGGCCCGTGTCGATGTCGAGATGGCGGTGACGCGCGCGGCCCGTCTGGACGAGGAAAACGAGCGCCTGCGCGCGGTGGTCGCGGCGCTGTCCTTCGTGCCGTTTCCCCACGGCATCCGCAACCGCGAGGAGGCGCTGCACATCCTGGGGTTCCCACCGGGGGTGAAGCCCGCCCCCAACACGGTGCGCGGACGCTTTCGCGCGTTGGCCACCATCCACCACCCGGACAGCCCCTATGGCAGCCATGAACGGATGAGCCAGTTGAACGCCGCGGTCGAGATGCTGCGCGAACCGGGGTAATGCGGGCTTTGCCCATACCCGGCAAGGGCTTGGCCGGGTTCTCCCGTTACTCCGGCTTGGCGGTGCGGGTGCCGGTGGTGAAGTTGCGGTCGTAGAGGTGGTTGTCGGGGTATTCGACATGCTCCGCCAGGGCGCGACCGACCAGGACCAGGGCGGTCTTGGTGATGCCCGAGGCGGCGACCTTGGCCTCGATGTCGGCCAGGGTGCCGCGAATCAGGGTCTCGTCGGGCCAGGTGACGCGATAAGCCACCATCACCGGGCAGTCGGCCCCGTAAAGCGGAGACAACTCCTCGACGATCGGTCGTAAGTTGTTGGCCGACAAGTGGATCGCCAGCGTCGCCTGGGTCTTGCCGATGGTGGTCAGGTCCTGGCCCTCGGGCATCGGCGAGGTCTTGACGTTGGTGCGGGTCAAGACGATGGTCTGGCTGATCGTCGGCAGGGTGAACTGCCGCTTCAGCGCCGCCACGGCGGCGCAATAGGCGGGAACGCCGGGGGTGACGTCGTAATCGATGCCCAGCGTATCCAGGCGGCGCATCTGTTCGTCAATGGCCCCGAACAGCGATGGGTCGCCGGTGTGAACGCGCTGGCGATTGCCGCCAAGGCGGAGCGTGGGGGAGACGGCAAGTGACGGATGCCGCTCCCCAACCGTGGCTGACGGTGATCGGCCTGGGCGAGGATGGTCTGGCGGGGTTAAGCTCCGCCGCCCGTGCCGCGTTGGACGCCGTCGAGATGGTGGTCGGCGCGCGCCGACTGTTGCGGATGGTGCCGGAGGGGGGCGCCGAACGGGTGCTGTGGGCGGGGCTGGACGGGACCCTGAACGCGATCCGCGCATCGCGCGGGTTCCGGGTCGCCGTGTTGGCCAGCGGTAACCCGATGTGGTTCGGCGTTGGTTCCACCCTTTACGCGGCCTTCGATCCGCGCGAGATCGTGGTCTATCCGACATCCAGCGCGGTTTCGGTTCCAGTAAGTTGACGGTGTTCGAGGCGATGGGCGGCTCGCGGGGGTTGCTGCGGGCTGGCCGCACCCGGCGGGCGATCCCCTGAACACGGTGGCGATTGAAATCGTCGCCGATGCCGATGCCCGCATCTATGGCATGGCCCCCGGTTTGCTCGATGACGCCTATATCCATGATGGTCTTTTGACCAAGCGGGAGGTCCGGGCGGTGATCTTGTCCGCCCTGGCGCCCCGTCCCGGCGAGGTGCTGTGGGACGTCGGCGCGGGCAACGGCTCGATCTCCATCGAGTGGCTGCGCCTGAATCCGTCGGGCCGCGCCATCGCCATCGAGCTTGTCGAAGGTTCGGCTCCCGATATCCTGGATGACATCGCCGCCGATCCCGATGCGGTGTTCGTCGGCGGGGGCATTACCTCGGGCGCGACGCTGGATGCCTGCTGGGAAAGGCTGGCCGTCGGCGGGCGGCTGGTGGTCAACGTGGTGGCCCTGGAATCGGCGGCGTTACTGTTCGATTTTCAAAAACGGCGCGACGGCACGTTGACACAGCTGGCGATAGCGCGTAATGCCCCGGTCGGCACCATGACCAAGTTCGAGCCGATGGTGCCGGTGGTGGCCTATCCGCGTACACAGGACGGCAATAGCTTCGTGCGCGATATCGCCGCGCCCTACGTCCCGGAAACCGCCATCGAGGTGGCGCTGGACACGCCGATGGCGATCGACACCGCGGCCGCCTAGGCGAAATACGACGAACACGCCGAGATCATCGCGGCGCACCTAGACGCGGGTCGTGACGTCGCCCTGCTGTGCAAGGGCGACCCCTTCCTGTTCGGTAGCTTCATGTATCTGTACGACCGTCTGGCCGACCGCCACGAGGTCGAGGTGGTCTCCGGTGTTTCATCGATCACCGCCTGCGCCGCCGCCGCCGGGGTGCCCCTGGTCGGGCGCGAGGACATTCTGACGGTGCTTCCCGGCACCCTGCCGGAAGAGGTTCTGGAGCGCGAATTGTCGCAGACCTCAGCCGCCGTGATCATGAAGGTGGGGCGTCACCTGCCGAAGATTCGCGCGGAGATCGAACGCCTGGGCTGCACCGGCGGTGCGACCTATGTCGAACACGCGCTGAACCCCGGTCAACGGGTGGTGCCGCTGGCCCGCCTGACCGACGAAACCGCGCCTTATTTCTCAGTGATTCTTGTCTTCCGCGATACGGATTGATGCCCTCATGACACAGCCCAGCCAGCCGATTGCCATCGTCGTTTTCTCGGAAAGCGGCCCAGCCGTCGCGCGGAAGATTCGCGCCGCGCTGCCGGGGGCTGCGATTCACGGCTTCGACAAGCGGGTGTCCGCCTGCGACGAATCGTTCGCCGACACCGCCGTTCACCTGCGCCGCCTGTTCGAATCCGGGACCTGCATCATCGGAGTGTGCGCGGCGGGGATTCTGGTGCGGGCGCTGGCTCCTTGCCTGTCCGACAAATGGGCCGAGCCGCCGGTCCTGGCGGTGGCGCAGGACGGCAGCGTCGCGGTCCCGATTCTGGGCGGACATCATGGCGCCAACCGATTGGCGCGGCGGTTGTCGCAGGTGTTGGACGGCGCTGCCGGGGTGACCACGGCAGGCGACGTGCGCTTCGATATCGCTCTTGGCGAACCGCCCCGGGGCTGGCGGGTCGCCAACCCCCTGGTCGCGAAGGAAGTGGCCGGTCGTCTGCTGTCCGGTCTGCCGGTGACGCTGACCGTCGAGGCGGGGGACGCGACATGGTTGGCCGACTGCGGTGCGCCGTTCGCCGATGACGCCCCGGCGCGGATTGTCGTCACCGACCGCGCGGTGGTGGGCTATAAGCGGTACCTCGATCTGGTCGCCGACGTGGTCGTGGGCAAGCCGCGCCATATGTCGGGAATGACGCGCGAGGAAGTGCGCGTTACCAAGGCGCTGGCCGGCGCGCCGATGGGCCACGATTTCTGCCTGATTTTGTTGTCGGATTTGTTGACCGACAGGCGGACCATCGAAACCCGCCTGAAGGCGGCGGCCCTGGGCGATTTCATCGTCGCGCTCTACAATCCGGTATCGCGTCGCCGCCACAGTCAGATCGAACGGGCGCGGGATATCCTGCTGACCGGGCGGCCCGGCACCACGCCGGTGGTGATCGCCCGCAACGTCGGTCGCGACGACCACAGCCTTTCCGTCACCACGTTGGCCGAACTGACCCCCGACGACGCCGACATGCTGTCCATGGTGATCATCGGCAATCAGACGACGCGGGCCTTCGATCTGGCCGGGCGGACCTGGGTGTATTCGCCGCGCGGCTATGCCAAGAAGCTATCGTTCCTGGTTAAGGAATAGAACGTTGCGAGGGGTCGCAGGCCCCTCGCGCACGCCATTCGTAAGGTTTTTACGCGCAGAGCCATAAGATCATCGCGCCGCGCAATGGCCGGTCGCCGTTACGCGGCGAAAACAAGTTATGGAATGCAAGGGGCCAGGCCCCTTGCCGGGTCCAGGGCGGAGCCCTGGCCTGGTTTTCAACCCCGGAGCCCCCTTTGGAACCCCGTCTCAAGGCCGGATTACTGGTGCAGGCGTTGGTGCGGCGCTGCGGCGTCGAGAACCTGTCCGCCTATGTCTCGCGCAAGGGAGACCCGGATTCCGGCGCGGTTTTGGTCAAGCGCGTGGCGCCGGGCTTTCTGTGCACGGTGTTTCAGACGGTATTCGGCGATGACGGGCAGCGGCAATGGATCGCCGGTAGTGGCGTCGCCCCATTGCCCGAGGCGGAGGCCGATGCCTTCATCGCGCGTCAAACCCGTTATGACGAAGATATCTGGGTGATCGAAATCGAGGCCCCGGAGACTTGGTTTCCCGGGGCTCTGTAGGCGGTCGGATCAGCGTGGGGCGCGCGCCTCGGCATCGTCGATATCGATCAGCTCCAGCCAGTCCGACCCGAAGGTCTTTTCATGGGCGGCACGGCGTTGCGCGACGGTCGAGGCGAAGCGGTTGGGGGTGAAGGCCTCCAGCGTGACGCGTTTTGGCAGGCGCGCCAGGGCGTCAAGCGCGCCGTCGAAGCTGTCGACGATGCCGCTGTCCAGGGCCTCGTCGGCCTTTTCCGCTGGATATTTTTGCGGGACCGCCCCCAGCGAGCGCATCAAATCGCGCATCTTGAGCCCGTCGTTGACCAGAATCTTGCGGTGCGACAGGTCCTCGGGGCCGGAAATCACGCGGTCGGCGCGGCTTTGGTGGAAGCTGTTTTCGTAGATGCCGACCACCACGACCTTCAGGGTGTCCTCGATATGGGACCGAATCTCGTCCTCAAGCCCGGCGTACATCGCCTGACGCACATGGTCGCGGGCGCGGAACAGCCAGGGCGGGCGGAACATCGACAGGCGCGGGACCTCGTCGATCACCGCGTCGTCGACCACCACGATATCGACCTTTCCGGTGCGGGCCTGGTTCAAAAGATTCGGTTTGGCGGGGAAGGCCGTACCGGTCTGCGCGTTAAACGCGAAGTGGTTGGGAAGGCGTTTCTCGAGCCTTTTCAGCAGATAGACGACCTGCCGCGCCGCCAGACCGTCGCCGGGGCCGGGGATCCAGACGGCGACGGCGCATGGCTCGGTCGCCCGGCCCGGGGTTCCCGTCACCAGACACCACGCCACCAGGAGAGAAACCACAAACCAGCCGGGCCGGAACGCCAACATCTGACCGCACACAATTCACCGAATGCTTCCGCTTGCCGCCTGTCGCGGCGCGGAAACGATTTAAGGATACGGCCAAAGAGTACCTGCTTCCGTGGTCGTCGCCAAGGTCGCCAGCGTCCTTGCCGGTAAAGAAACCTGTTCTGTGTCTTTCGAGTCGCAGTGCGCGTCGAGACGGCACGGGACATGCCGACGAGGGGCGGATGCCGTGGGCGAGGAAACGCACCGGGTCCGGTGCATTCCGCAATTCCAGGTTTTCACCAAAAGAAGGAGCATGGTAGCATTCAGCCTCCGACACAGTAGAGTGGTCCGGTTCAAAGGTAGGATATGCCATGGCCGCCGACATATTCTCTCAAGGCATTCAGCGGGCCAGGGTTTCGGTCGTGCAGATGGATGGATGTCCGGCGTCGTATTGGCGCTCCTTTTGTCATATGGCGGGGCTGCGCCGCCCTTCCCTCATCGCCGATTTTCCGTCCTTGCGGGCGGGCCTGACCAACGAAGAAGTGGATTTCCTTTTGATTTCCATTCCGGGGAAGGGAGTCTCCGCCGCCGGGCGCACGGTGAAGGCGATCCGCAACGGTCGTTGGGCGGCGACCCCTCCCAGCCGGTGATGGTGGTGGCGGATTCCCCCAGTTGTGACGATGCCGCCGTCTTGGTCGATAGCGGTGTCGATGGCGTGCTGGTGCGCCCGCTGTCGGTGGGCAAGATTTGCGACCGGTTGCGCCGTTTGACCCTCAATCGTCAGCCTTTCGTGGTGACCAGCGATTACATCGGCCCCGACCGCC
This sequence comes from Rhodospirillaceae bacterium, assembly GCA_963678075.2. GTDB lineage: Bacteria > Pseudomonadota > Alphaproteobacteria > Rhodospirillales > Rhodospirillaceae > Oleispirillum. The sequence goes on along the minus strand of CAXXPK010000003.1, from coordinate 42,971 downwards.
GCACCGCGCCGCGCGAACCCAAGCCGGGCGAGGTGGTGGTGCCATTGTTGCAGGTTCCCAATGCCCTGCATGACCGCGTCGTTTCCAATCTGCCGTCGGCGGCGCGCGCCGCGCCGCGTGCCGCAGCCTGGGCCGAGGTGATGCGGCAGCGTTTGGTGCGCTGCGCCGACAGCCTGCAATTGCTGGCTGGGCGGAGCTTCCCCTTGGTGTTGGAAGGCGACCTTAATGATCGCATGTTGGAAGACATGCGGCGCATCGCCGACCCGGCCGAAGTCGCCTGGAAACGCATGGAAACCGAAGGGCAAGAGCCCTTGGCGAGGCAACTGGGCGATGTCACGCAGCGGATGCGGGCCTTCGTGCAGTCGCCGTCAGCCGCGGCGCGCGAAAGCCTATCGTTGCTGCACAACGGCATCGGCAAGTCGCATCACGGCTTGTCGGCGTTCCGGCGAAGCGGTCGCGGAAGAGGGGACTCCACGCCACGTCGAAACCGCAGTTGGCGGGGCGCCCGGGGCCCAGGCTCAGGACTCATTAAGGTTCGATCCAGAAGAGGAGGAGTACCGCGATGATGACAGCGGCAAAGAAGATATCCGCGCATCGGTCATATCGGGTATGGATACGCCGCCAATCCTTGAGGCGAGCGAAGAGGTTCTCGATCCTATGACGCTGGCGATAGAGGGTTTTGTCGTAAGCGTACTGGGTTTTGCGATGACGCATTGGCGGGATGCATGTAGCGATCCCTCGCTGTGTCAAAGCCTCTCGAAGGGGATCACCGTCATAGCCCTTGTCGGCGATCAGGACGTTGGCCTTGGGAAATAGGTCGAGCAACAGCATCGCGCCTTTGTAATCGCTCATTTGCCCCTCGCTGAGCAGCAGGATGAGGGGCCTTCCTTGTCCGTCGCAAACCGCATGAAGCTTGGAGTTCAGTCCGCCTTTTGTGCGTCCGATACATCGGGGAAGAGCCCCTTTTTATGGAGGCTCGCGGCGGTCCGATGAGCTTTCAGGTGGGTTGCATCGATCATCAACCGGTCTGGAGGGCCAGCCTCTCCCGTCAAGGCCGCGAAGATCCGGCTGAACACCCCAAGTCGGCTCCAGCGAACGAAACGATTATAGAGGGTTTTGTGGGGGCCATAGACGGGTGGTGCATCTCGCCACCGTAAGCCGTTGCGGATCACATGAACGATGCCGCTGATCATTCGCCGATCATCAACCCGCGGCACGCCATGCGATAGCGGGAAATGCGGCTCGATCTTCGCCAGCTGCCTCTCTGACAACCAAAACAGATCACTCATGGATGGGGTCCTCCCTCCCATGAGGGAATCAGCCACCGATCTGCCTGGCAATAATTTAATGGGTCTCGCGCCTAGAAGATACTGGAGAAAGTGGTGACCGGGCCGCCGCGCAACATGTCGGCCAGTCGGTCCAGGCCCTCTTCGACCTTGGCGCGGGTCTTGCCGCCGCCGAGCCCCAGGCGGATCGCGGGGGGGGCGCCGCGCCGTCCCAGCACGAAGTGGTCGGCGGCGCTGACGATCAGGCCTCGTTGCCGCGCGGCACGGGTGAATTCGTCGGAACGCCAGGGCTCCGGCAGGGTCAGCCAAAGATGATAGGTGCCGGTGTCGCCGGTCACCAGGCAGCCGTCCAGCGCCTTCAGGGCGAGGTTGCGGCGGGCCCGCGCCTCGGCGCGGTGCCAGCGGCAGCAGTCCCGCGCGGTGCCGTCCTCGATCCAGCGGGTCGTCACCTCCAGGGTCAGCGGCGCCGGGGTCATGGTGGACAGCCGCACCCCGGCGGACAGCGCGGGCAGCAGCTCCACCGGACCCAGCATGTAGCCGACGCGCAGGCCCGGCGCCATGCACTTCGCCGCGCTGTTCAGATAGATCGTGCGTTCCGGCGCCAGCGCCGCCAGCGGCGGCAGGCGTTCCGCGTCCTCGGCCAGGAAGCCGTAGACATCGTCCTCGATGATCCAGACGCCGTGCCGGTTGGCAAAACAGGCGAGGGTCTCGCGGCGGTCGCGCGGCCACACCGTGCCGGTCGGGTTCTGGTAGTTCGGGACGCAATACACCGCGCGCGGCGCGTGATGCACGATGGCGTGTTCCAGGGCGGCGGCGGTCATACCGTGGTCGTCCATGGCCAGCCCCAGCAGCCGCACCCCCAACAGCCGCGCCAAGTTCTTCATGCCTGGATAGGTCAGTTCGTCGCACAGCACGGTGTCGCCGGCGCGGCAGGTCGTCAGCAATGCCGCCAGCATGCCGTTCTGCGCGCCGTTGTTGATGATCAGGCGGTCGGGGGCGAACGGCGTTCCCTGGCTTTCCGCCCATGACGCGAGAATATGGCGGGAGCGTTCAAGATCGCTGTCGCTGGGATGGCCAAGCAGCGAATCGAGACGGGGATCGGCGGTCAAACGCGGCAGGGTCTCGCGCAGACGCTCCGCCGCGATGCCCTCGGCGGGCAGATTGACCGCGAAATCGAAGACGTTGGGCTCGGTATCGTGGTGCGTGGTCAGCGGCGTGAAGGTCATCAGACTGGGTTTGACGAAGGTGCCACGCCCGACCTCGCCGCTTAAAAGGTCGCGGCGAATCGCCTCGGCATAGGCGCGGGTGATGGTGCCGACGGTGACCCCCAGGCGCAAGGCAAGGTCGCGGTGGGTCGGCAGGCGCTCGCTCAGCGCCAGATCGCCGGAGACGACGGCGTCGGCGATGGCGTCGGCGATGGCGATATAGCGCGGTCCGGTCCGCGCCGAGATATCCGGTGTCCAGCTTGTCATGGTGACAATAAATACATTGACGCCGAAAAGGAGTCAATTTACCTATTATATGCAGACAATCACGGTGGCATTAGGGGCCAATGTCATGAGAAACGAGCAATGTATCGGTACATATCGACCTGGCCGCAAGTCCCCGCGTTCGCTGCGGGCCATGCGTCGCGATGTTTGGGACTCGATCGTTCGCAAAGGCGGCGCGTTTTCCCGGCTGCTATCGGTCTGGTGCCACCGCGCCGGAACCCGCCGCGCGCTTCGGGTCTTCCCCGACCGCATGCTGGTGGGCATGGGCCTGACTCGCGCCGCCGCCGCGCGCGAGGCCGCGAAACCCTTCTGGGTCGCCTGATCATTCAATGACTTAACCTTGCCGCGCCCGCGTCCGCGCCGCCATACCGCGCAGGCGCGCGATGCGTTCCGCCATCGGTGGATGCGTCGAGAACAGCGATGCCAGACCGCCACCCCGCAACGGGTTGACGATGAACAGGTGCGCGGTGGCGGGGTTGCCCTCGGCGGTGGGATTGATCAGCCGCCCGGCGGCACGATCCAATTGCCCAAAGGCATCGGCCAGCCACAGCGGGTGACCGCAGATCGCGGCGCCGTGGGCGTCGGCCTCGTACTCGCGGCTGCGGGAAAGCGCCATTTGCACCAGACCCGCCGCCAGCGGCGCCAGCAGCGCCAGCGCGATTGTCGCGGTTCCCGACAATGGACTGTCTCGGTCGTTGCGCCGTCCACCGAAAAACAGCGCGAAATTGGCGATCATCGAAATCGCCCCGGCCAGGGTCGCGGCGACGGTCATGCTCAGGGTGTCGCGATTCTTGACGTGGGCCAGTTCGTGCGCCATTACCCCGGCCACCTGTTGCGGCGTCAGTTGCCGCAGCAGGCCCGAGGTGGCGGCCCCTGCGGCGTGTTCGGGGTCGCACCCGGTGGCGAAGGCGTTGGGTTGGTCGGAGTCGATGATGTAAACGCGGGGTATCGGCAGGTCGGCGTTGATCGCCAACAGCTCGACGATGCCGACCAGTTCCGGCGTTTCGGCGCGGCCGACGGCGCGCGCGCTATAGGTCGCCAGCACCAGCTGGTCGGAATACCAGAACGAGGCAAGGTTCATGCTCCCAGCGAAGAGCAGCGCCATCAGCATGCCGCCCAGGCCCGCCCAGGCCGTAGCCGAGGGCCAGGAAAAGGGCGGTCATCGCCGCCAGAAGCACCGCGACTCGCGCATATCCCATGATGACGTTCCGATGTGGTTTCCGTTCGTACCGGGAAATATCGGTGCGGGAACGGGGTTCGCGCAAGGCCCGATCAGGGTGGGGTGGCGTCTCCGGCGGTGGCCAACTGAATCTGATTTCGACCGCTGCGCTTGGCGCGATAAAGCGCGGTGTTGGCGGCGCGCAAAAGATCGTCGAGGCAGACCTCGGGCAGGACCGGTATCGCGCCCAGGCTGACCGTGAAGGCAACGGTCTTTCCCGCGAAGGCGAAGCGATGGTCGGCGATGGCGGCGCGCGGACAGCCGCAGAATTGTTCGAATTGCGTGTTGCACCATGTGTAGCGTAGGGATTTGTCCTTCAGGAAAATCGCTGGCGGCAGAGAGTCGAGTATGCCCTCAAGCCCGCACCCCGGAAGCAGCTTGGAAACACTGCGCGGCATCATGACGTTCCCCCGTGACCGGGCAAGATTCCCTCCCGGAAGTTCCGAAGGATACACGGCACAACCCGGGATTGGCAAGGCGTGCCCTGCTCCCGTCCCGGATGGCTCCGGTTATCTCCAGCGGCGGGCCCAGGCCTGCAACATCAGGGCGCACCACAGGCGGTGCTGCCAATTACGTGTGCCCGACTGGTGTTCCGTCCAAGCGGCGCGGATCGGGGCGGGGTCAAGCAGGCCGGTTTGCCGCAGGGACGCGGCGGAGAGTAGGTCTTCCCCCCATTCCCGCAACGGGCCGCGCAGCCAGATGCCGATGGGAACGCTGAAGCCCATTTTCGGGCGGTCGATCAGGTCTCGCGGCACGTAGCGGTCGAGAACTCGGCACAACAGGTACTTTCCGGTTCGCTTGCGGATCAGGTGGTCGCGTGGCAGCGTCCACGAGAATTCCACCACGCGATGGTCCAGCAGTGGCACCCGCGCCTCCAGGCTGACCGCCATGCTGGCGCGATCGACCTTGGTCAGGATGTCCTCGGGCAGATAGCTCATCAGGTCGCGGTAGCGCAGACGGGAAACGATGTCGGGCAGGCGGTCCGCCAGATCGGTCCGATCCCAGGCGGCCCGGTACGTGGCGGCGGGGGAGGCGGAGGGCAGGCGGTCGCCCGGCCATTGTGAGACGACGCGGCGGTACATGCCGTCGGGGTCGTCGAATCCGATCAGGTCGGCGCCCTTGTGGATTTTGTCGCCGAAGTGACTGGGCTTGAAACGGGCGGGAACCGGCGAGAACAGAGCGTCCCAGACGGCGGGGGGCGGGGCATGCAGCAGCGCGGCGGCGCAGCGGCGCGGCAGCGCGGGGACGTGGCCCAGCTTTCGCCACAGGGTCTCGATGCCGAGATAGCGGGTGTATCCGGCAAAGACTTCGTCGCCGCCGTCGCCGGACAGCGACACCGTGACATGCCGTCGCGCCAGTTCGGAAACCAGGAAGGTCGGAATTTGCGAGGAATCGGCGAACGGTTCGTCGAACATGTCGGCCAGACGCGGAATCACGTCCCGCGCCTGACTGGGCGAGACGATCAGTTCGGTGTGGTCGGTGCGCAGGTGCCTTGCCACCGCGCGGGCGTGATCGGCCTCGTTGAAGGCGCCTTCCCGGAAGCCGATGGAAAAGGTCTTCACCGGGCGATCCGACTGCGCCTGCATCAGGGCGACGACGGTCGAGGAATCGATGCCGCCGGACAGGAACGCGCCCAGGGGTACGTCGGCGACCATGCGGCGCGCCACCGCGTCGCGCAACAGGCGGTCCAGGTCCTCGGTCAATTCGGCTTCGGGGCGGCGGTCGGGGGCGGCCTGACCGGCGACGGCATGGCTTAGAAGATCCCACCAGCAGCTTAGGGTTTCGCCGTCGGCGGTGACCTCCAACAGGTGACCCGGTTGCAGCTTGGCGATGCCGCGATAGATCGACAGGGCATCGGGGATATAGGCGAATTGCAGGAAGCGATCGACCGCAGCGGGGTCGATCGCTGACCGAAAACCGGGGTGGGCGCGCAGCGCCTTCAGCTCCGATCCGTACAGGAACAGGCCGTTCTGGCGGCCATAGTACAGAGGCTTGATGCCCAGGCGGTCGCGGACCAGGGTCAGGCGGCGGTCGCGGCGGTCCCACAGGGCGAAGGCGAACATGCCGATGAAGCGCGGCAGCGCGGCGCGGACGCCCCAGGCGGCGCAGGCCTCCAGCAGGGCCTCGGTGTCGGAATGACCGCGCCAGGAAATACCGGGCAGGTCGCGGGCGACTTCGGCGGCGTTATAGATCTCGCCGTTGTAGACGATCACCCAGCGACCGCAGGCGCTGACCATCGGTTGTTCGCCGGCGGGGGTCAGGTCGATGGTGGCCAGACGTCGATGGGCCAGGACCGCCCCGGCCGCGTCGTCGGTCCACACCGCGCCCTTGTCGGGGCCGCGATGGGCCAGGGCCTCAGCCATGGCAAGGCCGGTCCGCGACAGATCGTCGGGATCGCCCGGGCGGTATGTGACAAATCCGGCCAGACCACACATTACGGCACCCCTTGTCGGTTTCTATGGGGCGTTGGTGCCCCGCGCCGTGGTTACAGACGCCACAACGTAACGCCGTCGGGACAGTGGGCGCGGTCGAGGATGCCCTTGACGTCGGCCACCATGCCGGTTCCGCCGGATAACAGCGGCAGCAGGAACGACCAGCCGCCCGCGCGGAAATCCTTGTGCGCGACCGCCAGGATCACCGCGTCCGCAGGTAGCAGCGCGGCGCGCGGGGTCAGTTCGATGCCGTGTTCGGCGCGGGTTTCCTCGGCATCGGCCATCGGGTCGTGAGCCTGCACCGTGACCCCCATCGCCGTCAGTTCGCGTACGATGTCGGCGACCTTGGTGTTGCGGATGTCCGGCACGTCTTCCTTGAAGGTCAGACCCAACACGGTGACGCGTGGCGCCTCGGTGGTGCGGCGCAGCATCAGGTGGCGGATCACGGCGTTCACCACCTGCGACCCCATGCCGTCGTTGATGCGCCGCCCGGCGAGAATCACCTCGGGGTGGTAACCGGCGCGTTCGGCGCGGTGGGTCAGATAATAGGGATCGACGCCGATGCAGTGGCCCCCCACCAATCCCGGCGCGAACGGCAGGAAGTTCCACTTGGTTCCGGCGGCTTCCAAAACGTCGCGGGTGTCGATGCCCAGACGGTGAAAGATCAGCGACAATTCGTTCATCAGCGCGATGTTGATGTCGCGCTGGGTGTTTTCGATGACCTTGGCCGCTTCCGCCACCTTGATCGATGCGGCCTTGTGGATGCCGGCGGTGACCACGCTGCCGTAGACCGCCGCGACGATGTCGCGGGCCACCGGGTCGGAGCCGGAAACCACCTTCTTGATGGTGGTGAAACGGTGTTCGCGGTCGCCGGGGTTGATGCGTTCGGGGCTATAGCCGGCCGCGAAATCCTGGCCCAGCTTCAGGCCGCTTTCCGCCTCCAGCACCGGGATGCAGTCTTCCTCGGTGGCGCCGGGATAGACGGTGCTTTCATAGACGACGATGTCGCCCTTTTTCAAAATCCGGCCGACGGTGCGAGAGGCCGAAATCAGCGGTCGCAGGTCCGGCAGGCGGGCCTCGTCGATCGGGGTCGGCACGGTGACGATGTGAAAGTCCGCCCGCGACAGATCCTTCGGGTCCGCCGTGAAGGTCAGGTGCGACCGCGTCAGTTCGTCGGCGTCCACCTCGCCGGTGCGGTCGAAGCCGTCCCGCAGTTCCTGGATGCGTCGTTGATTGATGTCGAAGGCGATGATCTCACTGCTCACCTGCCCGAAGGCGGCGGCGAGGGGGAGGCCGACGTAACCGAGGCCGATCACGGAAATCTTGCGGGAATGGGGCGTCATCTGGGTGTCTTTGATAAAGGGGAACGGTGCCGTTGCGGGCGTAGATAGCACGACAAGGCCGCGCGCTTGTCAACCCCGGCGGTCGGCGCCGTCGATGCCGCCGCCGACCCGAGCGTTCTGGAAATCTCGCCTTGACGGGTTCGGATCGGTGACGATAGTTCTCGATACCGGCGCGCGAGGCCGTTATCCGAAGGGGAAAACCAGTGCAGCGACTGCTGATTGCGGGAGGGGCCGGTTATATCGGCAGCCACGTGGTATATGCCGCGTTGGAGGCCGGATACGATGTCACGGTGGTTGACAATCTGTCCACCGGCGAACCGGGGAATCTGCCGCCCGAAGTTCCGGTGCTGGTCGGCGACATCGGCGATCGCGCCTTCCTTGACAAGGTCCTGGCGCAGGTCCGGCCCGACGCGGTGATGCATTTCGCCGGGTCGATCATCGTCACCGAATCGATGACGAAGCCGCTCGACTATTATCGCAACAACGTGACCGGCAGCCTGACCTTGATCGAGGCCTGCGTCGCCGGCGGGGTGCCGCGCTTCGTGTTTTCGTCCTCGGCGGCGGTCTATGGCGCGATCGACGGCGACATGGCGCCGGAAACCGCGCCCTTGCGAGCAACCAGCCCCTATGGTTGGTCGAAGCTGTTCACCGAACAGATGCTGGCCGATGCCGCGCGGGTGCATGGGTTCTGCTATGCCGCGCTGCGCTATTTCAATGTCGCCGGGGCCGACCCCAAGGGCCGAAGCGGCCAGGGCGGACCCAACGCCACCCATCTGCTGAAAATCGCCTGTCAGACGGCGCAGGGCAAACGCCCCGGCATGGAAATCTATGGCGCCGACTACCCGACGCCGGACGGCACCTGCATCCGCGATTACCTGCATGTCGGCGATCTGGCCGACGCGCATGTGCGGGTGCTGGGGCATCTGGAAAAAACCGGCGAGACCGTGGTGCTCAACTGCGGCATCGGCAGGGGCTATTCGGTGCGTGAGGTGATCGCGGCGGTGGAGGCGGTGATCGGCCGCCCCCTGCCGGTGAGTGTCGGGCCGCGCCGGGTCGGCGACCCGCCGTATCTGGTGGCCTGCCCGGACAAGCTGAAGGCGTTGCTGGACTGGCGGCCGCGTCACCCCGACCTGGAAACGATGATCCGTTCCGCCCTGGCCTGGGAAAGTGATTGCCGCAGCGGCGGTTGAGGTCTTCCCGCCCATCCTTCAAGGAATGAATTTCACGCCTTGAACGATGCGGGGCGAGGCGTTATCCTGCCGACGCGCATCAGCCGTGGACTCCAATGCCCGATAAATCGCGAATCCAGACCGAAATGGACTTTCTTGCCGCCCTGGAAGGCGGCGAGGTGGTCACCCAGATGTCGCTGTCGAAGCGGTTGGCGGTGTCGATCGGCCTGGTCAACGCGCTGCTCAAGCGCGCCGTCCGCAAGGGCTTCGTCAAGGTCAAGGCTGCGCCGCGCAAACGCTTCATCTATTACGTCACGCCCAGGGGTTTCCGCGAGAAGGCCCGCTTGGTCGCCGACTATCTGGAAAGTTCGCTGTACTTCTTTCGCAAGGCCCGTGCCCAGTTCGATGAATTGGTTGCGGCGCTGCAGGATCGCGGGGTTCGCCGTATCGCGGTGATCGGCGGCGGCGAACTGATGGAAATTCTGCTGCTGTCGTTGCCGGACAGCGAGATTGAGCTGGTGGCGGTGCTGGACCGGGAAACCAACAAGGAGCGCCTGCAAGGCGTTCTTGTCGTGCGGTCGTTCGACGATCTGCCGCCGGCGGACGCGGTGGTGATTACCGCCGCGCGGCGACCGCAGGAGGCCTTCAACGGCGCCTGTGCCGTCCTTGACGAAGCCACGGTCTTTGCGCCGCCGCTTTTGCGCCTTTCCCGTGGGCCGGTATCGGCGCCCGGGGAAACGGACGCAGACGAGGCGGACGTTCAGCCAGACAAGACAGAGTGATCGAAGATGACAAACACGCAATCTAAGCCGTTGAATTTCGCCTTGATCGGGGCGGCGGGCTACATCGCGCCGCGCCACATGGTGGCGATCAGGGAAACCGGTAACCGTTTGGTCGCCGCGCTGGACCCCAACGATTCGGTGGGGATCATCGATAGCCATTTCCCCGATGCCGACTTCTTCGTTGAGTTCGAACGTTTCGATCGTCACATCGACAAGCTGCGCCGCCGCGGCACCGCCATCGATTACGTGTCGATCTGCTCGCCCAATTATCTGCATGACGCGCATATGCGCTTCGCCTTGCGCAACGACGCGAACGCGATCTGCGAAAAGCCCCTGGTCCTCAACCCGTGGAACATCGACGGCATCGCCGAGATCGAGGCGGAAACCGGCAAACGCGTCTACAACATCCTGCAATTGCGCCTGCATCCGGCGATTCAGGAACTCCGCCGCCGCGTCGCCGCCGCCCCCGCCGACACGGTGTTCGACGTCGATCTGACCTATTTGACGTCGCGCGGACACTGGTACTTCACCAGTTGGAAGGGCAACGTCGAAAAGTCGGGGGGCGTCGCCACCAACATCGGCATTCATTTCTTCGACATGCTGGCGTGGGTTTTCGGCAAGCGGCTGGACAGCAAGGTCCATGTGCTTCAAGCCGACGCCGCCAGTGGGTTGCTGACCTATGAACGGGTGCGGGTGCGGTGGTTCCTGTCGATCAACCAGAACCACCTGCCGCCGCAGGCCAAGGCGGCGGGCAAGCGGACCTACCGTTCGATTCTGATCGCGGGCGAGGAATTGGAGTTCTCGGAAGGGTTCACCGACCTGCATACCGAATCCTATCGCGCGATTTTGGCGGGCAACGGTTTCGGCATCGAGGAATCGCGTTCGTCGATCGAGGCGGTGCACGACATCCGCAATTCCGCTCCGCTGGGTCTGGTCGGCGACTATCACCCGCTGGCCGCCGTCGCGGCGAAGGGTTGAACCCCGGGAAAGGGAAGACCGCCATGCATGTCGTGACCATCCTGGGGGCTCGTCCGCAGTTCATCAAGGCCGCGCCGTTGTGCTTCGCCCTGCGCGAGGCCGGGGTCCGCGAAAGCCTGGTGCACACCGGACAGCACTATGACGATCGCATGTCGGAAATCTTCTTTCGTGAACTCGGCATCCCGGAACCGACGGTGAATCTGGGCATCGGCTCCGGCGGACACGGACAGCAAACCGGGGCAATGCTGGCCGCCATTGAAAATCTGCTGATCGCGGAAAAACCGGACTTGCTGCTGGTTTACGGCGATACCAACTCGACCCTGGCCGGGGCATTGGCGGCGGCCAAGCTGAACCTACCGATTGCCCATGTCGAGGCGGGGCTGCGGTCGTTCAACCGCACCATGCCCGAGGAAATAAACCGGGCCCTGACCGACCATTGTTCCTCCCTGTTGTTCTGCCCGACCGGTCGCGCGGTGGCCAATTTGGCGACGGAAAACATCACGGATGGCGTACATCTGGTGGGGGACACCATGTACGACGCCCTGCTGCGCTTCGCCCCGGCGGCGCTGCGGCAGTCCGATCTGCAGGGGCGTCTGGGGCTGGCCGGGCAGCGATTCCTGCTGGCAACCATTCACCGTCCCTATACCGTTGACGATCCCAAGGTGCTGGCTGAGGTATTCGTGGCATTCGCGCGGCTGGACCTGCCGGTGGTGTTTCCGGTGCATCCGCGCACCTTGGGCCGCATCCGGGCGTTCGGCCTGGATTTTCCAGAGAACGTTCGCGCCATCGAACCTCTGGGCTATCTGGACATGTTGGCTCTGTTGCACAAGGCGGCGCTGGTGCTGACCGATTCCGGCGGCGTGCAAAAGGAGGCCTGTTTCGCGGGCGCGCCGTGCGTCACCCTGCGACCGGAGACCGAATGGGTGGAAACCGTCGAGGCCGGGTGGAACGTTCTTGCCTGGGGTAATGCCGCCACCATCGTCGCGGCGGTGGAACGGCAGATGACGCCGCCGACGGCGCCGCTTCTCGCCTATGGCGATGGCCTCGCGGCGGAAAAAATCGCGGCGGTTCTGGCGGCTCGTGGCGGGGAAACGGCATGAGACATGGCGGATTGGCGTGGGTTGCGCGCAGCACCGGGCCGCTGGCGATGTCGCGGACCTTTTCTATACTCTGCGGCCTTGCCACCACCACGGTTTGGGCGCGGTGGCTGCCGGCGGAGACCTATGGCGAGTTCCGGACGGCTTTGTCGGCGATCAGCTTCATCTCCACGTTTTGTCTGCTCGGCACGGCGCAAGCTGCGGCAATGGCGGCGGCGCAGAATCAGGACGGCAGCCTGATTCCGCTTCTTCGCAACAAGATGATGGCGAGCGGCGTGGGCAGCCTGGGGCTTGCCGCGGCGGCGGTCTACTACGGCGGCACGCACGGCAATTCCCCCGGCATTTCCGCCGGGTTGGTGGCCGCGGCGGCGGTCTTTCCCTTCTACAACGTCGCCGACATCTGGCAATCGTGGGTCAACGGCAAGGCGGGGTTCGTCGAACAGGCGCTGGGGCGTGGCGCGATCGCCCTGCTTAACCTGGGCACGGTGGTGGCCGCTGCGGCCTTTGGCGTAGATAAATTGTGGCCGATTCTTGCCGCCTATATGATCGGGCAGGCGGTGGTGAACGGGGTGCTCCTTGCCCGCGCCGCCGCACGGCGGACCAACCGCGACGTTGATTCCAGCATCCTGCGCTATGGCCATCATGCGACGGTGGCGTGGGCCCTCAATGGCGTTCTGGCCCTGGATATGGTGATTCTCAATCACTTCGCTTCGGCGAAGGAGGCGGCGATGTTCGCCATCGCCATGCAGCTTCCCGAGCAATTGAAGACGGTGTTTTCGGTGATCACGCAGGCGGCGGCGCCCACCATCTACCGCTCGACCAGCGTGGTGCAGACGTGGCGTTCCGTGAGGAAGGCCTTCTGGCTGTTGTGCGGGGGCATGGCGGTTGTGGGCGTGGCCGGGGTCTTTTTTCTGCCGATGATCATCCGCTTGTTGTTTACGGAACGCTATGCCGAGGCGGCGGAGTACGGCAAATGGCTGTGGCTGTGCATGGCATTGACCGGGCCGGTGGCCATTCCCGGATACATGCTTCTTGCCACCAAGAAAAAATTCTTCCTCTATGCGCCGAATATCGGCTTTCCCATTCTGCAGGCGGGGCTTTACCTTTATTTCGCCAGCGACGGCATCCAGGGCATGACCACGGCGCGGATCATCGCGAGCGTGGCGCTCTTCCTGTTGCATGCCGTAAACTTTTGCATGCGGTATCGTTTCGAGATCCGAAGGATGAAAACATGATGCCCTGTCGGATGATCCCGTCTATCTAGTCTCCGTGGGATTATTTATATCGCTTCCAGCGCTCCGATCAGGATTAAACTCTGAAGGAAAGACATGACCCGACCGATTAGCATCGCCCTATTGTTTTGGGCGGACGACAGCAACACCACCCTCAGCTATCAGCACGGCTGGCCGAAGGCGTTTCTGGAAAGTCCGCGGTTTTCCTGTCAGCCGATCAATCTGGCCGGGCGAGGCTGGACGGGCAAGGCGGAGGTGATGGCGTCCCTGCTGAAGGGCGGGTTCGACGCCATCGTGCTGATGCACTCGTGCTTTTCCAATCAGCAGAACGTGCGGCGATTGCTGCTTTGGGTGTTGGGGCGTTGCCCGCAGCCCAAGGCCTATTTCATCGGCAACGAATACAAGCTGATGCCGGAAAAGATGGCCTTCTGCCGTCGGTTGGGAATTTCCCTTCTGTTGTCGCAGAGCAACGACGAGCGTGTGCTCGAGATGTATCGCAAGGAGCTGGGATGCACCGTCGCCTGCATTCCCAATACCGGCTGCGACCCGGAGATTTTCCATCCGGTGGTGCCGTTGGCCGAGCGCGATATCGACATCGGCTTCCGTGCCTACGAGGCGCCACTCTACATGGGCAACAACGAGAAGCCGGAAATCGCGGACTATTTCAAGGTGCGCGCGGCGGAGCTCGGTTTGCGGGTGGACATCTCCCTTGATCACAAGGATCGTTTTGACGCGAAGGGCTATGCCGCGTTCCTCAATCGTTGCCGCGGCCAACTCGGCACCGAGTCCGGCAGCGAATACTTCGAACTCACCGATGCGACCCGCTATCGCGTCAATGCCTTCGAGCGGGAAAACCTGCGGGCGGGCTGGCCCGAGATCAAGGCAAAATTCTTCGATACCTATGAGGGCCCGATGGTGCCGATGCGCATCATCAGCGGGCGTCAGATCGAGGCCGCCGCCTGTAAAACCGTGCAGATTCTGTTTACTGGACGCTACAACGACCATTTTCAGCCGGGTGTGCACTACATCCCGCTGGAAAAGGACTTTTCCAACGTCGACGAGGCGGTGCGCAAGCTGCGCGACGATGCCTATTGCGCGCGAGTCGTCGATGCCGCGTACGATGTCGCGATGAGTGAATTGACCTATGGTCATTTGACGACGAAATTCGCGGACCTGTTGTCCGACCTTCTGTAAGGCGAAGCGGCAGAGTGTGTTCTGTTGAATGGGTTCGGTTCGCCGAACCATCTCTTTGGATATTAAGAACAAGAGCGGTCGATCATGTGCGGTATCGCTGGCTTCGTCACCCTTTCCGGTCAATTGCCGCTGCGGCCCGAGGCCGTTCTGGCGACGCAGGGCCGTTTGATCGCGCATCGCGGCCCCGACGGCAGCGGGACGTGGGTCTCGCCCGGAGGAGAGGCCGGTTTCGCCCATCGGCGTTTGTCGATCATCGATCTCTCGACCGCCGCCGCGCAGCCGATGACCGCGCCCAACGGCACCGCCATCGTCTTCAACGGCGAAATCTATAATCACATCGAATTGCACGATCATCGGGCGCGGGCGGGTTGGACTTTTCGCTCCCGCTCCGACACCGAGTGCGTCCTGGCCGCCCATGCCGCTCATGGCGACGCCTGCTTGCAGGACCTGCGCGGCATGTTCGCCTTTGCCTTGTGGGATGAATCGCGCAAGCGGCTGTTCTGCGCGCGGGATCGTTTCGGCATCAAGCCGTTCTATTACGTGGAAGTCGATGGCATCTTGTACTTCGCGTCCGAGGTCAAGGCGCTGCTGCCCTTCCTGCCCGACATCGGCACCGATGCCGATGCCCTGGCGCAGTATCTGATCTTCCAATACACCATCGGCGAACACACCCTGTTCAAGGGCGTCAAGCAATTGCTGCCCGGCCATGCCCTGAAGGTCGAGGAGGGCAAGGTCACGGTCTGGCGCTATTGGGATGTCTCCTACGATATCGATTTCGACCACAGCCCGCGCTATTTCCAGAACCGTCTGGTCGATCTGGTCGAGGATTCCCTGAAGCTGCATCTGCGCAGCGACGTGCCGGTCGGCGCCTATGTTTCGGGCGGTATCGATTCCAGCCTGATCGCGATTCTGGCCGGACGCACCGGCAGCGCCGCGCATCTTGGCTTTCACGGCAAGTTCACCGAATTTCCCGGATACGACGAAAGCGGCTATGCGCGGATGGCGGTGGATCGCGCGGGCGGGGATCTGCACACCATCGACATCACCGCCCAGGATTTCCGCGACCACATCCGCGACGTCATCTATCACCTGGACTTTCCCGTCGCCGGTCCCGGTTCGTTCCCGCAGTTCATGGTCTCGAAACTGGCGGCCGAGCACGTCAAGGTGGTCTTGGGTGGGCAGGGCGGCGACGAGATCTTCGGCGGTTACGCCCGGTATCTTCTGGCCTATTTCGAACAGTGCATCCGCGCGGCGACCGACGGCACCTACAAGAACGGCAACTTCGTCGTCACCATCGAATCGATCGTGCCGAATCTGGGGCTGCTGCGCGAGTATCAGCCGTTGATGAAGCAGTTCTGGAGCGAAGGGCTGTTCGGTCCCCTGGACGAACGCTACCTGCGTCTGGTCGATCGTTCGTCCGATATGCGGGACGAGGTCGATTGGAATGCCCTGGACCGCGCCAAGGTGGTCGAGGACTTCAAGGCCATCTTCAAGAATCCCGCCAACGTGCGTAAGGGCGCCTATTTCGACAGCATGACGCATTTCGACTTCAAATGCCTACTGCCGGCGCTGCTGCATGTCGAGGACCGGATGAGCATGGCGCACGGCTTGGAAAGCCGGGTTCCCCTGCTGGATCATCCGTTGGTCGAATTCGCCGCCACGGTTCCCGCCGACGTCAAGTTCGCGGGCGGCCACATGAAGCATCTGCTGAAGAGCGCCTTCGCCGAGGTTCTGCCCGACGATATCGCGCACCGTCGCGACAAGATGGGGTTCCCGGTTCCGCTAAAAGAGTGGTTCTCGGGCGAGCTGCGCCGGGACGTGGTGGACATCTTCCAGAACATGAAGGACAAGTCCCGGCCGTTCATCAACGCCGACGCGGTGTTGTCCAACTTCGGTCAGGCCGGACGTTTCTCGCGCAAGGCCTGGGGCCTTTTGAGCCTGGAGCTGTGGCACCAGACATTCCACGATCGCGCGACGGAGTATCGCGCGATGCTTGACGATCCAGTTTCCGATAAAGAGGGTATTTCGAAATGAAGGTGTTCATTACCGGTGGCTTCGGCCAGGTAGGCTCTCACATCGCCGAGGTTCTTCTCGCCCGCAGCGACGAAGTCATGGCGATCGATAACTTCGCGACCGGCCGCCGCGAGCATCTGACCGCCCAGAACCGGCTGCACATGGTCGAGGGCAGCATCGCCGACAAGGATCTGGTCGATCGGCTGATCGGCGATTTCAAGCCCGACGCTCTAGTCCACACCGCCGCGTCCTATAAGGATCCGGACGACTGGTACAGCGACGCCCTGACCAACGTGGTCGGTGGCGGCAACGTCATCCAGGCGGCGAAGGCGAACAAGGTCGGGCGCTTCATCTATTTCCAGACGGCGTTGTGCTATGGGCTGAAGCCACAGCACCAGCCCATCCGCCTGGACCATCCGAAGCTGCCGGGCAACAGCAGCTATTCGATCTCGAAGACGGCGGCCGAGGATTATCTGGAGCTGTCGGGCCTCGACTACGTGACCTTCCGTCTGGCCAACGTGGTCGGTCCGCGCAACGTGTCCGGCCCGCTACCGATCTTTTTCCAGCGGTTGTCCGAAGGAAAGCGCTGCTTCGTCACCGCCGCCCGCCGCGATTTCGTGTTCGTCAAGGATCTGGCCAAGGCGGCGGTTCGCGCCGCCGACGGAACCGGGCATGGGGCCTATCACTTCTCGTCGGGGACCGACGTGGCGATTCTTGAGCTTTACAACGCCGTCGTCGAGGCGATGGCGTTGAACGAATATCCGGAACCCGAGGTTCGCCAGTTGGGGCCGGACGATGCGGCATCGATCCTGCTGGACCCGTCGCGCACCTTCGCCGATTTCGGCAATATCCAATTTACGCCGTTGAAGGAGACCGTGCGCGCCGCAGTCGAATACTATCGCACCCATGGTGTAGTCGGCGGGTACACCCACCTGAAGCTCGACAAAGACAAGAAATAAGGGGACGGCCGTTGCGCATTCTGATCACCGGCGGGGCTGGGTGCCTCGGCTCCAATCTGATCGAGCGGTATATTCCCGCCGGTCACGAGGTGCTGGTCATCGACAACTTCGCCACCGGTAAGCGGGAGGCGTTGCCGCCGGTGCCTGGGTTGTCGGTGGTCGAAGGTAGCGTCGCCGACAAGGCGCTGGTGGATCGGTGCTTCGACGATTTCGCGCCGACTCACGTCATCCACAGCGCCGCCTCCTATAAGGACCCGGCGGATTGGCGGGAAGACATTGCCACCAACGTCTCCGGCACCGTCAACGTGGCGGAAGCGGCGAAGCGGCATGCGGTCGGGCGGTTGGTCAATTTCCAGACCGCGCTGTGCTACGGTCGGCCGCGCGGCGTGCCGATTCCGGTCGATCATCCGGTGGCGCCGTTCACCAGCTACGGCATTTCCAAGACTGCGGGCGAGCAGTACCTGCTGGTCTGCGGCTTGCCGGTGGTGTCGCTGCGTCTGGCCAACATCACCGGTCCGCGCCTTGCCATCGGGCCGATTCCCACCATCTACAAGCGCTTGAAGGCGGGACAGACATGTTTCTGTTCGGACACCGTGCGCGATTTTCTGGACATGGTGGATTTCTTTTCGCTGATGGATCTGGCAATGGCCGACGATGCCCCTACCGGTGTGTTCAACGTGTCTACCGGCGAGGGGCGGACCATCAAGGACGTCTTCGACGTGGTGCTGGAGCATGTGGGGGCGGTGTTGGCCGAACCCGTGCCGGTGGTGCCGCCGGGGGCCGACGATGTGCCCGCCGTCGTTCTCGACCCGTCGGCGACCGAGGCGGCCTTCGGCTGGAAGGCGCGATTCGGCTTTGCCGAAACCATCCGCCGCATGCTGGATTGGTACGATTTGCACGGCGTCGGCGACGTTTTCAGCCACTTGGCCGCGCCCAACCCGCAAGGAACCGGAAAATGACTCAACTTAGCTTCGCGAACGCTCGGCTTCTGGTGGTGGGCGGCGCGGGTTTTGTCGGCAGCAATTTGGTGCTCAAGCTGCTGGAGCAGAATCCCTGTGAGATCATCATCGTCGATAATCTGTTGTCATCGGATGTTTCCAACATTCCGACCGATCCGCGGGTGCGCTTCGTCCTGGGGTCGATCACCGACGACAAGATTCTGCGGGGCCTGCCCGAGGACCTAGATTTCGCCTGGCATCTGGCCTGCTATCACGGCAACCAGAGCTCGATTCGCGATCCCTTCGCGGACCACGAGAACAATACCCTGACCAGCCTGAAGTTGTTCGACCGGCTGAAGGATATCCGATCGTTGAAGAAGGTGGTCTATGCCGCCGCCGGATGCGCGGTGGCCGAAAAGACCTTTGGCGAGGCCAAGGCGACGGCCGAGGACGCGCCGGTGTCGCTGTATCACGACAGCCCGTATTCGATAAGCAAGCTGATCGGCGAACTTTACGGTAACTATTTCTGGGGCCACCACGGTCTGCCCATCGTCAAGGCGCGATTCCAGAACGTCTTCGGTCCGCGCGAGATTCTGGGGGCGGGGCGCTGGCGCGGCACGGTGCACACGGTCTGGCGCAACGTCACCCCGACCTTCATCTGGAAGGCCTTGAATAAGGAAGCCCTGCCGCTCGACAACGGCGGCAACGCCAGCCGCGACTTCATCTTCGTCGAGGACATGGCGCGCGGTCTGATGGCCTGCGCGGCGGCGGGCAAGGTCGGCGACGTCTATAACTTGGCGTCCGGCGTGGAAACCAGGATCGGCGATCTGGCCGCGATCATCAACCATGTCACCGGCAATCCGACCCCGGTCGATTTGCGCCCGGCCCGCGATTGGGACCATTCGGGCAAGCGCTTCGGCGCGACCGAAAAATCCACGCGCGAAATCGGCTTCGAGGCGACGGTGTCGGTGCGCGAGGGGATCGAGAAAACCGCGGCCTGGACCCTGGCCAACCGCGAAAACATCGCACGCTGCATGGCGCCGCACGACTATTTCATGGCCCGCGTCTGAAGACGTCGTTTCCCGACGGGTTCGGTGCGCCGGAGGGAAAGGGAGGAAGAGCATGAGACGCCCGTTCTTTATGGCCCTTCGCCACTTCCGGCAGGAATGGAAGCACGTCGTACGGATGTATCCTTGAGCCAGCGTTTCGGCTGCGAAATCAGCCCAAAAACCCGCCTGATCGGACCCGACGACGCCTTGAGTATCGGTCGTGGCAGCTGTATCAACGCCTATTGCAACCCGCGTTTTCGCAAGGGTCGCCCAGACTCAGGACTCATTAAGGTTCGATCCAGAAGAGGAGGAGTACCGCGATGATGACGGCGGCAAAGAAGATATCCGCGCATCGGTCATATCGGGTGTGGATACGCCGCCAATCCTTGAGGCGAGCGAAGAGGTTCTCGATCCTATGACGCTGGCGATAGAGGGTTTTGTCGTAAGCGTACTGGGTTTTGCGATGACGCATTGGCGGGATGCATGTAGCGATCCCTCGCTGTGTCAAAGCCTCTCGAAGGGGATCACCGTCATAGCCCTTGTCGGCGATCAGGACGTTGGCCTCGGGAAATGGGTCGAGCAACAGCATCGCGCCTTTGTGATCGCTCATTTGCCCCTCGCTGAGCAGCAGGATGAGGGGCCTTCCTTGTCCGTCGCAAACCGCATGAAGCTTGGAGTTCAGCCCGCCTTTTGTGCGTCCGATACATCGGGGAAGAGCCCCTTTTTATAGAGGCTCGCGGCGGTCCGATGAGCTTTCAGGTGGGTTGCATCGATCATCAACCGGTCTGGAGGGCCAGCCTCTCCCGTCAAGGCCGCGAAGATCCGGCTGAACACCCCAAGTCGGCTCCAGCGAACGAAACGATTATAGAGGGTTTTGTGGGGGCCATAGACAGGTGGTGCATCTCGCCACCGTAAGCCGTTGCGGATCACATGAACGATGCCGCTGATCACTCGCCGATCATCAACCCGCAGCACGCCATGCGATAGCGGGAAATGCGGCTCGATCTTCGCCAACTGCCTCTCTGACAACCAAAACAGATCACTCATGGATGGGGTCCTCCCTCCCATGAGTGAATCAGCCGCCGATCTGCCTGACAATAATTTAATGGGTCCTGAGCCCAGGAGTCTGCAACGGAATTTTTGATGTACGATTTCGCACCAGCCGTCGAAGCGCAGGCCGTCGGCGGAGTCTCCGCGCATCACCGCGAAGGAGCCGTCCTTCGCGCGCAGGCTCAAATAGAGGAAAAAGCCGTTCGCATGCGGCACGACCTGTGGATAGTAAATCGGACGCTGCGGATCGAACGTTTGGCCCGAGACAAGGCCGACGCCGTCCAATTGCCGCGTCTTCCCGTCGGTGCTGCGTGCGTGATGCAGCCGATTTCCCGGTTCGTTCGCTCCGCTGCTGATGAACCACATGCGGAAGCCGTCCTTGTCGACGAGGACCGACGGTTCGATCAGGCCGGTGATTTGGCGGCTTTCGGTTTCCAGCGGTTTGGCCAGCGTCGCCACGGTGAGAATCGGTTCGTCGTCGAGATCCCAGGTTAGGCCATTGGTTGATCGGCCTGTGGCGATGCAGGTTTCCTGCTGTGCCGAAATTCCCTGATAGAACATCCGGTATCCGCCGGGTCCTGTATCAGCCGCGTGAGGTTCGCCAGCAGGCCGTCGATGTTGCTGAAGATGCCGATCGGCCACAGCGCAAGCGTGTGTCCGTCGGGAAGGGCGGCGTCGGCCTTCCCGCGTTGTGCCGCGTCAAGAAACGCCAAACCGTGCGCATCGAGTCCGACGGCGGTGCGGCTGCGAACGTTACAGGCGACCCGGCGGCCAACGCCGCGGGCGAACAAGATGACATCCGATGCGATACGAATAATTGCCCCCTATGGTCCTAGGCTCAGGATCACTGGCGCCAGATCGGCGCTTCCAATTTATCGATGAAGGCTTCGAAGGCCGCCGCTTCCTCCGCCGTCGGCGCATGCGGCCGGGGTTCGCGGAAGGGCCGGTTGACGACGGCCCGAGCCGGACCGGCGGCGGGATTCGTGGCCTCCGCCGACAGAAAGGCAAGGCCAGGCTCGCGCCCGCCGCAAAGTTCCAGATAAACCTCGGCCAGCAGCCAGGCATCCAACATGGCGCCGTGCAGGGTCCGATGCGCGTTGTCGATGTTGAAGCGGGCGCACAACGCATCCAGATTGACGCGCGCGCCGGGAAACCTGTTCCGCGCTATACGCAGGGTGTCGATGGCGCGGTCGAAGGGCAGGGGCTGGCGCCCGGCGCGGGTCAATTCCGCGTTCAGGAACTTCATGTCAAAGACGGCGTTGTGGATAACCAGCGGCGCATCGGCGATGAACGTCAGAAAATCGTCGGCAACTTCCGAGAACAGCGGCTTATCGGACAAAAAATCGCTGGTCAGGCCATGAATGCGGCGAGCTTCCTTGGGCATGCCGCGCAGGGGGTTGACGTAGGCGTGATAAAATCGGTCGGTCGGTTGGTGGTTGATCAACTCGACGCAGGCGACCTCGACGATGCGGTCGCTGCCGTCGGGGTCCAGGCCCGTGGTTTCCGTGTCCAGGGCGATTTCACGCATGTTCGGTCATCCTCTTACGGATTTGGGCAAGGCCACGGGTCACCGCGTCCCAGGCAAAACGACGGCCAAGACCGGTGGCGATCACCCGGTCGGCGCGACGGCGTTTGATCGGATCGGAAATCTGGCGATCGCGGATCGCCGCTAGGCGGTCGCCGCTCATTCCCGGACGGCGCAGCGCCCGTTGCGTCTGCACGACGCGAGGGGCGGAAACCACCCAAACCGCGTCGCAACGGCCTTCGCCCCGGGTTTCGAACAGCAAGGGAATGTCGAGAACCACGATCCGGCGTTTTTCTCGTCTTTGTCGTTGCATGAAGCGCCTTTCTTCATCCTTTACCAAAGGGTGAAGGATGGCTTCCAGGGCTTTTGATTCTTTTGCGTTCTCAAAAACCCGTGGTCCCAGAACGCGACGATCGACGGCCCCGGTTTCATCCAGAACGCCGGGAAAACGGGCGGCAATGGCGGCCACCGCGCGGCCGCCAACGGCGGTCAGGCGATGCACCGCGGCATCGGCGTCGTGCACCGGGATGCCCCGGCGCCTCAGCATCGCGGCGGTGGTGCTTTTGCCCATGGCGATGGAGCCGGTCAATCCGATCACTCGCATGCCGCGCCTCAGACCCCAAGGCCCTGGCGAACGAAGGCGCGCAAATCCTCCGTCACCTCCGGGGTTTCGCCAAACCACCGGGCGAACCCGGCGCGCGCCTGAAACAGCAACATTCCCAGGCCATCCACGGTGCCGAGGCCCGCCGCTTCGGCCGCCGCAAGAAACGGCGTTTTCAACGGGTTATAGACGATGTCGGCGACCACGGCAGAGGCGGGAAGGGCGCGCAGGGAAAGGTCGAGCGGCGGATGACCGGTCATTCCCAACGAGGTGGTGTTGACCGCCAGTCCGACCTCGGGCGCGACGGAGGCCCAGGCCTCGGGTGACAACGGCAGGACCTGGATTTTTCCCGGAAAATTAACGCCAATCGATTCGGCCAGTTGTTCGGCTTTTTCAACAGTTCGATTGAACAGATGAAGTTCGGGCACCCCGGCCTGCAACAGAGCGGCGCAGACCGCCCGCGCCGCGCCTCCGGCGCCAATCACCGCGACCGCCCGATCCACCCGCCAGTCCGCTGCACGGTTCTTTAAATTTTCCAGAAAGCCCTCGGCATCGGTATTGGTGCCGGTCAGGGCCCCATCGGCTTCCACCATCAGGGTATTGACCGCGCCGATCCGGCGCGCCACCACCGTGGTGCGGTCCAGCAGGGGGATCACCGCCTCCTTATAGGGGATGGTGACGTTGGCGCCGCGAAAACCCAGGGCATGCAAACCGCGCACCGCCTCGGCCAAACGATTGGGCGGCACCGCCAACGGCAGATAGGCGCCGTCGATGCCATGCCGCGCCAACCAATAGGCATGCAGACGCGGCGATTGCGAATGCGCGACCGGCCAGCCGATCACGCCGGCCAGCGCGGTTTTTCCGGTGTGCGCGAAAATCGGGGAAGGAGTGGATGTGCTCATGATGGGATGATTCCGATCCGGCGCAGCCGCGCCAGCAGGGGCAACAGCGGCAGCCCCATGATGGCATGGATGTTACCGTCGATGCGCGAGAAAAGTTGCGTTCCCAGGCCCTCGATACTGTAGCCGCCGACCGCGTGCAAGGCCCGAGGCGCTGCGGCCTCCAGATAGGTTTCCAGAAAACCCGGGGAGAAGTTCCGCATCGTCAGGCCGGCACGCGCCGCCATTTGCCGTTGTATCCGACCGTTCCGGGCCAGACAGACCGCCGAAATCAGGGCGTTGGCCCGACCGCGCAGGTGCAGCAGTTGCGCGCGCAGAGCCTCGACCGAGCCGGGCTTGTCCAGCCATTCGCCGTCGATTTCGAGCATCTGGTCGCAACCCAACACCCAATCGTCGATCAGATCGCGGGAAACCGCGCAGGCCTTCGCCGCCGCCAATTCGCGAGCGCAGGCCGCCGCGTTTTTTCCTCCGGCCCTGGCCGCGATCTTGATCGGGGCCTCATCCAGATCCGCCGGGATCACCCGGCGCGGCACTCCCACTTCGGTCAGCGGGCGATGACGGACCGCGCTGGCCGAGGCCAGTATCAGTCCTCGCTCAGTCTTCATCGCGGTTCTTGGGATATTTGTTGTGATAAATTTCAACGATTGTCACCGCAGCTTCCTCGATCGAGCGCCGCGTCATGTCGATCACCGGCCAATCTCGCCGCACGAAGGTCCGGCGTGCTTCCGTCACTTCCTCCGTGACGGTGTCTAGCCGGGCATAATTCGTGGAATCCTTTTCATTCAGCAGCCGCAGCCGGTTTTGACGAATGTCCGACAGGCTTTTCGGCTCACGGGTCAAGCCGATGATTATCGGCCGATCCAGATGGTTCAGTTCTTCCGGCAACGGGATTCCAGCCACCATTGGAACATTGGCAACCTTATACCCGCGATTGGCCAAATAGGTGCAGGTCGGCGTCTTCGAGGTGCGGGAAACCCCGACCAGCACCACGTCCGCCGCGTTGAGATCGCCAAGGGATCGCCCATCGTCGTGGCTGATCGCGAATTCGATGGCACCCATGCGCCGGTAATAGGCGGCATCCAACACATGCTGCCCGCCCGGGCGCCCGGTGATGCCGCGTCCCAACAGATTGGCCAATCCGCACATCACCGGGTCCAGCGCCGCGACACAGGGGATTCCCTGGGCATAGCACCCGGTTTCCAGGGATCGACGAACCGCGCAATCGACCACGGTGAACACGACCAATCCCGGATCGTTGGCGATTCCGGTTAAAACCCGCTCGACCTGCGCCGGAGTTCGCACCAGATACCAAAGATGTTGGATCGCGCGTGCATCGGAAAACTGCACCAAGCAGGCGCGCGCCACGGTGGCCACGGTTTCTCCCGTGGAATCCGAAACCAGGTGGATGTGGAAGGATTCGCTTCCGTCAAGCATGCCGTCGTCCTGCCTTTTCCCCAAAATCCGCCGTTTCGTTTCCGGCAATGGCGTTCAGGTTACCCTGTATAACTTCCTTGAACAATCTGGGGACAACCTGTGGATCGAATCCGACCTTTCCCGAATCCCCAAATTCGATCCCCGAACCAAGGAAACCGTGCCGAAGGTTTTCCCCGTGGGGTCCTGCCCTTGCTGGTGTTCGGGGATTATGGGGATAAGGTTCTTCGGAACAGTGTGTTATCGCCGGATTTCTCGGGTTGTGGGTTTTTGTTTTTACCTTTTTATATCAACAAATTAGAAAATTTATCCGGCGATTTATCCCGCTTTTTTGCGGAATCCCCACTTTTTGTGCATCATGGTGGACGGTTTCGTGGACGATGTTGTATCCTCGTTATTCCCCCACCTACTACAACCATTACCTTTTAATCTAAAGACTCTAAGTTTAGGTAGGATTTGGCCTTCTCCCAGGGAGTCTCCTTCGTGACCTCTTCCCTCATGCCCACCAAAAAGCGTTTATTGTCGGCTTTTTCGGGTCCTTCTCGGGATTGTCCGCCCGTTTGGTTGATGCGTCAGGCCGGTCGGTATTTGGCGGAATATCGTGCGGTGCGGGCGGAAGCCGGGTCGTTCTTGGATCTTTGCTATTCGCCGAAATTGGCGGCTGACGTGGCTTTGCAGCCAATCCGTCGGTTCGATCTGGATGCGGCGATCTTGTTTTCCGATATCCTGGTGATTCCGGACGGTCTGGGGCAGATGATCCGTTTTGACGAAGGGGTCGGCCCGGTTTTGATGCGTCTGGAAGGGACTGGCGATTTTGCCGCGCTTTCGCTGCGGCGGATGGAAACTTTTCTGGCCCCGGTTTACGAGACTGTTTCTATATTGCGTGCGAAGCTGCCGAAAGAGGTTGCCCTGATTGGCTTTTCCGGTGCGCCCTGGACCATCGCCACCTATATGATGGAAGGCAAGAGTAGTCGGGAATTCGAGATCGCGAAGTACTGGGCTTACGCGCGGCCGGATGATTTTTCTCGGTTGATCGATATCCTGGTCGAGGCTGTGGTCTTGCATCTGTTGGCGCAGGTCCGTGCCGGGGCCGAGGTTTTGCAGATTTTCGATACCTGGGCTGGTGTTTTCGACGAATGGGGCTTTCAGCGTTGGGTCGAAGCTCCACTGACTCAGATCGTGACACGGGTTAAGGCGGTCTGCCTAACGGTTCCCATCCTGGTTTTTACGCAGGGTGCCGGGGCGCGGTATGATGGCTTGGCGGCTCGTCTGGGGGCCGACGGTCTGGCGCTGGATTCCGCGGTACCATTGGCCTGGGGTCGTGATGTCCTGCAAAAGCAAACGCTGATTCAAGGCAATCTTGATCCCGCGACCCTCAGGATTGGCGGTTCCGCCATGGAACGGGCGGTCCGCGATATTTTGGAGGCCTGGAACGGGGGACGGTTCATCTTTAACCTTGGCCATGGCATTCTGCCCGATACCCCACCTCAACATGTCGAAGCTTTGATTCGATTGATTCGTAACCGGGATTGAACCATCCGATGACCCGTGTCGCCGTCGTTTTATGCAATCTTGGTGGGCCCGATTCCCAGGATGCGGTGGCACCGTTTCTTCGTAACCTGTTTGCCGATCCCGCGATTTTGCGGATGCCCCGGCCATTGCGTTGGTTGCTTGGTTCCCTGATCGTCTGGCGCAGACTGCCAACGGCAAAGGCCAATTACCGAAGAATCGGCGGGTCTTCGCCCTTGTTGGGACAAACCATCGAACAGGCGCAAACCTTGGAATCGCGATTCTCCCTGCGTCGTGACGACATCGAATACCGGTGTTTCGTTTGCATGCGGTATTGGCATCCCATGGCGCCCGAAGTGGTGGCCAAGGTCGCGGCCTGGGCACCGGATCGGGTGGTGATTTTGCCGCTTTATCCGCAGCATTCCAGTACCACCACGGGATCTTCCCTGTCGGATTGGAGAAATGCCGCGGATTCCTTGGGATTAATCTGTCCGCATGTTGCTGTGTGCTGTTATCCGACGATGTCGGGATGGATTCATGCGGTGGCGGCGGGGGTGGAAAAGGAGCTGGTGGACTTTCCGGACCTTGGAGCGGTGCGGGTCGTCTTTTCGGCCCATGGCCTACCAAAGTCGATCGTCGATACCGGCGATCCCTATCCGGCCCATGTCGAGGCCTCCGTCGATGCGGTGGTAGCGGCCTTGCGATTGCCAGGTCTTGACTGGGTGCTTTCCTATCAAAGCCGGGTCGGACCGCAGGTTTGGATCGGCCCCGAAACCGTGGAGATCATCTCCACGGCGGGGGCCGA
Source organism: Rhodospirillaceae bacterium (assembly GCA_963678075.2). Classification (GTDB taxonomy): domain Bacteria; phylum Pseudomonadota; class Alphaproteobacteria; order Rhodospirillales; family Rhodospirillaceae; genus Oleispirillum. Next base: position 15,970 of record CAXXPK010000003.1, on the reverse strand, counting down.
GGGTAAATCCCTGGTGGTGGTGCCGATCGCCTTCGTTTCCGAACACTCCGAGACCCTGGTGGAACTGGATATGGACTATCGTGTCCTGGCACAGACCGCCGGAGTTCCGGTTTATCGGCGGGCGCCGACGGTGCAGTGCGATGCGCACTTCATCGGCGGCTTGGCGGATATGGTGGATTTTGCCGTTGATTATCCCGTAGGACCAAAGGGTTGGGTCCTCACCGGGGATGGTTGCCGCAAGACGTGCGGCGCAGAACGTGGCCGTTGCGCCATGGAGTCTTAGTTATGTTGGATTTGCCTTACGAATCATATGCTTGGTTAAAGGTGGCGCATGTTGTCTCGGTGGTAGGCTGGATCGGTGGGTTGGTTGTTCTGACGGAAATCCTGGCGCTTTCCGCCGATGCTCCTGAAGGCCCCGCTTGGGAACCGCGACGCCGTCGCCTGATGTTGCGATGGATCAATCCTGCGGCGGCCTTGGTTCTGGTCAGTGGTATTTTGCTGATTCTTTCCTACGGAGATCTCGACAAGCCTTAGTTGCACGCAAAACTCGCCGTGGTCTGGCTTTTGTTGCTGTATCACGTCCGTTTGCTGCTTTGGATGAGGCGGTCGTCGAATGGCTTCCCATCGTTTTCGGGAAAGGGTTTTCGTCGCTTGAAGATATTTCCAATTGCATTATTTATCGGTATAGTCATTCTCGTTGTGGTTCGTCCTTTTTAGGACCGGCACGGTTTTGGTGTTTGACTTCTCGCAGTTGATTGGGTAAACGACCCACCGATCTGTTGGCATGCGGTCGGTCGGCCTGCCGAGGTTCCTGCGTTTTCCCTCTCCGTACTCTCTCGCATCGACTCACGTTCGATCTGGACGAGAGATTTCTCAACACTCCGGTCTTTAAGCGTCTTTAGCTTTGTGCTTAAGCCATCAGGGGTTTCAATGCACCTTCAAGAATTAAAAGGCAAAACGCCGGCGGAATTGCTGGAATTTGCCGAAGGCCTAAAAATCGAGAACGCGTCAACCCTGCGCAAGCAGGACATGATGTTCGCCATTCTGAAACAGCTGGCCGAAAACGATACGGCGATCTATGGCGACGGCGTTCTGGAAATCCTTCAGGATGGCTTCGGCTTCCTGCGCTCGCCCGAAGCGAACTATCTGCCCGGTCCGGACGACATTTACGTGTCGCCCAGCCAGGTGCGGCGCTTTAGCCTGCGCACCGGCGATACCGTCGAAGGTGAAATTCGGTCTCCGAAAGAGGGCGAGCGGTACTTTGCCTTGCTCAAGGTCAACAAGATCAACTTTACCGAGCCGGATGAAGTCCGCCACCGCATCAACTTCGACAATCTGACGCCGCTTTATCCCGAGCGTCGGTTGCGTTTAGAGGTTGAAAATCCCCCGAAAAGCAAGGAATTCACAACGCGCGCGATCGATCTGATCGCGCCATTGGGGATGGGCCAACGCGCCCTGATCGTAGCGCCGCCGCGCACCGGTAAGACGGTGATGCTGCAGAACATCGCGCACGCGATCGCCGCCAATCATCCCGACGTCTACCTGATCGTCCTTCTGATCGACGAACGCCCCGAGGAAGTCACCGACATGGCTCGTTCGGTCAAGGGCGAGGTGGTCAGCTCGACCTTCGACGAGCCGGCGTCACGCCATGTACAGGTGGCTGAAATGGTCATCGAAAAGGCGAAGCGTTTGGTTGAACACAAGCGCGACGTGGTGATTTTACTCGATTCCATCACCCGTTTGGCACGGGCCTACAACACCGTGGTTCCCAGCTCGGGCAAGGTGTTGACCGGTGGTGTTGATGCCAACGCCTTGCAGCGTCCGAAGCGTTTCTTCGGTGCGGCCCGCAACATCGAGGAAGGGGGGTCGTTAACCATCATCGCCACCGCCCTGATAGATACCGGCTCGCGCATGGATGAAGTGATCTTCGAAGAGTTCAAGGGAACCGGCAACTCGGAAATCATCCTCGACCGCAAACTTACAGACAAGCGGATCTTCCCGGGTATCGACATCACCCGTTCCGGTACCCGCAAGGAGGAACTGCTGGTCGAGCGCGGCGCTCTGCAAAAGATGTGGGTGCTGCGTCGCGTCCTGATGCCGATGGGCGTGGTCGATGCCATGGAGTTCTTGCTCGACAAGCTGCGGATGTCGAAGAACAACGACGATTTCTTCGATTCGATGAACAGCTAGGCTTTCAAGGAAACCCCCGGGGCCTGCGCGCCGGGGGTTTTTTCATGCCTCGATGTCGGGAAACACGGCGCCTTCGTGGCGCAACAGTGCCGCTTTTGTGGCAATGCCGCCGTCCCCGGAATAACCACCAAGCGCGCCGTTGCTGCCCAAAACGCGGCGGCAGGGGACCAGAATCGGAATCGGGTTGGCGCCACAGGCGCCGCCGATGGCGCGTGGCGCGCTGCCGATCATCCTTGCGATGTCGCCATAGGATTGGGTCTTGCCGAACGGAATATCGCGCAGACAACCCCAAACCCGCATTTGAAATGAGCTGCCATGTGGCGCCAGAGGCAGGTCGAAGACTTTCAAACGACCGTCGAAACAGGAGGCTAACTGAGTCTTGGTCTCGACCAGAACCTCGGGCATGGCCCCCGGCATGACCGCGCCTTTTCCCCAGTCTAGGGCGACGATCCGGTCCTGGTCCGCGAACAGGGTCAGGGGTCCGAAGGGCGAGGGCAGGACAAGGGTTTCGACGGTCATGGTTTGTTGGCTTCGTTTCCGGGGATGATTCGCTTCAGGATGGCGGCCCCGGGAAGGCGGTCGAGCCGATTTGATCGCCTTTGATTTTTGTTTCACGTGAAACGGCACCGTTCCGAAACGAGCAAGGAGACTCGCCGCGAGATGACCGGGACCGATGCCTTGACGATCTTTGCCCCGGCGACTGCTCCGGGTCGTGCCGGGGTGGCCGTGTTGCGACTGTCGGGCCCCCTGGCCTTTATCGAGGCGCTGATCGATTTTTCCGACGATGAGCTGCCGGAAAACACCCTCGCCCGAGGTTTGGCGATGATTCGGTCGTTGCGGGATGATTTGGCGGCCCTGGCCGGTTTGGCTGGAATCGGTTGTCGTGTCCGCCGGGCGGCGGCGGTGGCGGTGGTCGGCCCCCCCAACGCGGGCAAGCCCAGCCTGGTCAACCGCCTGGCTGGATGGGATGTGGCGATCTTTTCCCCGACTCCAGGTACGACGCGGGATCGGGTGTCGGTGGCTTTGGTCTTGCGGGGAATCCCTCTGTCGATCACCGACGCGGCGGGTTTGCGCATCGCGCCCGAGGATATCGAGGCCGAGGGGATTCGCCGCGCCGAACGCGCGGTGGCCAACGCCGACATTCGGTTGGCGGTATTTTCGGCCGAGGCTTGGCCGGCCACGAACGCCCCCCCCGGACGTGGGTTGACAAGGCTACGCTGGTCGTGATCAACAAATCCGACCTTGGTCCGCCCTCGATGGAGGAACCCCCGGTCGCGGTCGAGCCCGCCGCGGCATCGGCTTTGACGGGTGCGGGTTTTGAGCCTTTGATCCGGCGGATGGAAGACCGATTGCAAACGGTTGCCGCTGTTCAGGCGGGGGAGGCTCCGCCTCTGACCCGCGCAACGTCACCGGGCCATCGTGGCCGGTGCGATCGCGGCGCTGGATCGCGCCCTGGCCAATCAAGATCAGGACTTGCAGGCGGAAGACGTGCGTTTGGCGGTGCGCGATCTGGGGCGAATCACCGGACGGGTCGATGTCGAGGATGTTCCAGACCGAATTTTTGGTGAGTTTTGTATCGGAAAATGACCGTGACGTTCGATCCGTATGATTTCGATGTAATCGTTGTCGGTGGCGGGCATGCCGGGTGCGAGGCGGCCGCCGCTTCGGTGCGCGGACCGCGTTGATTACCCGCCGCCTGGAAAGTTTGGGCGAAATGTCCTGTAATCCGGCGATTGGAGGTTTGGCGAAAGGGCATCTGGTCCGCGAAATCGATGCCCTGGACGGACGCATGGGACGTTGGATCGACCGCGCGGGGATCTAGTTCCGTGTTCTTAACCGGTCCAAGGGGCCGGCGGTACAGGGGCCGCGTGCCCAGGCCGATCGTGCGCTTTACCGTAAAGCGGCGCGCGAGGATCTGGAGTCCCAGGACAGTCTGACCCTGATCGCGGCGGCGGTCGAGGATCTGCTGGCCGCGCCCGATGGATTGCGTATCGTCGGGGTGTGTTCGGCGGACGGCAGGGCGCATCGGGCGCCGTGCGTGGTGTTGACCGTAGGGGCCCTTTTGAACGGCGTCCTGCATGTTGGACCGAATCAGACCTCTGGCGGCCGTGTCGGCGAGGCACCCTGCCTGGGTCTGTCGGCGGCTCTGGTGCGTTTGGGCCTGGATGTGGGGCGTTTGAAGACCGGAACGTCCGCCCGCCTGGACGGACGAACCATCGACTGGTCGGGATTGGACATGCAGCGGGGCGACGATCCGCCGGTGCCACTTTCTTTTCTGACTGAAAAGATCACGACACCGCAAATCGCTTGCGGCATCATCACGACGACGTCCGCGACGCATGCGGTGATTCGCGCCAATCTGGATCGCGCGCCCCTTTATTCCGGGCAGATCACCAGCATTGGCCCGCGTTATTGTCCTTCGATCGAGGACAAGGTGGTGCGGTTCACACTCCGCGAAAACCATCAGGTTTTCCTGGAGCCGGCGGGTCTGGATGACCATACCGTCTATCCCAACGGGGTTTCCACCTCGTTGCCCGCCGACACACAGGAGGCGATGATCCGCAGCATCCCTGGGCTGGAGCAGGTGAGCATTCTGCGTCCCGGCTGTGCCACAGAATACGATTTCGTCGATCCGCGCAATTTGCGCCCAGGTCTGGAAACCCGTGCCGTCGGTGGCTTGTTTCTGGCGGGGCAGATCAACGGCACCACCGGATACGAGGAAGCCGCCGCCCTGGGCCCGGTCGCCGGACTGAACGCGGCGCGCCAGGCAGCGGGCGTGGCGCCGGTGACGTTGGATCGGGCCGAGGCCTATATAGGGGTCATGATCGACGATCTGGTCAATTTGGGGATTACCGAGCCCTCTCGCATGTTTACCTCCCGCTCCGAATGCCGGTTAAGATTGCGTGCCGACAACGCCGATTTGCGTCTGACCGACAAGGGCCTGGGGATGCGTTGGGACGGAACGGGCGGCGGCCTTTGCCGCAAAGAAACAGGCCTTGGATCTGGCGCACGCGCGTTTTGCCGCGCTGTCGGTGACGCCGAATCAGGCCGAGGTCTTTGGCTGGTCGTTGAACCGGGACGGGGCGCACCGCACCGCCTTTGAACTGTTGGCCCATCCCGAAATCGGTCGTGTCCAGGTCTTGACGGCTTGGCCGGAATTGGCGGATATCCGGGTCGATGTTGTCAAACAGCTGGACATTGAATCCCGCTATGCCGGATATCTGGACCGTCAGCGCCATGATATCGATGCCTTTCGCCACGACGAAAGCTTGGTCTTGGCCGAAGACGTTCCCTACGAACAAATCGGGGGTCTATCGACCGAGGGGGTGGTCAAGTTGAAACCGGCGCGGCCCGCCACCCTGGGGGCGGCGGCGCGGATTTCCGGCGTTACTCCGGCGGCGATTACCGCGTTATTGCGATACATCAAAGGGGGAAGGACGGCCCAGGGGGTCTGTCCCTGAACCCGGCAAAGGGCTTTGGGGTCCTTTGCCTTCACGAATCTGGTTTTGTGCGAGGAGCGATAAGGCGACCTTGGCGCGCGCTGGAAAACAAGTTAAAAGGTCAAGGGGTTCGAGACCCCTTGCGGGGGCGGGCGGAGCCCACGAGAGGTTTTCTGGAATTGTTTCACGTGAAACACGACGATATCATCGGCAAGTGCGCGGCGCTAGACCCGAAACATGGCGTCGATGCCGTCGCGGCGGATCGCATCGCCAAGTTTGCCGCGAATCTGGAAAAGGGGCAAAGGCCGATCAACCTGATCGGCCCGAAGACCCTGCCGGATTTGTGGCAACGGCATGTCCTTGATTCGCTGCAATTGGTGCTGCTGATTCCGGCGGAAGCGAAAACCATCGTCGATATCGGTTCCGGCGCGGGCTTTCCTGGGCTGATTCTGGGGCTGATCGGACGCTGGCGAGTGGATTTGATCGAATCCGATTCGCGGAAGGCGGTTTTTCTGCGCGACTCCGCACGGTTGTGCGGGGTCGGGGCGACGGTTCATACCCAGCGGATCGAGGCGGCAACGGGTCTTTCCGCCGATGTGGTGACGGCGCGGGCCTTGGCCCCGGTCGAGAATCTGCTAATTCTTTCCCAGGGCTTCCGCCATTCCCGCACCGTTCTGCTGTTTCCGAAGGGACGGAACGCCGAGGCGGAATTGACGCAGGCGGAAAAAACCTGGACACTGCGGGTCGATAAAATTCCCAGCATCACCGACCCGAACGCGGTCATCCTGAAAATCGATGAGGCCCGCCGAAATGGCTCTGGACCAAATGATTGAGAAACTGCCGCTTCGCCGGATTATGGCGGTCGCCAACCAAAAGGGTGGGGTGGGCAAGACCACGACCGCGATCAACCTGGCCACGGCCTTGGCCGCGGTGGAACGATCGGTCTTGCTAATCGATCTGGATCCTCAAGGCAACGCCAGCACCGGTTTGGGTGTCGGCGCGTCGAAGCGCGGCAAGGGATCGTATCAGGTGCTGTCGGGCATGGTTCCGGCAGAGGAAGCCATCCAGAAAACCAACATTCCGATGCTGTCAATCATTCCAGCGGACATGCATTTGGCCGGGGCCGAGGTCGAACTGGTCAGCATCGAGGAAAGGGAATACCAGTTGCGGAGGGCGCTGGAACACGCCGATCTGGGTTTCGACTATATTCTGATCGATTGTCCCCCGGCGTTGGGGTTTCTGACCCTGAACGCGCTATGCGCGTCCAATTCGGTGATGGTGCCGTTGCAGTGCGAGTTTTTCGCACTGGAAGGCATCGGCCATTTGATGAAGACCATCGAACGGGTTCGCCGCGCCCTGAACCCGCGTCTGGAAATTCAGGGAATCGTTCTGACCATGTTCGACGGCCGCAACAATCTGGCGGCTCAGGTGGCCGATGATGTGCGCGGGTACTTTGGCGACAAGGTCTATCAAACGGTTATTCCTCGCAACGTTCGGACGTCCGAAGCGCCGTCCCACGGCAAGCCCGCGTTGCTTTACGATTTGCGCTGCGCCGGGTCGCAGGCTTATATCCGGCTTGCCGGTGAACTCCTCAAACAAGAACGAAGTGCTGCCGCATGAGCGATGATAACAAACGCCGCAACCTCGGGCGGGGCTTAAGCGCCCTTCTGGGGGACGATCCGCTACCCACCGCCGAAGGCGCCAACGAAGGGCGCGGCCCGATGATGGTGCTGCCGGTCGCCTCCCTGATCCCCGGTCCGTTTCAGCCGCGACAGGTCTTCGACGAAGCGTCGATCGACGATCTGGCGGCCTCGATCCGTGAGCGCGGCATTCTGCAGCCGTTGCTGGTGCGGCGCGCGCCGGGGATGAACGATATCTACGAAATCATCGCAGGGGAACGTCGTTGGCGGGCGGCGCAGCGCACGCAACTGCACGAAGTCCCGGTGGTGATTCGTGAAATGGATGACCAGGAAGTCCTGGAAGTCGCGCTGGTCGAAAACCTGCAGCGTCAGGACCTGAATGCCCTGGAAGAGGCGGAGGGCTACCGGCGCTTGCAGGAAGAGTTCCGGCACACGCAGGAGGATTTGGCGCGGGCGGTCGGCAAAAGCCGCAGCCATGTCGCCAACACCATGCGATTGCTGGCTCTTCCCGAGGAGATCAAGCAATTGATGGAGGTTGGTAGCCTGAGCGCCGGTCACGCTAGAGCCCTGCTGGGCGTGGACAATGCCGTTGCCCTGGCTCGCGAAATCGTCGAAAAGGGCCTGAATGTGCGGCAGGCCGAGAAGTTGGCGAAAGCCGATCATGCGCCCAAACCGCGCCATGCCGTTCCGTCGCCGGCCTCGGCGAGAAAAGACGCCGATTGTTTGGCCCTGGAACACGACCTGACCGAAACGTTGGGGCTGAAGGTCACGATCGACAGCCAGGGCGCGGGCGGCAAGCTTTCCATCCAATACCAGAGCCTGGAACAGCTGGACGATCTGCTGCGGCGTCTCGGTCGTTCGGACTGAGGGAAAGAAGATCGGTCGGGGGCAAGCCCCCCAACCATCGCGCGGGGGCGCGAACCCTTTGGCTCAGGCGCGACCGGAGCGGGTGCGGTTGGCGAGGGAGGCGATCTCCATCAGGCCGCGCTGGGCGACGATGACGGCGGGCATGCCGGTGGTTTTGCACTGACGCTCCACCTCGACCAGGCGGGAGAGGGCGCTTAGCAGCGCGGCGGATGACCAGATCCCGATTTGGCGGCGAAAGACCGCCGTTTCCTTGAAGAAGACCGGCGGTTTCAGGGTTTTCATCGCCTGATCCGGCGGGATTCCCGCATCGATCGCGCCGCACGCCTGAAGCAGACGGTCGAAATGGCGGGCGATGCCACGCAGGATCGCGATCGGGGAGTCCCCCGCGGCGAACAAGCGGCCGCTGATTCCCTGCACGGCCCGATGATTACCATCACCGACCGCGCAGGCGAGCTCGAAAGCGGTATGTTCCGATTGGTCACCACAGCAAGCGCGAACGTCCTCGGCGGTAATGGCCCGTTGCTCCACGCCCAGGAAGAGGCGCAGTTTCTCGACCTCGGCCTTCAGACAGGCGGAATCGTCGGCAAGCAGGGAGCCCAGCAGCTCCAGAGCATCGGAATCGACCCGCAATCCGGCTTCCTGGCAGGTGTTTCGTAAGGCCGAGGCCAGTTGCGCACCTTCTAACGGATAACAGGCAATCGCTGCTCCAGCCTTTGACGTCTCGAACCCGGAACGAAGTTTGGAACGAGGGGTCAAGGCCCCGGCGGAGACGATCAACAGGGCGTCGCCCCGGGGGTTGGCCAAAAACCCCAAAACCGGTGCACCTTGCGCATCGGTGATCGCGGCAACCCGAACCACTCGCCGCCCGCCGCCGAAGGACAGCGCCGCGCATTCGTCGGCCAGCCGCGCCGGATCGTCCTTGAGAGAGGAGGGCGGGATATCGGCGATGCGGAAGGGATCGTTGGGATCGGGGCAGACGGTGCGGGTCAGCCGCGACAGGCGATCCCGCGCCTGGCCTTCGTCCGGGCCATAAATCAGGACCGCCCGGATCGACGGGTCGGGCTGCCGGATGAAGGCGTCGGCGCCGCTTCCCGAAAGCTTGACCATGTCACGGCCTGTTCGGGCGTGCGGGCGAGGCCTCGGCGTCGGGTTTGAGGGTCGGCTTCGGTTCGGAATAGCGGTCGGCATAGCGGAAGTAGAGGGCCACCTGACGGGCGACATCCTCGGCCAGCAGTTTCGCCGCGCGCGCCGAGGCCGCTTCATCCGAAACATAGGTCGCGTAAAGGGAGCTTGGTCGATTGCTGCGGGAAACCGCCTGGCTGTTGCCGCGCAGCAAGGGACGAGACGGTGTTTCTTCGGTTCCGATGGTGGTCAGATCGAACATGGCATCCATCACATGGTCAATCTGAGTTGCCGAATCGTCGGTGCGGGTGCCGCGTCCCGCCAGGGTTTCGGTACAGGTGACGGAAAGAGCATAGGCCGGGGGGGCCTGAACCCCCGTCGGGTTGAATCGACGGGAGAGTTCGGTCCGCACCACCCGGCCAAGACGGTTGGGGATGCGCTTGACATCGACTTGCGTCAATTTGGCCGGCGTGGTCTCGTTCCCGTCGTGGGCGTCCATGGGGCGGAAGCCGCACCCCGCAAGGGGAAGCAATGCCGTGACGGCAAGGATTCGCGCGGCTTTGCCGAAGTATCGCGACGGAATCTGCCGGAATGACCTCATCGCAAGGATCCTTTCACGGACGGCGTCAGCCGACAATGTTGACGATCTTGTTGGGGACGACGATGACTTTCTTGGGCGTCCGACCCGCCAGATGAGTTTGCACCGCGGGCAAGGCCATCGCCAGGGATTCCACGGCCTTGGCCTCGGCGCCAAGTGGAACGTCAAGGGTGCCGCGCAGCTTGCCGTTGACCTGAACCGCCAGGGTCACGGTATCGACCACCAGCCACGCCGGGTCCGCCTTGGGCCAATCGGAGGCCACCAAGGGCGCGGCATTGCCCAAGGCGTGCCAGATTTCCTCGGCGATGTGGGGGGTCATCGGGGCGATCAGCCGAACAAGCGCATCTAAACCGAAACGATAAGCCGTTGCCGCGCCTTCGTCCCCGGCCTTGACGGCGGCAAGCTGGTTGGAAAGTTCGCGCAGTTTGGCGACCGCCGTGTTGAAACGCAGCTTAGACAGATCTTCGGTGACCGCCGCGATGGTGCGATGGGTCATCGCCACGGTTTCCTTGGCGGACCCTGCCAGGGCGACCCCCGCTAGGTCGGCGAATTCGGCAAACGGGACCGAGGGTTGCGCCGCCAAGCGCCACAGCCGCTGGATATAGCGCCAGGCACCATCGATGCCCGCGTCGGTCCATTCCAGATCGCGATCCGGCGGGCTGTCGGAAAGCATGAACAGCCGCGCAGCGTCCGCGCCATAGGTTTCGATGATGTGGCTGGGATCGACGGTGTTCTTCTTGGATTTGCTCATTTTTTCAGAGCGGCCAAGGGTTACCGGGGCGCCCCCGGCGATCTCGATGGCGCCGTCCGCGCGCTTTTCCACCCCGGCCGGGCAAAGCCATGCGCCGGAGCTCGCACGATAGGTCTCGTGGCAGACCATGCCCTGGGTGAACAGTCCCTTAAAGGGTTCGCTCAGCCCCAGATAGCCGCAGGTCTTCAGGGCGCGGGTGAAGAAACGGGAATAAAGCAGGTGCAACACCGCGTGCTCGATGCCGCCGATGTATTGATCCGCCGGCAGCCAGTAATCGACGGCGGCGCGGTCGAACGCCGCTTCGGTGTTTTTTGGGTCGCAGAAACGGGCGAAATACCACGACGACTCGAAGAACGTGTCAAAGGTGTCGGTTTCGCGGAGCGCGGGCTTGCCGCACCGCGGGCAATCGACATGCTTCCAGGTCGGATGACGTTCCAACGGGTTGCCCGGCAGATCGAAGGTAACGTCCTCGGGCAGGGTGACTGGCAAATCGGCGTCCGGCACCGGCACCGCCCCGCAGTGCGGGCAATGGATCACCGGAATCGGGCATCCCCAATAGCGTTGCCGCGAAACCCCCCAGTCGCGCAGACGGAACTGCACGGTGCCGCGCCCGCGTCCCCGAGATTCCAGGCGGGCGATGGCGGTACGTTTGGCCTGCGCCACGCCCTGGCCGTTCATGAAGTCGGAATGAATCGCCACGCCGTCGCCGGTGAAGGCCTCGGCCCCGGCCTCCAGTTGGGTGGAAAACGCGGCGACGTCCGCGTTGGCGGGAGCAACCACGGCCTTGACCGGCAGACCGTACTTGCGGGCGAAGTCCATGTCGCGCTGGTCATGCGCCGGGCAACCGAAAATGGCGCCGGTCCCGTAATCCATCAGCACGAAATTGGCGATGTAGACCGGAAGCCCCCACGTCGGATCGAACGGATGGCGTACCTTCAACGGGGTTGGATACCCCATCTTCTCGGCGGTTTCGATGGCCGCTTCGCTGGTGCCGGCCGCGTTGCAGGCGCTGATGAAGTTGCGCAGGGCCGGATCCTTTTCTGCCAGGGTCTTGGCCAGCGGATGGTTCATCGAAATCGCGCAAAAGGCGGCGCCGAACAGGGTGTCGGGGCGGGTGGTGAAGACTTCCAGCTTGTCGTCGCGCCCGACCAGATCGAACCACACCCGCGCGCCCTCGGACCGACCGATCCAGTTGTGTTGCATGATGCGCACGCGCTCGGGCCAGTCTTCCAGACCGTCAAGGGCGGAGAGCAGGTCGTCGGCGTATTCGGTGATCTTCAGGAACCACTGCGCCAGTTCGCGCCGTTCGACCGGCGCGCCGGAGCGCCAGCCGCAGCCGTCGATCACCTGTTCGTTGGCCAGCACGGTGTGTTCGATCGGATCCCAGTTGACCATGCTGGTCTTGCGATAGGCCAGTCCGGCCTTCAGGAAATCCAGGAACATCTTTTGTTCGTGGCGATAATAGTCCGGTTCGCAGGTGGCGACCTCGCGGCTCCAATCGATGGAAAGGCCGAGCGACTGGAACTGCGCCTTCATCGTCTGGATGTTTTCACGCGTCCACTTCGCCGGATGCACGCCGTTCTGGATCGCCGCGTTTTCGGCCGGAAGGCCGAAGGCGTCCCAACCCATCGGGTGCAGTACGTTGAATCCCTGCGCGCGGCGGAAGCGGGCGATGACATCGCCGAGGGTATAGTTGCGAACATGCCCCATGTGGATGCGTCCCGACGGGTAGGGGAACATTTCCAGCACGTAACACTTCGGTTTATCGGACCCTTCCTCGGCCGAAAAGGCGGCGGTTTCCGTCCAACAGGTTTGCCACTTCCGTTCCGATTCGCGGAAATTATAGCGCTCGTCCATCCGCGTCATGATCGCGATACCAGCCTTTCTTGCAGAGTCTTTATCTGTGTGTTCCCGGGAATCAACGCGCCGGTCCCGTTGGTTGGGACCGGCGATACGATGCGGCGGTCGCCATCTTACTCGGTCGCACCGGCCTGGGCGGCGATACGCATCTTGCGGGCGCGAGTCAGGACCGTGTTTTCCAGGTCGGTGACGACGTTGGTTTCGACCGGACGATCAACCCAATTGCCGCTGCCGTCGCGCACTTGACGGAAGGCCGCGACCTTCAAGCCGTCGGCCCGCAAGCTGCGGCCCAAAATGAAGACGTTCAGCTTGAAGCGTTCGTCCGGGGTTTCCGGCGGAGCATGCCAGTCGGTGATGATGACGCCGCCGAACGGATCGGCCGAGGCGATCGGCATGAAGCTGACGGTGTCCAGCGATGCCCGCCACAAGAAGCTGTTAACGCCCAAACCGCCGCCGCCGCCCTGGTCCGTGCCCTTCTTGGCCCGCCCGAAGACGTCGATGCCTTCCTTGCCGAAGACACCGTCCGGTCGTTTGTCGCCCGGCTGATAGACTTTATTGCCGATCTTTTCGGGATAAGCGTACCGCGTATTGGGGTCGCCACAGGCGCTCAACAGGCCAGAGACAGCCACCGCGGCTGCCAGCGCCAGAACGCGGAATCGGGATGTCGAAATCTGAGGGATCATGACCATTTTCATCGCCAGGGTTACCGAAAGACGAAGGACCCAAGGGGCCGCGATCGCTGCGACAGTTTGTCCCGGCGCGGGCGGATCGTCCAGCGGTAAAATCAGGGGGGTGGCGGAGCCTTTGGGAAAGAAGAATCGAAGAGGTTTTGCCCCGCCCGCGAGTGTGGCATTAAAAACACACCCGGGTCTGGAAAAACCGAAATGGGGGTGGTCTGCGTTGACAGACCGGGCCGAACATGACTTTCTTAAGCTCGAGCAAGGTTCCGCCGTGTGGGGTCGGGACCGAAATGATCCTATCGAACGAGGGATAAACATGAAGAAGATTCTTTTCGGCACCACCGCGCTGCTCGCCGCTGGTGCTTTTGTTTCCACCGCTCAGGCGTCCGACCCGATCAAGCTGCAGCTTGGCGGTTACATGAAATACTGGGTGGCCGCTGCCGATCAGGCCAGCGACTTCAAGTCCACCGCCGGCACCCGCGTCAACAACTTTGACGTCCAGGGCGATTCCGAGATTTTCTTCAAGGGCACCACCACCCTTGATAACGGCATGAAGATCGGTGTGCAGGTCGAACTGGAAGCCGGCTCGAACAACAACACCGTCCCCGGCGAAGAGCAGGACATCATTGACGAGAGCTACATGTGGCTCGAAGGCAAGTACGGCAAGCTGATCATCGGCTCCGAAAATGATGCCGCGTATCTGTCGCACGTTGGCGCTCCGGAAGCTTCCGAGATGGGCTCGGGCATCAACGAAGGCGATACCAACAAGTATCTGCTGATCCCGAGCAACACCCGCTACCTCGACGCGTATGTCGGCCTGGATGCCACCGGCGACGCCAACAAGCTGACCTACTTCACCCCGTCGTTCTACGGCTTCCAGGGCGGTCTGTCCTATACCCCGTCGAACGATACCGCAGGTGACGACGCTCTGGCCGCTTCCGAGACCATTGCCAAGGCCAATGCCGGCGTCGATGACACCTGGTCGTTCGTCGTCAACTACAACAACAAGTTCGGCGGCGTGGGCGTGAAGGCGAATGCCTCCTACGTGTTGTCCGATGCCACCGGTGCTACCACCACCGGTGCTCAGGAGACCAACATCCAAGACTTCGGCGGCGGTTTGAACGTGTCCTACATGGGCTTCACCGTCGGCGGGTCGGCGCATCGTTTGATCGCCAACAACTCCGTTACTGCGGCGATCGCTCGTAAGGACGGCGTGACCTGGGATGCCGGCGTTCAGTATGCCGAAGGCCCGTACGCGGTGTCCTTGAGCTACTTGAACTCCTCTGTCGTTGGTAACCGCGGCAAGTCTGTCTTCGCGAAGGGCGACGACGTGGTCGATCTGTGGCGTTTGGGCGCCAAGTACACCCTCGGCCCGGGCGTGACCCTGTTCGGTCAGTTGGCGTACCTCGACGCGCAGGACGAAAACCAGACCACGACCACTGCTGTGGCCAAGGCCAACAGCAACCCTGGCGCTTACGGCGGTGTCGTCGGCCTGAAGCTGAACTTCTAAGGTTCGATCTTCCGATCGAGACATGCGCGGGGCGGCCCATGGGCCGCCCCGTTGCTTTTGCGGGCTCCGCGTTCTTTCAAGGGCGCGCCACAAGAAACGCACAAAAAACAGGCTTTCGCGTAATTTGCGCTAAAACGTGTGATAAATTAAGCACAGGCCGTCACGGATTTGACCGAAAGACCGTTTTCAGCGCTGCCCACAGGGTGACCGCATGTTTTCTTTCCTCAAATTGGACCGGCCAACCCCAGGGCCGTGGGACTTGGTGACACTCAAGAGAGGGAACTACGAATGAAAAAGATTCTGTTTGGAACGACCCCCTGCTTGCCGCCGGCGCCTTCGCGCCGAACGCTCAGGCGGCCGAACCGGTCAAGCTGAAGCTTGTCGGTTTCATGGAATACTGTGCGGTTGGCGCGACCCAGGACGACGACTTCAAGGCAGGTGCCCGCGTCAATAACTTCGATGTGCAGGGCGAGTCCGAGATCTATTTCAGGGGCGAGACCACCCTCGACAAGGGCATGCTGATCGGCGTGATGGTCCAGTTGGAAGCGGGCCCTGACAACAACGCTACCGCTGGCGAACAAGACATCATCGACGAAAGCTACATGTATGTCTCTGGCAAGTACGGCAAGCTGATTCTGGGTTCGACCGACAACGTCGCCCATCAGATGCGGGCCACGGCGCCGAACGCCTCGTACATGGAAATCGACGACACCAACACCAGCTATCTGTTGAAGCCGGGCAATGTCACCGACATCATCACCGATATCGGCTTCGACGGCGAGGCCAACAAGATCAGTTACATGACGCCGAAGTTCTATGGCTTGCAGGGCGGCATCACCTATGCCTCGTCGAACGATTCCAGTGGCGACGATCAGTCCGCGCGTTCCGAGGCCGTTGCCAAGGCGACCGCGGCGGGCCCCATCGAAGAGGCGTGGGCCTTCGGTCTGGCCTACGAGCGCACAATCGGCCCGGTCGGCATGCTGCTGTCCGGCGGTTACACCATCGCCGACCTGTACAACGGCGCCACCAACACCAACAACATGGGCGGCTCCGCGCAGGATTTCTCCGGCGGCTTGAGCCTGACCTATGGCGGCTTCACCCTCGGCGGTTCGGTCCGTCGTGTCCTGGAGTCGTTCACCATGGACGCCACGACCAACCCGACCGGTTGGGCGTGGGATGCCGGCCTGATGTACGCCGAAGGCCCGTGCGCGGTTTCCCTGTCCTATCGTTCGGCCGAGATCCAGGGTTCCGCCGCCGACCGCGACAAGGATACCGTTGCGGTGTGGGCTTTGGGCGGCAAGTTACGCGCTGG
>CAXXPK010000002.1:0-9656 GCA_963678075.2 Rhodospirillaceae bacterium | reverse complement strand
GGCAGCGCGCCAATCCCCAGACCGCTGCGGACGGTTTGCAGGATGCCGTAAACATTGTTGATGCGTAGAACCGGCTGGCGCCCGCCGGTTCGCGCGCTTTGATAGGAGAGCAGCCAGTTCATGTTGTCTACCGGGGGCCTGGTATCCTCGCCATAGACGACAAGGCGGTGGTGGTCGAGGTCGGAAATCCCTTGCGGCGTGCCGTGGATGTCCAGATAGGACCGTGCCGCGTAGAGGCGGTAGTGCACGGTGAACAGGTTGCGTTGGATCAGATCGGGCTGGTGCGGCGCCTTGAAGCGGATGCCGACGTCGGCGGCGCGCATGGCCAAGTCGAGTTCGGCGTCGTCGAGTACCAGGGAGAGCTGGATATCTGGGTAAAGCTCGATGAATTCGCGAATGCGCGGGGCCAGCCACATCGCGCCGAAGGCGGTCGTGGTGGTGATCTTGAAGGGTCCCTCGGGGCGGCTTTTGCTTTCGGTCAGCCGCGCTTCGGCCATCGCCAGCTTGGCGAAGACATCGTGCACGGTGCGGTAGAGGTCTTCCCCCGGCTCGGTCAGCAGCAGGCCGCGGGCGTGACGGTGAAACAGCGGGATGCGAAGGCTTTCTTCCAGCGCGCCGACCTGACGGCTGACCGCCGACTGGCTCAAATTGAGGACCTCTCCGGCGCGGGTGAAGCTGCCGGCTTCCGCCACCGCGTGGAAGATCCGCAGCTTGTCCCAATCCATGGTGCTGCCCTGTCGTGCGATCATCGTTCCCGCCCGCGAAAAACCTTTCTCTGGTCGAAGCTTAATCGGAAAGGTGGAGCCCCGGCAAGGGGGCTCCACGCCGGGGCTTCGGGCCATCGGGCTTGTCGTCGGGTCAGGCCTCGGCGCCGTGCTCGACCAGGAAGCGATCGGCCTCGATCGCCGCCATGCAGCCGGTTCCGGCGGCGGTGATCGCCTGACGGAACATCCGGTCCTGCACGTCGCCCGCGGCGAACACGCCCGGTACGTTGGTCGCGGTCGATCCCGGCGTGGTCACCAGATAGCCCTCGTGGTCGGTGGTCAGGACCCCCTTGAACAATTCGGTGTTGGGGGTGTGGCCGATCGCGACGAACACGCCCTCGGTCGGCAGTCCCCGGCTTTTCCCGGTTTTCACGTTCTTCAGGCGGAGGCCGGTCACCGCCTTCGGCGCGTCGCTGCCCAGAACGTCCTCGACCACCGAATCCCAGATCACGGAGATCTTGGGGCTGGCGAACAGGTGGTCCTGCATAACCCGTTCGGCGCGCAGGGAATCGCGACGGTGGATCAGGGTTACCGACTTGGCGTGGTTTGTCAAAAAGATCGCCTCCTCGACCGCGGTGTTGCCACCGCCGATGATGCAGACGTCCTTGCCACGGAAGAAGAAGGCGTCGCAGGTGGCGCAGGCGGAAACGCCGAAACCGCGGTATTCGACCTCGCTGGGCAGGCCCAGCCAGCGCGCGGTGGCGCCGGTGGCGATGACCAGGGTTTCGCCGATGTAGTCGTCGCCGGAATCGCCGGTGCAGCGGAAAGGCCGTTTTGACAGGTCGGCGGCGGTGACGATGTCATGGACGATCTCGGCGCCGACCCGTTCGGCCTGCGCCTGCATCTGTTCCATCAACTGCGGTCCCTGCACGCCCTCGGGGAAGCCGGGGAAGTTCTCGACGTCGGTGGTCATCGTCAGTTGCCCCCCCGGCTGCAATCCGGCGATCAGGATGGGCTTCAGGTTGGCGCGGGCGGCATAGATGGCGGCGGTCAGTCCCGCCGCGCCGGAGCCGATGATCAAAACCTTGGTGGAGCGGGTCGCCATGATTTGTTCCGTCTCTCAAAGGGGATGTATCGGGTGCAGTCCGCAGGATAGGCAAGCCGGAGGTCGGGCGCAATGCGAACCGCCGCCCGAAGGGTCGGGCGGCGATGTCGGATCGCGTGGATCAGAGCGCTTCGGCGTGTTTGGCCAGATACTCCGCCACGCCGTCGGGCGAGGCCTTCATCCCCGCATCGCCCTTGTTCCAACCGGCGGGGCAGACCTCGCCATGTTCTTCATGGAACTGCAAGGCATCGACCATGCGCAGGGCCTCATCGACGTTGCGTCCAAGCGGCAGGTCGTTGACCGTCTGATGGCGCACCACGCCGTTCCTGTCGATCAGAAACGAGGCGCGCAAGGCGACCGAGCCGTTCAACAGGATGCCGTAGTCGCGGCAGATTTGCTTGGTCAGGTCGGCGATCATCGGGAACCGCACCTTACCGAGTCCGCCTTCCTTGGTCGGGGTATTCTTCCAGGCGAGGTGGGTGAAGTGCGAATCGACGCTAACCGCCACCACCTTGCAGTTCTTGTCGGCGAATTGCGGGAAGCGGTGGTCGTGGGCCAGAATCTCGGACGGGCAGACAAAGGTGAAGTCCAGGGGGTAGAAGAAGATCCAGCCGTAGGATCCCTTGAGGTACTCGCTCAGGTTGAAGTTTTCCTCGATGTCGTTGTCGCCCATCACCGCCGGCGCGGTGAAATCCGGCGCGGGCTTGCCGACCAGGGTGCCGCAGGGAGTGCGGAAATCTTCGTTCGCCATGATATACGTCTCCAGGTGGGGTTCGACAGTCCGGGGCAGGGTCCCCCGAGAAGTTTCGAAACATTTTTTATTGCTTGTAAGTGTGGAGCCCGCGCCGAGAAAAGGAAACCAGAAACCCATCTCGAAAGCTTGGATAATTCCTATGGGATTAATCGGCTAAACCGAATGAAGGGGCGGTGTGGGTTGCCGCCGTCATCGCATTTCCGTTGTGCCTGAAGTGGAAAAACGGTAATAAAATCTCAAATTCCAGTCCGGCACCGGGTGCGGACGCTGAAAGGGACGCTTCGTCCATGCAAAGGGTTAAGCCTGATCGGGTTGACCGGCAGATTCTGGCGGATCTGCAGGCCGATGGTCGCATCACCAACGTCGATCTGGCGCGCCGCGCCGGGATCTCGGCGCCTCCATGTCTGCGTCGGGTGCGGGCCCTGGAAGAGGCCGGGATCATTCGCGGCTATCACGCGACGGTGGCCCCCGCCGCCCTGGGCTACAACGTCACGGTGTTCGCGCAGGTGGCGCTGAATTCCCATACCGACGGCGATCTGAAGGCGTTCGAGGACCGCGTTGCCACCTGGCCGGAGGTTCGCGAGTGCTACATGCTGGCCGGGGAAACCGATTTTCTGCTGAAGGCGGTGGCGCGCGATTGGGAGGATTATCAGGGCTTCCTGACCACCAAGTTGACCGTCGCGCCCAATGTCGGCCACGTCATCACCGCTCTGGCCATCCGTTCCGCAAAGCAGGAGCCGGGGGTGCCGATCGCAACGGCGCCGGTGGCTGAAGTCGATTGACCGCCGGTTTTCGGCGCTATCATGCAAACGCCCCCGTTGTCGGGGGCGTTTCCGTTTAGACCGTGGTGATCTTGGCGACAAAGGCGAGGCTGGAGCACCGCTTCCGTCTTGCCGTTCGACGGTTGGGCCAAGGCCAGCCGCTTCGGTTCGTCAGCGGCGCGACGGGAAGGGATAAAAGGCACCCGCCCCCGCGCGGACAGGCCGGCGGGGGCGGGTAAGCCGTCGATGGAACGGCGATCAGGCGTATTTGACTTCGATAATCTCGAAGGATTTACGGCCGCCGGGGGTGGAAACATCCACCGAATCCCCGGCCTTCTTGCCGATCAGGGCCTTGCCGAGCGGCGAGACAATGGAAATCCGACCGATCTTGATGTCGGCCTCGTGCGCGCCGACGATCTGATAGGCCTTTTCCTCGTCGGTGTCCTCGTCGGACAGTAGAACCGTTGCGCCGAACCGCACCTGATCGCCGGAAATCTGGGAAATGTCGATGATCTGGGCGCGGCTGACCAGATCCTCCAGTTCCTTGATGCGGCCTTCGATGAAGCTCTGTTTTTCGCGCGCGGCGTGGTATTCGGCATTTTCGGATAAGTCGCCATGTTCGCGCGCTTCGCCGATCGCCTTGACCACCTCTGGTCGAGCGGTTCCCCGTAGGAACTTCAATTCTTCCTCCAGACGGGTAAACCCATCCGGAGTCATGGGAATCTTCTCCATGCTCAAGACCCTCAGCCTAATGAAGGGAGAGATTGCCGCAGTGACCGGCCGCCCGGTCACGCCTTCGGCAAAGAACCACCAAAATACCCTTGCAGGGGCCGTACATCAAGCCCTTCGATCTTCAACGCCCGGATCCCCGCCACTGCGGCGCGCGCCCCGGTCATCGTCGTGGTATGGGCGATGTTGTTGGTCAGCGCGGTCCGGCGGATCGAAAAACTGTCCGCCACCGACATCGCGCCGTCTGTGGTGTTGATCACCATTTGCACGCCGCCCGACAGCATCAGATCGACGCAGTGGGGGCGCCCCTCCATCACCTTGTTGACGATGGCGACCGGCAGCCCCGCCTGTTGCAGGATGCGGCCGGTGCAGCTGGTAGCGACGACGGTGAAGCCCAGTTCCACCAGATCGCGGGCGATGCCGACGGCGATCGGTTTGTCGTGATCCTTGACCGAGATGAACACGGTTCCGGCCAGCGGCAGGCTGGTGCCCGCCCCCAACTGCGCCTTGGCATAGGCACGGCCGAAGTCGGTGTCGATGCCCATCACCTCGCCGGTGGATTTCATTTCCGGGCCCAGCAGAATATCGACGCCGGGGAAGCGGTTGAAGGGGAAGACCGCCTCCTTCACCGCGATGTGGTTGGGGGTGCCCTCGACCAAGTGGAAGTCCGCCAGCTTCTCGCCCGCCATCACCCGCGAGGCGATCTTCGCCACCGGAATGCCGGTCGCCTTGGCCACGAACGGCACGGTGCGGGATGCGCGGGGGTTGACCTCCAGCAGGTAGACGTCGTCGCCCTTGATCGCGAACTGGATGTTCATCAGGCCGATCACCCGCAGCTCGCGCGCCAGGATGCGGGTCTGACGCTTCAGTTCCTCGACGATTTCGGGGGACAGCGAATAGGGCGGCAAGGAACAGGCGGAATCGCCCGAGTGGATGCCCGCTTCCTCGATATGCTGCATGATTCCGGCGACGAAGACGTCGGAGCCGTCGGCGATGGCATCGACATCGACCTCGATCGCGTCCTGCAGATAGCTGTCGATCAGGACCGGGCTGTCGCCGGTGACCTTGATCGCGTTGCTGATGCAGTCGTTCAGGGTGGATTCGTTATAGACGATACGCATGGCGCGACCGCCCAGCACGTTGGACGGACGGACCACCACCGGGTAGCCGATGCGGGCGGCGACGACGCGCGCCTCGTCGATCGACTGGGCGGTGCCGTTGACCGGTTGCTTCAGGCCGGTGCGTTCCAGAAGATCGTGGAAACGCTTGCGATCCTCGGCGGCGTCGATGGCGTCCGGCGAGGTGCCGAGAATCGGGATGTTGGCGTCGGCCAGCGCCTTGCACAGCTTCAGCGGGGTCTGGCCGCCCAGTTGCACGATGACGCCCTTGAGGTAGCCCGTGCTCTGTTCGCGCCGCGCGATGGCGATCACGTCTTCCTCGGTCAGCGGTTCGAAGTACAGACGGTCCGAGGTATCGACGTCGGTAGACACGGTTTCCGGGTTGCAGTTGACCATGATCGTTTCGTACCCGGCCTCGGACAACGCGAAGGCGGCGTGGACGCAGCAATAGTCGAACTCGATGCCCTGGCCGATGCGGTTGGGTCCGCCGCCCAGGATCATCACCTTGGTGCGTTCCGAGGGATCGGCCTCGCACTCCGCCGGGGCGATGCCGTTGCCTTCATAGCAGGAATACATGTAGGGGGTGCGCGACGGGAACTCGGCGGCGCAGGTGTCGATGCGCTTGAATACCGGATGCACGTTCAAGATGTCGCGGCGGAAGGTGACCTCCTTGCGGGTGTGCCGGGTCAGTTCCATCAGGCGGGTGTCCGAAAACCCCATCGCCTTGATCCGCTGCATGTGTTGCGCGTCGCGCGGCAGGCCATTCTTGCACAAGGACTCCTCGGCCTCGACGATCGCCTCGATTTGTTCCAGGAACCACGGGTCATAGGCGCAGGCGCGGTTGATCTCGGCCACCGAAAGCCCGTGGCGGAAGGCCTGGGCGATGGTCAGGATGCGGTCGGGCTTGGGCGCCGCCAAGGCCTTCATCACTGCGGCGCGGGTGGTCTCTGCGGAGTCGGGGTCGATCCCCTCGATCTCCACCTCGGTCAGGCCGGTCAGGCCGGTCTCCATGCTGCGCAGGCCTTTTTGCAGGCTTTCGGCGAAGGTGCGGCCGATCGCCATCGCCTCGCCCACCGATTTCATCGAGGTCGAGAGCAAGGGCTCGGCATCCGGGAACTTTTCAAAGGTGAAGCGCGGAATCTTGGTGACCACGTAGTCGATGGTCGGTTCGAACGCCGCCGGGGTGCAGCCGGTGATGTCGTTGGTCAACTCGTCCAGGGTATAGCCGACCGCCAGCTTGGCCGCGACCTTGGCGATTGGGAAGCCGGTCGCCTTCGACGCCAGGGCCGAGGATCGCGACACCCGCGGGTTCATTTCGATCACCACCATGCGACCGTCCGCCGGGTTGATCGCGAACTGCACGTTGGAGCCGCCGGTATCCACCCCGATCTCGCGCAGGCACGCGATCGAGGCGTCGCGCATGATCTGGTATTCCTTGTCGGTCAGCGTCAAGGCCGGGGCGACGGTCACCGAATCGCCGGTATGCACGCCCATCGGGTCGATGTTTTCGATGGAGCAGATGATGATGCAGTTGTCGGCGTGATCGCGCACCACCTCCATCTCGAATTCCTTCCAGCCGAGGACGCTTTCCTCGACCAGGATTTCGTGTACCGGAGACGCCGCCAGCCCGGAACGGACGATGGTTTCGAATTCGTTGACGTTATAGGCGATGCCGCCGCCCTGGCCACCCAGGGTAAAGGACGGGCGGATGATCAGCGGCAGGCCGATTTTGGACAACGCGGCGCGCGCGTCGTCGAGGCTGCGGCAAAGGCGGCTTTTCGGCGAGGTGAGGCCGATCTTTTCCATCGCGTCGCGGAACAAAAGGCGGTCTTCCGCCTTGGCGATGACGTCGCGCTTGGCGGCGATCATTTCGATCCCCAGGCGTTCCAGAACCCCGGCGTCGGCCAGTGCCATCGCGGTGTTCAGGGCGGTTTGCCCGCCCATGGTCGGCAGCAGCGCGTCGGGGCGTTCCTTCTCCAGAATGCGGATAAGGACCTCGGGCGTGATCGGCTCGATATAGGTGACGTCCGCAGTTTCCGGGTCGGTCATGATCGTCGCCGGATTGGAATTCACCAGGATGACCTTGTATCCCTCGTCGCGCAGCGCCTTGCAGGCCTGGGCGCCGGAGTAGTCGAACTCGCAGGCCTGGCCGATGACGATCGGCCCGGCGCCGATCACGAGGATGCTGTGGATGTCGGTACGTTTTGGCATGTTCTTCTCTGACTGCGGGGCCGGACGGGCGGAAAACGGGCCTCGGCGCGGTTTAATGCCGGCGCGCGGCGATCATCTCGATGAAGCGGGTGAACAGGTAATGGCTGTCGGTCGGTCCGGGCGAGGCTTCCGGATGATACTGCACGGCGAAGGCCGGGCGGTTGGAACAGGCGATGCCTTCGACCGAACCGTCGAACAGCGACCGGTGGGTGATCGAGACGTTTGGCGGCAGGCTCGCCTCGTCAACCACGAAGCCGTGGTTCTGGCTGGTGATTTCCACCTTGCCGGTGGCCAGATCCTTAACCGGATGGTTGGCGCCGCGATGTCCGGTCGCCATTTTGTGGGTCTTCATGCCAAGGGCCAGGCTCAGCAACTGGTGGCCGAGGCAGATGCCGAAAATCGGCACCTCCTTGGCGATCAAGGCCTTGATCACCGGCACCGCATAGGCGCCGGTCGCCGCCGGGTCGCCGGGACCGTTGGACAGGAAGACGCCGTCCGGTTGGAACCCCAGAATATCCTCGGCGGTGGCGGAGGCGGGAACCACCGTTACCTTGCAACCGGCGGCGGCCAGACAGCGCAGAATGTTGCGCTTGGCGCCGTAGTCGATGGCGACGACGTGGAATTTCGGATCGGTCTGGCGGCCATAATCCTGGCCGAGGGTCCGCAGGCTTTCGTCCCAGGAATAGGTCTGGCGGCAGGAAACCTCTTTCGCCAGATCCATGCCGTCGAGGCCGGGCCAGGCGCGCGCCTGGGCCAACAGGGCGTCCAGGTCGAAATCGCTCTTGGCGTCGTGGGCGATGATGCCCACCGGCGCGCCCGAGGTGCGGATGCGCCGGGTCAGTTGCCGGGTGTCGATGCCCGCGATGCCGATTAACCGGTGCGAAATCAGCCAGTCGTTCAGGGGGGCGGTGGCGCGCCAGTTGGAGGGCGCCGTGATGTCGGTGCGCAGGATCAGGCCGCGCGCGAAGGGAGTCGGGGACTCGATGTCCTCGGCATTGGCGCCGACGTTGCCGATGTGCGGGAAGGTGAAGGTGATGATCTGCCCGGCGTACGAGGGGTCGGTCAATACTTCCTGGTAGCCGGTCATCGCGGTGTTGAACACCACTTCGCCGACCGCCGATCCTTCCGCGCCGAGTCCCTTGCCCCACAACAGAGTGCCGTCGCTCAGGACCACCACGCTAGTTGCGTCGGCGGGGTGTGGAAAAGCGCCGAAATCCGGGGCGAACGAAACCGCTTCGGTGGGCTTTGTCCTGCTCATCGAGTCATTCATCCTTCCAGTTACCGCGTGGGAACATGTCAAACCGCCGTTACCTAAGCCAACCGGAGGGCGCCGTCAAGGATTCCCTTTTATTTATAAAACACAAATCTTTTCAATGCGTTACTTAAAGACTAAGGATTTGAAAAGAAGGCGATAATGGGGTAGGGTGTATGCCTTCCGGTATTTCATTTGGTCGCACGAAATCGCGGGGCAAGCATCGTGTCTCTACGAATCGCATTGAACGAAGCCTTGAAACAGGCGATGCGAGGTCGCGACGAATTGGCGACGTTGGTTCTGCGTCTGATTCTCGCCGCGTTGAAGGATCGCGACATCGCCGAACGCGGCAAGGGGCGCGACGAAGGGCTGACCGACGAGGAAGTGGTCGGCTTGCTGCACTCGATGGTCAAGCAACGCCGCGAAAGCATCAAGATGTACGACCAGGGGGGGCGCCCCGAGCTTGCCGGCAAGGAAGCCTCCGAAATCGCGACCATCGAGGGTTTCCTGCCCCGCCAGATGAGCGAGGACGAGGTTCGCGCTGCGGTCGAGGCGACGATCGCCGAGGTCGATGCCACGGTGCTCAAGGATATCGGCAAGGTGATGGCGGTTCTGCGTGAACGGTATCCCGGCACCATGGATTTTTCCAAGGCATCGGCGATCGCCAAGGCCGCCCTGTCGGCGTAAGCGCCGGAGGGGTTGGGGCATCGCCCCGGTTCCGTCGTCACGGTGCAAGGGGCGGGGATGTCGCTGCCACGGGGATTTCTGGATGAACTGCGGGCGCGGGCGTCGATCGTCGATGTCGTCGCGCGCAAGGTGCGCCTGATCCGCAAGGGGCATGAGTACAGCGGGCTTTGTCCTTTCCATAACGAAAAGACTCCGTCCTTCACGGTCAGCGCCGAAAAGGGGTTTTACCACTGCTTCGGCTGCGGCGCGCACGGCGATGCGTTGTCGTTCGAGATGCGGGTGCAGGGCTTGTCGTTCATGGAGGCGGTGGAACGTCTGGCCGCCCAGGCCGGGAT
>CAXXPK010000001.1:0-186181 GCA_963678075.2 Rhodospirillaceae bacterium | reverse complement strand
CCCTGGCGATCCGCGACTCCGCCTTGCGCGCCGCCGATGCGCGACTGAAGGAAGCCGACCGCGCCGCCGCCGATGGCCGCGAGGAACGGGTCCGCGCCGAGGCCCTATTGGACCGTCGCGATCAAGCCTGCCGCGAAATCGAAACCCGCTGCCGTGAATTCCTGGGCTGCGCGATCGCCGAGATCGACACATCGGGAACCGAACGCTTCCAGGAAATGTCGGCCGCGGACCTTGAGGAACGGGCCGAACGCCGCGCCACCGAACGCGAACGCCTGGGCCCCGTCAACCTGCGCGCCGAAATCGAGGCCGAGGACGTCGGCAAGCAAATCGACGGCCTGACCACCGAAAGCACCGACCTGCTGGCGGCGATCGCGCGGCTGCGCCAGGGCATCGCCGAACTCAACCGCGAGGGACAAGCCCGCCTGCAAAAAAGCTTCGAAACCGTCAACCTGGCCTTCCAGGACATCTTTACCACTCTGTTCGGCGGCGGGCGCGCCTATTTAAGCCTCGTGGAAGGCTCCGACCCGCTAGCGGCGGGCATCGAGATCATGGCCAGCCCGCCGGGCAAGCGATTGCAGCTGTTGTCCCTGTTGTCGGGCGGCGAGCAGGCGTTGACCGCCCTCGCCCTTCTGTTCGCGGTTTTTTCCAGCAATCCGGCGCCGATTTGCATCCTTGACGAAGTGGATGCGCCCTTGGACGACGCCAACGTCGATCGCTTCTGCGGCCTGCTGTCACGCATGGCCGAAGACAGCCTGACTCGCTTCCTGGTGATCACCCATCACCGCATGACAATGGCCCGCATGAACCGCCTGTTCGGGGTCACCATGGCCGAGCGCGGCGTCTCGCAATTGGTATCCGTCGATTTGCAGGTTGCCGAAAGTCTCCGCGAGCAACTATCATTCGTATAATTTCATTGACTTTTACCGCGACACGTCGAGGACCGGTTCGGCGGTTTTCCACCTTGACAGTACAGGGTGCAAACACTATGGTTCGTGCGCTTTCGTGGCGGAGTACCGCCGGTTTTGGGGGATGACGCGGTTTCGCGAACACGACCGCCCGGTTTGGTGTCGGCAACGGTGTCGCTTCCCGCAGCGCCGTTGGCCGGGCGAAGGGGCGGAAACGCATGGCGGCACCAGTCGATAACGACTTCTCCCGGAAACTGGAAGATCTGGATGCCCGCGTTCGCGCGGCGCGCACCGAAGCCGGCTTGGATCCACGGGCCGAGCCAACGCGCGCGGTGACCTACGACCGCATGGGGTTGGGCTTTCGGATCGTGGTGGAACTGGTGGTCAGCACCCTCGTGGGGGCGGTCATCGGATACGGAATCGATGCTTGGCTGAACACCGCCCCCTGGGGGATGGCGATCTGCCTGGGGTTCGGTTTCGCCGCGGGCGTCTTGACCATTTATCGCGTGGTCAAGGGTTATGACGAAACGGTGGGCCTGGGGCGCGCCGCACGAATGAAGTCCGGGAAACCGGGCAAGCCTTCCGACGACGATCCGCCCAAGGCAAATGGGGCGTGACGGGGTGGCGCGCGGAGATGATCGTGGGTACGGTCGTCCGCGACGGGTTAACGAAGGAAAGACGATCCGATGGCGAATCCAATCGAACAATTCAAGCTCGAGCCGATCGTTCCGATTCACGTTGGGGGCGTGGATATATCCTTCACCAACTCGTCCCTGTACATGGTCTTCGCCGTGATCGTATCGACGGTGTTCCTGACCGCAGCGATGAGCAAGCGCGCCCTGATTCCGGGACGGCTTCAATCCCTCGCCGAAATGGTTTATGAATTCGTCGCCAATACGTTGCGCAACAACGCCGGAAACGAGGGGCGGAAATATTTCCCGTTCATCTTCACGCTGTTCATGTTCGTGATCTGCGGCAACGTACTGGGCCTGACCCCCTACAGCTTCACCTACACCAGCCACATCATCGTCACCGCCGGACTGGCGGTCACCGTGTTCATCGGCGTCACCATCATCGGCTTCGCGCGGCACGGACTCGGCTATCTGCACATGTTCTTTCCGCATGGCGCGCCGATCGCGGCGGCGCCGGTGATCGTGCCGATCGAGCTGTTTTCCTACTGCGCCCGTCCGTTCAGCCTGTCGGTTCGTCTGGCTGCCAACATGACGGTCGGTCACATCATGCTGAAGGTGGTGGCTGGCTTCGTCGCGGGCATGGGAATTCTGGGGTTCATTCCGTTTGTCGGCGTCGTCGGCGTGACCATTCTGGAACTCGGGATCGCCTGTCTGCAAGCCTACATCTTCACGGTGTTGAGTTGCATCTATCTGCACGATGCCCTGCATCTGCACTGAGGTTGCCTTGAACGCCCCGCAACGCGAAGCGGCAGCGGGAGTTTGAGGTTGGGTTTTCTTGTTGATTGGAAAAGGAACAGGATTTATGGACGCGCAAGCTGCAAAATTCATCGGCGCCGGCATGGCCAACATCGGTCTGGCGGCGGCGGCCTTCTCGGTGGGCTACATCTGGGTGACGCTGATCAACACCGTTGGCCGCAACCCGGCCTGCAAGGACAGCGTTGAACTCTACGGCTGGGTCGGCTTTGCGGTGACCGAAGCGATCGGCCTGTTCGCTCTGGTCTTGGCGCTGATCACGCTGTTCGCCTAAACCTTGCACCCACCCTCTCCCGCCGGGGTTGGAAACCCCGGCGGGAGAGGGTGGGTGCTTGGCGATCGCATCCTGCAGTGCGGCTGACGGACTGGTTCTCGCCGATTTCCGCATCGCCTGCCGTTTCTGGTTTCTGGCCCGGGAGCACACCAGCCCATGCCACATTTTGACGCATCGACGTTCGCCTCGCAGTTGTTTTGGCTAGCGGTCTGTTTCGTCACCCTCTACGTATTGCTGTCGAAAGTCGCGTTGCCGCGCATCGGCGACATCCTAGAGGAACGGCAGAAGCGGATTTCCGACGACCTCGACATGGCCGAACGTCTGAAGACCGAGACCGAAGCCGCCATTGCCACCTACGAGAAGGCCCTGGCCGAGGCCCGAGCCTCCGCCAATGCCGAAATCGCCCGGGTGATGGAAGCCAACGCCGCCGCAGCGGAAAAGCGTCACCGCGAGATGGAAGATATCCTCTCGGTGAAAATAGCCGAAAGCGAGGAACGCATCCACGTCGCCCGGATCGCTGCCATGGCCCAGGTCTCCGGCATCGCCGCCGAGGTCGCATCCGCGATCGTCGAACGCATCGCCTGGCTTAAGACCGATGCCGAGGCTCTTGTTCCGCTCGTCGATGCCGTTGCCAAGGAGCGCGGAGTATGATCGGCAATCTGATAATCTCCGCCGCCCACGCCTCCGAGCACGGGGGCCCGACCCACGGCGACGTTTCCTTCTACATGGATGCCCACTTCTGGGCAGCCATGGGGTTCTTTGCCGTCGTCCTGATCATTCTTAAGTTCGGCTACGCCAAGATTTGCGCGGCCTTGGATGGTCGTGGCTTGGCCATTCGCGACCGTTTGGAAAGCGCCCGCCGCGTCCGCGAGGAAGCCCAGGCCCTGCTGGCCGAATACCAGCGCAAGCAACGCGATGCCCTGCAGGAATCCCAGGATATCCTGAGCCGCGCCCGAAACGAGACCAAAAAGCTGAAGGTACAGACCGCCAAGGACCTGGAGGAACGGATCGCCACCGCCGAACGTCAGGCGATGGAGCGAATCGCCGCCGCCGAGGAACAGGCCAAGCACGAGGTCCGTAACGCCGCCATCGACGTGGCCGTGACCGCCGCCACCAAGGTGATGGAAGACAAACTGTCCGCAGCCCAAGCCAACGCCTTGATCGACCGCGCCATCACGGAACTGCCGCAGAAGTTCCACTAAGAACGCCGCGCAAGCGAAAGGGCCGCCCGTCGTGGGCGGCCCTTTCGCTTGCGCGGCGTTCCGCCTTTACGGCATGCAGTTGTCAAGATAGTCCAACAACGTCCGCCACTCGGCACGATAATCGTCCGGGCGAGCAGACGGCACGTCGAACAGGCTGCCGCCCTCGACCGCTAGGTTGGCATAGGTCTGGGTGTCGCGCTTGCCCTTCCTGACCGCCTTCAACGTATCCAGATGCTTGAGGAAACGGATCGTTCCATCCTCGTCGAAGATCGAAGGCAGCACCGGGATCACCAGAACGTCGGCGGTCTCCACCACATCGGCCACCGCCTTGCGTTTCAGCGCCGCCGGCGCATCCGCCACCAGCCGATCCAACCCCTTCGGCGGCTTGTTGTCATTTTCCAGATCAACCGCCGCAATCGCCGGCAGGGTATAGGGGCGGCGCGTCAACCAGCCATTGGCGGACTGCTGCGGGTCCAGATCGGCCAGCCCGGTTTTCAATCCGCGCCGCGCGAAATGCGCCGCCAGATGCGTGGCCAGCGTGGTCTTGCCGCTGCCGCCCTTGGTGTTGACCACCGCCATGATCATCATGATGCCTCCGGTCCTTGCTGCGAGCGGCAAGTCTAATTCATGCGCGCCCCCCTGAGAACCCACGGAGGCCATAACCGCGCGAAATTCACGGAAGGGGCGCGGAGGCTACCCGTTCCGCCCGGCGTCCTCCATCATGTTGCGGATCCCGGCGGCCCGCAACAGATCCGAAACCAGGGTCTTTCCACCGAAACTGTAGCCTCCGGGAAGATACAACAACGCCCGCGGCGGCGGCGCACCGCGCCCGATCCCGCGCCGCGACGATGGAAGCGGCAACGCGTTTCGCCGTTTCTTCCCGCTCCAACAGCTTGCCCGCCCGCAGCACCTGGCCGATCGCCTCGTCCACCGATTTCACCACCGGAAAAAAGACGACGGACTGACCGAACTGCGCCAGGGTCCGGCGGTTCTTCTCCGACCACGCCCCGGTAATACACCAAATCCGGCTTCTGAAGCACCGCCTCTTCCGCCGTGCGACGGTTGACCGCAACGCCGGTCGCGACCGCACGCTCGGCCATAACCGAAACCGAGGGACGAAACGCGGTTCGGGTCAACGAGGCGATCTGCTCCGGCGCGGCCAGACTGACCACCAACTGATCGGTGCACATATCCACCGACATCACGCGGGGACTGGCGGCGGCGGGAACTGCTGCCGCCACCAAAAGCCACCCGGTCAGAACGGCAATGGCCCGCACCCCCTTGCTCCTCAGGCCGCCCGCGGCCCCAGAATGTCCTCGAACGGACGCCGCCGCATGCGGTGAGCCAGGGCCAGGACCGCAGCCTCGGCGACATCGGCGGGAGTCACCTTGTCCCGTCCACCCCAAGCCGCCAAGGCCTTCGCCGCCTTCAATGTGACGATGTCGCTGCGATGCCCATCGACGCCCAATTGCAAGGAGCGTTCGGCGATGCTGAACAGAATCGCGTCCGACGCCTGCACCTGCGGACACCGCTTGATCGCCACCGCCACCGCATCCTTCAGCTTGGCGGAAGCCAGAAGGCCGGGTTCGATCTTCTTACGACCTTCCTTCAGCGCGGTCTCCAGATCCAGGGTGCCGACCACCCGATCCTCGGTGGCCGAGATCAGCAATTCCACCACCCGCACCTTACGGCGGCGCACCGGCAGGGTTTCGCCCGCCTCGAAACGGGCGCTAACATCGGGGGCCATGGTCTTGGGATCGGCGGGATCGCTTTGGAAGGGGTCGGCCCCGACCACGTCGATCTCGGGCAGAAGGTCGGCCAGGGCGCGCACCGCCGTGGATTTCGCGGTTCCCTTCTCGCCACGAATCAGAACCCCGGACAGGGCGGGATTGATGACGTTGAGGATCAGGCTTTTCTTCAGCTTTTCCTGCCCGACGATGGCAACGAAGGGATAGACGGTCGGAGTGGACATATCGGTGTTCACCACGCTTGATGCTCCTTTGCGATGGAGACCAGATCCTCGGCACGAAGATCCTCGGTCTTGAAATAAGCGGCCCCCAGGGCCACGGAGAGTTTTTCCGCCAGCCCCAGGCGAATCACGCCCTTAGGCTCGGTATCGACGACGACGAACTGCGCGGAGGGATAACGATCCCGCAACCCCGCCGCGGCACGCAAGGCTTCCTCGTGTGGCGGCGCATCGCCAAGCCCGGCGTTGGCCCGCCCGTCGGTCATCACGATCACCAGCGGCATGATCGTCGGTTCCTTGCCGAGAACCCGGCGCAGAACCCCCGCCGCCTCGGCCAGACCGGAGGACAGTGGCGTCCGCCCGCCGATCGGCAGGTCGGCCAACATCTTCGCGGCGCGATCCACCGAATTGGTGAGCGGCAGCACCACCTCGGCCTCGCGGCCACGGAACAGCACCATCGCCACCTTGGTTTCCACCATGCGGCGCCGCGCCCCCATCGAACCGGAGCCATCGACCACGAACAGCAGGAAGTTGCCGACCCGCCGTTCGCGAACCTTTTCGCGGATATCGCTGTCCGCGATGTGGACCGCCAGGTCCTGCATCGCCGCCTCGCGCCGGGAGATCTGATAGGGCGCGGCGGCGCGAATGGTGGCATCCAGCGCCAGATCGTTGCGGTCCCGCCGCGACGTGCTTTTGACGTAGCGCCCTTGCTTGCTGGCCGAGCGCGAACGCCGCCCCGAACCGGTGCGCAGGGTCTGATCGACGCTTTGGCGTTCCAGTCGCCGCACCGAATAGGAGGCCCCGACCTCTTGCACCTCGTCCGGCACATCGCCGCCATCCTCGCGGTCGGCATCGCCGGGGTCCGGCGGCGGCGGCGGGGCCTGATCGGATTCGTCATCGGGGCCGGAGTCCTCGGGTGCGTCGCCCTCCGGCGGCGGCGGCGGCGGAAGATCCGGCGTCCCGGCGCGCATGCGATGCAACAGCACCATCGGCGCCACCTTCAGAATATCGTCGGCGGTCACGTCGGAACGCCCATCCCAGGCGGCGAAGGCCCGCGCCGCGCGCTCCATGACGATATCGGCGCGATGCCCGGCAACGTGGTTGCGCTGGCAAATCTCGGCGATAAAGGCAACCAGATGCTCGGGGATCATCACCTCGGCCAGGCGCTCCCGCGCGACGGTGATGCGCCGCGCCAGATCGGCCTCGGCATCGCGGTAGTTCCCCAGAAAGACTTCGGGAACCGCGTCGAACGCCTCGCGCCGTTTCAACAGATCGACCCGCAGCGCGGGATCGGTTTCACCCTCGATCAACACCGCCAACCCGAAACGGTCCAGAAGCTGCGGCCGCAGTTCCCCCTCTTCCGGGTTCATGGTGCCGATCAGGATGAACCGGCTGGCGTGGCGCAGGCTCTGCCCTTCGCGCTCGACGACGTTCTCGCCGGATTCCGCCGCATCCAGGATGCTGTCCACCAGATGGTCGTCCAGCAGATTGACCTCGTCGATGTAAAGCACGCCAAGATGCGCGCGCGCCAGCAGGCCGGGCTGGAAGCGCAGCACCCCATCCCGCACCGCTGCCTCGAAATCGATCGAGCCAATCACCATGTCCTCGGTCGCCCCCAAGGGGAAATCAACAAAGGCCGGGCGCCGCCCATCGTCCAACGACGGCAACAGATCGCGCAGGCCGCGCGCCGCCGTGGATTTCGCCGTGCCTTTCTGACCGCGCACCACCACCCCGCCAATCGCCGGGTTGACCGCGTTTAGCAGCAGGGCGAGCTTCATCTCCTCCTGCGCCAGAATCGCCGAAAAGGGATAGACCCGACGCATCGCGGCCCCGTCCATCGTCTCACTTCGCACGAAATTCATAAGCCCACTCTTTCACCGTCGCACGCGTCTTGATGTCCACCGAAGCGCCCTGAAACTCGCCCTTGATACCACCCATGCGATCCTCGATCTCGCCTTCGAGGTCGAGAACCGTCGCCTGCAATTCCGCCAGATGTTCCGCGTCCGCCGCCCACAGGCCACGGGCATGCGCCTCCAACAGGCGACGGGTCAGTTCCTCCAGCGCATAGACGTTGGTCTGTTTCAGTCAGTCGCGGTTGTCGGCCTTGCGCACGTACATGTCGTGCGCCGCATCGAACTACCCCTTGTCCACCTGACGGGTGGTCGCCGACCATGCGAACAGGTGGTTGGTGCGGCCGCTGACCGCGTTGGCCCCGGCATAGCCCTGCGTCTTGGTCTCCGCGAACCAATCGGTGTTCAACAGGCTGGTGGCAAGGCTGAGCGAAAGCTCTTCCTTCACCGAGCGAACCTCGCCCTCCACTGCGGTCTGGGTATCGCCCCAATACAGACGCATGGAGCCACCGCCCAGGCCGCGCTTCACCGCCGCCGACCCGCCCTGGGTGCCGACATGGCAGCCGTAGGCCAGCAGATCGCCCTCGGCAGAGGCCGCCCGCTGGTAGGAGACATCCATCCGCTTCACCAGACCGGCGTATTCGGACAGCATGGTCGCGGCGGGCAGGGTCGCCGCCTTGCCGTCGGCGCCATAGGCGTGGCCGGTCCAGTTGACCAGGATTTCCGCAAGGTCGGCATCGTCCTCCCACGCCGAGGCATCCAACGCCAGCCCCACCCCGGCGCCGTAGGACCCGTTGCTCGCGGAAAAGCAGCGATAGCTGGCCAAACGCTTCAACCCGTCGTCGGCGACATCCTTCAACGTCGCCTTCAATTTCGCCATCCGTGCCCGCACATGGGCACGGACGAAGTTCCTGTCCTCCGGCTCGTCCAGGTCGCGGACCGCCGCCACCGCGTGTCGAACAGGGCGTAAATACCAGGCAGGGTGTCGCGGACGATTCTGCTCATCTGCACCACCACGTCGATACGGGGACGCCGCCGGCTCGAACCGTCGGCCAGGGTCAGGGTCATCTCGTCCAGCGGCGTCACCACCACGCCCTTGACCTTGCCGCCACCGTCGTATTTCGGCACGCACCCCATCAGCCACAGAATCTGACCCGCCAGTTCGCCATCGGACTGGAAGACATCGCTGGACCACAGGGTAATGCCGATCGTCTTCGGGAAATCGCCCTCATCCGCCAGATAGGCGTTCAGCAGCTTTTCCCCCATCCGCGCGCCGACCGCGAAGGCCGCCTGGGTCGGCAACAACGACAGATCGATGCCATAGAAGTTCCGGCCGGTGGGCAACACCGCGCCCGCTTCCCGGTCGCAACGAGCCAACCCGTCCTTGAACCGCGTCACATCGATATCGCGGTTTTCTGCCCCTCGGACCTCGGCAAGGTAAAGGTCCGCCGTCGCCTCGTCCGGCGCCAGCCCCAGGGTGTGCTGTCCCACCGTCAGGGTACGCCGCCGCATCGCCGCCAGTTCGGCGCGCAAAGCCTGGCCCGGTTTCGCCACGTGCAGATACTGGCGATGCAGTTCTTCCAGATCGTCCCAACGGCGGCCCAGATCGCCCGCCTTCGCCACCGGCGCGCTTAAATGATCGACCAGGACCGCGCGGCCCCGCCGCTTGGCGATCATGCCTTCGCCGGTATTGTTCATCGCATAGGGATAGATCACCGGCAGATCCCCCAACGAAATGTTGGGGAAGCAGCGTTCCGACAACCCGGCCCGCTTGCCCGGCAGATATTCCAGCGGCCCATCGGCCCCCATCGTCACCAGGGCATCGATCTGCTTTTGCAGATACCAATAGGTCGCCAGCCAGTGGTGCGGCGGTGCGATGTTGGGCTCGTGCAGGATGCGGCAAACCTCGCCGTCGCACTTCGGTCCCCAGCACCCGCGCTTCGGCTCGGTCATCACCAGGACATTACCGAAACGCAGGCCGGAAATCACCAGGGTCGGATGGTCGGAGTCCGGATTGTGCACCATCGACTTCGCCGGAAAAGGTTCCCAGGCGGCATCCACCGCGTCGCGGATATCCTGCGGCAGGCGATCGAAGTCTGCGCGATACTCGGCCTCGCCGATTTCCGCCAGAACGCCACCCTTGGCGACGATTTCCTCGACATTGGTCCAGCGTAATTCCGAGATCGCCTTACGTTCCAGGAACAGATCCAGAAGCGCCTTTCCGTCGTCCGGGATGCCGACCACGGAATAGCCGTCCGCCTGCAAGCGCTTCATC
The DNA here is from genome assembly GCA_963678075.2 of Rhodospirillaceae bacterium. GTDB lineage: Bacteria > Pseudomonadota > Alphaproteobacteria > Rhodospirillales > Rhodospirillaceae > Oleispirillum. The sequence goes on along the minus strand of CAXXPK010000001.1, from coordinate 176,264 downwards.
AACGCCACCGCGCTGTCCAGACCGGCCAGCGACGCGGCGTTGCCGATCGTCGCCTCCAGCCCCTTGCAGAGGGGATTGTGCAGCATGATGGCAACGCGCTTCGCCGCGTTGGGCTTCCGCCGCAACCGAATCCACGCCTGGGTACGACCGGTCAGCCGCGCCACCTGATCGTCCAGTCCCTCGACCGTCCGTTCCCCATTTTCGTCCTGGGTCGGCGCGGAACAAGCGACGACGGTGGGGTCGATGCACCCCATCAGTTCGGGTCTGGTCAACCCGAAGGCCAGGTTGATCGGGCTCAGGCCTTCGTCGCTGGCCCGCCAGTCCGCCGCCGAGGCCGACCAGTTGCGCAAAAGCTGAAACACCGGCACGTCATGGGCGGCAAACGGCCCGCCCTCGCGATTTTCTTCCTTGCCATGGACGATCGCGGCGTTCCAGATCGCGGCCAGACGCGGCGCACACGCCTCGAACAAACGACGGATCGGATGGGCCGGCGCCCCCAGGGCAGCCCCTACCTCCCAATCGCAAAAAATTGGCAGAGGCACCAGACCGGCGGATTCCAGATGCCGGATGCACTGCTCGACCGAGATGGTCTCGCCATTCAGCCAGCCGTTGCGGTCGAAGATCACGCCGACCAGCGCCGCACCGCGCTGGAGGATCTGGGCCAGCACATGGAAATCACCACCTTCACCACCAGCGCCGGGGCAACGCAGATCTACACCACGTCGGGGCAGGCGTTGCTGACCTCGACGGTGCACGAGCTGTCCTATTCCGCGACCGGCACCTTAAGCGCGGCGTCAACCTACGACCCGGCGGGCGGCGGCGCGATTGCGGGCATCCTGGTGGATGGAGACGACATCACCGGCGATTTGACCGGCGGCGGCATCGGCGCCCTGATCGACATGCGCGACGAACTACCTGTCGTCCCTGATCGACGATCTGGCCGACCGGGCCGAAACAGCCTCCGACGCGGCGACGAGCAGCGCGACCACGTCAAGCAGCCTCTCCACCAGCTTTTTCAACACCTACGGCGTCAACGTGAACGAGGAAATCGTCCTGATGACCACCTATCAGCAGAATTACGAAGCCGCCGCGCAGATCCTCACCACCGCGCAAGAGATGTGGGACAGCCTGATCGCGATGATCAATTGACGGAGCAAACACCATGCGCATTTCAACATCGGGAACGAACACGCAGATGGTCTCTCAAGCAATGCGCATGCAAAGCGACTATGTCGAGGCCTTGGCGCAACAGGCCTCCGGCGTCAAATCCGAATCCTTGAGCGGGCTGGAGGGACAGGCCAGGGCCGTGATCAGTCTGAACGCCGATATCGCGCGTTCGGAACATCTGGTCACGCAGGCGGAAAGCGCCACCAGCCAGTTGTAAATCGCCTATTCCACGACCGGCACCATCGCCGACATCGTCGAGGGGATGCGGGTATCGATCGCTGCGGCGATCGACGGCAACGTCTCCGATGCCAATACCCGTGCAAGCGACGGCGACTTCCGCCCTGGAAGACATCGCCAGCCTGCTCAACACCAAGTATACCGACAACTACGTCTTTTCCGGCAACACCGGACAGACCGCGCCGGTCGATCTGTCCGATACCGACCACGACCCGACCACGGGAAGCGCCGACACCGACTATTACCAGGGCAGCGGCACCCTCTCCACCGTGATGGTGGACAGCGACAGCGGCAAGACATACGGCGTCACCGCCGGCAATACGGCCTTTGAACAGACCCTGCGAGCCCTGTCCATGCTGTCCACGATGACCACCGACCTCGGCACCATTCAGGAAACCCTCTCCAGACAGACCGACGCCCTGGACACGGTGATCGACAACCAGACCGAGTTTCAACTCTATGCCAACGAGGCGCTGGAAAGCCTGACCTCGGTCGATGTCGCCGAGGCCAGCGCCATCGTTTCGCAGCAAGAGGTCCTGTTGCAGGCCTCGTTCGCGACTCTGTCCTCGCTGAAAAGCATCAGCGTCCTCGACTACCTGTAAAAAAAGACCTCCCCCGAGGGGGTCGGGGGAGGTCCGGCGAAGCAGGGAGAGTGGGGGAGAACGCTTCGCCGTCGGGGAAGAAAAGAACCTAGTTGCCGATGACCCCCCAACCGCCGTCCGCTTTGCGACAGGCGGTGCTGGTGACTTCCGTTTGCTTGCCGTCGATGGCAACGGTCTGTTTGAACTCGCGGCACGTATTGTTCTGTGCATCGCGCCCTTCCCGGGTCGGCGTCACGGTGCCGGAGTGTCCGGTGCCCGGGCTGTCCCAGGTAATGGTCTGTCCGCCCGGCGCGACATAGGCCCGCTGCACCGCCTGTTGCGCGGCGGCGGTATCGGCGCGATCCAGGGATTGCCCGACTTCATGCCCAACGAAGGCACCCAACAGGGTCCCCAAGGCGGCAGCGGCGATCTTGCCCAACCCCTGGCCGAACTGCGCACCCGCCACCGCACCGCCGACCGCGCCCAGCACGGTCCCACCGGTGGTCTTGTCGATGCCGACCAACAACACCCGGCACGCCAGTTTGTCCAACTGCTCGACAAAGTCGGCGACCGGCGCGATCACCCCGACGTGGATGCGCACCCGCCACCGCGCCGGGCCCATCCCAAACGGAGGTATCGGCGATGCTGGCAATTCCCGCCACATCAACCGCCTGAGGCTCCCAAAGATCGCCCTGCCGCACCAGATCGAGCAGCCGCGCCCGCTGCGGATCGTCGGCCCCTCCTTGTCGCATCGACGACGACGGCGCCAGTTGGGTCAGAACCTCGTCGAACACATAAAACCGCCCGTTGGCGGACACCCGCAGTGCCGCGACATAGGCCGCCAGCCGATCCAGGGTCACATCGACGCCGAAGACCCCGCCGCCGCCCCGAACCGTGCGCGCCGCCGTCAAGCCCAAGGTTAGGGACGAATTGAAGATATAGGGCTGCGACAGCACCACCGAATCCCCGGCATGCGCATCGCGAAACCAGAAACGTCCACGCGGATCGCAATCGACATCGTGATCGACGCGACGACCGACGATATCGCCCACCGTATTCAAATACATCCAATTCTGGACGTGGCCCTTGGCGGTCAACGCGATCGACCGCCCGACCAGGGCGGTTCCGTCCGGGACCTGCAAGCGCGCCGCCGCCTTGGCGTCGCCGCGTACCGCGATCCATTGAAAGAAGGTGCCGTCGTCACGCCCGACGAAGACCGAATACAGGGAAGGGTCGGTCGCCAGCATCCGCATTATCGGCGCGAACCCCGGATGGTCCATGGGATCAGAGGACGGCGGCACGGCGATCCCCGGCAGCGCGGCACCCAGTTCGGCCAGCGCCAGGGTGGACGACATCAGACCGTCGACCCGTTCCTGAGTCCACTGCACGACATCCGCGAAGATCGTCCCCGCCACTCGGCGCGCGGTGTCGAGGCTCATGCGATAGGTGATCCCGGTGATCGCCAGACAGGCGGAGACCATCGCCATGGTTACCAGGATCAACAGACTGACCCGCAGGGTCAAACGACGACGCAGCATGGTGGCCCCCTCGGCACAACCGGAAGCACGACTTCATCATTCCGTTCCGCACGCTATTATGGCGCGTCCCGAGAAAGAATCGATTCGGAATCTTCGTCGGACGGCACGGAGAATCACCGAACGGGATTTCCGATCAAAACAATCGGTTATTCCCGTTTCCCGGTCGTCCGACGTCATGAGACAGTGAAGGCAACAAAGAGCCGGAACGAAGCGATCATCCCTCGGACACCCCCCACGCAAGTGGGTCCCCTTCGATCCACGAAAGAAAGGACACGCGAACGACGGCGCCGATGCTTCCCCCCAAACACGGTTGGCGCCGAGCAGCCGGAAAACCAGGGAGATCGAAGTCTCCCCCCGAAGTGGTTCCCTCCCCCCCCTCGATGCACCGCGGAGGTTTCCGGCCAGACCTGAAAGGAGCCCTTCCCCCAAGGGCTCCTTTCTTATTGTCCCGCGTCCGGAACCGGGCGCCGCAACAAGGACGCCGCGATCGAACCGCCCAACAGCAGAACCGTCACCGCCAGCACCGAATAAAGCGCCCGCAACCCCAGTATCGCGAAGATATTGCTGGAGAACACGATGAAGGTATCGCCAGTGATCGACAGCACCGCCGGAATGCTGTCCACCGCGAACAGAACATCGGCAAGTTCGACGACGACCAGCGCGGGGAACAGCGGCGTCGCCACCCGCCGCATCGTCCCGCCCGCCACGGCCACCACCGCGAAGAAATCATGGCCATGAAATTCGGGGGTCACCGGAATCAAGCGGCGAACCAGGGAAACCAGCCGGGAACCATCGGGATGGTCGGGCGCGTCCTCCGCGCCGAACAACATGCGTATCCCGGTCAGCACCAAAAATCCGCCGAACCCGAACAGAATCCAGTGGAAGCGCGCGATCATCGCGGCTCCCAACACGATCATCGCGCCGCGCATCACGATCGCGCCCAGAATCCCCCATAACAACACCCGATGCTGATACTTCGGCGGCACCGCGAACGCCGCGAACACCGTCGAGATCACGAAGACATTGTCCAGGGACGGGCTTCTTTCGACAAGGAAGGCGGTCAGGTACAGCATCCCCGCCTCTACCCCCTTCAGCTCCCAAACGGCGCCCCCAAACGCCAGCGCGACGGCAACGTAGAAAGCGGTGGTGCGCACGCTTTCCCAGAAGCCGATGGTGTGGTCGCGGCGGTTGAGAATCCTGAGGTCGAACGCCAGCAGCCCCGCCACCAGGACAAGGAAGCCGCACCAAACCAGGACCGGCTGCCCCATAAAGGCAGCACCGGCCAACGGCCAGAGCTGATCGAACATGTAAAAATCGGAAAACGACGGCGCTGCGTCAGCGCGGTTGCAACGCGATCCGACATCGTGGCGAACGTCTTCGCCGCCAGAGGGGCCCGGATCGGGTGAGCGGGAGCAATTTAACGCCCGCCTTGTCTTTCGCTTTCAACACGATGGATACCCCGGATATGGGGCGTCATCGCTCCCCTCGCCAGGGGGCGACGGTTTATTCGGACTCGGCCTTGGCGTCGGAGACCGCCTTGTCGGCGACCCGCCCGCTGAGTTCCTGCAGATGATCGAAGCCCCACTCGAAGGTTCCCACCCCCATGGTCAACGACCGCAGTTCGACGATCAGGTCGTGGACCTCCATCTGCGGCACCTGCGCCTTCACCACGTCCCAACCGGTCTAGCCCGGACGCTTGTCATAACCAAGAATCTGCGCCCGCCGTTGCGAAAGCGCCCGCTGCGCCTTCGACGTCCATTCCGACGGCACCGCCACCGAGACGCTCCAGATCGGTTCCAGCAGGATCGGATCGCATTTCGGCAGGGCAGCACGCATGCCAATGCCGGCGGCGGTCTTGAACGCCTGTTCCGAACTGTCCACGGTATGGTACGAACCGTCGGTCAGGGTCACCCCGACATCCACCACCGGAAAGCCCAACGGCCCCTTGGCCAGGCTTTCGCGCACCCCGGACTCCACCGCCACCATCAGATGAACCTCGCCCATGCCCCACAGCAACAGCTCGCCGGTATCCGGGTCATGGCCGAAGGACAGGGACACGTCATCGGCGGTCAGCTTGGCCAACGCGGTGGACAACTTAACGTCGTCGCCCACCTTGACGGTGGCCAGCTTCAGGGCGAACAACGCCTGCGGCGGCTGCGGCCAGATCTCGGCCGGGGAGATTCCCGCCTCGCTCAACACGTCGCCGGGATGGGTATCTTCCAGCCGCGCCACCGCGACCACCGCCCCCGTCGCCCCCGTCGCCGCCCGCGCCACCTTGGCGCTTTGCAGGGCGTAAAGCCCCCCCACCTTCTGCCCGCCCAGGGTCATCCCGTCGGTCAGTTGCCCCTGCCACACCCGCACCCAGGACAAACGCCCGGTATGCGCCGCGTGCTGCGTCTTGAACACCTGCGCCAGCCCCTCGGGCGTCACCGCCTTGCGACGATCCCAGGTGACTTGCGGCGTCGGCGCGTCATGGCGCAAGGCCTTCCACAAGCGGTTGACGCCGTGGTCGCGTTCCGCCTCGCCCTCGACGATCGGCAACTGGCGCATCACCAAGGTGCGCTCCGAAACCGCCTGGAGAGATTCCAGGATCTCGCCGAGATTGGCCTTGGCGTGCTCCATGCGGTTGACGAAGACCAAGTGCGGAATGTCGTGATCGTCCAGGAACTTTAAAAACGGCGCCACCATCACGGCGCGCGCCGGGTCGGGATCGCACACCACCACCGCGATATCCGCGACCATCAGGGCGTGACGGGTATCCTGCAAGAATTCCACGGAGCCGGGACAATCCAGAAGCGTCCAGGTTTCATCCAGAAACGTGGTCATCGCCGCCACCGCCTCGACGCTCATTTCGCGGCTTTTCGCTTCCGGCTGCGCATCCCCCAGGCGCGAACGATCCGCCGCCGCGCCCTTGCGGGTGATCCCGCCGGAGACGAACAACAGACTTTCGAACAGGCTGGTCTTGCCGCCGGTGTAGGGGCCGACGATGGCGGCGACGCAATCCCTTCGGTACAAGATCACTCTGGACCCTGCCCCGGCCGTCCGGCCAAGTGGTCCCCGAAGGGGTGGCACCATCCCCGTTCAGGGATCGTTTTTTAAGTCGACTTCATGGTCACAGGAGTGCCGCGTCGATGCAACAAAAAAGCCGCCGGGCGAACCCGGCGGCTTGGCAATAAACGCCTTGATTTTCCTAGCGCAGGGCGGCGCAGAATTTCTGGATGCGGGCGCACGCCTCGACCAGGTTCTCCAGCGAGGTGGCATACGAAATCCGGAAGTACGGCGACAAGCCAAACGCCGTCCCCTGCACCACCGCGACACCGGTCTTTTCCAGCAGCTGCGCGACGAAGATGTTGTCGTCGGCGATCACCACCCCATCCGGGGTGGTCTTGCCGATGCAACCCGCGCACGACGGATAGACATAGAACGCGCCTTCCGGCGTGCGGCAGGTGATGCCCGGCGCCTGATTCAACAGCTTGACCGCGGTGTCGCGCCGTTCCTTGAAGGCGGCGTTGCGTTCGACCAGAAAGTCGTGGGTGCCGTTCAGGGCCTCCACCGCCGCATGCTGCGAAATCGAACTGGTATGGGTCGAGCTTTGCGACTGCACCTTGTTCATCGCCTTGATCACGTCCTTCGGTCCGGCGGCATAGCCAACGCGCCAACCGGTCATCGCATAGGCCTTGGAGACGCCGTTCAGGGTCAGGGTGCGGTCGTAAAGTTCCGGCACCACCTGGGCGGTGGTGGTGAATTTGAAATCGTCATAGACGATGAATTCGTACATGTCGTCGGTCATCACCCAGACGTGCGGATGCTTCAGCAACATCTTGCCGATGGCGGTCAGCTCGGCCGCAGTATAGGCGGCGCCCGACGGGTTGGACGGCGAATTCAGGACCAGCCACTTGGTCTTCGGCGTGATCGCCTTTTCGATGTCTTCGGGCGTCACCTTGAAGCCGGTTTCTTCCTTGCCTAGGACCGGCACCGGCACGCCGCCGGACAACAGCGTGATATCCGGATAGCTGACCCAATAGGGTGCCGGAATGATCACTTCGTCGCCCGGATTCACGGTGGCGACGATGGCGTTATAGATGCTCTGCTTGCCGCCGCAGGCCACCTGAATCTGGTCCGGGGTATAGGTCAGGTTGTTGTCGCGTTTCAGCTTGGCGCAGATCGCCTGACGCAGGGGCAAAATCCCCTCCGCCGGGGTATACTTGGTGAAGCCCTTGTCGACGGCAACCTTGGCCGCCACCTTGATGTGATCGGGGGTATCGAAATCAGGCTCGCCGGCGCCCAGACCAATAACGTCCATTCCGGCGGCCTTCATCTCGTTGGCCTTGGCGGTGACGGCAATCGTGGGCGAGGGCTTGATCGCGGACAAACGCTCGGCGATGATCGACATGGTTCCTGACCTTTTTCGCATCTTGGGTGAGTGAAAACGTGACAACCTTGGGACGATACTGGGGCCTTTCCGACCGCGCAAGCGCCTTTGCCCCCGGCATGCCCCTGGTTCCCGCCGACGGCACGCGACCGAAGGATACCCCCGGAGTCCCGCGCCGCCACGCCGAACCCGCCACGCCGACCCCCTCCGCCGACGGCGCCCGCGACCACCGTCCGGGCGGCGAAACCGTACCGAGACTCGCATGAGCACGCCGACCCCCCTTTACCAACGCCCCGCCGCCGGACCGCCCGCCGCGTTCACCCTGGTCTCGGACTTCGCGCCCGCCGGCGACCAACCCACCGCCATCGCGCAACTGACCGAGGGGCTGCGGGCCGGACTGACCGATCAGGTGCTGCTGGGGGTCACCGGCTCGGGCAAGACCTTTACCGTGGCGCACGCCATCGCCGCGCTGAAGCGCCCGGCGCTGCTGATCGCCCCCAACAAGATCCTGGCCGCCCAGCTGTACCAGGAGATGAAGGACTTCTTTCCCAACAACGCGGTGGAGTACTTCGTCTCGTACTACGACTATTACCAGCCCGAGGCCTATGTCCCGCGCACCGATACCTACATAGAAAAAGACTCCGCGATCAACGAGCAGATCGACCGCATGCGCCACGCCGCCACCCGCGCCGTGCTGGAACGCCGCGACGTCATTATCGTCGCCTCGGTGTCGTGCCTGTACGGCCTGGGCAGCGCGGAATCCTATGCCCGCATGGCCTTCGACCTCGCCGAGGGCCAACGCCTCGACCCGCAGGAGGCCAACCGAGAACTGATCGCCCTGCAATACAAGCGCAACGACACCGGGTTTTCGCGTGGCTGTTTCCGGGTGCGCGGGGACGTGCTGGAAATCTTTCCCGCCCACTACGAAGACCGCGCTTGGCGGGCCTCGTTCTTCGGCGACGAAATCGAATCCATCTGCGAGTTCGACCCCCTGACCGGGCACAAGACCGCCGACCTGCCCAGCATCCGGGTCTATCCCAACAGCCACTACGTGACGCCGCGCCCCGCCCTTTCCCAAGCGATGGACAAGATCAAGGCGGAGCTGAAGGACCGCTTGGCCGACTATCTGGCCCAGGGCCGCCATCTGGAGGCCGAACGCATCGGCCAACGCACCAGCTTCGATTTGGAAATGCTGGCTGCCACCGGCCACTGCAAAGGGATCGAGAACTATTCCCGCCACCTGACCGGGCGCAACCCCGGCGAACCGCCGCCCACCCTGTTCGAATATCTTCCCGAGGACGCACTGCTGTTCGTCGATGAAAGCCATGTCACCGTCCCCCAGATCGGCGGCATGTACAAAGGCGACTTCGCCCGCAAGTCCACCCTGGCGGAATACGGATTCCGCCTGCCGTCGTGCATCGACAACCGGCCCCTGAAGTTCGAGGAATGGAATGCCATGCGGCCGCAGACGATCTATGTCTCGGCCACCCCCGGCCCCTGGGAGCTGCAACAGACCAACGGCGAATTCGCCGAACAGGTGATCCGCCCCACCGGCCTCCTCGACCCGGTGTGCATCGTCCGCCCGGTCGAGAATCAGGTCGATGACCTGTTGGCCGAATGCAAAATCGCCGAGGCCAAGGGCCAGCGCGTGCTGGTCACCACCCTGACCAAACGCATGGCCGAGGACCTGAGCGAATATCTGGCGGAACAGGGGGTCAAGGTCCGCTACCTCCACTCCGACATCGAAACCCTGGAACGCATCGAAATCATCCGCGATCTGCGCTTAGGGGTATTCAGCGTGCTGGTCGGCATCAACCTGCTGCGCGAGGGCCTGGATATTCCCGAATGCGCCCTGGTCGCCATCCTCGACGCGGATAAGGAGGGCTTCCTCCGCTCCGCCCGCTCCCTCATCCAAACCATCGGCCGCGCCGCCCGCAACGTCGATGGACGGGTCATCCTCTACGCCGACACCATGACCAACTCGTTGACCCAGGCATTGGCCGAAACCAATCGCCGCCGCGAAAAACAACAGGCGTTCAACGCCGCCAACGGCATTACCCCGGAAAGCATCAAGAAACGCATCGCCGAGGTCATCAATACCCCGTTCGAAGGCGACCATGTCGCCGTCACCACCGGCGACGACGAAACCCCGCATCTGGTCGGGCGCGCCCTGGAAACCCATGTCGCCGACTTGCAAAAACGTATGCTGATCGCCGCATCGGACCTGGAGTTCGAGGAAGCCGCCCGCCTGCGCGACGAAATCAAATGCCTGCAAAGCGCCGAATTGGGGCTGGCCACCGAATCCCCGCGCAAATCCCAGGCCCGCGCCGCCAAGGCCAACAGATCCCGCCGCCGCCGGGGACCGTGACACCCCCATTGACCCGCCATAGGAATTTTCGTCCGGTTTGAAGTAGGAGTCCGACCCATCCCCGTCATCCCTGGTTTTCGCGCGCGGCGGCGTGACGGTTGCCGGGGGTTGGGTGGCTAAAAAGGAAACGGGGGGGGCCGGGGCCTTCAGGCCCCGGCGGGTGTGGGCGGCGCCCACGACTTTCCCGACCCCCTCGCGAACCTTAGCGCGGTATGCCGCCGCCCGGTTCCGACGCATTCGGGCGGTCGGATTTGTCGGTTCCGCTTTGTTTCGCCAGGGCGGCGCACAGGGGGACAAGGTCGGCGCGTTCGATCGCGCCTTTGCCGCCCGCGTCCATGCGGGGGAAGGTCTCCTCCGCTTGCCGCTGGAATTCCTCATACGTCACCATGAAGTTCAAATTCCGGTCCGCCGACATCACCGGGTCGGAGATATCGCGCATATGGGTCCCCTGGCGGAAGGGTTGGCGATAGCGATTGATTTCCTCGCTGGTCAGGGTGCCGTGGCCATCCAGATCCATTTTGGCGAACTGGGCGCGGGCATCGGCGAGGAATTCCGCCCGGTCGAGGCGACCGTCGTGGTTGGCATCGGCGCGATCGAACCAATAATTCATCGCCAATTCGCAGGAGGGTTGCCCCAGCGGCCCTCCGTTGAGCGGTTCGCCGTTGGGGCTGAACATCAGCGCGGGAATTTGCCGGGCATCGCCGCCTTTCAGCCCGGCGCGCCCCCGGTCGGAGCAGGCGGACAGGCCGGATATCGCCAAAACCGATAGAACAAGACAGGGGATCGTGATTTTCATTCGCTCGTTTTCCTATTGCCCGCGTTAGAGCACCGCCCATCGCCCCCACGGGCCGCCCGCAGGGTAGCCGGGTTCCCCACCGACCGGAAGCGACCCCAGCAAAAAGTCCCGTCCTGTCGTTTCCCCCATCGGCGTCTGGCGTGGGCGGCGGGACGCGCCCATATGAGTGGGGTTTTCCTTTCGGTTCAAGGCGCATCACATGGCTCGGGATTTCTGGAATGACCGCTACCGCATCGACGGTTTCGTCTACGGCACGAACCCCAACCGTTTTCTCGCCGGGCATATCGGATCGTTGCGACCCAAGGGCCGGGTCCGACTGCCCGCCGATGGCGAGGGCCGCAACGCCGTCTATCTGGCCGAGCGGGGCTTTACCGTCGCCAGCTTCGATCTGTCGGAGGTCGCGGTAAAAAAAAGCCAGGGCCTTGGCGGCGAAGCAAGGCGTGAGCATCGACGCCCGCGTCGCCGACGCCATGACCTTCGACTACATGCCCGCCCATTACGACGCGGTGGTGCTGATTTTCGCTCATTTGCCGCCGCCCGTGCGGATGCACGTCCACGCCAAGGCCTTCGAGGCGCTGAAGCCCGGCGGACTTGTTCTTTTACAAGCCTTCTGCCCCGAGCAACTAGAGCGGGAGACAGGCGGTCCGAAGGACCCCGCCATGCTTTACGATGAGGCGACCTTGCGGCGGGATTTCGCCGCCTGTTCCGAGATTGTGCTTCTGGAAAGCACGATTGAGGTTCTTGGAGAAGGCCCCAGCCACCGGGGCGAGGGCGCGCTGATCTCCATCATCGCCAGAAAATAGCAATATCCGACCGGTGTATTCAGCCAAAAGGCCGGGGGGCACGTCGATGCGCGCCACGACGCCAAGGTCCCCCGCGCCGCCGGTCATCCGCGAAAACCAAGGGGGCGCGGGTTCGAAACCCACGCCCCTGGCTTTTCCTGGCCCTCAAGACGATCAGATCAGGTGGGCCATGTGGTAGTCGATGTAAAGCTTGCGCAAGCGCTTGGACAGCGGCCCCGGCTTGCCATTGCCGATCACCGCGTCGTCGATCCGAATCACCGGCTGGACCATCTGGGTGGCCGAGGTGATCATCGCCTCGGCGGCGGATTTCGCCTCGGCCAGGGTGAACGGGCGTTCCTCCACCGGAATTCCGGCCTCCCGCGCGAGCGCAAGAATCGAACCCCGGGTGATGCCAGGCAGGATCGCGTGGCTCAGTTGACGGGTGATCAGACGGCCATCCTGGGTAACGATGTGGGCACTGGACGAGGTCGCCTCGGTGACGAAGCCATCCTCGTACAGCCAGGCATCCGCCGCGCCGCGCTTTTCCGCTTCCATCTTCGCTATCGACGGGTAAAGCAGCTGCACCGTCTTGATATCGCGCCGCCCCCAACGCAGGTCGGGCAACGAGATCACCGAAATACCGTTAAGGATGCTTGGGCCATCCTCGACGAACTTCTTCGCCTGGGTGAACAGGGACAGAGTCGGCACGGGCGTTTTCGGATAGTGGAAATCGCGATCGTCTGGCCCCCGCGAAACCTGTAGATAGATCAGCCCCTCGTCGAGCTGGTTGCGGACAACGATCTCGCGATGAATCGCCAGCAGTTCATCCGCACCAACCGGGCATTCCAATTCGATCTCGCCGATCGATCGCTTCAGGCGCGCGGCATGCCCCGCGTAATCCATCAGCTTGCCGCCGACCACCGCAGTGACTTCATAAATCGCGTCGCCGAACACGTATCCCCGATCGAGGATCGAGACCTTGGCCTCCGCTTCCGGCAGCCACTGGCCGTTCAAATAGACAGTCCGATTCATTTTCCAATCCTTGATAATCTTCCTTCCAGATCGACGGCGCGGCGCCCTCTGGCCGGTGCTCGCTGAAAAGCGGATCAAGGCGCGACCGTCCAACCGGACGAAGCCCCCACCGCGAGACAACGCCCTTCTTTGCAGCATCCGCGCCGCGCCGCCACAAGATTAATCATCGCCCAAGGTGATTCTTTAAAAGTGTGATCGCCGCTCAACACCGGAGTCTCGCCCCTGACGGGGCGTTGAAAATCTGCGCATGAAGTTGCCGCGCGCGGTTTCGTTCCGCGATCGAAACGCCCCTCCCGATTTTCCCCATTCGATGGCCTGCGGAAACTCCCGGACTCGGACTAGTTCGAGGCTTTTGGCATCCAGGAAACCGAATAGAGGTCGAAACGGCGGTCCTTCAGATTCTGCACCGTGCCGGAACGGCGCGTTTGAGCAAGAATATCCAGACGAAGATCGGCGAGAGCAACCATCTCGACGTTGGGCGTGGTATCCGCCGCCACGCCATCTCGGGCGAACGGAAAGTCGCAAGGAGTGAGAATGCAGCTTTGGGCGTACTGAATGTCCATGTTATCGACCTTCGGCAGATTCCCGACGTTCCCCGCGAGGATGACATAACATTGATTCTCGACCGCGCGCGCTTGGCCGCAATAACGAACCCGTAAATAACTTTTGCGTTCGTCGGTACAGAAGGGAACGAACAACATCAGCATGCCCTGATCGACAAGGTGCCGGGCAAGCTCGGGGAATTCGGAATCGTAGCCGATGTTAACGCCGATCGGACCGCAGTCGGTCATAATCACCGAAAGCTCGGAACCGCCCTGGATGTTCCACCAATAGCGTTCGTTCGGAGTCGGATGAATTTTCGCCTGATTATGAATGGAACCGTCCCGCAGGCATACATAACAAACATTCTGGATACCGCCGTTCTCGCCGCGTGTTGGGTGCGAACCGCCAATGATGTTGATGTTGTAGTTAACCGCGAGCTCGGAAAGCATCTTCTTCAACGGCTCGGTATATTGGGTGAGGCGTGCGATTGCCTCCGCCGCTGGAATTTGCTCGTTCTCGATCAAAAGCAATTGCAGACTGAACAGCTCCGGGAACACCGCAAAGTCCGCTTTGTGGTTTGCAAGCGCATCGACGAAGTACTCGACCTGCTGCTCGAACTCCTCGAACGAGGCAATCCGCCGTTGCTGATACTGAATTACGCCGACGCGGACGGTATCGGGAAGTTGCCCTCGCTGCTGTGAGGTGCAGCAACCGCGATTCCGTGCGGCGCGCGTTCCGCCAGACCAGATGCGCGGCATAACCCTTTGAATCTCGGTCAAACGGCAAGTATCTCGGCAGGGCTCCATGAAGTTCGAAACCATTGCGTAGCTGGAAGGACAGCACGGTGTCCCGCAAGCGCTTATCGACCACCGCCCCGACATAAGCTTCCGCCGAACCGATGCTCTTCCAGCGCCGCGCCAGCCCCGGAATCCGGCCGCCGAAGACGATCCCCTTAAGATTGAGACCGACGGCCAGGGCCTTGCGTGCGTTATAAAGGCGCTGACCGATACGCAGGCCCCGATTGCTGGAATCGACACAAACCTCCATGCCGTACAACCATTCCCCTTCCGGGTCGTGGCGCGAGGCATAACCACTGCCGGTGATTTCGGCCCAGGTATGGGGAGAGAAAGCCGTGGTCTCGTCGGTCCGGAAGGTGGCGCAATAGCCCACGACGACGTTCTGGTAAAGCGCGACGAACTGTCCAGCGGGAAAGACATTCATATGCCCCCGAACCTGATCTGCTGTATATGACAGCTTTTCGTCGTACACCTTCAGGCAAAGCCTAAGAATACCCTTGATATCGTTAGGCGTGGCATTCCGAACGATTAGCGTCGGCTTGGCGTCTATCATTTTATCTGTATCCATGCCTCCTATATAACATCACCCACTAAATCCGTAAACAAACCGGCGATGTTTTTTATTCAGACCACCGCGATCTATCCTTATTCGACCAAAAGAATCAGTGCCTCTCGCTGGGGATGAATCGGGGACCAAGCCCGCGCCCCCACCTGCCGCCCTCAGCAAAAAGACAGGGGTTCCACCCCGGCCTTTCGGCATATCCCCGCCAACGCCGCGCATGGCGGCGTTATTCGAACACCACCAGCACCTGCTGTTCCTTGACGCCCTCGCCCTTGGCGGTTTTGACGCATTTGACGGTTCCGGCGAAGGGCGCGGGAATCACGGCTTCCATCTTCATCGCCTCGATCACCAGGATTGGGGTATTGGCATCCACCTTTTGGCCGGGGGTCACGTTGATGCGCACCACGACGCCAGTGATCGGACTGCGACAGGCCTTGGTTTCGTCCACCACCGTCACGGTGGGGGCGGCAACGGTGGTCTTGACCGGGTCCTTGCCAAGGCGTTTCGGACCCTCGGCACGGACCTTGAAGAAATTCGGCGCGACCTGCGGGAACATCGCAAAGGTCAACACGTCCTCGTCTCTGCCGTTGCATCCCTCGCACGAAAGGGCATGATTGCGCAGATGCGCCCATTCCGGCTTTAACAGATCGGCGGGACGTTCGGTGATCGCCGGCTTCCCGGCCTGCGCCTTGGCACGGGTCAGAACCTCGTGGTTCTTGGGTCCCAGGGTGCCGCCGTAATAGCCCAGCATCAAATCGACGAACTCCGAGGTCTGGGTTTCGTAACGCCCTCCCATCAGCACGTTGAACACCGCCTGGGTGCCGACGATCTGGCTGGAGGGGGTGACCAACGGCGGAAAACCGCAATCGGCGCGAACGCGCGGCACTTCCTCCAACACCTCGGGCAGGCGGTGGGTGGCGTTCTGTCCCTTGATCTGGGATTCGAGGTTCGAAATCATCCCACCGGGGATCTGGCTGTTGAAGATTTCGGTATCGACGCCGGTGAAGTCGCTCATGAACTCGCGATAGCGCGGCCGGACCGAGGCGAAGTGCTTCTTGGCCTTCAGCAGGCGCGCCTTGTCCAACCGGGTTTCGAAGCCGGTGCCTTCCAGCATCTCGACCACCGCCTCGGTCGGATTGTGACCGGACCCCAGGGAGAGCGAGCTGATCGCGCCATCGACGATGTCGCAGCCCGCCTCGATCGCCTTCATCAACGAGACCATGGTGACGCCGGTGGTGGCGTGCACGTGCAGGTGGACCAGGGTGTCCGCGCCGCAGCTGTCCTTGATCCCCTTGACCAGGTCATAGGCCGCCTGCGGCTTCAACAGCGCGGCCATGTCCTTGATGCAAATCGAATCGGCGCCCATGTCCTTCAGGCTTTGCGCCATCTCGACGAAGGCCTGGGTGGTGTGCACCGGGCTGACCGTGTAGCAGATCGTGCCTTGCGCATGCTTGCCAGTCTTCTTCACTGCGGAAACCGCGGTTTCCAGATTGCGCAGGTCGTTCAGCGCATCGAAGACGCGGAACACGTCCATGCCGTTTTCCGCCGCCTTTTCGACGAAGCGTTCGACCACGCCATCCTCGTAATGGCGATAGCCCAGTAGGTTCTGGCCGCGCAGCAGCATTTGCAGCGGGGTCTTCGGCAGCAGCTTTTTAAAGGTGCGCAGGCGTTCCCACGGGTCCTCGTTGAGGAAGCGGAGGCAGGCGTCGAACGTCGCGCCGCCCCAGCATTCCAGCGACCAGTACCCGGCGTTGTCCAGGTCCTCGCAGGCGGGGACCATGTCCTCCATCGCCATGCGGGTCGCCAGCAGGCTTTGGTGCGCGTCGCGCAGAATCACATCGGTAATTTCAATCACACGACCCATTGCGGCATCCTCAAGACATCGACGCCCCCTGTTTGCACCAGCCGTCACAGGGATGCAATGCTACATCCCTCCTCAAAGGCATGTTCTGTCAAATTTCGGGGGGGAGTGTCGCACGCAAGACACAATCCTACCCGAACAGGACCGTGGGTTGTGTTGACGGGCGGACATTGACTTCACCGCCGCCGCGCCCAAAACTGAGCAAATCGCCCCTGGACAAGGACCCTTTTATGTTCGCGATCGACCCGCAGATCCCCCGCGCCGCACTGATCACCGGCGGCGCCCGGCGTTTGGGCCGCGCCATGGCCGAAGCCCTGGCATCCGACGGCTGGGGGGTGGCAATCCACTGCCGCGCCCCGGAAACCGAGGCCGAATCCGTCGCCAACGGCATCATGGCGCGCGGCGGGCAGGCGGTCGTGCTGGTATGCGATCTGTCCGACGAGGCGGCGGTGGGAAAACTGTTGCCGCGGGCGACGGCAGCGCTGGGACCGATCGGCTGCTTGGTCAACAATGCCTCGACCTTCGAGATGGACACCATCGCAACCGCGACGCGGGCGGATTGGGACGCGCACATCGAACCCAATCTGCGGGCGCCCCTGGTTCTGTCCCAGGGCTTCGCCCGCGCCCTGCCGAAGGAGGCGAAGGGGATCATCGTCAACATGCTGGACCAACGGGTCTGGAATCTGACCCCCTGTTTCCTCAGCTACACCGTATCGAAGTCGGCGCTGTGGACTCTGACCCGCACCCTGGCCCTGGCCCTGGCCCCCCGCATCCGGGTCAACGGCATCGGCCCCGGCCCGGCCCTGCCCTCCGCCCGACAGACCGAGACGGACTTCGCGCGGCAATGCGCCGAGGTACCGTTGCGCCATGGCACCACGCCCGAGGAAATCGTGGCGACCCTGCGCTTTATCCTTGCGGCACGGTCGATGACCGGGCAAATGATTGCCCTGGATGGGGGGCAACACCTCGGCTGGGCGCAAAACGGCGGCGGCGTGCCCTCCCTAGAATAGGCGCGAACCTCGCCACACCCGCCGGTCCCGCGATGGGCGTCCGGCGCATGGAGCCAACCAGCCCGTGAACCGCACCTCCAACGTCATCCAGCCCTTGCGCATCGCCGATGCGAAGAAGGCCATGCGCCATGTCTTCGTCCGCGACCTCGTGCTGAGTTGCCGCATCGGCATCTATGAACAGGAAAAGGCCGAGGCGCAACGGGTGCGCATCAACCTGGATCTGGCGGTGCGCGAGGACACGCGACCGATCGGCGACGACTACGGCAAGGTGGTCTGTTACGAACAGATCGTCAAAAAGGCCCGCAGCATCGCCGAGGACGGCCACGTCAATCTGGTCGAGACCCTGGCCGAACGTCTGGCCGCGATCTGCCTGCGGGACCCACGGGTACGATCCTGCCGGGTGCGGGTGGAAAAGCTGGATGTCTTCGCCGACGCCCTGTCGGTCGGCGTCGAAATCGAGCGCGATAGTCCCTTCGACGAAACCTGATCCCCTTCCCTCGGCTCCGGCGACCGCTTCGTTCGAATGACACGTCCGTGTCACCCCCGCGACGAAGGCATGGGTTTTTTCAACCTTTCGGGGGATGTGTTACGTTTTCCGTGGCGATTGGTGATGAGCCACCGACAACTTTTACACACCCTGTGATGACCGACACAGCAACACCGAGTCCCGCCACGAAATCACCCCGGATTTCCGGTTTTTCCCTATTGACAGGCCCAGCAGTTAGCAAAATCAAAGGGTTGACTTTTATGCCCAAGTTTTAGGCAATGGCGTCCGGCCCCAGGGAACGCCTTGGGGGAAGAACCATCCCCCACAGACTATCAACAGAGTTATCCACGGATTTCGTGGACAAGGTTTCAAGCCGACATATTCCGTGAAAAATGCATGCTTATCCGCGAGTCACGGTTCCGTCACCGGTTTGTCACGGATTCGGGACTCGCATTCCGCTTGCACAAAAAACCGCTTCGTTGGAGTCTTTGCCTCATGGACACCACCGATACCGCCCCCTCCCTGACGCGCGGGACCGAAACCATCCTCGCGGTGCTGAAGACCCTGCCGGGCAGCCCCGGAGTCTATCGCATGCTGAATGCGAAGGGGGAGGCCCTGTATGTCGGCAAGGCCAAGAACCTGAAGAAACGGGTGGTCGCCTATACCCGCGCCGAGCAGTTGCCCCTGCGCCTGCAGCGCATGGTCGCCTTTACCGTCGGCATGGAAATCGTCACCACCCATACCGAGGCCGAAGCCCTGTTGCTGGAAAGCAACCTGATCAAGAAGCTGAAGCCCCGCTACAACATCCTGCTCCGCGACGATAAGTCGTTTCCCTACATCCGGGTTGACCGCGACGGCGACTGGCCCCGCATCACCAAGCACCGCAGCACCCGCGCCGACGGCGCCGACTATTTCGGCCCCTTCTCCTCCGCCCAGGCGGTCAATCAGACCCTGGCGATTCTGCAAAGGGTCTTTCTGCTGCGCACCTGCACCGACGCCGTCCTGACCAGCCGCGCCCGCCCTTGCCTGCTGCACCAGATCAAGCGGTGCTGCGCGCCTTGCGTCGGCCGCATCGACCGGAGCGCCTATGCCCGGCTGGTGGATCAGGCGCGCGCCTTCCTGCGGGGCGACAGCCACGACCTGCAAAAGGACTTCGCCCGCGCCATGGCCGAGGCCGCAAGCCGCCAAGCCTACGAAGAAGCCGCCGCTTTCCGAGACCGCATCCGCGCGCTGTCGCAGATTCAGGCGCATCAGGATATCGACCTGGGCGCCGACCGCGACCTGGACATCGTCGCGGCGCATCAAGCGGGGGGAATAACCTCGATCCAGGTGGTGTTCTTCCGCGCCGGGCGGCACACCGGCAACCGTGCCTTCTTCCCGGCACAGACCGGCGACGCCCCGGCGGAGGAAGTCCTGGCCGCCTTCCTGGGGCAGTTCTATGCCGCGCATCCGCCGCCGGGGCTGATCCTGACCAGCCCCACCCCCAACGACGCCGAGGTCCTGGCCCAGGCGCTGGCGCTGCGGGCGGGACACGCGGTGACACTGACCCCGCCGCAGCGCGGACCGAAGCGCGCCTTGCTGCGTCAAGCGGAAACCAACGCCCACGACGCGCTGGCCCGCAAGCTGGCCGAAACCGCCACCCAGGACTGCCTGTTGGCGGGAGTGGCGAAAACCCTTGCCCTGGCCGCGCCGCCCCGGCGGATCGAAATTTACGACAACAGCCACATCCAGGGGCGCCACGCGGTCGGCGCGATGGTGGTCGCCGGACCGGATGGCTTCGACAGGTCCTCGTACCGCACCTGGACGATCCGCGAAGCCGCGCCGGGCGACGACTTCGGCATGATGCGCGAGGTGTTGCGCCGACGCTTCGCCCGCGCCCAGACCGAGGACCCGGAACGCCATGCCTGGCCCGACCTGGTCCTGATCGACGGCGGCGCGGGGCAACTGGCGGCGGCCAAGGACATCCTGGCGGAAATCGACGTCGTCGGCGTGCCTCTGGTCGGTATTTCGAAGGGACCGGAGCGCAACGCCGGACGAGAACTTCTTCACCGGACCGGCTATCCGCCGCTGCAACTACCACCGACCGATCCGGTGCTCTATTACCTGCAACGCCTGCGGGACGAATCCCACCGCTTAGCGATCGGGGCGCACCGCGACAAGCGCTCCCGCGCGCTGACTCGCTCCGCCCTGGACGAGGTGACGGGAATTGGCGCGGCGCGAAAAAAGGCGCTGTTGCACCATTTCGGCGCAGCCAAGGGAGTCGCCGACGCCGGGGTGGAGGATCTGGCGGCGGTGGACAGCATCAGCCGCGCCCTGGCGCAACGCATCTACGACCACTTCCACAAGACGGACTGATCGTCCCCAAGGGATCGGCGACATTTTTCTCTAGGCCCCTACCCGACACAAGCGCTACACTTTACGCTGCAATTTTGCGTATCGACCGCAACCCGGGCCGAACGCCATGATGACGCTGCCGAACCTGTTGACCCTTGGACGCATCGCGGCCATCCCGCTGATGTTGGCCACCTTCTATTGGGATACGCCCTCCACCCGCTGGACCGCGTGCGGCCTGTTCGTGGCCGCCGCCATCACCGACTTCTTCGACGGTTATCTGGCACGGCGTTTCAATCAGGTCTCGGCGGTCGGGCGCTTCCTCGACCCCATCGCCGACAAACTGCTGATCGCCTCGCTGCTGCTGTTCCTGTCCGCGTTCGATCGCATTGGGCCGACCAGCCTGATTCCGGCCGCGATCATCCTCTGCCGCGAGATCCTGGTCTCGGGCCTGCGCGAATATCTGGCGGAATTGCGGGTCGGCATGCCGGTGACGCCGCTTGCCAAATGGAAAACCGCGACCCAGATGATCGCCCTGCCGGTCCTGATCGTCGGCGACGGCGGCCTGCCCGGCCACGCCATTACCCTGATCGGCGGAATTCTGCTGTGGGTGGCGGGCGCCCTGACCTTGATGACCGGGTACGAATACCTGCGGGCGGGCATCCGCTATATGCGCGAGGCCGACAAAGGCCGGTTCTAAGGGAAACCAGGCCGGGGCCAGCCCCGAACCCCGCACAGAGCCTTGGACCCTGTGTACCCATTTTTTGGTGTTTGCGCATAGCACGATAAATCCGTCGGGCGGCGCGGTGGTCGATTGTCGCTGACGCGGCGAGAAAAAGGGAATGGGGTTTGGGGGCCAAGCCCCCAACCGAGTCCGGGGCGGCGCCCCGGCCTAGTTTCCCCACAAAAAAGGCGCGGACCACGATCCGCGCCTTTGCTTTGTTTTCCGGCCCGTCCCTTACAGGGTCAGGCGGCCATGCACCAGATCCTCGTAATCCTGCATCAGCGCCTTGGTGACTTCGCGATCCGGGAAAATCACGTCGTCGATGGAACCGACCGGAGTGACCTCGGCCGCCGTGCCGGTCACGAAGGATTCGTTGAAGCGTGGCAATTCCTCGGGCAGGATCGCGCGCTCGATCACCTTGAAGCCGCGACGCTTCGCCAGCGCCAGCACCGACTGCCGGGTGATGCCGTTCAAGAAGCAATCCGGGGTCGGCGCGTGGATTTCATCGCCACGCACGAACAGGATGTTGGCGCCGGTGGTTTCGGAAACCCGGCCACGATAGTCCAGCATCAGGCATTCGTTATAGCCCGCGGCCTCGGCGGCATGCTTGTTCAACGTGCAGATCATGTACAGACCGGCGGCCTTGGCATGGCAGGGGATGGTCTGCGGGTCGGGGCGACGCCACTTGCCGGTGACCACCTTCAATCCCGCCATCCGCGCCTCGGCGGTAAAATAGGTCGGCCATTCCCACACCGCGACGGCGACGTGGATCTTGTTCAGCTTGGCCGAAACCCCCATCTGCTCGCTGCCGCGCCAAGCGAACGGGCGGACATAACCATTGGTCAGACCGTTCGCCTTGATCGCCTCCGCTTTCGCCGCGTTGATTTCATCGACGGAATAAGGGATGGTGAAGTCCATCAGCTTCGCCGAATTGAACAGGCGCTCCGTATGTTCCTGACCCTTGAAGATCTTTCCGTCGTAAAGCCGCTCGCCCTCGAACACCAGGGATGCATAATGGAAGCCGTGGGTCAGGACATGGATGTTGGCATCGCGCCATGGAATCAGCTTGCCGTCGAACCAGATGAATCCGTCGCGATCGTCAAAAGGAAGAAGTGACATGATGGTGTCTCGTGATGTTTGCAATTGTTTCCGACTCTGTAATGTTTTGAGTAACATCCAACACGGAATATGTCAACATGGCTGACGTAACGACGCGCATCAACCCGCTCTTCCTGCGAGACGAGGAACTCCGCCAAGGCATCGAACTGCTCTATTTCTCGTATCGCGAATTCACCAACGAGGCGGATTCCATCCTTTCCGAACAAGGCCTTGGCCGTGCGCATCACCGCGTCATCTATTTCGTCGGGCGCCAGCCGGGAATCAGCGTTTCCGTTCTGCTATCGACTTTGCGCATAACCAAACAGAGTTTATCGCGGGTCTTGAGCCAGTTGCTGCGAGAGGATTTCGTACGCCAGCGCCCCGGCCAGCGCGACCGCCGTCAGCGCCTTCTGGAATTGTCCCCCAAGGGGATGAAACTGGAACGGCAGTTGACCGAAAATCAGCGCAAGCTGCTGGCTCGCGCCTATCGCGAAGCCGGGGCCGAAGCGGTGGAAGACTTCCGCAAGGTGATGCTGAACATCATGAACGAGGATGACCGTTCCCGCTTTTCGGTGCAGACCACGCCGCCGCACCCCGGTTGGCGGGGGTCGGGCGCCGGATCCTCGTAACCGCTGGATAACGCCATGACCTCCCCTACGCCTCCCCATATTCTGGTCGTTGACGACGACACCCGTCTGCGCGGCCTGTTGCAGCGCTTCCTGACCGAGAACGGATTCATGGTGTCGCAGGCCGCCGACGCCGGGGAAGCGCGGCAAGCCCTGCTGTCCCTGGAATTCGACCTTCTGATCGTCGATGTGATGATGCCCGGCGAGGACGGCATGAGCCTGACCCGGTCCCTGCGCGAGACCAAGGACGTGCCGATCCTGATGCTGACCGCGATGGGCGAAGCGGACGACCGCATCACCGGCCTGGAAACCGGGGCCGACGACTATCTGACCAAGCCGTTCGAACCGCGCGAACTGCTTCTGCGCATCAACGCCATCCTGCGGCGAGCGCGGCGCCCCGACGCCGACGCAGCGGGCACGGCGGGAATGGAGCTTCTGAACCTGGGTGCCTGCGTTTACGACATGCGCCGCGACGAGCTGATCTGCGACACCCAACCGGTGCGCCTGACCCCGGCGGAAGCGGCGCTGCTTCGCGAACTGGCCCGCCACCCGGGGGAGATCCTGTCGCGCGAGGACCTGGCCACGGCCACAGGCGCGGCGCGCAACCTGCGCACCGTCGATGTGCAGGTCACTCGCCTGCGCAAGAAGATCGAATCCGATCTGCGCCTGCCGCGTTACTTGCAGACGGTGCGGGGCAAGGGCTATATGCTGAAGCCCGATTGAAGGAGCACGTACCGCGATGGCGGCCCCCACTTCCGAGACACCGCCCACCGACCCCGAGGCACGGACCTCGCGCTTCCATCTCAAGGCGCTGCGGCCGAAGAGCCTGCTTGGCCGCTCTCTCCTGATCATCCTGACTCCCTTGATCTTGCTGCAACTGGTCACCGCCACGGTCTTTTACGACCGTCACTGGGGGACCATCACGCGGCGACTGGCATTTTCGGTGGCGGGCGACATCGGCGTCATCGTCACCTATCTGCGCGACCACCCCGGCCCGGCGGCCCGCGCCTGGATCGTCGTCGAGGCCTCGCGGCAGATGCAGTTGGCGCTGGACTTCGCCGATGGCGAAATCATGCGCAATCTGCCGACCGAGAACGCGGACTTCTCCCTCGAACCTCTGTCCGACGCGCTGAAGGAAAGCATCACCCTGCCATTCCAGTTGCGCAGCGGCGGCGACGACCGCTCGGTCGAAATCCGCATTCAGATGGCAGATACCGTGCTGATCGTCGAATCCCCGAAAAAACGCCTGTCCAGCTTCACCATTTATCTGTTCCCGCTGTGGATGATCGGCACCTCGCTGCTGCTGTTCGGGATCGCCACCATCTTCATGAGCAATCAGGTGCGCGCGGTGCGCCGTCTGGCGATCGCCGCCGACAGCTTCGGCAAGGGGCGCGACGCCCCCTGGTTCAAGCCCGAGGGCGCGACCGAGGTCCGGCAGGCGGCGCTGGCCTTCCTGGTGATGCGCGACCGCATCAAACGCCAGGTCGACCAGCGCACCGAGATGCTGGCCGGAGTTTCCCACGATCTGCGCACGCCGCTGACCCGGATGAAGCTGCAACTGGCGATGATGCCGAAGGACAGCAGAAACGACGACCTCAAGGAGGACGTCGAGGAAATGGAACGCATGGTCGAGGGTTACCTTACCTTCGCCCGTGGAGAGGGGCGCGAGGCGATGCGCCCAACCAATGTCTCCGCCCTGATCGAGGCAGTGGTCGGCCGTTTCACCCGCAACGGCACGCCGGTCGATTTGCACATCGAACGCGGCCTCACCCTGCCGTTGCGACCCCAAGCGGTGGGGCGCTGCCTGAGCAATCTGGTGTCCAACGCGGTGCGCTATGCCGACCACGTCGCGGTGCGCGTCGGTCAACGTGCCGACGCCGTGGAGATTCTGGTTGACGACGATGGTCCCGGCATCCCGCCGGACCGCCGCGCCGACGTCTTCCGAGCCTTCTTCCGGATCGAGAACTCGCGCAACCCGGAAACCGGCGGCGTCGGCCTGGGCCTGACCATCGCCCGCGACGTGGCGCGCGGCCACGGCGGCGACATCCAACTGGCGGATTCCCCCCTGGGCGGCCTGCGGGTCCGCCTGATCCTGCCGCTGTAACCCCACGAACGACACGTGGGAACCTTGCGTTTGCCCGCTTGAAATCCAGCATTTAACGTTATAGTGTTGCGTCCCGCCGAGGGGGGGGGCCCGGCGCGGCATTTTCGCCGTTTTTCTCCGCACGCTCAGAGTGGCCATGGACAGCGCCCGCATCCTTCTTGCCATTGCCGTTCTGCTATTCGGCCTGGCCTTTTGCGTCAGCTTCGGCGGCACCCGCGCCCGCCGTTCCGCCGTCGCCCTGGCCTTGACCGGGATCGCCATCGGCATCGCCTGAATCGCCCGGCGCTGGTCGGCCTGGGATACGCGTCGCTCCGCCAGGACGGCGGCACCGCCGACTCGCCGGAAAACCGTTCCGCTTGGCGTGGCATGCTGTGCATCGCCGTCCTGATCGGCGGACTTTCGATCTGCTTCCCCAAGGATTTCTAGCTGCCCTTCCTGAAGACGACCTCGATCTTCTCGCACCTGATGCTGTGGTTCGGGGTGCTGGGGAAGGCCTGTCTTTTGATCTGCGGCGCCTGGGCCTGGACCATTTTGCGTCATGACGAGACCCCAGGCCCACGGCGCAAGTTTTCCTTCTATCTGGTTCTGGGCTTCGCCTTTTGGACCCTGTCCCTGTTCTCCGGCGAAATCTGGTCGTACCTCGGCTGGGGCATCCCAATGGTCAGGGAGGACCCCATCCATGAGTGATCTGTTTTGGTTGTCAGAGAGGCAGCTGGCGAAGATCGAGCCGCATTTCCCGCTATCGCATGGCGTGCCGCGGGTTGATGATCGGCAAGTGATCAGCGGCATCGTTCATATGATCCGCAACGGCTTACGGTGGCGAGATGCACCACCCGTCTATGGCCCCCACAAAACCCTCTATAATCGTTTCGTTCGCTGGAGCCGACTTGGGGTGTTCAGCCGGATCTTCGCGGCCTTGACGGGAGAGGCTGGCCCTCCAGACCGGTTGATGATCGATGCAACCCACCTGAAAGCTCATCGGACCGCCGCGAGCCTCTATAAAAAGGGGCTCTTCCCCGATGTATCGGACGCACAAAAGGCGGGCTGAACTCCAAGCTTCATGCGATTTGCGACGGACAAGGAAGGCCCCTCATCCTGCTGCTCAGCGAGAGGCAAATGAGCGATCACAAAGGCGCGATGCTGTTGCTCGACCTATTTCCCAAGGCCAACGTCCTGATCGCCGACAAGGGCTATGACGGTGATCCCCTTCGAGAGGCTTTGACACAGCGAGGAATCGCTACATGCATCCCGCCAATGCGTCATCGCAAAACCCAGTACGCTTACGACAAAACCCTCTATCGCCAGCGTCATAGGATCGAGAACCTCTTCGCTCGCCTCAAGGATTGGCGGCGCATCCACACCCGATATGACCGATGCGCGGATATCTTCTTTGCCGCCGTCATCATCGCGGTACTCCTCCTCTTTTGGATCGAACCTTAATGAGTCCTGAGCCTAAGGAAAAACAACCATGAGCTCCGCGACGACCCTGCCCGTCAGCGCCCGAACCCTCGGACCGCGCCTGTTGGCGTTTGGCCTGATGGCGGCCCTTGTCCTTCTGTTCATGTCCTTGAACGTGCGGATCGGCTCGATCTCGTACTCCTCCGCCGAGGTCTGGGACGCCCTGCTGAACCCGACGACCAACGGCAACCTCTCGTTCATCATCTGGAAGATCCGCCTGCCACGCGCCATCGCCGCGGTCCTGGGCGGGGCCTTCCTTGCCACCTCGGGCCTGCTGCTTCAGGTATATTTCCGCAACCCCATCGTCGGCCCCTTCATCCTGGGGATGTCGTCGGGCGCGACGGTGATGGTCTCGCTGATGATGCTGACCAGCCTCGGTCTCGGGTTCGCGGCGGTCAGCCCCTACCTCAACACCATTTCCGCCTGCATCGGCGCCTATGCCGTGATGTTCCTGGTGGTGGCGATCGCCAGCCGCGTCAAGAACGGCGTCACCCTGCTGATCGTCGGATTGATGGTGGGATATCTGTGCGGCGCGGTCACCGCCATCCTGACCGCTCTGGCCGAAAAGGAAAAGATCAAGGGCTTCGTGCTCTGGCAGTTGGGCGGCTTTTCAGGATTCAGTTGGACGGAAACCTACGTGATGCTGGGCTTCGGCGGCTTTCTGCTGGCCTGCATCTACTTGCTCAGCAAGCTCCTGAACGCCTTCCTTCTGGGCGAGGACTTCGCGGCGTCGATGGGGGTCAACATCCGCCGTTTCCGCATCCTGATCCTGCTGTTCGCCTCGTCCCTGGCCGGGCTGGTGACCACAATGGCCGGCCCCGTGGCCTTCATCGGTCTGGCGGTGCCGCACATGGCGCGGTTAAGCCTGGGGACCTCGGACAGCCGCCTTCTGATCCCCGGCTCCTGCCTTGATGGGCGCCCTGGCAACCAGTCTGTGCGACCTCATCGCCCGGACTTGGCTGTCGCCGGTGGAGCTGCCTTTCTCGGCGATCACCGCGTTTTTCGGGGCCCCGATCGTGATCGGCCTTTTGCTCAAGCGAGGAATGAAGTGATGAGCGGCGACATCGTACTTTCCTGCCAGGATCTGGCAGTCGGCTACAAGAAGCGGGTTCTTTCCGGTATCTCCCTGGATTTCGAGGCCGGGCATTTCATTTCCCTTCTGGGACCGAACGGCGTCGGCAAGACCACCCTTTTGCGTAACCTGTCCCGCCACCTGAAGCCGCTGGCGGGACAGGTTTCGATCATGGGCCGCAATCTGCACCAAATTCCGGCCATCGAGCTTGCCCGCTTGATGGCGGTGGCCCTGACCGACAAATCCAAGCCACCGTTGTTGTCGGTGTTCGAATTCGTCGCGCTGGGGCGCTATCCGCACACCGGCTTCATGGGACGACTGTCCGCCAAGGACATGGACGTGGTCGAAGACGCGTTGGCGGCCTCGGATCTGGCGGGACGCCTTGTCGAGACCTTAAGCGACAGGGAACGGCAGAAGGCGGTATTGGTCCGCTCCCTGGCGCAGGAGCCAAGGGTTCTGCTGCTGGACGAACCCACCGCCCACCTGGATCTTAAGTACCGCGTCGAGGTGATGGGCATTCTGCGCGGCCTGTGCCGATCGCGCGGGCAGACCGTGATCGCCTCGCTGCACGACGTCGATATCGCCGCCAAGGTTTCGGACAAGGCCCTGCTGGTCAAAAGCGGCCGAATCGTCGATTACGGTCTGCAGGAAGGCGTCTTGACCTCCGAGGCGGTGGCCGACCTTTACGACTTCTCCGAGGCAGACTTCAGCCGCCAACTCGGCAGCATCGAACTGCGCGGCGACGAACATTCCGGGCATGTTTTCGTCACCGCCGGACTGGGCAAGGGGGCCGCCCCTTTCCGCCTGCTTTCCAAACGCGGGCTAACCATCAGCACCGGCATCCTCGGCGAGGGCGACCTCGACGCCTACGTCGCCGAAGCCCTGGACGCCAGGACCTTCGTGCGACCGACGGCGAGACCTGGCGGTCTCTGTTGCCCCAGGCGGTGGCCGCATTGGACGCCTGCAACTTCGTGATCAACGGCGGACCGATCGACGGCGAAGCCGCCGCCATCAACCGGGAAATCGTCGCGGCGGCACGGTCGCGCGGACTCCCCGTCCTTCGCCGCGAGGACGGCGGCAACCTGACGGAATTCGTCGCAGCGATCGAACGCCTGCAATCCGATCGAATCGCGACCACGACGGCGATGCCCAACTGACGCACACGATTTCCCCGCCCCCCCGCAGGGGAAATCACTCCGCCGCGTGTTTACGCAACAACGGTATCTGCGCGATGGAAAAGATCATGGTCAAGGGCATGATGCCGAACACCTTGAAGTCCACCCAAATGTCGGTGGAGAAACCGCGCCAGACCACTTCGTTCAACACGGCCAGAACGAAGAAGAATCCCCCCAGCGGCGCGTCAAAACTTCCCAGCCTTCTGCGGTCAGGTGGAACGTCCCATCGAACACCTGACGCAGCAGGGATTTGCCGAACGCCAGGCCGCCCAGCAGCACGGTTCCGAACAAACCATTGACGATGGTCGGCTTCATCTTGATGAAGGTATCATCGTGCAGCCACAGGGTCAGCGCTCCGAACACCAGCACCACCGCGCCGGAAACCAGCGGCATCACCGGCAAACGCCGCGTCCGGCACCCCCAGAATCAGGCATTCGCTCCGTACCGGGCCGATCTGCTTCGCCGGAAAGTTCACCACCCCGACCACCCGCTTGCCGGTCAGGGACTCCGGCGTGTAATGCCGGGTCAACTGCGCGGAGCTTTTCCGCTCCCCCACCTCGGGGCCAAAGTCCACCCACGGCGTATAGGCGGGCTTGCGCGCCGCCGCGTTGACCTCAGCCCGCGAAACCCTCCCCACGCATATGTCCACCTTGGCGAAGTCGTCATGGGTAATCGTCATCGTCGAACCTCAACGGGGGAAAACCTCCAGGGCTTCGTCCTGGACCTGCAAAGGGCCTCGGGCCCTTTGAACCCATTCATTTTTTGCGCGTAGCACGATAAACCCGTATTGAGGTCAAGGGGGCCGTGCCCCCTTGCGGGTGCGGGCGGTGCCCACGACTTGTTTTAATCCCGCTAGTTCGCGCGAACGGTTCGCGGCGGCGGCCAGAGCTTTGGCGAACAAGGGCGGCAGGCCCTTCTTCCCATCCATCAGCACAGCCAGCGCGGCGGCAGTGGTGCCACCGGGGCTGGTGACGGCGATACGCAGGGTCGCGGCGTCATCGGCGCTTTGCCGCAGCAGTTCGCCGGAACCGACGACGGTGGCGCGGACCAGGGTCATCGCCACGTCGGGCGGCAGGCCAAGGGCGACGCCCGCCGCCGCCATCGCCTCCACCAAATGGAAGACATAGGCCGGACCGCTGCCGGACAGCGCGGTGACCGCGTGCATCTGCTCCTCGTCCGATAACCAGACCGTCTGCCCCACCGCCGCCAGCAGGGTCTCGCCCAGGGCGCGCTGTGCCGCGCTGACTTGGGCGTTGGCGAAGAGCCCCGAGATGCCTCGCCCCACCGCCGCCGGGGTATTGGGCATCACCCGCAGCACCGGGGTAAGCGGACCGAACGCCGACGCGAAGGCCGATACCGGCTTGCCCGCGACGATGGAAATCACCAACGGCGGGGTTTCACCACACAGCGCCGCGACCCGCGCAGCGACCTGCGGCAGGGCCTCGCCCAGCCCCTGCGGCTTGACCGCGACCAGCGCCGCGTCGGGAACGAAGTCCGCCGGGATCTCGTCGGGGGCCGCCACCGCGACGACGCCTTTCGCCGCCCAGGCGGCGCGGGTCGGGGCATGGGCCTCGACAATGCGCACCCGCGTCTTCGGCCATCCGTTATCCAGCCAACCGGACAGCAGCGCGCCGCCCATTTTGCCGCAACCGATCAACAGAATCCTGGCGTGTGTCATCTTTTTCCCCTTGGTCTCGATTGTCCGGGTCAGGGATAGCAGGCTTCCCCCCATGACAAAAGCCCCCGGCCAAGGGGGCTTTTGTCATGGGGGGAAGCGGAAACGACGGTCAGGCTTCGCCGACGGTATCCAGCATCGCGGCCTCCACCGCCTCGACCGGAGACTTGCCGCCCCAGGTGACATACTGGAAGGCGGGATAGAAACGCTCGCACTCGCTGATCGCGACGTCGATCAGGGACTCCAGACGATCGATGCCAAGGTTGAGGTCCGACCCCAACAGCAGGGAATAGCGGAACATCGGCAATCCTTCCTCCGCCCACAGGGCGAAGTGGCCGATCCACAGCTTTTCATTGGCGATCGCCAACAGCTCGGCAATCGCGGCACGGCGCGACTCCGGCACCCGCATATCGAGCGAACAGGAGACGTGCAGCGTCTCCAGCTCCGGCGCCAGCGCGAAAAACACCCCGTAATCGCACCAGCGACCGGGGACTTCCGCCGCCAACTCGTCATCGCCACGGCGTTCGAACGTCCAGTCGCGGGCGCTCAACACCTGTTCGATGAGTTCGAGGGGATGGAGCGTTTCGACGTCGAATACGGTATCCGAGGCCTGCATGAGGAAACCTCCACTACTCTAGACCGAGGCGGGCCACCTTCGCCCTATCCTTGAACCGGTCCCTGTGCACCGGATAGCATATCCGGCGTCAACGCGATTCTTCCGGGCGAAGATCGCCGCACTCTGGGCATGGCACCAGAAAATCACACATATCGAGGCAAGCCCCGCCTCGCGCCACAAAATCTAGAGTGCCAAAGACGTTCCGCCAATGCAAGGGAAGTTTAATGACGGATCGACGACAACACGACGGCATCGCGCGGGAATTCCCCGCGTGATGCCCGATTCGCCAAAACCGTCAAGAATCAGGACTGCGGAGTCTCGGCTGCCGCCACGGGCTTTTTCGCGGCGGGCTTCTTGACCGCCGGCTTCTTGGCGACAGCTGGCTTCGCGCTGGATTTGGCGGGTTTCAGCGCCGCCTCCAGCTTCGCGACACGGGCCGTCAGGCGCTCCTGCTCCTCGCGGGCCGGCGCCGCCATCGCACGCACCGCCTCGAATTCCTCGCGCGGGACCATGTCGAGATCGGCGAGCATGCGCTCCAGGCGCTGCTTCACCGCGGTTTCGATCTCGCCCTTCAAACCGCCAAGCGCGGTCGCAGCATCGCCAGCTAGGCGGGACACGTCGTCGAACAATCGCGGACGGGATGACATCGGAATTTCCTCCAGGGATTCGACGGCGGCGCTTCAACACCGTGGCGCCGCCTTGCGCTTGCTATTATGATGGCTCCACGCCCCCCTGTCCACCATTGGGCTGGGACCATATCTCTTTTGATCGAGATAACAACTCCATCACCCAACCGGAGAGAGGACGCCTCAATGTACGTGGTCACCGGCGGCGCCGGCTTCATCGGATCAAACATCCTCGCGGCCCTGGAGACACGCGGCACAGGGGATATCGTCGTCGTCGATCGCCTGCGCAGCGGCGGCAAGTGGCGCAACCTCAGCAAACGCGGCCTGGCCGACATCGTGCACCCGGACTACGTGCTGCAATACCTGGAAACCAACGCCAAATTGGTCGAGGCGGTGATCCATATGGGGGCGATTTCCTCCACCACCGAGGTTGACGCCGACAAGATCCTCACCAATAACTTCAGCCTGACCCTGGGGCTTTGGAAGTGGTGCGCGGCACATGAAAAGCGCTTCATCTATGCCTCGTCCGCCGCCACCTATGGCGACGGCACCCAGGGCTTCTCGGACGAATTCACCGAAGCCGCCCTGGCCCGCTTGCATCCGATGAACCCCTACGGCTGGAGCAAGCATCTGTTCGACCGCCGCGTCGCCCACAAGGTCTTTCACAATCGGCGAACCCCATCGCAATGGGTCGGTCTGAAGTTCTTCAACGTCTATGGCCCCAACGAATACCACAAGGGCGGCCAGCAAAGCGTGATCGCGCAGATCTATCCGCGCGCCGCCGCCGACGCGCACTGCCTGCTGTTCAAATCCCACGACCCGCAGTACCCGGACGGCGGCCAGATGCGCGACTTCGTCTGGGTCGGCGACTGCGTCGATGTGGTGATGTGGTGCCTGGACAATCCGCAGGTGAACGGCCTTTACAACCTCGGCACCGGACAAGCGCGCACCTTCCTGGACCTCGCCTCGGCGGTCTATCGCGCGCTCGACAAGGAACCGAAGATCAAGTTCATCGATACCCCGACCGAAATCCACGACCGCTATCAATACTTCACCCAGGCCGACATGCGTTCCCTGCGCAAGGCCGGGTACACACGCCAGTTCACGGCGCTGGAAAGCGGCATTCACCAGTATGTCGTGAACTATCTGCACACCGACGACCCCTACGTCTGAGAAGCGGAACCCCCGACGCGATGTCCTCTCCCTTGATGTTCCCCAACTTCGACCCGGTGGCCTTCGCGATCGGGCCCTTTGTGGTGCGTTGGTACGCCCTGGCCTATGTCACCGGACTGGTCGGCGGCTGGCAATTGGCGGCACGGCTGGCCCGGGGCGGCACCGGCCGGGTCACGCCGCGCGACATCGACGACTTTCTGACTTGGGCGACGATGGGGGTGATCCTGGGCGGACGCATCGGCTATGTCCTGTTCTACAATCCCGCCTTCTACGCCGCCCACCCACTGGAAGCCCTGGCCATCTGGAAAGGCGGCATGTCCTTCCACGGTGGCTTTCTGGGGGTCGTCGCGGCGGTTCTGCTGTACGTCCGCGCCCGCCGGATATCGCCGTTCCGCCTGGGTGACCTGTCGGTCACGGTGGCGCCGATCGGCCTGTTTCTCGGGCGGATCGCCAATTTCATCAATGGCGAACTGTTCGGGCGGATCGCCCCCGACGCGCCGTTCGCGATGATTTTCCCGAACGGCGGGCCGCTGCCGCGCCACCCCAGCCAGCTTTATCAGGCGGGGATGGAAGGGCTGCTGTTGTTCGTGGTGATGATCACCGCCTGGGTTCTGGGCCGCGGACGACGTCCGGGGTTCCAGTTCGGGCTGTTCCTGATCGGCTATGGCTTGGCGCGCATCGTCGGCGAACTGTTTCGCCAGCCGGACCCGCAACTGGGGTTCCTGCTGGGCGGCGTCACCATGGGACAACTGTTGTCGCTGCCGATGGTGGCGGCCGGCGCCTGGCTGATCCGCCGCGCCCTGACCCGCCCGCCGATCGCCCCCGGCACGCAACCATGAATACGGCGACGGCGGACGGCTGGCGCGCGCGCATCCGTACCGAAGGACCGATCCCGCTGGCCGACTTCATGGCCGAGGCAGTCGCCGCCTATTACCGCCGCCCGCGCGTTTTCGGCGCCGACGGCGACTTCATCACCGCGCCCGAGGTCAGCCAGATCTTCGGCGAACTGATCGGCCTGTGGCTGGCCCTCCGCTGGGTGGCAATGGACCGCCCGCGCCGCTTTATTCTGGCCGAATGCGGGCCGGGGCGCGGCACCCTGATCGCCGACGCCCTGCGCGCCACCGCCGCCATCCCCGATTTTCTGGACGCCGCCGACCTGCACTTGGTGGAAACCAGCCCCGCCCTGCGCAAGGCGCAGAAGGTCGCCCTGCGCGGACGCGCCGCAACCTGGCACGACACCCCTTCGTCCCTGCCCACGGGGCCACTGCTGCTGATCGCCAATGAATTCCTGGATGCCCTGCCGATCCGCCAGTCGATCTTTCGGAACGGCGTCTGGCGCGAATGCCAAGTCGGCCTCGACGATGCCGACTTCGTTTTCATCGACGGGCCGCCTTCGGCTCCGCCCACCGCCCCACGGAAACTGCCGCCCCCCGCCGAGGGCGAGGTGTGGGAGGACAGCCCGGCAACCGACGCCTTCATCGCAACGATCGCCACACGCATCGCCGGGAATGGAGGCGGCGCGCTTTTCTTCGATTACGGCCACGGGGAAAGCGGCTATGGCGACACCCTGCAGGCGGTGTCCCGCCACCGCTTCGTGTCCCCCCTGGCCCGCCCGGGAGAGGTGGACCTGACCGCCCATGTCGATTTCGCCCGCGCCACGCGGATCGCCAGCGCCCACGGAGCCACCGCCTTCGGTCCGGTCACGCAGGGCCGCTGGCTGACCGCGATGGGGCTGAACGAACGCCTGAATGCTCTGCTCTCCCGCGCTTCCCCGCCCCAGGCCGCGGCGCTCGCCTCCGGCGCGCGGCGACTGGCCGATCCGCGGGCGATGGGACGCCTGTTCAAGGCCCTCGCCATCCTGCCGCCGGAACCAATGGCGCCCGAAGGGTTCTAAATTCCGTTGAACCCTCCGCAAAATCCTTTATTCTCACGGGGGTGGGGCACCTGTAGAGTTGAATCGCCCCCAGTGGCGTACGCGAAAAAATTGGGGAAGAGACGATGATCACGGTCTCCGCGCTAAACGATATCTCCCGCGTGCGCCATGCCTTCTTCACCCACAACTGCGGTGTTTCGGCTGGGATTTACGACTCCTTAAATTGCGGCTACGGCTCCGGCGACGACCCAGCCAACGTCACCCGCAATCGCGAACTGGCCATGGAACTGATGGAGCAACCGGCCTCGGCCCTGGCCACCCTCCATCAAGAGCACACCACCCGGGTGATCACCGTCACCCGTGCGTGGAACGCTAAGGACGCACCGGTCGCCGACGCCATGGTCACCAACGTGCCGGGCATCGCCCTTGGCATCCTGACCGCCGACTGCGTGCCGGTGCTGTTGGCCGACACCCAAAAGGGGATCATCGGCGCCGCCCACGCCGGTTGGAAGGGCGCGCTGAAGGGCGTGCTGGAGGAAACCATCACCCGCATGGTGGACTTGGGCGCGCGTCCCGGCACCATCGCCGCAGCGATCGGCCCCTCGATCTCGCAACGAACCTACGAGGTCGGGCCGGAATTCCCCGCCCCCTTCATCGCCGAGACCCCGGAAAACGACCAATTCTTCGCCCCGTCGAAAAACGTCGGACACTTCATGTTCGACCTTCCCGCCTATGTCGCGCGCAAACTCGCCCGGACCGGCGTCACCGAGGTGATCCGCACCCCCTGCGACACCTGCCGCGAATCCGATCGTTTCTTCAGCTATCGCCGCGCCTGCCTGAATGGCGAGGCGGACTACGGTCGCTGCCTGTCGGCGATCGTTCTGGAACGATGACCCCCGCCGCCCGCGCGCTGGCAGCGCTCCTGATCCTGACCGGATTGGCTGCCTGCGACATCCCCCTCCCGTTCGAACGCGTCCGCGCGGGCGAGGGCGAACTGGACGCGCCGGAAACGCCGATTCTCTGCATCGCGCCGATTCCCGGCCTGCCGACCGCCCTGGATAAAACCCTGCGCACGGCCCTGGCCACAGAACTGGTCACGCGCGAAACCCTGGCCGACGCCACCGAACCCTGCCCACCCACCGCACCGCGCATCCTGTCCTGGACGGTTCCGACAACCGACAGCGCCGACGCGCCACGCCTGATGTTCAGTCGTCCCGCCGGCAACCGTCCGCTGCCGCCGATCGCGGTCACCCTGCCGGTTCCCGCCGACCCCGCCCAATGGCCGGATCAGGCCAGCCGCTGGGCGACGATGCTGGCCAACCGTCTGGGGTATTTTCCACC
Source organism: Rhodospirillaceae bacterium (assembly GCA_963678075.2). GTDB lineage: Bacteria > Pseudomonadota > Alphaproteobacteria > Rhodospirillales > Rhodospirillaceae > Oleispirillum. The sequence continues at coordinate 140,239 of CAXXPK010000001.1, read as the reverse complement.
CGCCGTGCGATCGGCCCGCGCCCCGTTCGAAAGCCTGATCAAGCAAGCGCCACCGCCCGCCGCGTCGCCGCCACGCGCCACCGACCCCGCCGACCCATCGCGGGTCTTCGTCGATATCGTGGAGGGCGCCACCGGCGACGGCAACACCCTGCTGCGCTTCGCCATGCTCGGCCACTTGCGGCGCTTTGGCCTGAAGCCGGAGGCCGAAGGCACCGCCCGCGACTCCGCCCCCTACGTGATCAAGGGCCGCGTCGATATCGGCGAACCCCGTGCCGTCGAGGCCGCCCCCCCGATCCGACGGGTGCGAATCGTCTGGACGGTCAGCAACGCCAAGGGGCGTTCCCTGGGGGGACTGGGACAGGTCAACGACGTCCCCGCCGCCGCCCTGGACCACGCCTGGGGACAGGCCGCCGATGCAATTGCCGCCGCCGCAGCCGGGGGAATCGCCGAAATCCTACGCCGTGCCCATGCCTCCGGGCCGGAGGAAGCCGCCCCGGCGACGGGGAATCGCTGAGATCGGGTTTACAAGGCGGCACGACGCTGTTAACAATCCCCCCGATCCCGTTGTCGACCGCAAAGGAAGCCTGTTGCGCCACTGGCGCGCGGTCCCGCATGGAGAAATGCCGGCATGAAAGTCGTGGCCTGTAACAGCAACCGTCCCCTGGCCGAGGCGGTCGCGGCCTACATGAACATCGAGCTGACCAACGCCAGCATCCGCCGTTTTTCGGATATGGAGATCTTCGTCGAGATCCAGGAAAATGTGCGCGGCGAGGATGTCTTCATCGTCCAATCGACATCGTACCCGGCCAACGACAACCTGATGGAACTGCTGATCACGCTGGACGCCCTGCGCCGCGGATCGGCCCGCCGCATCACCGCGGTAATGCCGTACTTCGGTTATGCCCGCCAAGACCGCAAGACCGGTCCGCGCACGCCGATTTCGGCGAAGCTGGTGGCCAACCTGATCACCGAGGCCGGGGCCAGCCGCGTCGTCACCCTGGACCTTCACTCCGGTCAGATTCAGGGTTTCTTCGACATTCCGCTCGACAACCTTTACGCCGCCCCGGTGTTCGTCAAGGACATCAAGGCGCGTTTGGGCAAGGAACGACCGATGATCGTTTCCCCCGACGTCGGCGGCGTGGTGCGCGCCCGCACCCTGGCCCGCCGTCTGGACGCCGATCTGGCGATCATCGACAAACGCCGCGAACGCGCCGGGGTGTCCGAGGTGATGAACATCATCGGCGACGTCAAGGGACGCGACTGCGTGATGGTGGACGACATCGTCGATTCGGCGGGGACCCTGTGCAACGCCGCCACCGCGTTGATCGCCGACGGCGCCAATTCGGTGCAGTCCTACGTCACCCACGGCGTTCTGTCGGGCGGAGCGGTGGCGCGGGTCTCGTCCTCGCCCCTGGAATCGATGATCATCACCGACAGCATCCAGGCGACCGAGGCGGTGCGTCTGTCGGAAAAGCTGCGCGTCCTGTCGATCGCCCCCTTGATGGCCGAGGCGATCCAGCGGATCAGCGAGGAACGTTCGGTTTCCAGCCTGTTCGATTGAACGGTTGCCTCAGGCCCCGGAAAAGAGTAAACAACCCGCTTTGCCGCCCGGATGATCGGGCGGTATTCGGCGTCGGCACCCCTGGAGGCCGACGTCAACCCATGACGACCAAGGAGTGATTTGTCATGAAGTCCACGACTTTGACCGCTGTGAAGCGGGAACGGGCAGGCAAGGGGGCAGCTCGTGCGGTGCGGGAACAGGGTTTGGTTCCCGGTGTCATCTATGGTGACAAGAAGCCGCCGGTGCTGTTTTCGATCGATCCGCGCCAGCTTCTTACCCAGATGGCTCGCCCCGGTTTCTGGACCCATCAGTTCGAAATCGACATCGACGGCGACATGACGCTGACGATGTGTCAGGACCTGCAGGTTCATCCGGTCAGCGATCGCCCGATCCACGTCGATTTCCTGCGCATCCGCGCCGACAGCGTGGTCACCGTCGATGTGCCGGTGAAGTTCATCAATGAAGAACTCTCCCCGGGCCTGAAGCGCGGCGGCGTTCTGAACGTGGTTCGCCACGACATCGAGACGCACTGCAAGGCCAGCGACATCCCCGAGCATCTGGTGGCCGATCTGGCTGGCCTGGAAGTAGGCGATTCGATCCACATCAGCGCCATCGCGCTGCCGGAAGGCGTGCACCCGACGATTGCCGACCGTGATTGCACGATCGCCACCATCATCGCACCGAGCAGCCTGAAGAGCGAAGAAAGCGAAGCCACGCCTGCTGCCGCTCCGGCCGCGACCGACGCCAAAGCCTGATCCGCCATTAGGGGTTGCCCAGGGACGAGGACGCCATGCGACTGATCGTCGGACTGGGCAATCCTGGCACGGATTACGCCAACAATCGCCACAACATCGGTTTCATGGCGGTGGACGCGATCGCCCGCCGCCATGATTTTTCCGCCTGGCGGATTCGCAACCAGGGCTTGGCGGCGGAAGGCGAAATCGGCGGCGAGAAGGTCATGCTGCTGAAGCCGCAGACCTATATGAACAAGTCCGGCGCCAGCGTCGGCCCTACCGCTCGTTTTTTCAAGATCGCGCCCGCCGACGTCATCGTCATCCACGACGAACTGGATCTGGCACCCGGCAAGGTCCGCGTCAAAACCGGCGGCGGCGTCGCCGGACACAACGGACTGCGCAGTCTGGCCGCGCTGTTTTCCAACGACACCGTGCGCCTGCGCGTCGGCATCGGCCACCCCGGCGACAAGGACCGCGTGCATGGGCATGTCCTGTCGGACTTTTCCAAGGCCGAACGGACCTGGGTGGAGCCGTTGCTAGATGCGATCGCCGAGGCCGCTCCGCTGCTGGTGGCGAATGCCGCCAGCGACTTCATGTCCCGCGTCGCGCTTCTGACCAAACCGCCGAAACCGCGCAAGACACCCGGCCAGGCAACGCCTGCCGCAGACAACGGAGACTAAGAACCATGGGTTTCAACTGCGGCATCGTCGGCCTGCCCAATGTCGGAAAATCCACTCTGTTCAACGCACTGACCGCGACCGCCGCGGCGCAGGCGGCGAACTTCCCATTCTGCACCATCGAACCCAACGTCGGCCGCGTCGCGGTTCCCGATCCGCATCTGGACAGCCTGGCCGCGATCGCGAAATCGCAAAAGACCATCCCAACGCAGCTGGAATTCGTCGATATTGCCGGGCTGGTGCGTGGCGCCTCGAAGGGCGAGGGCCTGGGCAACCAGTTCCTCGCCAACATCCGCGAGGTGGACGCCATCATCCATGTGCTGCGCTGCTTCGAAAACGACGACATCACCCACGTCGATGGCGCCATCGACCCGCTTCGCGATGCCGAGATGGTGGAGACCGAGCTGATGCTCGCCGACCTAGAAAGCCTGGAAAAGCGCATCGTGCCGCTGCAGAAGAAGACGAAGGGCGGCGAAAAGGATGCCAAGGCGCAAGTCGAACTGATGGAACCGGCGCTGGCCGCCTTGCGCGAAGGAAAGCCCGCCCGCACCGTGCGCCCCACCGACCTGGAAGGGATGCGCGCCTTCGACCGCCTGCAACTGCTGACCGGAAAACCGGTGCTCTACGTCTGCAACGTGGCCGAGGAAGACGCGGCGCACGGCAACGCGCTGTCGGCCAAGGTCGCGGAAAAGGCCAAGGCCGAGGGCGCCGCCACGGTCGTCGTCTCCGCCGCCATCGAAGCCGAGTTGTCACAGCTTCCCGCCGACGAAAGCGCCCTTTTCCTGGCCGATCTGGGGCTGGAGGAAGCCGGTCTGTCCCGCGTCATTCGCGCCGGATATGCCCTTTTGGGGCTGCTGACCTTCTTCACCGTCGGACCGAAGGAAGCGCGGGCCTGGACGGTGCGCGCCGGAGCCAAGGGACCGGAAGCGGCGGGCGTCATCCATACCGATTTCGAACGGGGATTTATCCGCGCCGAAACCATCGCCTTCGCCGACTTCGTCGCCTGCAACGGCGAACAGGGCGCGAAGGAAGCGGGCAAGATGCGCTCGGAAGGCAAGGAATACGTCGTCAAGGACGGCGACATCTTCCACTTCCTGTTCAACATGTAACGCAAGGTCAGGGCTTCGCCCCGGACCCCAACACTGGTTTTCGCGCAAGGCGCTATCAAACCATCACGCCGCATGGGGAGTGCTTGCCGCCACGCGGCGAAGAAAGGCATGGGCGCGATCCGGCAGATGAACGCGGCGGACGGACATCGGTTTTCGGTGTATCGCGCCGACCCGATCGGCGCGCCGCGCGGCTGCGTGGTCCTGCTGCCCGAGATCTACGGCGTCAACACCCACCTGCGCGGCATCGCCGACTGGCTGGTAGACGAGGGCTTCGCGGTGATCGCCCCCGCCCTCTTCGACCGCGCCGAAAAAGGGATCGAGTTGGATTATTCCGAGGCCGGAGCCGGACACGGCCGGGCGTTGCGCGACACCATCGGTTGGGACGCGCCGCTGATCGATGTGGAAGCGGCACGCACCGTCCTTGCCCCCCTGGGCAGGTGGCGGTGGTGGGCGAAAGCTATGGCGGTACGTTGGCCTGGCGGGCGGCAGCCCAGGCCATTTGGCGGATTTCCTGCACGAGGTCCCTGTCTGCCCGGTGCTGCTGTACTTCGGCATCGACGACCCCAAGACCCCGGCAGGGTTGCGCGCCCAGGCCCGCGTCGTCGCGGGTCATGCCTTCACCTGCCCGCACCATCCCGGCTATGCGCAGGCGGCGACGCGGGCGGCGGAATCTCTGACCCTCGCCTTCCTCGTCCAGTTCCTCGGCTAAGGTCTCTCGCCCGAAGCCAACGACGTGGATGCCCGTGTCGAACACGGGCATGACGGAGGGGAATGCCCAGAAAGCCCCCCACGCGCGCCACCCTGGCGCGAATCCCTCCCGACGTCCTGGTGGAACCACATTGACACCCCTTTTTTCGTGGGGCATGCACTCTGTTATAACGTTACATATTATAACGTCGAACGAGGACACCGTTACAGAGAACCCGTAGCGACTTTTGGGAAAATCCGGGAAAGCCCCCGGAACCGTTCCACCGCTGCATCGGTGAGAAGTCGATAACCGTCCATGGATGGAAACATCCGCGAAGACAACGACTTCGTACTGACCTGAAGCCACCGCCATGGCTGTAACGATGCAGGAATCGTTTCCCGTTTCGGATGGGGAACGTGACCTGTGGTTGCGTGGTTTGGTGCGGCATCCGGCGCGTATGCGCCGGTTTTGATCTTTTTGTTTTTCACGGGACCGGGTCGGCGGCGTGTGTTTGCGCGCGGCGGGGGCCGTGGGTGGATGCGGCGGCTTCGGTCAGACGACACACAAGGGGGAAAGATGGAACGGAAGCGGAAAGACACCCTCCGCGGTTCATGCCGCGGCGGGTATGGAAAAGGTTTGCCCTGGCATCGTGCCCTGACCTTGGTGTTGGCCGCCGCGCCGATGATGCTGTGCGGCGCAGCGCTGGCGGACGAGGCAAAGAACGACAACACCGACGGCGCGACGCAGAGCCTTCCCAATCTGATCATCACCGGCACGCGGGAGGAACTGCGCGAAAGCCTGTCCCCCGGTTCGGCGTCGGTGGTCTATCCCGACGACGTGCGGGGCGAGCACAAATCCCTGCCCGACCTGTTGGACCAGATTCCCGGCGTCTATGTCCGCCGGGTGGCGGGCAACGGCCAGTACACCACCGCCAGCATCCGGGGCAGCACCGGGCCGCAAGTCAACGTCTACGTCGATGGCGTACCGATGAACCTGGGCGGCTATGGCGCGGTGGATCTGTCCACCCTGCCGATGTCCAATGTGGAGCGGGTGGAGATCTATCGCGGTTACGTTCCCGCCAATCTGGCGGGCGCGCCGATCGGCGGCGCGATCAACATCGTCACCAAAAAGCCGGACGGCGTGCACGGCGGCGTGTCCTTCGGCATGCGGTCCTGGGGCGGGCGGCAGGCCTCGACCAACGCCAGCGCGCCGCTGGGCGACGGCAGCATCCTGCTGGGCTTCGGCACGGAAAGCAGCGACGGCGACTTCCGCTATAAGCATCTGGGCCTGGGGGACGTGAAGGACTATCCGGGGCTCGCAGCTAACAAACGCCAATGGAGCGCAACCCCGCTCAAACGCAAGCGGATGAACAATTCCTACGACAAGCAGGATTTCCTGGGCAAGTACCAGGACGACACCTGGACCGCGAAGTGGGCCTATAACTACATCAACCGCATGCTGCCTACTCAGGTCGCAACTGGTTACACCCTTTCCCAGTATGGCATCGATCTTCCCTACACCACCCACAATATCGCTCGGCAGCAAAAGGTGGCGCAGCACGACGGTCTGATCGGCTGGCACGGCAGTTTGAACGACCTGGAGCTCAACCTCGGGGTCAACTACCTCAACCAGGCCAAGTCCTATCACAACAAGGACTACAAGGCCGGTCCCGCCAGTCCGCCCTTCATCATGTGGACGAAGCACCAGACCAACCGCATCGGCGCCACCGCCAGCACCAGCTACAAGCTGGGCGACAGCCAGTTGCTGGAATTCTATGCCGACACCAACCGCGAGGAACTGGGGATCACCGGCAACGATGTGTCCAGCACCGATGCCCTGTCCCGCTATTCACGGAAGATGACTCACCTGCAATTGCAGGACACCATCACCCTCGGTTTCCTGGACGATTTGCAGGTGTCGCCGGTGGTCCGCGCCGACCGCGCCGACGGCCTGAACGCCAGCACCTATAACATCCCGCAGGACAAGGGATGGAAGCCGGCCCAGGGCATCGGCCTGAAGAAACAGGTGGGGGAGGAATGGACCCTGCGCGGCACCTGGGGCGTCTATAACCGCTTCCCCACCTTCTACGAACTGTTCGGCGACGGCATCTGGGTCCGCCCCAACCCCGGCTTCGACGCCCGATCCCCGGCGCCGGTCCGCGAACGCAGCCACCAGTACGATTTCGGTCCGTCGTGGCGCGGCAACCTGATCGGCGACCTGGGCGGCAACCTGAGCGTCACCTACTTCAAGCGCAAGACCGAGGACGCGATCGGCTTCATGCGCACCGCCAACGGCAACATCCAGATCCGCGCCGGGGACACCCGCTTCACCGGGGTGGAGGTGGAAGGCGGCCTTGCCTGGGGCAAGCGCGCCGACTGGCAGTTCGCGGTGACCCGGCAGGAGGGGAAGTGGATCACCCCCCCAAACGTCTACGTCGCCCGACCGGAAAAACGCGTCACCGACATCCCCAACCTGACCGCCAGCAGCCGGTTCAACCTGCATTTCCTGGACGGCGACCTGACCACCTTCGCCGATTTCAAGTACATCGGTCGCGTCTATGCCACGAGATCATCCGAGGACGATTACGAAGAACACCTGGCGACGGTGGGGCTGGGGATGCGGGCGCGCCTGCCCCTGGGATTCGAGGTCACCGCCGGGGTGGACGACACCACCAACGCCGGACCGAACCAGAGATTAATGAGGCAGCGCTATTATTATCGAAGCGGAAATTACTATGTCTATGACCGCAACGTGCCGTACCCAGGGGAGGGCCGCGCCTTCTATGGCACTGTGGCCTGGAAGTTCTGACCATGCGCATGGCTCCGTCCCCCCATCCCCCAACCGTCATGCCCGGGCATGATCCGGAACCGGGTGTCACCCCCGTCCCCGGGCTTGACCCGGGGATCAATCCGGGGGTCCACGCCTTCCTGCAAAATCCCGTGGATGGCCGGGGCAAGCCCGGCCATGACGAAGAAGGGGAAAACCCAAGGACATTCAATTTCACACGAATTCGTTTGATGACAAGCCCGCAAAAGACGTAACGTTATATCGTTTCAATGCGCGCGGGGATCACCCGCATCCCAGGGCATGGCCGAACAACCGCCGACCGACAATGGCGGAAACGCCCCGGAAAACCGCTCGGCCCGCGCTCGGCACGCGCGCATCCGTCTGAAAGGAACCCACCATGGCTGACACCATGATGACCTATACCGTCGTCAACAACGCCTACTCCGAAGGTCACGCCGGCGCCATCACCGACAACGGCAGCACCGTCGGCGTCCGCCAGGACCAAGGCGAATATTACAACCGCTACCCCACAGTCCACACCCTCTTCGACGTCGGCAACAACCCGCGCGTCGCGGTCGCCCAGTACACCACCAGCCAGCAGGCTGGTGGTCACCATCTACGCCCCCAACACTACCCCGAAGTTGGACGCGGTGACCGCCGAACTCATCTGGTCGAACCTCAGCAACATCTACGGCCTGGTGCGGATCAACAGCTATCTTTACGCCATCGACTACGACCTCGCCAAGGTGGTGGAAATCGAGATCGGTGCCGACGATTACGCACAGACCAACGCGGTCTTCGACTTCAACACCGCGCTCAGCGGCCTGATCCCCGCCGGTCATCACGCCAACGGCATGGCGCTGACCGTGGCAGGCGGCACCCTTTACGGCCTGTTCAGCATCGTCGATAACCCCTGGGCGACCAACCCCACCTATACCGACAGCGTGGTGGTGAAGTTCACCCTGACCCAGGAATCGTCGATCACCGTCGCCTCCGGGGATTACAACGCCAACCTGGGAAAGAACGCCTTCACCCTGATCAACGAGGGCACCTATTTCTATGTCGCCAGCATCGGCGGCAAGCAGACCTATGTGGCCCCCAACGCGACGTCGATGATCCAGCGGTTGGACATCAGCGGCCTGGACAACCTGACCACGGTCCTCGACACCGGCGCCCTGGCCTATAACATGTACGACGTCACCTTCGACGGTAGCGGCAACGCCTATGTCCTGGCGGGGTACTACAGCGACCAGTACTGGACGAACTTCGTCGGCTACATGAAGAAATACACCGTCGGCGCGCCCTTCAGTTCGCCCACCACCCGCGACGACATGACCGGCGGCGTCGCCGGGTACTATTGGGGCATCGAATACACCTCGGAAAACAGCCGCCTGTGGTATGCCCGCGGCAACGCCATCGACTTGTGGAGACTCACCGGCGCCGAGGAAGCGCTGGTCGCCCATTCCGGAACCGACCTGGGCACCTCCAGCCATCCCATCGTCAACGACATGAGCTACCTCAGCTCGGTCACTCTAACCGGGGCAAAGGTGCGCGACTATCGCTCGCCGTGGCGCTGCGCGGTATCACCAAGGGTCGCCCGGAAGCCCCGGAAGACGAAATCAAGCAGGCCAACGCCATCGTCGCCAAGGCCGCCAAGGCGTAAGGACAAAAACGTCGCGGAGGGACTCCGTCCCTCCGCCCTTCCCATAACCTTCTCGGATTTTGGCCTTTACACCGCTTCGGTGAATTCGATCAGGGTCCCCAGGGTTTCCGACGGCGGAACCCGGATCATCCCTTCCTTCAACATGCGGAAGGCGACGCGGTTGGCCGCCAGCACGCGGGCGGTTTCCTCGATATCGCGGACCTTGACCCCGATCGCCACCGGCGCCGGAGCCTTCGGGGCCTTGTCCAGTTCGACATCGGGATGCAACTGCGTCAGTTGATCCGGCGCGCACAGGAAAATCGTGTGTCCACCCAGATGCACCGCGACGGTGCGGTCGGTGATTGCCGCGACGCCCACGCCGAAGAAATCCTCGTAGGCGACCTTGGCGGCCAAGGGATCGTCCACCACGATGGTCAGCGAATCGATGCCGATCGCACCGTTGGGGTGATCCATCCAGCCCGGCTGACGTACCGCATCGGGAGAAAGATGCTGCGCGACGAAGGCCGACAGACCGAACAGCGCGTCCTCCGGCAAACGCACCATCGATAGCGCCGCATGCACCGTGCCGGTTTTCGTCTTGATGCCGCGGGACACCGACTGCGGCTCGTCCGCCTTCATACCCTTGCGCAACAACGCCTGATGGACCGCCGCCCCGTTGCCGGTGGCGAACGCCACCGCCATGATGCCGTTGCCGCGACTGGCCAACGACTTTTCCAGACGGCGCCGCTGTTCGCTGTCCGCCACCTCGGGCGAGCAAGCGACCAGTTCCAGATGGTCGTGCGGCATCATGATGTAGTGATTGCCGGTCCCCATGCCATCGTGCTGGCCATAGGGGGTCAGGGCAAAGCCCAGACGGGCATAGGTATCCACCGCCTCCGCCAGGGACTTGACCCCCACCACGATGTGGTCGATGCCGGTGATATGACTTGCCGTCATGATGCCCTCTCGAAGGACGGCACCCGCGTTTATGCCTTACGCGGCTGGCCGTAGGTTTTGAACTTGGAAAGAACGCGGTCCATCTCGTCGTCGGGAAGAACGATCGCGTCGCCGATCTGCAACACCCGCCAATACTGCTCGGCCAATTCCTCGACCTCAAGCGCCAGTTTCAAGGCGGCCTCCAAATCATGGCCGACGGCGATCATGCCGTGGTGGGCTAAAAGACAGGCGGTGCGCCCTTCCAGCGCGACAAGCGCCGAGTCGGACAATTCCTGACCGCCGAAGGTGGCATAGGCCGCGCAGCGGATCTCCTTGCCGCCCGCCACCGCCACCATGTAGTGGAAAGCCGGGATGTCGCGGCGCTGACAGGCCAGGGCGGTCGAGAACGGCGCATGGGTATGGATCACCGCCCCCACCTCGGGCCGGGCGGCATAGATATCGCGGTGCATCCGCCATTCGCTGGAGGGCGCTAGGCTGCCACGGGCACGCCCCGACATCTCCACCGCGACCATCTGGGCCGGGGCCAGTCGCGCCGTCGCCACGCCTCTGGGAGTGATCAACAGACCGTCCCCACACCGCGCCGAAACATTGCCCACAGTGCCGCGATTCATGCCAAAGCGGGACAGTTCGGCGGCGGCTTTCAGCAATTCGAAGCGCAGGGCGCGGTCGTTCACCAAGGCCTCCGTTCTGGGAACAGCGATGCCAGCCCCTCGCGGCTGGCGGCGCACCACCCGCGTTCGGTAATCAGCGCGGTAACCAGACGGGCCGGCGTAACGTCGAAGCCATAGTTGGCGCATCGGCTGCCTTCCGGAACCAGACGCACGCTCTCGACCCGGCCATCGGCGGTCAAACCGGAAATATGCGACTGCTCGACGGCGGGGCGTTCCTCGATCGGAATCTCGCGCACCCCGTCGGTCAGCGTCCAATCGATGGTCGGACTGGGCAGCGCGACATAGAACGGCACGCCGTTGTCGGCCGCCGCCAACGCCTTCAAATAGGAGCCGATCTTGTTGCAGACGTCGCCGGTCGCCGTGGTGCGGTCGGTCCCGACGATGCAGGCATCGACCTGCCCATGCTACATCAAATGGCCGCCCGCGTTGTCGGCGATCACCGTATGCGGCACGCCGTGATGCCCCAGTTCCCAAGCGGTCAGGCTGGCCCCCTGGTTGCGGGGCCGGGTTTCGTCTACCCAGACGTGAATCGGCAGGCCGGCTTCGAAGGCCATGTAGATAGGGCCCAACGCGGTCCCCCAATCGACGGTGGCCAGCCAACCGGCGTTGCAGTGGGTCAGTACGTTCAGGCGATCGGGACGACCCTTCTTTTCGTGGATGTCCCTGAGCAGACCAAGGCCGTGTTGGCCGATCGCACGATTGATCTCCACGTCCTCGTCGGCGATCTCGTTGGCCCGCATCCAGGCGGCAAGCGCCCGCCGGTTCGGCGCGACCGGGGACAGCGCGGCCCGCACGTCATCCAGCGCCCAGCGCAGGTTGATCGCGGTCGGTCGGGTGGCCAGAAGCACGTCGTAGGCGGCGGCCTGCGAAGCGTCGGAAGGGTCATCTTCCATCGCCAGCGCCATGCCATAGGCGGCGGCGCCAATCAGCGGTGCGCCGCGCACACGCATCAAGGCGACCGCATCGGCGGCCTCCGCCACGGTAGCCAGCCGCGCCACTTCGAAATCGTGCGGCAGGCGCGTCTGATCGATGATCTCCACCGTCTTGCCGTCGAAGGCGGGCTAGATGGTGCGTGTAAAAATGCCGTCGATCTTCATGCCCGCCCCCTTTTTACAGAACCCGCCCGGCGACGGCCTTCAGCCTCGCGACCAGGGCGGGGTCGCGGAACTCGGGCGCGGTAACGATGGCATGCTCCAGGGCGCTTTCGCAGCCCTCGCCACAGAATTCATTACGATCCTTCAGCTTCGGCGCGACATGGCGAATCAGGGATCGCGCGGCCTCGGCATTGTCGTTGATCACCTTCAGCACCTTGTCCACGGCAACCGCACCCTCGTCCGGATGCCACGCATCGTAGTCGGTGATCATCGCCACCGTCGCGTAGCACAGCTCCGCCTCACGCGCCAATTTCGCCTCGGGCATGTTGGTCATGCCGATCACGTCGCAACGCCAAGTGCGGTAAAGCTCGGACTCCGCAGCGGTCGAAAACTGCGGTCCTTCCATCACCAGATAGGTGCCGCCGCGACGGCAAGGAATGTCCAATTCGCGCGCCGTCTTCTCGACGACATCGCCCAGACGCGCGCACACCGGCTGCGCGCAACTGACATGCGCGACCAGACCGGTCCCGAAAAAGCTTTTGGCGCGGGCAAAGGTGCGATCGACGAACTGATCGACGATCACGAAGGTGCCGGGGTGCAGATCGGCGCGCAAGGACCCCACCGCCGACATCGAGATGACCTCGGTCACTCCCACCTGCTTCATAGCATGGATATTGGCGCGGTAGTTGATCTCGGACGGCGGAATGCGGTGACCGCGCCCATGACGCGGCAGGAACAGCAGCCGCTGCCCGTCCAGAGTGCCGAACAGCAGTTCGTCGGAGGGATGACCGAACGGCGTCTCCACCTTGACCCAACGACGGTCCACCAGACCATCGATGTCATAAAGCCCCGAACCACCGATCACCCCGAGAATCGGATCGACCATGCCATCCCCCATTCCATAGAAACACAACCGTGGGCCGCACCATAGCCCTTCAAGACCAACCGGAACAAGGGGCAGAAACAATCGGATCAATGCAGCACCGCCCGGACACGGCGTTTCAGGGCATGACGCCGGGCGGTGGCGACAAGCGGGAAGAGTACACCTTGATGCCCGGGGCATATCGTTGTTCCAGCTCCGCCTCCGGCGCAGGCGCAGGCGCATGCCGATTGGCGGAGAAAAGGGCGGCGGCACTTGTGCAATACCCGGGAATTCGCTACGCCCATTCTTGGGCGGGGTCTTGAAAAAAATACCCCGTGGCTCCACGCGAATCAAAAGGTTCAGACGATCATGCGCATCGCCCTTTACGAGCCCGACATTCCGCAGAACGTCGCCGCCGTGGTCCGTTTGTGCGCCTGTTTCGGCGTGCCGCTGGACGTCATCGAACCCTTGGGCTTCATCTGGGACGACAAGCGCCTGAAACGGGTCGGCATGGATTACCTCGGCCTGGCGGAAGTCATCCGCCACACCTCGTGGAAGGCCTTTCTTTCCACCCGTGCCGGGGCACGCCTGGTTCTGTTGACCACGAAGGGGGCGACCCCCCTGCCCGCGTTTCGTTTTCTCGCCGACGACATTCTGCTGCTGGGGCGCGAAAGCGCCGGGGTACCGGACCCCGTGCATGCCGCCGCCAACGCCCGCCTGATTGTTCCGATTCGGCCCATCACCCGTTCGCTCAACGTCGCGCAAACCGCCGCCATCGCCATGACCGAAGGCTTGCGTCAAACCGGCGGTTTTCCAGAAATCTAGACGGATCTAGCGCGTCGGCGCGGGGGTAAAGCACAGGTTGGGGGTGGTCCCCTTGTCCAGCCAATCGCGCCAAGCGGACCAGGCCCCCAGCCGTTCGGCGATCACCGTCTGACCATCGGCGCCAGGGATCACGCCATTGCCCGCGGACAAGGCCTTGGCGTACCGCGTGTTACCGTCCAGTGCGGCGCACAGGTCGAGGAAGGCAACGCCACAGCGCGCCGCGATCGCGGCGAACCCCTGGGTCAGGCCGCGCACCCGCACCGGATCGTAGAACAAGGACCGCCCGCCCCGCCCCGCGACCGAAACGCCCTGCGCCCTGGTCGGCGGCGGGCCGACCCAGAACACGGCGCGCCAGGACGCCGCCTCGGAAATGATACACTCGGCCAGATACAGGGTCTCGGGCAGCGGCATCCGTACCCCATCGCCACCCGATGCCTGATCGTTCAGGCCAAAACAAAAGACCAGCGCCGACATCGGCAGACTGGACAGCCGTGCCTCGGCCTCGACACGCCAGCGACGGGCGACGTCGGCAGTGGTGCTGCCCTCGACCCCCAGGACATAGGGGACCAAGGCAGCACCCTTGGCCCGTTCGGCACGAACCAACCGCTGCGGCCAGCCGAACCCATCGGGATCGCGCAGACCCAGCATCATCTCGTCGCCAACGAAGCAGACCGAATGCTTGGCCACACCCTTTTCCTCCGACCGGAGCCCCACACACTCGTAGGCCATAACACCAGTGCGGGAAAGTGACGGACATCACCCGCGAATGCCGTTTTTTTCCACCAGATTCACCAAACGCGCCAGCAGGATATCGCGATCGGCGGCGAAATCCTCCTCCGCCCAGGCCGCTTCCAGGCATCGCAGCGCCACGCCGACCCCTGGGCCCGGCGTCACCCCCAACGCCAGAACATCCGCCCCCGACACCGGAAAGTCCGGCGGCGGCGCGGTCTCCGGCAGCCGCAACAACGCATCCCAGGCGGCGCTGCCGCGCACGCCGGGTAAAGGCCCGTGAGCACCGAAGCGGTCGCGTTCCTCGGCCCAGGCCAGCAGCACCCGGTCGCGATAGACTTCCGCTCCCAAACGATAGAGCACGCGGCGCGCCGCCGGACGCGACATATCGGCCGCCAACGCCCCGACATCCGAGGGCATGAACAAACCCAGCAACCGATCACGCTCGGCATTGGAAAGCCGCCAGGCGGCGGCCACCGTCCCCGCCCGAACCGCATCGTCCTCTGGCCTGCCGGTGGCGATCAACGCCCCCAGACGGCGCCCCGCCGAGGCCATCAGACCCGGCGCCTTGACCCCCCGCTCCTCCAGCCAGGCCAGCATCCGCAGGCGCCCCGGCGCCACCGGCTCCGGCAGCAGCCAGTGGGTAACGCCTTCCCCCCGCATCAAGAGAAGCGCGGCGCCGGGATCCGGTCCCTCCAGAATCGCGAACATTTCGGCGCGCACCCGTTCGCCCGACAGATCGGCCAGACGAGGGACCAACTTGCGACAAGCGGCCAAGGCGGCGGCATCGGCGGGCGGCACCCCGTATCGGCCATGAAAGCGGAAAAACCGCAAGATGCGCAGCGCGTCTTCCTCGATCCGGCGCTCGGCATCGCCGACGAAGCGCACCCGCCGCGCCCCCAAATCGGCCAAGCCGTCGCAAGGATCAAAGATCGCCCCGTCAAGATCGGCGTAAAGCGCGTTGATGGTCAGGTCGCGACGCGACGCGTCGGCCTCCCAGTCGTCGGTAAAGGCGACCACGGCGTGGCGTCCGTCAGTTTCTACGTCGCGGCGCAACGAAGTGATCTCGAACCCCCGCGACGGCATCAGCGCGGTCACCGTGCCGTGATCGAAACCGGTGGGCAGGGCGCGAATGCCCGCCTCCGCCAGCAGGCGCAGGGTTTCTTGCGGCGGTCGATCAATCGCGATGTCGATGTCGCGAACCGGTTGCCCCAACACCGCATCGCGCACGCAGCCGCCCGCGAAGCGCGCGGTCGCGCCGTCGGCGGACAACGCACCGATCACCGCGCGGGTATCGGGATGACCAAGCCAATCCTGCGGCGATAGCTGCCCGACCGCGTGCATCGTTCCCCCTTCCGCCGCGTCATCACCGACCGGGCGGCAGATGATGGCCCGGCACGATGCGACCGTCCTTGAATTCCGGCGGCACGTAGATCGACCCGGCGGGGGCCCCACCCATGATCGCGAAGGAGCCCAAAACCGCCAACAAACACACCGTACCGGCAACGAACAGCCAATGCCAGGGGTGCTTCCAGTCGCGCTCCGCGCCGAATTTCTTCATCAGCCAGACCCACGTGAAGTAGGCGACGAAGGGAGCCAGGAACGGCAGCAGATAGCGCAGGATCGGGCTAATCATTGGCGATCAGCAATCGCGCGAAATTCACCAGAATTCCCGCCGTCGCCCCCCAGATGAAACGGTCGCCGAAAGGTATGCCGTAATAACCGCGGCGCACGCCGTTCTCCTCGCGGAAATGACGCTGATGATGGGCGGGGTCCAGCACATGGGCCAACGGCGCCTCGAAGATGTCGGCGACCTCGAAGGGGTCGGCGGACAGCGAAAACGGCGTGGCGACGACGCCGACCACAGGGGTGATCGCATAGGCGGCCAAGGTCACGTACTGCGGCAAGACCCCAAGGATACGCACGCGACCGGGGTCAAGGCCGATTTCCTCGGCGGTTTCACGCAGCGCGGTCACCTCGATCGAGGAATCGCCATTCTCCCTGCATCCACCCGGGAAAGGAAATCTGCCCGGGGTGGTGGTGCAGATGGTCGGTGCGTTTGGTCAACAGCAGGTTCAATCTCCCGGGTCTCTCGACCAAGGGAATCAGCACGCCGGCGGCACGGATCTTTTCCAGGCGCGGACGCCAGGATTCTCGGCCCGGTGTCGCGGAAAGAATATGGGATTCGCCATTCAGGGATTCGGAAATTCCCAGGTCGGACAGGGTCGGCATCGACCCCAGATCCGCAAGACGATCCTCGATATCGGAAATCGTGATCCCGGCTAACCGATCCGGCCGAGCGCAAAGAACTGCTGACTGCTCCATAAACCAATCACTTCCTTTCCTTCAAGTCGCCGGGTTTCGCCCAGCGCCGCAAGTTCATAATACACCGGGCGAGACAATCGCGCCGAAACCCCGTCGGAGACCACGATATAGGGAACATCCTCGCCGGTCGCGGGGTCCAAGGACAGATACAAGGGATGCCGGGCATCCAGGGTAACGATGCGATCGACGCTGGTGCGGAAACTCAGCACCTGGGCTTCGCCCTCGCCAGGGCGAAACACCTCGACCGCAAGGAACGGCACATCCTCGACCTCCACCGGCAACGACGCGGAATCACAGGGCAACAGCACCTCGTAGCCGCCGTCCTCGGCGCGGCGCAACCGCGACGCCAGCAGGCAGACCATTTCCTTGCAGGCGAAGGATTCGCCATCGAAGGAACAGACGCTGCGGCGATCGATACGCAGCCCCTGGCCGGCGCCTAGCGGCACGACGCCCGCCACGGCAGAGCCTGTATCGCCTGTTTCCGGTACCATGACCACCGACCACCCCATCGCAACCGTACCTCTTGTACGCGATTCGCCGTCGTTCGACCGCTTAAGCGATATATGGGCATCCCTGTCGCCCAGCAAAGGTCCATGCCGGGAAGTCAGCGCCCCATGCCGGATTTTTCCCGCACCTTCGACACCTTAAGACGCCCAAGGATGCCCCGACCGCCGCGCCGAGGCAAGGACGACAACGACGGACTCGGCGACCTTTCTGGACATGCGTCCGATTGGCGGTTAAGGTTCGCAGCATTTTCAAAATGGACGGAAGGGGAACCTCCATAACTTACCAGGCCATCGCCGAACAGGCGATCGCGATCCTGGGCGCGCCCGATGCCGACGTGATGGACATCCTGGCCGCCGCCTACCGGGTGCGCCGCCACTATCGCGGCAACCGCGTGCATGTGCAGCTGCTCAGCAACATCAAAAGCGGCCTCTGCGGCGAGGACTGCCACTATTGCTCGCAATCCCGGGTCTCGAAGGCACCGATCGACAGGTACGGTCTGTGGAAGAAGGACAAGGCGATGGACGAGGCCAAGCGCGCCACCGCGATGGACGCCAAGCGGTATTGTATGGCGCTGTCCGGCGGCCAGCCAAGCGACCGCGAAATCAACGACTTGGCCGACATGGTGCGTTCGATCAAATCCGAAAGCTCGATCGAGCTTTGCCCGTCGATCGGGTTCCTGACCCTTGAGCAGGCGAAAACGCTGAAGGATGCCGGCCTCGACCGCATCAACCACAACCTCAACACCAGCGAACGTCACTACCCCAACATCTGTACCTCCCACACCTACGCGGACCGGGTGAAAAACCTGATGACCGCCAAGGAAGCGGGCCTGGACATCTGCTCCGGCGGCATCATCGGCCAGGGAGAAACCGACGACGACATCTTCGACATATTCGAAGCCCTGCGCATCATCCAGCCGCAATCGATTCCGCTGAACTTCCTGATCCTGGTGCCGGGGACGCCGTTCGGCGACCTCGAGACCGACCTCACCCCACGCAAATGCCTGAAGGCGCTCTCCCTGCTGCGCTTCATGCACCCCGACGTGGACCTGCGGGTGGTGGGTGGACGCGAACATCATCTGCGCTCCTTGCAGCCGTTGTCGATGTATCCGGCGAATTCGATCTTCGTCGAAGGGTATCTGACCTGCGACGGGCAAGAGACCCCGGCGGCGATCCAAATGATCCAGGACCCGGGGTTCGAAATGGAAATCGAGTCCGCGTCCGAGAATTCGGCCGACACCGCCGCTGCTTGAAGGAAACCCTGGGACGTAACCGATGACCCCGGATCAGGCCCTGAACGATCTGAAGCAACGTGGGCTGTTGCGCGAGTTGAAGACGCTGCCGGAAAATCGCGGACGGATTCGCATCAACGGTGAAACCTGGCTGAATTTTTCCTCCAACGACTATCTAGATCTCGCGCAGCATCCCGCGTTGAAGAACGCCGCGATCCGCACCGTCGAGGCCTTGGGCTGTTCGGCGGCGGGATCGCGCCTGACCAGCGGCCATCTGGCCATCCATGAAAGCCTGGAAACCGCGCTTGCCGACTTCATCGGCACCGAAACCGCCCTGGTCTTCGGCAGCGGCTTCCTGACCAACCTGGGCGTGATCCCGGCCCTGGCCGGAGATCACGCGACAATCTTCTGCGACCGCCTGAACCACGCCAGCCTGATCGACGGCGCCCTGATGGCGGGGGTAAAGTGGCACCGTTATCGTCACAACGAGGTCGCCCACCTGGACGCTTTGCTGACTAGGCACCCGGCCAAGGACGGCGAAACCCGCATCGTCATCACCGATTCGATCTTTTCCATGGACGGCGACATCGCGCCGCTGGCCGACATCGCCGCCTGCGCGCGGCGCCATGGCGCGCTGCTGGTCGCCGATGAAAGCCGCGCGGTCGGCGTGATGGGCCCCAACGGCGCCGGACTGTGCGCCGACCTAGACCTCCACCCCGACGTCATCACCTGCGGCATGGGCAAGGCCTTCGGCAGCTATGGCGGCTTCGTCGCCTGTTCCCACGATTTGCGCGCGCTGATCGTCAACCGCGCCCGCAGTTTCATCTATTCCACCGGCCTGCCGCCCGCCTGCATCGCCGCCTCGCACGCCGCCATTGACCTGTTCATCGAGGCCAAGGGCTCCCTTGGCGCCGATTTGATGGACCGGACACAACACATGCACACACTGTTGTCCGACGCCGGGTTCGCAATGCCGCCCCTGTCCTCGCCGATTCTGCCGGTGATGGTCGGCGACAATCACGCCGCCCTCGACTTCGCCAACCGTCTGGCCGATCGCTGCATCCTGTGCGGCGCGATCCGCCCGCCAACGGTGCCGCCAGGGACCGCGCGCCTGCGCCTGATCGTCACCCGCGCCCACGAGGCCGCCGACCTGGAAGCCGCCGCCAAGGCCTTCGCCGAGGTCGGGCGCGAACTGGGTCTGATCCCATGAACGGCGCCCCCGGCATCGTCTTCGTTTCCGGCTGGTCAACCGGTTCTGGCGCCTGGAACGCGGTGCTGGCGGCACTGCCGCCGTTGCCCGTCGCCCATCTCGACTGGTGGCAGGGGATCGCCGATCTTGACGCCGCTTTTTCCCACGCCGCCGCGACCGCCAACGCCCAAGCCGGACGCATGGCGACCGCGCCGGTGATCGCGGTCGGTTGGTCGCTGGGCGGCCAGATCGCGTTACAAGCCGCCCTGACCCGCCCCGATGCGGTCTCCGACCTGCTGCTGGTCTCCACCCCGGTGCGCCTTCTGGCCGACGAAACCGGCCTGGGCGCCGACCCGACTTCGTTGCGCGCGATGCGCCAGGGCCTGCGCCGCGACCCCAAGGCGATCATCGCCGGTTTCTGGACGGAAGCCCTGGCCGGCGACCGTACCGGCCTTGACCTTTCCGCCATCGCCGCCGATGTTCTGGCCGATGTCGATGCCAAGACCCCGGATGCCGGACTGGCCGCCCTCGCCGACACCGACCTGCGCCGCCAACTGCCCCGCGTCAAGACCCCGACCCTGGTAATTCAGGGCGACGACGACCGCATCGTCGGCGCCCATGCCGCGCAACAACTGGCCAGCGGCCTGCCGCAGGCCACCGTGCTGGCGATCACCGACGGCAGCCACGCCCTGCCGCTGACACACCCCCGAATGATCGCCGAGATCATCAGCGCCCTGGTTTCCACCCACGCCGGGAATGACCGGCAATGACCACGCGATTCAAGAAATCCGACGTCGCCGCCAATTTTTCGGCCGCCGCCAACAGTTACGACGGCTGGGCGATGGTGCAAGCGCCCGCCGCCCACCATTTGACGGAAAGTCTGCCGCCCGGCTTCGCGCCACGCACCGTTCTGGATGTCGGCTGCGGCACCGGCGCGCTGACCCGCCGCTTGACCGCGCGCTACCCCAAGGCCCGGACCGCCGGAATCGACCTTGCCCCCGCCATGGTCGGGATTTGCCGCGACGCATGGCCGCATCCGCACGTCTTTCTGTGCGGCGACGCCGAGGACTTCGATGCCGAAGGCAACGCCTTCGACCTGATCGCCTCCAGCTTTGCCTTCCAGTGGTTCGCTGATCAACCGGGAACCCTGAAGCGTTTCGCCCCGGCGGTGACGCCGGGCGGCATTCTGGCCCTCGCGGTGCCGGTGACCGGCACCCTGATCGAACTGTGCACCGCCCATGCCGAGGCTTTGGATCGGCCGCTGGCCGCCCTGACCTATCCGCCGGGAGAGGCCTATACCCAGTAGGTCGCCGAGCTGAAGCTGTCCACCCTGGTGTCCGAGACCCTGACCATGGTGGTCTATTACCCCGACGCCTTCATCCGCGCCGACAACCCGCGCACCATCGCGCATTTCGGCGGCGTACCCTGCCTCGGCACCCTGCCCCTCACCCCGGAGCCGACGCCCGCGCGCCTGACCCTCCTGGGGATGCGCTGCGCCGGGTGCGCGTCCGCCGTGGAAAAGGCGCTGAAGGCGATTGCCGGGGGTCGGCGACGCTCGCGTCAATCTGGCTCTCGCCACCGCCGAAGTGGAATACCCCGCCGCCGATCCCGCCGCCTTAATCGCGGCGGTCAAAGCCGCCGGGTTCGAAGCGCTCTCCGAAATCGCACCCGCCGAAGCGGCGGCGGAAACCGCCGGCCGCGACGCCGCCGCCGGACGGTTGTTGCTGTTGTCCGCCATCCTGTCGGCACCGTTCCTGGTCAACATGGTGGCAATGGCCCTGGGGCAGGGCAGCCTCCTGCCGCCGCCTTGGCAACTGGCGCTGGCGATCCCGGTGCAAGGAATCGCCGGATGACGCTTTCACGCCGGGGCGGTGCGGGCGCCGGTCCACGGGTCGGCCAACATGAACGTTCTGGTGTCGCTGGGAACCAACGTAGCCTTCCTGTTCAGCCTGTTCCTGCTGCTGACCGCGCCGGAAGGCGCGCATCCGCACCTATATTTCGAGGCCGCCGCCCTGATCATCACACTGGTGCTGTTCGACAAGTGGTTGGAGGACCGCGCCCGGCGCGGCGCCACCGCCGCGATCCGCGACCTGATGGCGCTGCGCCCCGAAGACGCGCGGATCGAACGCGACGGGGCTCAGACGCGCCTGCCGATCGCGCTGGTGGCGGTCGGCGACATCGCCGTCGTCAAACCCGGCGAGCGCATTCCGGTAGACGGCGTGGTCGCGGACGGTTCCACCGAAACCGACGATTCCCTGACCCCCGGCGAAAGCCTGCCCCAGCCCAAGATCAAGGGCGACACGGTCACCGCCGGGGCGATCAACGGATACGGCCTGATCCGGGTGACGGCGACCCGCGTCGGCACCGACACCACGCTGGCGCGGATCGTCGCCCTGGTCGCGGCGGCGCAAGGCGGCAAGGCCCCGATCCAACGGCCGGTGGATCGCATCGCCTCGGTCTTCGTGCCGGTGGTGGTGGCGGTCGCCGCCACCTTCGCGCTGTGGATGCTGGCGGACGCCTCGCTGGACCACGCGATCGCCGCTGCGGTGTCGGTGCTGGTGATCGCCTGCCCCTGCACCCTGGGGTTGGCCACGCCCGCCGCCCTGGTCGCGGGAACCGGCGCGGCGGCAAAAGCGGGAATCTTGATCCGCGACATCGAGACCCTGGAACGCGCCGACGCCACCGACACCGTGATCTTCGATAAGACCGGCACCCTGACCAAAGGCAAACCATCGGTCGTCGCGGTCCATGCTCTCAGCGACGAAGCCGCGATGATCCGTCTGGCCGCCGCCGCGCAAAGCGGCAGCGAACATCCGTTGGCAAAGGCAATTCTGGCGCACGCGGGGGGAATCGACCTGCCGCCGGTCGCGGGCTTCCTCGCCATCGAGGGCGGCGGCCTGACCGCGACGGTGGAAGGACACGCCCTGGTCATCTGCACCAGGGAATCCAGATGGGCGACGCCGCCATTCATGGTTTCGGCCCGCGACGAAACGTTTTCCACTGCGGTATCGGTTTCGGTGCCGACCGCCGTCGCCATGCCGCGTACCGCATCCAGAACCGCCTTTCTGGAAAGTTCGGCCAAGTTCTTCTGCGCTTCCTCCATCTCGCGGTTGCGGAGCAGCTTCTCGCGGAAGACTTCCAGCGCCTCGGCCATCCGCCCGATTTCGTCGGCACGACCATACCCGGCGATTTCGATCTCCAGATCACCGTTGGCCAAATGGCGCGTCGCTTCCGACATGCCACTGATCGGGCGCAGGCTCTTGCGCAGAATCAGGAAGATCAATATCCCCATCGTCACTAGAACCACGCCGCCCGCCATCACCACCGAACGGGTCAGCGAAGCGACCACGGCGTGGGTTTCCTTTTGGCTAAGGCCGGTATACAGCACGCCGATCACCTTGCCCGAGGCATCCTTGATCAGGTCATGGGCGGTGAAGAACGGCTCGCCCAGAATGTTGGCGGTTCCACGATAGGGTTTGCCCTCTTTCAGAACCGCGTCATGGGCCGCGCCCGCCGCCAGCTTGGTCCCAACCGCACGGCTGCCGTCCGCCTTCATCACGTTGGTGGCGACCCGCACGTCTCCCGCGAAGATCGTCGCGGTTCCGCCGACCAGCGCCTTGACGCCATCGACGACGCCGGTCGTTCCGTTCAAAGGGGTCGTCCCCGCATGGATCGTGCCACCCTCCAGCGTGAAGGGAGACCCCGCCGCCGACAGCACGTGCCAAGCGACGCGCATCGCGCTTTCCTGCCGCTCCTGCGCCTGTCTTTCAAGATCGCCATTCACCACCCACACCGTCACGCCCAGAAGCGCGGCGGCCATCGTCAACAAAGCCGAAAGCGCCCCAAAAGTGACCTTCTGGACAACCGAAAGACGTAACATGTTTTTCATTCGTTCATTACACCCCGAGAATTTACGCGCGCTTTGTCGCGCCGCTTCACCCATACCCTCCATCTTGGCCTTGGAAAGTCGAAAGCCAATGCGCGCCGTCACATATTTAAGCGATTCATTGCAGGCCATGGCACACAGAGAAAAGCCCCCACACAGAAGCGTGGGGGCTTTCGACCTGTCGATCGGCGCCGATTCAGTCTTCCAGCGGATACCAGCGCGGCCGCGCGAAGATCAGGCCGCAGGCCTCGCCCTCCGCCGGACCGGGGTCGTGCCGGGTCTTTTGCACCCGCACCTCGACCGCGCCGACCCGCACGCGATAATCGATCACCTCCCCCAGACAGGCCTTGCGCGCCACCGTGCAGGCCGCCCCGCCCTCGGAGGTGAAGGCTATCTCGTTGGGGCGCGCCGCCAGCCAGGCACCGCCCGCAGCGATCAGGTTCGACGGCGGCGGCGACGGCGGATCATAGGACGCGCCCCCGACCTCCATCTTGCCGTCGCGCAACCCGACCTTCAGGAACGACGACAACCCGATGAATTCGAAGACGAAGCGATTGGCAGGCGCACCATAGATTTCCAGCGGCGAACCGACCTGCTGCACCACCCCCGCCTTCATCACCAGAATACGATCCGACAGCGCCATCGCCTCCGACTGGTCGTGCGTGACGTACAGGATCGAATGGTGGAAACGACGTTGCAGATCCTTGATCTCGAAACGCATTTCCTCGCGGAAATGGGGGTCTAGGGAAGACAGCGGCTCGTCCAACAGCATCACGTCGGGACGGATCGCCAGCGCACGGGCCAAGGCCACCCGTTGCTTGCCGCCGCCCGACAGATCGTCCGGCGAACCGTCCGCCACCGACCACAGGTTGGTGTGCTTCAACGCCTCTTCGGTACGCGCCTGCACCTCGGCCTTCGGCAATTTGCGGATACGCAAGGGGAAGGCGACGTTTTCGAACACCGACAGGTGCGGCCACACCGCGAAGGCCTGAAACACCATGCCGAAGTTGCGATTCTCCGGCGGCAGATAGAAGCGCGCCTTCCGCGACGAGATGATCCGTTCGCCGACCCGAATCTCGCCGTCGTCCAGATCCTCGAAGCCCGCCACCATGCGGAGCGTGGTGGTCTTGCCGCACCCCGACGGCCCCAGCATGGCGACGCACTCGCCCTGCTCGATCGAGAGGTTCAGGCGATCCACGGCGGTCACCTTGCCGAAGCGCTTGGTCACGTCGTTAAGTTCGATGCAGGCCATGGAACTATCCCCTCCGCGCAACTTTGAACAGGCGCTTGATGACGCTTTCGCCGAAGACGATGATGATCAGCGCGATCCCGGCCAAAGCCGCCGAATAGACCGTCTCTCCATCCTCGTTCAGGGTATAGATCGCCACCCCGATGGTTCTCGTCGTCGGCCCATACAACAGCACCGAAACCGTCAATTCGCGCAGCGCCGGCAGGAAGATCAGAAAGAACGCCGCCAGCATGCCGGGACGCACTAGCGGCACCACGATATCCTTCAACGCCTGCCACATGGTGGCGCCCGAGGCCCGCGCCGCCTCGACCAGGGAGTCATGAACCTGTTCCAGCGCCGCCGAGTTGGCCTTCAACGAAAAGGCCATGTAGCGGGCGATATAGGCGACCAGGATGATCCACACGGTGTTGTAGATGTTGATACCGAACTTGCCGCTCCACGCCAAAATCACGCCCAGCGCGATCACCGACCCGGGAACCGAGAACGGCAGCATCCCCAGGAACTCCAGGATGCCCTTGCCGCGCACCTTCATCTTGACGATGACATAGCTGATGATGACGCCCGCGAACATGGTGATCAGGGCCGCCACGAAGCCCAAACTGACGCTGTTCCGGATGGCGTCGCGGGTCAGCTGCCAGTCGAACAGGATGAACTTGTAGTTATAGAGGGTCATGTTCTCGACGGTGAACGGCAGGCCATAGGTCTTCAAGGCCCCGACCATGAAGATGGTCGCCGTCGGCAACACGATGGTGATGCCGATATAGGCGATGCAGAACACCAGCAACGGGATCCGCAGGCCGCGCAGTTTCAACTGCGTCGGACGAAAGCTTTTGCCCGCGATGATCTGGTACCGCCCGCGGGACAGCACCTTGTTCTGAAGCCACATGATGAAGGCGGCGGTGACCACCAACACGGACGCCAGCACGGTGCCGGTGCGGATCGAGGCGAAACTGCCCGCGCTTTGGTGGATCTTTTCATAGATCAGGGTCGGAATGTTGTAGATGCCGACCTCGATGCCCAGCACCGCGACGGTCCCGAAGTGGGCCATCGAGTAGAGCATGATCAACAGCGATCCCGACAGGATCGACGGCATCACCAGCGGGATGGTGATCTTCCGCGTGATGGTGAACAAATCGGCGCCGGAAATGCGGGCGGACTCCTCCAAGGTCGGGTCCATCCGCTCCAAGGCTCCGGCAACCTGGATGAAGACGAAGGGAAACAGGTACATCGTCTCGACCAGGATGATGCCGCCATAGGTGTAAATGTCGAAGACCGGCCCATCCAGGCCGAAGACGTCCATGAACATCCGGTTGATGTAGCCCGATCGCGGCGACAGCAGCATCTTCCAGGCCAGCGCGCCGATGAACGAGGGCAGCATGAACGGCACCAGGAACAGCACCTTCATGGTTCCCTTGAACGGCAGATCGGTGCGCGTCACCAGCCAGGCGAAAAAGGTGCCGACGATGGTGCCGGTCACGGTGACACCCGAGGCCAGAATCAGCGAATTGAGCAACGCCTGATAGGTTTCGTGCTGGCTGAGCACCCGCACCACGTCAATGACGTTGAAGGCGCCATTAACCCAGAACGCGTTGAAGAAAATCAACAAAACCGGCACCGCGACGACGATCACCAGAATCGCCACCGACAGGCCGAAAAGAATCTGCGCCGTGCCGAAACGCGGCTGGGCGGGAACGACGGTGGTCATCGGGTACTCTCCGCTTGGCCTTCGGGAAACCAGTGGACATCGGCCAGGGAGATGCGACAGCTCTCGCCCTCCGCGAACATCAGGCCTTTTTCCAGGCACTCATGACTGGGCAGCGCGGCACGCACCGGGGTCCCCGCGACGTCGATCAGGTAATCCATGGTGGAGCCCAGGAAACTAGCGCGCTGTACCCGGCCGTCCAGCCCGGCGCCATCGCGCGACAACACCACGTCGCTGGGGCGAAAACCGGCGCACGCCGCGTCGCCGTCAAGGGCGGGGGAGGCCCCCGTCCACGGCACGCGTTGCTTCCCCGCCAACCAGCCGTCGTCCCCCTTCATCAGCGGCAGGAAATTCGACACCCCCAGAAAACTGAGGACGAAGGCATCCGCCGGACGTTCGTAAATCTCCTCGGGCGTGCCGATCTGCCGCAGGCGGCCGGTATCGTCCATCACCGCCAGACGATCGGAAATTCCCAAGGCAATTTCCTGGTCGTGGGTGACGTAGAACACGGTAACCCCCAACTTCTTCTGCAGCGCCTTGATTTCGAAACGCATTTCCTCGCGCAAATTGGCGTCCAGATTGTTCAGGGGCTCATCCAGCAGTAGCAGCTGGGGTTCCGAGACAAAGGCGCGAGCCAACGCCACGCGCTGTTGCTGACCGCCCGACAACTCCGAGGGCAGACGCGCCTCCAGCCCGCCCAACCCCACCATTTCCACCGCCGCCTGAGTCCGCGCGCGCCGTTCCGGCACCGGGACCTCGGCCAGCTTCAGCGGGTAAGAGACATTGTCGGCGACATTCATATGCGGCCACACCGCATAATCCTGAAAGACCATGCCCAGGCCACGCTCGTTCGGCGGAATCATGGTCTCGGCCACGGCATCGGCGACCATGGCATCGCCGATCGCGATGGTTCCGGCGCCAGGGGCTTCAAATCCAGCAATCAAGCGAAGAAGCACCGTCTTTCCGCACCCCGAAGGACCCAGCAGGGTAAAACATTCGCCATCGGCGACCGTCAGGTCGAGACCGGACAACACGACATGATCGGCATACCGCTTTTCAAGACCCGCGATACGTACATCGGCCATAAGACAAAACCTCCGGGCGGGGCGGCGAGAATCGCCGCCCCGTTTTCAGACGAGAAGAATCACTACTTCTGCATGATCTCGGTGAATTTCTTGATGGTCGCTTCCTTGCCGGCGATGAGGGCCGGATAATCGACCTTGATCGACCGCTTCACCGCATCGGCGACCAGCGGAAGACCGAACTTGGCGGGAACCGTGACATCGGTCCGCACCGGCAGCGTCCCGCCATTGGCGATGATCGTCTGGCCTTCCTTCGACAGCAGGAAATCGACGAACAGCTTCGCGGCCTCAAGGTGTTCCGTGCCCTTGATGATCGCGGCCGGGCTTGGGATCACGATGACTTCGGGCGGATAGGCGAGGCCGAGAGTCGCACCCTTGCCGATCTTGTCCAGGGTGATGTAATCGACGCCCAGGCTGGCCAGCAGCTCGCCGGAAGCGGTGTCGTCCACTACCTGGCCCGAGCCCTTGCCCATCTTCGCGCCGTTCTTGCGCAGAGCCTCGAAATACTCCCGGCCGAAAGTCTTGGAGAGCAGCGCGACGCTCATGTACGAGGTCCCGGACAGCGCCGGATTGGCCACCCCGAAGGCACCCTTGAACGCCGGCTTTTTCAAATCCGCCCACGTCTTCGGCGGCTCCTTGACGAGACGGGTATTATAGGCGATGCCCAGCGTCCCCAGACGAATCGCGGTGAACGACCCATCGTAATCCGGCAACGGATTGATCGCCGCCTTCAATTCCGGCGAGACATAGGGCAGCAACAGCCCTTCCTTCTTCATCTGATAAAAGTCCGGCACCTCCGATGTCCACAAGACGTCGGCCATGATCTTGCCCGACTCGCGCTCGGCGGCGATCTTGGCCATCAGCTTCCCGGCGCCCGCCGACTGATGCACCATGTCGATCTCTGGGTGCTGCTTCAGGAAAGCCACCTTCAGTCCGCCGATCAGGGACTCCTTCATCGACGTGTAAACATACAGTTTTTTCTGCTCGGCCTGGGCACTGGTCGATATCGCGGCGGCCAGAACAAGCCCGATGCATACGGATGCAAGCCTCGTCAAACACATGGTTCCACCCCTTTTCCGTCTTTTTGGAAGGACCTCTAAGTGTCACAAAAGTGCAATAAAAGGATGGTCATAAAACCCAGACCCTGTCAATTCGGGTAGGTGCTTGGTTGGGCCTCAAAGACCGCATGCCTCGCCTGCCCCGACCATGAAAGCCAGCGGCGACGACGGGCCTCGTTTCTTAGAAGAAGTCGGGAATCGCCGCGTCGGCGAAGCGGGGCAGCTGGGCATCCTTAGCGGACAACACCGCCTCCGCCCGCGATACCGGCCAGATGATGCCCAGCGCCGGATCATCCCACAGGAAACCGCCCTCGTCGGCGGGGGCATAATAATCGCTAAGTTTGTAGAGCATTTCGACATCATCGGTCAGGGTGCAAAACCCATGAGCGAAGCCGACCGGGACGTACAGCTGCCGCCAGTTCTCAGCGCTCAGTTCCACCGCGAAATGCCGCCCGAAGGTCGGCGACTCACGGCGCGCATCGACGATGACGTCCAGAACCGCGCCCCGAGCCGCCCGCACCAGCTTGGCCTGGGCATGGGGCGGCGCCTGCCAATGCAGGCCGCGTATCGTACCCTTGAGGGCGGAGGCGGAATGACTGTCCTGCACAAAAACGGCATCGATCCCGGCTTCGACCCATCGTTGGCGATTGTAGGTCTCGGAAAAGAACCCACGGGCATCGCCGAAGCGATCGGGTTCCAGCACCAAGGCGCCAACCAAGGGGGTGGGGATGACCTTCATAGCGCGCCCGTTCCTCGCAAGGACATCGACACGATGTCCCCCTTCGAGATTCTGGCGCTTCGCACCGCCATGGAACAGGCGGGACGCCCCAACAAGGCGGCGACGGAACCGGCGAACCGCGCCGCGTGCCGCCTGAGCTTGGCGCGCCGGAACGACAGGCCGTAGCCCAGCGCCTTTACCCCATGAGCAAGCAGCAGACGCAGGGCCAGCGGCGCGGCCACGGTATTTTCGTTCGACATGCAGGCGCGACCACGCCATGTGCCATTGCTTCAGATAATCGATGCGGGGATTGGGGCGCGACGACCCGCCTCCGACGTGGATCACCCGCGCCGACGGCACATGCACCAGGGACCATCCGGCGCGGACGGCACGCAGGCACAGCTCGGTATCCTCGTAGAACAGAAAAATATCGGAATCGAAACCGCCGAAATCGGAACCGGCCTTCATCCGCAACAGCATCACCGCGCCCGAGATGAACCCGGCACACAAATCGCCCTCGGGCGGCAAGTCGGCGTCGGCGCGTTTGCGATTGCCGTCCTGCGCGAACAGATCAAGGTTGTGCGACAGTTCCACCTTACCGGTGGGAGTCAGCAGCGCCGGGCCAAAAATCGCCGCGTCGGGGTAACGATCGGCGGCTTCCACCAACCGGCGCACCGCCTCCGGCGAGACCACGGCATCGGGCAGGGCCAAACGGGCCGCCGCCATGGTGTCGTCGGCGCTGGCATTATCGACGACGATCACCCGCGCCAACCCCGCCAACGGCGGCAGGCTCTCCGCCAACTCCGCGCCGCTGTTATAGGAGACCAGGACGGCGCCGACCCGCGCCGAGAAGTCCCCAATATCCGACGCGGCCAAGAGGGCTTGGGTCATGCTGGACAACACGCCCCCCTTTCATCAAGAACGCGAAGAAGATATTGTTTCTGCGCCGCCGTGGACTCGGCGGCCAGACGCTCAACGTGCGCCACATCGATGAAACCCTTGCGGAAGGCAACCTCTTCCAGGCAGGCGACCTGCAGGCCCTGACGCACCTCCACCGAATGGACGAACTGCGACGCCTGCAGAAGGCTTTCATGGGTGCCGGTATCCAGCCAGGCGAACCCGCGCCCTAACTTTGCAACCGCAAGCGTGCCTTTCGCCAGATAGGCGGCGTTGATGTCGGTGATTTCCAACTCGCCGCGCAGCGAGGGCTTCAACGCGGCGGCGATTTCCACCACCTCGCGGTCATAGAAGTAAAGCCCGGTGACCGCCCAATTGCTGACCGGGTCCTTCGGCTTCTCGACGACGCGGCAGGCGCGTCCGGCGACATCGAAATCGACCACGCCATAGCGTTCGGGATCGGATACCCAATAAGTGAAGACGCGCGCGCCCTCGGTCAACGCCGCCGCGTCGCACAAGATATCGGTCAGGCCATGACCGTAATAAATGTTATCGCCCAGGATCAGGGCACAGGTGTCGTCGCCGATGAAATCCCGACCGATCAGGAAAGCCTGCGCCAAACCGTCGGGCGATGGCTGCACCGCGTATTCGATGGAAATTCCCCAACGCGCGCCGTCCCCCAGCAAGCGCCGGAACAGCGGCTGGTCGGCGGGCGTGGTGATCAGCAAGACCTCGCGGATGCCCGCCAACATCAAGGTCGATAACGGAAAGAATATCATCGGTTTGTTGTAAACAGGCAGAAGTTGCTTGCTCACGACTTCCGTAACCGGATGCAGCCGCGTACCGGCCCCACCCGCAAGCACAATCCCCTTCATCTTCAGGCCCCTCAACCCGTACTCGACACTTGGCACGGCAGCATAAAGCCCTTCCGTCAATAAAGGGGCGGCTTGAAGAAATCAGCCGCGTTCGCGAAGGCGCCTCGCCTCGTACGATTTCAGGTGAATCACCGCCAGATTGAGCGTCGGCGCGTCCGACCCCCGCTTGGCGCGCTTCAACAACTCGCCCAGGATGTGGTCGCCCTCCTCCATCTGGCCGCGCTCCACATCGCGCAGCATGGAGGCCATGATCGTCGATTTTGGCGACAGCAGAAAGGTCTCGCGCTGTTTCAACAATCCCTCGCCCGAGGGAAAGCCCTGCGCGGCGGCAATCGCGGCGCATTCATCGAACAGGGTGGAAATCACACCCGCGCCGCCCGCCGCGATGACATCGCAGACCGCCGCCCGCATCAGGCAGGTGACCCCGGCGCAGACCGCGATGAACACCCACTTGTCCCACATTTCCTGGGTGATGTTCGGGCTTTCGCGAACGACGAAACCGGAATCCGCCAACCCCGGCACAGCCCCGGCGGCGCGCGCCGAGGCCGGATCGGCGCGATCGCCGAACACCAGATTGTGAACGTCGTTGAAGTGCAGGATGCGGCCCTCGGCATCCAGGCCGGAGGAAATCTGGCATAACCCGCCCAACACCTTCTCCCGACCGAAGCGGGCGTCCAGCACGTCAATGTGCCTCATGCCGTTCAACAGCGGCAGAATCAAGGTGTCCTTACCCACCGCCGGGGCGAAGGACGCGATCGCGGACTCCAGGTCATAGGCCTTGCAACTCAGCACGATCAGGTCGAAGGGCCGGTCCAAACGGTCGGCGGTGACGGTGGGCGGCGCGGCGCGGTGAAAATCCCCCAGCGAACTTTTGATCGACAGACCCGTGGCGGCCAATTGCGCGGCGCGCTTCGGCCGCACCAGAAAGGTCACGTCTCGCCCCGCCTGCAACAGACGCCCACCGAAATAGCCGCCGACCCCAACCACCAGAATGCGCATAAATACCTCCGCGTTTCGACTCCTGCGGACCACGCCAGGCCCGCCCCCGCAAAAAACCAAGATCGGACTGCCCGTGGCGGGAAGATCAACCGGCAAGACCGCCAAGGCAGAGGTATTTGATTTCCAGAAAATCCTCGATTCCGTACTTCGAGCCTTCGCACCCCAGACCGGATTCCTTCACGCCGCCGAACGGAGCCTCGGCGGTGGAGATCAGTCCTTCGTTGATGCCGACCATGCCGTATTCCAACGCCTCGGCGACGCGGAAGATGCGGCCGACATCGCGGGCATAAAGATACGCGGCCAGACCGAAACGGGTATCATTGGCCAGGGCGACCGCCTCGGCCTCGGTCTCGAAGCGGTAAAGCACCGCCACCGGACCGAAGATTTCCTCGGTGAATATTTCCATATCCGGCGTCGCGCCGGTCAGAATGGTCGGCTGGTAAAAAGTCCCGGAAACCCCGGCACGACCGCCGCCGCACACCGCCCGCGCCCCCTTGGCCAGGGCGTCGGCGACCAGACCCTCGACCTTGGCGACGGCGGAGTCGTTGATCAGCGGGCCTTGCGTAAACCCTACCTCCATGCCGTTGCCGACCTTCAAGGCGGCGACGGCATGGGCCAGCCTCGCGGCGAAGGCGTCATAGACCCCGGCCTGCACCAGGAAGCGGTTGGCACAGACGCAGGTCTGCCCGGCGTTGCGATATTTCGAGGCCATCGCGCCGACCACCGCCGCATCCAGATCGGCATCGTCGAAGACCATGAACAGCGCATTGCCGCCCAGTTCCATGCTGACTTTCTTGACCGTCACGGCACCGTCGCGGATCAGCAGCTTGCCGACCTCGGTCGAGCCGGTGAATGACAGCTTCCCGACCAGCGGACTGTCGCACATCGCCTTGCCGATCGGTGCCCCACGCCGCGCCGTAACGACATTGAAGACCCCGGCGGGAAGACCCGCGCGCTCCGCCAGCAGGGCCAGGGCCAGAGCGCAAAGCGGCGTATCGCCGGCGGGCTTGACCACCACCGTGCACCCGGCGGCCAACGCCGGGGCGACCTTGCGGGCAATCATCGCCACCGGAAAGTTCCACGGCGTGATCGCCGCGACAACGCCGATCGGCTGCTTCAAGACGACAATGCGGACATCCGGCTTGTGCGCGGGAATGACGTCGCCGTAGATGCGCTTGCCTTCCTCGGCGAACCATTCGACGAAGGACTCGCCATAGCCCACTTCCCCCCTCGCCTCGGCCAGGGGCTTGCCCTGTTCCGAGGTCATCAAGGCGGCCAGATCGTCCGGCGGCGCAGGATCGCGGCACGATCCTTGGCAGTTTTGGCGGCCCAGGCGGGAAACGCCGCATCGGCGGCAGCAATTGCCCGATCGGCGCCGGCGCCATCCATGTCGGGAACACGCCCAACGGTTTCGCCGGTGGCCGGATTGGTCACCGCGAAGTCACTCCCCGTTGCCGCATCGCACCAAACCCCATCGACGAAAGCCTGGGCGCGCAAAAGGGAGCCGTCTTTCAGGAAGGTCATGGCGGTGCCTCGCATGAAGTCGTCGAAACCGATGATGCAAGGCAACAAGACAAGCCCCGCGTCGCTTCAACCGCCACAAATCGCGCCGTCCTCAGGTCAGAACGCCGATCACCGCGCCGGTCATGCACGTAGCCAAGGTCCCGGCGACGATCGATCGCAGGCCAAGGTTGACCACCTCCGCCTTGCGTTCCGGCACCATCACGCTCAAGCCACCGATCATGATTCCCAGGCTGGCGAAATTGGCGAAACCGCACATCGCATAGGTCATGATCAGGGTGGAGCGCGGGCTCAAGCTTCCGGCGGGCAACGCCGCCAATTGCAGATAGCCCAGAAACTCGTTCAGGACCGTCTTGGTTCCCATCAGGGCGGCGGCGGTCGCCGCCTCCTCGGCCGGAATCCCCATCAACCAGACCACCGGCCACATCGCCGCCGCGAAGATCCGTTGCAGAGTCAACGGCGCGCCCGCGATGTCGGGCAACAGGCCCAGAACCTGATTGGCCAAGGACACCAGAGCGACCAACGCCACCAGCATGGCGATGATGTTGATCAAAAGCTTGACGCCGTCCTCGGTCCCCTTGGTCACCGCGTCCATGGCGCTGGTGGCGGTGCTGGCGATCGGCGCGCCGCCCTGGCTGACCGTCATCGTTTCCGGCACCATGATGCGGGCGATCAGAATCGAGGCCGGGGCGCTGATGATCGAGGCGGTCAGGATATGGCCGATCGCGCCCGGCAGCACCGGGTTGAGGATCGCGGCACGGCCACCAGGGTGAACAACTCGCTGCGGGTCATCGCCCGCAGATAGGGGGCGATGATCAAGGGCGCCTCGACCATGCCGACGAAGATATTGGAGGAGACCCCGACCCCCAAGGCGCCGCCAACCCCCATGGTCTTGCGCAGAATCAGCGAAAACCCCTGCACAACGACCGGAATCACCCGCCAATGGAACAGCAGCGCCGAGACCGCGCTGACCACCAGCAGCAGCGGCAGCGCCTGGAAGCCCATGGTCCAGGCGCTGCCGGGCGCGGTTTCGGCGAAGGGAAGCGGTCCGCCGTCCAGATAGCCGAAGACAAACGAGGTCCCGTCGCGGGTCGCCCGCTGCAGGGCATCGACCATGCCGTTCAGGGACATCATCGCATCGGCGAAGACCCAGGCGATCGCCATCAGCCCAACCAACCCCAGGACACTTTGCAACATCATGCTTCCCCGTTTTTCCCCGTGCTTTCAGAAAGCACCGGGCGGCAACGCCGTCAAGGGCGCACCCTGCCCGGGGCTTTCGCCTAACCGCATTCCGGACTGGCGCGACCCGACCGCAGCGGGGTACACTCCAGGGTCATTTGGGGGTACATGATTCGCACGCCAACCGCGCGCGACTTGCGGGCAAGGGACATCGCAAAGTGACACCGTTTTCACCACCCCATCCTGGCGGATCGGTCTTTTCCCGCGACTTCAAGGGCAGCGCGCTTCATTCCCTGGGCGCGGTGTTGGCCCGCGCCGCCGAACGCGCCCCTGCCTCCGCGTCCCTTACCCTGGTCCGCTGCGAGATTCGCCCCGACGCGGAGACCGCGCCGGTCGCCTTGACCGTCACGTTGTCCGGCGACGATCTTCGTCCGCGTTTTTCCGCCGACGGCCCCGACGGCACCCTGGCCCGTGGCGAGATCTGGTTCGACCCGCCCCCCAGTCCACCGCCCTTGGACGTCGCCGCCGCGCGCCGGAACTGTCCCACGCCAATGACTCCGCCCTTCCCTTCCGCGATTGTCGCCGCATGGCTGGGCGACGGGCAGTCCCTGGCGGGACTGCGGCTGACCGACGGCGGCACGGCATCCCTGCCGCCGAAGGTGCTGGACGCCATGGCCCTGCTGGCCGCCCGGATCACGACAGACGATCAAACCCCACGCACCCCCATCCGAATCGGCGGGCTGTCCATTCACCGACCGCTATCGCCACACCTGCTTCTGCACGCTCGGCGCGGCAACGGAAACGGCGTCGTCAATCTGGTCTTGGCCCAGCCGGACGGAATGGTTTGCGTGTCGGTAATGGGATACGAAGACACCTCCTCCGCCCAACCCGCCGCGGCGCAATCCGGCGCGGGGAAAGAGGCCCTGACCTGGCTGCTCTCCGCCCTGGCCGACGAACTGCGAATGGACATCGGCGAAATCTTCCCCGACACTCCGTTCGAGGAATTGGGCATCGATTCGGTCCTGTCCGTGCAACTGACCCGCCCCCTGGAACGCCGTTTGGGCGATCTGTCCAAGACCCTGTTTTTCGAACACCGCCCCCGCCACAGCCGCCGCCCCGGCACCCGTGTCCCCCGTCGCCATGCCGAAATCCGCCCCGGCCCTCGACAGCGGCATCGCGGTGATCGGCTTGGCCGGGCGCTTCCCCAAGGCCGACACCCTGGATCAGTTCTGACGCAATCTGTGCGCGGGCCTCGACTGCATCGAGGAAAATCCCCTTGAGCGTTTCGACTGGCAGCGGCTCTACAACCCCGACAAGACCCGCCACGGCAACATCTATGCGAAATGGGGCGGCTTCCTTTCCGGTGTCGATAAGTTCGACCCCCGTTTTTTCCGCATTCCGCCGCGCAACGCCACCTATATGGACCCGCAAGACCGGCTGTTCCTGGAAACCACCCACGCCTGCATCGAAGACGCCGGAATCGCACCGGAGTCCCTGCAGAGATGCAAGGTCGGCGTCTATGCCGGTTCCATGTACGGCGACTATCAACTGTTCGGGGTCGAGGAAACCCTGCGGGGCAATCCGATGGCCCTGTTTTCGTTCCATGCCTCGGTATCCAACCGCGTCAGCCATGCCCTGGACCTAACCGGCCCCAGCATGACCCTGGACACCATATGTTCGTCGTCGCTGACCGCGCTGCATTTGGCCTGCCGTGCCATTGAAGGCGGCGAATGCACCCTCGCCATCGCCGGGGGCGTCAACCTGACCCTGCACCAGAACAAGTACCTGATGTTGTCGCAGGGGCGCTTTCTGTCCACCGACGGACGCTGCCGCAGCTTCGGCGCGATTTCCGTCGCCGTCCATTCGGCCATGGTGCTGCGCGACGGCGTTCTGGCGCGCCTCTCCGACGACGATCTTCTGGCCGCGTTCGACGTCAAGGCCAAGGGCTCCCTGGCCCTGGTTCGCGCGCTGCGGTCCCACCCCCTGGTGATCGACTGGGGCTGTTGGGGGCCATGGCCACCTGCGCCAAATACACCCTGAGTCGACAATCCCCTTCCGCGGTGATTTCCGCCCTACCCCTGTTCGGCGACGACTGGGCGGGCTTCCTGGAGGTCCGGGCGCGGCTGGGGATTTAAGCCATTCCGCCATCTCATCCCAATGCGCGGCCAGCGTCCGCTCCGACACGACGGGCGGCGGCGCAACGGGCGGCGGGGACTCCACCGGCTTGACCGGGAAGGTACGGAAGCCCAACAGCCGCACGCACACACATCCATCCTCGCCGCACAGCGTTAGATCCACCCCGCCCGCATCCCTGGCGCACAGCCAGACGAACAGACGCGGCGACAACGGTTTTTACACGATCAATTCGCGCACCGCCACCGGCACCTCGGCCCGCACCGTCCCGAAACGCCCGTCCGCACCGACCGAGAATCCGGCACTGGCCTGCAACGCGGCGTCCAGCAGCGCCGGATTCATCACCCAGGCCGGACTGAGGTCGGCGGATTCCCGCAGCAACACGATCTCGGCCAAAAGCTCTTTCTCGCCGACCGCGACGGACACCAAACCCTGGTGACTGGGGCCATAGACCAACCCCATCGGGGCGAAGGTCGCCAGACAATCGGCACCGGCGTCGCGGATCGCCGCGCCGAACCGCTCGACATTCCCGGAATTCCGGTTTCCCCATTCAGGTATCGGGCCAGTTTGTCCTCGGCCTCGGCCAGGGACATGGCGGTTAGCCCCAAGCGCGCCGCCATCGCATCCCGACCCAGTTGCAGGGTAAACGCCACATCCCGCCAGCAGGGCGCGACCGCCTTCGCGATGGGCGGCGATCCACGTCTTCAAGTCGCGACAGGCTTCGGTCAAACGGGTCTCGTCGCGGGCCGACAGCACCAGAGCCACCGGACGCCCATCGTCGGCATCGGCCGACGGCGGCGACGGATATTCCTCGACCACCACATGGGCATTGACGCCGCCATACCCGAACGAACTGATTCCGGCGCGGCGCGGCAACTCGCGCCCATTCTCGTCGCGCAAGGTCGTCCACGGCCGGTTGGCGCGCACCACCTGAAACGGCGTTCCGGCCAGATAGATGTGCGGATTCAGTTCCCCGACATGCAGATTGGCGATCAGCGTCCGGTGGCGGATTTGCAACAGGACCTTGGCCAGACCGGCTGCGCCCGCCGCCAGTTCCAGGTGGCCGACATGGGTCTTGACCGAGCCCGGGCCGCAATACGGCGTCGGCGTCGGCGGCACATCCCAATCCCGATATAACTGACGGAAGGCGCTGTTTAGTTCCCCCACCTCCACCGGGTCGCCCAAGGGCGTTCCGGTGCCGTGGACCTCCAGACAGATCACGGTGCGCGGGTCGATCCCGGCGCGGCGATACACCTCGACCAACAGATCGGCCTGGGCGACGGAATTGGGCGCGGTCAACTAATTCGCGCGTCCGCCATGATTGACGCCACTGCCCCGAATCACCGCGTGAATGTGGTCGCCATCGGCCTCCGCGTTCCGCAACGACTTCAGCACGAACACCCCGACCCCTTCGCCGCGCACATAGCCATCGGCATCGGACATGAAGGTACGGCACCGTCCCCGACGGCTCAGCATGCCCGCGCGCGACAGCCCGATGTGTCCCATCGGGGTCAACATCAGGTTGGCGGCACCGGCGATCGCCAGCGTCGCATCGCCCCGGCGGATCGCTTCCGCCCGCCGCCGTCGCCAGATGCCGCGCCAACCCGATCAAGGTCGGCTGGGAGAACAGAACGGCGGGCGAAACATCGACCCCCGGCGCCTCGTCCAGGTGCAACTCGCGGGCGACCTGCGTCAGCAGGATCGCCGGGATCGCATCGACCGAAGCCCCCCGGACGCCGAAGCCACAGGGGCCAATCAATCGAAAGGGTGCGGCCCGTGCGTTTGCCCCGGTCTACCCGCCGATTGCGCCACGCGGCGAAACCATCCAGGAAGCCGTTGGCCATGGCATAGTCCGATTGTCCCAGATTCCCCAGTAATCCCGCCAGAGACGAGAAGCAAACGAATAAGTCCAGCGCGTCGCCCGCCGTCGCGGCGTCCAGCACCATCGCCCCAAGGGCCTTAGGAGCGAAGACCCGGACCGTGGTCGCCATGTCCTTGCGAACCAGCAAGGCATCCTGGATCGCGCCCGCCGTGCGCAGCATCCCGTTGATCGCCCCATGTTCCGCGCGCAATCGCGCCATCAGGACACTCGCCGCAGGGGCATCGGTAACGTCGAGGGCGTGATAGACCGCGCGTGCCCCGGCTTTTTCCAGCACGGCCAGGGTCTCCCGCGCCAGATTGCCCGCCGCCGAGCGCCCGATCAAAACCACCGTCGGATGCCGGGCATGGGTGGCGATGTCATGGGCGAACATCCGCCCCAGCCCCCCAGGCCACCGGAAATCACATAGCATCCGCCATCGCGCCACGGACGGGACAAAGCGGGACCGGACGGCAGTTCGGCCAACCGCCGCACCTGGCGATGCCCACCGTCGTGACGGATCAGCCGATCCTTGGGGCAACGGGAATCTTCATCCAAAAAACGCGCCCGAACCACCGCGTCCACCGCCGGATCGATGGCGATGGACTGGAAAACCGGCGACACGGTTTCTTGCGCCAGCGTCCCGGCCAAACCGGACAACCCAGCGGTCAGGGCCGCGCATGGCGTCTTCGGCGCGACCAACTGCACCAATCCCGGCCGCAATTTTTCGGGACCCAACAACAGGTCGCGCAGCAGCGTCATGACCGCCGTTGCGACATCCATGAAATCGTCGCCAGGATCGGCGGACTGGGCGCCGATGACCCGGCTGGGCGCGTCGCCCAGGGCGCGCTGAAGCCCCTCCGCCAAGGCGGCGGGCAGGCCGCACAGCAGCACCAGACGGCTCGACGGCGAGACTCCCTCCGCCGACACCGGCTTGTCCAACCAAAGCGGCCGCAGCAGCAGGGTCTCGTCTTCATCCTCGACGACCGGAACGGCACGAGTCACGACACGCTCCTTCGTTTCCACCGGGATCAACGGGACGCGTCCCGCCGGAAGCCAATGGGATATCGGATCCAAGGGATAGGGCGGCAGGGCGACGCGCCGCCGCGTCTTGCCACGATGCAGGCCGCGCCAATTCACCGGCAGGCCCTCGACCCAGGCCCGCGCCAGATCGTCCAAGGCCGGATCGTCCAAGGAATGCGCGACCGCCTCGGCCCCGTCAAGAACCGCCCCCGCCCCCCCCCGGCGCGTCCGACCCCGGAAGACGGCGACCGCCGCCGCGCGCTCATCGGCCAGGGCGGACAAGGTCGCCAGGGCCTCCCCCCGCGAGGCCGCGACGAAAGCCAGCCGTTCCTCATAACCTTCGCGCCCGGTTTGCAGGGTAAAGGCCAAATCGGCGAAGGCGTCGTCCTCTTCCGCCAGACGCGCGGCCAGATCCCGAATCATCCGCGACAACGCCTTGGGCGTACGGGCCGACAGCGCCACGACCTGCGGCGAGGGGTCGTCATCGCCGCGCGGCGAAGGCGGCGCTTCCTCGACCACCACATGGCCTTTAGGCCCAGGACTCATTAAGGTTCGATCCAGAAGAGGAGGAGTACCGCGATGATGACGGCGGCAAAGAAGATATCCGCGCATCGGTCATATCGGGTGTGGATACGCCGCCAATCCTTGAGGCGAGCGAAGAGGTTCTCGATCCTATGACGCTGGCGATAGAGGGTTTTGTCGTAAGCGTACTGGGTTTTGCGATGACGCATTGGCGGGATGCATGTAGCGATCCCTCGCTGTGTCAAAGCCTCTCGAAGGGGATCACCGTCATAGCCCTTGTCGGCGATCAGGACGTTGGCCTTGGGAAATAGGTCGAGCAACAGCATCGCGCCTTTGTGATCGCTCATTTACCCCTCGCTGAGCAGCAGGATGAGGGGCCTTCCTTGTCCGTCGCAAACCGCATGAAGCTTGGAGTTCAGCCCGCCTTTTGTGCGTCCGATACATCGGGGAAGAGCCCCTTTTTATAGAGGCTCGCGGCGGTCCGATGAGCTTTCAGGTGGGTTGCATCGATCATCAACCGGTCTGGAGGGCCAGCCTCTCCCGTCAAGGCCGCGAAGATCCGGCTGAACACCCCAAGTCGGCTCCAGCGAACGAAACGATTATAGAGGGTTTTGTGGGGGCCATAGACGAGTGGTGCATCTCGCCACCGTAAGCCGTTGCGGATCACATGAACGATGCCGCTGATCACTCGCCGATCATCAACCCGCGGCACGCCATGCGATAGCGGGAAATGCGGCTCGATCTTCGCCAACTGCCTCTCTGACAACCAAAACAGATCACTCATGGATGGGGTCCTCCCTCCCATGAGTGAATTAGCCGCCGATCTGCCTGACAATAATTTAATGGGTCCTGAACCTAGCCGACGTCGCTCGGCCATAGATAAGCGCACCACCCGCCATCCCGGCTATACCGCCTCCATGCGCATCCGCAAGCGGATCGAGGAAGCCTTTGGCTGGATCAAGACAGTCGCAGGGATGCGGAAAACCAAACTGCGCGGCCTTGATAAGGTGGATTGGGCCTTCGCCTTCTCGGCAGCCGCCTACAATCTGCTGCGACCACCCAAACTGCTGGCAGGGGAGATGCCCACATGAAGCGCCTGCCCGCCTTTGCCAAAGTCTTCGAAGGCCGCTGGAGCAGCGTCGAGATGGACACTTGGCCAGATGATCATCTCGACCTTCTGGAGCCCGCCCACATTACCTTTGGTGGCGCCTCTGATGGCGAACGGGTGTTCGGCGCGGTCAAGAGATGGCTCGACGTGCGTTACGGGAGCCGGGATGGTGCCGTCTGCGCCGAATTCTCGTGGGAAGGCCACAACGACGCCGATATTGCTTGCGGGAGAGGATGGGTCGCCCTCGGCACTGCTGGCCGATTGGTTGGCCACATCTACATCCATAGCAGCAATGAATCAGGCTTCGTCTGCGAGCCACTCTGACTTCTTCAACACCCTGCTGAGGCCGGTCCGGGACTGGCCCCGGCTTGTTTTTATTCCTCCGCGAGCGCGGCTTTCAGGCCCTCGCGGTAGCCGGGAAAGCGCGGAACCCAACCCAATTCCGCCTTCAACCGCGCGTTGGCAACCAAGCGGCTTTCCTTGAGGAAGCGCAAACGCGGGTCGGTGGGGGCCAAATCTTCGTGGCGTTCCAACGGCGGCGGCGCGATGCCGAGCAGCGCGCAAGCGAAATCCACCACCTCGGCATTGGGGGCGGGCGAGTCATCGGCGACGTTATAAATCCGCCCCGCGACCGGCGCCGCCATGGAAAGACGCAGCGCCGCGATCACGTCATCGACATGGACGCGGCTGGTGCGGTGACCTTCGCGATGAATGCGACGGGAGGAACCGTCCCGCGCCTGATCGAGGGCCGACCGTCCCGGCCCATACAACCCCGGCAGGCGAAAGACGTGGGTGGCGACCCCGGTTTTCGTCCCCCAGGCCAGCCATTGCGCCTCCGACGTCAGACGGGCGCGCCCCTGGGCCGATCCGAGCTTGGGTACGGCGGCTTCATCCACCCAACGACCCGCGCAATCGCCATAGACGGCGGTCGAGGACAACATTCCCGCCCACGATGGTCGCATTCCGGCGGCGAACAGACGGCGCGCCTCGGGCAGGACGGCGAAGCCCGTCGCTTCCGGCACCGTGGTGTCGAGGATATGGGTGACGTCGGCCAGTTTGTCGTCGGGCAAGGTCCCGCCCGCGCCGAAGCCATGGGCGGAAATCCCCGCCGCCTGCAACTGCGCCGCCTTGTCGGAGCCGCGCACCGTGCCGGAAACCCGCCAGCCATCGGCAAGGCATTCCCGCGCCAGCCGCAACCCGCTATAACCGAGACCGAAGATCAACAGATGAGGCGTCGCCACGATGTCCGCGTTCCTTTTTCCAAGCCTGTTTTCATCCGCCAGACTTACACCCTTGCGCCGCGCCGCTCAATGCGCCGGGCTGATTCTGCTGGCCGGGCTGCCGCTGGCGCCCGTCGCCCGCGCCGCCGACCCGGCGAAGCCGCAGGGCAACCCGCCGACCAGGGAATCGATCGCGGCGCGCAAGGCCGATGCCGCCCACTATGCCGCCTGCATGGCGAAAATCGACCGCAGCGCCAAGGATGCCTTCGACGACGCCGATGCCTGGGTGGCGCTGGGTGGCGGCGAACCCGCCAAGCATTGCGCCGCCGTCGCGCTGCTGAAGCTTGGTTTCGCGCCGGAAGCAGCGGAACGGCTGGAAGACCTGGCAAGGCAAAGCCGTCAGGACGACGCAACCCGCGCCCGCATGCTGGATCAGGCGACGCAGGCCTGGGCCGAAGCCAAACGCTGGGACAGCGCCAACGCCGCGCAGTCCGCCGCCCTAAGACTGGACCCCACGGCCTTCGACTTGTGGATCAGCCGTGCCCGCATCCGCGCCCGCGCCCAAAACTATGGGCTGGCAGTGGACGATGCCAGCGAAGCCCTGAAACTGAGCCCCCGCAATGTCGAGGCCCTGGTGGTCCGCGCCTCCGCCTATCGCTTCCTGGACGCGTTGGATCTGGCGCTGAACGACCTGAACGCCGCGATCAAGGCGGCGCCCGCCGATCCGGCGGCGCATCTGGAACGCGGCATCGTCCATCGCCTGCAAAAGCATCCGAATCAGGCGCGCGCCGACTGGGCGGCGGCCCTGGCGGCCCTGGCCGCCCTGCCCGGGGATTCGCCGATGGACGAGGACGTGCGCCGCAACATCGAACTGCTGGAATTCCCCGCGCCGGAAGAGGCAGCAAAGCCCGCCGCCCCAACCACCAAACCCTAGGAACGAAGAGCTATTCGCCGCGAACAGGCCGTTCAGCGCCGCCGGGAATCCGGCATAGACGGCGATCTGCATCAGAATCTCGACGACCTCGGTTCGCGTCATCCCAACGTTGAGCGCCGCGCCGATGTGGATTTTCAGTTGCGGCAGGGCATTGCCCATCGCCGCCAGGGCAGCCACCGTCGCCATCTCGCGACTTTTCAGGTCAAGCCCGGGCCGGGAATAGATGTCGCCAAAGGGAAACTCAATCAGAATCCGCGCAAAATCCGGCGCGATGTCGGCCAGGCTTTGCGCCACCGCCTCCCCCGCCTTGCCGTCGATCGCGGCGAGCGTTTTCAACCCCGTCTCATGGCGTGACGGCGTGCGATCATCGGTCATCGGCGGTCTCCTTAACCTAGAA
Organism: Rhodospirillaceae bacterium; assembly: GCA_963678075.2. Classification (GTDB taxonomy): domain Bacteria; phylum Pseudomonadota; class Alphaproteobacteria; order Rhodospirillales; family Rhodospirillaceae; genus Oleispirillum. Next base: position 96,290 of record CAXXPK010000001.1, on the reverse strand, counting down.
ATCCAGGTCGGCGTAGTGCTTGGGCGGCACGATGCCGGTCAGGCGGTCGGCCAGAATGGGACGGAAGGCCGGACGAGACTTGATGCGGACATACCAGTCCTTGGTCTCGGGATGGCAAACCCACGGCACTTCGCCCGCGAAATCCACCACCGAAAATTGCGCCGCGGCGGCGATATCGGCCAGGGTCATGATCTCGCCGGCCAACCAGCGGCGGCGTTCCATCAGCCACGCGATGTAATCCATGTGGACATGGATATTCAGGCGTCCGGCGGAAATCGCGCGACTGTTGGGCGGCCCGGCGGCGGCAATTCGCTTGCCCAGCTTCTCGCCGACGATCGGCTGCGTCACCTCGCGCTCGAACTTGCACAAAAACCAGTGAAGCAAACGCCGCACCTCGGCCCGCTGTTCCGGGTCACAGCCCAAAAGCGGTGGTTCGGGGTGGATTTCTTCCAGGTACTCGATGGCGGGTCCGACCCCCGCGACAACCCGTCCCTCGTCCAACAGCACCGGCAGTTCCCCCGCCGGGTTGAGGCGCAAGAATTCGGGCGCACGTTCCCACGGGCGTTCGGCGCGCAATTCAAACGCCAGCCCCTTCTCGCCAAGCTGAATTCTCAGCGCGCGCGACGCCGCGCAAAGAACCTGATGCACGCAAACAATCATTTCAAACCCGCAAGGCTTCCCGCCTCACACCGTCCGAACGGGTCACTATCGCGGACGAACGGCACCACGATGAAGTTTGTGTTAGAATAAGCGGTTATCGTCAAGCAACTTGACATCCATCTTGACCCGCTCGACGGTTTTGATGCGTTCTTCGCCAATATTCTTGGCCAACACGGCGCGATCGGCAGCATCCATCACACCGGCATCGACGCGGCGGATCATCGCCAACAGCAGGATTTTCAGCTTGCCCTCGGTGAACAGGTACGAACTGGCCAAACCGCCCCGCAAATCGGCGTCCGAGGCATTGTAGTTGAGCGCCCGAACCATCCACTTCTTCTTTTTTTCGAAGTCCTCGCGAAAATAAACGACGATGCGGGCGATGGTCCGCTGTTGCACCTGCACCACCGTGGGATCGCAGAAGAACACCTTCCACGAAAACGCCGGCCCATCCCGATCGCTTCCGGACTTTTGCAACGCGGTCGAAGACTTACTCCGCCGCCTGCGGCGCGGTCACCGGAACCTCAAGCTTGTTCAACATTTCCTTCGGCACGACCTGCCAGAACTGCGTGACGTAAAAGTCCCAATTCAACAGGATTTCCTGCGCAAATCGCGACTGGGTTTCCTTGACGTGCTCTTCGATCAGGGACTTCAGCTTTGTCTCGTAATAAGGAACCGCGATACGCTGGCTGATCAGCGAGCCCGCGTTCAGCCGCTCGGTGAACTGATTGTCGGGATCGAAGACAAAGGCCATGCCGCCGGTCATCCCCGCCGCGAAGTTGTGGCCGACCGGCCCCAAAATCACTGCGGTGCCACCGGTCATGTATTCGCAGCCGTTGGAACCGCACCCCTCGACCACCACCTCGGCGCCCGAGTTGCGCACGCAGAAACGTTCGCCCGCCTGCCCCGCCGCGAATAACTTGCCCGCCGTCGCGCCATAGAGGACGGTATTGCCGATAATAGTGTTCTTGTGACTCTCCAGCTTACTGGAGATCGACGGCCGGATGGTGATCAGACCGCCCGACAGGCCCTTGCCGACATAGTCGTTGGCATCGCCCTGGACTTCCAATTTCAATCCCTGCACCGCGAACGCCCCCAAGGACTGCCCGGCGGAGCCGCGCAACAGCACCGTGATATGGCCGGGGCGCAACCCGGTCATCCCAAAGCGGGTGACGATATGATGCGACATCCGGGTGCCGATGGCGCGTTGCACGTTGCGCACGTCGTACGACAGCTGCATCTTCTCGCCATCCTCAAACGCCTGACAGGCATCGTGGACCATCTGCGCGTCCAGGGTATCCGGCACCTCGTTGCGCTCGCCCTCGGCCAGGGTGCAGCGGGTCGGCCAGCCGCCGACGTCGGGGCGCACCAGAATCGGGTTGAGGTCCAGGTCGTCCAGATGCGGCGACCCGCGGCTGACCTGATGCAACAGGTCGGAACGGCCCACCACCTCGGCCAGGGTCTTCACGCCGATCGAGGCCAGGATCTCCTTCACTTCCTCGGCCAGGAAGGTGAACAGATTGACGACACGTTCCGGCGTTCCCTTGAACTTGGCGCGCAGATCTTCGTCCTGAGTACAGACGCCGACCGGGCAGGTGTTGGAATGGCACTGCCGCACCATGATACAGCCCATCGAAATCAGCGACAGGGTGCCGATGCCGAATTCCTCGGCCCCCAGCATCGCCGCGATGACGATGTCGCGCCCGGTCTTAATGCCACCGTCGGTCCTGAGCGTGACGCGATGACGCAGGCGGTTCAAGGTTAGCATCTGATGCGCCTCGGCCAGCCCCAGTTCCCACGGCAGACCGGCGAACTTGATCGACGTCATCGGCGAGGCGCCGGTGCCGCCGGAATTGGCGGAAATCAAAATGACGTCGGCCTTCGCCTTGGCGACGCCCGCAGCGATGGTGCCGATGCCCGACCGCGCCACCAGCTTGACGCAGACGCGCGCCTTCGGATTGATCTGCTTCAGATCATAGATCAACTGCGCCAGATCTTCGATCGAGTAGATATCGTGGTGCGGCGGCGGGCTGATCAGCATCACGCCCGGCGTGGAATGCCTGAGCTTGGCGATCATCTCGGTGACCTTGAAGCCGGGCAACTGCCCGCCTTCGCCAGGTTTGGCTCCCTGCGCCACCTTGATCTCGATTTCGCGGCACTGGTTCAGGTACTCGGCGGTGACGCCGAAACGCCCCGAGGCCACCTGCTTGATTGCCGAATTCGGGTTATCGCCCTCGGGCGTCGGCTGGAAGCGTTCACGCACCTCGCCGCCCTCGCCGGAACACGACTTCGCGCCGATCCGGTTCATCGCGATGTTCAGGGCTCCGTGCGCCTCGGGCGACAGCGCGCCCAGCGACATTCCCGGCGTCAGGAAGTGCTTGCGGATTTCGGTGACCGACTCGACATCCTCGGACGGCAGGGCCGGACCCGCCGACTTGATTTCCAGAAGATCGCGAATGTTGATCGGCGACATCGCGTAGACGCCCCGCGCGTATTCCTTATAGAGCGCGTAATTGCCGGTGGCGCAGGCCTTCTGCACGGTGTGGATCAGATTGCCGTCCCAACCGTGCAGTTCGCCGCCATTGCGATAACGGTAGAAACCGCCCATCGGCAGCACCGGCTGATCGTCCTCGTAGGCGCGCTTGTGCTGTTCCACCAGCGTATGCTGGAGACCGGACAAACCGATGCCGGAAATCCGCGAGTTCATCCCCGGGAAGAATTCCGCCACCAGAGTCCGCGACAGACCCACCGCCTCGAAGTTATAGCCGCCACGGTACGAACTGATCATTCCGATGCCCATTTTCGACATGATCTTCAACAGACCCTGGTCGATCGCCGTCTTGTAGCGGCTCAGGCACTCCTCGAACGATAGACCGGGAAACAGGCCGCGACGGTGGCGTTCGGCGATCGCTTCCTGCGTCAGATAGGCGTTCACCGTGGTCGCGCCGACCCCGATCAGTACCGCGAAATAGTGGGTATCCATGCACTTGCCGCAGCGCACGTTAAGCGAGGTGAAGGTGCGCAGGGAATTCCGCACCAAGTGCGAATGCACCGCACCGACCGCCAGAATCATCGGGATCGGCGTGCGTCCCTTGCCCAGCTTGACGTCGGTCAGAACGATGTGGACGCAGCCGCCGCGGACCGCGTCCTCTGCCTCGCGCTGGACCCGGGTAATCGCCGCGCGCAACGCGTTGGGGCCGCCGTCGGGGTCGAAGGTGGCGTCGACTTCGTGCGCGGTATCGCCCATATAGGCGCGCATCGCGTCGAATTCCTTGTTCGACAACACCGGGCTATCGAGTTGCAGCAGATGACACTGGCTTTCTTCCTCGGCCAGAATGTTGCCCAGGTTGCCCAGCCGCGTCTTCAGCGACATCACGCGGGTTTCGCGCAGGCTGTCGATCGGCGGGTTGGTCACCTGCGAGAAATTCTGCCGGAAGAAATGGTGCAGCCCGCGATAGTTGGAGGACAACACCGCCAAGGGCGTGTCGTCGCCCATGGACCCGATCGCTTCCTTGCCTTCCTCGATCATCGGCTGAAGAACCAGCTCCATGTCTTCCATGGTCAGGCCATAGACCAACTGGCGGCGGCGCAATTCGGTCTCGGCCAGTTCCGGCGCTTCGGGGACGTCGGGCTTGATCAGGTCATCGATCTGAGTGATCCGTTTCACCCATTCGGTGAACGGCTGCTTCGCGGACAGCAGATCCTTGATCTCGCGATCATGATACAGATGCCCATCGGCCAGATCGACGGCGACCATCTGTCCGGGACCGACACGGCCCTTTTCCTTGATGGTTTCTTCCGGCACGCGAACCATCCCGGCCTCGGAACCGACGATCAGCAGACCGTCCTCGGTCACCGTATAGCGCATGGGCCTGAGGCCGTTGCGATCCATGCCCGCGACCACCCAGCGACCGTCGGTGGCGGCGATCGCCGCCGGACCGTCCCACGGCGCCATGATCGTGTTGAAGTACCAGAACATGGCGCGGTGCGCGGCGGGCATGGCACTGTTCTGGCCGATCGATTCCGGGATCATCAGATGCTTGACCATCGGCGCGGTACGCCCGGCCCGCACCAGAAGTTCGAACACGTTGTCGAGCATCGCGGAATCAGACCCGCCGGACTGGATCGCCGGCTTCAGATCGGTGATCGCGGCACCGAACACCTGTTCCGCCATCCGGGTCTCGTGCGACTTCATCCAGTTGACATTGCCGGCCAGAGTATTAATTTCGCCGTTGTGCGCCAACATGCGGAAGGGTTGCGCCAAACGCCAGGTCGGGAAGGTGTTGGTGGAATAGCGCTGGTGATAGATCGCAAAGCTGGAAACGAAGCGGTCGTCCAAGAGATCGGGATAGAACGAGGTCAACTGTTCGGCCAGGAACAACCCTTTATAGATCACCGACCGACACGACATCGAACAGATATAGAAATCCGGGATATTGTTCTGCCGCACCTGATTTTCGATACGCCGCCGAATGATGTAGAGATCGCGTTCGAAGTCATCCTCGGAGGTATGCTTCGTGTTGACGATCATGATCTGTTCGATTTCGGGGCGCGTCGCATTGGCCTTTTCGCCAATCACCGAAACATCGACCGGCACCTGCCGCCAACCGTAAAGACCATAGCCGAATTGCAGCACCTCGTTCTCGACGATGGCGCGGCAAGCCTCTTGCGCGTTCAGATCGGTCTTCGGCAGGAAGACCATGCCGATCGCCAGGCGGCCCTTTTCCGGCACGTGGCCGGTGCGGCGCACGTGGTCCTTGAAGAAATCCTGCGGAATCTGCACGTGAATGCCCGCGCCATCTCCGGTCTTGCCATCGGCATCCACCGCGCCACGGTGAAAGAGCACCTTCAGGGCGTCGATCGCCGCTTCCACCACTTGGCGGCGCGGTTTGCCGTCCAGGGTGGCGATCAGACCGACGCCGCAGGCGTCGTGCGCCGCCATCGGGTCGGCGGCGCCCGCCGCGACCATCGCCGCGCGGCTTTTCTCGAAACGCGCGATGAATTCGGCGCCGCTTTCGCGAGGGGCGCCGTCCCAGGTCTCGGACCAGCCGTTGATCATTTGATGGGTCATTTCCAGTCCTCTCCTCAACCCGCGTTGACCAGGGAGGACGCGGCACCTCCCTGCTGCAAATACGCATGAACGTGCTGCGCCACATCGCGGCCATCACGCATCGCCCATACCACCAGGGAGGCGCCGCGCACGATATCGCCCGCCGCGAACACCCCATCCAGGCTGGTCATCAAATCCTTGGCATCGACCGCCAGCGTGCCGGACCGCGTCACCGCCAACTCCGGATCGCCGAAAAGAACCGGCAGGTCCTCGGCTTCGAAGCCCAGCGCCGCCAGCACCATGTCGGCGGGGATGACGTGCTCGGACCCCGGCACCGGAGCCGGGCTTTGCCGACCGGACGCATCGGGCAGGCCCAGATGCATCTTGACGGCGCGCACACCGGTGACCTTGCCGGCGGCGTCGCCGATCACCTCTTCCGGTGCCGCCAGCCAGACGAATTCGGCGCCTTCCTCGTTCGCGTTATCGACCTCGCGCTGCGAACCGGGCATGTTGGCGCGGTCGCGGCGGTACAGGCACTTCACCGACACCGCGCCCTGGCGCAGCGCGGTGCGCAGGCAGTCCATGGCGGTATCGCCGCCGCCGACCACCACCACCCGCTTGCCCTTGGCGTTCAGGCATCCCGACTCGAAGGCCGCGACGCGGTCGCCCATGTTCAACCGGTTGGAACAGGTCAGGTATTCCAGCGCCGGCACCACGCCCTCCAGCCCGGCGCCGGGGATCCCCAGGCCGCGCGCCTTATAGACGCCGGTGGCGATCACCACTGCGGCGTGCTTCTTGCGCAAGTCGTGCAGGGTAACGGTCTTGCCGACATCAACGTTACGATGGAAGACGACGCCGCTCTCCTCGAACACCTTGACGCGACGAGCGACCACGTCCTTTTCCAACTTGAAGCCGGGAATGCCATAAGTAAGAAGTCCACCGGCGCGGTCATGGCGGTCATAGACCTCGACCTTGTACCCCAGACGACACAGCTGCTCCGCCGCCGCCAAGCCAGCCGGACCGGCGCCGATCACGCCCACCGATTCCTTGCGCTCGATCCGTGGCGTGAACGGCTTCACCCAGCCCGCTTCGAAGGCGCTGTCGGTGATGTATTTTTCCATGGCGCCGATGGTGACGTTACCGTGGGAGGACTGTTCCAAGACGCAGGACCCCTCGCACAGACGATCCTGCGGGCAGATGCGTCCGCAGATTTCCGGCAGAGTATTGGTCGCCGAGGACACCGCGTAGGCTTCCTCCAGACGACCGGTCGCCGCCAGCATCAGCCAGTCGGGAATGTTGTTGTGCAGCGGGCAGTGCAGGCTGCAGAACGGGATGCCACACTGTTCGCAACGCGAGGCCTGGGTGACGGCGCGTCCGGAATCAAAGGCGCCATAGATTTCGCGAAAATCGGCGGCGCGCTCGGCGGCCGGGCGCTTATCCGGGGAGTGGCGCTCCTGCTTGGTGAACTGGAGCATCTTCTGCTGCGCCATGCCTTGATTCCTTTTCCTCTATCGCTCTGTCCGCCGCGTTCATCCGCGCGACAAAGCCCCGTCGCCCATCCTGCAACACCCTGCGGAGTCGTGCGGATTCTTAGTGGATTTTCCCCCTCAAGGCGAGAGGAAAAATACACTTACGTCAGCCTTGCTGACCTAATTTCCCCGAACGGGTCTGTGGCGGCGCGGGCGCCGCACCGCGCGACCGGCGCATTGGTGCGCATTCGTTTACTAAATCTCGTTTGGGGAGCACATCGTCCACGTGCTATGAAGTGGATCGGCCCTTGCCGCCCGACGGACGGGGCCACGAACAAGACCCGCTCTGCAGAGGGCTTCCGGGAAAGGGGACCTGCGACATGACATGGCTGAACCTGATTGTTCTGGCGGTGGTTCAGGGCATTACCGAATTCCTGCCGATCAGTTCCTCGGCGCACCTGATTCTGGTCCCCTGCATCGCCGACTGGCCGGATCAGGGTCTGGACATGGACATCGCCATGCATGTCGGCACCCTGGGCGCGGTGTTGCTGTGTTTCTGGCGCGACGTCTGGCAGATGATCCTTGGCCTGTGGGCAGCGGCACGGATGCGCAAATCTGCGGGCGGACGCTTGGCCCTGCAAATCGTGGTGGCGACGATTCCGGTGGTGGTTGCCGGCGTCCTGGTCAAGGACATGGTGGAAACCGCCGGTCGCAGCATTCTGATCCTGGGATGGACGTCACTCGGCTTCGGCGTTCTGCTGTTCGCCGCTGACCGCCTGGGCTTGACGGTTCGCCGCATCGAACACATGAACATGCCCGACGCGGTGGCGATCGGGCTGGCGCAAGCGGTGGCGTTGATCCCCGGCACCAGCCGCAGCGGCATCACCATGACGGCGGCGCGGTTGCTTGGCTATGAACGCGGCGAAGCCGCCCGATTTTCGATGCTGATGTCGATCCCCACCATCGTCGCGGCGGGAACCCTGACCGGATTGGACATCTATCGCCTCGACCAGCCGGTCCTGACCACCGCCGCGATCTATGCGGCGTGCCTGTCATTCATCACCGCCCTGATCGCCATCGCAGTACTGATGCATTGGCTGAAACGCGCCAGCTTCACGCCCTTCGCCATCTATCGCATATTCCTGGGAGCCGCGCTGTTAGCCGCCGCCTACGGCTTCATTCCCGGATTCGACCGCTGCCTGGGATGAAGAAAAACCTCGCGGAGGGACCCAGCCCCTCCGCCCCCACGACCTTCGGTTTTCCGCGTCAGCGGGCAATCACCTGACGGTGAGTCTTGCGGAAGCGATTGAGATACGTGGGCAGGATGGTTTCCGCCGTGGTCGGCTCCACCCTCAGATCGGCGAACCCAGGATAGTCGCCGGACACCACGTTGTCGCGCATCATCATCAGCACCTGATCGCGGGTAAGCAAAGGCTTCGGCCAAAGGCTCATCAGCGCCGCCTGCACCCGCGCTATGCCAAAGGTCATCGGCAGCAGCCAGCGTTCGCGACAAATCTCGGCGAGCGTCATTTCCATGATCTGTCGCATCGTGTAGACGTGCGGCCCGCCCAGTTCATAGGTCTTACCGCCATGGCCTTCCCCGGCCAGCGCGGCAACGATGGCGGAAGCGACATCGCCGACATGGACCGGTTGGAACTTCGGCCCGCCGCCGCCGAACAGTCCCTTGCCCCCAAGGCTCCAGGCGTCCTTGTCGATCACCGGCAGGAAGGGGGATAGGATCGCCATCCGCGCGAACAGGTTGAAAAAATTGTCCTCCGGCCCGAAGACGACGCTGGGACGAACGATGGTGGCGCCGGAAAAAGCGGATAACACCTCTTGTTCGCCCTGCGCCTTGGTCCGCGCATAGGCCGATTTGGCCGCCCCATCGGCCCCCATCGCCGAAACGTGCACGAAGCGGGAGACCCCCGCCTCCTTTGCTGCAGCGGCAATGATCCCCGGCGCTCTGGCGTGCAGGCTTTCGAAGGTATGCCGTCCGCGCGGGTGGAAAATGCCGACCAGATTGACCACCCAGTCGGCGCCTTCGACGGCGCGCTTGACCTCGGCCAAGTCGGTGATGTCGGTTTCCAGGGTGGTGATCTGCCCGACGTCGCCCATGGTTTTCAGGAAGTGGGCGTCCTCGCGGTAACGAATGGCGATGCGGACCACCACGCCGGTCGCCGCCAGGCGCTGCACCAAGTGGCGCCCAATGAAGCCGGAGCCGCCGAAAACCGTCACCAATCGCCGTGTCATAACCGTACTCCCTTTCGCCCAGGCGCCCGCGCCCCGCCTTTATAGAAAGACGCCACGCATCTGTCCATATGGACAGGGGCGCGGAATTGTCATTTCTTGCCGAAAGTCATATTTGCATCATGCCTTTTTATCTACGCGCTTTCCGCGTCCCCCAGCCCCTCGCGGAGGGCGGCCAAACGCAAAAAAGGGTGTTGACTTTGCCGCTCGAAATCCGCATAAACCTTCCCTCACTGACCGGCTGTGCCGGTTGGACCGGGCCCTGAACCCGTGTCCGAATGGCCCTAGCGGATCAGTGCCCAGGTGGCGGAATTGGTAGACGCGCAGGTTTCAGGTACCTGTGGTAGAAATACCGTGGAAGTTCGAGTCTTCTCCTGGGCACCATCGCTCGCAACGGCAACGCACCCGCGGCATTTTGTTCTTTGATCCCGGCGCGCCCGTTCGTACCCTGGTGCGCCCGCGCGAGGGGCGGTTTCAAGAGGGCAACAATGACGATTTTCCTGCATCATGGCGACCTGCCCGAAACCGTGCGGTTTTCCGGCTTCGTCGCGGTCGATACCGAAACCATGGGCCTCAACCCCCATCGCGACCGCCTGTGCCTGGCGCAATTGTCGGCGGGCGACGACGACGCCCATTTGGTGCGAATCGTCGCGGGCGTCGATCCGATCAATCTGAAGGCGGTTTTCGCCGACGCCGCGCTGACCAAGATTTTCCACTTCGCCCGCTTCGACATCGCGATGATCGAAAAGAACCTGGGCGTCCGTTGCGCCCCGGTCTATTGCACCAAGATCGCCTCGAAGCTGTGCCGCACCAACACCGACCGCCACGGCCTGAAGGACATTTGCCGCGACCTTCTGGGTGTCGAACTGTCGAAGGAACAGCAGACCTCCGACTGGGGCGCCGCCGATTTTTCCGCCGAACAGCAGCAGTACGCCGCCAACGACGTCTTGCACCTGCACCGCCTGAAGGAACGTCTGGACGCCCTTCTCGCACGCGAGGGAAGGGCCGCGCTGGCCGAGGCCTGCTTCGACTTCCTTGGCACCCGTGCCGCGCTTGACCTCGCCGGATGGACCGAGAACGATATCTTCGCCCACTGAGACACCGCCGCCTGCCTGGATGCCCGATCGATGAACACCCCCGTTGCCGTCCCCGCCGCCGTTGCCGACCGCGTCGCCTCCGACCTCACCGCCGCGCACCACGTGCTGGAAGCCGAAGCCGCCGCGCTGTTACGGATGAGCGCCGGGCTCGGCGATGATTTCTCCCACGCGCTGAATTTGCTGGAGGAACGGGTTCTCGCCTCCGACCATGGGCGGGTCATCGTCTCCGGCATGGGGAAAAGCGGCCACATCGCGCGCAAGATCTCGGCGACCCTGGCCTCCACCGGCACGCCGTCATTCTTCGTCCACCCGGCCGAGGCCAGCCACGGCGACCTTGGCATGATCACCCGCCAGGACGCCCTGATCCTGCTATCGAAGTCCGGCGAGACCACCGAACTCGCCGACATCATCGCCTATTCCCGGCGATTCTCGATCCCGCTGATCGCCATCACCGAGCGCCAGACCAGCGCGCTGGGATCCGCCGCCGACGTCACCCTGGTGCTGCCCGCCGACGGCGAGGCCTGCCCGCTTGGCTTGGCGCCCACCACCTCGACCACCGCCAGCCTGGCCCTGGGCGACGCCATCGCCGTCGCGCTGCTGGAACGCCGCAGGTTTTCGGCCAGCGATTTCAAGACCTTCCACCCCGGCGGCAAGCTCGGCCAGCGCCTTTTGAAGGTGCGCGAACTGATGCATCCCTTGCCCGACGTCCCGCTGATCGCGCCAGACGCCCGCATGGCCGACGTCCTGATCGTGATGTCGCAGAAAAGTTTCGGCTGCGTCGGCATCGTCGGCGACGACGGGCGTCTGGCCGGCATCATCACCGACGGCGACCTGCGCCGCCACATGGCCCCCAACCTGCTGGACATGCCTGCCAGCCGGGTGATGACCGCCAACCCCAAGACCGTCGGCGCCGAGGCCCTGGCCGCCGAGGCGCTGGGCATCATGAACGACTGCTCGATCACCAGCCTGTTCGTGCTGACCGCCGACGCGCATCCGATCGGACTGATCCACATGCACGACTGCCTGCGCGCCGGGGTGTCATGAAAAAGCGCCCGGCCGCGCCCGCCCCGGTGGCCGCGTCCGGTCCGCCCGTTGGCGGTTCGCCCCCCGACCTGCGTTTCCTGACCGCTGCCCCCGACGCCCTGCGCCGGGCGTCGTTCTACAGCCGCTTCGTGCGCACCATGAAACTGCTGCTGCCCGCCGTCGCGGCGCTGCTGCTGGGCGCGATTCTGTTGTGGCCGCAATTGCAGGCGGAACGCAACCGCTTCCATATCTCGCTGTCGGGAATCGACCCGCGCCACCCCGACCGCCTGCGCGTCGTCAACGCGCGCTTCCGCGGCACCGACGCCGACCGGCAGCCGTTCACGGTGACCGCCGAATCCGCGCACGAGATCGACCCCGACAGCCGCCTTATCGCGCTGGAGTCGCCATCCGCCGACCTCGCCTCCAAGGACGGCGCCTGGGTGCTGGCCCGCGCCCCGGAAGGCACCTACGACCGCAACGCCGAGCTCCTGCGCCTGACCGGCGGAGTATCGGTGTTTCACAACAACGGGTATGCTTTCTTCTCGCCGACCGCACGACTGTCGTTGCGGCAAGGCCGCGCCGAGGGCGACGACCCGGCGAATGCCTTCGGCCCCGCCGGAGAAGTCAAGGGCGATGCCGGTTTCGTCCTTACCGATAAGGGGCGCCGCATTCTGTTCAAGGGGAAGTCCCGTCTCATCCTTCGTCCGGGAGTGAAAACCGATGTTCCTCGCAAGTGATTGGCGGATGCACCGCCGCGTTTGGCTGCTGGCCGGTTTGACCCTGCTGGCCGCGCCGATGCCCGCGAGCGCGCAGTCCCTGGGCTTCGGCGCGCCGGGGGACCAGGCCCCGGTCGAGGTCCTGGCCGACAACGGCATCGAATGGATGCGCGACGGCAAGCGCTTCGTCGCACGCGGCAATGCCTCGGCGGCGCGCGGCGACACCACGGTCTATGCCGACTCCCTGACCGCGCATTACCGCGAGGACAAAGCCGGCAAGTCCGAGCTTTGGCGCCTGGACGCCGACGGTCGGGTCCGCATCACCTCGCCCACCGACACCGCGACCGGCGACACCGCCGTCTACGACATTGGCGCATCGGTTTTGGTTCTACGCGGCAAGCCAAACGCCAAGCTGGTCACGCCCGACACCACGATCACCGCCCGCGACGACCTGGAATACTGGGACATCAAGCGCTTCGCAATAGCGCGCGGCGATGCCGTGGTGATCCGCGAAGGCCGCACCCTGAAGGCCGACATCGTCACCGCCTGCTTCGCGCCGAAGACGGCGCAAAAGACAAAATCGAAGAAAACCACCGGCGCGAATCGCGGCGGCGACGTCGATGCGGTGGACGCCCACGGCCATGTCGTCATCACCACCAAGACCGAGGTGGCGACCGGCGACCGCGGCCACTACAACGTCAAGACCGGCACCGCCACGCTTCTTGACAACGTCACCCTGACCCGCGGCACCGACACCCTGAACGGCGCCTACGCGGTGATCAACATGAACACCGGGGTCAGCACCCTCTATTCCAAGGCCCCCGGCGCAAAACTCGACAAACCGTCGCCGGTGCGCGGCAAGTTCACCCCGAAGCGGGCGGAACCCCTGCCCGAGGAAACCGTCAAGCCCTGACTCGGCCGACAAGCAAAAATCCGGCCAATCCGAGAAAAGCGTTGCGCCAGCCGATCGGTATCGGATAATCGGAAACCAAGCGCCGATTTCCGGGCCACCCCGGACGCAACAGGCGTAACCGCGTTTCTTCGACCGCGACGGGAAAGCGAACACATGACGACGACCGGGCCGCAGGCGATTCACACCCCCCCCATCGATGAAACGCTGCGGCCTTTGCCCTTGCGCGGATTGGAAATCAAGGCCCTCGGCAAAAGCTTCAAACGCCGCCCTGTGCTCCGCGACGTGTCCCTGTCGGTCAAGCGCGGCGAAGCGGTCGGGCTTCTGGGTCCCAACGGCGCGGGCAAGACCACCTGCTTTTACTGCGTCACCGGCCTGATCGCGCCCGACGCCGGGTTCATTCTGTTGGACGGCATGGCGATCACCGGCCTGCCGATGTACCGCCGCGCCCGCATGGGCATCGGCTATCTACCACAGGAAGCGTCGATCTTTCGCGGCCTGACGGTGGAAGAAAACGTGATGGCGGTACTGGAGGTGGTGGAACCCGACGCTGACGCCCGCGACGCGCAGCTGGAGGCCCTGCTGGCGGAATTCTCGGTCAGCCATCTGCGCCGCGCCTCCGCCTTGTCCCTATCCGGCGGCGAACGGCGTCGCGTCGAAATCGCCCGCGCCCTGGCCTCGCGCCCCAGCTTCATCCTGCTGGACGAACCCCTGGCCGGCATCGACCCGATCGCGGTCGGCGAAATCCGCAATCTGGTCGCACACCTGAAGGATCGCGACATCGGCGTTTTGATCACCGATCACAACGTCCGCGAAACCCTGGACATCATCGATCGCGCCTACATCCTTTACGATGGCACCGTGATGATGGAAGGCGCCCCGTCCGAGATCGTCGCGCATGAAGGGGTTCGCCGCGTCTATCTGGGCGACCACTTCACCCTGTAGGGCGGCACCGGGCAATGGCGATCTCACCCAGGCTCGAACTTCGACAATCCCAATCGCTGGTGATGACGCCACAGTTGCAACAGGCGATCAAGCTGTTGCAGATGTCGAATTTCGAACTGGCCGCCTTCATCGAGCAGGAGCTGGAAAAAAACCCCCTGCTGGAACGCGAGGACGACCGCGCGGCGGAGTCCGAACCGCCCTCTTTGGACGAAACCCCGGCGGCCGAGGCGCCGCTGCTCGACGACGTCGGCGGTGGCGGCGATGAATCGCCCCTCGACGTCGAGGTCGATAACACCTTCACCAACGACACCCACGCCGAGGATTCCGGCGCCTTTTCGGACCCCGAGGCGGGCTTCGGCGGCAGCGACAACCTGGGGCGTTACGGCGACGGCGCGCACGAGGGCGAAGGCAACGTCCTGGAACAGACGGTTGGCGAATCCATCACCCTGCGCCAGCACCTGACGGCGCAACTGGGCCTGTCGTCCATCGACCCCAAGGAACGGATGATCGGCGCCTACCTGATCGACATGCTGGATGACGCCGGATACCTGACCGGCAGCGTTGAGGCCGCCGCCACCGCACTTGGCTGCGACGTCGCCGAGATCGAGAGGGCACTGCATCTGGTGCAAGGGTTCGACCCGGTCGGGGTGTTCGCCCGCTCGCTCAAGGAATGTCTGGCCCTGCAACTCGCCGATCGCAATCGTCTCGACCCGGCGATGGCCGCTCTACTGGACAACCTGGAGCTTCTGGCAAAACGGGATCTGACGCGGCTGAAACGGATTTGCGGCATCGACAACGAAGATCTGGCCGAAATGATCGGCGAAATCCGGGCGCTGGACCCCAAGCCCGCGTCAAGCTTCGAACCGGTGCGGGAACAGCCGATCGAGCCCGATATCCTGATGCGCCAGGACGCCGCCGGCGATTGGATCATCGAACTCAACACCGACACCCTGCCGCGCGTCCTGGTCGCCAACCGTTATTACGCCGAGGTCAACGTCAAGGCCGATCGCCAGACCCGCACCTTCCTGAATGAACACTTCCAATCCGCCAACTGGCTGGTCAAATCGCTGCACCAACGCGCCACCACCATCCTGAAGGTGGCCAGCGAGATCGTCAGCCAGCAACCGGGGTTCTTCAGTCACGGCATCAGCGCCCTGAAGCCCCTGATCCTGCGCGACATCGCCGAGGTGATCGGCATGCACGAAAGCACGGTCAGCCGGGTCACCACCAACAAGTACCTGTCCTCGCCGCGCGGCGTGTTCGAACTGAAATTCTTCTTCACCCAAGCCCTGGCCTCGACCGCAGGCGGAGAGGCCCATTCCGCCGAGGCGGTGCGCCATCAGATCAAGACCTTGATCGAGTCCGAAACCACCGAAGCCGTGCTCTCCGACGACCGCATCGCCGAAATCCTGAAGGCAGACGGCATCGACATCGCGCGGCGCACCGTCGCCAAATACCGCGAGGCAATGAAAATCGCACCTTCGTCGCAGCGCCGCCGCGAATTGAAAATCCACCTTCCACATGCATAATCCTGGGGCCTTCCCCTTCGCAAACCGTCATCATCGTGCCCATATCAAAGTGTATGGGGATCAACAATCGAACGAGGACACACGGATGACTTGACGAAAACGGGAGAGGACTCTAGCTTCCCGCCTCCGCCGCCACGACACGACCGTGGCGGACGTCTGCGGGGGGAGGCTCCACCGCTCCGGCAATCGGATCGTGTTCAAAGCGGCGCACCGCCATTCGTCCCGCAGGGGCCGACGGTGCGCCACCAGTCAGGTAGGACGAACGCCATGGAAATCATCGTCAAAGGGAAACAGATCGACCTTGGAGACTCGTTTCGCGCGCACGCCGATCAGACCCTGTCGCGGCTTGTCGAGAAGTATTTCGATCGCGCCATCGACGCCGCCGTCGTCATCTCGAAGGACGCGCACCTGGTAAGGGCCGACATTTCGGTGCACCCGATTCGCGGGCTTACCCTGAAAGCCGCCGCCGCCGGCACCGAGCCCTACCCCGCCTTCGACGCCGCCTGCGAAAAGATCGCCAAGCAACTGCGTCGATACAAACGCCGCCTGACCAATCACAACAAACCGAAGACCGAAGACGGGATCGCCGCGCAACAGTTCATCATTCAGCCCGAGCCCTCCGACGCCGAATTGCCGGAAGAAGAGGCCAGCCCGGTGATCGTCGCCGAGATAAGCCAGGTCATTCCGGTGTGCACGGTCTCGGGCGCGGTAATGCGGCTTGACCTTTCCGATACAAACGCCATTCTGTTCCGGAACAGTTCCCATGGCCGCCTGAACATGGTGTACCGTCGTCAGGACGGAAACATCGGCTGGGTAGATCCCGAGGCAACCAACAGCAAAGGCTGAACCGTCACACGCTGCAATCACCGGACGACATCAATGATCGCTCAGGGCAACTGTCGATGCCTCACCGCGCGCGGCCTCGGCGCCCTTCCAAGGGGATGCGGCAAACGCCGTCCGGCACGATCCGGGCACGCGTGGATGGATCGAGGAAAACAATGACCCTGGCAGACCTGATCGCACCGAATGCCGTGATCCCCGCCTTGAAGGCGAACAGCAAGAAACAGACCCTGCAACTGCTTGCGCAGAAGGCCGCCGAGGTCATCGGTCTGAACGAAGGCAACATCCTGGAAGGCCTTTTGGAGCGAGAACGCCTGGGCTCCACCGGAGTCGGCAACGGCATCGCGATTCCCCACGCCAAACTAACCGGCATCGACCGCCTGTACGGGATTTTCGCACGGCTCGATCAGCCGGTGGACTTCGACTCGATCGACGACATGCCGGTGGATTTGGTCTGCCTGCTGATCGCCCCCGAAGGGGCGGGCGCCGACCACCTGAAGGCTCTGGCCCGCGTCTCGCGCCTGCTGCGCGACAAGGGCATCTGCGAGAAGCTGCGCGGCACCACCGAGGCCGACGCCCTTTACGCGTTGCTGCTCGACTCCGAGCGTTCCCGCACCGCGTAATCGCCTTCGCCCCCGGTTTACGGAAAAACCGGATACTCGAATCGCTGAAACGCGCCTATGGTCGTCTTCACCGATGCGCCGATGCATCCTTAAAGGAGTTCGGCCATGCTTGCTCAAGCCGCCCGAAACTTTGAATACCATCTCGACGTCACCGACGGCGACATCGACGACATGGGCCATGTCAACAACGCCGTCTATTTGCAATGGGTGCAAACCGCCGTGCTGCGCCACTGGCGTCGCTTCGCGCCGAGGGACGCTGTGGCGACACGCCTGTGGGTCGCCCTTGGCCACGACATCCGCTATCGCCGCCCCGCCTTTCCGCACGACCACGTGGTGATCAAGCTGCTGCTGGAGAAGTTGCAAGGGGCCAAGGCGTTCTATCGCACGCAAATCGATTGCGGCGGCGAAACCCTGGCGGAAGTCAAAAGCTGCTGGTGCTGCCTGGATGCCGTCACCAAAAAGCCGGTTCGGCTGGCCCGCGACATCGTCGCCCGTTTTCTACCGGTGCCGCCCCCACCCTCCGCCTGAGCGGAATTACCCCGGAATCTCGGCGGCGGTCGCCATCACCGCCGCGAAGCGATCGACCAGCGCCACCAACAATGCGGCATGCATCGCATCGGCCACGATAACGCCCCCATCCGTCCCCGGAAGATCCCGACTGGCACAGGCCTTCGCCACCACGCCACAGGAATAGCCACGATTAAGCGCGGCACGCACCGTCGAATCCACGCACATGTGAGTCATGAAACCGACGACGATCAACGCCGAACGACCGGTCGCAGCAATGACGACATCCAGGTCGGTTCCGGCGAAGGAATCCGGCAGACGCTTACGCACCACGCCTTCCCCCGCCAACGGCACGGCCTCGGCCAGAGGAGCGAACCCAGGACCGGCGGGATCGAAGGGACCTCCCGCGCCGCCTTCATGCCAGACATGTATCACCGGAGCCCCGCCGCGCGCGCGGCGGCCAGAATCTCGGCCAAAGAACAGCGCGCCGTCGCCATGCCCGGCAAGCGCAGAATACCGTCCTCGTGCGCGCGTTGTGCGTCAACCACGACCAGAACGCTGTCCCGCCAGCGGGGAGGCAGGGGGGAAGCCCCGGCCAGACCGCGCAGGGTGAAGGGGGCCGTGGATGTCTTCGTCATGGGGGATGCTCCGCCGTGGCGACGCCTTCGCGTCAGCCATCCTTGTCCTCGACGGTCATGCGGCTGGCGGGCTTCGGCGCCCCCCGACCGATCTTGATTTCACGCACCTGGGTTTCCGGCGGCGGGCGCATCAGATCGATGTGCAAAAGCCCCTTGTCCAGAGCCGCGCCGGTGACCTCGATCCCCTCCGCCAGCACGAAGCTGCGCTGGAATTGCCGGGCCGCTATCCCGCGATGCAGATAGATGCGTTCGGTTTCATTGCAGGCGATGCGTCCAACCACCGACAGCTGATTGGCCTCCAACGTCACCGACAGGTCGGCCTCGGAAAAGCCCGCCACCGCCAGGGTGATGCGCAGGCCGTTTTCCGACGTCTGTTCGATGTTGTAGGGGGGATACCCCTCCGCCGAGGTTTTGGAAATCCGATCGAGCATCCGCTCGAAATGGTCAAACCCCAGCAGCAGCGGGCTGTTGAATGTACCGGACATGCGCGCCATGGGCCTGACCTCTTTTCCCCGTTGGTACTCATCGACAGGCCAGTATGTCACGGTGGAGAAGGTCCACGTCAAGGCCTCCTCCCCGATTCGCCGCCGAACAGCCCGCGCGGATCTCGTGGGGGGGGGTTGATAAACATGGTAGATGATTGATATATAACGAATATGAGCGTGCACTGTGTGCGCATCCATTGCGACGGATGACAGGACACGCCAAAGACATTATGACACTTCCGCGACAGTCATGTGACAGTCGGGGATCGGACACGATCCCCGGAAGCGGGGTTTGGTGTCCGACAACACGCTCGACAAGGATCTAAAGCGCATTTCTCAGATCGAGGATGCGACGCGCCACCTGGGCACCTTCAAAACCGCGGTCGGCCTGGGTGGCCTGTTCCTGATCGGCGTCCTGCTGTTCACGCTGACCCTGAACGGCGACGGCAACCAGTACTGGTTCGTGGTTCTGGCCGGGGTGATCGGCGGCTACATGGCGCTGAACATCGGCGCCAACGACGTCGCCAACAACGTTGGCCCCGCGGTCGGCTCACGCGCGTTATCGATGGTCGGCGCGCTGGTCATCGCTGCGGTGTGCGAGGCGGGGGGCGCGATCATCGCGGGCGGCGACGTGGTCTCGACGATTTCCAAGGGCATCATCGATCCCTCCCGCGCCGCCGACACCGACACCTTCATCCTATCGATGCTGGCCGCTTTGCTGGCCGCCGCCTTGTGGATCAACCTCGCCACCGCGATCGGCGCGCCGGTCTCCACCACCCACTCGGTGGTCGGTGGCGTGATGGGTGCCGGTCTGATCGCCGCGGGGCCCGACGCGGTGGCCTGGGACACGATGCGCGCCATCGTCGCCAGTTGGGTGCTTTCCCCGATTCTGGGAGGCATCGTCGCCTGCGCCTTCCTGGCCTTCATCAAAGTCGCCATCCTTTACAAAGAAGACCGCCTAGCGGCCGCACGACGCTGGATCCCGCCGCTGGTCGCGGTGCTGGCCGCCAGCTTCGTGATCTACCTGATCCTGAAGGGACTGACCCACATCTGGCGTCCACCACTCTTTCTGACCTTAAGCCTGGGCGGGGTCGCGTTGGTCGCCACCCTGCTGCTAATGCGCCCCCTGGTGGCGCGCCAATCGGCATTCATGGAAAACCGGCGCAAGGCGGTCAGCGCCCTATTCACCACGCCGCTGATCTTTTCCGCCGCCCTCTTGTCCTTCGCCCACGGCGCCAACGACGTCGCCAATGCGGTCGGCCCGCTGGCCGCCATCGTCCACGCGGCGGGCGGCGGCGGCATCACAGGCAAGGTCACGCTGCCGCCCTGGGTGCTGGTGGTCGGCGCGCTGGGCATTTCGTTCGGCCTGACCCTGTTTGGGCCAAAGCTGATCCGCACCGTCGGAGAAAAGATCACCAAGCTCGACCCTACCCGCGCCTTCTGCGTCGCCCTGTCAGCGGCGGTAACGGTTCTGGTGGCCTCCGCCATGGGACTTCCGGTCAGTTCCACCCACATTGCGGTCGGCGGAGTCTTCGGCGTCGGGTTCCTGCGCGAATATTGGATCAACGTGATGCGCGCGCGTCTGCCCGCGCCCGACGTGACGGAAGCGGGCGAGATTGCTCCCGCCGACATCCCAGACGCAAACGCCGCGACACCGCCACCTTTACCGGCATCCGCTTTGGCGCAACACAAGGCGCACAAGGCGGTCAAGCGCCGCCTGGTGCGCCGCCGCTACCTGCAAACGATCGTCGCCGCATGGCTGATCACCGTCCCCTTGTCGGCGGTCCTGGCTGCCGGTATCTTTCTGGGTCTGAAGGCCGTGATCGCCGTTTCCTGAATCGGAAGCCTGGCCGGTTCGGCGCCGAACCGCACCATGAGGCTTTCATGTCCAGCCGCACCCTTCTTTCTCTGCTTGCCGCCCTGGTGATCGGCCTTGCCGTACCCGCCAGGGCCGCCGAACGCGAGAACATCCGCATTGTCGGCTCATCGACGATGTACCCGTTCCTGGCCGTGGCGGCCGAGGACTTCGGACGCGACACCCCCTTCCGCGCTCCGGTCATCGAAGCCACGGGTACCGTCGGCAGCTTCAAGATCTTCTGTTCCGACATTGGCTTGAATTCCCCCGACATCGTCGCCGCGTCGCGCCGCATCACGCCGATCGAGGAAGAACACCGCCTCTCCAACAGCATCGCCGACATCGCCGAATTCAAGGTCGGGTACGACGGCATCGTGGTCGCCAGCAGTCTGGCGAACCCCGGCTTCGCGGTCAGCCGCGCCACCCTGTGGCGGGCGCTGGCGCGGTCGGTTCAGACCAAACAAGGAGCGATCGCCAACCCTTACCGTGTCTGGTCCGAGATTTCGGGCGCATTTCCAACGACGCCAATCCGAATTTATGGCCCGCCGCTGACCTCCGGCACGCGCGACGTCTTCGTCCACCTGGTGATGAACCCGGGATGCGCCGACCTGCCGGTGTCGGCATCCGACGCCATGGTGCGCGAGGTCTGCGGCCACATCCGCGAGGACGGCGCCTTCATCAACGCCGGGGAAGACGACGAATTGATCGTCAAGCGCCTGCTGGACGACCCCCAGGCCATGGGGATCATGGGCTACGGCGCCTTAAAGCGCCATTCCCACCAGTTGCGGGGCCTGCCGGTGGAGGGAATCCGCCCCACCGACGAGGCGCTGGAGGACGGCAACCATCCCCTGTCGCGACCGCTTTACCTTTACATCAAGACCGCCCACATCGGTCGCGTTCCAGGCCTGTTGCCCTTCGTCGAACGTTTTCTGTCGGACGCGATGATCGGAACCGAGGGCCGCCTGTTCAAATCCGGATTGATCCCGATGCGCGACGACGAACGCGTCTTCGCGCAATCGTCGTTCCGTGCCTTGCGCGACCGGATGAAACCAAAAGCCCCATGAAAATCGGCCTCCGCATGGCGGAGGCCGACTCTCTCAGGGCCCGTTTGGGGTCTTGCTCTTCTTGGTCCTTAAGCATCGGTCGCGGATCAGGCGACCTTGGCCTGCTGGTTGCGCCCCATCACGTGGTCGGCCAGCAAAAGATCGGCCTTGAGCATATGGTCACGCAGATAGGTGGCCAAATGTTCGAAGATTTTGCGACCGACATCGGCGCACCCACCCTGCAGGCTGCGTCGCAGCAGAGAAATGCGCTCCAGCATCTCGCGGTGCATCCGCTGATGGCTGGCGGTCTGCGCGAAGGCGGATTTGACGTCGTCCGCGCCTTCCCCCGTCAGCATTTCCGCATAGATGGTGTTCATCAACTCCACCAACCGCTTGTGATCGTCATCGATGGCTTCGACCCCGCATTCGACGGCACGGTCCCATTCCATCAACTTCATCTGCGCCTTGTCGGCGCGCACCTGGTCCAGGAAGCGACCGACCTCGGCCCGCAGGTATTCCGCCTGCTGCGACAGTTCGGTCGCCGAGGCGTTGATCTGCGACGCCGCCGCGCCGGTTTCCTGCACCGCGCTTTCCACGGCCTGGATGTTGGCCGAGACCTCTTGCGTTCCCGCCGCCGCCTGTTCGACGTTGCGGGCGATTTCCGAGGTCGCGGCATTCTGTTCCTGCCCCGCGGAAGCCACCGCCGCCGCGATTTCGCCCATGTCGGCGATGACGCCGGTGATCGCCCCCACGGCACCGACCTCCGCCGTGGTTCCCTCCTGTACCGAGGAGACCTGCGCGGCGATTTCCTCGGTCGCCCTCGCGGTTTGGCTGGCCAGGTTCTTGACCTCGCTGGCCACCACGGCAAAGCCCTTGCCCGCATCGCCGGCACGCGCCGCCTCGATCGTCGCATTCAGGGCCAGAAGATTGGTCTGGCTGGCGATGTCATTGATCAAATCGATGATCTAACCGATACGATTGGCATTGTCGGCCAAGCTCTTGATCGAGTTGCTGGCGGATTCCGCCTGTTGCGTCGCCAATGCCGCGACTTCGGCGGAATGCGCCACCTGCTTGCCGATCTCGTTGATCGAGGCTGCCAGTTCCTCGGCGGCGGAGGCCACCGTCTGCACGTTGGAGGAAGCTTCCTCCGCCGCGCTGGAGACGCTGGTCGCCTGGGCCGAGGTTTCCGCCGCGGTCGATGCCATCTGTCCCGACGCCGCCTGTAGTTCCGACACCGCCGCAGCGACCCGCTCGATGACGTGGCCGACACTCGATTCGAACTCGTCGGCCATCTTGTTCATGGCGGCGAGGCGATCGGCCTCCGCCTGACGCTTCTGCGCCTCGCTTTGTGCCTCAAGCTCGCGAACCTTCAGCGCGTTGTCCTTGAACACCTGAACGGCGGCGGCCATCGCGCCGATTTCGTCCTTGCGATCACGCGCCGGGATGTCGGTTTCCAAACGCCCGGACGCCAACTTTTCCATCGCCGCGGTCATCGACCGGACCGGAATGGAAATGCCGCGACCGATCACCCACGCCGATGCCGCGCCAAGGGTCAGGGCAAGCGCGCTCAGCCCGATCACCAGGGCGGACGACGACGCGATCCGACTGTCGGTGCCCGCCTTCGTCTGAACCAGATGCGTATCCTGGGCCAACCGAATTTCATCCATCTTGGCCTGGAACAGGGCGGACTGCGCCATGCTCTTCTCGGACTAGGCACGCACCGCCATGCTCAAGGCGCCGATGCGATCGAAGGTGGTTTGATAGACTTCCGCATCGCGCAACAGGCCTTCTGCCATGCGGCGCAAATCGCCGGTCGGCAGGGCCTGCGCCAACTTTCCGGTCTTCACAACATAACTGGCCATGCGACTTTTCAGCGTCGCCGCCAACTCCTGGGTCGGTTCCTTCAGGAAGCGCAGGGCCTCCATCCGGGCCAGCATCAAGGCTTTTTGCGTGACACCGGCGGAAGTCGCCAATTCGAAGCTTCGCTCGGCGATCAGGCGATCCATGATCTGGGTCAGAATCAGGCGCATCCGCAGTCCCAGGGCCTCGACCGAATACTGCTCGGCGGCGCGATCCGCCTCGGCCTTGACTTGTTTGTCGAATTCCGTGGAGAAGGCGGCAAGGATCCGAGACACCTGCTCGATCCGACCGCGACGCTCCACATTCTGGGTGGCATCAATCAACGTTTGGGTTTGCGTGCGCAGATTCTGTAATTCATCTTTTGCGTGTTTTTCCGTGGATTCATCTCCCGTCAAGGCAAAAGAGTTGCACGTGCCGTTCCAGGTTGGTAACGCTTTCCCCAAGCGTTGCAACCTTAGAGCTATTCCCAGAAACATGGGCATACTCAGCAATAGCTCCAAAAAAACTTTGGCCGTTCATGTATGCGGTTCCCGAGACCACGGCAATCAGAAGAATCGGCATCGAGAAACCAGTCGTTACTCTGGTCCCAACCTTGATGTCTTGAATCCTTATCATCGACAAGCCTCTTCAATCTTCCAAAGAGTCGCCATCGACCCATGGATATAACCTTTTCAGCCCTCGAAGAAGCATATGGTAATTGGGATTGCACCAACCACAACCGTGAAATTCGGCGGTGTCATGCCCGGTTACGTCAACCTGTGATAGGCATTTGATCGCAATGATAAACTTTTTCTTAATATTTTTTTTAATTCCCGGTTGATGGGTCGCCCGCCATGGATTCGGGCAAATGGTGCCACGCACGTCCCCCGGTCGAGTCGATATCGCAACGGCGGCGCGCCCAAACGATCAACCGAAACGCGCAACATCCGACTCCATGGGAGGGACATTCAATCCACTTGAACGGCCTTCCGTCCCGGACGAATCGACCAGGGCCACCGCCTTGATCTGGGCGAACACCGCGTCCCCCTTCGCAAGCCCCAGCGTGTCTTTCGACTTCCGGCTGATCCGCGCGATCAACCGCGCGCCGTCACCCGCCAATCCCAGACGCAGGCACACCCCGGCCTGATGTCCGTCATCGGGGGTGAACCCATCGATCCGCGCCGACAACACGTTAAGGATCGAGGTTTCCTCCGGCGTCACCCGACACAAACTGACGTCGCCCACCTGAATCCGCAGACAGCGACGGCACCCCGGCCGGTCCGACCGGCGGACAGCAGGACCAGATGATCGGCCAGACGCTCGACCTCGGCGAGGTCATGGCTGACATAGATCACCGGAATCGACAGCGCATCGTACAGGCGTTCCAAATAGGGCAGGATCTCGTCCTTGCTGATACGGTCCAGCGCGGACAACGGCTCGTCCATCAACAACAGGCGCGGCTGGCTCAGCAGCGCGCGGCCGATCGCGACCCGCTGCCGTTCGCCCCCCGACAACCGCGCCGGAACCCGGCCCAAAAGGCGCGATAGGCCCAAAAGCGTCACCACCTCGTCGAAGACAATGCCGCGATCCGCCGCCCGCTTCTGCCCGAAACGCAGGTTGGCGGTCACCGACAGGTGGGGGAACAGGCTCGCCTCTTGAAAAACGTAGCCGACGGCGCGGCGGTGCGGCGGCAAGAAACGAAAACCGTCCTGCCAGACCTCCGTCGCGCTCAGGGAAAAATGGCCGTATTCCAGTCGCTCCAACCCGGCGATGCAGCGCAGCACCGTGGTCTTGCCGCACCCCGAAGGACCGAACAGGGCGGTCACCCCGGTTTCCGGCGCGGCGAACCCGACGTCCAGGGCGAAACCGCCGATGCGACCGGAAAAATGAGCCTCGACGCGGGTCATCGCAGACGCCTCCGCAACCGCTTTTCCAGAACCGTCGTCGCCAGGATGACGCAGAACGCAAACCCCAGCATCGGTCCCGACAACTGGTGCGCGGTGCTCCATTGCAGGGTTTCGACGTAATCCAGAATCGCCATCGACAGCACCTTGGTCTGGCCGGGAATATTGCCGCCGATCATCAGCACCACGCCGAATTCGCCCGCCGTGTGCGCGAACCCCGGAATCGCCCCGGTCAGAATGCCGGGGCTGGCCAACGGCAAGGCGACCGCGAAAAAGGCATCCAATGGACGCGCCCTTAAGGTCGCCGCCACCAGAAGATAAAACCCCAGAACGGTGGGCGGCAGAACCAGGGGCAAGGCGACCACCGTGGCCACCGCCTCCTTGACCCAGTGGCGGCTGTTCGCCAACCACCAGGCCAAGGGGGGTCCCCAGCAGCAGCAGCACGGCGGTGCTGACGGCGGCCAATTGCACGGTAAGGCCGATGGTCTCCCACATGACCGCCCCCTTTCCCCTGTTTGCGCGCGCCGTAGCCGTGCTTGGCCAACACCGCCAGGGCCTCCGGTCCCTTCATGAAGCTCAGAAAGGCGGTGGCGACGGGATTGGCGAACCCGCCAGTTTTCAGCACCTCGCCCTTGGCATCGACCAGCCCCGGCGTCCTGCTCCACAATGCCAGCTTGCCGGCCGCACAGGTGAAGCTGGAACCGGGAACGCCGAAGCCTTCCTTTTCCGCCAGCACGGTGCGTATGTCGTCGGCGGCGAAGAACACCTCGAACGGCGCTCCCTGGGAGATCTGGGTATAGAGCTTGCCGGTGGACCCGAAGCTGAACTTGACGGTAGCCCCGGTCTTCGCGGCAAACGCCTTGCCGATTTCCTGTGCCGGCGCGGTGAAGTTGGCGGCCACCGCCACCAAGGCCTCTCCGGCCAGGGCCGGAACCGGGAACAGCAGCAAGCCCAATGCGAGAGCCCGAAGAAGATGCGTGCGTTTCATGATGGTTTCTCCAGCAACGGCCTTATTCGACGGCCAGGATGATGTGCTACGCCTTGACCAAGGCGTAGGCGCGGTCGCCAAGCTTGAACCCCAAGTCCTCGGCACTTTCCTTGGTGACGATCGCGGCGATCGTCTTGCCGCCACCGATATCGATGACGATTTCGCTGTTGATCGCGCCATCGTCGCGCTTGACCACGGTGCCGATCAGCTTGTTGCGGGCGGAAATCCGGCCCACCTGATCCGCCGGGGCCAACAGAACGAAGGCCGACTTGATCAACGCCGTCACCGCCACGCCCGGCGCCAGCCCCAGGTCCTGGACGCTGGCGTTGGTGATGATCACGGCAAGCTTCACGCCGTCGGTCGGATGCAACCACACCTCGGCGTTGACCGCCCCCGGCACGATCTCGTCAACGACGCAACGCAGGGCGTTACGGGCGCTGGTCTTCATGGCAAGGCTCCTAAGCAGACGGGAAGCGCGCAGCACGCCCTTTTCGGCCAGCCGGTCCTGAAGATCGGCCATGACGCGGGCGAGTTCTCCCTCGATAGTGTGAAAGGCGGCGATCACCTCCGCGCCCCGCGCGGTCAAAAGGGCGCCGCCTCCATGGCGTCCTCCGGGTTGCGCCACCACCAGCGGCGCGGCGAACAAATTGTTGAGCGCGGCAACGCCGTCCCAGGCCGCCTTGTAGCTCAGCCCCAGGGCACGCCCCGCCGCCGAGATCGAGCCATGGTCGCGCACCGCCGCCAACAGGGCGATGCGGTCGGCGCCGACGCGGCTGATGCCTCCGTCCTCGATGGTGAATTGCGGGATCAGGGCGATGCGCGGCATCGGGCGGCCTCCGTCAAGAAACGGCGCGTCCGGCGGCTTACCTGCATAACGACCGGGGAGCTATATACCCGGACACCACAGCAAGGCTTATGCCACGCCATGTTTATTAAAATAATCAACTAGACATAATGGATTTTTAGGTGTCGCGTTTGCTATCACTCCGGCGGGGGTGCGCCGACGGCAAACCCGGCGCGGTATTCCCCCGGCGTCAGCCCCAGAAACCGCAAGAATTGCCGCGTCATGTGACTTTGATCGTAGAACCCGGCATCGACCGCCACCACCGCCAGGCTTTTCCCCGCCGCCAACAGAGCCCCGGCGCGGCGCACCCGTGACAACCCCCGCCAAGCCGACGGCGACATCCCGAAATGGCGCCGGAAACGATGACCGAAGCCCGCCGTGGGTCGCACCGCCAAGCCGCCGTTCTCCAGACGGTCACGGGCCTTGCGCACATCGGCGGGAGGAGGAGACGGTGGAGGCGCCGCCACCGACAACGGCGCCGCGCAGCCGAGCGGCGGGCGGATCAGGGTCGCGGCATGACGGGCGCAACCGGACACGAGCAGGGCCTTTTCTTCAGGCGAGGGCGGGAACGAACGTCGCCAGAATATAAAGCGTTTCCGCCCCCGCGCCAACGCGATGCTCGACACCCTTCGGCATCACGCCGACGGTGCCGGGAACATAGTCGGTGCGCCGCCCCGCGATCTCGGCGACACCGTCGCCGGACAGCACCAAGTGGGATTCCCAATGGTCGGGATGGGTGTGATCAGCGATCGCGCGGCCGGGGTCGATGCGCACCTGATGCTGGCTGAAGGTGCCGCCGGTCTCCGCCGAAAGGGCGACGGCGCGCAAGGCGACGCCGGGAAACTTGGGGTGCGGAACCCAATCCGCGATGTTGTGAGCGCGATCCCGCGCCGCCGGGGCGACGTGACCGCGGTCGATATCGAATGCCGTGTTCATGATGATCGGCCTCCTTTCCCGAGGCGCGATCCTACGCGCCGAAAAGAGGCCGATCTTGTACGATTCGGATCGGCGAGGCCGGGGTCAGCTGCGGTCGCCGCCACCCAGGCGACACGGCAGCATCCGGCGCAGGGTCCCGTCCTTGAGCACGACGTGATGCCACAGCGCGGCGGCGACATGCCCCCCGATCAGCATCAAACCCAGGCTGGCCATGACCTCGTGAATTTCGTTGAAGGCATGCGCCACCCCCCTGTCCGGCGCGATCGGGTTGGGCAGGGTGAACCAGCCGAACACCGAGACCGACCGTCCGGCGGCCGACGACATCAACCAGCAGGTCAGCGGCATTGCCACCAGCCACAGCAACAACAGACCGTGCACCGCCTTCGCCGCGATCAACTGCCAGGGGACCAGGTTGCCCAGGAGACGCGGCGCGGGTTGCAACATCGTCCAAAGGATGCGCAACAGACCGAGCCCCAGAATCAACGCACCGACCGACTTGTGAATGCCGTAGAGGCGAAATTTCTCGGGGGAACCGGCCATTTTGGTCATCGTCCAGGCCAAGCCGAAGGCGCCCGCGACCAGCAGGACCGCGCCCCAGTGGACCACCCGCGACACGCATCCGTATCCCGTCGTCGAATTGCCAAGCGCCATGATCGTCTCCCCAAGGCGTGTGAACCTCTCCCCGCAAATGAGGGGACGCATCGCACCGCCGTCAAGGGACCGAAACGATTCATCCCTCGCCGCCAGCCGCTGTTCGGCCACGGAGGCGCGGATGCGAAGCAACCACACCGTGAAGAAGAACGCCTTGAAGGCACCGGTCATCAGCAGCAACGGCCACAGCATCGACGGATCGACGCCGGGTACGCCCATCTTGAAGACGCCGACCGGCGGATGCAGGGTATTCCACCAATCGACCGAGAGCTTCACCACCGGCAGATTGACGCCGCCGACCAGGGCCAGAACCGCCGCCGCCCGATCGCCGCGCCGCCGTTCCGTCGAAGGCGCCGGACAAGACAATGTGTCCGAAGTACAGAGCAACATCGCGGTCAGGCGCGCGTCCCACACCCACCACGCGTCCCCCATCGGCTTGCCCCACGGGACACCGCCGACCAGATACAGAAAGGTGAACGCGACCCCCACCGGCGACGCGGCGCGCGCCGCGTGGAAGGCCAGCGGATGACCGCCGACCAGACCGATGCCACCCAAAACCGCGACCAGGACATAGACCGCCAGCCCCATCCAGGCGGCGGGAACATGGAGGACGCACATGACGTGAACGCCGTCGCCCTGCCGGTGGTCGGCGGGGGACAGAACCAGGACAAAGACCAGACCGGCTACGAACAGCACCACCGCCAACGCCGCCGTCCACGGCAGAACGCGGCCGCTCAGATCGACGAAGCGCGCCGGTTGCGCCGCCCGCGACAGCGCCTGTCGAACCCTTTCCAGTACCGGAACCCCCGTCACCCGAGTTTACTCCACCGCCTGCTTCAAGACCGCCGCCGCCGCCAGCGGACAGATCGCCAGCGCGGCCAGGGGTTGGCGGACAGGCCTTGAAAGGCCGCCCAAAACCCCAGATTCTCGGCCACCGTCAGGGCCGGTTTCAGGGCATCCTGGTGACCGACCAGAACGGCGCGCTCGGGCGTGGCGCGGGGGCTCATCCCGTCACCCCAGGCGACCTCGCCGGAAGACGGCGGAATCATCCCGGCCAGAAGCCGCAGCAACATCGTCTTGCCCGCGCCGTTGGCGCCGCGCCCCCCCCCCACAGGGCGCCCTTGTCGATCGCCATGTCGAGGCCGGAAATCACCGCGACATCGCCCCGCACGCACGCCACTTCCCGCATGATACCCGAAGCCCGCCGTTTTACATCCGATTTTGCCGTCCGTTCATCTCCTCCTTGACAGGCACCCTTACATATTAGATATTCCTTATATTAGATTCCCATAGAACGGAGACGGCCCCATGTCCGAACCCACCACCTTCGATGAAAAAGGCCTGTCGCCGCATTGCCCGTGGCGCAAAAGCCGGTCCGCCCTGCGCCGCAGGCATCCGGATCGGGCTGCTGCTAATTCCCGCCTTCCTGTTGGTCAACACCGCCCTGGGCGCCTTTTTGTCGGCGCGCCTGTCCGGCAGCCTCCGCAGCGCGGTCTCTCCGGTTTGGGCTAAGGCCACCGGCCTGACCGACTTCCTGCCCCGCGCCGTCATGGCCTTCGCGGGCGGCTTCGTGCTGCTGATCGGCGCCCGTCTGGCGGGCGGCAGCACCAGCGGTCACGGCATTTCCGGCATCGCGCAGTTGGCGGTCAGCTCGATGATCGCGGTCGCCGCGATGTTCGCGGGCGGCATCGTCACCGCCCTGTTGTTCCGTAAGGTCTGAGGGAGAAACCGCCATGAACGTCACATCCATGATCATCCTCGGCCTTCTGATGGGCATCGCCTTGGAAAAGGGCCGCGTTTTCGAACCCGGCGTGATCGTCGGCCAGATGCAGTTCCGCACCTTCACCATGCTGAAGATGTTCCTAACCGCCACCGCCACCGGCCTGATTATCCTGGCCGTCCTGAACGGGGCCTGTGGCGTCAAGTTGCACCCCAAGGCCACGCAGATTGTCGCCAACGCGGCGGGCGACGCCATTCTGGGGGTAGGCATCGTACTCGCCGGGGCCTGTCCGGGGACGCTGCTGGCGCAGGTCGGGGTTGGCTATAAGGACGCGTGGTTCGCGCTGGCTGGGGGCATCGCGGGCGCCATTGCCTACGGCTATGCCGAACCGACGCTAAAGCCGATGCTGCTGTCCGGCGGACCGGGCAAGCTGACCCTCGACGGCCTCATCGGGGTGCCGTTCTGGGCGGTCGCGCTGGCATTGGCCGCCATCCTGATCGCCTCCCTGGTGGCGCTGGAACGGTACCGCCCATGGCAAGACGACATCGGGCCGGATGCCAACGGCTTGCGCCAGGACTGAACCGAACCGGGCCGGGGATATCCCCGGCCCGATCTTTATGCGATCAACCGCTCCAGCAGACGCCCGACGAAGGCCTCGCAGGCGCGCAACTGCGAAAGTTCAACGTACTCATCCGGTTTGTGGGCCTGATCGATGTCGCCGGGACCACAAATCACGGTCGGCATTCCCCAACGCGCCTGAAACAATCCGGCTTCGGTGCCGAAGGCGACCTTGCCATAGCTGTTGGCGCCGGACAGTTGGCTGACCATGTGGACGATCGGATCGTTGGGATCGGTATCGGACCCTGGAACCGAGGACAAGACCTCCCACGAAAAACCGCAAGACGGGTGCACCGCCTTCATCTGGGGTTCCAGTTCGGCGGCAACGAAGGCCTTGATCTCGTCCAGCATCGCCATGCGGTCGTCGTCGGGAATGGCGCGGATTTCGAAATCGAAGATGCAGTCCTGAGGCACGATGTTCAAGGCGGTGCCGCCCTCGATCAGGCCGGTATGGACCGTGGTGTGGGCGATGTCGAACATGGTGTCGAAGGGGCCTTCCCGACCTTTGCGTCGCGCCAGATCCTTCAGAAAGGCGATCAGCTCGGCGGCGCACTCGATGGCGTTGACCCCGTCCGGGGCCAGCGAGGAATGACACTCGAATCCCTTCACCCGGACCCGCACGTTGACCTTGCCCTTGTGCGCCAACATCGGATGCATCAGGGTCGGCTCGCCGACGATGCACATTTCCGGGATTGCGGGCAGGTTGGCCAGGTCCTCGATCAGGCCACGCACGCCGATGCACCCCACTTCCTCGTCATAGGAAAGCGCCAGATGCAGGGGCTTTTTCAGATTGGCGACGGCAAAGCGCGGCAGCCAGGCCAAACAGACCGCCAGAAACCCCTTCATATCGGCGGTGCCGCGCCCGTACAGGCGATCTTCCCTTTCGGTAACGACGAAAGGGTCGGCGGACCAGGCTTGGCCGTCCACCGGCACCACATCGGTGTGGCCGGACAAAATCACCCCCGGCACGGACGCCGGGCCAACCGAGACCAACAGGTTGGCCTTGGTCCCTTCGGTATTGAAGGTGCGACGGCAGGTCGCGCCCAGACGAGCGGCACAGGCCTCCACCCAATCGATCAAGGCCAGATTGGACTCGTCGCTGACCGTGGGAAAGGCGACCAGCGTTTTCAAAATATTCAGGGTGTCGAGGCAGTCCGACGACATGCTCAGGCTCGCTGCGGTGACGGAAGATGCCTCAGGCGCGAATTGCCACGATGTTGTCGGCGCCCCCGGAAGGCCTTTCTCCGGTTGACGCCATGTTGGTCGATTGCGACACCCGGCGTCAAAGTGAATTGTTCACGAAATCGTCGAGAAAAACCGCGAAGCGGCAATCGCCCCCTTTTCCTCCGGCACTTTGCCGGTGGGGGACGGCCATATGCTGTTCTGGGAACAGTGTGGCGCACCATGGGGGATTCCCGTGGTCTATCTCTGCACGGCGAACCGGGGTCCGGCTGCCTGCCGACGCATCGGCGTTTTTATGACCCCGACCGCTACCGCATCGTGCTGTTCGATCAGCGCGGCTGCGGACGTTCGACGCCCCTGGGCGAGACCCAAGCCAACACCACGGCGCACCTGATCGCCGATATCGAGGCCCTGCGCCAACATCTGAAGATTCTGCGCTGACTGGTGGGCGGCGGCAGTTGGGGCACGATCCTGGCCCTGGCCTATGGCCAGGCGCACCCCGATCGCTGCCTGGGATTTGTGCTGCGCGGAGTCTTTTTGTTCAGCGCAAAGGAAGCGGCGTGGTTTCTGACCGGCATGGGACGATTCTTCCCCGAGGCGGAGCGCCGCTGGCTGGAACACCCGCCCGAGGCCGAACGCACCGACCCCCAGGCTCAGGACTCATTAAATTATTGTCAGGCAGATCGGCGGCTGATTCACTCATGGGAGGGAGGACCCCATCCATGAGTGATCTGTTTTGGTTGTCAGAGAGGCAGTTGGCGAAGATCGAGCCGCATTTCCCGCTATCGCATGGCGTGCTGCGGGTTGATGATCGATGCAACCCACCTGAAAGCTCATCGGACCGCCGCGAGCCTCTATAAAAAGGGGCTCTTCCCCGATGTATCGGACGCACAAAAGGCGGGCTGAACTCCAAGCTTCATGCGGTTTGCGACGGACAAGGAAGGCCCCTCATCCTGCTGCTCAGCGAGGGGCAAATGAGCGATTACAAAGGCGCGATGCTGTTGCTCGACCTATTTCCCAAGGCCAACGTCCTGATCGCCGACAAGGACTATGACGGTGATCCCCTTCGAGAGGCTTTGACACAGAGAGGGATCGCTACATGCATCCCGCCAATGCGTCATCGCAAAACCCAGTACGCTTACGACAAAACCCTCTATCGCCAGCGTCATAGGATCGAGAACCTCTTCGCTCGCCTCAAGGATTGGCGGCGTATCCACACCCGATATGACCGATACGCGGATATCTTCTTTGCCGCCGTCATCATCGCGGTACTCCTCCTCTTCTGGATCGAACCTTAATGAGTCCTGAGCCTAGACGCCTATGGCCGCCGCCTCAACCACCCCGACCCGGCGGTGCACGGCCCCGGCGACCCGGACTCCTGCTGACGCATTCCAGATTCCGTCGGCGGCGACGTGGTCGCCCTGGCACGGCTGGAGATTCACTACATGCGCCACGCGGGATTCCTGCGCCCCGACCAACTGCTGCGGGACATGGCGGCGATTCGCCACCTACCGGCGGCGGTGGTGCAGGGATGCCACGACGTGGTCTGCCCGATCCACACCGCCGAGCGCCTGGTCCGGTCGTGGCCGGGCGCCGCCTTCGCGGTGATCCCCGACGCCGGACATTCGGCCTTCGAGCCCGGCATCCGCGCCGCCGCGCCGCAACGCAACGCCACGACCGCGCCATTCACGCTTTGACCCATCCGGCTTTCGCGGTATAACGCGCAGATTGTGTCCCCGTAGCTCAGCAGGATAGAGCACTGGATTCCTAATCCGGGGGCCGTGGGTTCGAATCCCGCCGGGGACACCATTGGCCAGGGGGCGCACCGGTTCGGCGAAGGACGCGCGCCCAAGGAAAAAATCCATGTTTCTACGTGGATTTTTACAATCCCGACGGGGATGGTAAAAGGGTTCCGGAGCCTATCGGGCTCCGAGCATCGACGGGAAACATGCGATGATCGAAATCACACCGGAGACGTTCCTTTCCGAGGACGAAATCGAGGAACGCTTCGTGCGCGCGCCGGGTCCGGGCGGGCAGAACGTCAACAAGGTCTCGTCCGCCGTGCAGATCCGCTTCGACGCGGCACGCTGCGCGGCGTTGTCCGACGCCGCGTTCCGCCGCTTGAAGGTCATCGCGGGATCGCGGATGACGCAGGACGGCGTCATCGTCTTGACCGCCCACACCCACCGCAGCCAGGATTTAAACCGTCAGGACGCCCGACATCGGCTGGCCGAAATGATCCGACGCGCCCTGATCGCGCCAAAGCACCGCATCGCCAGCCGCCCCACCCTGGCCTCCAAGGGGCGGCGACTGGCCGCGAAAAAGGTGCGCGGCGGACGCGACATCCACGACGTGCGGCGGCAAGTGAATGTCGAGAACCAGTTTGCCATTGACCACATCCAGGCGCTTGTCGGCCTTCACCGGCAGCGGAACCCCACGGCCCATACAGAACAGAATGATCGCCGCGCCGATGACGTCGCCACCGACCGCCACCTCCTGGCGGAAGCCCTCGGGGGTTTCGACCGACATCTCGATATTCAGGACGGGACTTCCATGCATGACCATGGAGCTTAAATACCCCTCAGCCAGGAACTTGGTCCGCGACTGTTTGTTGAAGGCAATCAAGGCCTGCGCGACCTCAGCATCGGTAAAGACCAATCTTCTGGCCTCGTTGGGCATGGTTCCTCGCAACTTCCTTTAGAACCGTATCCTCTAGATATGTGTTTGGAATATTCTCCAACAAGTAAGGCTGGGAACAAACGCCACGCGACAAGACAAATCATTCCCAAATGGCGACGGCACGATTATCCTCGCGGCCTTCCAGGGCAACCATCGGGATACGGGCATGAAAATCGTGGCCATTGTGGCGCAATTCGTCGGACGAACCTTTGCCTTCTGGGTTCTGCTGTTTTCGGCGGCAGCCTATGTCGCGCCCGACGTCTTCCGTCCGGTGGCGCCCGCCATCGTCTGGCTGCTGGGCCTGGTGATGTTCGGCATGGGGCTGACCCTGGCGCCGTCCGCGCGAGGTGACCCTGGGCGTCGCGATGAAGGGCCTGCTGCCCAACCAAACGCAACGGCTTCTTCCGGTACTGCCGCTGCTCAGCATCGGCGGCATCGTGCTGATCATCGCGGCGGTGGTCGCGATCAACCAGCCGAAGCTGGCGAAAAGCGGCCTTCTCGTCTTCGCGGTGGTGGCCGCTCACAACGGCTTCGGCCTGCTTTTGGGCTATGGCGCGGGACGCGCCACCGGCATGGAGACGGCGCAGTGCCGAACGGTGGCGATCGAGGTCGGAATGCAGAACAGCGGCCTGGGCGCGGCGCTGGCGCAGGCGCACTTTTCGCCCCTGGCGGCGGTGCCCAGCGCGGTGTTCTGCGTCTGGCACAACATCTCCGGCGCGGCCTTGGCCAGCTATTTCCAGCGGAGATGAGATAATATCAACGTTGTGTGCATATAAATTTTCGTAAAACAATAATTTATTGTTGCGTTGCGTGCTTTCTCCTGCGTTCTTGCCCCCGTTGTGAGGTCATGGAGTAAAAAAAACATGCAAGACTCCTTCGCGATGGAGCGGGTGCGCCGTCTGTCACGGCGCCCACATCGGATTTGCGGTTGGGCGATTCCGGTGATTCTGTTGGCGCCGCCGCTGTGGTGGGGGCTGATCGACACGCCGACGGCATACACGGAGCTGCCCGGCGGCGGCATCCCGTACCCCGAGGTCTTGACGCCCCGGCCGCGCGCGGCGGCAGCGGTCGTCACCCTGATCCCCGCAGGGGTTATGGTGTGGCTTCTGGTGCAGTTGCGCCGCTTGTTCGATGGGTTCGCTCGGAGGGATGTGTTCCGCCCGGAAAGCTCTAGCAGGGTATTGAAAAATCGGTGGCATGGCTGGTATCGGCATAATTCAATCTCGGTAGTGGCTTGTTGCTGAGGGAATGATGCACGGGACAGACAAGCGATCTGGAGACTTGTTCTCCTGCGTTGACCTGGAAACGCGGGTGCGCATGGACCACCCGCTGCGGACGATCCGGGAGATGACCAATACGGCACTAGCGGCGTTGTCGGGCGACTTTGCAGCGCTCTACTCGGGAATGGGTCGGCCGTCGGTTCCACCGGAGAAGCTGCTGCGGGCCATGCTGTTGCAGGTGTTCTACTCGATCCGTTCGGAACGCCAATTGATGGAGCGCCTGGACTTTGATCTGCTGTTCCGTTGGTTCGTCGGTCTCGGGGTAGATGACCCGGCCTGGGACCATTCCACATTCTCCAAGAACCGCGACCGGCTGCTGGAAGGGGACATCGCCGCAAAATTCCTGGCGGCAGTGTTGGTCCAACCCCGGATCAAACGGCTACTGTCGAGCGAGCATTTCAGCGTTGACGGCACGCTGATCGAAGCGTGGGCCTCAATGAAGAGCTTCAGACCGAAGGCCGCTGAGGGCGATGGGGGTGAAGGCGGTGGTCGCAACCCCTCGGTCGATTTTCGCGGCGAGAAACGATCCAACGATACTCACAAGAGCACCACCGATCCCGATGCCATGCTCTACCGCAAGGGGGCAGGCATGGAGGCTAAGCTGTGCTTTATCGGTCATGGGCTGATGGAAAACCGTTCGGGCTTGATCGTGGACACCCGGCTAACCCGCGCATCGGGTCACGCTGAACGGTTGGCGGCACTGGACATGATCGAGCCCCTGGGCGACCGACCGCGCGCAATTACGTTGGGTGCCGACTGCGGCTACGATGCCGCCGATTTTATCGAGGAACCGCGGACGCTCAACGTGCGTCCTCACGTGGCGCAGAACACTAGCCGACGTCGCTCGGCCATAGATAAGCGCACCACCCGCCATCCCGGCTATACCGCCTCCATTCGCATCCGCAAGCGGATCGAGGGAGCCTTTGGCTGGATCAAGACAGTCGCAGGGATGCGGAAAACCAAACTGCGCGGCCTTGATAAGGTGGATTGGGCATTCGCCTTCTCGGCAGCCGCCTACAATCTGCTGCGACCACCCAAACTGCTGGCAGGGGAGATGCCCACATGAAGCGCCCGCCCGCCTTTGCCAAAGTCTTCGAAGGCCGCTGGAGCATCGTCGAGATGGACACTTGGCCAGATGATCATCTCGACCTTCTGGAGCCCGCCCACATTACCTTTGGTGGCGCCTCTGATGGCGAACTGGTGTTCGGCGCGGTCAAGAGATGGCTCGACGTGCGTTACGGGAGCCGAGATGGTGCCGTCTGCGCCGAATTCTCGTGGGAAGGCCACAACGACGCCGATATTGCTTGCGGGAGAGGATGGGTCGCCCTCGGCACTGCTGGCCGATTGGTTGGCCACATCTACATCCATGGCAGCGATGAATCAGGCTTCGTCTGCGAGCCACTCTGACTTCTTCAACACCCTGCTAGCGCGGCTGCGCCGGGTTGCCCGTGCCCTGGCGGTCTGGTTCGGGATCGGCGTGTTCTACCGTAGCGCGGTGGTGCTGGTGATAACGCGGGGCAACCCGCCGGGGCAACGGATTCTGACCCTTGGATTATCCGGTGGCGACTGTGCGGCCCTGTTCCTGGCGGGCGCCACTGGGGTTCTCGTCTGGGTGTTCGCGGAGGCCGAACGCCTGCGCGACGAGAATGCGGAGATCGTCTGACCATGCCGATCGTCGTGACTTTGGACATCATGCTGGCGCGGCGCAAGCGGCGGGGCAACGAGCTGGCCCAAGCGATTGGGATCACCGAATCCAATCTTTCCCTGCTGCGGCAGGGCAAGGTCAAGGGCATGCGTTTCTCGACCTTGGAAGCGATCTGCCGCGAACTGGCTTGCCAGCCGGGCGACCTTCTATCCTTTGTCCCGGAAGATTCGGAGCCGACCGGCTTCTGAATATCCCCACCCCATTCCCTCCGAACCGTCCCCGGTCGAAGGGAATGGGACCTGCATCCGAAACCCGCGCTCGACGGGCCGGTTCAGGCGACCCACTCATAGAACTCGCTGGCGGCGCTTTCGCCGCATCCGCCGCAGCTGCGGCTGCACCCACCGCTGCAAAAGGCGGCTGGGCGGCAGACCCGCCCCTTGCGGATCCAGTGGTCCAGCATGCCGCGCGCCGCTTCCGGCGGCACCTTCAAGTACAATGCGATATCGGACAGAGGCGCGCGTCCGCGTTGCAACAAATAGGCGCGGATCTCACTCAGCATGGTGCAGAACCTCCCCCCCCCCCCCCCCCCCCCCGGAGGGGGGCGTGGCATCGGGCGGCGACCCCAAACGACGCAGAACGTACCCGGCCGCAACCAGCGCGGCCAGCACGCAACCGATGGCGATGGACGAAGAGCGCGGATGCCGGGCGAAGGTGCCGACCTGATAGGCCAGCACCGCCGCGCCATACCCCAGGCCGGTGGTCCACGCGGCGGAAAAGGCCGCCCACTCCGCCCCGGTCTCGCGGTAAATCGCGCCCATTGCGGCGACGCACGGCATATACAGCAGCACCGCAAGCAGATAGGCGAAGGCGCCGATCTGGCCGTCGAACAGGCGGGCCATGGCGCCAAAGGTGGCGACATCGACATCTTGATCGGCAGCCACCGCTTCGGCGTCGGAGAGATCGCCAACCGCGATCCCCAGGGGATCGGCCAGGGCATCCAGCACGCCCAGCAGGTTCTCGGGGATCGTCGCGAAGGCGGCGACCAGAGCCTCGGCCAGATCGAAGGGAGCCTCGTCCTCGGCGCCCCCCACCGTCGCCGCATCGGCCATGCCGCCGTAAAGGGCGTTCAACGTACCGGCCACCGCTTCCTTCGCGAAGATGCCGGTGAACATACCGACGGTGGCGGACCAATTTTCCTGACGAATGCCCATCGGCGCCAGAACCGGGGTTAGGGTCATGCCGATTTTCGACAGTACCGATTTGTCGCTGTCCTGATTGCCGAAGCTGCCGTCGGTGCCCCAGGAATTCAGAAACGACAGCACCACGACGACGGCGACGATCATCTTTCCGGCGCGCAGCACGAACACCTTCAGCCGGTCCCAGGCGCGCAGCAGCAGGCTGTGAACGTGCGGCAGATGATAGGGCGGCAGTTCCATGATGAAAGGCGCGGTTTCGCCGCGCAGCAACGTGCTCTTCAGCAAGAATCCGGTGCCGATGGCGGCGGCGATGCCGATCAGATACAGCGCGAACACCAGATTCTGGCCGTTGCCGGGGAAAAAGGCGGCGGCGAACAACACATAGACCGGCAACCGCGCGGTGCATGACATGAAGGGCACCATCATCGCGGCCAAAACGCGATCGCGCGGATTCTCCAGGGTGCGCGCCGCCATCACCGCCGGAACCGAGCAACCGAAGCCGACGATCAGCGGCACGAAGGCCTTGCCCGGCAACCCGATGGCCCGCATCAGCCGATCCATGACGAAGGCGGCGCGGGCCATGTAGCCCGAGTCCTCAAGGAACGACAGAAACAGGAACAGACAGCCGATCACCGGAATAAAGGTGGCGACCGTCTGGATACCGCCGCCGACACCGTCGGCCAGAAGCGTCACCAGCCATTCGGGCCATCCCCAGCCAGACAGCAGCACGCCCAGCCCATCCACCAGCAGGGCACCGGTGAACTGGTCGAAGAAATCGATGAGGGCGCCGCCGATGTTCATGGTGAACAGGAACATCGCGTACATCACGAACAAAAAGATCGGCAGCCCCAACGCCCGATGCAGCACCACGCGATCGATGCGATCGGTAAACGCGGCGCCAAGGCGACCGCGATACCGCACCGCATCCTCCGCCACCCGGGCGATAAAGGCATAGCGGCCGTCGGCCAGCAGGATGTCGAGGCTGTCGCCCAGGGCGGCCTCCGCCTCGGCGGTCAGGCGGCTCAAGATTTCGAAGGACGCGCGCGGCAGGTCGCGACGCGCGCCATCGGCGTCCTCCAACCGGCACAACGCGGCGAAACGCGGATCGGCCACCGCGCCCTTCGCCGCCGGCCGCACCACGCCGGGCAGAGCGACGACGGCCGCGATCGCGGTTTCGATCGCGGCGGGATACGGGATGGCAACGGTGGCGGGCCGCGGCGCGCGAATGGTCTGGGTCAACGCCGACAGCAGGTCCGGCAGGCCCTTGCCGCGACTGGCCACCATCGGCACCACCGGGCAGCCCAAACGCCGCTGCAACGCCGCGACGTCGACCTCCAACCCGGCGGCGTCCGCCATATCGATCATGTTCAGCGCCACCACCACCGGCAACCGCATCTCCAGAAGCTGGGTGGTGACGTAAAGATTGCGTTCCAGATTCGAGGCATCGACGATGTTCAGGATCACGTTCGCCTCGCCCGAGGCAACGTAATCGCGGGCAATGCGTTCATCCTCGGACGTGGCGTCCCCGAACGACAGGCAATAGGTGCCGGGCAGATCGACGATCGTAAGCGCGATGCCGTCGTGGGTGGCGCGCCCGACCTTTTTTTCGACGGTGACGCCCGCCCAGTTACCGACCGCCTGACGCGCGCCGGTCAGGGCGTTGAACAGGGTGGTCTTGCCGCAGTTGGGGTTGCCGACGATGGCGACGATGGTATTCTTGACGGTCATTTTCAGGCCCCCTGGACCGCAACGGGAAGATCGGGTTCGACCAGGACGATATCCGCCTCGTCACGACGCAGGCTCAAGGAAAAGCCGCGCACCACGATCTCGACCGGATCGCCCAGGGGCGCGACGCGGGTAACGCGAAAGGCCGCGCCCCTGGTCAGTCCCAGCGCCAGCAACTTGCGGCGATAGGCGGCGGACCCGCCTTCAAGAAAACCGGAGACCCGCCCAGAATCGCCGACGGCCATGTCGCGTAGCACCGATGTCATGTTCCGTATCCTCTTCCCGCCGGGACGGAACGACTTGCGTCGCCGCGACCACGATCTTTTCCGCCATGCCGGTGCCCAAGACCAAACGCCCGCCCCCGACCTCGACCACCACCGGCCCCGCCGAAGCGGCATGAGACACGCGAATCTCGACCCCTTCGCGCAGACCCAGGGTCGCCAACCGTAGCCGCGCGGAACGCCCGCCGTCGATACCGACGATCGTCAAGAACTGTCCGATCGGTGCCCGCGTCAGACTGATGCTGCCCATGGCCACGCCTTTTCCTGATCCAAATCCCTTTGCCCCACCCCCAGCAAATGCCGTGCCGGGAAAGGATGAGACATCAAGAACCATCTCCATGCAACATGGATGAAACGGATGATATCGCAAATCATTCGCAGGTCAAAGGGCGCCCGCATTTTTTCAATGGGATTTATCGATTTTTCCTAACCGCATGACGGACATGTAAAATTCACGCCGCGGGGTTTCCCGGAAACACCCCCGCCCCCATCTTGGGAGTGCGTCCGGGGCGGATGGTCCGCCCCGGACGCACCGGAAAATGGAGAAGGCATGCAGTCGCGCAAACGAATCGGCCCAGGCTCAGGACTCATTAAGGTTCGATCCAGAAGAGGAGGAGTACCGCGATGATGACGGCGGCAAAGAAGATATCCGTACATCGGTCATATCGGGTGTGGATATGCCGCCAATCCTTGAGGCGAGCGAAGAGGTTCTCGATCCTATGACGCTGGCGATAGAGGGTTTTGTCGTAAGCGTACTGGGTTTTGCGATGACGCATTGGCGGGATGCATGTAGCGATCCCTCGCTGTGTCAAAGCCTCTCGAAGGGGATCACCGTCATAGCCCTTGTCGGCGATCAGGACGTTGGCCTTGGGAAATAGGTCGAGCAACAGCATCGCGCCTTTGTAATCGCTCATTTGCCCCTCGCTGAGCAGCAGGATGAGGGGCCTTCCTTGTCCGTCGCAAACCGCATGAAGCTTGGAGTTCAGCCCGCCTTTTGTGCGTCCGATACATCGGGGAAGAGCCCCTTTTTATAGAGGCTCGCGGCGGTCCGATGAGCTTTCAGGTGGGTTGCATCGATCATCAACCGGTCTGGAGGGCCAGCCTCTCCCGTCAAGGCCGCGAAGATCCGGCTGAACACCCCAAGTCGGCTCCAGCGAACGAAACGATTATAGAGGGTTTTGTGGGGGCCATAGACAGGTGGTGCATTTCGCCACCGTAAGCCGTTGCGAATCACATGAACGATGCCGCTGATCACTCGCCGATCATCAACCTGCGGCACGCCATGCGATAGCGGGAAATGCGGCTCGATCTTCGCCAGCTGCCTCTCTGACAACCAAAACAGATCACTCATGGATGGGGTCCTCCCTCCCATGAGTGAATCAGCCGCCGATCTGCCCGGCAATAATTTAATGGGTCCTGAACCTGGTCGCCCACGACGGTCGCAAACAAGACTTAAGCGAATGGGTGAAAAACAACGAAGGCACGCTGTCGCGCCACGAACTGTGGGCGACGGGCACCACCGGCGCAATGCTGGCCGAGGCCTGCCCCTCCCTAAAAGTCGGGCGGCTGGACGTTCTGATTTTCTTCACCGACCCGATGAGCGCGCAGCCCCACGACGTGGACGTCAAGGCGCTGATGCGCCTGTCCACCGTCTATAACATCGTGCTGGCGTTGACCCGCAGTACCGCCGATTTCGTGATCCACTGTCCGCTGTTCGAACGCGGCGACTATCACCCGGTTCGCCCCGACTACGCCGCCTATATCCGCCGCCGCCAGGACGAGCTGGAAGCAAAGGGCTGAGCCCGTAAACGCGGATCGCGTCGAATTCGCTTGGCAAACGCGCCGCGCCCCCGTATGATGCGCGGCTTCGCTGGAGGCTTCACGCGTCCTTCGAGCAAGACGCGACCGTATCTGGCCTTTGCCACGGGGGGGACGTTGGTCCCCCGGCCCCAGCCTGGACGTTTCTTTCTCCTTGGCCTCCTCATTGATCTGCCGAACGGCGCGGGGCCGCCGCGTTCGGCGGTTTTGTCATGGCCCGAGGGAACGTTGATGAACTTTACCGATTTTGCGCTGCACCCGATGATTTTGAAGGCGGTCGAAGCCGCCGGCCTGGTCACCCCGACCCCGGTCCAGGAACAGGCGATCCCCTTCGCCCTGGAAGGCCGCGACGTGCTGGCTACCGCCGCCACCGGCACCGGCAAGACTGCCGCCTTCCTGCTGCCGACCCTATCGCGTCTGCTGGCCGAGCCTGTACGCCGCGGCAACGCCGCGCCGGTGATCCTGGTGCTGGCGCCGACCCGCGAACTGGCCGGTCAGGTGACCCGCGCGGTGCGTCTGTTCGGAAAATTCATTCGGATGTGGGCCGTCGAAATCGTCGGCGGCATGCCCTACCGCGAGCAATTGCGACAGATGGCGCGTCCGGTCGAGGTGGTGGTGGCGACGCCGGGCCGCCTGCTGGACCATGTGCGCGCTGGTCGCCTAGATTTGAGCAAGGTCGAGGCGTTGATCATCGACGAAGCCGACCGCATGCTCGACATGGGCTTTTCCGAGGACGTGGCGGCGATCGCCGGAGCCTGCCCGACCGACCGCCAGACGCTGCTGTTCACCGCGACCCTGGATCGCGGCATGGAAGCCCTGGCGCGCGACCTGCTGCGCGACCCGATCCGGGTGGCGATCGCGACCGAGACCTCCGCCCCCGACATCGCGCAGAGCCTTTATTACGCCGACCACATGGCGCACAAACGGCAATTGCTGGCCCATTTCGCGACGCAGGCGGAAGTGACCAAGGCGATCGTCTTCGTCGCCACCAAGCGCGACGCCGACGACATCGCCCGCGAACTGGCCGAGGCCGGACACGCGGTCTCCGCCCTGCACGGCGACATGAGCCAGGGGCAGCGCAACCACACCCTGAAGCGTCTGCACGACGGACGGGTGCGGCTGCTGGTCGCCACCGATGTCGCGGCCCGCGGCCTTGACGTCCGCGACATCAGCCACGTCGTCAATTTCGACCTGCCGCGCGCGGCGGAAGATTACGTCCACCGGATCGGCCGCACCGGTCGCGCCGGCGCGGCAGGCGCCGCGATTTCTTTCGCCGGGCGTGACGACAAGGGCCTGGTGAT
The DNA here is from genome assembly GCA_963678075.2 of Rhodospirillaceae bacterium. GTDB lineage: Bacteria > Pseudomonadota > Alphaproteobacteria > Rhodospirillales > Rhodospirillaceae > Oleispirillum. Next base: position 52,049 of record CAXXPK010000001.1, on the reverse strand, counting down.
CCGCATCGAGCGCTTCACCCACAGCACCCTGGCGGTGGCCACCGTGCCGGGCCTGGAACCGAAATTGCCGCAGCGCCGCCCCGCCCACGCCAACGGTCCGAAACGCACCTATGGCGGCGCAAAGCGCGGCAACAACAAAAGCAACGCAGCGCCGCGTCCGTGGCGGCAGGACAAGCCGCGCGCCAAGACCTCGTCCTATCGCGGCGATGCCCCGCGCAAACGGGCCTGACCTCGGGGGCTGCGGTTATTTCGAATAATAGCCGCAGCCATAGGCGACGCCGTTAAAGTCGCGTTTCCCCATGAACGAACGACCGATCAGCTTCGGATTGTGGGGATGAGCCAGCATGGTCCCATCCAACCCCATCGCGAAGACGTACATGCTGCCTTGAACGAATTCGCTTTTCGGATCGGAAAAAGCGACGATCGCCGCTTCCTTTCCGTCGGTCTTGACCAGGGTTGCGGCACGCTCGGCCAACGCCCGAACGAAGATCATTGCACGACCATCCCTGTGACGGATTTCAATTTCCCCGGCACAGAATGCCCCGGCGGGAATGACAATGCCCCCACCTTCGATCGCGACCGATCCTTGCGCCACGGAAGGCCTGAGAGCACCCTCCCGGAATTAACACTCTACGGAAAAAGGGCTTTCCGTCTTGAACAGGGTTTCCCTTCCTCATCTCCGCCAGTTAGAGGCGGAGAGCATCCACATCCTGCGCGAAGTGGCGGCAAACTTCGACAATCTGGTCATGCTGTATTCGATCGGCAAGGATTCGTCGGTAATGCTGCATCTGGCGCGCAAGGCGTTCTTATCCCGATAAACCGCCGTTTCCCTTCCTGCACGTCGACACCACCTGGAAGTTCCGCGAAATGATCGCCTTTCGCGACCGCATGGCGGCGGAATGCGGTTTCGAACTGTTGGTGCACGTGAACCAGGACGGCGTGGCCCGCGGCATCAACCCGTTCACGCACGGATCCGCCCTGCACACCGACGTGATGAAGACCGAAGGTCTGAAACAGGCGTTGGACAAATACGGCTTCAACGCGGCCTTCGGTGGCGCGCGCCGGGACGAAGAAAAATCCCGCGCAAAGGAACGCATCTTTTCCTTCCGTTCGGCCAACCACCGCGGGGACCCCAAGACCCAGCGTCCGGAGCTTTGGAACCTTTACAATGCCCGCGTCGGCAAGGGCGAAAACATCCGCGTCTTCCCCCTGTCAAACTGGACCGAACTGGACGTCTGGCAATACATCCTTCAGGAAAACATCCTGATCGTTCCCCTGTGTTTCGCGGCGGTGCGCCCGGTGGTGGAACGGAACGGCATGCTGATCCTGGTCGACGACGACCGCCTGCCGTTGTCCCCCGGCGAAAAGCCGACAATGAAGAAGGTCCGCTTCCGCTCCCTGGGGTGCTATCCCCTCACCGGCGCCATCGAATCCGACGCCGCGACCCTGCCCGAAATCGTCGCCGAAATGCAAAGGGCGCGGACCTCGGAACGGCAAGGGCGTCTGATCGATCACGACCAATCCGGGTCCATGGAAAAGAAAAAGCAGGAAGGGTGCTTCTGATGCCCCTGGCCACCGTGCTCTCGGGCGAAAAGGATCTGCTGCGCTTTCTCACCTGCGGCAGCGTCGACGACGGCAAAAGCACCCTGATCGGGCGCTTGCTGTGGGATGCCAAGCTGATCTTCGACGATCAGATGACGGCGCTGGAGGCGGATTCCCGCCGCGTCGGCACGCAAGGCGACGACATCGACTTCGCCCTACTGCTGGACGGGTTTCAGGCGGAACGCGAACAGGGCACCACCATCGACGTCGCGTACCGCTTCTTCGCCACCGAGAAGCGGAAATTCATCGTGGCCGACACCCCCGGCCACGAACAATACACCCGCAACATGGCGACCGGCGCCTCCACCGCCGACGCCGCGATCATCCTGGTGGACGCGCGCAAGGGGGTTCTGCCGCAGACCCGCCGCCACAGCTTCATCGTGTCGCTTCTGAGCGATCAAGCATGTGATCCTGGCGGTCAACAAGATGGACGCGTTGGACTATGACGCGGCGACCTTCGCGGCAATCCGCGACGATCGACTCGGGTTGGGTGCGCGTCGGCGACACCGTGGTGATCCCCAGTTCGGGGCTGACCTCGACGGTACGCCGCATCGTCACCTTCGACGGCGACCTGAAGGAAGCAGCGGCGGGACAAGCGGTCAATCTGGTGCTGGCCGACGAAATCGACATCAGCCGGGGAGACATGCTGGTCGTCGAGGCCGGAACCATCGCCCTGGTCGCCTTCATTTCGCCCTTCCGCTCGGATCGCCAGATGGCACGCGAACTTCTGGACGAAGGGGAATTCCTGGAGATCTTCGTCGACACCCCTCTGGACGTTTGTCGCACACGGGACGTCAAGGGACTGTACGCAAAGGCCTTCAAGGGCGAAATTCCCAACTTCACCGGCGTGCAGTCGCCCTATGAAGCACCGGAAGCGCCGGAACTGCGCATCGACGGCAGCACGACCCCACCCGAAAACGCCGCCGACCGCATCGTCGCCCTATTGGAAGACCGCGATTTTCTGTTGCCTTAGGATCGCGCGCGACGGAACTTGAGGCGTCCGTGAAACCCGTAGAGATAAAATCGGCTCCGTTCGAACCGAGGGGGAGGCCTGGAATGATGTGATGGAAACGATGGCTGCGAACGACCCTGATGCTGGGCGCGGTGTCGATCGGTTCGACGGCGCTGGCGGGGGAAACCGTACTGCTGAACGTCTCGTACGATCCGACGCGGGAACTCTACAAGGAATTCAACGCCGCCTTCGCCGCCGACTGGAAGGCCAAGACCGGCGAGACCGTGCGCATCAACATGTCGCACGGCGGTTCCGGAAAGCAGGCCCGCGCGGTGATCGACGGCCAGAACGCCGACGTGGTGACCCTGGCCCTGGCCTATGACATCGACGCCATCGCCGACAAGGCCGGGTTCGTCGCGCGGGATTGGCAGGGCCGCTTCGCCAACGACAGCGCGCCCTATACCTCGACCATCGTGTTCCTGGTCCGCAAGGGCAACCCCAAGGCCATCCGCGATTGGGCCGATCTGGCGCGTCCGGGGATACAGGTCATCACCCCCAACCCCAAGACCTCGGGCGGCGCGCGCTGGAATTTTCTGGCGGCATGGGCCTGGGCGGAGGATGCCTTCGCCCGCGACGACGGAAAAATCCGCGACTACATGAAGGCCCTATTCCACAACGTGCCGGTGCTCGACACCGGGGCGCGCGGTTCGACCACCACCTTCGTCAAGCGCGGCATCGGCGACGTTCTGCTGTCGCGGGAGAACGAGGCCTTCCTGGCGTTGCGGGAACTGGGACCGGACCAATTCGAAATCGTGGTGCCGTCCATCAGCATCCTGGCGCAACCGCCGGTCGCGGTGGTTGACGCCAATGTCGAGCGTCACGGCACGCGCAAGCTGGCGGAGGCCCACCTCGGCCATCTTTACGCACCGGAGGGCCAGCGCCTGGCCGCCAGGCATTTTTATCGCCCGATCAAGCCAGAGTTTGCCGACCCCGCCGACATGGCCCGTTTTCCGAAGGTCCGACTGATCACCCTGGCCGAACGCTTCGGCGACTGGCGGTCCGTGCAGGCGAAGTATTTCGGCGACGGCGGCATCTTCGACCAGATTTTCCGGGCGCGGTAGAACGGAATTGCACGGTTCCACGTCGCGGGTCCCCACCCCCGGGTGATCCCGGGTTTCGGCCTCACCCTCGGGGTGAGCCTCGTCTACCTGTGCCTTATCGCCCTGATTCCACTGTCGATGGTCGGACTGAAGGCCTTCGATCTGGGATGGACCGGAATTCGCGCCATCGCCCTTGACCCACGGACCCTGCACGCGCTGGCCGTCAGCTTCGGCACCGCGCTGGCGGCGGCGACGATCAACGTGGTCTTCGGCGCCTTGCTGGCGTGGATTCCGGTGCGCTATCGCTTCCCCGGACGGCGCATCCTGGATGCCCTGGTCGATCTGCCGTTCGCCCTGCCGACCGCGGTGGCCGGGATTTCCCTGGCCGCCCTTTACGCGCCTAACGGCTGGATCGGCGGCCTGCTGACACCGCTGGGAATCAAGATCGCCTACACGCGGTTGGGCATCGTCGTCGCCCTGATTTTCATCGGACTGCCGTTCGTGGTCCGCACCGTGCCGCTGCACGTGGAAATTCTGTACAACGAATACAACTTCGTCGCCGCCTTCGCGGTGGCGTCGCTGCTGGCGCTGGTCACCCTGGCGCTCAAGGCGGTTCTGGAAACGCGCGGCGCGAACGCTTCAACCACTCCGGGACACTGAGGCATGCGTATCGAGATTCGCGGCGTCCACAAAAGCTTCGACGGCACGACCCCGGCGTTGAACGGCATCGACATGACCATCGCCGACGGCGAATTGGTGGCGCTGCTGGGACCGTCCGGATCGGGCAAGACCACGTTGCTGCGCGCCATCGCCGGGTTGGAATCCCCCGAACGCGGCGAAATCCTGTTCGACGGCATCGACATCGCGGGCCGCGACATGCGGGAACGCAATGTCGGCTTCGTCTTTCAGCATTACGCCCTGTTCAAGACGATGGCCGTTCTCGACAACGTCGGTTTCGGCTTGAGCGTGCGACCGCGCGCCAGCCGCCCGTCGAAGGCGGAGATCGCGACGCGCGCCCGCGAACTGCTGCGTCTGGTGCAACTGGAGGAACTGGAGGGGCGCTATCCGGCGCAACTGTCGGGGGGACAGCGGCAGCGCGTCGCCCTGGCCCGCGCGCCCGCCATCGACCCGGCGGCCCTGCTGCTGGACGAACCCTTCGGCGCCCTGGACGCCAAGGTGCGCAAGGAATTGCGCGGCTGGCTGCGCGAACTTCACGACCGCACCGGACACACCACGGTGTTCGTCACCCACGACCAGGAGGAAGCGCTGGAACTGGCCGACCGCATCGCCGTGATCAACTGCGGACGGGTCGAACAAATCGCTCCGCCCGCCGAACTCTACGGGCATCCGGTGACACCCTTCGTTTGCGAGTTCCTGGGCAGCGCCAACCGCTTCGATGTCGAGGTCGCGGCGGGCCGGGTGCTCGGCGGGGTCAAGAACTGTCGCTACCGCGCCCCTGCGCCGTGCCGGACGGTCCCCGGTGGCTTTATATCCGGTCCCACGAATTCCGTTTGTCCCCGCCCGACGCGCCGGGTCTTCCGTGCGTCGTCGAAGGCGTGCGTCTGTCGGGCAGCCACGTCCGTCTGGACGTGACGCCGGAATGGGGTGACGCTACGATCGAGGTGGAGATCCCGACCCTCGACGGCGCGTCCGCGTCATGGCGACGCGGCGACCGAATCAACGTGTCGATTGCCGACTATCGGAGCTACCCCGCCGCCTGACCGTACGCTTGAAGGTCGCCGCCTCTTGCCGCGGCGCCATGGGGTCAAGAAATCGGAACTTTCCCTTTCTTTGTGAAAACAAGAAAGCCAAGATCAGCCGCTTCGTGCCCACAACCCCTGATGTAAAGCTGTCGTAAATGTGTGGGGTCGCCGGATACTTCAATCTGAACATCGACGTGAATGCACGGCGCCCCCTGCTGGGGCGGATGATGGACAGCATCGCTCCTCGCGGCCCGGATGATCAGGGGATTTATTGCGATGAACGAGCAGGACTCGGCTTTCGGCGACGGAGCATCGTCGACCTGGACGGCGGACATCAGCCGATGTCCAGCGACGACGGCATGATCCACGTCGTCTTCAACGACGAGATCTATAATCACGTCGCCCTGCGCGAGGAAATGAAGCACCGGGGGCATGGCTTTCGCTCCACTTCGGACACAGAGGTGTTGCTGCGCCTGTACGAAGCGGCGGGATTGGCAGCGCTTCATCGCCTGAACGGCATGTTCGCGGTCGCCGTCTGGGACAGGCGGAGCAATGTGCTCCACCTCGTCCGTGACCGCCTTGGGGTCAAGCCGTTGTACTATGCCACGATTGGGAACGCGCTGGTCTTCGCTTCCGAGGTCAAGGCAATCCTGGCCAGCGGGTGTGTCGAGAAGCGACTGAACGAACGCGCCCTGTGGGATTACCTGACCTTCCGCTACGTTCCGACGCCAGAAACCATGTGGCTCGGCATCACGAAACCACCACCAGCGCACGTGCTAACGGTTGGGGCAGACGACGGTGCCCCTCGTGTGGCGCGTTGGTGGGACATCCCCAAAGGATCGGCGCCGACGGGAAAGACCGACGCCGATTACGATGAGTAATTCTGCGGGCTATTCGAGAATGCGGTGTCCTTACGCCTACGCGCCGATGTGCCGGTTGGCATCACCTTGAGCGGTGGGTTGGATTCCAGTGCGGTGGTCGCCGCGGCGGGCGGAAAGGTAAAGACCTTTTCGGTTTCCTTCGCGGGAGCACCCGAAACCGATGAACTGCCCTATGCACGGCGGGTCGCCCGCCATTTTGGGACCAACCACCACGAAGTCACGATCAACGCCGATGAATTCATGAACTTCCTACCAGAATTCGTTTGGCACACCGACGACCCCCTGGCCGATCTGGCATTGATCCCCTTTTTCCACGTGTCCCGTCTGGCGCGTCAACAGGTCAAGGTCATCCTGTCTGGCGAAGGCAGCGACGAAATCCTGGCCGGGTACAATTTTGAACAACTGGCCCAGCGCTGGGACGATACCTCTGCAGCCAGAAACACCATTCCCAGCTGATTGCGCGGCAGGGTTGGCAGTCTGGCGGCACGCCTTTCCCCGACCTTCGCCACACGGCGTCAATTGGCAACGATGGTCTGCGATCAGCGTTTGGCGGCGGAACCACTAACCATGACCAACCATTACTCGTCTGCGGACAAGCGAAAACTCCTTAGTGGGCCCTCGAATTGGCCGGACAGCCTGGACCGGGTGCGCGCCGCCGTATCCTCTCGCGGGAACGCACACCCCCTGGACCAAACGCTTTACATCTATTGCCAGGATTGGTTGGTGGAAGACCTGCTGATGAAGGCCGATCGCATGTCCATGGCCAATTCCCTGGAACTGCGGACGCCGTTTCTGGATTACCGGCTGGTCGAGTGGGCGGCGTCCTTGCCACCACGACTGAAGGCCGGACGCGGCACCGACGGGGTCTATCGCAGCAAGACAATCCTGCGCCGTTATGCGGCGGGACGACTGCCGCAGGAAATCATCGACCGTCCCAAACAAGGTTTCCCGGTTCCCGTCTACGGCTGGCTGTCCAACCGCTTGGCGGAATGGGCTAAGGATACGCTGCTTTCGCCCAACGCAAGCTTGCGAGAATGGTTCCGACATGATGCACTCCAACAGGCAGTGGTTGCGGGAACCTCCGCCTCGGCGGGAATGATGGACCGAGACCGTTTATGGAACCTGCTTATCCTGGAAACCTGGATGCAGAGATGACGGCCGTGAAGGGAAGGATTCTCGCCCTGGCCCGGATGATGCCGCCCCTGGTCTTTCCCAGGGCGTTGCAGGTCTCGCGCACCCTGCGGTGTCTGACGCGGTGGGGTTGGGATATAACAGTGGTAACGATCGAGCCCCAGGCCGAAGTTTCTGGCTCGGCGGACGATCAACTGGCGACCTTCTACAAGGAGGCATACCGGCAGATTTTTGTCGAGCCCAGGGAAGACGTGCAACAGAGCCCACTTTGGCTACGCGCCTGGCGCAAGAAGTCGCCACCAAACGATATCCGAGCGAACCACTGGCTACGTCGAACCGAAAACGTCATGCGCCGCGAATTGAAGGCACATTCCTACGACGCGATGGTAACCTTCGCCCAGCCCTGGATCGACCACATGGTCGGGCTTAAGATCAAACGCCGTCACCCCAATCTCCCATGGGTGGCCCACTTCAGCGACCCCTAGACCGACAGTCCTTACGCGCAATTCGCAAACGCCGCAGCCCGACAGGCCGCCGTAAAGATGGAACGCGACATCATCGGAACCGCCGATGCCGTGGTTTTCATCAACCGCCATACGGCGGAACTGACAATGAGAAAGCACCCGGAGGCGTGGCGATCGAAGGTTCATCTGGTCCCCCATGGCATGGAACCCGATCTTCTGCCGCTCGTGCCCAAGGCAGAAGCCCACACCGAGATCATGCGCATCGTTTATACTGGTAATTTCTATGGACATCGCGGCCCGGAGTTCATTCTCGGGGCAATTTCCGAACTGGCGACCGATACGGAGGTAAGAACACGGGTTAGGCTCAGGACTCATTAAGGTTCGATCCAGAAGAGGAGGAGTACCGCGAGGATGACGGCGGCAAAGAAGATATCCGCGCATCGGTCATATCGGGTGTGGATACACCGCCAATCCTTGAGGCGAGCGAAGAGGTTCTCGATCCTATGACGCTGGCGATAGAGGATTTTGTCGTAAGCGTGCTGGGTTTTGCGATGACGCATTGGCGGGATGCATGTAGCGATCCCTCGCTGTGTCAAAGCCTCTCGAAGAGGATCACCGTCATAGCCCTTGTCGGCGATCAGGACGTTGGCCTTGGGAAATGGGTCGAGCAACAGCATCGCGCCTTTGTGATCGCTCATTTACCCCTCGCTGAGCAGCAGGATGAGGGGCCTTCCTTGTCCATCGCAAACCGCATGAAGCTTGGAGTTCAGCCCGCCTTTTGTGCGTCCGATACATCGGGGAAGAGCCCCTTTTTATAGAGGCTCACGGCGGTCCGATGAGCTTTCAGGTGGGTTGCATCGATCATCAACCGGTCTGGAGGGCCAGCCTCTCCCGTCAAGGCCGCGAAGATCCGGCTGAACACCCCAAGTCGGCGCCAGCGAACGAAACGATTATAGAGGGTTTTGTGGGGGCCATGGACGGGTGGTGCATCTCGCCACCGTAAGCCGTTGCGGATCACATGAACGATGCCGCTGATCACTCGCCGATCATCAACCCGCAGCACGCCATGCGATAGCGGGAAATGCGGCTCGGTCTTCACCAACTGCCTCTCTGACAACCAAAACAGATCACTCGTGGATGGGGTCCTCCCTCCCATGAGTGAATCAGCAGCCGATCTGCCTGACAATAATTTAATGGGTCCTGAACCTAGAGTCACGTTCGTGGGTCATGCCGATGAAAAATATGCGCGCATGGCCTCAGACCTGGGGGTAGACGACATCGTCACATTTAGCGGCAAGGCGGGATATCTGGAAAGCCTGGGCATCGCACGGAACGCCGACCTGCTGTTGTTGATGGACGCACCGGCGGCGAAGAATGTTTTCCTGCCCAGCAAGATCGTCGACTACCTTATGCTGCGCCGTTCGATCCTGGGGCTGACCCCGGCGGCGGGAGCCCCGGCCGAGGCTCTTCGCGCGCTGGGGTGTCCGACCGTCGAACCGAACGCCCCGGCGACGATCGCGGCGTATCTGCGTGGCGCATTCGACCGTTGGCGAAGGGGCGAAACGGCCTGCCCGCTTCCCGATGAGAGAACGGCCGCATCCTTCCATATCGAACGAACGACGACGGAGTTCGAAGCGGTGCTGCACACGGTGATCGGCAATCGAAAGCGGGACCAATGAAAACACGGATTCATCTGATCGCGGGGTCTCGACCGAACTTCATGAAGACCGGACCGATCTATCACGAGCTGATCCGGACCGATTAGGCCGACCCCATTATCGTCCATACCGGCCAGCACCATAGCGCAGAGATGTCCGATATCTTCCTGCACGACCTCGGACTGCCCACTCCGCATTATCATCTGAACGCGCAGGACGACACCCACGCGCGGCAAACCGCAGCAGTACTGACGGCCTACGAGGACCTCTGCCTTTTCTCCCGCCCCGACTGGACGATCGTGGCTGGGGATGTCAACTCGACGCTGGCGGCATGTCTGGCGGCGAAGAAACTGCAAATCCCAGTCGCCCACCTGGAGGCCGGATTGCGCAGCGGCGATCGCACCATGCCCGAGGAAATCAACCGATTGGCGGTGGATGCGATCTCGGATCTTTTGTGGACGCCCTCCCCCGACGCCGATGCCAACCTAGAATGCGAAGGCATTCCCGCGGAACGCATTTGTCGGGTCGGCAACGTCATGATTGACGCGTTTTGCTCCCTGGAAAAACGCATTCGCAATGCCGATCTGCCGCAGCGACTGGGCTTACGGCAGATGGGGTACGTTCTCGTTACCCTGCACCGCCCCTCCAACGTCGACGACGCGCGGGTTCTATCCGACTTGGTCGGCCAACTCGAGGCTCTGTCGCGGGACATCCCGGTTGTCTTCCCCGTTCACCCAAGAACCCGAAAGCGGCTGGATGAAACGGGGTTGTGGAACCGGCTGCTCCAAGCCAGGGTGCGACTTCTCGACCCTTTGGGCTATGTTGACTTCATGAGCCTTGTCGAGGCCTGCGGCGTCGCGGTCACGGACTCCGGCGGGGTGCAAGAGGAAACGTCCTATCTGGGGGTCCCCTGCCTGACGGTTCGCGACACGACGGAACGCCCGATCACACTGAGCCTGGGGACCAACCGCCTGATCCTGGCTAAGGATATCGGAAAAGTGGCCCCGGTCGTGCTTACCGCCGACCGCTGCCGCCATGTCATCCCCCTGTGGGATGGACATGCGGCCTCCCGGGTGGCCCAAAACCTGCGCACCCACATCGAAAAGGGGGCGCGATGAATTCCGATGCCTTGCGGAAACTGTTCGACCCCGCGTCAGACGACATTTCCGCCCTGCTCACAGACCAGATTGAAAAATCTGGACATTCCATTACCGTGATTCTTGGCGCGGATGCCGACGACGCCCTGGTCGACAAACTGATGACGCTCGCCAGGGTGGAAAGCATAATCCTTTCAAGGGCAAGTAACTCACTGCGAAACCGCCATCAGGGCCGTCTTGGATGGCACGAACAAGCGTCGGAACAGGTTCACCTGCCCCGCAAGATGGGACCCTCGGTGTACCACTTCGCGGCGGGGGGACAGTGGAACCTTGGGTCTCGTGCGGCCTATGCGGCATGGCGCGGCGGCGTCAAGACGGTTCGCTTCCATGACGCCTGTCTTGGTGTCTTCACAATTGGCATGAAGACTCTCCTGCTTCAGGAGGCGTGGAAGTCCCTGATCTATCGCTTTGGCCGAAGCCAGTTAGTCCCGATCATCGAGGCCCTGATCCAGCGATTTTTACACCCGTTGCAAGACGCAACACTGAAGGTCAAGGCGGATTCGCATGCGACCTGTCCTGGACGAATCGTCTTTGCCGTAGGATCGCTCGGCCCCGGCGGCAGCGAACGTCAAGTCGTCAACACCATTCTCGGGCTCAGGGCACACGGCATCGCCGACGTCATCCTAGTTCATGAACGGCCGATGGCGCCACCCAACGATTTTTTCCACGACGATTTGGTTCGTGCGGAGGTGCCGTGCCTTTTTCTGGAGAGCGCGGGGGAAACGGCTAGACCGCACCACGAGGAGGAAAGGCAGGCCAAACTGATCCGCAAGCACCTGATGGCCTGCGGCGGACACAGCGATCTGGTGCTGAGTTTCCTGCGAGTGTTCCGGGATCAACGCCCCGAGATCGTGCACACGTGGCTGGATGACGTTAACGTCCATGCCGGTCTCGCGGCGGTTCTGGCCGGTGTGCCAAAGATCGCTCTAGGTTCAGGACCCATTAAATTATTGCCAGGCAGATCGGCGGCTGATTCACTCATGGGAGGGAGGACCCCATCCATGAGTGATCTGTTTTGGTTGTCAGAGAGGCAGTTGGCGAAGACCGAGCCGCATTTCCCGCTATCGCATGGCGTGCCGCGGGTTGATGATCGGCGAGTGATCAGCGGCATCGTTCATGTGATCCGCAACGGCTTACGGTGGCGAGATGCACCACCCGTCTATGGCCCCCACAAAACCCTCTATAATCGTTTCGTTCGCTGGCGCCGACTTGGGGTGTTCAGCCGGATCTTCGCGGCCTTGACGGGAGAGGCTGGCCCTCCAGACCGGTTGATGATCGATGCAACCCACCTGAAAGCTCATCGGACCGCCGCGAGCCTCTATAAAAAGGGGCTCTTCCCCGATGTATCGGACGCACAAAAGGCGGGCTGAACTCCAAGCTTCATGCGGTTTGCGACGGACAAGGAAGGCCCCTCATCCTGCTGCTCCAGCGAGGGGCAAATGAGCGATCACAAAGGCGCGATGCTGTTGCTCGACCTATTTCCCAAGGCCAACGTCCTGATCGCCGACAAGGGCTATGACGGTGATCCCCTTCGAGAGGCTTTGACACAGCGAGGGATCGCTACATGCATCCCGCCAATGCGTCATCGCAAAACCCAGTACGCTTACGACAAAACCCTCTATCGCCAGCGTCATAGGATCGAGAACCTCTTCGCTCGCCTCAAGGATTGGCGGCATATCCACACCCGATATGACCGATGTGCGGATATCTTCTTTGCCGCCGTCATCATCGCGGTACTCCTCCTCTTCTGGATCGAACCTTAATGAGTCCTGAGCCTAACCCGTCTTAGCACAATCGCGCCGCGCCAACCACCGGAAGCGCGCCGACAACAACACGGCGGACACCATGCTGCCCGCCGCGATCGCCGCGAACAAACCGCCCGCCCCCTGCCCCATCCGGCTCGAAAACACCCAGGCGCAGGGCACCATCACCAAAAGATAGGCGCACGCCTGTAACCGCATCGGCGCCCAGGCCTCGCCACGACCGCGCAAGGCATTCGACATCACCGCCTGCGCGCCGTCGAAGGGCAGGATCAAGGCGATCCACGCCACCAGAATCCCGGCCACCGCCAGGACCTCCGGGTCATTGCTGTAAATCGCGACAAAGGCGGTCGGCCACGACACGAAAGCGAAGACGATCGGCGCCGCCAACGCCGTGTTGAGGGCCAAACCGGTCCAACCCGCCACCTCGGCATCGCGCGAATCACCACGACCGAAGGCATGGCCGACCCGCACGCTGGTGGCGGCCCCCACCCCCAGCGAAATCATGAAGATCATGCCCTGCAGATTGATCCCGACCGCATAAGCGGCCAGCGATGCCGCGCCGAACCACCCGGCCATCACGTTGAGCGAGGAAAATGCGAAGGCCTCGACCCCGATGCTGGCCCCACCACATAGCCAAGGCGCCGCTGCAACCCCCAACCGACACGATCGCGCGGCCCGGCCCACCGCACACCGAAACGGTCGTGGTCGCGCATCCCCCACACCTAGGCCGCCGCCACCAGACACAACCCCCAACGCGCGGCGGTGGTCGCCCACGCCGCGCCGACCGCGCCATGATCGGGAATCCACCAGGTGTTCAAGGCAACGTTCAACAGGTTGGCGGCGACCATCAGCCAGGTTCCGGGCCACGGACGCTTCAAGCCCTCCAGGAAATAGGCGGCGGCGAGGTACCCCAGGTACTCGGGAATGCCCAGCCCCAGCACCCACATCACCTTGGCCGCGCCCGTCACCAGAGCATCGTCCTGCCCCATCCAACAAAACGGCGCCGGACCGGCGGCGCACAGGACCACCACCACCAACCGATTCCCAGACTGTAGGGGATGGAACGCCGCCAGACCCCGCCGCAACGCGCGTCCAGCCCCGCGCCGTGCAATTGCGCGGTCACCACCAGGGTTCCCATCCCCAGCCCCAACGCGGTCAACAGCAGCGTCGAAACCGGCCCCTGCGCCAAGCTGTAGAAAGCCAGTTCGCGCGATGACGCATGCCCCAGCATGATGATGTCGATCATCAGCATGACCAGGCCGCCGCTGCGCATCACCACGGTCGGCAACGCCAGACGCAACAGTTCCCGCACATGGGAAACGATGGACGACCAGGGAAACGTCACGACCCGCTCCGCGCCGGAAAAAGGGAAAGAACCCTCGCACGCGACGGGAAAAACGCCAGGGGAAGGAAAACCAAGCCGGGTCCAGCCCCGACCCCATTGCCACGACCGCGCCGAAACAGACGAAGCCCGGAAAGCCCTTGTTCGCGGCAAAGCCGTTTGCCGAAGCCGCGATGCCCGACTACAGTACCGAAACTACCGATCCAGCCCCAAGGAATCGACCGATGTCCGCCGCCTGTCCGTCCACCGCCGCCCTGGCCGATCTGACGCCGATCGTGATGATCCCGGCGCGCATGGCATCCACCCGTCTGCCCGACAAACCCCTGGCCGACATCCTGGGCAAGCCGATGATCGTCCGCGTTTGGGAACGCGCCATGGCCGCCGACGTCGGCCCGGTGGTGGTGGCCTGTTCCGAGCCCGAGGTCCAACGGGCGGTCGAGGCGGCGGGCGGCCGCGCGGTGCTGACCGATCCCGACCTGCCGTCGGGCTCGGACCGTATCCACGCCGCGCTGATGGAAATCGACCCGACACACCACCACCGCGCCGTCCTCAACGTGCAGGGCGACCTGCCGACGATCGACCCGGCGCTGATCCGGGCCGCGTTGAAACCCCTGACCCAGGGCGGCTATGACATCGCCACCCTGGTCGCCGAAATCGCCCGCGAGGAAGAAAAGACCGACCCCAACGTGGTCAAGGCGGCGGCCGGTTTCGGCGCCGCCGACCCCGACCCCTGGCCGGTCGCCCGCGCCCTTTATTTCAGCCGCTCCACCATTCCCGCCAACGCCGGGCCGCTGTACCACCACATCGGGCTTTACGCCTATCGCCGCGAGGCGCTGGAACGCTTCGTTTCGTGGTCGCCGGGGGTTCTGGAAAAACGCGAGAAACTGGAGCAGCTGCGCGCCCTGGAACACGGCCAAACCATCGCGGCGGTGCGCGTTGACACCGTGCCGCTGGGCGTCGATACTGCCGCGGACCTTGAACGCGCGCGGGAAATCCTGGCGAAAGCGTAAGGACAAAGCGGACATGTACGAAGCGGTCGCGGAAAAATACCAGGGCGGAAAGATCGCCTTTCAGGGGCAGTTTGGCTCCTACTCCCAGATCGCCTGCGCCCGCGTCTTTCCGGGCATGGACGTACTGCCCTGCACTGCCTTCGAGGATGCCTTCGCCGCAGTTTCCGACGGCGAGGCGCAGCTGGCGATGATCCCGATTGACAACTCGGTGGCGGGCCGCGTCGCCGACGTGCATCACCTGTTGCCGAATTCCGGGCTTAACATCGTCGGCGAACATTACGAGGAAATTCACCACCACCTGCTGGCGGTCAAGGGCGCGACCCTGAAAACCATCCGCCGCGTGCGCAGCCACGTTCACGCCGTCGCGCAATGCCGCAAGCTGATCCGCAAACTCGGCCTGTCGCCGATGATCACCGCCGACACCGCAGGCGCCGCCGCCGAGATCGCGCACCTGAACGATCCGGCGGAAGCCGCCATCGCCTCCAGCCTCGCCGCCGAGATCCACGGCCTGCAATCGCTGATGACCAATGTCGAGGACACCGCCACCAACACCACGCGCTTTTTGATCATGGCCAGGGAGCCGATGCCCGCCGCCGCCGACAGCGGCCCGGTGGTGACCAGCCTGATCTTCCGGGTGCGCAACGTCCCCGCCGCCCTGTACAAGGCGCTGGGCGGCTTCGCCACCAACGGCGTCAACATCACCAAGCTGGAAAGCTATCTGGTCGATGGCAACTTCATCGCCGCGCAGTTCTTCGCCGAGATCGAAGGCCACCCCGACAGTCGTCTGGTCGGCCTTGCCCTCGACGAACTCCAGTTTTTCACCGAGAAACTGCGCATCCTCGGCACCTATCCGGCGCCGCCGTACCGCTTCGACGCCCGCAAGCGGTCGCTGTAAAACCGGGCCGGGGCCGACCTCTGACCCTGTGCTGGTAAGAACCTTGCGAGGGGTCACGGGCCCCTTGCGCACCCCATTCCTACAGTTTTTTTCACGCGGCACGATGGTTGATTGCCGCTGCGCGCCGAAAAATATATGGGTCCTCATGGGCCAAGCCCCTGTACGGGGTCCGGGGCTGGCCCCAGTCCGGTTTTGCCGCTTGCGTCCGTCGGCAAAACCGCCGATATATGGGGCGGAGGCTGGTGGCGGGCAGGCCCGTCGCCAACCCGGTCAGGTCCGGAAGGAAGCAGCCGTAACGATTTCCGGCTTGGGTCGCCGCCAGTCTCTCCCTCTTTCCGCCGGGCGTCCGATGCCGGGCGCGGCGATCAGACGGGGTCTGGCGTGACCGATACTCCCTCGCAGCAACCGACCAACACCCCCTCCGAAGCGAAGGCCGAGCCGTATCGCGTGCTCGCCCGCAAGTACCGCCCCACGTGTTTCGAGGATCTGATCGGCCAGGAAGCCCTGGTTCGCACCCTGCGCAACGCGATTTCCTCGGGGCGGCTGGCCTCCGCCTACATCCTGACCGGGGTGAGCGGCATCGGCAAGACGACGACGGCGCGAATCATCGCCCGCGCCTTCACCTGCACCGGCGCCGACGGCACCCTGACCCAGCCCACCGCCGAACCCTGCGGGGTTTGCCCGAATTGCCGCGCCATCGCCGAGGACCGCCACGTCGATGTTCTGGAGATGGACGCCGCCAGCCGCACCGGCGTCGGCGACATCCGCGAAATCCTGGAGGGCGTGCGTTACCGCCCGACCTCGGCCCGCGCCAAGATCTACATCATCGACGAAGTCCACATGCTGTCCACCGCCGCCTTCAACGCCCTGTTGAAGACGCTGGAGGAACCGCCGGAGCATGTGAAGTTCATCTTCGCCACCACCGAAATCCGCAAGGTTCCGGTGACCGTGCTGTCGCGCTGCCAACGGTTCGATTTGCGGCGGGTAGAGGCCGAGGTCCTCTCCGCCCACTTCGCCGGGATCGCCGCCAAAGAAGGCGTTACGATCGAGGACGAGGCCCTGCGCCTGATCGCGCGCGCCGCCGACGGCTCGGTGCGCGACGGCCTGTCGCTGCTGGATCAGGCGATCGCCCATGGCCACGGCCAAGTCGCCGCCGACCAGGTGTGCGACATGCTGGGTCTGGCCGACCGCGGCCTGATTTTCGATTTGTTCGAAGCGGCGACCAAGGGACGCGCCGTCGATGCGCTGGACATTCTGGCGCGGCAATACGCGTTTGGCGCCGACCCGGCGACGATCGTCGCCGACTTGCTGGAACTGTGCCACTGGCTAACGCGAGTGCGGGTGGCCCCGGCCTCCGCCGACGATCCGACCCTGCCCGAGGCCGAACGGGTGCGCGGCAAGACCATGGCCGAGACCCTGTCCATGGCGACCCTGACCCGCGCCTGGCAGATTCTGTTGAAGGGGCTGGAGGAAATCCGCTTCGCGCCGCACCCCCTGCATGCCACCGAAATGGTGCTGATCCGCCTGATCTATGCGCAGGATCTGCCAACCCCCGGCGACGCGATCAAGACCCTGGCCGCACGCGGCCCGGCCCCCGCCACCCCCGCCGGCGGCGGTTCGGGTGGCGGTTCGGGCAACCGCATGGCGGTGGGCGATGCCGGTCCGCCGCAGCCCCTGCCGCAGCCGACCGCCAGCGCGGTGATCCTGCCCGCCACTTTCGAAGCCCTGGTCGGATTCTTGAGCGAACAGCGCGAAGGCCTGCTGGCCGCTGCGCTGCACCAGGACGTGCACCTGATTTCCTATGAACCCGGACGGTTGGTCTTTCGCCCCGCCGCCGGGATGAGCCACGATGTCACGCTGCGCCTCGGCCAGAAGCTGGACGCGCTGACCCAACGCCACTGGACGGTGATCGCCGATCCCGACGAAGACGGCGCCCCCACCCTGCGCCAGCAGACGGAAGAGGCGGAACGCCGCCGCGAGGCGGAAGCCGCGCAGCATCCGCTGGTGCGCGCGGTGATCGAAACCTTCCCCGGCACCACGATCACCCGCGTGCGGATGACCGAATCCGCCCTGCCCCCCACCGAGGCCGATTGGCAAACCGGAGAGAGCGACGAATGAAGAACCTCGGCAGCCTGATGAAACAGGCGCAGCAGATGCAAACCCGCATGACCGAAATGCAGCAGAAACTGGCGGAAACCGAATTCACCGGTTCCTCGGCGGGCGGCATGCTGACGGTGACCCTGAACGGCAAGACCGAGCTGAAGGGCATCAAGATCGACAAATCCCTGATCAATCCCGAGGAAGCGGAAGTCCTGGAAGACCTGATCGTCGCCGCCCACAACGACGCCAAGGCGAAGGTCGAGGAAACCTCCGCCGAGCAGATGAAGACCCTGACCGGCGGGATCAAGCTGCCGCCGGGAATGAACCTGCCGTTCTAGGGGGAAACCAGGAAAAACCTCGCGGAAGGTCGCGGACCCTCCGTCCCTCCCCCTCCTTTCGGTTTTTGCGCGAAGCGCCATAAGACCATCCTGCGGCGTGAAGGCCGATAGCCGCTTCACGACGGAAAACAACTGGGGTCAAGGGGCCTGGAGGCCCCTTGCGGGTGCGGGCAGGGCCCGCGTTAGGTGACCGCATGAGCAGCGTGGAAATCGAACGGCTGATCGGATTGCTGGCGAAGTTGCCGGGGCTTGGCCCGCGCTCCGCCCGCCGCGCCGTGCTGCATCTTTTGAAAAAGCGCGAAAGCCTGGGCGACCCGCTGACCCGCAGCCTGACCGAAGTCCTGGGCGCGGTGCGGCCCTGTTCGATCTGCGGAAACTTCGACACCTCGGACCCGTGCGAGATTTGCGCCGACCCTCGCCGCGACGACGCGCTGCTGTGCGTCGTCCCCGACGTCGCCGACATCTGGGCGCTGGAACGTACCCTCGCCTTTCGCGGACGGTATCACGTTCTGGGCGGCCTGCTGTCGCCCTTGGACGGAACCGGGCCAGAGGAACTGTCTTTCGGGTCGTTGGCCGCCCACATCGGCGAAGGCCGCATCCGCGAGGTGATCCTGGCGCTCCCCGCCACCGTTGACGGCCAAACCACCGCCCATTACGCGGCGGATCGTCTGGCGGGCAGCGGCATCAAACTGACCGCCCCGGCGCACGGACTGCCGGTCGGCGGCGAACTGGAGTTCCTGGACGACGGCACCATCGCCGCCGCCCTCCGCGCCCGCAGCAGCGTGGAATAAAAAAGACGGGCCGAAGCCCGCCTTTTCATTTTGTGGCATCAGCCTTGTTAACAGACTGACCGCGCTTTCTGAACAACTGTTAAGAGCTTGCCATTTCCCGCCACCCGCGTCCATCTCTCCCCCATACGTTGCATCTTGGGGGGGGGGAAGATGGCCTGGAAACTCGGCCTGGACTTGGGCACGAATTCGATTGGATGGACCGTATTCACGGCAAACCGGCCCGACCCGGCCTGGAACGAATGGCTCCTTGCGGATGCTGGTGTGCGCATCATCCCCGATGGGCGGGAACCCGCGCGGGAGGATCGGGTCGGGGATTCCCTGGCCGTCACTCGCCGCCTTGCGCGCGGCATGCGCCGCAACCGCGATCACGGCATCAACCGCATTCGTTCCCTGATTTTCCACCTGATCGGCCTTGGCCTTCTGCCTGCTGACGGCGAAGACCACAAGCCCCTGATCGAGAAAAGCCCCTACGGCCTGCGCGACCGGACGGTGGACGGAGACGCCGCCCCGGCGCACGGCCCCCCCCATGAATTGGGGCGCGTCCTGTTGCATTTGGGGCTGCGGCGCGGCTTCAAATCCAACCGCAAGACCGACTCCGGCGATGAAAAGACCACGGAATTCGGCGAACGCATCGGCCTGTTGCACCGTGCGCTGAAATTCCACGCCATCGACAAGGCAACCCTGGATCAACTGGGCGAAGACGCGGTACCGCCGGAGAAATCCCATGGACCCTCGGCCAGTTCCTGGCGGCGCGCCTGCGAGCGGAATTACCGGTGCGCTTTCGCGGCGAGGAGGGGGATTTCTATCCAGACCGCGCCATGTATGCCGACGAATTCGAGCGTATCCGGGCGGCGCCCCCCCCCACCACGCCCTGGCCGAGGCGGACTGGAACGCCCTGCGTGACCGCTACATCCTGTTCCATCATCCGCTGCGCCCGGTGGAGCGCGACGGTCGGCTGCTGGACGACGATGAACTGCGGCTGACCTTGACCCATGACTTCGCGGTTTCGGCGGAACAGGCACGGGCGTTGGCGGCGTTACCCCTGTCCAGCATCACCGTTTCCCTGTCTCGCAAGGCGATGGAGGACCTACTGCCCTTCCTGGAGGATCACGGGCTGAACTCCAAGCTTCATGCGGTTTGCGACGGACAAGGAAGGCCCCTCATCCTGCTGCTCAGCGAGGGGTAAATGAGCGATCACAAAGGCGCGATGCTGTTGCTCGACCTATTTCCCAAGGCCAACGTCCTGATCGCCGACAAGGGCTATGACGGTGATCCCCTTCGAGAGGCTTTGACACAGCGAGGGATCGCTACATGCATCCCGCCAATGCGTCATCGCAAAACCCAGTACGCTTACGACAAAACCCTCTATCGCCAGCGTCATAGGATCGAGAACCTCTTCGCTCGCCTCAAGGATTGGCGGCGTATCCACACCCGATATGACCGATGCGCGGATATCTTCTTTGCCGCCGTCATCATCGCGGCACTCCTCCTCTTCTGGATCGAACCTTAATGAGTCCTGAGCCTGGTCGGCCTGCCGAAAATCATCGCCTACATGAACGTATGGATGGACTACGTCCGCAAACACCCAGAGACCACAATGCGCGTCTCGTACGAGGCGATGCGTCTAAATCCGCAGCCAGTCATGACCAACATCCTTCGCTTCGTCGGCCTATCGGTTGATGAAAACATCCTTGCCGAAACGATCGAGGATTGCCGCTTCGAACGGATACAGGCACGAGAAAAGGCAAAACAGACAGACAATCCATGGCTGATGCCCGCCGATGCCTCGGACGTGCGGACGTTCAAGGCACGGGGTGGTCGCGTCGGAGAGTACCGCGACTTGTTCTCGGACGAACAAATTGAACGGATAGAAACAATGTTGCGTGATCACCTGGACGGCGACTTCGGGTATTCGGAGTAACGGCCATGGATCAAGTCAAACAGGCCGAATGGGCCGAACAGTGGACCATGTTCCAGGACAAGGAGAAATTCTTGTTCGAGGACTGGACCCCCCCCTACGGCTGAAGGACCTGGACGGCAAGGACGTGCTGGAAGCCGGATGCGGTGGCGGGCAACATACCGTGATGATGGCGCAACATGCACGAACCGTCACCGCCGCCGACCTTAACACCAGCCAAATCGCCGCCGAGCACGCCTCGCAATTCCCAAACGTGCGCACCGTTGAGGCGGATATTGCCACAATTAATCTGGGGCGACGGTTCGACATAGTGGTGTGCATCGGGGTCATTCATCATACCGACGATCCCGACGCCACGCTCCGCAATCTTGTCGCCCATGTCGCGCCAGGAGGGGCCCTGGCCGTGTGGGCCTACAGTGCCGAGGGAAACTTCCTGGTCCGCCATGGCGTCGAACCGATTCGCAAGCTATTCCTGCGGCGGATGTCGCGCTCCACCCTGGTCTGGTTGTCCCGCTTGGTAACGGCGCTGATGTACCCGCCAGTCTACACGGTTTATCTTCTTCCGTTGTCGTTTCTGCCGTATTACGCCTATTTCAAGAACTTTCGCCGTCTCTCGTTCGGGCGCAACATCCTGAACGTCTTTGACAAGCTGAATGCCCCCCAGACGCAATTCATCACCCGCGAACGGGCCACGACATGGCTGTCACATCCGGACATTGATCCGGATTCGGTGTCGATCCGCCACTATGCGGGGGTCAGTTGGGGCATGGTGGCAAGAACGCGGAACGATGGCATGGCCGCCCAATCGAAAAAGGATACAACATGCTGAGCTGTGTTATTCCTGCCCTGAACGAGGAAGCCGCCATTGGTGAGACGATCGATATTTTGCGCGTGGTATTGGAAAAAGCCAACATTACCCCTTATGAAATTCTCGTCGTCGACGATGGCTCCACCGACCACACCAGCGCAGTTGCCTCGGAACACGGGGCGCGGATCGTCACCCATCTGCAATGCGCCGGATACGGGCGCTCACTGAAAGACGGCATCTCCGCGGCGCCCTATGACACGATCGCGATTTCCGACGACGACGGCACCTATCCCCTGGAAGACATTCCTGCCTTGTTGCAGCAATTCCAGCGCGGTTTCTCGATGGTGGTGGGCGCGCGGCAGGGGGCGCACTATCGGGAATCGTTGGCGCATCGGTGGTGGTCGGTCTGCATGGAGAAGGCACCTGGCCGATTTTTGGGTATGAGACCCAAACACTAACAGGGTGTTGAAGAAGTCAGAGTGGCTCGCAGACGAAGCCTGATTCATTGCTGCTATGGATGTAGATGTGGCCAACCAATCGGCCAGCAGTGCCGAGGGCGACCCATCCTCTCCCGCAAGCAATATCGGCGTCGTTGTGGCCTTCCCACGAGAATTCGGCGCAGACGGCACCATCCCGGCTCCCGTAACGCACGTCGAGCCATCTCTTGACCGCGCCGAACACCCGTTCGCCATCAGAGGCGCCACCAAAGGTAATGTGGGCGGGCTCCAGAAGGTCGAGATGATCATCTGGCCAAGTGTCCATCTCGACGCTGCTCCAGCGGCCTTCGAAGACTTTGGCAAAGGCGGGCGGGCGCTTCATGTGGGCATCTCCCCTGCCAGCAGTTTGGGTGGTCGCAGCAGATTGTAGGCGGCTGCCGAGAAAGCGAAGGCCCAATCCACCTTATCAAGGCCGCGCAGTTTGGTTTTCCGCATCCCTGCGACTGTCTTGATCCAGCCAAAGGCTCCCTCGATCCGCTTGCGGATGCGAATGGAGGCGGTATAGCCGGGATGGCGGGTGGTGCGCTTATCTATGGCCGAGCGACGTCGGCTAGTGTTCTGCGCCACGTGAGGACGCACGTTGAGCGTCCGCGGTTCCTCGACAAAATCGGCGGCATCGTAGCCGCAGTCGGCACCCAACGTAATTGCGCGCGGTCGGTCGCCCAGGGGCTCGATCATGTCCAGTGCCGCCAACCGTTCAGCGTGACCCGATGCGCGGGTTAGCCGGGTGTCCACGATCAAGCCCGAACGGTTTTCCATCAGCCCATGACCGATAAAGCACAGCTTAGCCTCCATGCCTGCCCCCTTGCGGTAGAGCATGGCATCGGGATCGGTGGTGCTCTTGTGAGTATCGTTGGATCGTTTCTCGCCGCGAAAATCGACCGAGGGGTTGCGACCACCGCCTTCACCCCCATCGCCCTCAGCGGCCTTCGGTCTGAAGCTCTTCATTGAGGCCCACGCTTCGATCAGCGTGCCGTCGACGCTGAAATGCTCGCTCGACAGTAGCCGTTTGATCCGGGGTTGGACCAACACTGCCGCCAGGAATTTTGCGGCGATGTCCCCTTCCAGCAGCCGGTCGCGGTTCTTGGAGAATGTGGAATGGTCCCAGGCCGGGTCATCTACCCCGAGACCGACGAACCAACGGAACAGCAGGTCAAAGTCCAGGCGCTCCATCAATTGGCGTTCCGAACGGATCGAGTAGAACACCTGCAACAGCATGGCCCGCAGCAGCTTCTCCGGTGGAACCGACGGCCGACCCATTCCTGAGTAGAGCGCTGCAAAGTCGCCCGACAACGCCGCTAGTGCCGTATTGGTCATCTCCCGGATCGTCCGCAGCGGGTGGTCCATGCGCACCCGCGTCTCCAGGTCAACGCAGGAGAACAAGTCTCCAGATCGCTTGTCTGTCCCGTGCATCATTCCCTCAGCAACAAGCCACTACCGAGATTGAATTATGCCGATACCAGCCATGCCACCGATTTTTCAACACCCTGCTAAAGGTTGTTCAGCAATGGCTGGGCGTGTTGGAGTTGGCGAACGAACTCGGCAACGTCTCGAGGCCTGCCGCAATCGCAGGCCCTGGCGTTCATTCAACACCGTCGAATACGCGCCCCTCGAATGGGTCGATTGGTTAAACAACCACAGGCTGCTGGAGCCAATCGGCAATATTCTGTACGCCGAGGCCGAGGTTCGCTACTACGCCATGCTGGACAATCTATCCATGGCCGCCAATCTCAACCCAAACCGCTTCCGGCATTTCCGATGCGGCCCCCCCCAGGGACCAAAGGTTTTTCAACAGCTTGCTAGATTTCGCCCATCAACGCGTTCAGCGTGCGGGACAGCAGGATCAGGTTCCGCGCCCGCGACAAGCGGTGGTTGCCGTCCTTGATCAGGGTGCGGCTGACCGGATAGGTTTGATCGCCTTCGTGCAGGTGGACGATGCCGTCGCGGGACAGAGTGGACTTTTCCGTCGCCGACATCTTGCCCCGCACCGTGTCTTCGGTGAAGTCGGGGGCGGGGGCGATCAGCAGCAGGGCCTTGACCCGTTCGGGGCGAGCGATCCTTCGGTGAGTTGGTCGGTCGCGTCCAGCGTATCGTCGCGCCAGCGTCCGACCGTGCCGTCGGTGAAGGCGCCGGAGCTTTTGCCATGGCCGAACATGTCGAACCGCAGACAGGAAAAGCCTTCAAGAACGGCGTGGGCGGCCAAGTGAATCGCCTTGCCGCCCTCCATGTCCGACATCAGGCCGTGCAAAAAAACCACAGTCGGACGCGGATTGTCGCGGGGGGCGCGGCAACCCGGCGATAGGCAATGGACGCGCCATCGGCGCGTGCTAATATCCCGCGTTCGTCGCGGCCTGCCAGCGGGTCGGACATCGAAGTTTCCCTGTTGCCTTGTGTGTGGTTGAGAAAGAAAGGCTCGGTCATTGTCCAGCGAGTCTCCCAGTTCTAACAGCGGCGCTGCCGGTGGCCAAGACGGTCCGGCCATTCTGCAGATTCTTCCCCGTCTGGAAACCGGAGGGGTCGAACGCGGCACCATCGAGATCGCCGAGGCCTTGCGCGATGCCGGGGCGCGTCCGGTGGTGGTTTCCGCCGGAGGCTTTCTTGAGCGCGAGTTGGAACGCATGGACGCGGTGCATATCCGCCTGCCGGTGCATTCCAAGAACCCCCTGACCATGTGGCGCAACGTCGGCGCGTTGGCGGACGTGATCCACCGCTATGATGTCAAGCTGGTACATGCGCGATCGCGCGCCCCGGCGTGGAGCGCGCGGGCGGCGGCGCGGCGGTGCGGCGTCCCCTTCGTGACCACGTTTCACGGCACCTACAATCGTGGGCCGCTCGGCATCAAGTCGCCGTACAACGCGATCATGGCGTCCGGCGACCGGGTGATCGCGATTTCGCAGTTCATCGCCCGCCATGTGCAGGAATTCTATCACGTGCCGCCGGATCGCATTCGGGTGATTCCGCGCGGCGTCGATCTCGATCGCTTCGACCCCGCTCGGGTCAGCCCGGAACGGATGATCAAGCTGGCCACCGATTGGCGTCTGCCCGAGGACTTTCCGGTGGTGATGCTGCCCGGCCGTCTGACCCGTTGGAAAGGGCAGTCCGTGGTGATCGAGGCGCTGGCCCGTCTGGGGCGTCGGGATCTGCGCTGTCTTCTGGTCGGCTCGGACCAGGGGCGGACCCGCTATCGCGCCGCGCTGGAACGCGCCATCGCCGACAAGGGCCTGCAGGGCGTGGTCCATATCGTCAATGGTTGCAACGACATGGCTGCGGCGTACCTGCTGACCGACTACGTGATCTCGGCCTCCACCGACCCCGAGGCGTTCGGTCGCGTCATTGTCGAGGCGCAGGCCATGGGGCGGCCGGTGATCGCCACCCGCTGTGGCGGCGCGCTGGAGACGGTGACTCCGGGGCAAACCGGCTGGTTGGTCGCGCCCGGCGATCCGGGCGAGCTGGCCGCCGCGATCGCGTCGGCACTGGCGGTGCCGGCGGCGGAGCGGCCTCGCATGGCGGCCGCGTGCGTGGCCCAGGCGCGCGAGGTTTATTCCCGGCAGCAGATGTGCGACAAGACGCTGGACGTCTATGCCGAATTGCTGCAAGCCGCCGCCCCGCCGCCGGAGGCCGCCACGGACGACGACGCGCCATGACCGACGGCGCGCGCATCCTGGTGATTAAGCTGTCGGCCCTGGGGGATGTGGTGCAGTCCTTCGGCCCGATTTGGGCGATCCGTCGCCATCACGCCGATGCCGCGATCACCGTGCTGACCACCTCTCCTTACGCCGATTTGTTTCGTGCCTGCCCCGATATCGACGAGGTCTGGGTCGATCCGCGTCCGAAGTGGTGCCAGCCCGGTTCATGGCTGGATCTGCGGCGGCGGTTGCGTGGCGGCGGGTTTTCGCGGGTCTACGATTTGCAGACCTCGGACCGGTCGTCTTCGTACTTTCGTCTGTTCGCCGGGTTTTGTCCCTTGGGGCGGCGGGTCGCGCCGGAGTGGTCGGGGATCGCCCGGGGCTGTTCCCATCCGCATGCCGACCCGTGCCGTAACGATCTGCACACCATCGAGCGTCAGGCCGAGCAGTTGCGCGCTGCGGGCATCGTCGAAACGCCGTTTCCCGGTCTGTCGTGGTTGCGGGCCGACGTCTCCGGTTTTGGCCTGAAGGGCGACTTCGTGCTGTTGGCGCCGGGCGGCGCGGCGCATCGTCCGGCCAAGCGTTGGCCGCCCGCGCGGTACGGCGAACTGGCGGCGCGGTTGTTGACCGGTGGCGTGACGCCGGTGTTGTTGGGGTCCGTGGCCGAGGCGGCGGCGATGGCGGCGATCGCCGCGGCGGCGCCGGGCACGGTCAACCTGGTCGGGCGGACCGGTTTCGCCGAGATCGCGGAACTGGGGCGGCGGGCGAAGGGCGCGGTCGGCAACGACACCGGACCGATGCATCTTTTGGCGGTGATCGGCGCGCCCTGCGTCGTGTTGTATTCGAAGGACTCGGACCCCGCGCTGTGCGCGCAGCGGGGTGCGCGCGTGGCGTTGTTGCGCCGCGATGATCTAAGCCACCTGACGGCGGACGAGGTTTTCGCGAAATTGGCGGAAATCGGCGGCTTTGCCGTTGACGACGGTTGACAGCGTCGGGGGCGAGCGCGCATTTTATTGGGTTCGAAAAAACCCATCGATCAAGACGAAGGACGAGTGATGGTCGCGATTACGCTCCCGGACGGTTCGGTCCGGTCCTACAACGGCCCGGTGACGGGCTTGGATATTGCCCGCGACATCGGCGCGGGCTTGGCCAAGGCGGCGCTCGCGGTGCGGGTGAACGGCGCGATGTGGGACCTGACTCGAACTTTGACCGAGGATGCGAAGATTTCGATCGTCCCGCCCAAAGACCCGGACGGCGTCGAGCTGCTGCGTCACGACGCGGCGCATGTGATGGCCGAGGCGGTGAAGGAGCTGTTTCCCAACACCCAGGTCACCATCGGCCCGTCGATCGAGAACGGATTCTATTACGATTTCGCGCGGGACACACCGTTTTCCCTGGATGACCTGGGTAAGATCGAGGAACGGATGCGCGACATCGTGGCGCGCGACGAAGCGATCGTGCGCGAGGTTTGGGACCGCGACAAGGCGATCGCCTTCTTCGAGAAGCAGGGAGAGAAATACAAGGCGGAGATCATCCGCGACCTGCCGACCGATCAGACCATCACCCTTTACCGCCAGGGGGCGTTCATTGACCTTTGCCGTGGCCCGCACCTGCCGTCCACCGGCAAGCTGGGCGAGGCCTTCAAGCTGATGAGGGTGGCGGGGGCCTATTGGCGCGGCAATTCCAACAACGAGATGCTGCAACGCATCTATGGCACCGCCTGGGCGACCAAGAAGGACCTGGGTGCCCATCTGACGATGCTGGAAGAAGCGGAGAAACGCGATCATCGCCGCCTCGGCAGGGAAATGGACCTGTTCCACTTTCAAGAAGAAGCGCCTGGCGCGGTGTTCTGGCACCCCAAGGGCTGGACCCTGTTCCAGACCCTGATTTCGTACATGCGACGCCGCCAGGAAGCGGCGGACTATGTCGAGATCTCGACGCCGGAACTGATGGATCGCGGCCTGTGGGAGACCTCGGGCCACTGGGCGACCTTCCGCGAGCACATGTACACGACGGAGACCGAGGACGGTCGCGTCTTCGCGATCAAGCCGATGAACTGTCCGGGCGGCATCCAGGTCTATAAGCAGGGGATCACCAGCTATCGCGACCTGCCGCGCCGCATCGCCGAGTTCGGCAAGGTGCATCGTTACGAGCCGTCGGGCGCGTTGCACGGTCTGATGCGGGTGCGCGCCTTCACCCAGGACGACGCCCACATTTTCTGCACGCCGGAGCAGATGGAAGCGGAATGTCGTACCGTGGTCGGTTTGATCCTCGACATTTACAAGGATTTCGGCTTCGGCAACGTGTCGATCAAGTTCTCGGACCGGCCGGAAAAGCGAATCGGCGACGACGCCACCTGGGACATCCTGGAAGGAGCCTTGAGGGGCGCGCTGGAGCACATGGGCTTCCCCTTCACGCTGAATCCCGGCGAGGGCGCGTTCTATGGCCCGAAACTGGAATTCGTGTTGAAGGACGCGATCGGGCGCGATTGGCAGTGCGGCACCTTGCAGGTGGACTTGAGCCTGCCCGGACGCTTCGGCGCGACCTACGTCGGCGAGGACGGCGAAAAGCACATGCCGGTGATGTTGCACCGCGCCTTGTTCGGTTCGCTAGAACGCTTCACCGGAATTCTTCTGGAGCATTACGCCGGTCGTTTGCCATTGTGGCTGGCGCCGGTGCAAGCGGTGGTGACGCCGATCGTTTCCGATGCCGATGCCTATGCCATCGAGGTGCGGGACGCGTTGAAGGCGGCGGGTCTGCGGGTGGAAACCGACCTGCGCAACGAGAAGATCAACCTCAAGGTGCGCGAACATTCGCTCGCCAAGGTGCCGTTGATCGTCGTGGTTGGTCGTCGCGAGGCGGAAAACCGCACGGTTGCGCTGCGGCGCCTGGGGTCCGAGGCGCAAGAAGTCCTTGCGCTGACCGAGGCTCAGGCTAAACTCGGGACGGAGGCGACGCCTCCGGGAGGAGTCTGACCCGTCCCGGGGCAATCGTTCTTTAGTTGATGGATCGGCGCCTGGGGCCTTGGGCTCGGGGTGGGGGTTTTTGCGGTCGATCCGTCGCATGTTTGGAGGGGATGGGCCGTGCTTGACGCGGCATCCCGAATTGATGAAGGGAGGCGATTCATAGCCAGGACACCGATGGGCGCGACACCGTCCCGAGAGGGACCGCGCGTGAACGAAGAAATCACCGCACAAAGCATTCGCTTGATTGACGCAGAGGGTGAGCAGGTGGGAGTCGTTACCCGCGACGATGCGCTGAACCGCGCGTTCGAGGCGGGTTTGGACCTTGTCGAGATTTCCCCGAACGCGGAACCGCCGGTCTGCAAGATTCTTGACTTCGGAAAGTTCAAGTACGAGATCCAGAAGAAGAAGGCCGAGGCGAAGAAGAAGCAAAAAGTCATCGAAATCAAGGAGATCAAGGTTCGTCCCGGGATTGATGACAGCGACTACAATATCAAGATGCGCAGCGTTCGCCGCTTCTTGGAAGAAGGCGATAAGGTCAAGGTGACCTTGCGTTTCCGTGGCCGGGAAATGGCGCACCAGGAACTGGGTGTGAAGGTTTTGGATCGCATCCGCGACGAGGTCGCCGATCTTGCCAAGGTCGAACAGTTCCCAAAGATGGAAGGGCGGCAGATGATCATGGTAATCGCGCCGCGCTAGCAGGGTGTTGAAGAAGTCAGAGTGGCTCGCAGACGAAGCCTGATTCATCGCTGCCATGGATGTAGATGTGGCCAACCAATCGGCCAGCAGTGCCGAGGGCGACCCATCCTCTCCCGCAAGCAATATCGGCGTCGTTGTGGCCTTCCCACGAGAATTCGGCGCAGACGGCACCATCCCGGCTCCCGTAACGCACGTCGAGCCATCTCTTGACCGCGCCGAACACCCGTTCGCCATCAGAGGCGCCACCAAAGGTAATGTGGGCGGGCTCCAGAAGGTCGAGATGATCGTCTGGCCAAGTGTCCATCTCGACGATGCTCCAGCGGCCTTCGAAGACTTTGGCAAAGGCGGGCGGGCGCTTCATGTGGGCATCTCCCCTGCCAGCAGTTTGGGTAGTCGCAGCAGATTGTAGGCGGTATAGCCGGGATGGCGGGTGGTGCGCTTATCTATGGCCGAGCGACGTCGGCTAGGCTCAGGACCCATTAAGGCTCGATCCAGAAGAGGAGGAGTACCGCGAGGATGACGGCGGCAAAGAAGATATCCGCGCATCGGTCATATCGGGTGTGGATACACCGCCAATCCTTGAGGCGAGCGAAGAGGTTCTCGATCCTATGACGCTGGCGATAGAGGGTTTTGTCGTAAGCGTACTGGGTTTTGCGATGACGCATTGGCGGGATGCATGTAGCGATCCCTCGCTGTGTCAAAGCCTCTCGAAGGGGATCACCGTCATAGCCCTTGTCGGCGATCAGGACGTTGGCCTTGGGAAATAGGTCGAGCAACAGCATCGCGCCTTTGTGATCGCTCATTTGCCCCTCGCTGAGCAGCAGGATGAGGGGCCTTCCTTGTCCGTCGCAAACCGCATGAAGCTTGGAGTTCAGCCCGCCTTTTGTGCGTCCGATACATCGGGGAAGAGCCCCTTTTTATGGAGGCTCGCGGCGGTCCGATGAGCTTTCAGGTGGGTTGCATCGATCATCAACCGGTCTGGAGGGCCAGCCTCTCCCGTCAAGGCCGCGAAGATCCGGCTGAACACCCCAAGTCGGCTCCAGCGAACGAAACGATTATAGAGGGTTTTGTGGGGGCCATAGACAGGTGGTGCATCTCGCCACCGTAAGCCGTTGCGGATCACATGAACGATGCCGCTGATCACTCGCCGATCATCAACCCGCAGCACGCCATGCGATAGCGGGAAATGCGGCTCGATCTTCGCCAACTGCCTCTCTGACAACCAAAACAGATCACTCATGGATGGGGTCCTCCCTCCCATGAGTGAATCAGCCGCCGATCTGCCTGGCAAGAATTTAATGAGTCCTGAACCTGGTGTTCTGCGCCACGTGAGGACGCACGTTGAGCGTCCGCGGTTCCTCGATAAAATCGGCGGCATCGTAGCCGCAGTCGGCACCCAACGTAATTGCGCGCGGTCGGTCGCCCAGGGGCTCGATCATGTCCAGTGCCGCCAACCGTTCAGCGTGACCCGATGCGCGAGTTAGCCGGGTGTCCACGATCAAGCCCGAACGGTTTTCCATCAGCCCATGACCGATAAAGCACAGCTTAGCCTCCATGCCTGCCTCCTTGCGGTAGAGCATGGCATCGGGATCGGTGGTGCTCTCGTGAGTATCGTTGGATCGTTTTTCGCCGCGAAAATCGACCGAGGGGTTGCGACCACCGCCTTCACCGCCATCGCCCTCAGCGGCCTTCGGTCTGAAGCTCTTCATTGAGGCCCACGCTTCGATCAGCGTGCCGTCGACGCTGAAATGCTCGCTCGACAGTAGCCGTTTGATCCGGGGTTGGACCAACACTGCCGCCAGGAATTTTGCGGCGATGTCCCCTTCCAGCAGCCGGTCGCGGTTCTTGGAGAATGTGGAATGGTCCCAGGCCGGGTCATCTACCCCGAGACCGACGAACCAACGGAACAGCAGATCAAAGTCCAGGCGCTCCATCAATTGGCGTTCCGAACGGATCGAGTAGAACACCTGCAACAGCATGGCCCGCAGCAGCTTCTCCGGTGGAACCGACGGCCGACCCATTCCTGAGTAGAGCGCTGCAAAGTCGCCCGACAACGCCGCTAGTGCCGTATTGGTCATCTCCCGGATCGTCCGCAGCGGGTGGTCCATGCGCACCCGCGTCTCCAGGTCAACGTAGGAGAACAAGTCTCCAGATCGCTTGTCTGTCCCGTGCATCATTCCCTCAGCAACAAGCCACTACCGAGATTGAATTATGCCGATACCAGCCATGCCACCGATTTTTCAATACCCTGCTAGACATGTGTCGAATCGCGAACCGGCGGTTCGCGCAGCCGCCAATTTCAGAAACCGCCGAGGCAGGAGACCCTCAGAACAGGCTCTTTTCCATGAAAGCGGTCAAGCGCCGCGAGAACGCGGCGGCATCGCCGACCGGTTCGCCCTCGACGATGCGCGCCTGATCCAACAGCAGCCACCCCCAATCCGCGAACATCCCGGACGCGTCCGTCGTCTGTCCGGCCAGGGACAGGATCACCGGGTGCTTGGGATTGATCTCCAGCACCCTTGCCGCGTGCGCGCCGGTACGGTTGTGCGCTTTCAACAGACGTTCCAGATGCAGGGAAACCCCGGCGTCGCCCGCCACCAGACAGACCGGGCTGGCGGTCAACCGGTAGGAGACCCGAACATCGGCCACCTGCTCGCCATAGACCGCCTTCATCGCGGCGACCAGCTGGGCGATTTCGGCGGAGGGAGCCTCGTCCTTCGGTTCATCCTTGGTCTCGGCCACTTCCTTGCCCTTGATCTTGGCCAGATCGCCGCCCGACACCGCGACCGAGGCGAAGCGATGCTCCTGGTAGGGCGGCGCCATGGATGTCCAGAACTCATCGATGGTATCGGTGAGCAAGAGGACGTCGATGCCCTTCGCGGTGAAGCCCTCGATCTGCGGATTGGCCTTCAGAGCCGCCACGTCGTCGCCGGTCAGGTAATAGATCGCGTCCTGGCCTTCCGGCATCGCCGCCACGTACTCGGCCAGGCTGATCCACCCCTCTTTCAGCGAGGACCGGAAGCGGCAAAGGTCGAGAATGCTGGCCCGCCGCTCGAAGTCCTCGTAAACGCCTTCCTTCAGGACCGCGCCGAACGCCTCCCAGAACGCGGCGTAGCGGTCCTTGTCCTCGGCCGCCTTGCCGATTTCGGAAAGCACGCGGGAAACCAGGCCGCGCCCGATCTTACGCAGCAGCGGGTTGTCCTGCAGCATTTCGCGACTGACGTTCAAGGGCAGGTCCGGGGTATCCACCACCCCCTTCAGAAAACGCAGGTAGCTGGGGACCAGTCCCTCGCAGTCGTCGGTGATGAATACACGCTTGACGTAAAGCTTCAGGCGCTGCTTGCGGTCCGGGTCGAACAGGTCGAGCGGTCGTTCGGACGGCACGAAGACCAGCCCGGTGTATTCGATGGCGCCTTCGGCATGCATGTGCACGGTCAGCCAGGGATCGTCGAAGGCATGGCCGCCGTGGTGATAGAACTCGGCGTACTGCTCGGTCGTGACCTCCGCCTTCGGGCGGGTCCACAAGGCGGCGGCGTTCAGGGTTTCGGTCTCGCCCCCCTGGTCCAGGATCACCGGCAAGTCGATGTGGTCGGAATAGGTCTTGACCACGCGGGCCAGGGTTCCCGCCTTCAAATAATCCTGCGCGTCGTCCTTCAGATGCAGCACGATACGGGTGCCGCGCGCCGCGCCGTCGAACGGCTCCACCGTGAAGTCGCCGGCCCCGGCGGAGGACCACTTCCAGCCCTGCGCCTCCCCCGCCTTGCGGGTTATCACATCGACCTGCTGGGCGACCATGAACGCGGCATAGAAGCCGACCCCGAACTGCCCGATCAAGGACGGGCTTTTTTCGGCATCCAGCTTGCCGTTCTGCGCCGCCAGCGCCTCGACGAGGCGGGCGGAGCCGGAATGCGCGATGGTACCGAGGTTTTCGATCAATTCGTCGCGGTTCATGCCGATACCGTTGTCGGCGATGGTCAGAAGCTTAGCGGTCTCGTCGGGAATCAGACGCACCGAAAAGGCACCGTCGCCTTCGGTCAGCGAGGGTTCGGTGATCGCGGCATAGCGCAGCCGGTCGCAGGCGTCCGAGGCGTTGGAGATTAACTCCCGCAAGAAGACGTCCTTCTGCGAATACAGGGCATGCACCACGATATCCAAAAGCTTGGCGACTTCGGCCTGAAAATGCAGGGTTTCCACCGTCATGGCGTGATTGAACTCCGGTATGTCGTGAAAAATCTCGTCAAGGCATGTAAGGACGTGAAACACGGCCTGTCAATGCCCCGCCGACGGCGGCGCGATTGCCTCTCGGCGGAATATGCTCTGGACAAGGGCGGATCAAGCCCGCAGTCTCGCCCCTCATGGCTGGCTTCGATTCCCACCGGCTGCGGATTGCCGCGATCCTCGGCCCCACCAACACCGGCAAGACCCACCACGCCATCGAACGGCTGGTGGCACATGCCTCCGGCATGATCGGCTTCCCCCTGCGCCTGCTGGCGCGGGAAAATTATGACCGCGTGGCGCGGATCCGGGGCGCCGCCCTGGTCGCCCTGGTCACCGGCGAGGAAAAGATCATCCCGCCCAACCCGCGCTACTTCATCTGCACGGTCGAGGCGATGCCCCTGGACCGGGTGGTGGATTTCCTGGCAATCGATGAGATCCAGATGTGCGCCGACGCGGAACGCGGCCACGTCTTCACCGACCGCCTGCTGCATGCGCGCGGCCGCTCGGAAACCCTGTTCCTGGGGTCGGACACCATGCGCGGCGTAATCTCCCGCCTGATTCCGGGAGTCGAGGTGCAGACCCGCCCGCGAATGTCGCGTCTGTCCTTCATCGGCCCGAAAAAGCTGGCCCGCCTGCCGCGACGTTCGGCGGTCGTCGCGTTTTCCGCCGCCGACGTTTACGCCATCGCCGACATGGTGCGGCGCCACCGGGGCGGGGCGGCGGTGGTACTGGGGGCGCTTTAGCCGCGCACCCGCAACGCCCAGGTCGAGATGTACCAATCGGGAGAGTTCAATTTCCTGGTCGCTACCGACGCCATCGGCATGGGCCTGAACATGGACATCGACCATGTCGCCTTCGCCCAAACCGTGAAGTACGACGGTGCCGGACCCCGCCACCTGTCGGCGGCGGAAATCGGCCAGATCGCGGGCCGCGCCGGGCGACACATGAACGACGGCAGCTTCGGCACCACGGCGGACGCCCAGAGCTTCGACGCGGAAACCGTGGAACGCGTCGAGTCCCACGACTTCCGCGCGATCAAGGCCCTGTTCTGGCGCAATCGGAACCTGCGTTTCCAGTCGCCCGAGTCCCTTTTGAAAAGTCTGTTGCTGCCGCCGCCGGGAGCGGATTATCTGCGGGCGCGGCAGGCCGACGACATCGTCGCGCTGGAAACCCTGACGCGAAGCCCGTCGGTCATGGCGCGCGCCCATCATCCCGACCGCGTCCGCCTACTGTGGGACATCTGTCAAATCCCGGATTTTCAAAAAATCTTGCCGGAACCACACTCCCGCCTGCTGCAAAGGCTGTTTCTCTATTTGACCGACGACGCTGGCGTGATGCCCGATAGTTTCCTGGACTGTCACCTGGGGCGCATCGATCGGACCGACGGCGACATCGTGCACCTGTCGCAAAGAATCGCGCAAATCCGGGTCTGGACCACCGTCGCCAACCACGCTGGATGGGTTTTAGACACGAATCATTGGCGAGAACGCACAAGACGGATTGAAGACCGCCTATCGGATGCGCTACATGACCGTCTGACACAAAAATTCGTGGATCGCCGCACCGCCATCCTGTTAAGCCGTTTGAAGGGGCAAAGTACGTTGGAAGCAACCGTCATGCCGAACGGGGACGTTCACATCGAAGGCCACCGCGTGGGTTGTCTCGAAGGGCTGGGTTTCATCGCCGATTTGGATGGAGCCTCGGATCAGGCCGAGAAGGTCGTCGCGATCGCCGCCTCGCAGGCATTGAAGGGCGAAGTCGCAACCCGCGCACAGGCCTTGTCGGTGGCGCCCAACACCACCTTCTCGCTCACCACGGCGGGGAAAATCACCTGGCATGGCGCCGTGGTGGCGCGGGTCCTGGCGGGGGCGGAACGCCTGAAGCCAAGGGTCGAGCCCCTGGACAACGATCTTCTGGACGACGCGCTTGCCGAACTGGTGCGGACCCGCGCCCAGGGTTGGCTGGAAACCCAAATGCGCAGCGTGTTGCGCCCCCTGATGTCGCTGGTTGACGCCGACCTGTCCGGTTTGCCGCGCGGTCTGGCCTTCCGCCTGATCGACGCCGGCGGCACGGTGCGGCGCGCCGCGATGGCGCAGGACCTGGCGCACATCACCAACGACGATCGCAAGGCGATGGGCAAGCTGGGGGTGCGCTTCGGCGTCGAAACCGTCTACCTGCCCGACATGCTGAAACCCGCCGCGCAGCGCCTGCTGCTGATCCTGACCGCGATCGACCGCAAGGTCGAAAATGTCGCCGACTTCGTCGCCCAGAACTCGCCGCTGACCCCGGGTCAGGTGTCGTTCCCGCTGGCCGAGGGCGTCGCCGCCGAGTGGGTGGAGTTGCAGGGCTATCGCGTGTTCAACCGCCGCGCCGCCCGCGTCGATATGCTGGAGCGCTTTGCCGCCGAGGTCCGGCGCTTCCTGCGCGACGAGGCGCTGACCACCCGCGTCGAAACGGCGCCGCCGAAAGCGGATGCCGCCGCCGTGCCGGAGGGCCCCGCCGAAGCCGCGTCGGAAACCCCGGTCGAGGCGGAAGCAACACCCGAAACTCCGGTCGAGGCGGAAACCGCGACCGCCGCACCGGAAGCCGCGACCGCGCCGAAGGCCGACCCCGAAGAGCCGGAAAAGCCCGCCGCGCCGCAGAGAGCGAAAATTCTGCCGCCGGCCCTGATGTCGCTGCTGGGGGTGGGCGCGGACGATACCATGGAAATCCTGCGCACCCTGGGCTATCGCGTCACCGACGCCCGCGAAGGCATGGCGGTGCAGCCGAAGAAGAACCCGAAGCGCCACTTCTCGGGCCACAAGCGTCCGCCGCAGACCGAGGCGCAACCGGGCGCCGAAGGCGCTACGCCGCGCTCCGAGCGGACGGATCGCCCGAAACGCGCCGAGGGCGGGGATGCCCCACGCCATGATCGTGGCCCCCGCCCCGACCGTGGACCACGTCCCGAAGGACGGCCGGATCGAGGCTCCCGTCCCGATCGTGGGCCGCGTCCCGAAACCCGCGTCGCCGCCAAGCCGGTCCGCCGGACAGAAATCGACCCCGATTCGCCGTTCGCGGCGCTCAAGAACTGGGGCAAGACCACCCCGGACGCGTAATGGACGACGCCGCGCCTCGACGGTTGGCTGTGGTTCGCGCGGTCCGGCGGCGGAGGCTTGCCCCTTGTTCGCCGAGTCGCCGCCGCCGATTCGGCTGAATTCCGCCGATCACCGACCGGTCGCCGCCCGAGGGACTTTCCAGCCCCTCGGATGCCCGATATTCTTTAGTGAGATCAGGTGGATAGCGGGAGACCAAGGCGATCGATCAAGGTGGATTGCTTCTACGAGGGCGAAAATTTCCTAGTGATCAATCCCGCCGAATGCATCGACTGCGGCGTCTGCGAACCGGAATGCCCCGCCGAGGCGATCTTCCCCGACAGCGAGGAAGCCGCCGCGAAGTGGCTGGACATCAACCGCGAGTGCGCGGACAAGTGGCCGAACATCACCGCCAAGGGAACCCCACCCGCCGATGCCGAAGACTGGAAGGGCAAGCCCGACAAGGCTCCGCTGCTCAGTCCGAACCCCGCCCCCCGCTGATCCTTCCTCGTCGCCCTCATTCCCGGGCGTAACGTCCTAAAACTGTCGCACTCCCGCAACAGCGCGTGAAACCCGGGTTTTCCGGTGGTTTTCGCGCGCCTATTGTGATATACAGTTCCGGCTGCGTCGCGATGACTTCCTCTGCGGTTGACGCGCGAAGTCCCGGCGCGAATTTTTTGATACTGACAAAAACGACATGGCCCGTTGCAACCGGGCGTCACGGTTGGATCGCTTCTGATCGTGTGCAGGGTCGTTCGCGTCGGAAGACGATGCGGTGCCGGGCATAGCGCCGTCGTCGTTTGGGTATCACGGGCGCGGACGATTTGTCAAAAGACCGCCCGCCCCGACAGGCGGAAAGAGAGAGCGACAAATGATCAAGGAGCAGTTCAAGGTCGGTGATCACGTGGTGTATCCGACCCACGGGGTTGGCAGTGTTCTGGCGGTGGAAATCCAAAAAATCGGCGGCATGGATCTGGAACTGATCGTCATCGCGTTCGAACAGGATCGCATGACGCTGAAGGTTCCGGTGACCAAGGCACAGCAATCCGGCCTGCGCAAGCTGTCCAGCCGCAAGATCATGCAAACCGCGCTGACCACTCTTCGTGGTCGCGCCACGGTGCGCCGCGCCATGTGGTCCCGCCGCGCCCAGGAATACGAGGCGAAGATCAACTCCGGCGACCCGGTATCGATCGCCGAGGTGGTGCGCGACCTGCATCGCAACGCCCGTAACGCCGAACAGTCCTACAGCGAGCGCCAGATCTACGAGCAGGCCTTGGAACGCTTGGCGCACGAAGTCGCGGCGGTCGAAAAGATCGACCACGAGGAAGCGACCCGCCGCCTGGAGACCCTTCTCGAAGCGGCGTGATTCGTCTCTTTTCCACGGTTTACCAAAAACCCCCGCGACATGCGTTGTCGCGGGGGTTTTTGCGGTGTAGAATCAAGGGAGAGAGGCATGGAGAGGAACGGATGGGGCAGGCGGAGGTATGGCGTACATTTGCCGGACCCGGACGAACCTGGGTGGTCGGCGCGGTTCATGGCGAAGCGGATCGCCTGCGTCAGGTACATGACCAGATCTCGCGTCAGTTCCGCCCCGGCGACCGGCTGGTCTATACCGGCGACCTGATGGGATACGGCCCCAACGTGGTCGGCGCCTTGGACGAGTTGCTGCTGTTCCGGCGCGCCGTGATGGCGCGGTTCGATGCCCTTCCCGACGACATCGTGATTCTGCGTGGCGCGCAGGAAGAAATGTGGCGCAAGCTGTTGCAACTGCATTTCGCGCCGGGCCCGACCAACGTGCTGGAATGGATGCTGTCCCGCGGCCTGCGGGCCAGTCTTGATTCCTATGGCCTCAACGCGGAAACGGCGATCGACTCCGCCCGCGATGGCCGCACCGCCCTGTCCCGTTGGACCGAGCACTCCGCCGACGTCATCGACGGCCACGACGGACACCGCCCCTTTATGGCCCGCCTGCTCCACGCGGCGGTGGTGGGCGACGGCTCGATGCTGGTGGTCAACGCCGGATTCAACCGCGGCACCAGCCTGGACAAGCAACTGGATTCCTTCTGGTGGGGCGGCGCCGATTTCGACACTCTGAAGCCGGAAGCGACGGGTTACCGCCTCGCCATACGCGGCGCCACCCACGGCGCGCCGGGGGTGCGCTTCGGTCGCTTCGCGGTAACCCTGGACGGCGGCGCCGGACGGGGCGGCAAGGTCTGCGCCGCCCTTTTCGGACAGGAAGGCAACACCGTCCAGGTGATCGAGGTCTAGGTTCAGGACCCATTAAATTATTGTCAGGCAGATCGGCGGCTGATTCACTCATGGGAGGGAGGACCCCATCCATGAGTGATCTGTTTTGGTTGTCAGAGAGGCAGCTGGCGAAGATCGAGCCGCATTTCCCGCTATCGCATGGCGTGCCGCGGGTTGATGATCGGCGAATGATCAGCGGCATCGTTCATGTGATCCGCAACGGCTTACGGTGGCGAGATGCACCACCCGTCTATGGCCCCCACAAAACCCTCTATAATCGTTTCGTTCGCTGGAGCCGACTTGGGGTGTTCAGCCGGATCTTCGCGACCTTGACGGGAGAGGCTGGCCCTCCAGACCGGTTGATGATCGATGCAACCCACCTGAAAGCTCATCGGACCGCCGCGAGCCTCCATAAAAAGGGGCTCTTCCCCGATGTATCGGACGCACAAAAGGCGGGCTGAACTCCAAGCTTCATGCGGTTTGCGACGGACAAGGAAGGCCCCTCATCCTGCTGCTCAGCGAGGGGCAAATGAGCGATTACAAAGGCGCGATGCTGTTGCTCGACCTATTTCCCAAGGCCAACGTCCTGATCGCCGACAAGGGCTATGACGGTGATCCCCTTCGAGAGGCTTTGACACAGCGAGGGATCGCTACATGCATCCCGCCAATGCGTCATCGCAAAACCCAGTACGCTTACGACAAAACCCTCTATCGCCAGCGTCATAGGATCGAGAACCTCTTCGCTCGCCTCAAGGATTGGCGGCATATCCACACCCGATATGACCGATGTACGGATATCTTCTTTGCCGCCGTCATCATCGCGGTACTCCTCCTCTTCTGGATTGAACCTTAATGAGTCCTGGGCCTGGGCCTCGACGCGACGGCGCCAAGGCCCGTAATACCCCGCATACCGCAACGCGACATAGAAGACCACGGCGGTGGCGATCATAAACTCGATGCCGCCCCACTGCCGCAGCGCCGTCACCGTATCGACGGAAACCCCCGAGGTCTCCAGGAACGTCGCCGCCTTGAAGGTGGCGGTGGCGGCGATCACCACGGGAAAGGTGAACGCGGCATAGGCCGGGGAAAACGGCAGGCGCAGCAGCTCCCAGAACGCCAGATAGACCACCACCGCCATCACCGTCCCCAGGCCCAGCAGTATCAACACCAGGGTCGGATCGGGCGCGGCTTGAAAGGTCAAGTATCCAGCTAGGCACAAATTC
Source organism: Rhodospirillaceae bacterium (assembly GCA_963678075.2). Lineage (GTDB taxonomy): Bacteria > Pseudomonadota > Alphaproteobacteria > Rhodospirillales > Rhodospirillaceae > Oleispirillum. The sequence continues at coordinate 11,892 of CAXXPK010000001.1, read as the reverse complement.
GGCGCCGCCGCCAAAATCGCGATGGTCGGCTTCGCGGCGATGGGAACCATATCGCGGAAGATCAGGCGATGCAGCATCAGGGGCAACATCCCCGCGTACGACAGGATGCCGAACCACAAAAGCCCCCAGGCAATGCCGTGAAAGGCCGGGGACGGCACGGTCAGCACCGCGACCACCGGGCCGATCGGCGGCACGAACCAACTGGGGACCATGTGGGTCAGGTGCGGATCGCGACCGCGATGCACCGCGAACGCCACCAGAAAGCCGACATGGGCTGCCACCGCGGCCAGCCACAAACCGGAGGCGGCGAGCGGCAACGCCTTGCCCAGACTGGCCGAAATCACCATCGTCGCCATCGCCAGGGTGGGAATCACCGACCCGACCACCGGGTGCGCCAGTTCCACGAACAGGGTGCGCGGATTCGCCATGAACTTCAGGACCAGCATGACGGCAATCACGGCGGCCAAAAGCGCGCCGCCGGTCTGGATGGCGCCGCCCATCGGGGCCTGGACTTCCCACGACACGGCAAGACTGGCGATACCAAGCGCCCGTCCGCCGGCGGCGGTGGGAAAAGCATTCAGGTTCGTTTTCGACAACATGATGGGGCTCTTCTGCAACGGGTGGTTGATCGGGGAACCCTAATGCGCTGCGGTTGGAAATTAGAAACCAAACATCATCAACGCTATGTTCAGAATAAATGAACATTTCGGCGATCACATTCAAGCAGCTGCGGGTTTTCGATGCGGTGGCGCGGCAACGGTTCGCTGACGCGCGCCGCCGCCACGCTGTTCGTCACCAAGGCGGCGGTTTCCGTCACCCTGCGCGAGCTGAAGAGCCAACTGGGCTGTCCACTGTTCGATCGCAACAACAACCGCCTGATCCTGAACGATTGCGGCGCGCAACTGCGCCCCCTGGCCGACGACATGCTGCAACGGTTGGCGACGGTGGAGCGACTGTTCAAGGGCAACACCCTGGGGGGACGCCTGCGCATCGGAGCCAGCGTGACCATCGGCAACCACCTGTTGCCGCCGCTGCTGAGCGCCTTCATGGCGCGCGTTGAAATGCTGCGGCCGGAGGTGATGATCGCCAACACCGCCCGGCTTTGCCGAATGATCGAGGGCTTCGACCTCGACGCCTCCTTTGTCGAGGGCAGCACCCATGGCGCCTCGCTCGAGGTGACGCCGTTGTGGCACGACCGCCTGGTGGTGATTGCCGCGCCGGGACATCCGTTGGCGGACGGAACCCTCCGCTCGGTTCCCGCTCTGGCCGGGCAAACCTGGATCCTGCGCGAACCGACATCCGGCACGCGGGAACAATTTTCCCTGCGTTTGGAGCCGCTTCTGTCGTCCTGGCGGCTGGGCCTGGAATTCGGCGGCAACGAAGCGATCGTCAATGCCGTGGCCGCCGGGCTTGGGCTTGGGTTCCTATCCGAATTCGCGGTCGCGGACGCCCTGGCGACCGGGCGGGTTTCCCTCACCGCCTTGGATGTGACGCACCCGCGCAGCCTGGACCTGGTGATGGCTCCGGGTAAGTACCAAAGCCCGCTTTTGCGCCACTTTCTGGATTTCTGCCAGGGTTGGGTCCCCGGCGCATCGGCGAAGAATATCTAAAGGCGAATCTGGAAACCGGCGGCCCGGATATCGCGGAAAAAGGCCTGAACCCCCTCCAGCGAATAGGCGGTCAGATCCTTGCCGACCAGCGCCAGCTTGTCCAGAACGTCCGGCGACACCGTGATGATGTGGCAGCCGATGTCGTCTGCCTGGATGATGTTCAGCAATTCGCGCGGGCTGGCCCAAATCAATCGCGCCTGCGGCTTGGCGGCCAGCAGACGCACGGATTCGGTCATCAGCGGCAGCGGATCGACGCCGGTGTCGGCGACCCGACCGGCGAACACCGAAACGATCGACGGCGTTTCGTCGGACAGGCAGGGAACGATCGTCCGCACCTGTTCCAGGGTGAAGGCGACGGTGACGTTGACGACGATCCCGCCCGCCGACAGACGCCGGACGATCGGGCCGGTGAATTCGCCCTTGGTGTTGGTCACCGGAATCTTGACGTTGACGTTCTTGCCCCAGGTGGCGATCGCCCTGGCCTGCACCTCCATCTCGTCGAGATCGTCGGAAATCACCTCGACCGCGACTTCGTGATTCGGCACCGTCGCCAGAATCTTGCGGGCATACTCCTCGTAATCGGCGGCCCCCGCCTTGCGCATCAGGCTGGGATTAGTGGTGAAACCCTTGATCAACGGACTCTTGGAGAACTTGAGGATGCTGTCGTAATTGGCGGTATCGACGAAAAGCTGAACCTTGAGGGAATCGAGGGTTTTCATGGGGCGGATCTCGGTTTTGAGCTACAACGGGCACCGCCCCGAGAGGGCGCGGCAATGGGCATCTTCAACGATCGCGGCGATAGTATAGAACAAGCCACCGGGCGCGGCCAAGCCCGCCCAACCCGCGAGCGATAACGCCGCCATGCGTTTTCGCGCGTTGGCGACCACCGTTTTCAAGGCATCCAGATCAATGCCGTCGCGGCGCAGCATCGCATGCAGTACCGGATCGCGATAAAGGTCGGTCAAATCCGGTTCCCGCGCGCCGACAAAGGACGACGGAATGAAAGGCTGCTCCAGCGGATCTGCCATGATCACGGCCTCGTCTTTACGTTGTAGTGGGCGGTACGTCTTGCGTTACCCTGTATCATCTAGGGTGCGATCGCTGTGATGTCCATCATGGCTTTGAAAATTTCATACAACACCAACAAAACAAAAGGGAAAATGTAACGGACAACGGCGGCGGGTCACCCCGCCGCCGTTGTCTCTTCCGCGCCATGCCCGCCCTTAGGCCGAGGCGAGGTTGCGCAAAACGTAGGGAAGAATACCGCCATGGTTGATATAGGACAGCTCGTCCAGCGTGTCGATGCGGCAGGTCACGACGACCTGATCCCTGCCGCCATCGGCGCGCACGATCTCCACCGTGATGTCCTGACGCGGCCGCACCCGGTCGAGACCGCAAACGGTAAAGGTCTCGGAACCGTCGAGGCGCAGGGTCTTGCGGGAAGTGCCGGGTTTGAACTGCAACGGCAGAATGCCCATGCCGACCAGGTTGGAGCGGTGGATGCGTTCGAAGCTTTCGACGATCACCGCGCGCACCCCCAACAACTTGGTTCCCTTTGCCGCCCAATCGCGGGATGAACCGGTGCCGTATTCCTTCGACCAGGGGAACGCCCTTGCCCTGATAGGCCATCGCCGCGTCATAGACCGACATCGGCTTGCCAGCGGGCATCAGGCGGGTGACGCCGCCTTCGGTCCCCGGGGCTATTTCGTTCTTGATGCGGATATTGGCGAAGGTGCCGCGCATCATCACTTCGTGATTGCCGCGCCGCGCGCCGATGATATCGGCCAAGCCGGGTGGGGTCATCGTCAGTCCGTCGAAGTGGGGCGGATTCTTGACGTAGGTCGAGGCATCGTCCCGGGCATAGGTCAGGCCCTCGGCGACCTTGACCTCCCGCCAAGCCTTCGGCCCCTTGAAGACGTCGGCATAGCGGGTGCGGTACATCGCGGGAGTCAGTAATTTTGAAATCACCGCCTGGATCTCCTGGGGCGTCGGCCAGATGTCCTTCAGAAACACCGGTTTGCCGTCCTTACCGGTACCCAGGGGCTGGGTGGTCAAGTCGATGCCGATGCTGCCCGCGATGGCGCAGGCGACCACCAGGGGCGGCGAGGCCAGATAGTTGGCCTTGGTGTTGGGCGAAACCCGGCCTTCGAAGTTGCGGTTTCCGGAAAGCACGGCGCAGACGGTCAGGTCCTTGGCGTCGATCTCCTCGACCAATTCGTCGGCCAACGGCCCGGAATTGCCGACGCAGGTGGTGCAGCCATAGCCCACCACGTCAAAGCCCAGCGCCTCCAACGACGGCACCAGCCCGGCGGCGGTCAGATAGTCGGTGACCCCCTGGCTGCCCGGCGCCAGAGAGGTCTTGACCCAGGGCTTGACGGAAAGACCCTTTTCCACGGCGGCCTTGGCCAGCAGCCCGACGGCCATCAGCCCCGACGGGTTGGAGGTATTGGTGCAACTGGTGATCGCCGCGATCATCACGCCGCCATGACCGATCGTGAAGTCCCGCCCCTTGACCGGAAAGCGCGTCGCCATGTCGGCGGCGGGATAGGCGTTGCGGAAGGCGGAGGCCGCCTGGGTCAACGCGATCCGATCCTGCGGCCGCTTCGGCCCGGCCAGCGACGGCACGACGGCGCCGATGTCCAGTTTCAGGGTATCGGTGAACACCGGGTCCGGGGTGTGGGCATCGCGCCACAGGCCTTGCGCCTTGGCATAGGCCTCGACCAGCTTGATGCGGTGCGCGTCGCGGCCGGTGAACTCCAGAAACCGCAGGGTTTCCTTGTCGATCGGAAAGAAGCCGCAAGTGGCGCCATGTTCCGGAGCCATGTTGGCGATGGTGGCGCGGTCGGTCAGCGGCAGGTCGTCGAGGCCGGGGCCATAGAATTCGACGAGCTTGCCGACCACGCCCTTCTTGCGCAACATTTCGGTGACGGTCAGCACCAGATCGGTGGCGGTGGTGCCTTCCTTCGGCTTACCGGTCAGACGGAAGCCCACGACCTCGGGGATCAGCATCGAAATCGGCTGTCCCAGCATCGCCGCCTCGGCCTCGATGCCGCCGACCCCCCAGCCCAGTACCGCCTGGCCGTTGACCATGGTGGTATGACTGTCGGTGCCGACCAGGGTATCGGGATAGGCCAGGGTGCGGCCCTCTTCCTCGGCGGGGGCGGTCCAAACCGTCTGCGCCAGATACTCGACGTTGACCTGGTGGCAGATGCCGGTGCCGGGCGGCACCACGCGGAAGTTGTCGAAGGCGGTCTGTCCCCAACGCAGGAAGGCATAGCGTTCGCCGTTCCGTTCGAACTCCAGCGCCATGTTGCGGGCCATCGCCCCGGCATTGCCGAAGGCATCGACCACCACCGATGTAGTCGATCACCAGATCGACCGGAGACAGCGGATTGATCGCCTTCGGATCCTTGCCCGGCTTGACCATGGCATCGCGCATCGCCGCCAGATCGACGACGGCGGGAACGCCGGTGAAGTCCTGCATCAGGACGCGAGCCGGGCGAAAGGCGATTTCCTGGTCCGAGGCACGGGCGACCAGCCATCCGGCGATCGCCTGGATATCGGCGACGGTGACGGTCTTGCCGTCCTCGAAACGCAGCAGGTTCTCCAGCAAGACCTTCAGCGAATACGGCAGGCGGGAAAGCCCGGCCAACCCCGCCGATTCGGCGGCGGGAATGCTGAAATAGTCATAGGTCTTGCCTTCGACGGTAAGGGAATTGCGGGTTTTCAGGGTGTCCTGACCACACAGCGACATGGAATCTCCTCCGACTTTTCTCGGTTCGGGTTGGAATGCGCGATGACAGGACGTGCGAAACACCAGGACTCCGGTGGCGAGTGGCGACTCCGATCGGCACGTCGGATCGGCCCTAAATTTAACCCTTCCGGATTTAAGGACAAGGGTTCCGTCAAAAAAAACCACCGTGCCGCCGGTTGACACTGTCCGCACCTGAGAAGCACGGGATGGAGCATAGTAAAACCAAAGGTTGACTTGCCCGTTGGCTAAACCCAGAATTCCCTCACTGGTATGTTTTTTCAAAATGAGGTGCAGAGGCAGGGTTTTCGCCAATTTTTAAAACTTGTGGGGGAAACGGGGCATGACAACGGACTTTCGCCAAGAATTAATCGCCTTCGCCAAACGCATGACAGCCATTGCGCCGAAGTGCTCCAGCGAGGAAGGAACCAAATTATTCCTGGTTCTGCCTTTTCTCGAATTTCTTGGATATGACTGCAAAAACCCGTTTGAGGTCAGCCCGGAGCATGGGGCAGATTTCTCTGAAAAATATAAGACCCGCGTCGATTACGCGATTTTAAAGGAAGACGAACCCGTCATCGCCGTTGAATGCAAATGCGTCGGCGCGGCAAAGAAAGACGACCGAGGGCAGCTACGATCGTATTTCAACGCCGTAAAGACCATAAAAATGGGCATCCTCACGGACGGCCTGACCTATGAATTCCATGCGGATTCCAATGAACCCAACATGATGGACCAAGACGCATTTCTGATGGTTGACCTGACAGATGCGGCAAAAGGAAAAATCGAGGAGTCAGCGATCGACGGCCTCGCACGGCTAAAAAAGGCCACGGTCGACCCGGACAACATCGGCGCGGAGGCCAAGAAGAAGATTATATTCCAAAGCATTATCCATCAACTTGACGCCCTGGCGAACGACCCGAACGAACCCTTCACCCGGATGCTGCTGCAAAATGCCGGATTGAGCCACATCCGCGCCAAGGGACTGGCGGAGTATCAGGAGCTCGCAAAGGTCGCCTTTCGCGAATTCATCAACCTCCGCATTTTGCAGCGCCTTGATATCTCGACCAAGGAAACAGAAAAAACCGCGGCGCTGACTACCCTTCCCTCCGAAACGAACACGGAAACCGCAGCCGTGGACAGCGGGCATCGTGACCACGGAGACCGAGATGGAGGCCTTCCATTACGCGAAGCAGCGGCTTGCCTTCCTTGTCGAGGACGAGGACAGCTTCGATCAAATCGGTGCCGTTCAGTTCAGGGACTACAAGGGAAAATTCGTTGTCTTCCATAGCAAAGAGAGAGCCGGACGGCTTTTTGATTTCTTTGGCGGCGACGAAGGCGACAAAAAGTACCGGTTCGTCTTCCCGGACGGCGTGGAGCTCACCGGCGGCAATCTCCACGCCATGCAGATCGACAAGCCCCTGCTGGACATATTCCGAAAACGCCTAGCCGAGGTGTGACTCCCCCGCCGGGGCCTGATGGCCCCGGCGGGGGTGGGCAGAGCCCATAGCTCCACCCTTCATTCCATCGCGGCTTCCAGGCGCGAGGCGACGGCCAAGGCCAGAGCATCGGCACCCTGGGGCGCCACCACCTGCACCCCCAGCGGCAAACTGGTTTCGGCGCAGATCAACCCCGGCACCTGCACGCACGGCGCGCGCAGCAGGGTCCACAGGCGGTTGAAGTCGGGGCTGCCGGTACCGTCCGCGAACGACGGTGCGACCCCCGCCGCCGATGGCGTGACCAGGGCGGCCACGCCGTGGGTTCTCAAGATCTCTGGAAACGCCGCGATTGTCGCGTCGCGCCACCGATGCGCCGCCGCCACCGTCGGCCAATCCAGGACACGGCCTTCCGCAATTTGCGCTTGCAGCCCGGCGCTCAGTTGGGGCCAGTGGACCTCCGCCTCGAAGGCCAGGGCGCGGGCGGCCTCCCACGCCATGATTTGGCGTTGCGCCGTCATCGCCTCGGCGAATTCGGTGGTCACCGTCTTGCCCGCGATCACGCCACCGGCCCGCCGGGTCAGCGCCAGCACCGCCGCATCGAAGGGCATGCTGACCCCGGCGTAGATCGGCGAGCCGCAGGCGGTCGGCCAATCGCGGGTCGCCGCCAGATCCTTGGCCCCCAGCGGCAGACCGCCCAAGGGACCGGGATTGCCCGCCGCGTCGGCGGCGCGCGCCGCGACCGCCGTCAGATCGCAGGGTTCGCGCCGCATCAGACCCACTCCCGCCAACCATCGAGGATGCGGCGATAAATCTCCACCGCCTGCGCGATGCGCGCGACTTCGGCGTATTCGTCGGTCTGGTGCGCCATTTCCGGCTGACCGGGGCGCGAATGCTCTCGATGATGCGGAAGTTTTCCTTGACGCAGAGGGGGGAAAGCCCCGGCGACGGTTCGTCGATCAACAGCACGCGCGGCTTGCCCATCAAGCCGCGCCCGATCGACATCATCCCCGCCAACTGGCCGCGCCGTTTGGCAAGACGCGGAAAGGTCCGATAGACCTCCGCCAGGCGACTGCGGATTTCCGCCTCGTCCGGCTCCTGATAGGCACCCACGCGCAGGTTTTACTCCACCGTCAGTTTTGGGAACATGCGCCGTCCCTCGGGGATGCAGGCCAAGCCCTTGGAGACCACGCGATGGGTGGGCAGACCGGTGACGTCCTCGCCGAAGATCTTGATCGTCCCCGCGTGCGGCGGGGTCAGACCAAGGATGGACCGGATCAGGGTGGTCTTGCCCGCGCCGTTTGACCCCAGAAGGCAGGTGCTCTGGCCTTGCGGCGCGACGATCGAAACGTCCTGCAGCACGTCCGCCTTGTCATAGGCGGTATAAAGCCCCGAAATCTCGATGGCGGGAACCGAAGCGTTGACGTCAACCATGTTCATAGCACCCTTACTCCGATCCCAGATAGGCTTCTTGCACCAGACGGTCGGAAGCGACGTCCTGGTACGAGCCCTCGACGATCTTTTCGCCATAGTTCAACACCACGCAGTGGTCGCTGACCCGTTCGATGACGCCCATTTCGTGCTCGATGATGATGATCGACAGACCGCCCTGGCGTTCGCGCACCGCCAGGATGTCGTCCATCAGCTGGTGGGTTTCGTCGTGGGTCATCCCGGCGGAGAGTTCGTCCAGCAACAACAGCTTGGGGCGCGAGATCAAGGCGCGGCAGATTTCGATGCGACGGCGTTCGATCATGGGCAGCGCGCCGACCGGCTGGAACATCGCGTCGCCCAGTTTCGGGCTGAACGAGGCGGCCAACGCCGTCGCCTCGGCCAGGGCGGACTCCACCTCCAGGCGAAAGGCCTTGCGCTGGAACAGGTTGAAGACCAATCCGTGATTCAGACGGGCGTGGTTTCCGACCATGATGTTGTCGAAGATCGACAACTCCAGGCACAACCGCGAGCGTTGAAAGGTGCGCGCGATCCCGGCGCGATAGACCGTCTGCGGCGTGTTGCCGGTGATATCGGCGCCGTCGAAGGCGATCTTGCCGCCATCGGGGCGATACAGACCGGTTAACACGTTGAACGAGGTGGTCTTGCCCGAGCCGTTGGGGCCGATCAGGCCCAGGATCTCGCCGCGTCCGACCGAGAACGACACATCGTTCAGGGCACGCACGCCACCGAAGGACTTCGCCAGACCCTGGATGTCGAGCAGACGCTCGGGGGTCAGCGGCAGGCCACGAGTGTCCACGGCCAGGGCGGATTCGGTTTGTATCATCGAATGACCTCCTCGGAATCACGGGGCGCGGGCAGATAGCGGCGCACCGCGCGGGGCAACAGGCCCTCGGAGCGGAACAGCAGGATCGCCATCACCACCACCGAGAACAGCAGAAAACGGTATTCCTGAATCGCCTGCAGCTTCTCCGGCAGGATGACGACGATCGCCGCCGCCAGGATCAGGCTGTCGGAAAAGGTGAAGCTGGTCGGCGCGATATAACCCAGCATGCCGCCATACAACGCACCGGCGACGCCGATCACCAGATTGCCGATGACGAAGGCGAGGATCTTCGCCCGCCGGATACCGATATCGTAGCAGGCCGAGGCGGCTTCATCCAACCGCACCGCGTCCAGCGACAGGCCGATCCAGGACCGTTCCTGCCGCCGCAGCATCAGGAATGCCGGCGCCAGAACGACCAACGCGGCCAGCGCGTAGTTCAGGTAGAACGAGGTCTCGACCCCGAACAGCACCGGACCGTCGGCGAACGACCAGCCGAACAGCCGCATCGGCCCGACGCTCAGGCCCTGCGGCCCGCCCAGGGTGTCGTTGACCTCCAGAAAGGTCTGGAACAGAACCGAGAATGCGATGGTGACGACGGCGGCATAGTGGCCACGGGTGCGCACCACCGGAAACACCAGGACCAACCCAATCGCCGCAGCGAACAGACCACCCAGCGGCAGCGCGGTATGGCCGATCAACTCGGCCGAGGTATAGGCCCCGATTCCGAAGAACGCGGCCCCCGCGAAATTGACCACGCCGGTGTAGCCGAACTGCACGTTCAGCCCCAGGGCGACGGTGGCGTACAGCATCACGGTGGACAGCATCAACAGCGGAAAGTGGTCTTCCGCGAACACCGCCAACAGGCCCAGGGCCATCGCCCCAACCATCGCCGGGACGGGTGGCGGCGACAACGGCGACGCGGCGGTTGAGCCCGACGCGCCCGGCGCCCCAGGCGGCGATGGCACCCAAGGCCAGCAACGAGATCACCGCGACATCGGACTCCTGCTCCATGAAGGCGACGGCATAGGCGAGGCCCAGAACCGCGGCAAGGGCGGCGGCGGCCAGCGGCGGCAGGCGGGTAAGAAATGCGTTCATGGTCAGACTCGCTCGCTGGCGCGTTCAGGAATCAGGCCGGTGGGTTTCCAGGCCATCAGGGCAATCACCACGGCAAAGGCGAAGACATCCTTGTGGGCGTAGGCAAAGAACAGCGCGACGGCGCCCACCATCTGCAACCCGGCGAACAAAAAGCCGCCCAGGATCGCGCCATACAAATTGCCCAGGCCGCCGATGATCGCGGCGGAGAATCCGATCAGCCCCAACAGCAATCCCATGCCGAAGTTGACCTCGTTGTAGTAGAGGCCGTTCATCACCCCGGCCACCGCCGCGATGCCGGACCCCAAGGCGAAGGTCACCAACACGATCAGGGTGTAGTTGATGCCCATGGTACGGGCGGTTTCCTCGTCCTGGACAACGGCACGAATCGCCAAGCCCAGGCGGGTACGGTTGATCAACAGGTGTAGTCCGACGATCACCGCGATCCCGGCGACGACCAGAAGGACGCTGTCGGTGCGCAGGGTAAAGTCACCGATCTGCCAAGCCGACGAGGGCAGCAGAGCGGGAAACGCCTTGGGGTTCGATCCCTCGGGATAGAACAGGCGCACCACTTCGCGCAACGTGGTCCCCAGCATTAAGGTGACCAGCAGGATGTTTAGACGCGGCGCGTGCTTCAACGGCAGGATCAGCCACTTGGCGATCGCCGCGCCCAGGGCGGCGGTCGCCGCCACCGCGAAGACGCCGCTGGCGATCAACTGCGCCAGGGGATGGGTAAACCCCATTGCCGACATCGCCAAGGTCGCGGTGAACCCGGCGAAGGCTCCGACCATCAGCACGTCGCCGTGCGAAAACTTGATCACGTCCAACACCCCGAAGAACAGGGTAAAGCCGACGGCGACCAGGGCGCAAATCGTGCCCAACATGATGCCGTTGACCAGGTATTGCCCCAGAAGTGCCATTGCCGTTGTCCGCCTTCGATCAAAAATCACGTGCGGCGGCGCGGGAACTCCGCGCCGCCGCGCCTGTCCCTATTTCCCGGCCAGCTTGCGCTTACCGGCGGCATATTCGCTGTCTTCCCACAGCACCCAAGCGCCGTCCTGGATCACGTACTTGGTGATCGCGGCGACGGTATTCTGGCCGTGATCGTCGAAGCTGATCGGACCGGTGATACTGTCCTTGTTCTTAACCTTGCTCAGATAATCGGTGATCTTCTTGCGGTTGGGGCCGACCGTCTCGATGGCGTCCAGCAACAGGGTGGTGGCGGCGAAGGTGGCCAGCACCTTTCCGCCCTTTTCGGTCAGTAACTTCGAGAAATAGGCGTTGTGACCTTTGCCGTAGTCGGTGGTGTCGCGCAGGATCACCCAGGTCTTGTAGCCCAGCTTGGTCATGAAATCGGCGGCGACTTCGTTCTGGTTGATCATCGTGCCGTTGACGCGATGGATTTCCTTATAGTCGTTGCCATAGGTGATGTCGGGCAGCACCGCGCCCCAGACGATCATCGGCATCCCGAACTTGTGATAAACGTCCACCGTGCTCATCGCCACGGCGGAGCAATAGTGCGCGACGGCACCCGCGATCTTGGGATCCGAGGCGGCCTTGATCGCCACCTGCACGCCGACATTGGGCCGATGAACGCGATCTTGACCTTGTCTTTCGCGGATGTGCCGACCATCGGCGCGGCCACCAGCGCCGCGGACAAGATCGCGCCGGCGCCGAAACGGAGAATGGATTGCATGGTTGGCTCCTCTGTGTCCCAGCGCCGAACGG